>NZ_JAKFZP010000002.1:0-976062 GCF_021654215.1 Vibrio sp. MMG023 | reverse complement strand
ACATCGCCAGGCTTTAAATTTAGTTTTTGCCTTTTTAAGAAGGTGAAGACAAAAGTTAAGAGAGCCCGTTTGAAAAAGCGGGCTTTTTTAGTCCTCACGGACACAGATAATGTGCTGATATGGCTCAGTCGGTAGAGCGCATCCTTGGTAAGGATGAGGTCCCCAGTTCGATTCTGGGTATCAGCACCATTTACTGTTTGTTTTACGCTTTAAATCAAAGCTTAAAACAAAACGTAAAGAATTTTGCTTGGCGACCATAGCGCTTTGGACCCACCTGATTCCATTCCGAACTCAGAAGTGAAACAAAGTAGCGCCGATGGTAGTGTGGGGTTTCCCCATGTGAGAGTAGGACATCGCCAGGTTCTTATTTAGACTCCAGAGTCTAACCAGTGCGGAGCGGTAGTTCAGTTGGTTAGAATACCGGCCTGTCACGCCGGGGGTCGCGGGTTCGAGTCCCGTCCGCTCCGCCACTTATTCCAGACCTCAGCAGAAATGCTGGGGTCTTTTTGTATTTACGATATTATTTTGGTCTGCGACCAACGAGTCCCGCTTGTGTGCAAGCCCAGCCACTCCGCCACTTATTTAAAAACCCAGTCTTCGGACTGGGTTTTGTCGTTTTAAAGCTCAAAAATGTTCCCTTTCAGGGAATGAGTCCCGGTTGCCCGCAACCCCGAACTAGGCGTCCCCGCCGACTCGCCACTTATTCCAGACCTCAGCAGAAATGCTGAGGTCTTTTTGTATTTGCGATGTTATTTTGGTCTACGACCAATGAGTCCTGCTCGTGTGCGAGTCCAATTACGAGCAAGCCCAGCCATTCCACCACTTATTCAGAAACCCAGTCTTCGGACTGGTTTTTGCGTTTTAGGGAATATGATTTTCGTTTATAGGAAAGTAAGGCTCGCAAGGTTTGTCTATAGCCTACAAGCCCAACTATTTATTCAGATATACGCCCCTAGTCTATCCACCCTTATTGAAAATCTACTCTGTCATTTGGTTACGTTAGAGATTCCCTCTAATGCTTTATCTATCAAGGAATGGGGCATTCAATAACACCAATCTTATGACCCATCAAATGGTTACCTTCTTCAATAATAGCTATCTTTGTTTGTGTTCTCTTATCGGTATCACCGGCTAACCCTACTGGGTCATCACTTCTCATATTTACGCTGAATAAAACTTTGTTTGCTTTACTCTTATTTGTCAGAAGGATTAACCTAGTAAAGGTTCTTATGGGAGTACAACCTAATGATGCAGCAGATAGAAAGTGAAACGCTAAGAGTCTTATTCGAAAGCCTGTCTTCTCAAGATGGGATTGCCGTTATTAACCCTGCGACTGAGCAAGAACTGATTCGCTTAAAGCCTAGCTCTTTGGATGAGTTAGATGTGCAAATAGAAGCGTGCAAATCGGCTCAAGTTGAGTGGGCAAAACTCAGCGCTAAAGCACGTTCCGCTTCCCTAAAAAAGTGGTTCCAATTGCTTGTAGAGCATACGGAAGACATCGCGAACATCATTACCTTAGAACAAGGTAAACCCCTTACTGAAAGTCGTGGAGAAGTCGCATACGGCGCATCTTTTGTTGAATGGTTTGCAGAAGAGGCTAAACGCACTTATGGTGAGGTTATTCCAGCCCCAGCGGTAGATAGACGCCTCTCTACCATCAAACAACCTGTCGGCGTGTGTACAGCGATTACACCATGGAACTTCCCTATTGCAATGATCACTCGAAAAGCGGCTCCTGCTCTGGCTGCGGGATGTGGGATGATCATTAAACCTTCTGAATTAACGCCTTTGACTGCTCTGGCTGTGGTGGAGCTTGCTCATCGGGCTGGTATCCCCAAAGCTCTATTGTCTACCGTTGTTTCTGAACAGGCGGCTGAGTTCGGTTTGGTATTAAGTACCGATCCTCGTATTAAGAAGATCTCTTTCACTGGTTCGACACGTGTCGGTAAGATCTTAATGAAACAAGCAAGTGATACGGTTAAAGCCGCTTCTATGGAATTGGGTGGTAACGCACCTTTTATTGTTTTTGAGGATGCAGATTTAGAAGCTGCAGCGAATGGCTTAATTGCTTCCAAGTTTCGTAATGCTGGACAAACCTGTGTGTGTACCAACCGCTTGTATGTACATCAGAGTGTGAAAGAGGCGTTCTTAACTAAGCTTCTTGATAAAGTGGCAAGCCTGGCGGTCGGTAATGGTCTTGAGGAAAATACAACTCTTGGCCCTGTTATCACTATGGCTTCTAAGCATCGTCTAGAGGCGGTAGTCGATCAGGCAGTACAAGAAGGAGCAACAATACTTAACCAGCCTCAAAAACTCACTGGGCGCTTTATGGAGCCTGTTATCTTAGATGATGTCGGACAAGGTATGGCGATCGTGCAACAAGAGTTGTTTGGTCCGGTTTTGCCAGTCATTAGTTTTGATGACGATGAACAAGTGCTCTCGATGGCTAATGACACCGAGTATGGTTTAGCTTGCTACTTCTATACCGATAGCTTGAAACGCATTATCCGATTTAGTGAAGGTTTGGAATACGGCATGGTAGGGATAAACGAAGGGATTATCTCTACGGAAGTTGCGCCGTTTGGTGGTATCAAAGAATCTGGCATTGGTCGTGAGGGTGCTAAACAAGGTATCGATGAGTACCTAGAGACGAAGTATATCTGCCTTGGAGGTTTGAGCTAACCTTCTCACGAGACAAAGACGGAAGCTGGGTATATCACCTGGCTTTTTGTTTATTGAGATAAAGGTAGATGAAGAGGGGAGCTGTGAGTTTTCTTCAGATGCAAAAAAGCCGCATCAAGTGATGCGGCTTTTTATAATATGGCTCCTCCTACTGGACTTGAACCAGTGACCTGCGGATTAACAGTCCGTCGCTCTACCAACTGAGCTAAGGAGGAACAGATTTTATTAAGTGGTGCCGACTACCGGAATCGAACTGGTGACCTACTGATTACAAGTCAGTTGCTCTACCTACTGAGCTAAGTCGGCACATTTTCGTTAATAAGTAATCGACTTACTAACTGAAAGATGGCTCCTCCTACTGGACTTGAACCAGTGACCTGCGGATTAACAGTCCGTCGCTCTACCAACTGAGCTAAGGAGGAATTATCTTGTTTAAGAATAAATGGTGCCGACTACCGGAATCGAACTGGTGACCTACTGATTACAAGTCAGTTGCTCTACCTACTGAGCTAAGTCGGCGTACCGTTATTCTTTTTATTGTTCGTGTAAGACACCAACAATTTTAAATTGTGGTGCCCGGAGGCGGAATCGAACCACCGACACGAGGATTTTCAATCCTCTGCTCTACCGACTGAGCTATCCGGGCGACGAGGTGTATTAAAAGGCTTTTCCGCTTTCACGTCAACAATAAAATTAAAATAAAATATCGTTTGATGAATTTGTGCTCGGAGTGGGCTGTTTTTATGCGTTTTTAACAGGAATGCACCATATTTTAAGCCTTGATTATGATAGGAGCATGAGTTCGCTTGCTAAATAAATACCATAAAAACAAAAAAGCACGTCCGAAAACGTGCTTTTTATTGAACAATTGACTTTAAACTAGTGCTTTACTGAGAACTTGTTCACCCAACCTTCAAGCTCATTCGCTAAAGACGCCAATGTCTGTGTGCTTGATTGGCTTTCTGTGACTACCGTGTTGAGCTGGCTACCGCTTTCTTCGATAAGGTTAATGCGATGCGCAATATCATCACTTACCTGAGTCTGCTCAGCGGCTGCTGTTGCGATTTGCTGGCTCATGGCCGTGATGGACTCTAATGCAGTTACTATCTGTTGTAGCGCTTCTGAGGCGTTCATAGACTCGGTTACTGTGCTTTCGCTAGTTTCGGCACAAATCTCCATCGTATGGATAGCGTTACGCGAACCTTCCTGAAGGTTAGAAATCATCTGTTGAATCTCTTTTGTGCTGTCTTGTGTGCGTCCTGCTAGGTTGCGAACCTCGTCTGCTACTACCGCAAAGCCTCGACCTTGTTCACCCGCACGAGCTGCTTCAATGGCGGCATTCAACGCCAGTAGGTTAGTTTGCTCAGCAATGTCGCCGATTACGTCGAGAACTTTCACAATACTGTTAACATCTTGGTCAAGATCCGCAACGGCTTTACTGGCTGTATTGAGCTGGGTCGCCAAGCCTTGAATATTATCTACCGTACTGTGGATCAATGATTGCGTGTGTTGGCTCTGCTTGTCTGCTTCATCGGTGTTATGTGCCGTGTCACTTGCCGAACTTGCAACATGGTTGGCTGAAGAAGCCATTTCTGTCATCGCTGTTGCGATCATCGCCGTCGATTGCTGCTGAGACATGGTCAAATCAGCAATAGAGTTAGAGCGCGATTCTACCGCTGATAGCTCTGAACGTAATGCGTGCATTGACGCGTCTAGATTGGTGACCATCTTAGCTAACGATTGACTCATCTCTTGCACCGCACCATAGATACTGTCTTTAGGGGCTGTGTATTCAAAGCTGGTTTGGATATTACCCTGAGCGACGGCCTGAACCGCCTCACGAACGTCATTCGGCTCACCACCAAGAAGGTTAAGCATCTTGCGGATAGAGATGATTAAGCCGCCTAGAATCGCGCCAGCAATCGCCAGACACAATGCTAGCTGCCATTGCGCTGTTGACCAGAAGCGTGCGTTGACTTCATTAAAGCCGATACCAGTACCGACAACCCAGTTCCAATGCGGTGTTTTCTCGGCGATAGAGTGCTTTTCTTCGATGGTGCCGTCAGGCAATTTTTGTGTCCAGGTGTATTCAACGATTTGACCTGTCTTACGACCTAGCACGTCCAAGATCAGCTGACCGACACTATTGCCATCACCGTCTCGAAAGTCATGGAAGCTAGTGCCATGCAATTGAGGGTCTAAAGGGGCTGCCACAAATAACATGTTCTCATCAGCAACATAGACGTATTCGTTGTCTTTGTAGATATTGTTGCGAAGTAGGCGAGTCGCGAGTGCTTTAGCCTCATCTTCAGGCATTTTGCCTTCTACCGCCATTTTCTCTACTTCAGTTAGAATGCTATAAGCACTCTTGAATAGCTCAGTCACTCGAGCTTTGTTATCAAGGTTACTTGCGACGCGAAGTGTCCAAAGACCCGTTGCAGTTAATGCAAGCAGGGCAATCAATATGATGGCCGATAATAAATAGGCTTGAGTTTTTAATTTCATAGTTAGCTCACAAAGCGTGTTCGTACTATGCAATGCATAGCTTATAAAGGGGCGTAATAATAAATTCATATTATTGAACTTGTATACACGCGCCTATCTGCGAGTGATGAAACTATGATTTGGATTAAATTTTTAGCGTGAAATAAGTGTTTTATATCAAATGAACTAGACGTTAATAGGGTTGTTTCTTGAAGGCGTTGAGGGAGAAGTTTCGACGGAACTAGAAAATAGGGGGAGAGTTTTGGATATTGCAGATAAGAAAAAAGCCAAGTCCGAAGACTTGGCTTTCTAAATTGGCTCCTCCTGCTGGGCTCGAACCAGCGACCTGCGGATTAACAGTCCGTCGCTCTACCAACTGAGCTAAGGAGGAACTATTCTGTTTGTGTCTTACTGTAAGCAAGTGCACCAAATATGGTGCCTCGAGGCGGAATCGAACCACCGACACGAGGATTTTCAATCCTCTGCTCTACCGACTGAGCTATCGAGGCAAAAGAATGGTGCCGACTACCGGAGTCGAACTGGTGACCTACTGATTACAAGTCAGTTGCTCTACCTACTGAGCTAAGTCGGCACACTTTATTCTTTTTAGAAGAGTTAGACTCTTCATTTTTAGAATCTCATTTACATGAAATTCTAGAAGTTGGCTCCTCCTACTGGACTTGAACCAGTGACCTGCGGATTAACAGTCCGTCGCTCTACCAACTGAGCTAAGGAGGAACTATTCTGTTTGTGTCTTACTTTAAGCAAGCGCACCAAATATGGTGCCTCGAGGCGGAATCGAACCACCGACACGAGGATTTTCAATCCTCTGCTCTACCGACTGAGCTATCGAGGCAAAAGAATGGTGCCGACTACCGGAATCGAACTGGTGACCTACTGATTACAAGTCAGTTGCTCTACCTACTGAGCTAAGTCGGCGTACCGTTTTCTTTTTAACTGTTCGTGCTAAGCACCAACAATTTTAAATTGTGGTGCCCGGAGGCGGAATCGAACCACCGACACGAGGATTTTCAATCCTCTGCTCTACCGACTGAGCTATCCGGGCAACGGAGCGCTATTAAACGGATTTTCCCGCTTTGCGTCAACCACTTTTTTTAAATAATTTCAAAAAAGTGGTTGTTCGAACGCTTTTTATTCAACTGTCGAGAAAAAGTTTACCCTGCGTTAAATTCCTTTTTGAAATTTGTAACTTTTTCTAGGTATCGGCGTGCTTCAGCGTTCGGGTGTTTCTTTGTTAACGCCCAATAAACTTGATTTGGCTGTAAAGAATTTAAATCTTTCATTGCACGTTTGCGATCGGTGCGATGGAAAGTGTTCAAAACACCACCAGTTCCGCCATTGTAAGCGGAAATCATGCTGTACTCCAAAGATGTTGGATGCTGGACATCTTTCAAATAACGATTTTTTAGAATGTAAAAGTAAGCCGTTCCGGTATCAATGTTGTTCTCTGGGTTAAATAAATATTCTGGACTTGGCTGCCCAGAACGATTCTTCACTAGCTTGAATACGTCACGACCAGCCGTTTTTGGAACAACCTGCATCAAGCCATACGCATTTGCCCAACTTACCGCGTACGGGTTAAAGCTACTTTCGGTTTTGATGATGGCGTAAATCAAATCTTCAGGGATGTCGTATTTCTTCGAGGCGCGACGCACGATATCTGCATATTGGTAACTGCGTTGTGAGAAATGGTCTTCCACCATTGGAATTTCAACGTAGTAGGCTTTTTTAAAGTCAACGTCTTTGGTTTTTACTTGGTTAGCAATCAAGTAATCGGCAAAGCGATTCGCGCGCCATGACCATTGAATGGGCTTTTTGTCTTGATCAACGACCTGATTGTAAAGAAATGGCTGTCCTTCTAATTTGATCTCTTTAGAAGAGAATAGATCGACATTGGCTGGATCATCTGGAGTTAAAAGTGTCGTGATGATGGCGTTTTTCAGGTGCTTTTGTGGCTCCGTCGGAGAAACCGTTTCGATGGTTATCACACCTTTTTGGAAATCGACCTCGGCACGACTTAAGTAGTTATCGATGTATTTTACGTAATTGCTTTTACCTGCAACCTTTACCTCGCGTTGGCCCCAGCGCTTTTTGATGTTTCCTGAGAAGCTGCTGATCAACGCATCTAAAGCATCGGTGTCTTTTTCGAATTGTCCTGGCAGCTCAGCTAGGTTGTTCGCAAAGCGGTTCGTCGGCTCGTAATCAACGTCATAAATTTTTTCGACAAACTCACGGCTGCAACCTGCCATTAAAAGGGCAGTAACGACAAAGGCAATTTTTTTCATAATTATTTAGGTAGCTTTTTCGGCTCGAATACAAAAATGACATCACAAGTTTGGTTGTGATGTCATTGTTTTAAAACAAGTTTGATTTATTCGCTTGGTGGCGTGTAGCCTTCAATGTGAACCTCTTTGCCTTCGAAAAGGAAGTTCACCATTTCTGTTTCAAGCTGTTTACGGTGCTCTGGATCCATCATGTTGAGCTTCTTCTCGTTGATCAACATCGTTTGTTTCTGTTGCCATTGAGCCCAAGCTTCTTTCGAGATGTTATCGAAAATGCGTTTACCTAGTTCACCTGGGTAAAGTTGAAAGTCTAGACCTTCGCCTTCTTTCTTTAGTCGAGCACAAAAAACAGTGCGGCTCATAATGACTCCTTGCAATTAATTAACGAAGTTCGTGGGGTAGCGCTTCCAGTAGCAGTTTTACTGGCGCAGCCAAACCGACTTCTTCAGGTTTAGATAAGTTATACCAAAGACCTTTGTTACCTTCCATCACCACATTGGGTTGCTTTGACAGGTCAATCAAAATCGGCGTGATATCGAGGTGATAATGGCTGAATGTATGACGAAACGTAATCAGAGTTTCTTGATGTCTAATATCGTCAGTTTGAATACCACGTTGTTCCAGTAGTAATTCAATATCGCTCTCTACATCAATATGCTCAGTTTGTGGGAAACAAAAGAGTCCGCCCCAAATACCCGTCTGCGGTCTTTGTTCTAGCCATACTTCGTGACTATCACCATTTTTGTGATGCAGCATAACGAAACGTGTTTGCTTAACCGGTTTGTTTTTTTTCGGCTTCTTACCCGGATAATCAAGCACATTACCTTGTTTCTTTGCTATACAAAGTTCGTTGACCGGACACAAGGTGCACTTAGGCTTGCTGCGGGTACACATCATGGCACCCATATCCATCATGGCTTGATTGTACTTGTCGACGTCTGTTTGTGGCGTGTGCGTTTCTGCGATTTCCCACAATTGATTTTCGACTTTCTTTTGTCCCGGCCATCCATCAACAGCAAAGCAGCGTGAAAGCGTGCGCTTTACGTTGCCGTCCAATATCGCATGTGGTTGTTTATAGACAGAGGAGAGTACTGCGGCTGCGGTTGAACGACCAATACCCGGCAGTGCGTTCATTTGCTCAATATCTAATGGAAACTCGCCATTATATTTATGGGCGACTTCTTTAGCCGCTTTATGAAGATTGCGAGCACGTGCGTAATAACCTAAGCCGGTCCAAAGGTGCAGTACTTCATCTTGCTCAGCATTCGCGAGATCGACGACAGTCGGAAAGCGTTCTAAAAAACGCTGGTAATAAGGAATAACCGTAGTGACCTGAGTTTGCTGAAGCATGATTTCAGACAACCAGACACTATACGCGGTCTTGTTTTGTTGCCATGGAAGCTCTTTTCTTCCATATGCGTCATACCATTCTAAGATGGCGTTTGCGAAAGGTGTCACGACTTGCTCTGTATTCTATTATTGGTTAGGAGCAAAATTGCACCACAGATTGTGGTGTAAGTACAACAGATAAACTGTGGGGATATTGTGTCTGATTTGTTTGCTTTTGGGCTGCCATAGTCCGATAGCTCAACAAATACTTGCACCTAAGTGAATTCTTTGGATAATCCCCGCTTTGATTAATCAATGTGCAGGCAAAATCAATGAGTGAAGTAACCACTAACGAATACAACGAAGACGGAAAAATGATCCGTAAAATCCGCAGTTTCGTGCGTCGCGAAGGTCGTCTAACCAAGGGCCAAGAAAATGCGATGAACGAATGCTGGCCAACAATGGGTATCGATTACAAAGCAGAACTTCTTGATTGGAAAGAAGTATTTGGTAACGATAACCCAGTAGTGCTTGAGATCGGTTTTGGTATGGGCGCTTCATTGGTTGAAATGGCAAAGAACGCGCCAGAGAAAAACTTCATCGGTATTGAAGTTCATAGTCCAGGCGTTGGTGCTTGTCTTGCTGATGCACGCGAAGCGGGTATCACGAACCTACGCGTAATGTGTCACGATGCGGTAGAAGTATTCGAACACATGATCCCAAATGGTAGCCTAGCAACGCTGCAATTGTTCTTCCCAGACCCATGGCACAAAAAGCGTCACCACAAGCGTCGTATCGTACAACTTGAGTTCGCTGAAATGGTTCGCCAGAAGCTTATCCCTAACGAAGGTATCTTCCATATGGCGACTGACTGGGAAAACTACGCTGAACACATGATTGAAATCATGAACCAAGCACCTGGTTTCGAAAACATTGCAGAAGGCGGCGATTTCATCCCTCGCCCTGAAGAGCGTCCACTGACTAAGTTCGAGGCTCGTGGTCACCGTCTAGGTCACGGTGTATGGGATATTAAATTCAAGCGCACTGCATAACTAAGGAGCCAGTAGATGTACCACTACGCGATATTAGCGAATCCGGGTCACAACCGAATTTACTTTGATAGCGCAATGACCATTGCATGTTCCGAGCTAAAAGCAATTTTGGCTTCTGAAGGTGTTGAAGTGACTGAAATTGGTAACAAAGACGTCGGCTTACCTGCTGCGCTCGTGTTCTCTTGTGAAGACGCGTTAAACGATCAGCAATCCGGTAAAATTGCCGCGTCATCTATCTACTATGCGCTATTTGAAGTGCGTGAAGATGGCTTATTACGTCCGATTCAGGCGCCTGCATTCAATACTTTCCCTGAGAGCATGAGCCAGATCCTACGTTACACCGGTAAAACGAATGAACAGTTTACGCGTTTGATGGTGAACTTAGGCGTGAGTGCGTCCAATACGGATAGTGCTCAATTAACGCTGATGGATCCAATGTGTGGTAAGGGTACAACTCTGTTTGAAGGTTTGATCCACGGCTTGAATGTAGTGGGTGTGGAGATCAACCAGAAATGGGTACAAGAGATCCAAACCTTCATCGTTAAGTTTATGAAGAACGGTCGCTTCAAGCACAAAGTGAGCAAAGAAAAGCGCACTTCTGGTGGTAAGAAGGTGGCCGATGGTTTCGTGGTTGAAGCCGCGTCAGAGAAAGAAGAGTACAACAAAGGTAATCTTCAGACGATGAAGCTGTATTCAGCAGACACGCGAATTGCCGATCAAGTGGTTAAGAAGAACTCTGTTGATGTGATGGTGTCTGATTTGCCTTACGGTGTGCAACACGGTAGCAAAAACGCAAAAGACAGCAAATTGAATCGTAGCCCTCTGGAGCTGCTACAAGAAGCTCTGCCTGCATGGAAAGTGGTGCTGAAAAAGCAAGGTTCGGTCGTGCTGTCTTTCAATGAGTTCACTCTGAAATGGAAGGACGTGGCGGCATTATTTGAAGAGCAAGGGTGGAAGGTACTTTCAGAAGAGCCTTACATCGGTTATCTTCACCGTGTTGATCAGTCCATCAACCGCAACATCATTGTGGCAATAAAACCATAATCGACTTGAGTCGAATAAATTCCATGGAAAAGCCAACGTCCGCGTTGGCTTTTTTTACCTCTGAACTCAGCCATTTGGGTTCTTGTGACAAGAAGGTAGAAGATGAAACCTACAGCGCAAATTTTGACAGACATTCTAGCGGAAGTTCGCCCTTTAATTGGTCAAGGAAAAGTCGCCGATTACATTCCCGCATTGGCAAAAGTACCCAATACCAAACTGGGTATTGCGGTATACACCAATGAAGGTGAAGTGATTAAAGCGGGCGATGCAGAAGAGTCGTTTTCGATTCAGTCGATCTCAAAAGCGTTGAGCCTGACTCTGGCTATGTGCTTATACAAGCAAGAAGAGATCTGGTCTCGTGTAGGTAAAGAGCCTTCTGGTCAGGCGTTTAACTCGATGATCCAGTTAGAGATGGAGCTGGGCATCCCACGTAACCCATTCATTAACGCCGGTGCTATTGTGGTTGCTGATTTGCTGCAAAGTCGTCTCTCAGCGCCGCGTCAGCGTCTATTGGAATTTGCTCGTCAGTTATCTGGTGATACTCATATCGTGTATGACAAAGTCGTAGCGGCTTCAGAAATGATGCATGGCGACCGCAACGCTGCGATTGCTTACCTGATGCGCTCATTTGGTAACTTTGAAAACGAGGTTATTCCGGTATTGCAAAACTACTTCCATGCCTGCGCTTTAAAGATGAGTTGTGTGGACTTGGCAAAGACCTTTAGCTACTTAGCGAATAAAGGCACATCGGTACAAACGGGTAAATCAGTGGTCTCGGCGGTGCAGACAAAACAGTTGAATGCGCTATTGGCCACGTGTGGTTTGTACGATGGTGCTGGTGAATTTGCATACCGCGTTGGTATGCCGGGTAAATCTGGTGTCGGTGGTGGCATCATCGCTATTGTCCCAGGTGAGATGACGATTGCAGTATGGTCTCCGGAGCTTGATGCTTCGGGTAACTCGTTGGCAGGTACTAAAGCGCTTGAGTTACTTTCAGAGCGTATTGGTCGTTCGATTTTCTAAGGAAAAGAGACGAGAAGCGAGAACGGGTCGCGTCCTTTGGAATCGCTTCGTTTTAGAGGCTTTAGAGAAAGAAGTGTTACAACGAATAAAAGAAAGGGTTGGCGTTTGTGCGCCAGCCCTTTATTATTTATAGCAGAGACAAAGGCTGTATTGGCTTGGTCGAATATATCCATAGCCGTTTCAGCGAATCTCTCGGAGTGAAGCGTTCTTTAGGACACAGTCCGTTCCCAAATCTCGAATCTGCTCTTATTCCTCTTCCACCATAAAGGCTTCAAGCAAGTCATTCAGGAACAGCTTACCTTTCTCGGTAATTTGCCAGTGAGTCTCTGTTTCACTCAGGTAACCCATCTCAAGCGCCCAATCGATAGTCTCTTGAATTGAGCTCAACGGCAGACCTGTCGTATCGATGTAGTCTTGTTTCGGGCACGCTTCCATTAAGCGGAAACGGTTCATAAAGAACTCAAACGGACGATCTTCATCAGCCACAAGCTGTTCACTATCCAAGTACGGCTTCACCATATTTTGGTATGCCATCAGATAGCCACGCGGGTGCTTGACCTTAGTGGTGCGAACGATGCGGCCATCTGCAAAGCTCAGCTTGCCGTGTGAGCCACAACCAATGCCAAGGTAGTCACCAAAGCGCCAATAGTTCAGGTTGTGCTGGCACTGATAGCCCGGCTTGCTGTAACCAGAAATCTCGTACTGAACGTAACCTGCCGCAGCAAGTTTCTCATGCCCTTGCTCGAAGATATCCCACAAGTCATCGTCATCTGGCAGAGTCGGTGGCTTGTAGTAGAACATGGTGTTGGGCTCGATGGTCAACTGATACCAAGACAGGTGTGGCGGCGCCAACTCAATCGCTTTGTCCAAATCAGCTAAGGCTTGTTCGATGCTTTGATCAGGTAAGCCGTGCATGAGATCGAGATTAAAGCTGTTCAAACCGATTTGGTGCGCCAGCTTAGCTGCATTGACGGCTTCGTCTTGGCCGTGAATACGCCCCAAACGCTCAAGCTTCTGTTGCTCAAAGCTTTGCACACCGATAGAGATGCGTGTTACGCCAGCCCTGCGGTAACCAGCAAAGCGTTCTGCTTCGATGGTGCCTGGGTTGGCTTCCATGGTGATTTCTATTTCAGGCTTGAACGGAATACGCGCTTCAATGCCTTTAAGTAGACGCTCGATGCCTTCTGCCGAAATCAAACTCGGCGTACCACCACCAATGAAGATTGAATGCAGTGGACGTGGCGCTTCGTTAAGACGGTATTTCTCAATGTCGGTATCCAAGTCTTCAAGAAGGGCATTGATGTACTCTTCTTCTGGGATCTCGGCTTTAAGTGCGTGAGAGTTAAAGTCGCAATATGGGCACTTTTGTACACACCACGGGATGTGTACATACAAGCTCAGTGCTGGGGGCGTTAACATGGTCTAATTCGCTCGCGATTACTGAGACACTTGCTCAGACAGTTGAGCAAATAACGACTTGAGTGCTTTACCGCGGTGAGACAGTTGTTTTTTACGTGCTGGCTCAAGCTCGGCAGACGCGCAGTTGTCTTCAGGAACGAAGAAGACTGGGTCGTAGCCAAAGCCATTTTCACCGTGTGCTTCAGTTAGAATGCGACCTTCCCATTTACCGTGACAAACGATAGGGGTTGGATCGTTCTCGTGACGCATCAAAACCAATACGCAGTGGAAACGAGCGGTGCGCTCTGCTTCTGGTACGCCTTCCATTGCTTTAAGTAGTTTCTCTAGGTTCTCTTGGTCAGAGGCTTTTTCACCTGCGTAACGTGCAGAGTAAATGCCCGGAGCACCTTTCAAAAAATCGACTTCTAAGCCAGAGTCGTCCGCAATCGCAGGAAGACCCGTTTCTTGTGCTGCATGGCGAGCTTTGATGATCGCGTTTTCGATGAAAGTCGTGCCAGTTTCTGCTACTTCGGATACGTTGAATTCACTTTGCGCCAATACTTCAAAACCGAAGTCAGACAGCAGATCTGCCATCTCACGAACTTTGCCTTGGTTGCCTGTTGCTAGCACTATCTTTTTCATGGTCGTCTCTTTCTGTAGCGATAAAGGGAGAACGTAGTGTTCTCCCTGATTAAATTGGTTCTGGGGTTATGATGTTCTAAAAGCTTTTAGATCATCACAACCCAATTACTCTTCGACATAAAATTTCTGGGTGAATTTAAGCTTACCTGAGCCTTTGTTTCCAGCTTTAACGTCAATATCGAAGGTAAAAGTTTCTTCGTTGGTAATGCCAAGTTCAGCTAAGTAGTAAATCGCATTACCTTCTTTTACTTCTCGGAAGGTGAGTTTCTGCGTTTGGCCAATCAAGTTCTTCGCTTGGCCAGTGATTTTTGCGTCAACTGCTGGTTTACCTAGTGAGGCGCTGTCTAATACGCTGATGTTCACTACTGCATTATAGCCATTACGCTTGATGTCGTAGCTACGAGCGATCTTTGACGTCAGAAAGGTAGAGTTAAACGCAACATAGTGAACTTCGATGTCTTTCATGGTTTTGAACTGACCTGCCATGCTTGGTAAAGATAAAAGGCTGATCAATAGGGCGGTAATCCATTTGCTCATTATTACTTCCTCGAATCGATATTCGTTATTTAATTTGATACGAAAATCGTAAATAAAAAGCCATCAAATGATGGCTTTAATTTCGCTTGGTATTTGTATTGGAGATTCTATCCGAATTTGCTTATGACGTCCCAGTTCACCTTTTTCTATGTGAACCAAGCCCTTAGCAACTTTGAATTGTTTCGCCAAAAACTTAGTTAGGTGTGCATTCGCTTTACCATCGACAGGCGGTGCGGTGATGGCAATTTTAAGCTCTTCACCATGCAAGCCGACGACCTTGTCGCGGCTCGCTTTTGGTTGAATATAGAGTTTGAGAATGACATCCTCGCCATCGAGCCAAACGGCGGCTGACATTATAGTTGGTACCAGATTGGACCAATCACGTCACCCATTAGGAAGTTCGCGAATTGCAGACCGATAAACAATACGAGTACGCTTAAATCAAAACCACCCATCGCAGGTAGGATACGGCGAATTGGTGCGAGCATTGGTTCTGTTAATTGATGGAATACGTACTCGATTGGGCTGCGACCTTGGCTTACCCAGCTTAGAATGGCACGGATCAATAGAACCCAGAACAGCAAGCCACCAGCGGCTTTAACTAATGATAACAAACCTAGGAATAGGAAATCGGCACTGAAAGAAACCGAACCACTTGATGCAATCAGGATCAATGCAACGAACTTAAGTACGCACAGTACGTAAGCAAAAAGCACTGTCGCTAGATCGATACCACCGACAGAAGGGATGACTCGACGTAATGGCCCCACAACTGGCTGTGTTGCTTTAACGATAAACTGCGAGAATGGGTTGTAGAAATCTGCACGGGCAGCTTGCAACCAAATACGCAAAATGACGACCATGATGTACAGGTCAAATAGGGTTGAGATGAGAAAACTCATTGAATTCATAAGGTACCCTTAACAAGTAAAGAACGACACGCCCTAGTTGTGCCGTTCAGATAATTAAAACAGTTTTTCCATTTCTTCAGCGCGAGCAACCGCAGCTTGCATTGCTTTCGCCACAATATCAGACAGTTGATGTTCGTTGAACGTACGTAGCGCTTCTGCCGTTGTGCCACCTTTTGATGTCACGTTCTCGCGTAGCGTTGAAAGTTCAGTTTCTGGATTTTCCACTACCATGCTTGCAGCGCCAAGTGCTGCTTGCTGAACTAACATGCGTGCGGTGTCTTTATCGAAGCCTTGAGCAATCGCTTCAGCTTGCATCGCTTCCATAAATAGGAAGAAGTACGCCGGTGCACTGCCTGCTGCTGCAATAACGTTGTTGATGCCCGATTCTTGCCCAACCCAACACACCTTACCGCATGCTTGCATTAGTTCTGTTGCGAAGGCTTTGTCTTGTTCTGAAACAGATTCAGGCGCATATAGACCACTCATACCCAAACCAAGTTGGGATGGTGTGTTTGGCATCACGCGAACCAAGTTGAGCTTATTCGCTAACATGTCACCCAAACGTGAACAGTTGATACCTGCTGCGATAGAGATAACCAGTTTGTTGCTGAAGTCGATAGATTGCAGTGGTGTACACACTTCCTCCATCATTTGTGGCTTCACAGACAATACCACCACGTCCGCTTCCGTTGCAGCTGCGATGTTATCGCTGGTGGTACGGATACCAAAGTCTTGCTCAAGAGGCTGGCGGCGCGTCTCAGATGGCGCGGTTGCGACAATGTTTTGAGCAGGGTAGCCATTAGCGACGAGACCCGAGACAATGGCTCTCACCATGTTCCCTGCGCCGATGAAGGCAATCTTTTTATGTTCCATATGTCTGATTTCCAAATATAAATTCTTACAATTTATTGTGCGCACGGGTGTATAATCGCACCACTTTGCTCTGACTGCCCAAAGAAAGGCCGTCAGACTCAAGTTCACAGTGTCTGGCAACAATACGCTTTTATTGCTGTTTGCCGTAGTCTCGTGCGCCAAAAATAGCGGTGCCGATGCGAACCATAGTACTGCCCGCTTCTATAGCAGCATCCATGTCACCACTCATGCCCATAGAGAGCGTGTCGACATCTGGGTACTGCTGAGCTAGCTTGTGCTTAAGTTCAGATAATTGTTTGAACGCTCGCAGTTGTGATTCGTAATCTGGCACGTTAGCAGGAATCGACATCAACCCTCTTAACGTGAGGCTTGGAAGGCGAGAAATCAACTCAGCCAGCTCGAATATTTCTGCATCGTTGACGCCAGATTTAGAATCTTCACCACTGGTGTTTACTTGAATCAGCACTTGTAACGGTTTTAGCTCACTTGGGCGCTGGTCATTTAAACGTTGAGCGATCTTAGCGCGATCAATGGTGTGAACCCAATCGAAATGTTCAGCGACAGGACGTGATTTATTGGACTGAATTGGCCCAATGAAGTGCCATTCGATTCGATAATCTGGATAATGCTCGGCAAAGTGCTGAACTTTACTGACGCCCTCTTGGACGTAGTTTTCACCAAACGCCACTTGGCCTGATTGGTAGGCTTCGAGAACCGCCTCGACAGGTTTAGTTTTGCTTACTGCTAAAAGTTGCACTGACTCTGGAGAACGGCCACATTTTTGTTCGTCGTGTCGAATTTGAGAGGTGATATGTTCAATGTTTTGTTGAATACTACTCATAGCTGTACTTTAGACTTAAGGATTTTAAATGGATATCACTGAGTTACTGGATTTTAGTGTAAAACATAATGCTTCGGATCTACATCTTTCTGCAGGTGTACCACCAATGGTTCGTATTGATGGTGATGTGAGAAAACTGGGCATTCCAGCGTTTACACACCAAGAAGTGCACCGTTTGGTTTTTGAAATCATGAACGATGCGCAGCGCAGTGAATTCGAAGAAAAACTCGAAGTCGATTTCTCATTTGAATTGCACAATGTTGGCCGTTTTCGTGTCAACGCCTTCAACCAATCTCGTGGCTGTGCGGCGGTGTTCCGTACCATCCCAAGTAGCATTCCAACACTGGAAGAGCTAGAAGCGCCAGAGATCTTCAAAAAGATTGCTAACGCAGAAAAAGGTTTAGTACTGGTTACCGGTCCAACAGGTTCGGGTAAATCGACAACCTTGGCTGCCATTGTTGACTACATTAACCGTAATCACAACAAGCATATTCTTACAATTGAAGATCCTATTGAATTTGTTCACAACAACAATAAGTGTTTGATCAACCAACGTGAAGTACACCGTGATACACACAGCTTCCAAAACGCGCTGCGCAGCGCGCTGCGTGAAGACCCGGATGTGATTCTAGTTGGTGAGATGCGTGATAAAGAAACCATCAGTTTGGCGCTGACGGCTGCTGAAACGGGTCACCTTGTTTTCGGTACGCTGCACACTAGCTCGGCAGCGAAAACCATCGACCGTATTATTGACGTCTTCCCTGGTAGCGACAAAGACATGGTGCGTTCGATGCTGTCTGAATCATTGCGTTCGGTTATCGCGCAAAAACTTCTGAAACGTAACGGCGGCGGTCGAATCGCGTGTCACGAAATCATGATGGCTACGCCTGCGATCCGTAACCTTATTCGTGAAGACAAAGTCGCGCAGATGTATTCGATCATTCAGACTGGTGCGGCGCATGGTATGCAGACCATGGAGCAGAATGCTCGTCAATTGATGGCGCAAGGCATGGTATCGCGTGAAGAAGTGGATAAGAAAGTTGAAATTGAAGCGCAGCAATTCTCGTAACGAATTACTTAGGAAATAGCGAATACGGACGATGGATCTGAATAAATTTCTCGAAGGCATGTTGGCGTTAAAAGCGTCGGATCTCTACATCACTGTCGGTGCTCCGATTTTGTTTCGTGTGGATGGCGAATTGCGTCCGCAAGGCGATAAGCTGACTGAAAATGATGTCGCCTTGTTACTCGACAGTGCCATGGAACCAGAGCGACGCCAGGAGTTTCGTAAAAGCCGTGAGTCTAACTTTGCCATT
This sequence comes from Vibrio sp. MMG023, assembly GCF_021654215.1. NCBI lineage: Bacteria > Pseudomonadati > Pseudomonadota > Gammaproteobacteria > Vibrionales > Vibrionaceae > Vibrio > Vibrio sp. MMG023. Next base: position 957,627 of record NZ_JAKFZP010000002.1, on the reverse strand, counting down.
GTCCGTGATTGCGGTCGTTTCCGTGTCAGTGCCTTTTTCCAACGTGAATTACCGGGAGCCGTTATTCGTCGTATTGAAACCAATATTCCGACGTTTGAGCAACTTAAGTTACCTTTGGTACTGCAAGATCTTGCTATTGCCAAGCGTGGTTTAGTGCTGGTGGTTGGTGCCACTGGTTCTGGTAAGTCGACCACTATGGCGGCGATGACGGGTTACCGCAACAGCAACAAAACGGGTCATATCCTGACGGTAGAAGACCCGATTGAATTTGTGCACGAACATAAGCGTTGCATCGTGACACAGCGTGAAGTTGGCTTAGACACCGACAGCTATGAAGTGGCGTTGAAAAACTCGTTACGTCAGGCGCCAGATATGATTTTGATTGGTGAGATCCGTAGCCGAGAAACGATGGAATACGCGATGACCTTTGCTGAGACTGGTCACTTGTGTATGGCGACACTGCACGCCAACAACGCAAACCAAGCGCTGGAGCGTATTTTGCACCTAGTGCCGAAAGATCAGAAAGATCAGTTCTTATTTGATCTGTCGATGAACTTAAAAGGTGTGGTGGGTCAGCAGTTGATCCGTGATAAGAACGGTCAGGGGCGTCATGGCGTGTTTGAGATCTTATTAAACAGTCCGCGTGTTTCTGATCTGATCCGTCGAGGTGATCTGCATGAATTGAAATCGACCATGGCTCGCTCTAACGAGTTCGGGATGTTGACCTTCGACCAATCGCTCTACAAGTTGGTGATGCAAGGTAAGATCAGCGAAGAGGATGCATTGCACAGTGCAGATTCAGCCAACGATCTGCGTTTGATGTTGAAGACGCAACGTGGTGAAGCCTTCTCTACAGGCACGCTGGCGAATGTTAAGATCGATATGGATTAATACCAATCGTAGTAAATAGCTAGTCATTCTAGCTTGTTAAAATACTCGATAACTGCGTTGCAATTTTTGATTGTAGAATAACTACTTATCGAAAAATTGCGCCTTGTTCTCAAGCATTTTCCCTACGCTATTTCTGATCACTTATTTACTGTGATTGGTATAATCGACTCCAGAAACGAAAAAGGTTGGCAGAAGCCAACCTTTTTTATTTGCGCCTGAAATGTCTACTCACCCCAAAGGTTTTCAAACCAGCTCTCAAGAATCACCACCGCGGATTGGCAGTCGATATTGCCTTTTGATAGCGCCTTGTAGCCACCCATACTGAACAGTTCTGCACGTGCTTCTGCCGTTGATAGGCGTTCATCATGCAATTCAACGGGTAAACCGTAACGACCGTGCAGACGGTTGGCGAACTTCTTCGCTCGCGGCGTGATGGTCTCTAGGTCTTTACCATGTAAGTCTGTCGGCAAACCCACCACCAATAGGTCTGGTTGCCACTCTTTAATTTGCTTTTCGATATCATCCCAGTTTGGAATGCCGTCATTCGCTTTGAATGCTTTTAGCGGTGAGGCTGTGCCTGTGACTTCTTGCCCGATGGCACTACCAATGCTCTTGGTGCCGAAATCGAAGGCCATGATTGTACGTGACATAAGGAGTCTCGAATCTAAATAAATGAAAGTGGTGGTTGTGTACGCCTTTAAGCGTGGCCAGCATCCGCGGACAGTTGACTCGGATCGATGCCAAGCTTTTCGACTGCTTTTTTCCAGCGATCGATAATCGGTGTATCGAAAATGATCTCTGGTGTTGCTTCGATGGTCAGCCAAGAGTTCTCAGCCAGCTCGGTTTCTAATTGACCCGCACTCCAGCCTGAATATCCCAGTGCTACTAAATAATCACTTGGTTCAGCCTCTGTCCCCAGTACTGACAAGATGTCTTTAGACGTAGTTACCGTCAGTTCGTCGGTCATTTGAATGCTTGATTCGTAGTAGTCTTTTGGTTTGTGCAGGATAAAACCACGATCTTCAGAAACAGGACCGCCGTTGTATACCGGTCTATCCAAGCTTGCTTCAAACAGGCGAGGGTGCACAGGTTGCACTTCGACTTGATTGAGCATGCTGCCTACCGTGATGTCGACAGGTGCGTTGATCATCAACCCCATAGCGCCTTCTTCGTTATGTTCACAGACGTAGATAACGCTATTCTGGAAGTAGGGATCTTTCATTCCCGGCATGGCAACTAAGAAATGGTTTGTGAGGTTCATTCTCATCTCGACCTTATAAGGCTATTAAAAACACTTAAGCAAACATCATGCTTTTACCCCTACGAGTATGTGCATGAGTTTGCTTAAGTTAATCCACAACGCTCTCTATTAACTGTACTACAGTTTGAGTTATTCGCCTTTGATACGACGTTCGATCGCATCCATGAGCTTACCAGTGATAGAAATATCAAATGCTGCTTCAATTTCACGAATACACGTTGGGCTGGTGACGTTGATTTCTGTTAGCTTGTCGCCAATCACGTCAAGGCCAACAAAGATAAGACCTTTTTCTTTCAATGTTGGTGCGACGGCTTGTGCGATTTTCATGTCAGTTTCACTCAGTGGACGAGCTTCACCGGTACCACCAGCAGCCAAGTTGCCGCGCGTTTCGCCTTTTGCAGGGATACGAGCTAGGCAGTAAGGCATTGGTTCACCATCAACCACAAGAATACGCTTGTCACCATTGCTGATGTCAGGTACGAAGGTTTGCGCCATTGCGTAGTTTTGGCCGTGGTTAGTCAGCGTTTCGATGATCACAGATACGTTTGGATCGTTCTCTTTTACGCGGAAGATAGATGCACCACCCATGCCATCAAGTGGTTTTAGGATCACATCACCATGCTCTTCACGAAAAGCTTTAATCTTCTCTGCTTTTCGCGTCACGATAGTAGTTGGTGTGAGTTCAGGGAACCAAGCCGTGAACAGTTTCTCGTTACAGTCGCGTAGGCTTTGTGGTTTGTTAACGATCAGTGCACCTTGTTCTTCAGCACGTTCAAGGATGTAAGTCGCGTAGATGTACTCAGTGTCGAATGGAGGATCTTTACGCATCAGAACCGCATCTAACTCAGAAAGCTCGATAGTTTGCTCTGATTTGAATTCGTACCAGCCAGTTGGATCTTCTTTTAATTCAACCACTTTGGTATCCGCAATTGCTTTACCATGGTCTAGGTGAAGATCATTCATTTCCATGTAGTGGATTTCGTAACCGCGGCGCTGCGCTTCAAGCATCATGGCAAAGCTAGAGTCTTTCTTGATGTTAATGGACGAGATTGGGTCCATAACAATACCGAGTTTGATCATTGTTTTTCTCCGTTTTAACCAAGATCGCCGAAACGAACTTGTAAGGCTGTAATTGCGGTAAGAGCCGCAGTCTCGGTGCGCAATACGCGAGGACCGAGTAGCGTTTCTTCAAATTGATGTTCGCGTGTCATGCCGATTTCTTCTGAAGATAGACCGCCTTCAGGGCCAATCAATAGCCGTACTTTTTCGACAGGCGTTGGCAGGGTATTGATTGAGTACTTCGCTCGTGGGTGAAGGTTCAGTTTTAAACCGTCGTACGCTTCTTGACACCATTCTTCCAAACTCATGATTGGACGGATCTCAGGCACGACATTGCGACCACATTGTTCACAAGCGCTCACTGCGATTTTTTGCCATTGAGCGAGTTTCTTCTCGAAGCGTTTTTGATCTAGCTTTACGCCACAACGTTCAGAGATAAGAGGTGTGATTGTATTAACACCAAGCTCAACAGACTTTTGGATCGTGAATTCCATCTTATCGCCGCGAGAAATAACCTGACCAAGATGCAGATCTAAAGGTGACTCAATGTTGCTTTCTACACGCTCGGTTAATTCAACCATCACATTCTTTTTCGTGACTTCACTAATCACGGCTGGAAATTCTGCGCCACTGCCATCGAAAAGGAGGACTTCTTGTCCCTCTTTCATGCGAAGGACTCGGCCAATGTGGCCTGCTGCATCTTCACTTAAAGCGAGTGCGCCAAGTTGTTGAATGGTTTCTGGATGATAAATTCGAGGGATACGCATCGTGTTTCGATTTCCTGCATACGCGAGTGTTTAGACACTAACATGGATGCTTTCCACCGAAAAAACAAGGGGCAAGAGGCGTTTCCATTTGCAGTAAATAGTTACGCCTCAATTAGCACAAGTTTGCCGCTGTATTTTCGAGGGGAATTACAGTGCTCGACAAGCCTCTTGTACAAATGGGTTATGGTTGCCTTGAACCTTTGAAATGCGCTCGTCACGCTCACATTCCCACTTGTCGACAGGGTAGGTTTTGTTCCACGCACTCATTAACTGAGTTTGTTGCTTAGACAGTTTGAAGCCGTACTCTTTGCTCATGTATAGGTAGGTGCGAGCAATCGAGCCACGAGCGCGGTCTGGTGGCATGACTTTACGTTGCTTGAAGTTAACCTGCATTTCACAGCGGCCATAGCTGACACCGTCCATACCATTCCACTGACTGAAATTGTAATTAGAACGATCGCCGTTCACTTCCCCAATAGCTGGTGTCAGGTTATGAAGGTCGGCTTCCATTGATTTGAAAACTTTGTCGTTTCTTGTGCAGTTTTTGCGTCCGCCATCTTGCCAGCACTGACGCTGGTGGCCGAATTGCCAAGCTGGGACCACGTGCTCCCACTCGATACGAGAAGCACGTTTTTCTTGTTTACGCACTTGGTAGCCACAAGAAGCAAGGTCCGGTACACCTTTCTTACCTTGCCAGTTGATATCACAGCCACAGTAGAAACTGGTTGGGTGATCTTTGTATATTTTAACCGCTTCACGTTTTGCCGCAGAGAAAGAGGTCGGTGGCGCAGCAATTACGGCACTAGAAAGCGCAAACAGGAATAAAGAGAACAGGTATTTCATGATTAAAGTCTTTATAAAGTATGACTTTATTCATTCTAACACGCAGAAATTAGCTTTAGTGATGAGTGTGTTAACAATAATGGGCAAAAAGAAGCCGTTTGAGAACGACAATCTCTGTTTTAGGAATCTGAATATTTCTATTGAGGAGAGTTAAGAGAGCTGAGTGCCAGTGAAGCTTAATGGTTTTCGACACTTTTGGCAGGAATAGACGGCCTCTTTACGCATGACTTTATTGTGGCGTCGAATTGAGAGCGGATAGGCGGTGCAAGCGCAGCGGTACTCAAAGGTCTTACCTTGCACAGAGGCGATATCGAAGCTGTGAGTTGTTTTAGCTGGCACGTTAAAAATGGCTTCCATCACACCTTGCCATTCTTTACCGTGAGGGCGAACACGACCGTATACTTGGTACGTAATGAGATGCGCTACTTCATGTGGTATCACTTCTTTTAGAAAAGCTTGCGGGTTTTCTTTAAAAAGCTTTGGATTTAGACGAACTTCATTCAATTGCAGATAAGCTTTGCCTGCCGCTTTACCACGAACATTAAATGTGACTGCGGGCATCGGAAAAGAACGTTTGAATGCTTGCTCCGCCTTCGTGATGCAAACTGCCATCACTTGTTTGGCTTTGTAGCTCAGCTCTATATCCACACTTACCTCATTATATTTAATAAAAAGCCCCCGCGTTTGCGAGGGCAGGATCATAACATCAGTTTTCTAAGGCGTGTGTTTTTTCTTGATCGTTGCATGGTAAGCATGCCAAGTACCATAACCGAGGATTGGCATGGTGAAGAGCATACCTATGCCGTACGTTGCAAAGCCAATTAAGATACCGCCACAAATGATGGCTGCCCATACGATCATCGCAGGAATGTTCGACTTCACAGCGTTAAAGCTGGTAAAGACGGCGGTCATCATGTCTACACGCCTTTCCATCATTAAAGGAATAGAAAAAGCAGAAATACTGAACACGATGCACGCTAATACCAAGCCAACTAGAGAGCCAATCACTAGGAAAGGCAAGAAGTCAGTCAGTGGCGCGCCTTGAACGGACGGATAAAGTGCATGAAGCAGAGCGGCAATTCGCATCCAGAAAATCATACATACCGCGAGCATTACAGCGAATGCCCATTGAGAAGTCGAATTTCGTCCAATGGCTTTCATTGAATGGAACAAGCTTTGTTTGTGTCCACGCTCTCTCTCCCAACTGGCGTCATATAAGCCTAGTGCTAGGAATGGGCCGATTAGCATGTAGACAATCAGACTCGGCATCACCACTAAGTGTGTGCCTTGCCATTGAACCAGAAGCACGATACCAATAGCGGCGGCCATAAAGCAGATGCCGTAAAAGGCACTAATGACTGGCATACGAACGAAATCGTGCAGACCCAGTGAGAGCCAATGGAATGGGGCCGAAAGATTCACGGTATTGCACGGAATGGTTCTGGCATATTCGTTATCTGGGACTTCCTTTCGTTTATTTTGGAAGTCAGACGGATTCACGGTACGAGGCATAACTCCTCCTTGATTTATTCCCACGGTGGCACCTAGGCCATAAAGGATGCCTGACTGACGTTTTCATTACTTTTTTCATCACGTGAGTCCGCACCTTATCTCTATACGTTATATGCATCGGAAAGTGCATTTAACATTATGTTAACTATTGGCGGAGTTAGGGCAATTTACAAATAAATGCTGAATTTTTGTTCAAGAAAGAGATAGGAAAGAAAAAGGGAGGAGGGAATAAAAAGCCCCCGCCAAAGGCGAGGGCTTTATCGATTCTTGTGTGGCTCGATTACTTGATGCCAGCGAAATCGCGTAGGATAGCTGCTTTATCTGTAGCTTCCCATGGGAACTCTTCGCGACCGAAGTGACCGTATGCTGCTGTCTGCTTGTAGATAGGTTGAAGCAGGTTAAGCATTTCTTGTAGGCCGTATGGACGTAGGTCGAAGTTTTGACGAACCGCTTCAATGATGATTTCGTGTGATACTTTCTCAGTACCGAACGTTTCAACCATGATAGACGTTGGATCAGCAACACCGATAGCGTATGAAAGTTGGATTTCACAACGGTCAGCCATGCCAGCTGCTACGATGTTTTTCGCTACGTAACGTGCCGCGTAAGCTGCTGAGCGGTCTACTTTCGATGGATCTTTACCTGAGAATGCACCACCACCGTGACGAGCTGCACCGCCGTAAGTATCTACGATGATTTTACGACCAGTTAGACCACAGTCACCCATTGGACCACCGATAACGAAGCGACCGGTTGGGTTGATGAAGAAGTTAGTGTCTTTAGTGATCCACTCTGAAGGCAATACTGGCTTGATGATCTCTTCCATCACTGCTTCACGTAGGTCTGGTGTTGTTACTGAATCACAGTGCTGAGTCGAAAGAACAACCGCATCAATACCAACAATCTTGCCTTGGTCGTATTGGAACGTTACTTGAGATTTCGCATCTGGACGAAGGAAGTCTAGTTTACCGCTCTTACGAACTTCAGCTTGCTTCTTAACAAGTAGGTGAGAGTATGTAATTGGAGCTGGCATTAGGATTTCAGTTTCGTTTGTTGCGTAACCGAACATGATGCCTTGGTCGCCGGCGCCTTGCTCTTTAGGGTCTGCTTTATCAACACCTTGGTTGATGTCTGGAGACTGCTTACCGATGGTGTTTAGAACCGCACACGAGTTCGCGTCGAAGCCCATATCAGAGTGAACGTAACCAATTTCACGAACAGTTTCACGAGTGATTTCTTCAATATCAACCCATGCCGACGTTGTTACTTCGCCGCCAACCATAACCATGCCGGTTTTAACGTAAGTCTCACAAGCAACACGTGCTTTTGGGTCTTGCTCAAGAATTGCATCAAGAACTGCGTCAGAGATTTGGTCTGCGATTTTATCTGGATGACCTTCTGATACCGACTCAGAAGTGAACAGGTGCTTAGCCATGATAGCTCCAATCTTAAGGTTTACTCATGGCCAACTAACGCAAGCTTGCCACGAAAAATACAATACAGTTTGTAGGTGTTTCTACATCTAGACGTCTATTTTAAATTGCCGTGTTCGAATTACAAGTTCTTTTTCCAATCCAATTCATCTGACTTATTACCCAATCGTTTGCTTGAAGGGTGATGAATTTATAGAAAAATGCAGACAATCAGCGAAAAGATTGAGTTAAAACCTCAAAAATGGTGAGTAAAACGTTTGCAGTCAGAATTTGGCTCTGAGAGAATATTGCGGCGCTTTTATCCCTTCTTAGTAAGATAAAAGCGCCCACATTCCTTTATCAATTCGCTTAATGCACTCAGGAGCAGACATGTCTTCTCGTAAACATCTGGCAAATGCAATCCGCGCTCTTAGCATGGATGGTGTTCAACAAGCTAACTCTGGCCACCCAGGCGCACCTATGGGTATGGCTGATATCGCTGAAGTTCTTTGGCGTTCTCACCTAAACCACAACCCAGCTAACCCAGAGTGGGCAGACCGCGACCGTTTCGTACTGTCTAACGGCCACGGCTCTATGCTTATTTACTCTCTACTGCACCTGAGCGGTTACGAGCTGTCTATCGACGATCTTAAAAACTTCCGTCAGCTTCACTCTAAGACTCCTGGTCACCCAGAGTACGGCTACGCACCAGGTATCGAAACAACGACTGGTCCTCTAGGTCAAGGCATCACCAACGCGGTTGGTATGGCAATGGCTGAGAAAGCGCTAGCGGCACAGTTCAATAAAGAAGGTCACGACATCGTTGACCACTTTACTTACGTGTTCATGGGCGATGGCTGTCTAATGGAAGGTATCTCGCACGAGGCTTGTTCTCTTGCTGGTACACTAGGCCTTGGCAAACTGATCGCATTCTGGGATGACAACGGCATTTCTATCGACGGTCACGTAGAAGGTTGGTTCTCTGATGACACTCCTAAGCGTTTTGAATCTTACGGCTGGCACGTAATCCCTGCTGTAGATGGTCACGATTCTGAAGCGATCAATGCTGCTATTGAAGCGGCAAAAGCAGACCCTCGTCCTACGCTGATCTGTACTAAAACCATCATCGGTTTTGGTTCTCCAAACAAATCAGGTTCACACGACTGTCACGGTGCGCCACTAGGTGCAGACGAAATCGCAGCAGCACGTGAGTTCCTAGGTTGGGAACACCCAGCATTTGAAATTCCAGCAGACGTATACGCTGAGTGGGATGCAAAACCAGCAGGTTCTGAGAAAGAAGCAGCTTGGAATGCGAAGTTTGAAGCATACGCAGCGGCTTACCCAGCAGAAGCGGCAGAGCTTAAACGTCGTTTAAACGGCGAACTTCCTGCAGAGTGGGAAGAAAAAGCGAGCCAAATTATTGCGGATCTTCAATCTAATCCAGCGAACATTGCATCACGTAAAGCATCTCAAAATGCTCTAGAAGCGTTTGGTCAAATGCTTCCAGAATTCATGGGCGGCTCTGCTGACCTAGCGCCTTCTAACCTAACCATGTGGTCAGGTTCTAAGTCTCTAGAAGCGAACGACTTCTCTGGTAACTACATCCACTATGGTGTACGTGAATTCGGTATGACTGCGATCATGAACGGTATCGCGCTACACGGTGGTTTCGTTCCTTACGGCGCAACATTCCTAATGTTTATGGAATACGCTCGTAACGCTATGCGTATGGCTGCTCTGATGAAAGTTCAGAACATCCAAGTTTACACGCACGACTCTATCGGCCTTGGCGAAGATGGCCCAACTCACCAACCGGTTGAGCAAATGGCTTCACTACGTCTGACTCCAAACATGAGTACATGGCGTCCATGTGACCAAGTTGAATCTGCAGTAGCATGGAAACTGGCGATTGAGCGTAAAGATGCGCCAACTGCACTTATCTTCTCTCGTCAAAACCTAGCGCAACAAGATCGTGATGCTGCGCAAGTTGCGAACATCGCAAAAGGTGCTTACATCCTGAAAGACAGCGATGGTAAGCCTGAGCTAATCCTAATCGCGACAGGTTCTGAAGTTGAGCTAGTAGTGAAAGCTGCTGAGCAATTAACGGCTGAAGGTAAGAAAGTACGCGTTGTTTCAATGCCATCAACAGATGCATTCGACAAGCAAGACGCTGCTTACCGTGAATCTGTACTACCATCAGACGTAACGGCACGTATCGCGGTAGAAGCGGGTATTGCTGACTTCTGGTACAAGTACGTTGGTTTCGACGGCCGCATCATAGGTATGACAACCTTCGGTGAGTCTGCGCCGGCTGACCAGCTGTTTGAAATGTTTGGTTTCACTGTAGAAAACGTAGTGAACACAGCACAAGAATTGCTAGCGTAATTTCGCGTTATAAATGAAAAACCGAGCGTTAATGCTCGGTTTTTTTGTGCCTATTCAAATTCTTTTCCCCAGTTGTCTCTCTCCTTGTGCCCACATTCCTTACAAGTGACATAGCGATCCATATCGTAATAGTGGCCGCCATTTAGCAAGGTATGAGCCCAAAGTTTTAACGTTCCAAGAATCGATTTATCCGTATCATAACGACTTGGCTTACGGACCAGCACTTCAGAGTGTGGTGTTTCTCTATTGCATCGCTGACAAAAGTGAGCAGCGGGAAAACCTGACATACGCATTTCCTTTTGGTGATCAAACAAGGAGTTAAAGTGCCAAGTGAAATACGCGAGGTCAGAAATGAATATATTGGCAATGTGAATGTATCGTGAAGTGAAAAGATAGTTTACCGCGAGTGAGATCACTTACTTAATGCGTTCTGCCTTCGTATCAGGTACTATCTGTGACACGAATTTTTGGTGAGGCGAGGGAGAAATGCTAAAGGTTGCGATCAATGGATTTGGACGTATCGGTCGTAATGTACTGCGAGCAGTATATGAGAGCGGTAAACACCAACAAATTAAGGTTGTCGCTGTTAATGAGCTTGCACAACCAGAAGCAATGGCCCATCTTCTGCAATATGACACCAGTCATGGCCGCTTCGGAAAGAAAATCTCTCACGATCAAGAGCATCTTTATGTTCATCATGATAGTGGTGAATATGACCCCATTCGAATCCTTCACCTCGCTGAAATCGACCTGTTGCCATGGCGCGATCTAGAGGTCGATATTGTCTTAGACTGCACTGGCGTATTTGGCTCACAAGCGGATGGCTTAGCTCATATTGAAGCAGGTGCAGAGAAAGTCCTGTTTTCTCACCCTGGTGCAAATGACCTCGACAACACCATCATTTATGGCGTGAACCATGAAACGCTAAAAGGCGAGCATCGCATTGTTTCTAATGGCTCGTGTACGACGAATTGTATCGTTCCTATCATTAAAGTCTTAGATGAAGCCTTTGGCATTGAGTCGGGCACCATTACTACTATCCATTCATCAATGAACGATCAGCAGGTGATTGACGCTTATCATAATGATTTACGTCGTACTCGTGCTGCCAGTCAATCCATCATTCCTGTCGATACTAAGTTGCATAAGGGAATTGAAAGAATCTTCCCGAAATTTTCCAACAAATTCGAAGCCATTTCGGTTCGAGTTCCGACAGTTAACGTCACCGCGATGGATTTAAGTGTCACAATTAGTACAAATGTGAAAGTTAATGACGTAAATCAAACCATTGTTAACGCATCTCAGTGTACATTACGTAACATTGTTGACTATACTGAATCGCCGCTCGTTTCCATCGACTTTAACCATGATCCCCACAGTGCCATTGTGGATGGAACTCAGACTCGAGTGAGCAACGGGCAACTCGTAAAAATGCTTGTTTGGTGCGATAACGAATGGGGCTTTGCTAACCGGATGCTGGATACCGCTTTAGCAATGCAAGCTTCTTCACAAGTGGAGCCTTAATGGTGAGGAAGCGATGGAGAAATTTTTTATTTTAAGCCTTGAAATAAATCTGACGTATCTCCATATCAATAACCAGTTTGAAGAATTAACGGGCTTGGCAGGATTGCCGAGTTTTTAAAAACTTTAATTATTTAATATTTGAGAGGACACATCATGTCTGTAATCAAGATGACTGACCTGGATCTTGCAGGTAAACGTGTATTTATCCGTGCTGACCTAAACGTGCCAGTAAAAGACGGTAAAGTAACTTCTGATGCACGTATCATCGCATCTCTTCCAACTATCAAGCACTGTCTAGAAGCAGGCGCTAAAGTAATGGTTACTTCTCACCTAGGTCGCCCAACTGAAGGTGAATACGCTGAAGAGTTCTCTCTACAACCAGTAGTTAACTACCTAAACGACGCACTAGATTGCGAAGTTAAACTAGCGAAAGATTACCTAAACGGTCTAGAACTAAACGCTGGTGAGCTAGTTGTTCTTGAAAACGTTCGCTTTAACAAAGGCGAGAAGAAAAACGAAGAAGAACTGTCTAAGCAATACGCTGCTCTATGTGACATCTTCGTAATGGACGCATTCGGTACAGCTCACCGTGCACAAGCATCTACTCACGGTGTAGGCATGCACGCAGACGTAGCATGTGCGGGTCCTCTACTAGCTAACGAACTAGAAGCACTAGGTAAAGCAATGGACAAGCCTGCTCGTCCAATGGTTGCGATCGTAGGTGGTTCAAAAGTTTCTACTAAGCTAACGGTTCTTGAGTCTCTATCTAAAATCGCTGACCAACTAGTTGTTGGTGGTGGTATTGCTAACACATTCATCGCAGCTGCTGGCCACAACGTTGGTAAGTCTCTATACGAAGCAGACCTAGTTGAAACAGCTAAGAAGCTAATGGACGAGTGTGCAATTCCAGTAGCAACTGACGTTGCATGTGCGAAAGCATTCGACGAGAACGCAGAAGCTGAAATCAAGCACGTTTCTGAAGTACAAGACGACGACATGATCTTCGACCTTGGTCCAGATTCAACTGCTGAACTAGCAGAAATTTTGAAGAACGCTAAGACTATCCTATGGAACGGTCCAGTAGGCGTATTCGAATTCAAGAACTTTGAAGCAGGTACTAAAGGTATCTCTGACGCTATCGCATCTTCTGAAGGCTTCTCTGTTGCAGGTGGTGGTGACACGCTAGCGGCTATCGACAAGTTCGGTATCAAAGCTGACGTATCTTACATCTCTACTGGCGGCGGCGCTTTCCTTGAGTTCGTAGAAGGTAAAGTTCTTCCAGCAGTTGAAATGCTAGAAGCACGCGCTAAGTAATATTCAGTAAAGCGGGAGTTCTCTCCCGCTTTCTTGTTTGCTGCAACGCGAGAGGAACTCTGCTAAAATAGCCTCAGTTGTGAGCAAACGTTTGCAAGATTTTCAATTTAACAAGTTTTGTTTATAAAACGACAGATAAATAGGATTACATCCATGTCTAAGATCTTCGACTTCGTAAAACCAGGTGTTATCTCTGGCGATGACGTTCAGAAAGTATTTGAAGTAGCAAAAGAGAACAAATTTGCTCTTCCAGCAGTTAACGTTGTTAACACTGACTCAATCAACGGTGTTCTAGAAGCTGCAGCGAAAGTTAAAGCTCCTGTTGTTGTTCAGTTCTCAAACGGCGGTGCTGGTTTCTTCGCTGGTAAAGGCGTGAAACTTGAAGGTCAAGGTGCACAAATCCTTGGCGCTGTAGCAGGTGCAAAATACGTACACGCAGTTGCTGAATCTTACGGCGTTCCAGTAATCCTTCACACTGACCATGCTGCTAAGAAATTGCTTCCATGGATCGACGGTCTGCTAGACGCTGGTGAAGAGTTCTTCGCTCAAACTGGTAAACCACTATTCTCTTCTCACATGATCGACCTTTCTGAAGAGTCTCTAGAAGAGAACATCGAAATCTCTGGCAAATACCTAGCTCGCATGGCGAAAATGGGTATGACTCTAGAGATCGAACTAGGTTGTACTGGTGGTGAAGAAGACGGCGTTGATAACTCTCACATGGACGCATCAGAGCTTTACACTTCTCCAGAAGACGTTGCTTACGCATACGAGAAACTAAACGCTATTAGCCCACGTTTCACTATTGCAGCATCTTTCGGTAACGTACACGGTGTTTACCAAGCAGGTAACGTTGTACTAACTCCAACTATCCTACGTGACTCTCAAGCATACTGTGCAGAGAAGTTCGGTATTGCACCAAACGCTCTAAACTTCGTGTTCCACGGTGGTTCAGGTTCATCTGAAGCTGAAATCCAAGAGTCTATCGGCTACGGTGTTATCAAAATGAACATCGATACTGATACACAGTGGGCAACTTGGGATGGTATCCGTACTTACTCTGCAGAAAACTTTGATTACCTGCAAGGTCAAATCGGTAACCCAACTGGCGAATCTGCGCCAAACAAGAAGTACTACGATCCACGTGTATGGCTGCGTGCTGGTCAAGCTTCAATGGTAGCTCGTCTAGAGAAAGCATTCTCTGACCTAAACGCAATCGACGTACTATAATTCGTCTTATTTGAGTTTCTAAAAACCCGCTCTTCGAGCGGGTTTTTTTATGTCTAATCAATGAGACAGCGACCATTCTCTTTCTTTTAGCAATTGATAACTCAATCAACTGCTATATGATCACCGCACTTCATATCCCTTCAGTTTTGGCGCAAATTTCGAAACCCAGCGCATTTCCGCACCAAGTGGCATAAAAGCAATTAAAAAGTGTGGCGAAATGTAAATCCATTGCGTACTCTGTAACATGCCAATATCGGAAAATTCTGATAAAGCTTTGTTTTGTAGGTCTTTGCGAAACTCTGACTTTGCAAAATTTCAGTTTTGAGATATTGTGCCAAAAATCTGACACTGTTCAGGAAAACAATAGGGATGTTGTTGTGAATAAGAACCTATAAAAAACAAGGTTCATAAGTTAACGGCAATTAGATTTTTATATCTTTATTTTGAGGATACGAATTATGGCAGGTGAATCGATGGGTATCGATACCTCTTTAACGGATGGTTTGAGCAAAGCGGAAACGTGGCTAAATAACAACTCAGATCTTCTTATTCAGTACGGTGTAAACATCATTTCTGCACTGCTGATCCTATTTATCGGTAACATTATCGTTAAAGCGGTAGCAAACAGCGTTTCAAAAGTGCTTGAAAAGAAACAAATGGACAAAGCGGTTGTTGAGTTTGTCAACGGTCTAGTTCGTTACCTTCTATTTGTTATTGTATTGATTGCGGCACTAGGTCGTGTAGGTGTTCAAACTGCATCTGTAGTTGCGGTAATTGGTGCGGCTGGTCTTGCTGTTGGTCTTGCTCTACAAGGCTCACTATCTAACTTTGCTGCTGGCGTGCTAATCGTTGCATTCCGTCCATTTAAGTCTGGTGACTATGTGGAAATCGGTGGTGTAGCTGGTAGTGTTGAAGCAATTCAAATCTTCCAAACTGTACTAAAGACACCTGACAACAAAATGGTTGTTGTGCCGAACTCATCAGTTATCGGCGGCGCAATCACTAACTACTCTCGCCACGCTACGCGTCGTGTGGACCTAGTTATCGGTGTTTCTTACAGCGCTGATCTTAAGCAAACTAAGCAAGTTATCCGTGACGTGCTAGAAAAAGATGAGCGTATCCTGAAAGATCCTGCAATCCAAATCGGTGTCCTAGCACTAGCAGACTCTTCAGTGAACTTCGTGGTTCGTCCATGGTGTAAAACGTCTGATTACTGGGATGTTTACTTCGATTCAACTCAAGCAATCAAAGAAGCGTTGGACGAAGCAGGCATCGAAATTCCATTCCCACAAATGGATGTTCATTTGAACAAAGTAGAAGCTTAATCCCTTCGATTGAGAACATGAAAAAGCGAGGCAATGGCCTCGCTTTTTTTATATCCGGATTTTCTAAAGTTCTAACAGAGTGTTACTGCCAGCGAGGAGCAGACGTTTAAGTTCGCTACCTGCAAAGCCAAAGGTTAATTCGGGTAAACCTGGCGTATAAAGCAACTCATCATGCTGGTAGAGCGCCGTGTCGACGATAATGGTGACATGCTCAGGTAAGCCAATAGGACAAACTGCGCCAGGTACACAACCTAGCTGCTCAATCATTTCATCGTCGCTGCAAATAGAAGGCCTTTTACCAGTCATAATTTTGATTTGTTTGGAGTCTAAACGAGAGTCTTTGTCAGTCAGGTATACTGCGTAACCTTGTCCTTTTAGCTTGAGAAAAAGGCTCTTAGTATGAGTGCCAGTCCAGCCGAGTTGTGCGGCAACTTTGACATCGGTTTCGAAGTCGAGAATGGCTTCATGTTGCCACTCTCGAAAGGGGATGGAGAGCGCGTTGAATCGCTCTCGATTGATTTGATGGATTTTTTCCAGTGACTCCATGTCGTGTTTCTTTCCTATTTATCTTTACCAGTATTTGGTGACTAACTCATTCGCAAGTACAAAAGCGATAGTAAACATCATAGTAGCAACCGCAATATCGATGCCTTTTTTCACTTTTGGTTTTGAGAGCGTTGGCCCCAATTTTGCCGCACCTAATGAGAGCGTGTAGAACCATACAAAGGAAGCCATGATGGTGCCCATAGCGAATACGATGCGATCATTACCTTCAAACTGACCACCAATTGAACCTAAGATCACTACGGTATCTAAGTACAGGTGCGGGTTCAACACTGTGACGGCAAGTGCGCCAAGAATTACGGTACGACGGCCTCGTGCGACGACTTCACCATTCGATTCAGAGGCGTTTGCTGCTTTGAATGCACTTTTTAGTGACAGTAAACCGTAAACACTTAAGAAGGCAATACCACCTAAAGTTACTGAGGTAAGTAGGATTTCATTTTGCGAGAGAATCGCGCCGCCACCAAAAATACCGAGCGAGATAAAAATCATATCTAGGATGCTACAGATGGTCGCAGTCGTTAGATGATGTTGACGCTTAATGCCTTGGTTAAGTACATACGCATTTTGCGCACCGATTGGAATGATCATGGTCGCACCTAAACCGAATCCTTGTAATAACACCCAAAAGCTCACAACACACCTCAACATTAGTAATAGAACAACAGAGGAGGGGAAGATAAAGCTTTTCATTAAATAAGTATAATTAATGGTTTTAATATATTATTAGCGTTACTTATTTAGTGCTGTTGGCGTTTATTAGGGAGGAAAAACACGTGCGAGGATTGGATTATAAATGGATAGAAGCGTTAGATGCGGTAGTTCATCAGGGCAGTTTTGACCGAGCTGCTGAGCACCTTTTTGTTTCGCAATCAGCCATTTCCCAACGTATCAAACAGCTTGAGAAGTACCTTGCCCAACCGGTACTTATACGTGAGCAACCGCCAAAGCCAACCCCAATTGGTAAGAAGCTACTCGGGCTTTATCGTCGCGTCAGGTTGCTTGAGCATGAAATCCTTCCTGAGCTAAAAAACGACACCACAACTCGTCCCGTTCAGCTCTCACTCGCGACTAACGCCGACAGCTTAGCAACGTGGTTACTACCGGCTTTACAAGATGTGATGAAGCATCGCCAAGTTGAACTTAAGTTGACGATCTACGGAGAATCACGATCGATTGAAAAGCTCAGAAGTGGTGAGGTAGCAGGGGCTATAAGTTTAGAATCACAAGCCATACCGAGTTGTCGAGCGGATTACCTAGGGCGCATCGATTATGTTTGTGTCGCTAACCCTGAGTTCTATCAGCGCTATTTTACCGAAGGCGTGAACAATCAAACGTTAGCTAAAGCACCAGCGGTTTCCTATGATCAGTACGATGATCTGCATAAGAAGTTTTTAACGGAGCACTTCAACGTCAGACCGGATAGTGTCATCCATCACAACATTAGTAGTTCTGAAGCTTTCCTCAAAATGGCGTTAGCTGGAGTCGCTTATTGTTTGATTCCTCGACTACAGATCACCGATGAACTGGAGAAAGGGGAGCTTATCGATATCACACCTGGCTTTTTGATGTCTTATCGCATTTATTGGCATCACTGGCAGTTGGAAACTGGAGTGCTGCAAGAGATATCGCAAGCAATTGTGAGTTACGCTCAAAAACACTTACCGCAATAAGTTCCCACTTCGCTCGCGTTTTGAGTCGAAATTACCATGAAGTTACACAGTCAAAGTTGTGTTAGAAGTCGCTTAAGGTGCTTGGATAATTGCCAGAAGTTTCTATGATGAGTCTATATACACTCCTGTTCATTGCTGTTTTATCTATTTGCGAATTCAAGACAGCAACTTATCTGCCATGGCTTTCATCGAGTCTCTCGCCTTGAACTCAGGCAACTGGAGTGATCTTAGTCTTTCAATACGGATGGATTTGTCGAATGAAACTGTCTTCATGTTTACTTGCTTCAGCCCTAAGCCTTACCAGTATTTCTGTGTTTGCGAATGATGTGCCGAATTTTGCCCATTTATCAACCACTGGCTACGGTGAAGTTGTCGCGACGCCAGATATGGCGGCTTTTTCTGTAAAGGTTGTTGATACGACCATGACGGCAGAACAGGCGAAGCAATCTGTCGATAATACGGTTGATGAGTTTCTTAAGAGCTTAGCTGATGCCGGTTTGTCGAAAGACAATATTACTAGCTCAAATCTGTACCTTGCTCCTCAGTACCACTATCCTAAATCGGGTAAAGCGGAACTTGTGGGTTATCGAGCTTCACGCAGTATTGATGTGACTGTGAGTGATTTGGCGAACTTGAATGAGTACTTGGATATGGCGCTAAAGGCGGGCATCAACCAAGTTGACAACATTCAGCTTAAAGTAAGCAACCAATCTGAGTACCAACAAAAAGCACGCATGGCAGCGATTAAAGATGCACAAAGCAAAGCGGCTTCTTTAGCGACAGGTTTTGATAAAAAGTTAGGTGATGTGTGGCAGATTAACTACAACCAAATGCACGCACGCCCAGTATTGATGCGCTCTGTGGCGATGGATGCAAGAGAGAGTTCAAATAGCTATCAAGATTCAACGTTGGTGATTCGTGACCAAGTGGACGTCGTATACAGGCTTAAATAGTATAGATAACATTACGATTCATAGAATGAGAAAAGGCAGGGAAGTCCCTGCCTTTTTTGTATTTGCAAGTCAGTGATCAGTGAAGGATTCGGGCACGAATGGTGCCTTCGATGCCTTTTAATTTAACTAATGCTTCTGCTGCGCGAGAGGTTTCTACGTCAATCACTACGTAGCCTATCTCAGCTGCGGTTTGTAGGTACTGGCCGGCGATGTTGATGCCGTCTTCTGCGAAAATGGTGTTGATTTGCGTCAGGATACCAGGACGGTTTTTGTGGATGTGGAGTAGACGTGAACATTCACGATGCTCTGGCAGTGATACTTCTGGGAAGTTCACGCTCGACAGTGTTGAACCATTGTCTGAGTACTTCGCCAACTTACCCGCAACTTCTACACCAATGTTTTCTTGTGCTTCTTGTGTTGAGCCACCGACGTGTGGCGTTAGGATAACGTTGTCGAACTTCTGTAGTGGAGACTCAAACGCATCGGCGTTGGTTTTTGGCTCTACAGGGAATACGTCGATAGCTGCTCCAGAAATATGGCCTGATTCTAGGCTGTGGCATAGAGCCGGAATATCAACAACAGTACCGCGCGCCGCATTGATAAAGATAGCGCCCGGCTTCATGCGCGCGAACTCTTCCTCACCCATCATGTTCTTGGTTTCTGGCGTCTCTGGTACGTGCAAAGAAACGACGTCACATTTATTTAGTAACTCACTCATGGTGAGCACTTGTGTCGCATTACCTAGAGACAGTTTGTTTTCAATGTCGTAGTAGTAAACGCGCATGCCTAGGTTTTCGGCAATGATACCTAATTGCGTACCAATGTGACCGTAACCAATGATGCCCAGACGTTTCCCGCGAGCTTCGTAAGAACTGTCTGCACTCTTTTTCCAAATGCCACGGTGCGCGAGTGCGTTCTTTTCTGGAATGCCACGAAGAAGCAACAGGATTTGACCTAGAACCAACTCTGCGACGCTGCGCGTGTTTGAGAAAGGTGCGTTGAATACAGGGATACCACGCACCGAAGCAGCGTTGAGGTCTACTTGGTTGGTACCGATACAAAAACAGCCAATCGCAACTAGCTTGTTCGCCGCATTGATCACGTCTTTCGATAGGTTTGTTCGGGAGCGGATACCGATGAAGTGTACGTCTTTTACTGCTTCAATCAGTTCTTCCTCAGAAAGGGAACCTTTGTGATATTCAATGTTGCTGTAGCCAGCTGCTTGAAGAACTTCAACTGAAGAAGGGTGGAGTCCCTCTAGCAAGAGGATCTTAATCTTTTCTTTTTCCAGTGAAACTTTGGCCATTTTTCTCGTCCTTAAAATGGAAAGGTGGGCTAATGTGGCGCACATAAAGCAAAACCATTAAAAAGGGGATAATTAACAGTTTTGTTGGAAGACAAACGTTTCCCTGTGCGTCTTCTGTTCAATAAAGTAACAAAAAATTTTTGCTTTGGGTAAGAAAATTACGGAATAAGGCATGCTTTTCTTAGAAAAAGAAAGAAAAAACGGCGCCCTAGGGCGCCGTCTGTAATGAAATAACAGAAAATTTAAGTCAACTAGTGACTTATTCTTCTATTTTTGCACCTTCTGGTGTGCCAGTGATAACCACATCTGCACCACGGTGAGCGAATAGACCCACAGTCACAACACCCGCGATGCCGTTGATCTTATCTTCCATCTCTTTTGGGTTAGTGATTTGCATGTTGTGTACGTCTAGGATCACGTTGCCGTTGTCCGTCGTTACGCCTTCACGGTATGCAGGGTCACCACCTAGTTTTACCAATTCACGAGCTACGTAAGAGCGTGCCATTGGGATAACTTCTACAGGAAGTGGGAATTGGCCCAGTACGTCAACTGCTTTTGTGCCGTCAACGATACATACGAATTTGTCTGAAATCGCTGCAACGATTTTTTCACGAGTCAATGCAGCACCGCCGCCTTTGATCATATCGCGTGTTGCATTGATTTCATCTGCACCATCAACGTAGACATCTAGCTTCACTACGTCGTTACACTCGAATACTTCAATACCAAGCTCTTTTAGGCGCTCAGTAGAAGCAACAGAGCTAGACACTGCACCTTTGATATCGTCTTTGATACTGCCTAGGGCATCGATGAAGTGATTCACGGTAGAGCCAGTACCAACACCGACAATGCTGTCTTTCTCAACATATTTAAGTGCTGCCCAACCAGCCGCTTTCTTCATTTCATCTTGAGTCATGCCAATCTCCTGAATAGATGTTCGTTAACGTTTGCGGCGTGATTATAGCGGGTAAGTTCTACTTTTCCCATTGCCAGATCTGGCTTGGAGTCACGATCTTAGGTAATGGGATGTCCCAACTCTCTGTTGGAAGGCGTTCGACATGCTGACAATCATGAGCAATGCCGATTGGCTTGGCGCCCTCGCCAGTACTAAACCAGCGTGAGAGTGTCCGGTCATAGTAGCCTCCGCCCATACCTAAGCGATGGCCGGTACTGTCAAAACCAACTAATGGTGTGCAGATCAAGTCGAGATCTCGAACGGGCTTTAGGTAGGTGATATCGAGTTTGGGTTCTAAGATTCCATACTTATTAAACACCAACTGGTCATCGTTTACGTAATGAAGAAACAACAATTGGCCTTGCGAGAATGGGTGAATCACTGGTAGGTAAATCGACTTACCTTGTTGCCATAGCCACTCAATTAACGGTTTTGTATCGAGCTCTCCGTCGGCGGAAAGATAAATGGCGATGTGATCTGAAACTTGGATTTCTGGCAACTGTGAAAACTGTTTAATTAGATCGAGCCCTGCTTGAAACTGAGTATCACTGCACAGGCCTTTACGTTTTTCACGGATGAGTTTACGGAATTCTTGTCGAGATAGGTTTGACATAGAGAGGATACCCCAGGGTGCCGTTGAGGATTGTGGCCCTTGAACCAGCTGGTTCAAGGCGGATCAGCAATGATAACCGTAGGCTTCTCGGTGCATGCCAAGCTTGCTCAATAGTTATCAAGTACTAACCCTTCGGTATTGCTTATCGGCTCAGGGACTTAAATCCAACTGACGAACACCCCAGGGTAAATTTGGTATCTACTGCTGTCCTTGCGTTACATTCTTAAGTGCGTTCTCTAGCGACGCAGTGAGCTTTTCCATTCGCTCCGTAATTTCTTGTTGCTGACCGTTTGATTCGTATGACTTGGTATGCAATTCATGACAAATATTTAATGCAGCAAAAGTTAGTAGCTGAATTTCATTGGTTACCTTAGTACGGTCTGTCATCTCTTTCAATCGACGATCGAGATCTTTAGCCGCTGTAATCAGTGACTCTTCTTGACCCGGTGGACAATTCACTCGTGTCATTTTTCCAAGGATTTCAACGTCGACCGCTTGATTGCTCATGATGAATAAACTCTATATTCGCGCTATCTAAGGTATTGCTTTGTACAACTACCGAGGAGGAAACTATAGGAAAACCGCTATTAAGATTCAAGCATTTCCCACCCTAGATAGAAAAATGGTGAAGTGATCACACAGGAATTGGACAAATTGAGTAAATGCTGTCCAAATTTGAATTTGATAGCCGTTTCAGCCGAGTAGGCTTGATGGTAGGATAGAACGATACATTATTACGCAAGAATGAGCCCAGTTATGAGTGAAATCACCCTTCCAGAATATCAATCTATTGCTGTTGAACTTAAATCCGCAAGCATTGCAGTGACGCCTGCTGAGTTACACGGGTTACTTGTCGGCATGCTAAGTGGTGGATTGGCGATTAACGATCAAACCTGGCAACCAATTTTGTTTGATTACACCAATGATGGCATGGGGTGGCCAACTACTGCACTGGCTTTTGCACAAAGCATTTTTAAAGTGACGGTAAATGAGTTGACAGGCACCTCGATGGAATTGTCTCTGTTGTTGCCTGATGAGCCAGGTGAAGAAGGCTTGTTCGCATTGGCTGATGGCCTATCTGATTTCGTTAACCATTTTATCTCAGGTTTGGGGTTAGCTGGTATCGCCATGAATAAAGCGTCTGACGATGTGAAAGAGGCGTTAGCAGATCTTGAAGAGATCGCTAAGTTAGGCATTGATGAAGATGACGACCTAGGTGAGCAAGCTCAATTGCTAGAGCAAGTAATCGAACACGTCAAAGCATGCGTATTAACTATTCATGCCGAGTTTGGCGCTCGTCCTGAAAGCAACGATAGTAAACCGACGATTCACTGATCGTCGGTACCATTAATTGAATAGTTTCTAGAGGTTAGCATGAGGCAATATGACGTTGTAATTGCTGGTGGAGCCATGGCGGGAGCCACACTTGCTTTAGCGATAGATCGCTTATCGAAAGGACAACTTCGTGTTGCCGTTGTTGAGCCGTTTAAAGCGCAATCTAATGAGCACCCTGGTTTTGACTCTCGTTCCATTGCCTTATCCTACGGGACCGTCAACACCTTACGCCATTTGCAGTTGTGGGCGGCGGTTGAGCCTTTTGCAACTCCAATAGAGCACATTCATGTGTCCGATCGTTCTCATGCGGGGATGACTGAGATTACCAAGCACGAAGTTGGTGTTGAAGCACTTGGTTACGTAGTGGAACTCGCCGATGTTGGTCGCGTCTATCAAGAGCTCTTAGATAAGAGTGAGGCGATCAGTCTGTTTTGTCCGGATTCGGTCGTGAACATCGAGCGTGAGCAAAACAAAGCACACATTGAGCTGACGAGCGGTGAGAAGCTGGAAGCTAAGTTGCTCGTTGCTGCCGATGGCGCAGTATCGCAATGCTGTCAGCAAATCGGTTTAGAGTTGTCTGAGCATGATTTTGACCAAGTGGCAGTGATTGCGAATATCGTGACGCAAGAGCCTCATCAAGGTCGCGCTTTTGAACGCTTTACCGAGAATGGTCCAGTCGCACTGCTGCCGATGAGTGACAACCGCATGTCGTTAGTATGGTGTCTGCGTCCTGAAGAAGCGCAAACCGTGGTGAACTTATCTGATGCGGAGTTCCTTGAGCGTTTGCAGAACGATTTTGGTTGGCGACTAGGTGCGATGCAGAAAGTCGGACAACGCGCGAGCTATCCGCTTCTTCTGCGTCATCGTAAGCAGAACATTTCGCACCGCTTTGCTATTGTCGGCAATGCTGCACAAACACTTCACCCGATTGCTGGACAAGGCTTCAACCTTGGTATTCGTGATGTGGCATCGTTAGCGGAAGAGGTTGTTAAGCAAACTGAAGACGCGGGTCGTTACCAAGGCTTAATGCGATTTAGCCAGCGCCGTGAAGATGATCGCAGCGAAACAATTTGGCTAACCAGTTCTCTCGTGCATATTTTTTCAAATGATTTACCGGCGATGCGAATTGGGCGTAACCTTGCTCTCGCAACGATGGATAACCTTTCTACTTTTAAGCAGCCGCTGCTACGCCATACGCTTGGTCTAGTGAAACGATAAACGGCAACGAATTAGGTAACAAAAGCAATGATGCAAAGTGTAGATATCGCCATCATCGGTGGTGGAATGGTAGGTTTAGCATTGGCGGCCGCTTTTAAGGACAGTGACCTGCGAGTAGCCGTTATCGAAGGCGCAGTGCCAAACGACACCCTAAATGAACTGCCAGATGTACGCGTATCGGCGTTGAGCCGTTCAAGTGAAACTATCCTTCGCAACCTTGGTGCTTGGCAAGGTATCGAGCAGCGTCGTGCTTCACCGTACCATGCGATGGAAGTGTGGGAGCAAGACAGTTTCGCTAACATCGCATTTGATGCACAAAGCATGGCTCAACCAGACCTTGGTCATATCGTTGAAAACCGCGTGATTCAATTAGCGCTGCTAGAACAAGTACAAAAGCTGGATAACGTAACACTGTTTATGCCTGCTCGTTGTGCAACGCTTGCGGTGGGTGAGCAAGAAAGTTGGCTAACGCTAGACAATGGTCAGGCCATGACTGCTAAGTTGGTTGTTGGCGCCGATGGTGCAAACTCTTGGCTGCGTAATCAAATGGATATCCCACTAACGCATTGGGATTACGGCCATAGTGCGCTTGTCGCGAACGTGAAAACCGCTGATCCACACAACAGCGTTGCGCGTCAGATCTTTACACCGCAAGGTCCATTGGCTTTCCTTCCGATGTCTGATCCGCACATGTGTTCGATTGTTTGGTCTACCGAACCAAATCGTGCCGAGCAACTGCTGGCGATGAATGAGCAAGAGTTCAATAAGGCACTAACTAGCGAATTTGATGTGCGTTTAGGTTTGTGTGAAGTAGTTGGTGAACGTGCGGCGTTCCCACTTAAGATGCGTTATGCGCGTGACTTTGTGGTTGAACGCGTGGCGTTAGTTGGCGATGCAGCACACACAATTCATCCACTAGCAGGACAGGGTGTGAACCTTGGTTTATTGGATGCTGCGAGCTTAGCGCAAGAAGTGTTGGCGCTGTGGAAACAAGGGCAGGACATTGGCACCAAACGTAACCTACGTGGTTATGAACGTTGGCGCAAAGCTGAGGCGGCGAAGATGATAGCGGCGATGCAAGGCTTCCGTGACCTGTTCTCTGGTGAGAATCCTGCTAAAAAGCTGGTACGTGGAATTGGTTTGAGTTTAGCTAGCCAGCTACCAGGAGCAAAAGACGAGATAATGAAACACGCATTGGGTTTGAAAGGCAATTTGCCGGAACTTGCGCGTCAATAACGAGCTTATTGCTCGACGAATAGAAGACACAAAAAAGGCTGGTTAATCCAGCCTTTCCTTTACATCGATGTTGTCGCTAAGCGTATGCGCATCTGAGCTTCATAATCTCTTGGTTAATTTCTTTAACCGCTTGAAAGTGGCGTCTTTCCGCTTTCTCTGGCAGCATTAATTTTCCATTATCAAACTCAAATTTACCGACTCCGTAAATATAAATTCTTCCTTTAAAAAGACGACTTATGTGTTTAGCAATCATACCTGGTGTATAGCGCTTAAACAGTCTCATATTTACTTTTCCTTATCTCTTACCTAGCTCAGTTATCTTACGTTTTTGGCGTAAAAATTATTGTGACAGCAATGGTATTAAGTACAGATGAGTTGTATCGCTTTAGAGATTTGTGCTGCCATAGACAAATTGACAGGGTCATATCTCAAATAGCGTGAGGATTACCTCAAAAAAACACTAGCGAAGGAACCGTTCCTTATCTCCTTCTGTTGTTACGTAGTGCATTAAGCAACTGTTTTGTTACAGAATTAAGAATAGAAGGAAAATAATTGTTTGCTAAATGTTTTTACTCAATTGATTGCATTTTTATCGTTTCGCCGGATTAAGGGCTTAATACATGGCTTTCATCGAGTTAGAGGGAAGAGGCGCAGAAAAGTTCCGTATAAAAAAAAGCCCGCTTCGGCGGGCGAATAGTCACAGATGCATTACACAAAAGTGGACGACTGACCGTGTGGCAGAGGCCAATTCAGTCAGCAGTTTCACTTTATGTTGATTAAGTCGTTGTTGAAAACTTAACCAACAAATTCAGCATATACGAGTTTATTACGCGTGACTATTTATGTTTTAAAAATGATTAAAAATTCCACTTTGTATGTTGGGAGATATGAGTGAGATCACGTAGGTGTGAGAAAGCCTGCATGTTATTACATTTTTACGAAGGTTAACGGCAGATATCGGCCAAGGTTGGTTGGCACAATTGCAGTAAATCATCGATAGATAATGCTAATCCAGCCATACGATCACCACTGCTGATAGTGATTTCTTTTTCTTCAAGCAAACTTGGGTCAAATACGATCGGCATGTAGCGTTTTAAGAGTAGTGGCGTGACAGTACCAATCTTGTATCCGGTAATCGCTTCTACGTCGGCTTGATCAACACACGTCATGCGACGGCACTGCAGTAATGCGCGCACCTTCTTTGGATCAACGCTACGATCACCTGGTGCACAAGCAAGCGCATATTGGTTTCCCATATCACGCAAAAGAATCGCTTTGACCATTTGAGAAGGGCGAATGCCGCGTTGTTGCGCGGCATCCTCAATGGTTGTTGCTGGCCTTTGATGAGGAAGAAGGCGGTACTCGATGTTTTGGTCCGCCAAAAACTGCATCAAAGGGGTATGAATGGTATTACTCATCGTCAAGGCTGTACGGCAGTGCTGCGATTTCCCATTCACATTCTGGTTGGTCAACCAAGCGCAGACGAGTGTCATCATCTAGGTTGTTTGGCAATACAATGAGACCCATCGCTTGGTTGTCGCTGAATTGGTAATGCGTGAGCAAGGCGCCTACTGAACGCCAGTTTTCACCGACACTACGTTCCAATTCGATCGCACCTTCACTTAAGGTTTCAACGGTTACACCTTTAACAATGTACATTGCACGTTTGTTGGTGCCGCGATATTTCGCGCGCGCTACAGTTTCTTGACCCGTGTAGCAGCCTTTCGTAAAGCTTATACCACCAAGCGCTTGTACGTTTAGTGCTTGTGGAATGTGTACGTTTTGCGCGTCTGCTGCCACGTATGGCAGTGCTGCCTCAATATCGAAACGGGTCCAAAGCTCGTGGGTTGTCAGTGTTGCTTGGCTATCTTCCACTAATGATTGTGCTGCTTCTGCTGTAAGCGCAAGCAACCAGCGATTCAGAGCGACTTTGACCGCAGTGCCGCCTTCAATCGCACGCACGTCGCCAGAATCAGCATTTAGCGTTGAGATGAATGCATCTGCATTCTTACCCGCAACACCCAGTACCACGTCGCTTGACTCTTCGATGGTCACTTTCGAGAACACTGCGTACTTTTTAATTTCTTTCAGTTCCACTTCAATTGCTGATTTCGGCTGAACCATTGAGTAGCCATCGTTATGGTGGAATAGGCGGAAGACACTCCACATTTTACCTTTCGCGTCACAATGTGCTCCCAACATTGATTGGTCTTTCTCAAGAGAAACCACATCGCAGGTAACTTGACCGTGTAGGTATGACTTTTTGTCGTCCCCGACCATGGTGATCATGCCCAGGTTATCCAATAGCGAGATAGACAGCTCTGGTAGCGCGTCTTGTGTCGATAGGTTCAGTGGTGAAAAGCGAGTTTGCCATTCCATGAGTACGATGCCTTTTGAAGATATTTTTCAGCTATGTTAATTGCAGATTAGACATTTGTCAGCACTCAATATATCCACTCAATTTTAAGGTGTTTGGCTCAACTGAACGTTTGTTTATTAAATGCGATCAGGATTTGCAGTGACTTGGCTACATATTGTGACCCGCACACTAGTGGCGTAGAACATCCCTTGTTACACTCCGCACTAAGAACAAGACATCTATGAAGGAATACTGAATGTACACTGCGGAAGAAAAGGCGCGTATTAAATGGGCTTGTCGTCGTGGCATGCTTGAGCTTGACGTGGTGATTATGCCGTTTTTTGAAGAGTGCTTCGATGCACTAGGTGAGCAAGAGCAACGTGATTTTGTTTCGTTGTTAGAATGTGATGATCCAGATTTGTTTACTTGGGTCATGGGGCATGGTCGCAGCGAAAACCTTGGTCACGCTTCGATGGTTGATAAAATTGTCGCACACAACCTCAGCAAGGTTCGTTAACCTTACTGTTTCTAAATCTCTAAACGCCCAAGCGCTGCATTACTTGATTCTTTTCGGTTTAGCTTGGGCGGTTATCTTCTCTGATATTCCACTCGTCTTATCTAGTTATCTGTTACTACTGATCTATCGTTGCCATACCCAAGGTGGATTCGTCATGCCGTCAACTGTCGGGAATTGGTATTTTCATCGTGATGGAACGGTTCGAAATGACGCTCAAACTTCACTGTTATCAGGAGTCGATCTTTCCGCTTCTGTTTTCAAGGTGACGTTCAAGTTGGTATCTGGGGATAAGGTGACCGTTTGGCGAGACAGTTGTGATGATGTGTCGTATCGTCAATTGAATATGATATTGCGTCAATGGAAAATGGGAGCCGAAGCTCCCATTTGATATCGTGTCTAACTCTTTCTTACTTGGCGTCAGATTTACTTGTTTGGTGTTAGGATCGTCGGTCCGCTATTCTCTTGTTGGTTTGGATAATCCAAGGTGTAGTGTAGACCGCGGCTTTCTTTACGTTGCATCGCACAACGCACCATCAGTTCAGCTACTTGAAGTAGGTTACGCAGTTCTAGCAAGTTGTTTGAAACACGGAAGTGGCTGTAGTACTCATGCGTTTCTTGCTGAAGCATTTGAATACGGCGTAGTGCGCGTTCTAAACGTTTGTCCGTGCGAACAATGCCCATGTAATCCCACATAAACAAGCGGAGCTCATGCCAGTTATGCTGGATGATAACCTCTTCATCACTGTTGGTGACTTGGCTTTCATCCCAACAAGGTACTCGGGGGGCTAATTCGACCTTCGTGTGGTGCTTTAGGATATCTTTGGCGGCTGCCCATGCGTAGACCACACACTCAAGTAGTGAGTTTGAAGCCATGCGGTTTGCACCGTGTAGACCGGTGTAACTGACTTCGCCAATGGCATATAGATTCTTCAAGTCCGTATTGCCGTTTTGATCGACCATCACGCCACCACACGTGTAGTGTGCGGCTGGAACAATTGGGATCGGCTCTTTGGTCATATCGATGCCAAGATCCATCAAACGAGAGTAGATGGTTGGGAAGTGCTTGGTAATGAATTCCGCAGGTTTGTGGCTGATGTCTAAATACATGCAGTCTGCACCTAGGCGCTTCATTTCAAAGTCGATGGCACGTGCGACGACATCACGCGGCGCAAGTTCTTTACGCTCATCAAAATCCGGCATAAAGCGTGAGCCATCAGGGCGTCGCAGATAGGCACCTTCACCACGCAAGGCTTCTGTGAGTAGGAAGTTACGTGCTTCTGGGTGGAACAGGCAAGTAGGGTGGAATTGGTTGAATTCCATATTTGCGACACGGCAGCCTGCGCGCCAAGCAATCGCGATACCGTCACCAGAGGAAACGTCAGGGTTTGACGTATATTGGTAAACTTTGGAAGCGCCACCAGTCGCAAGAACAACAAATTTAGCGCGAACGGTTTCTACCTGTTCTTCATTTCGGTTCCAAATATAAGCGCCAATGATCTTGTTTTTGTCGCCGCCGACTTTATCTTCAGTGATTAAATCCAGAGCATTGTGACGTTCAAGAACATGAATGTTTGGGTGGCTGTGGGCGTTGTCTTGCAGTGAGGTTTGCATCGCCATACCTGTTGCATCCGCAGCATGCAAAATTCGGCGTCGACTGTGACCACCTTCGCGAGTTAAGTGGTAACGAGGTTCTTCATCAGAGTCATCGTCCTCACGGTCAAACGGTACACCACCATCAATCAACCATTGCACGCATTCTTTTGAATTCTCAGCGATAAACTTAACCGTTTCTTCATCGCAAATGCCATCACCAGCAATTTGTGTGTCTTCAACGTGAGACTCGATGGTGTCAGATTCATCGAAGACCGCAGCGATACCACCTTGCGCGTAAAACGTCGCGCCTTCGCTGCGCGGGCCTTTACTCAACACCATCACTTTACAGTGGTTTGCTACGCGCAAAGCTAACGACAAGCCCGCGGCGCCACTCCCTACCACTAACACATCACATTCATGTTCACGATTCGTGTTCATATAACTTTTACAATCCCAAGCTAAGGTAACAAGGCTACCTTGTGTATATTTTGCACACCATGTGCATCCATTAACGCGACATCCGTCGCTAAGGGCTAAGTTGGGAGGTATCTAAATCACCGCAACTCTGGTGACTTGTGCCACTCTTATTTTTGCATGTCGATGACATGCGCATGCTTCCTGAGTTTTATTTTAAACGCGTTGTTCAGATAGCCATTAGCCGTGCCAACAAAAAGTAATAGTTTGTCAATGCCATTGCTTTTCTAGGCTCTACCCAGCACAATCTGGGACAGAGATCATCCATTATACCCATTTCCCCATCACTATGCTCGCTTGTCAAAACGAGACGTAATTCAGACGTGGCGAGGGATTTGGCTAGTGACATCACACTGTGAAAAAACAATGACAAAAAATTTGAGAAACCATGGAACTTTCTCATTCACGTCGGAGTCACAATAGTGCTCAAGTAAGCAGTGGTGTCAATACTACGTTTTGCATAATTAGTACCCATATCTGAGAAGAGTAGGGGCATAACAAATAGGAGTATCCGCTCGAATGAACGAGCAGCTGACCGATCAAGTATTGATTGAGCGAGTTCAGAATGGAGATAAGCAAGCATTCAACCTGCTGGTAACGAAGTATCAGAACAAGGTATGTAATCTTATTTCCAGATACGTAAGTAATCCTGGCGATGTTCCAGATGTAGCACAAGAAGCGTTTATCAAGGCTTACCGAGCTATCCCTAGCTTTCGCGGGGAGAGTGCGTTTTACACTTGGCTGTATCGCATTGCAGTGAATACTGCGAAGAATCATATCGTTGCTCAGGGTCGTAGACCGCCTGCGACGGACGTTGATGCTGAAGATGCTGAATTTTACGAAACAGGTAATGCATTGAAAGAAATTTCGAACCCTGAGAACTTAACGTTGTCCAAAGAATTGCAACGGGTAGTGTTCAGCGCAATCGAAGCCTTACCTGAAGATTTAAAAACGGCAATGACTCTGCGTGAGCTTGATGGCTTAAGCTATGAGGAAATTGCTGAAGTAATGGATTGCCCGGTGGGAACGGTACGATCACGTATCTTCCGTGCTCGTGAGGCGGTGGAAAAGAAAATCAAACCTCTTTTACAGCGCTAGTACAAGTGATAACTATGGTGAAAACAATGGCTGACAAAGAAAAACTTTCAGCTCTCATGGATGGAGAATTGGTCGATAAGGCTTTAATTCAAGAATTAGAGCAAGACCAAGAAAGCCGTGACGCTTGGCAGAACTATCATCTTATTGGTGATGTGATGCGAGGCGAAGCGCCAGCAAAACCTGAGTGGAATATTGCTGAAAGCGTGGCGTTAGCGTTAGAAGACGAGCCTGTGCATCGTGCTATCGATTCACGCAGTGCTAACGTTATTTCAATTAATGACGCGCCAAAAGAGTCGCAACCAGAGCCACAAAAAGCCAAGCGCCAGTTGCCTGCATGGCTAACTCAGTTTGGTCAGGTTGCCGTTGCTGCGTGTGTGTCACTTGCCGTGATTTTAGGTGTGCAACAATACGGTGGTAGCGACCCAATGTCGCCACAAGCCGATCAACTTCCTGTGCTTCAAACAGTGCCATTTGCTGGCAGTGCAGAACCAGTAAGTTTGACTCGTGAGTCCGTTGAGCGCTCGGTTGGCGAAGCAAATATGCAAGAGCAACGTAAACGTGTTCATGCTATGCTTCGTGACTACGAATTGCAGTTAAGAATTAACAGTGATGCGTCTCAGCAAGATGCAAATCTGACTCCGGATATTGAATGAAAAAATTTCTGTTCAGCGCTTGCGCTCTGTTCAGTCTGATGTCTACTCAAGCCTTTGCTGGTGACAAACCAGCGGAGGCTTTATTGCATCAAATGAGCGAGGCGAGCAAAAATTTAAGCTACGAACTCTCTTATATCCTCATCAAAAAGAACAGCATTGAACCTTTGCTGTACCGTCATGCGACTCACGATAAAGATCAGTACGCACATCTTGTGTATTTGAGTGGTCCAGTTCGTGAAGTAATTCGTCGTGGTACTGAAGTGAGCTATATCGAAACCGGCGCAGAGCCGTTTACGATTGAATCTGGCAAGATGGTCGCACCAATCATGCCGATGCTGAACACCAATATCGATGAATTGAACCTCTATTACGATTACGTCAAAGTCGGTCGTGCTCGTGAAGCTGGCGTTCCGACTCAGGTGTTACGTATTGTGCCTAAAGACGGCTTGCGTTATTCGTACGTACTTTGGATTGATGAGAAAAGTAAGTTACCACTGCGTGCTGATTTGGTTGACCGTGATGGAGAAATGCTAGAGCAATACCGTACGATCTCATACTCGGTGAATCCAAAAATTGGCGAGTTGATGAGTGGTTTGGCGGATGTGCAGTTGCCAGCAGTATTGACGATGCCTAAAGGTGATATCGGTACGAGTGACTGGAACGTAGGTTGGATTCCTGAAGGTTTCCACCCAAATGAGCTAAATCGCTACCGAATGGCAGTGACCGACCAAATGGTTGAAAGCCAACTTTACTCGGATGGTTTATTCAGTTTCTCTGTTTATGTCGCCAGCAAAGATGAGCATTCGCTGAAAGGTCAGCTGGTTCGTCAAGGTCGTCGTACTTTGCATAGCTTTGTAAGTGGTAATCATGAAATCTCTGTTGTGGGTGATATTCCACCGGCAACTGCTCAGCGTATTGCACAATCTGTTACGTTTGATGCAGCAAAGAGTAAAGCGCAATGATGACCGCATTAGCAACCGTGACGGGTGTCCACCGTCACGGTCAGCAATACGATATCGATTTAAGCTGCGAGCAACAGACCAGTTGTAGCAGCTGTTCTTCGCAAAAAAGCTGTGGCACTGGCGTGGTTACTAAAGCAATTGGTAACAAAACATTAGCATGGCATCTGCGTACAAAAACATCCGTCAAAGTTGGTCAGGTGGTAGAAATCGGCTTTCCTGAGTCGAGCCTGATCAAATCCGCAATGGCGGTTTACCTTCTTCCTCTGTTTGGTCTGATTTTTGGTGCCGTGATTGGCAACTTCCTTCTTGTGCCTTTAACTGCAGGCGGCGAGGGCATTACCATCCTAGCTTCGGTTTTGTTCGCTGCTGGTGGTATGTGGCTCGCTAAACGTGTGTCACGGCCTTTAGAAGATGAATCAAAACGCCAAGTCACCCTCATTAGAGTTCTCGGTGAGCCTATCCAATAAGTACGTACCTCGAGGTTGCTAAGGTATATACTTTAAATAAGGTGCGCCCGTTAACGAAATTGGGTAGAATCTGCCAACTTGATTGAAATGCCGTCAGCTGATGGCTTTCTTACTGTCCCTATTTGTAAAGAGTTAGTCACCCTAAATCTATGAAGCACATTCGTAACTTTTCGATTATCGCCCACATCGACCATGGTAAGTCGACCCTATCAGACCGTCTAATCCAAGTATGTGGAGGATTAAGCGATCGTGAAATGGCCGCACAGGTTCTGGATTCTATGGATCTTGAACGTGAGCGTGGTATCACCATTAAATCTCAGAGTGTAACGTTAAACTACACTGCTAAAGACGGTGAAACCTACCAGCTGAACTTCATCGATACTCCGGGACACGTTGACTTTGCGTACGAAGTATCACGCTCTCTAGCCGCTTGTGAAGGCGCGCTATTGGTGGTTGACGCAGGTCAAGGTGTAGAGGCTCAAACGCTTGCTAACTGTTACACCGCGATCGAAATGGATCTAGAGGTTGTGCCAATCCTTAACAAGATTGACTTACCTGCCGCTGATCCTGAGCGCGTAGCAGAAGAAATTGAAGAAATCGTTGGTATCGATGCAATGGAAGCTACTCGCTGTTCTGCTAAGACAGGTATCGGTGTA
The DNA here is from genome assembly GCF_021654215.1 of Vibrio sp. MMG023. Lineage (NCBI taxonomy): Bacteria > Pseudomonadati > Pseudomonadota > Gammaproteobacteria > Vibrionales > Vibrionaceae > Vibrio > Vibrio sp. MMG023. The sequence continues at coordinate 923,472 of NZ_JAKFZP010000002.1, read as the reverse complement.
GATGACGTTCTAGAAAACATCGTATCAGCAATTCCAGCACCAGAAGGTGATCCTGAAGCACCACTTCAAGCATTGATCATCGATTCATGGTTCGATAACTACCTTGGCGTTGTTTCTTTGGTTCGTATTAAAAACGGCTCACTGAAGAAAAACGACAAGATTAAAGTAATGAGCACTGGCCAAACTTGGGGTGTAGACCGTCTAGGTATCTTCACACCTAAGCAAGTCGATACTGATGTTCTTAATACTGGTGAAGTAGGTTGGGTAGTTTGTGGTATTAAAGACATCCTTGGTGCTCCTGTCGGTGATACGCTAACCCTAGCGAAAAACGGCAGTGAGAGCCCTCTACCTGGCTTTAAAAAAGTAAAACCTCAGGTATACGCGGGTCTATTCCCAGTATCATCTGATGATTACGAAAACTTCCGTGACGCGTTAGGCAAATTGAGCCTGAACGATGCATCGTTGTTCTATGAGCCAGAAAACTCAGCGGCACTAGGCTTTGGTTTCCGTTGTGGTTTCCTTGGCATGCTGCACATGGAAATCATCCAAGAGCGTTTAGAGCGTGAATACGATCTAGACCTGATTACAACAGCGCCTACTGTAGTCTACGAAGTCGTAGAAACTGACGGTACGCTACTTTATGTTGATAGCCCGGCCAAACTGCCAGCGGTAAACGACATTGAAGAAATTCGCGAGCCTATCGCACGTTGTAATATTCTTGTGCCATCGGATTACCTTGGTAACGTAATCACACTGTGTGTAGAAAAGCGTGGTACTCAGGTTGATATGGTTTACCACGGCAACCAAGTTGCTGTGACGTACGATATCCCAATGGCAGAAGTTGTTCTGGACTTCTTTGACCGTCTGAAGTCAACTTCACGCGGCTACGCATCTTTGGATTACAACTTCCAACGCTTTGAAACATCGAACATGGTACGTGTAGATGTACTTCTGAATGGCGACAAAGTTGATGCGCTAGCACTGATTACGCACAAAGATCAGTCTCAGACTCGTGGTCGTCAGTTGGTTGAGAAGATGAAAGAATTCATCCCTCGCCAAATGTTTGATATCGCGATCCAAGCGGCAATCGGTAACCACATCATTGCGCGTTCTACTGTGAAACAGCTACGTAAAAACGTAATCGCGAAATGTTACGGTGGTGACGTGAGTCGTAAGAAGAAACTTCTGAAGAAACAGAAAGAAGGTAAGAAACGTATGAAGCAGATCGGTAACGTAGAGCTGCCTCAAGAAGCGTTCCTAGCGATTCTTCACGTTGGTAAAGACTAGAGTTGAACTATCTCTTACTCTTGTCTGTCATAAGACGTTAGATAGTAAAATAAGTGAAAGGGTTTCGGCTCTTTCACTTTCGTATTTTTAGATAAGGGAATTTAATGGCGAATACATTCTCACTGATTCTAGTTATCGTGACTTTGGTAACTGGCGTAGTTTGGCTACTGGAAAAGCTGGTGTTTGCAAAAAAACGTCAAGCGAAAGTAGAAGAGATTCAAGCACAGACAGCTAATGGCCTGGACGCGGTAACACTACAGAAAGTAGAACGTCAGCCATGGTGGATTGAGAATAGCGTGTCTATTTTCCCTGTAATTGCATTCGTTCTTGTATTGCGTTCTTTTATCTATGAACCGTTCCAAATTCCTTCAGGCTCAATGATGCCTACCCTACTAGTGGGCGACTTTATTCTGGTGGAGAAATACGCTTACGGATTGAAAGATCCTGTTTGGCGTCATCAGCTAGTGGAAACTGGCAAACCAGAGCGTGGTGATATTGTGGTATTCAAATACCCACCTCAACCAAATATTGACTACATTAAACGTGTTGTTGGCTTACCTGGCGATACGGTTCGTTACTCAAGTGACAAGCAAGTGTGTATTCAATCGCAAGGTGATTCGGTTTGTAAGCCAGTTAAATTGAGCAATGTTGAAGAAAGTCCGTTCATCCAAAACGGTATTCCTCTGATTCAGATGAATGAAAAACTGGGTGAAGTGGAACACCAAATCTTGGTTAACCCATTAGCTCGTGACCGTGTGCAGAACTACCAGCCACGTCCAGGAGTTAACGAATGGGTTGTACCACAAGGTCAGTACTTTGTTATGGGTGATAACCGTGATAACAGTGCTGATAGCCGTTACTGGGGCTTTGTTCCAGAAGCAAACTTAGTCGGTAAAGCTGTCGCGATTTGGATTAGCTTCGAGTTTGATCGTGGCGCAGACAGCGTTCTACCTTCATGGATTCCAACTGGTGTGCGTTTTAACCGCGTCGGTGGTATTCACTAACCATTACATATCGAGAGAGTATGAATTCTCCAATTGATAAACTAGAGAGAAAGCTCGGCTACCAATTTAAGGATGCTGGGCTTATCAACTTGGCGCTGACTCACCGCAGCGCCAACAGTAAGCATAATGAACGTCTTGAGTTTCTGGGCGATTCAATTTTAAGTTTTGTCATCGCTGATGATCTGTACCATCGTTTCCCGAAAGTGAACGAAGGTGACATGAGCCGTATGCGCGCTACTTTGGTACGTGGGCACACATTGGCGGAACTGGGTCGTGAATTCGATCTAGGAGATTATTTAAAATTAGGTCCAGGTGAATTGAAGAGTGGCGGATTCCGCCGAGACTCTATTCTAGCCGATGCGGTAGAAGCCATTATTGGTGCGATTTACCTTGATAGTGATATTGAAGCCGTGCGCGGTATTGTACTGAGCTGGTACAACTCGCGTCTTGAAGCCATCAAGCCTGGCGTATCACAAAAAGATCCAAAAACTCGCCTACAAGAGTTCCTGCAAGGCAGAAGAAAACCACTGCCTGTCTACACAGTGACTAATATTAAAGGTGAAGCGCACAACCAAGAGTTCACGGTTGAGTGTGACGTAGCAGGTGTGGATAAGCCTGTCATTGGTAAAGGCACCAGCCGCCGCAAGGCAGAACAAGCGGCTGCTGAAACAGCACTTGAGCAATTAACAAATGGCTGATAACGAATTCGATATCGATGCATTTTTTGCATCAAACGGTGAAGTAAGTTCACCAGAAAACCAGCACTGTGGCTTTATTGCGATTGTTGGTCGCCCAAACGTTGGTAAATCGACGCTTCTAAACAAAATTCTTGGTCAGAAGATTTCGATTACATCTCGTAAACCGCAAACGACTCGTCACCGCATCATGGGTGTGGACACTGACGGCGATTACCAAGCGATCTACGTAGATACACCTGGACTTCACATTGAAGAGAAGCGTGCGATCAACCGTTTGATGAACCGTGCGGCGAACTCATCGCTCAGTGATGTAAACCTAGTATTCTTCTTGGTTGATGGTACGCACTGGACCAAAGACGACGAGATGGTGCTGACTAAGCTTCAAAAGTCGAACTTCCCTGTAGTACTTTGTGTGAACAAGGTAGACAACGTGCAAGATCGTAACGAAGTGATGATGCACATGGCCGACATGTCTAAGAAAATGGATTTTGTTGACGTTGTGCCAATCTCTGCGAAACAAGGCAAGAACATCGACGTACTACGTAAGCACGTTCGCGATCACTTGCCAGAAGCAACGCATCACTTCCCTGAAGAATACGTAACAGACCGTTCTCAGCGTTTCATGGCGTCTGAAATCGTGCGTGAAAAGCTGATGCGTTTTACTGGTGAAGAATTGCCTTACTCGGTAACGGTTGAAATTGAACGTTTTGACTACAACCCAGAAAATGATGGCTTCCACATCAATGCCTTAATTCTTGTTGAACGTAACGGTCAAAAGAAAATGGTCATTGGTAAAGGCGGTGAGAAGATCAAGACCATTGGTCGTGAAGCGCGCTTAGATATGGAAGAGTTGTTCGGCCGTAAGGTTTACCTAGAGACTTGGGTAAAAGTGAAATCTGGTTGGGCAGACGACGAACGTGCATTGCGTTCACTTGGTTACATCGACGACCTATAAGTTTGGTTGCTTGTAAGTTTGGTAACGAAGACACTTCGTTCCAACATCGATAAAAACTAAATATCGATTAGAATAAGGAGCCAATTGGCTCCTTATTTTTTATTCACACTTCTTAGGCACACTGACGAGATGAGCAACCAGTCTTCAGAAGGCTTTCAACGCTGCTTTGTATTGCATCGACGCCCTTACAGTGAATCGAGCTTAATCCTTGATGTATTCAGCGAGGAGTATGGTCGAATTACATTGATGGCAAAAGGTGCCCGCGGTAAACGCTCCAATCTTAAAGGCGCATTGCAGCCCTTTACCCCTTTATTGCTGAAATGGTCAGGGAAAGGCTCGATGAAGACGTTACGTCAAGCAGAGCCCATCAGCTTAGGTTTGCCTTTGACAGGAATAAACCTTTACTCCGCCATGTACGTAAATGAATTGATTGGAAGGGTGTTGATGGCAGAAGTGCCGATGCCTGCGCTGTTTCATGATTATCTGCATGCACTAACGGAACTAGCTCAGAGTGATAACCCTGAACCGGGCTTGCGTCGTTTTGAATTGGCCCTGCTGTCTTCTATGGGGTATGGCGTCGATTTTTTGCATTGTGCTGGTACTGGTGAACCCGTTGATCCTGACATGACTTACCGCTATCGCGAACAAAAAGGATTCACCGCATCAGTAAGGCGAGATAACCTCACTTTTTTGGGGAATGAATTGATTGCGATTAGTGAACGGCGATTCGTCACTAAAGAGCAATTAAAAGCGGCGAAACGCTTTACACGTATGGCCTTAAAGCCGTATCTTGGCGGCAAACCTTTAAAAAGTCGTGAATTATTCATTCAGACATACAGAGCACGGAGTAATGGAAAATGAGCTCAATCTATTTAGGCGTTAATATCGACCATATTGCCACTCTACGTAATGCGCGTGGTACTAAATACCCAGATCCAGTTCATGCTGCTGAGATCGCAGAGCGTGCTGGCGCAGACGGTATTACTATTCACCTGCGTGAAGACCGTCGCCACATTCTAGATCGTGACGTGCGTATTCTACGTGAGACCATTCAAACTCGTATGAACCTTGAAATGGCAGTAACAGACGAGATGGTTGAGATTGCACTACAGACTAAGCCTGAATTCGTGTGTCTGGTTCCTGAAAAACGTGAAGAGTTGACAACAGAAGGTGGTCTTGACGTTGTAGGTCAGCTTGAGAAAGTGAAAGCGGCAACGCAAAAACTGACGGAAGCGGGCATCAAAGTCTCTCTATTTATTGATGCTGACCGTCAACAGATCGATGCGGCAAAAGCATGTGGTGCACCGTATATCGAACTTCACACTGGTCACTATGCGGATGCGGAGACTGAGGAAGACCAACAAGACGAGCTTAAGAAGATTGCTGCAGGTGCAAGCTACGCTGATGACCTAGGTATCATCGTTAATGCTGGTCACGGTCTGACTTACCACAACGTTGCGCCAATCGCTGCATTGCCTGAAATTTACGAACTGAATATTGGTCACTCGATCATCGGTCGTGCGGTATTTGATGGCCTAGAAAAATCAGTGGCAGAAATGAAAGCCCTGATGGTCGCTGCACGTAAGTAATCCGTTTCAATCATGGCAATTTTAGGATTAGGAACCGATATCGCCGAGATTGGGCGAATAGAGAAAGCACTAGAACGTAGTGGTGAGCCATTTGCAAAGCGCATTCTCTCGGTTCAAGAAATGGCAAAATTTGACGAACTGAAACAAAAAGGTCGTTATCTAGCAAAGCGCTTCGCGGTAAAAGAAGCAGCATCAAAAGCGCTAGGCACGGGCATTGCGAAAGGCGTGACCTTCCATGACTTTACCGTTTCGAATGATGAGTTCGGTAAACCGATGCTGACGCTTTCTGGCGTGGCAAAGCAAATCGCCGAGTCGATGGGGGTGAATCATGTTCATCTATCGATTTCTGATGAGCGTCATTACGCGGTCGCGACGGTGATTTTTGAATCCTAATTTGTCTGATTACGGATTAATAACCGAATACGAAAAAGCCAGAGTCGATGCTCTGGCTTTTTTATTGTTTTGATTTCCCGAATTATTCTCTACTGCTCAAGATAGAACTTCGCCGTCGTGGTGACTTTAATCATCTCATCTTGCAGTTCGAACATTTCCGGTTCGATGTCTTCAATACTCGCTCCTGAACGTAGCGCCTGTTCCAAGGTTGCACACAGTGACTTCAACCTCGGTACGCCACAGTAAGAGCTACTGCCGTGAAGTTTATGCACCACATGGATAAGGTCATCACGCGAAAAGTCTTCTTGCTCTATGGCTTGATCGACCACTTCTTCCACTTCTGGAATAAAGTCGATCAACATGCGCAGCATGTCCTTCGCTAGGTCTTCTTTGTTTGCGCTTTGTTTTAAGGCCGCTTGCCAGTCGATGATCATATCTTGCTGCGGTTTTTCCGGCGCTGGTGGTGCAACTTCCACTGCAGGTTCCACGTAAGATGGTGCGATCTTATCGACACTGTCAGTACAAGTATTTGGGTTCCAATGAACCAAAACCTGTTGCAACACATGTTCCTCAATTGGCTTGGTTAGGTAATCATCCATTCCCGCTGCCAGCAGTCGGTCACGCTCACCAGCCATTGCGTGTGCGGTCACTGCAATTACAGGGGTGTCTTTGTTCAGCTCTAGCTCTTTAATGTACTGACAAGCGGTCACGCCGTCCATCAATGGCATTTGAATGTCCATGAAGATCAGATCGTATTTCTTCTCTGTTGCGAGGTTCACTGCTTGTTGACCGTTGCTGCATGCCGTTACTGTTTCGACACGCTCTCTCAATAGCGCGGAGATCAGCTTCAAGTTGGCAGGGTTATCATCAACCGCAAGCACAGTTAATGGCAGTCTTTCGCTCTCTACAGGTTCAACCGGAGGCAGGGCAACCGGAGGCATTTCTATATGGTCAGTGATCAGGCTCTGTAGCAGTTTACGACGCGATAATGGCTTGGTCAGACATTGGATCTGATGATCGTTCATCACTTGGTCTGCTAATGCTAGCTCCGTACTTGGCGTACCCATGATGACACTTGGAGCCATACGCTTCGCCTGTTCAATCCACGCTGAGACGGATTGGTCGTCGTAAGTTTGGTTTGCGCCCAAGTTCAACAATACGTAGTCGTAGTGTTCATCGTTCTCTGGTAGCGATGAGCGGTAGGTCACTAGAATGCCTTCTTGACTCAAGACTTGTTGAGTCACTGATGCTGCTTGCATGTTTGGTTCAACCAGCAGCAGCTGCTTACCAGATAGCAGTTCTACTTCAATTAGATCGCTCATTGGCATTTCTGTTGAATGTAGGCGCAGCGTAAACCAGAAGGTAGAACCTTGGTGGAGACGGCTGGTTAAGCTGATTTCGCCGCCCATTTGGCTAACCAGTTTTTGGGTGATAACCAGACCTAAACCAGTACCGCCGTATCGGCGTGAAATACTTGCATCTGCTTGGCTAAAGGCTTGGAACAATTGTGCTTGTTGGCGCTCCGAAATACCAATGCCCGTATCGCGAACCATAAATTGCAGTTCAATGGAATCACTGGATTGGGAACGCATTTCAACACTGATGTCGATGTTGCCGCGCTCGGTAAATTTGATCGAGTTACCGACCAAGTTAGTAAGGATTTGCTGGATACGCAGTGGGTCACCGACCAAGCCTGGCGGAATCTTCGGATCCACTTTTAGGGTGATCTCCAATCCTTTCTCATGTGCGCTGGTCGCTTGTAAGTTAATAACTTCTTCCAAGCTTTCTCTGAATTCAAATGGAATGTTTTCTAGGGCTAGCTTACCCGCTTCCAGTTTCGAGAAGTCGAGGATGTCGTTGATGATGTTGAGTAGGTTGTTTGCCGACTTCTCAATGGTTTGCAAGTAATCCGTTTGGCTGTTCGACAACTGAGTTTTAAGCATCTGACGCGTAAAGCCAATCACACCGTTCAGTGGCGTACGAAGCTCGTGTGACATATTGGCTAAGAATTCAGATTTCACTCGCGCCGCTTCTTGCGCGCGTTTCTTCGCGATGTCTAACTCTACGTTCTGAATTTCTAGCTGTTCGAGGGTTTCACGCAAGTCCGATGTCGCTTGGTCTATACTGTGCTGCATCTCAACGTGGTATTCCGACAACGAGACCGCCATGGCGTTGATGCCGTTTTTCAGTTGGTCCAACTCACCGTGCATTTTGCCTTCGATACGCACGTCAAGGTGGCCACGACGAATTCGGTCCACAACGTTCTTCATGTGGGTGATCGGCTGGGTAACGTCATGCATGAGGCGAGAGGCGAACACGCTCGCGAGACCAAGGCCGAGAATCAACACCAAGAATGCTGAGAAGACCTCTTGGTACTGCTGCAAACGAAGTGACGAAAGATCCATTTCCACCGCGATGTAGCCAATGGCTTTTGTTCCCTGATTCTCATTTGAAAGCTCAGAAAGATAATGGCCTTCTGATAGAATCGGCACACGCAGAATAAGCGAGTTCTCGAAGATTTCTGAGTTCCCTAATTGAGGAATCGGTTTGTCCTTCGGGAACATCAGCGCTTCAAAATTTGGGTGGAAGTTAGAGGTGACAAAAAGCTCATGGTTTTCATCAAACACCGCGATACTACGAACCAATTTCGAGTTTTTACGGTGGGCGTAGCTGATCAGGCGACGGACGGCTTCACGACTTTCAGAAAGAAGGTGCGTTTCGCTGGCAATAGCAAGTGGTTCGATAATGCTATTACCTGTCGTGATGACTTGTTTTTCGAGGTCTTGGTAGCGGTTAAATGAGAAAAAGCCGCTCAGTAATAAACCAATAATGAGTGTGGGAGCGAGAGTTAGTGTAATTACACGTGCTCGTAAGCCATATCTGGTCATGTTATCTAATTACATCGGAGTCTGGATATGGGAAAATAACGCATTATTTCTCAAGCGCGCGATAAAGCCTTGAGTAAAGAAGTGACGTCACCGGATAAACGGTAAGCATAATCAAGTCACTCGAATCACACAACGGCTGCAACCAAGAATAGTGAAGCCGTAGAGCAATTAGACACAAATCAGGCACAGAGCATGGCACGTATCTTTCAACCTAAAAAGAAAACGCAATTAAATACTCGTCACCAAGCGGTACAAGTGGAGCGTTTGGATCACCACGGCGCAGGCATTGCTTACCTCAAGAAGAAACCATTGTTTATTGATGGTGCGCTACCGGGTGAGGAAGTGGTAACCCAATTGGTGGAAGAAAAGAGCAAATTCGCTCGTGGTAAGTTGATTAAAATCCTTAAACCGAGTGAAACACGCGTTGACGCCTTTTGTCCGCATTACCATGAATGTGGTGGTTGTGACCTTCAGCATTTGAACTATGACCAACAATTGACGCATAAGCAGCACACGCTTCGTCAGTTGATGAGAAAATTTGCCGGCAGTGATATCGAGTTGGATGCACCTGTGTTGGGTGACTCTCATGGCTACCGTCGCCGTGCTCGCGTGAGCTTATTTGTGGATAAAAAGACCCGTCAGCTGCACTTTGGTTTCCGTAAGAAACAAAGTAAGCAAATCGCACAAGTGACGGACTGTCCCGTGCTTGCACCTGAGTTGAATGTGTTACTGCCAGAAATCTACTCGACGCTAAAAGCGTTTAAGAAGCCAGAGCAATTGGGTCACGTAGAGTTGGTCTTAGGCGACAATGGTCCTTGTATTACATTGCGCCACCTAAGCAAACTGACTGAAAAAGAAACTAACACTTTGGTGGAATTGGCGAAGCGTCATCATGCATCGCTCTACCTGATGCCAGAAACGGATCAACTTGATTTGATTGAAGGTGAAGTGCCTTTCTATCAAGAAGCCGGTGTCACCGTACCATTCACGCCAAACAACTTTATTCAAGTGAACCAAGCGGTGAACCAGAAAATGGTCGCTCAGGCAGTGGCGTGGTTAGACCCACAAAGTGACGAGCGAGTGTTAGATTTGTTCTGTGGTCTAGGTAACTTCAGTTTGCCAATTGCAAAACGTGCAAAACATGTGGTTGGCGTAGAAGGTGTGGCAGAAATGGTAGAAAAGGCAGCAAATAATGCATCCTTGAACCAAATCAATAACGCACAGTTTTATCACGCTAACCTTGAGCAGGATTTTGAAGGGCAAGTTTGGGCGGCTGAACAATTCGACAAAGTGCTGCTTGATCCGGCACGTGCAGGCGCGAGTGGGATCATCGATCAAGTTTCTGCGCTTGGCGCACAGCGTGTAGTTTATGTTTCGTGTAATCCTGCTACCCTTGCAAGGGATAGTCAGAGCTTGCTGGAGCAAGGCTACCAATTGACCAAATTAGGTATGCTGGACATGTTCCCTCATACCAGCCATCTAGAATCGATGGCGCTGTTTGAAAAGTCCTGATAATTGGGACTTTGTTGATCACTTACACGTGGTGGGTGGTCAATAAGCCAACGTTTAAGGCTTGGCATAAGAACTAACCTGGATGGTGTTAGTCAAACCACACAAATATAATAATTAGGATGATGAGATGGTTGCGGTAAGAAGCGCGCATTTAAACCAAGATGAACAGTTTGAACTCGAAACCTGGGTGGCTAGCCTAGGGCAAGAGAAGAACACAGCGAAACGCTTAATTGAAGTGTATCGTGATTGCCAGTCGATTTTGGCGAACCACGAGCAGGCGGAGCTTTTGTTGTGGCGTGGACGAGAGATGATCGAAATTTTGATCACCTTGTCGATGGACAAAGCGACACTTGTCGCGGCGCAACTGTTTCCTTTGGTCTCAAGCGGTGCTTTTGATAGAGAACTCCTTGAGGAAAAATACAGCAAAGAAATCATTAAGCTGATCGATGGCGTCGACGAAATGGCGGCAATTGGTCAACTGAATGTAACAATGGATGGTGGTGCTGCCTCGTCTCAAGTGGATAACGTTCGTCGTATGTTGTTGGCCATGGTGGATGATTTCCGCTGCGTCGTCATTAAGCTGGCGGAACGTATCTGCAACCTGATTGAAGTAAAAAAAGCGCCGGACGAAGTGCGTCGCGCTGCGGCAAAAGAGTGTGCAAACATTTATGCGCCTCTGGCAAACCGCCTTGGTATTGGTCAGCTGAAATGGGAAATCGAAGATTACGCTTTCCGCTACCAACAACCAGAAACCTACAAGCAAATCGCGAAGCAATTGGCTGAGCGTCGTATTGTCCGTGAACAATACATCAAAGACTTTGTCGACGACCTTACCCAAGAAATGACCGTATGCGGCATCAACGCAGAAGTCAGTGGTCGTCCAAAGCACATCTACAGCATTTGGCGTAAAATGCAGAAGAAGAGTCTGGCGTTTGATGAATTGTTTGACGTACGTGCGGTACGTATCATCGCTGACAAACTTCAAGACTGTTATGCCGCTCTGGGTGTGGTTCACACCAAATACAAACACTTACCAAGTGAGTTCGACGATTACGTTGCGAACCCGAAACCAAACGGTTACCAGTCTATCCATACCGTGATTCTTGGCCCTGAAGGCAAGACCATCGAGATCCAGATTCGTACTAAAGAGATGCACGAAGACTCGGAGCTGGGTGTTGCAGCGCACTGGAAATACAAAGAAGGCGCAAGCAGCCGCAGCGGTTACGATGAGAAGATCACGTGGCTACGTAAGCTACTCGACTGGCAAGAAGAAATGTCCGACTCTGGCGAGATGTTGGACGAGCTGCGTAGTCAGGTATTTGACGACCGCGTGTATGCCTTTACCCCACGTGGTGATGTCGTCGACCTACCGATGGGCGCAACCCCATTAGACTTCGCTTACCACATTCACTCAGAAGTAGGGCATCGTTGTATCGGTGCTAAAGTGGCAGGTCGTATCGTACCGTTCACCCATAAACTGCAAATGGGCGATCAGGTGGAAATCATCACCCAGAAAGAACCAAACCCTTCACGAGACTGGTTAAACCCATCGCTTGGCTTTGTGACGTCAAGCCGAGCGCGTGCGAAGATCAACGCATGGTTCCGCAAGCAAAGTCGTGAGAAGAACCTAGAAGCGGGTCGTGAAATTCTAGAGCACGAACTGGCGAAAATCGGCGCGACACTGAAAGATGCTGATAACTACGCGCTGAAACGCTTTAACGTTAATAGTGCCGATGAATTGTATGTTGGTATTGGTAGTGGTGACTTGCGTATCAACCAAATCATCAACCACATCAACGCCTTGGTAAACAAACCAACCGCCGAAGAGGAAGACCAACAAGCGCTAGAAAAACTGCAAGAAGCAGAAAATCGCGCGCCAGCACAAAGTCGTCCGAAGAAAGATGCAGTCGTAGTTGAAGGTGTCGATAACCTAATGACACACCTAGCGCGTTGTTGTCAGCCGATCCCAGGTGATGAGATTGCCGGTTACATCACCCAAGGTCGCGGTATTTCGGTCCACCGCAGTGACTGTGAGCAACTAGAGGAGCTTCGCCATCACGCACCAGAACGTATCATCGATACCGTCTGGGGCAGCGGCTTTGTCGGTTCTTACATCTTGACGGTTCGTGTTGAAGCAATGGAGCGTGGCGGTCTACTTAAAGACATCACAACTCTGTTTGCGAACGAGAAAATCAAAGTCACCAGTATGAAGAGCCGCGTCGATTACCGCACGCAAATGTCGATAATGGACTTTGACCTTGAAGTGACCAACCTTGAAGTGTTCTCACGAGTTTCGAAACGTGTTGAGCAGATTAAGGATGTCATGTCGGTGAAACGCTTAGGCTAATTTTTACGTCGTATTTGGCTTTCTAGCGGCGTTAGCTGCACTTATATCCGGAATGCCGGCCCAGCCCCATCTCATAGACAAGCTATGCTCATGGGCCTCATAAGTTTGCTGCCTTGCCAGAAGAACCAACTACTTAGTAAAAATAGTTAGAAAACAAATTAAAGGTGAGTGGTTTTGGCTGCTCACCTTTTTCTTTAGATAGAAAGGTTTAAAGGAACAGAGAAAATGAGTCATCCAATTGAACAGTTAGAACAAATCATGGCGAAGTTGCGTGACCCAGACGGCGGTTGCCCATGGGACTTAAAGCAGACCTTCGACACCATTGTTCCGCACACCATTGAAGAAACTTATGAAGTGGTGGATGCGATTCAAAACCGTGATTGGCCGAACTTACAAGAAGAGTTGGGTGACTTATTGTTCCAAGTGATTTTCTACAGCCAAATGGCAAAAGAACAGGGGCTGTTTGATTTTTCTGACGTCGTCGAAACCGTGAATGAAAAACTGACTCGTCGTCATCCTCATGTTTTTTCTGATGTTGAGTTTGAATCTGATGAAGAAATTACCGCTAATTGGGAAGCGGAAAAAGCCAAAGAAAAAGCACAAGTAGGCAAAGCTGAGGAAAGTATTCTAGACTCAATACCGAACTCTCTACCTGCGCTTTCTCGTGCTACAAAAATTCAAAAGAAATGCGCTAAATATGGTTTTGATTGGGACTCTCTGGGTCCTGTAGTCGGGAAGGTACAAGAGGAAATTGAAGAAGTGATGGAAGAGGCGCTTCAAGTCAACCCCGATGAAACCAAGGTAGAGCTTGAGTTGGGGGACTTATTATTTGCGACCGTCAACCTATCTCGTCACTTAGGCAAAGACCCTGAAGTCGCTTTGGCCAAAGCAAATCTAAAGTTCTCAAGACGCTTTAAAGGCGTGGAAACTAAAGTTGCAGCGCACGGTAAGCAACTCACAGACTTTACTCTAGATGAACTCGATTCGATGTGGGATGAAGTGAAACGAGAAGAGCAAAGCTGAAATTGCATGAATACTCGACTTTGATTTGAAGCAAAAAATAAAAAATTCCGGTGTGATAGATTTCACGTTGTGGCGTTAAGGAGCTTCTGGTATATTTACGTCCCGTCCAGAAGCACTCCATTTCCCTCATTCAACCAATTTCAGGTTAAACATGACGACAAATTACATTTTTGTTACTGGCGGGGTTGTATCCTCTCTAGGTAAAGGTATTGCAGCAGCATCTCTTGCCGCTATTCTAGAAGCTCGTGGTCTTAAAGTGACTATGATGAAGCTTGACCCTTACATCAACGTTGATCCAGGCACAATGAGCCCAACTCAACACGGTGAAGTGTTCGTTACGGAAGATGGCGCAGAGACTGACCTTGACCTTGGTCACTACGAGCGTTTCATCCGCACCAAGATGACTAAGCGTAACAACTTCACTGCAGGTCGTGTTTATGCAGACGTACTACGTAAAGAACGTCGCGGCGATTACCTAGGTGCAACCATTCAGGTTATCCCTCACATCACTAACGCTATCAAAGACCGCGTAATCGCAGGTTCTGAAGGCCATGATGTTGCTATCGTTGAAGTCGGTGGTACGGTAGGTGATATCGAATCACTACCATTTATGGAAGCTATTCGTCAGCTTGCTGTAGAACTAGGCCGTGAACGCGCAATGTTCATGCACCTAACGCTAGTTCCTTACCTAGCTGCTGCGGGCGAAGTGAAAACTAAGCCAACTCAGCACTCTGTTAAAGAGCTGCTATCTATCGGCATCCAACCAGATATTCTAGTTTGTCGTAGCGATCGTATGATCCCTGCTAACGAACGTAAGAAAATTGCTCTTTTCTGTAACGTACAAGAAAAAGCAGTTATCTCAATGAAAGATGTAGATTCTATCTACAAGATCCCTCAGCTAATCAAAGCTCAAGGTCTAGACGATCTTGTTTGTGCTCGCTTTGGCATCAATGCGCCAGAAGCTAACCTGTCTGAGTGGGAACAAGTAATTTACGAAGAAGCTAACCCAACGGCAGAAGTGACGATTGGTATGGTTGGTAAGTACATTGAACTACCAGATGCATACAAATCAGTAAACGAAGCGTTGAAACATGCTGGTCTTAAGAACCGTCTGAGCGTTAAGATTCAGTACGTTGATTCTCAAGATGTAGAGAACAAAGGTGTTGAGATCCTAGAAGGTCTAGACGCAATCCTTGTTCCTGGCGGTTTCGGTGACCGTGGTATCGAAGGTAAGATTCGCGCAGCTCAATACGCTCGTGAAAACAACGTTCCGTATCTAGGTATCTGTCTAGGCATGCAAGTGGCACTGATCGAATACGCGCGTAACGTAGCGGGTATGGAAGGTGCACATTCAACAGAATTTAACAAAGAGACGAAGTACCCTGTGGTAGGTTTAATCACAGAGTGGGTTGATGGCGAAGGTAAAGTTGAAGAACGTACCGAGAAGTCTGATCTTGGTGGTACTATGCGTCTTGGTTCACAGCTATGTCACCTAGAAAAAGGTACGAAAGCTCGTGAACTATACGGCAACGCGACAATTCATGAGCGTCACCGTCACCGTTATGAAGTGAACAACAATCTTCGTCCGCAAATCGAAAAAGCAGGCCTTAAAGTATCTGGCTTGTCAGCAGACAAGAAACTGGTAGAAGTAATTGAGAACCCAGCTCACCCATGGTTCGTAGCGGCTCAATTCCACCCAGAGTTCACATCAACACCGCGTGATGGTCACCCATTGTTCGCAGGTTTCGTGAAAGCAGCTGGCGAATACCAGCGTGGCGATTTCGAGAAGTAAGTAAGGAATACAGGCAGTAACGTAAGCTGTGTTGCTGCCTTTAATTTTGACATTATATATTCAACGAGAAGGAAACATTCAATGTCTAAGATCGTTAAAGTTCTAGGTCGTGAAATCATCGATTCACGTGGTAACCCAACTGTAGAAGCTGAAGTACACCTAGAAGGCGGTTTCGTAGGTATGGCTGCTGCTCCATCTGGCGCATCTACTGGTTCTCGCGAAGCTCTTGAGCTACGTGACGGCGACAAAGCACGTTTCCTAGGTAAAGGTGTTCTTAAAGCTATCGAAGCTGTAAACGGCCCAATCGCTGAAGCTCTAGTTGGTAAAGACGCGAAAGATCAAGCTGCAATCGATGCAGTAATGATCGACCTAGACGGTACTGAAAACAAATCTAAATTCGGTGCGAACGCTATCCTAGCTGTTTCTCTAGCAAACGCTAAAGCAGCAGCTGCTGCTAAAGGCATGCCTCTATACGAGCACATCGCTGAGCTAAACGGTACAGCTGGTCAGTTCTCTATGCCTCTACCAATGATGAACATCATCAACGGTGGTGAGCACGCAGATAACAACGTTGACATCCAAGAGTTCATGATCCAACCAGTTGGTGCTAAGACTCTTAAAGAAGGTCTACGTATCGGTGCTGAAGTATTCCACAACCTAGCTAAAGTTCTTAAGTCTAAAGGCTACAGCACTGCAGTTGGTGACGAAGGTGGTTTCGCTCCTAACCTTAAGTCTAACGCTGAAGCTCTAGAAGTTATCGCAGAAGCTGTTGCAGCTGCTGGTTACGAACTAGGTAAAGACGTTACTCTAGCTATGGACTGTGCTGCATCTGAGTTCTTCGACAAAGAAGCTGGCATCTACAACATGAAAGGCGAAGGTAAAACTTTCACTTCTGAAGAGTTCAACCACTACCTAGCTGAGCTAGCTAACCAATTCCCAATCGTTTCTATCGAAGACGGTCTAGACGAGTCTGATTGGGCTGGCTTCAAGCACCAAACTGAACTACTAGGTGACAAGCTTCAACTAGTAGGTGACGATCTATTCGTTACTAACACTAAGATCCTTGCTGAAGGTATCGAGAAAGGCGTAGCTAACTCTATCCTTATCAAGTTCAACCAAATCGGTTCTCTAACTGAGACTCTAGCTGCAATCAAGATGGCTAAAGACGCTGGTTACACAGCAGTAATCTCTCACCGTTCTGGCGAAACTGAAGATGCAACTATCGCTGATCTAGCGGTAGGTACAGCTGCAGGTCAAATCAAAACTGGTTCTATGAGCCGTTCTGACCGTGTTGCTAAGTACAACCAACTTATCCGTATCGAGGAAGCTCTAGGTGAGCGCGCTCCTTTCAACGGTCTTAAAGAAGTTAAAGGTCAATAATTTAGGTTTCTAAATTATTAGCTTAACGCTTTAAAAATACGCCTCGCATTTGCGGGGCGTTTTTGTATCTGAGATACGTAAACGCATCGCTTAGATAGGCGGGAGCTAACTTTGCTTTTTGATGTCTGTCGTTCACGTTCATTTGTCATTCCCTAGAACGACGAAGGAGGGAGTCGGAAATCTCTTTGTTTCATTTTGCTGCTTTTTTCCTGTAAGGAGCGTGTGAGTCTCTTTTTCTGCCCTAGAGCCAACCACGCATTTATGCTATATATGTCACCTTATCTAATCCCTTCCGGTACAGAATGTTAGCAGCGATATGCGAATCTTTGTTTTAGCCCTTACGTTACTGTTTGGCTGGCTCCAATATACCCTATGGTTTGGCAAAAACGGGGTGACTGACTACTACACAGTAGAAGATGAAATTGAAGTGCAGCAACAAGTGAACAGCAAGCTGCAAGCTCGTAATAATGAGATGTTCGCAGAAATTGATGACCTGAGACAAGGTCTTGATGCGATTGAAGAACGTGCGCGTCATGAGTTAGGTTTGGTCAAAGATGGCGAGACTTTCTATCGTATTATTGACGAGGACGAGCAATAACATGCCAAAGTTGTTTTCATCTCATGTTGCGATTGTACCTGCGGCCGGTGTTGGTAGCCGTATGAAGGCTGATCGCCCTAAGCAATATCTCTTAATTGACGGAAAAGCGGTATTAGAGCACACAGTAGAGAAGCTGCTTTCTCATCCGAGGATCTCTAAAGTCGTGATCGCAATTACCGATGGCGACCCTTATTACCCTGAATTGAACATTGCTCAGCACCCAGACGTGATTTGCGTGTCTGGTGGCAAAGAAAGGGCGGATTCTGTGCTTTCAGGGCTAAACTATGTAAGAACACATCTTGAGAGCGAGTGGGTTTTAGTTCACGACGCAGCAAGACCATGTGTTCTCACATCCGATATTGACCATTTGATCGACGTTTGTAGCGCACACCCAACAGGTGGCATCCTTGCCTCTCAAGTGAGAGACACAATGAAGCGAGCAAACGTGGCACAAGATATCGATCATACGGTAGATAGAGAAGCATTGTGGCATGCACTTACCCCACAAATGTTTAAAACTCAACAATTAACACGAGCACTGACTGACGCATTAGAACAAGGTGCAACCATTACTGATGAAGCTTCGGCTTTGGAATGGTTAGGTGAAACACCGGCTTTGGTTCAAGGTAATGCGAATAACATAAAAATTACTCAGCCAGAAGACCTCGCGTTAGCCGAGTTTTACCTAAGCCGTGAGCACGGCGAGTAAACAAAGGATAGAAAATGATTCGAATTGGTCATGGTTTCGATGTACACAAATTTGGTGGTGAAGGCCCTGTGATTATCGGTGGTGTCGCTGTTCCTTACGAACAAGGGTTGATTGCCCACTCAGATGGTGATGTGGCACTTCATGCATTGAGCGATGCACTGCTTGGTGCGATTGCTGCCGGAGATATTGGCCGTCACTTCCCAGATACCGATGATAAGTGGAAAGGGGCTGATAGCCGCGAACTGCTTAAAGATGTTTATCGCAGGGTGAAAGAACAAGGCTATCGATTAGGAAACGCTGACATCACCATCATGGCACAAGCGCCTAAAATGGCGCCACATATCGACGCAATGTGTGCCACGATTGCTGAAGACTTGGAAACCGATATCAGTAATATAAACGTAAAGGCGACGACGACAGAGCGTCTCGGTTTTACTGGACGCAAAGAAGGCATTGCAACGGAAGCAGTTGTACTTCTCTTTAAGCAATAACCTAGCAATTTGCTCCTCAATGCTGCGTTAGCAGTGGAAAAACATCATGTCAGACATTTTATCTTCATTGGCTTACCTTACGGGTAAGCCTGTAGCATCAGCAAAAATCAAAGCGCAACCAGAACACTTTCAGGTTCGCGAAGACTTAGGTTTTGCCTTTACGGGTGAAGGCGAGCATTTAATGGTTCGTATCCGTAAAACGGGCGAGAACACCAGCTTTGTTGCTAATGAGCTAGCAAAAGCCTGTGGCGTTAAGTCGAAAGACGTTAGCTGGGCGGGTCTTAAAGACCGTCACGCTGTGACTGAACAATGGCTAAGTGTTCATTTACCGAAAGGTGAAACACCAGATTTTTCAGCATTTTTGGCGCAATACCCAAGTATCGAAATTCTGGCAACAGATCGTCACAATAAAAAACTACGCCCTGGTGACCTAGTAGGGAACGAGTTCGTGGTTACTTTGTCTGAAGTGACAGATGTAGCGGATGTTGAGCAACGCCTTGAAAAAGTGAAACAAGTTGGCGTGCCGAACTACTTTGGTAGTCAGCGTTTTGGTAACGATGGCAACAACCTTGAAGAAGCACGTCGATGGGGGCGCGAGAACGTACGTACTCGTAACCAAAACAAGCGCAGCATGTATTTGTCGGCGGCTCGTTCGTGGATCTTCAACCGCATCGTTTCAGCTCGATTAGAGCAAGGCGTGTTTGACAAGTTCATCGACGGTGATGTGGCGAAGACAACTTCTGGTACTCAGTTGATTGATGCAAGCAACATTGCTGATCTACAGGCACAATTTGCTCAGGGCGAAGTAGTTATTACTGCAGCGCTAGCTGGAGACAATGCACTTCCAACTCAAACAGATGCATTAGCCTTGGAGCAGCCTTTTTTGGATGAAGAACCCGATTTAATGGCATTAATTCGTGGGAATCGTATGCGTCACGACCGTCGTGATATTGCACTTAAACCTCAAGACTTAGCTTGGACGGTGGATGGCAACAATATTACGTTGACCTTCTCGCTAGATGCCGGTTCGTTTGCGACCTCTATCGTACGCGAGTTGATTATCGAGGAAAAAGTAGAAAGAGAATATTAATGGAAATGGATTCACCAAACGCGAAGCCATTAAGAGTACTGCTCAGCAATGACGACGGCGTTCATGCTCAAGGAATTCATGCGCTTGCTGATGAGCTAAAAAGTATTGCTGAGGTGACGATTGTGGCACCAGATCGAAACCGGTCTGGTGCTTCGAACTCACTGACGTTAGAGCAGCCTCTGAGAGTAAATGAGATCGCACCCAACACCTTCTCTGTGCAAGGCACCCCGACAGATTGTGTTCACTTTGCATTGAATGAATTGATGAAAGGCGATTTACCTGACTTAGTTCTCACTGGGATCAATCATGGCGCGAACCTTGGCGATGATGTCTTATATTCAGGTACGGTTGCCGCTGCGATGGAAGGGCACTTTCTTGGCGTTCAATCTGTTGCTTTTTCGTTGGTGGGTAAACAGAACTTTGCAGCTGCGGCAAAAATTGCCCGTCAGCTAGTTGAGCAGCATTTGGTTAGGCCGATCCCGACTAACCGCTTACTGAACGTCAATGTTCCTGATTTACCACTAGAACAATTAGGTGAGATTGAAGTGACACGTTTAGGCGCCCGTCATCATGCCGAGAATATGATCAAGCAACAGGACCCACGTGGGCATGATATATATTGGTTAGGTCCTCCGGGTAAAGAGCAAGATGCTGGAGAGGGCACCGATTTTTATGCGATTGAGCATGGTCGAGTTTCAATCACCCCACTGCAAGTTGACCTCACTGCTCATGAGTCTTTGCGTGCGATGGACAGTTGGTTAAAGGAAGAGAAGTAATGAGTAACCCACATGCTGACAGGTTGATAGCGTTTCTTATCTCCAGTGGCATCAGTGATCAACGCGTATTGGATGCCGTGTACTGTTTGCCGCGTGAGAGTTTTGTCTCACAGGCAATGATGCACCAAGCGTACGATAACAATGCGTTACCGATTGGTCAGGGGCAAACTATTTCTCAGCCTTACATTGTTGCGAAAATGACAGAATTGCTCGATCTCAAACAAAGCAGCAATGTGCTTGAGATAGGAACAGGATCAGGTTATCAAACGGCTGTACTTGCTCAAATCGTTGATCATGTTTATTCCGTTGAACGCATCAAGTCTTTGCAATGGGACGCTAAGCGTCGCTTGAAACAACTGGATATTTATAATGTCTCTACCAAACATGGTGACGGCTGGCTCGGATGGGAAGCGAAAGGTCCGTTCGATGCGATTATTGTCACTGCGGCTGCGGAAAGTGTTCCCCAAGCACTTTTATCTCAGCTGAAAGAGGGCGGTAAGATGATCATACCTGTTGGTGAGGATGAGCAACAATTGTTGAAAATTGAACGCAAGGGTGAACAATTCCTTTCTACCGTGGTAGAAATGGTAAGATTTGTGCCATTAGTTGCAGGCGATTTAGCTTAAGGGTTAAAGATCAGGTGAATAGGTTCTTACGTCGTTTTGGTATTAGCTGCTTGATAGCCGCGGGACTTGTCGGTTGCGCGGCTCATTCGCCTGCGCCTGTTTCTAGCTTAAATAAAGACTATTCTAGTGTTGAACGAGGCAGTTATAGAGGCAGTTATTATGAAGTAAAGAAAGGAGATACACTTTATTTCATAGCTTATGTCACAGATAAGAATGTAAATGATCTTGTTCGTTACAATGAACTTAACGCACCCTATACGATTTTCCCTGGTCAACGATTAAAACTTTGGGCACCGAAATATGTTGCTCCAAAATATGGTCATAAAGTGGAACCCGTTGTTCCTCCAGTGGTTGCGACAAAACCAGCGCCAGTGACTAAAACATCAACAGCGTCAAAGCCGTCAAATTCAAGTAAAAGCTCTACTCAAAAGCCTGCGACCACTACGCCTAAAGTTGCACAAAAACAGCCGCCAAAGAAGGTTGAACAATCCAAACCAAAGGAGTATGTTGGGTCAAAAGGTAATCAGAATGTTAAACCGAAACCACCAGTAACTGCGGCGAAAAACGATAAAGTATCAAAGTGGTTGTGGCCAACAAAAGGGAGAGTAATCAAGAACTTCTCAGCGGGAGAACAAGGAAATAAAGGCATAGACATCGCAGGACAGCGTGGTCAGCCTATCGTTTCAACCGCGGCCGGCACTGTTGTGTACTCAGGTAATGCGCTACGAGGTTATGGCAACCTAATTATAGTGAAGCATAACGACAATTATTTAAGCGCATACGCACACAATGACAGATTGCTGGTATCAGAAGGACAAAGTGTCAAGAGCGGACAAAAAATCGCTACCATGGGTAGTTCTGGTTCTAAGTCAGTTAAGCTCCACTTTGAAATTCGCTATCAAGGTAAATCCGTAAATCCAAAACGATATTTACCTTAAAACTTTGAATAACAACTTGCGACATCATTTAGCGACATATTGAGTTGTTATGTTTGCTAACTCGCCAGGGGGAGGCGTTATGAGTATCAGCAACACAGTCACCAAAGTTGAAGAGTTCGAATATGACAACGCAACGACAGGAAGCGGAAGTCCTGAACTTGAAAAAACATCTAAAAAAATCAAAGCAACAGCTCGCGAAGAGTTTGATGCGAGCAATAAAAGTCTAGATGCGACACAACTGTACTTAGGCGAAATTGGCTTTTCACCACTACTCACAGCAGAAGAAGAAGTACTTTACGCTCGTAGAGCATTACGTGGCGATGAAGCTGCCCGTAAGCGAATGATCGAAAGTAATTTACGTCTTGTCGTGAAGATCTCTCGTCGTTACAGCAATCGCGGTTTAGCACTTCTTGATCTTATCGAAGAAGGCAATCTGGGCTTGATCCGTGCGGTTGAGAAGTTTGATCCTGAACGAGGTTTCCGTTTTTCAACCTACGCAACGTGGTGGATTCGCCAAACGATTGAGCGTGCGTTGATGAACCAAACTCGCACCATTCGTTTGCCAATTCATGTGGTTAAAGAGCTAAACATTTATCTGCGTACCGCACGTGAACTTTCTCAGAAGCTCGACCATGAACCAACGGCAGAAGAAATTGCAGCTCAGCTAGATATTCCAGTTGAAGACGTAAGTAAAATGCTTCGCCTTAACGAGCGTATCAGCTCTGTCGATACACCTATCGGTGGTGATGGCGAGAAAGCGCTACTGGATATAATTCCTGATGCAAACAATTCGGATCCCGAAGTATCCACTCAAGACGATGACATCAAATCCTCGTTGATTGACTGGCTAGAAGAGCTAAATCCAAAACAGAAAGAAGTGCTTGCTCGTCGTTTTGGTTTACTTGGCTACGAGCCATCAACGCTTGAGGAAGTGGGACGTGAGATTGGTCTAACACGTGAACGTGTACGTCAGATTCAAGTTGAAGGTTTACGTCGATTGCGCGAAATCTTGATTAAGCAAGGTTTGAACATGGAAAACCTGTTCAACGTGGAAGTCGACTAGGACAGCCCTGCTTTAAAGGTGAATTTAGAATAAACAAAAGGCTATGGGAAACCATAGCCTTTTTGCGTTTTATTGAAGATGCGTCAGATTAGAGCATCTTCCTCAAGCGGTAAAGCTCTTCCAATGCCTGACGTGGCGTTAGATCGTCAGGATCAATATTCGACAGTGCTTGCTCTACATCGCTTGGCTCTGGGATCAAGCTTAGTTGGTTTGCCACATCGACAGCACTTGGTCGTGGAGAGTCATTATCTTGACCTAATTGCTCAAGCTGAGACAGTTTGTTGCGCGCATTCTTGATCACGGGTTTTGGAACTCCAGCCAACCCAGCAACGGCAAGGCCGTAAGACTTGCTTGCTGCACCTTCTTGGACTGCGTGCATAAAGGCAATGCTGTCACCGTGCTCTACTGCATCTAGGTGGACGTTGGCAAGATTTGGCAGTTGGTTTGGCAGTTCAGTCAACTCAAAATAGTGCGTTGCAAACAGGGTCATTGCGCCTATTTGTGTGGCTAGCCATTCTGCACTTGCCCATGCTAAAGAAAGACCATCATAAGTACTGGTACCGCGGCCGATCTCATCCATTAACACCAAGCTGTTTTGAGTCGCATTATGAAGAATATTCGCTGTTTCGGTCATTTCTACCATGAAGGTAGAGCGCCCGGAAGCAAGGTCATCGGATGCGCCAATACGAGTAAATATACGATCCAAAGATCCGATATGAGCTGATTCGGCTGGTACGTATGAACCAATGTGAGCCATCAAAGCAATCAACGCAGTTTGGCGCATGTAGGTCGATTTACCACCCATGTTTGGACCAGTGATGATAAGCATCTTACGGTCTGAGCTTAACTCTATTGGGTTAGCAATAAATGGTTCACTGGTTACTTGTTCCACAACAGGGTGGCGGCCTGCTTGAATACTGATACCGGCTTCTTTATCTAGAGTCGGGCGACAGTAATCTAACGTGTCTGCACGTTCGGCAAGGTTTTGTAAAACGTCCAACTGAGAAATCGCTGACGCAAGGTTTTGCATTTTCTCAAGGTTTGGCATCAATAAATCAAACAGCTCTTCCCACAGTTTCTTCTCTACTGCTAACGCTTTTGACTTAGAGTTTAGAACCTTGTCTTCATGCTCTTTCAACTCTGGAATGATGTAGCGTTCTGCATTTTTCAGTGTTTGTCGACGCACATAATGTGGTGGAACCAAGTGGCTTTGGCCACGACTAACCTGAATAAAGAAACCGTGTACGGCGTTGTAGCCTACTTTTAGTGTATCAATACCGTGGCGCTCACGTTCGTCTGCTTCGAGCTTTTCTAGATACTCGGTTGCGCCATCTGCGAGTTTACGCCATTCATCAAGCTCAGCGTTGTAGCCCTCTGCAATCACACCACCCTCGCGAATAACCACTGGTGGATTTTCTTTGATTGCACGTTCTAGCAGATCACAGACATCATCAATTGGCGCGGCAAATTGAGCCAATTTAATTAGGTAAGGATGCGCCAGAGAAGACGTTACACTTTCCAATTCTGGGAGTTGTTGCATTGCGTAACGCAGTCGAGCCATATCGCGAGGACGAGCAGAACGAAGTGCTAAGCGAGCCAAAATACGCTCAATATCACCAATTTGTTTGAAAATTGGTTGAATGTCGGTGAACAAGCTTTGATCTTTGATTTCGCTGATCGCATCTAAGCGATTGTTTAAGGTATCAATACAGCGCATTGGTTGGTGTAACCAGCGCTTGAGCATACGACTGCCCATTGCGGTCGCACAATGATCTAAGACTTCCGCAAGCGTGTTATCAGTGCCACCTGATAGGTTTTGTGTTAGCTCAAGGTTGCGACGAGTCGCTGCGTCAAGAATCACAGAGTGATCTTGTCTGTCGTAGGTGAGTGAACGAATGTGTGGCAGGGCAGTACGTTGAGTGTCCTTTACATATTGAATCAAACAGCCAGCGGCGCACAAACCAAGTGATGCGTGTTCAACACCAAAGCCGACTAAGTCACGAGTGCCAAATTGTTGGTTAAGCTGTTGCTTCGCAGTATCGAGCTCAAACTCCCAAACAGGGCGGCGGCGGTTACCATTACGGTTAGACATGAGGTGAACGGCCTCAAAATCTTCAGGGAAAAGTAGCTCTCGTGGGGCCGTACGTTGAAGTTCTGCTGCCATCGCTTCTTCGGTTTCAGGCTCAACCAATTGGAAGCGTCCAGAAGTTACATCCAATGTCGCGTAACCAAATTTACCATTGTGCTGATAGATTGCTGCAATCAGGTTATCGATACGCTCAGATAGCAGAGCTTCGTCGGTCACAGTACCTGGCGTGACGATGCGTACTACTTTACGTTCAACCGGACCTTTGCTTGTTGCAGGATCGCCAATCTGTTCACAAATCGCAACAGACTCACCAAGCTGAACAAGTTTGGCTAGATAACCTTCAACGGCGTGGAATGGAACGCCAGCCATTGGGATAGGTTCACCTGCCGATGCACCGCGTTTAGTCAACGAAATATCAAGCAATTGAGATGCGCGTTTTGCATCGTCGTAGAAGAGTTCGTAGAAGTCGCCCATGCGGTAAAACAGCAAGATTTCAGGATTCTCAGCCTTTAGCTTGAGGTATTGCTGCATCATCGGAGTGTGTTTTTGTTCAGCTTTCACAGGTAAGTACTTTTGTTTATTTCCGTAGCGGCTTAGGATACGTGAATCCCTATCAAGTAAAAAGAGACAAAGGGCATTTTTGGCTATGGAAAGAGCAACAAAATTGAGTGCCGATTTAGGGGCATTATTGGCTAAGCATGGGCATATTTTAACGACGGCAGAATCTTGCACTGGAGGTGGGGTTGCAACAGCAATCACTGATATTGCAGGTAGCTCTGCTTGGCTAGACCGCGCATTTGTGACCTACAGCAATGAAGCTAAAATGGAAATGCTTGGTGTACAAGCTTCAACATTAGAAGCGCACGGTGCTGTGAGTGAGCCAGTCGTGATTGAAATGGTGCTGGGCGCCCTAAATCATTCAAATGCAACTATTGGAGTCTCGATAAGTGGCATAGCAGGCCCTAGCGGTGGAAGCGAAGAAAAGCCTGTTGGGACGGTTTGTTTTGCCTTTGCAGATAATCAGAATTGGCAGCAAGTGGAAACCATGCATTTTACTGGTGATCGTGCGCAAGTTCGCAAAAAAGCGATTGAGCATGCACTGACTCAACTGCATCAGTATTTGATCTAGAATTTCTTTAATTGTCGTAGCCCAGTTTTGATAAGGGCTGGAGCAAATAGTAGGTTTAGGTCTGCCAAATTTTTTTCATACAGGTATAGACACTGTATGAATCAACAGTATAATGACTTTCATTGATGAGCAGTTCTTCTGCTCAAGAAAAATGAATTATGATTCATCGCCCAAAGAAGATGAATAAATCGGAGAAAGTAATGGACGAGAACAAACAGAAAGCGCTCGCCGCTGCGCTAGGTCAAATTGAAAAGCAATTCGGTAAAGGCTCTATCATGCGCCTTGGTGATAACCGCGCAATGGACGTAGAAACCATCTCAACGGGTTCTCTTTCTCTTGATATCGCTTTGGGTGCTGGTGGTCTGCCAATGGGTCGTATCGTAGAAGTTTACGGTCCAGAATCTTCAGGTAAAACAACGCTAACTCTAGAGCTTATTGCAGCAGCGCAACGTGAAGGCAAAACTTGTGCATTTATCGATGCGGAGCACGCGCTAGATCCTGTATACGCGAAGAAACTAGGTGTTGATATCGATGCTCTACTTGTTTCTCAGCCTGATACGGGTGAGCAAGCTCTTGAGATTTGTGACGCACTTGCACGTTCTGGTGCTATCGACGTCATGGTTGTCGACTCTGTTGCGGCACTTACTCCAAAGGCTGAAATTGAAGGCGAAATGGGCGACAGCCACATGGGTCTTCAAGCTCGTATGCTTTCTCAAGCAATGCGTAAGCTTACAGGTAACCTAAAGCAGTCTAACTGTATGTGTATCTTCATCAACCAAATTCGTATGAAGATTGGTGTGATGTTCGGTAACCCTGAAACCACTACTGGTGGTAACGCTCTTAAATTCTACGCTTCTGTTCGTCTAGATATCCGCCGTACTGGCGCAATCAAAGAAGGCGATGAAGTTGTGGGTAACGAAACGCGCATTAAAGTGGTTAAAAACAAGATTGCTGCACCGTTTAAAGAAGCGAATACGCAAATCATGTATGGCCAAGGCTTCAATCGTGAAGGTGAATTAGTCGACCTAGGCGTTAAGCACAAGCTAGTAGAAAAAGCGGGTGCATGGTACAGCTACCAAGGCGATAAGATCGGTCAAGGTAAAGCGAACGCTTGTAACTACCTACGTGAGCACACCGAAGTGGCAAAGACTATCGATGCTAAGCTACGTGAAATGCTACTTTCTCCTGCTTTACCTGAAGCGCCAGAAACCGGTGAAAAATCAGAGCAAGAAGAAGAGTTTTAATCTTTTCTTCAATTAATATCTAACAAAGCCCTGCGATGCGGGGCTTTGTTGTATCTGCTGAAATCAAAACCGTTAAAAATAAAGGGCAGATTAATATCAATCCCAGTAAGTAGGTGAGCAGAACTGGCACAGCAACAAGCTAGAGTGAGCAGTTATTTACTACGATTGTTTTAGAGTCTGTACAGCAAAAATAGTTTTAGGATCATCATGTACCAAAAGCGTCAAGCTCCGACGTTGTCGAGCAAAGAAGCGGCGATTCAGCTACTAAGCCGTCGTGATCATGGACAATACGAGCTCTATCAAAAGCTGGCTCTAAAAGGTTATGAAGAGGCCGATATCGAAGTGGCCATCAACTTTTGCCTCGACCACAATTACTTAGATGACCTGCGTTATGCCAAAAGTCAGATTCGTCAACACGTTTATAAAGGGCATGGTGAAAGGAGAATTCGACAGGAGTTGAATCAAAAACGCGTGGCTGAATCTATCATTGAAACAGCGATGGAAGAGGAACCACAAGACTGGTTTGAACTGGCAAGAACGGCGGCTGAGAAGAAATTCAAAGGAATGAAAGCCAAAGACCAGAAAGAATACGCTAAACAGGTGCGATTTATGCAATATCGTGGCTATAGTTTTGACCAAATCAGCTATGCGCTGAGCTTTGATTACGAAGATTAGCGGTCAGTAGCTCACACTGTTTTTTGTTTTGCTTCAAATTTTTTCCTCTAATGCCTCTTTTCCGCAAGAAAACTAGTCGTAGCTGATTGCATGATCTACAATACGGCAAAATTCTAACTCGACTATTTTCAGGAAGAGCTGCATGTACATGAGCACTGATGAGGTTCGTAACGCGTTCCTCAAGTTCTTTGAGAGCAAAGGACACCAAATCGTAGAAAGTTCATCGTTAGTTCCACATAACGACCCAACCCTGCTGTTCACAAACGCGGGTATGAACCAATTTAAAGATTGTTTCTTAGGCTTAGAAAAACGAGCCTACACTCGAGCGACTACGGCTCAACGTTGTGTACGTGCTGGTGGTAAACACAACGACCTGGAAAACGTTGGCTTCACTGCTCGTCACCACACATTCTTTGAAATGCTAGGCAACTTCAGCTTTGGCGATTACTTCAAAGAAGACGCTATTGCGTTCGCTTGGGAATTCCTAACAGTAACCCTTAAGCTGCCAGCAGACCGTCTACTTGTAACCGTTTACGAGACAGACGACGAAGCATTCGATATCTGGAACCAAAAAGTAGGTGTTCCAGCAGACCGCATTATTCGCATCGGCGACAAGAAAGGTGGTAAACCATACGAGTCAGATAACTTCTGGCAAATGGGTGACACAGGTCCTTGTGGTCCATGTACTGAAATCTTCTACGATCACGGTGAGCACATCTGGGGTGGCCGTCCTGGCACACCTGAAGAAGATGGTGACCGTTTCATCGAGATCTGGAACAACGTATTCATGCAGTTCAACCGTCACGCAGACGGCACTATGGAACCGCTACCAAAGCCATCGGTAGATACTGGTATGGGTATCGAACGTATCTCTGCAATCATGCAAGGCGTTCACTCAAACTACGAAATCGATGTATTCCAAGCTCTTATTAAAGCTGCTGCTGAAGTGATTGGCTACGAAGATCTATCAAACCAATCGCTACGCGTTATCGCTGACCACATCCGTTCATGTTCATTCCTGATCGTTGATGGCGTTATGCCTTCAAACGAAGGTCGTGGTTACGTTCTACGTCGTATCATCCGTCGTGCAGTTCGTCACGGTAACAAGCTGGGCGCACAAGGTGCATTCTTCCACAAACTGGTTGGTGTACTAGCGGAAATCATGGGTACGGCTGGTGAAGAGCTGAAGCGTCAACAAGCTGTGGTTGAAAAAGTACTGCGTATCGAAGAAGAAAACTTCGGTCGTACACTTGAGCGCGGTATGGCGATTCTAAACGAAGCACTAGATAACATTTCTTCGCAAGGAACGGACGGTAAAGTACTAGACGGCGAAACCGTATTTAAACTTTACGATACTTACGGCTTCCCAGCTGACTTAACTAATGACGTTGCACGTGAACGTGAGTTTGCAATCGACGAAGAAGGTTTCGAGAAAGCGATGGAAGAGCAGCGTCAACGTGCGCGTGAAGCTGGTAACTTCGGTACTGACTACAACGCAGCAATCAAAGTTGATACGCAAACAGAATTCTGTGGTTACACAGGTACTAAAGGCTCTAGCTCTGTAGCGGCGATGTTCGTTGAAGGCAACGAAGTAGAATCTCTATCTGCTGGCGACAAAGCAATCATCGTGCTTGGTGAAACACCATTCTACGCAGAGTCAGGCGGTCAGTGTGGTGACGCTGGTGAGATCCGTACTGAAGCTGGTGTATTCCGTGTTGAAGACACTCAAAAACTAGGTAACGCAATCGCACACCACGGTGTAATGGCTGAAGGCGTTCTAGCAAAAGGTGATGAAGTTGCCACTATCGTTGACGCAGAGCGTCGCGCTGCAATCTCTCTAAACCACTCAGCAACGCACTTGCTGCATGCTGCACTTCGCCAATTACTTGGTGAGCACGTAACGCAGAAAGGCTCTCTAGTAAAAGCGGATAGCCTACGTTTCGACTTCTCACACTTAGAAGCGGTAACGGCAGCTGAGCTAAAAGAAGTTGAGCGTCTAGTAAATGCTCAAATTCGTCGCAACCACACGATTGAAACTAACGTGATGGATATCGAGTCTGCTAAGAAGAAAGGCGCAATGGCGTTGTTCGGCGAGAAGTACGACGACGAAGTACGTGTACTGTCTATGGGTGACTTTTCTACTGAACTTTGTGGTGGTATCCACGCTTCAAACACAGGTGACATCGGTCTATTCAAGATCACATCTGAAGGTGGTATCGCAGCAGGTATCCGTCGTATCGAAGCGGTAACGGGTGAAGGTGCGCTAGACGCAATCGAAGCTCAAGCGGCTAAGTACGAAGAGAAACTGGCTGAATCAGCGCAGAAAGCAAAATCTCTAGAGAAAGAAATCCAGAAACTGAAAGACAAGATGGCTGCGGCAGAAAGCGCAAACATCATGGGTAAAGTTCAGGATATCAACGGTACTAAAGTACTGATTGCTGCTCTAGAAGGCGCAGATAACAAGAACCTACGTACTATGGTTGATGACATCAAGAACCAAGTAGGTAGCGGTGTAATCCTTCTTGCTAACGTGAACGATGACAAGATCGGTCTGATTGCAGGCGTAACCAAAGACCTTATCGGTAAAGTGAAAGCAGGTGACCTAGTTAAGATGGTTGCTGAGCAAGTTGGCGGTAAAGGCGGTGGTCGTCCTGATATGGCGCAAGCTGGTGGTACAGATGTATCTGCACTACCAGAAGCGATTCAATCAGTACAGCCATGGCTAGAAGAGCGCTTATAAGCTTTTAACATCCTTTACGCTCAATCAAAGTTATTTGATTGAGCGTAATTTTTTTATAGTAACCAAGTGGTTTAATTGACCGTATTTTAACCAGGTCATTTACGTCACTTGGTTTTTGTTGTAACTACCGCTTATATAATTTTGCAATCAATAGAATATGAAGTGGTCCTAATGAGACTTTGGTCTTGGGAAGGTGAAGACTGGTGAAAAAGCCCCTTATCGTGCAAAAGTTTGGCGGAACTTCTGTGGGTTCAATTGAGAGAATCCACCAAGTCGCTGAACACATCATTAAGGCGAAAGATGATGGTAATCAAGTTGTCGTTGTTGTGTCTGCAATGTCAGGCGAAACAAATCGATTGATGGATCTAGCTAACCAAATAGATAGCGTTCCAACAGCTCGAGAACTTGATGTTTTGCTCTCTGCTGGTGAGCAAGTGTCGATGGCACTACTGGCAATGACCCTTAATAAATTGGGTTATGCTGCTCGCTCACTTACCGGAGCACAAGCGAACATTGTGACGGACAATCAACACAATGACGCGACGATTAAGCACATTGACACTTCTACGATCTTTGACTTACTTAAGCAAGATCAAATCGTTATCGTGGCAGGTTTCCAAGGTGTGAATGAAAATGGGGATATCACCACATTAGGTCGAGGTGGCTCTGATACGAGCGCAGTGACACTTGCAGGCGCGTTAAGTGCTGATGAGTGCCAAATCTTTACCGACGTTGATGGTATATATACTTGTGACCCTCGTGTAGTGAAAAACGCTCAGAAATTGGACGTTATCGATTTTCCTTCTATGGAAGCGATGGCGAGCCGAGGAGCGAAGGTACTGCATCTACCTTCTGTGCAATACGCATGGAAGAATAATGTGCCACTACGTGTGCTTTCGACCTTCGATATTAATGAAGGCAGTTTGGTGAAAGGGGAGGCGGGTAAGCAAGCCGTTTCCGGTATAGCGATTCAACGTGACCTTGCCATAATTGAAGTCGACAGTGACCACCTGTCTAGTGTCGCAAAGCAATGTCAGATGTTAGGCATCGACATTTGGAATGTGATCGAGGAAACAGAACGAACAGGTATCATGATAAAACAAGATGCATGTGCCAAGTTGGATCTGGTGTTCAGCGATAAAATCCGTAATAGTGAAGTAGTAAGCCTGTTGACCGCAGTGGGGCTTGAAGCCAATGGAATGGTTGAGCACGCATGCGATTTGTTGGCACAGCAAGATATTGCAATTAATTTCTGCTCAACGAATGCACTCACTATGATGCTAGTCTTACCACCAGAGTGTGTGGATACAGCAGCAAATATTCTCCATGATGCTTACATTAGATCGAGTGAAGCATTAAGCATTCAGCAAAAACATGCCTTTTTAGGCTAATTTTCCGTAACAAGGTAGTTTACGAAAATATAACTTTTGTTGGATAATAGCTTTGTAGCAAGAAAATTTAGAGATTACTCAAGGAGCAAAGAATGCTAATTTTGACTCGCCGCGTAGGCGAAACACTGATGATTGGTGATGAAGTGACTGTAACTGTACTAGGTGTAAAAGGTAACCAAGTACGTATCGGCGTTAACGCTCCGAAAGAGGTTTCAGTTCACCGTGAAGAAATCTACATGCGCATTCAAGCTGAAAAAGGCAATGGTAACGTTGCTTCTGGTAACTACTAAGCTGCTCCTATTTATAGAGCTTAGTTTGAATGAAAAAGGCTAGCCATTGGGCTGGCCTTTTTAGTTTTAGATAAATGTCATTTTTTAAGAGAAGATTCTCTTTTTTTCATCATAATAGAGTGATAAAGTTTGTTTAATAATCACTTTGATTAAATCCGCATCGGTTAAGCGATTTTTGCGTTTTTTTTCAAAGAAAGTGTTTGACATATTTTCGGTAAAACGTAATATGTGCCTCCGCAAGACGGTGAGGTGGCCGAGAGGCTGAAGGCGCTCCCCTGCTAAGGGAGTATACGGTTTATCCCGTATCGAGGGTTCGAATCCCTCCTTCACCGCCATTCTTGCAACGTTGATTTATCAACAAAAAGTGCGTCCTTAGCTCAGCTGGATAGAGTACCTGGCTACGAACCAGGCGGTCGGAGGTTCGAATCCTCCAGGACGCGCCATATCTCTTTTGAGATATAACAATGAAAACGGTGAGGTGGCCGAGAGGCTGAAGGCGCTCCCCTGCTAAGGGAGTATACGGTTTATCCCGTATCGAGGGTTCGAATCCCTCCTTCACCGCCATTCATTGACTGGCCCGTTGGCCTTTTTTTTGTTTCGTAAGAAATGAAATGTGATGTACTTCACACCTTCCTAGCAAGAAGAATTGCGCGTCCTTAGCTCAGCTGGATAGAGTACCTGGCTACGAACCAGGCGGTCGGAGGTTCGAATCCTCCAGGACGCGCCACTATTTAATAATTCGTTTGATAAACGGGTTATACAAAGTAAAATAAAGATTATTGCGCGTCCTTAGCTCAGCTGGATAGAGTACCTGGCTACGAACCAGGCGGTCGGAGGTTCGAATCCTCCAGGACGCGCCACTCTTTAGGGTTTCTTTAGTGAACTCCTGATATTGGAAATACCGATATCGAAAACTGCGCGTCCTTAGCTCAGCTGGATAGAGTACCTGGCTACGAACCAGGCGGTCGGAGGTTCGAATCCTCCAGGACGCGCCACTCTTTAGGGTTTCTTTAGTGAACTCCTGATATTGGGAATACCGATATCGAAAACTGCGCGTCCTTAGCTCAGCTGGATAGAGTACCTGGCTACGAACCAGGCGGTCGGAGGTTCGAATCCTCCAGGACGCGCCACTCTTTAGGGTTTCCTAGTGAACTCCTGATATTGGGAATACCGATATCGAAAACCGTGCGTCCTTAGCTCAGCTGGATAGAGTACCTGGCTACGAACCAGGCGGTCGGAGGTTCGAATCCTCCAGGACGCGCCACTCTTTAGGGTTTCCTTAGTGAACTCCTGATATTGGGAATACCGATATCGAAAACTGCGCGTCCTTAGCTCAGCTGGATAGAGTACCTGGCTACGAACCAGGCGGTCGGAGGTTCGAATCCTCCAGGACGCGCCACTCTTTAGGGTTTCCTAGTGAACTCCTGATATTGGGAATACTGATATCAAAAACCGTGCGTCCTTAGCTCAGCTGGATAGAGTACCTGGCTACGAACCAGGCGGTCGGAGGTTCGAATCCTCCAGGACGCGCCACTCTTTAGAAAAAGCCTCGCTTATGCGGGGCTTTTTTGTATCTGAGAACTGGCCCCTTTCTTATCGGTACTGTCCTCAGTCATTCCAGCGTTTCTGTTTTAAGATTGTGCGACTTCTTGCCATCAACTCATTGCTAAACCTTCAGATCTAACCTAATCGTTTATAACCGCCACAAGAAAGGATTACTCGATGTTAGGGAAGACTCTGATTGGCTGCACTCTTGGGTTGGTATGTGTAGCTCAAACCGCAAATAGCTCGGAAGGCGATGATATTCCTCAACGGGCTCAGACCGTCAGTGATGTTATAGACCGCCCAGGAGTGCTCACGCCGCGAGGACAGTGGTCATTCGACACATCACTCAGCTACACGCAAAACTCTTCAAATAAAGTCTCTGTGGTTGGTTATACCGTGTTACCAACATTGATCGTGGGACGAATTGAGGTCAGTGATGCTGATAGAACTACAGTTACGGTTGGCTTAACCGCTCGCTATGGTTTGACCAACGCTACGGAATTGGAGGTTCGGCTGCCCTACGTTTATCGAAACGACCAGATTGCAACGCGCCCTATTCAGGACGGTTCGAATGCTGACGTGGTCAATACAACAATCGATGGTGGCGGGATGGGAGATGTTGAGCTTGCGATTCGCCACCAGTTTAATTTTGATAGTGCACCTTATTGGGTCGGTGGTTTAAGAGTCAAATCCGATACTGGGCGTTCGCCTTACGATGTTTCTATAGACGAAGGCAGCAATTCCTTTAGTGATGTGCCGACGGGATCTGGTTTTTGGAGTTTTGAACCCAACATTTCAATGATCTATCCAACAGACCCAGCGGTGCTGTATGCAAGCCTGAGCTACATCTATAACTTGGAAGAGAATGTTACTGTTGGAGATACCAAAGCAGACGTTGATCTTGGTGATACCATTGCGTTAGCGGGAGGGATGGGCTTTGCCGTCAATCCAGACTTGTCTTTTTCGTTAGGGTTAAGCCACAAAACGATTTTGAAAAGTAAAGTGAACGGCAGCTCGGCTGATGACGCGAAGTTACTTCAATTGGATGCACTGACGTTCGGTGTTAATTATGCCTTTAGCCCTAGAGCATCGCTCAACGTAAGTGCGCAAGCTGGATTAACCGAAGATACCCCAGATTTTCAATTAACGATTCGTGTGCCATTTAATCTGTAGTAGATGAATACAGAGGAATTTAAGGGTTGTTGTGATGACAGCCCCTTTTTGTACAAGCGCTTATTGTGGGCAATTATTGGAGGTGATTCAACAGTGCGTCTTCTAGTTGCTGGTTTGCACGAATTTGTTGCATTACGCCACTCACTTGCGCATCGATGTCGACCAGTGTACTTAAACCAATCACACTGTTATCTGTGGTGTTTTGAATGATGTTGATGATGCTGGAATTGATGAACTCTGAGCTAATGATATTTGGTTGATTCGGGTTCGTCACATCTGGTGAGTTTGCGCGGTTATCACTTATAAAGTTGCCTTCGCCAAATTGAATGATGTTGACGATGCCTTGATCGAGAGGGTTACCTAGACCATCTGAGCTATTGCTGCCGCTAATATTGGTAAGGTGGCCATTCTCAATAACTAAATTGGCAATGGTGGTATTTAGGATATCTTGTCCATTGATTGTGGTGGTAATACTTAATCCGATGTTGATGATGTAATCGTCAGTGACTTGAAAGCCACCACGAAGTTCGGATAACGAATTCGGTGGAAGTGGGGTTAACCCCGTTAGATCCACTTCATTCGCTAGAGAAAGTGTCGAAGTCAAAACACTGCATGTCAGAATCCACTTAGGTAGCCTCATAACCACACCTCATCTAGTTCTCTCCAGCGACGGGGAGCGTAATGCTAAACACACCGAGAGAATCTCTTTGCACACCGCTTTCTAGGGGAGAGGAATGATAAATAGCAAACTTATCGTCAGTAATAAAACCAGATCGACCAACTTCAGCTTCGTTACGGATTAGAAGCACAATCCCTTGATAGTATTTCTGGAACTCTTCGTATTTCATGATCATGGTGCCCCGAGATGGATCACCTAAGATCACGGAGTCTGCGTTCATTCCTCTGATCACCACGAAGTGCATGTAACCATCAAAATTGACGAGTGTGATCCCTGGGACCCCTACATTGCGAATCTTTTCTAATCCTACTTGAAAGCCGTCTGAGTTAAGTCCAATGGAATCGAGGTAAACTTTCATGTCTAGTAGTGAAAAGCCTTTCTCTTTGATCTTCTTTTTATCTCCCTTGTCGTACATGCTTTTAAAAATATCTTGTTCTGACGAAGGGGTTTGATAGTGATAGGTCAATAGAGAGGCCAGTGCTGCTGAACCACAACTGAAATCATACTGTTGACGAAATACATCACCAAATACGATTTCTTTGTAGCTTTTAACAGGCACAGAAAAATGTCCCCGATGAGGGAGAAACTCCAATGAATTGGCTGAAGCTGACAGAGCCAGCAACAGCCAAGGTAAGTTTTGCCAAACTTTCATATCAATATTTACTTGAGTGTCAGGTTAACGACGGTTGAGTTCTGGATTAGAACGTTGTTACCAGTATTCTGAATCACGCTCGATATCCCTGAACTGTCTGCGAACGCTCCTGGTGAGAGTATGTTGTTTCCGCTCACGGTATTGGTCGCTACGTTATCTGAAGAAATGCCATCTACATCTGATTCTGCATAAACAAGGTCTAGCTCAACATTCTGGCCACCTCTTGCTTCATTCATTGTTTCTAGACTGACACTTTCATCAGATAACGTTATGTCTTCTGCGTGTGCGGAAAAAGCAACTATCATACCCAAGGTACACAGTGCCAAACGCATCGCTTTCTCCTAGCTTCCTTTACTCACCACCGGTAAACACACTGGCATTGGTAGCAACAGACTGTTGAATCAGTGAGTTCGCTCCGGCATTTTGTGCCACAGTTGTAATACCCGCAGCACTATCTAAACCGCCAAGGTTATTCACGTTTTCAACTTTCACTTTTGCGTCTTTCTCTCCTGCATCGTAAGTGACCGATGCTGAGTGAACTTGCCCCATCACTTCCGAGTTTGCTACGACCATATCTGTATCCATGTTGATTTGGTTGAAGCTGTCCGTGTTAGTTGTGCTTGAGTCACTGTTGTCGTTGTAGCTATCGTTTGTGCTGCTATCGCTGTTGTCGTTCGCGTAGCTTCGGTTATCGCTTTGATCACGATTATCACTTTGATCACGATTGTCCGAGTTATTGTCAGCGTAACTACGGTTGTCACTATTGTCGTTGTTGCTGTCATTAACGCTTGAATCACTGTTATCGTTGTTACTACGACGAGTGGTTGTGCTTGAATCACTATTGTCGTTATTACTACGTGTAGTGTTCATGCTGGAATCAGAGTTGTCGTTTGCGTAACTACTGCTGTTGTCGCTGCTATCGCTTTGGTCACGGTTATCTGATTGATCTCGGTAGTCTGCTTGGTCACGGTTATCGCTGTTGTCGTTGTAACTGCCATTCGTACTTGAGTTGGAGTTATCGTTCGCATAGCTACTGCTGTTGTCATTATTGCTTTGGTTGGTGCTCGCGTTGTGGTCACTGTTGTCGTTGTTACTACGCGTGGTGTTCATGCTTGAATCTGAATTGTCATTCGCATTATTGGTACTACTGTTATTGTAGCTACCGTTAGTACTTGCATTGCTACTGTCGCTGTTATCACTGTTGTCGTTGTTACTCCGAGTCGTGTTCATGCTTGAATCAGAACTGTCGTTCGCATTATTCGTACTGTTGTTGTTGTAACTACGATTTGTATTTGCATCAGCACTGCTGGCGTCATTTGTGCTGCTGTTCGTTTGTGTAGTGGTTTGTGTTGCCGTGTTTGCGCTGTTCGTCCATTGCTTATTGTCATCGCCATCATCAATACCGTTAGCAGCTAATACTGAACCACTAAAAAGAATCGCTGACATTGCGATAGCAAGCCCTGTTTTGTTAAGAGTCATGTTGATTACTCCATTTCCTGATATTTCCTAATTAAAAATGACTGCACGTAAACTTCTTGCTGCCTCCTTAACTGCGGAAGCGAGAGAATTATAGGTAAGGGTTTTTGGGGGCGTTTCTTATGAATGAGAAAACTATCAGTAGTGAGTAAAATGAAGAATAGAAGCTAGTTGGCTTACTGATAAAAGCTAATTTTTATCATCAACTTAGTGAGAATAGCTCTCATTAGGGTGCTTCAAGTATGAAAATATCTGACTAATAAGGCTGAAAAAGTAGGTTTTTGCTCATCAGATGACTCAGCCTAAAATTCCAGCGGTTAAGTCGATGTTTAGACCCCTGAATTGAAGGTGTCAGTAAGAACAAGCAGTTAAATTAGGTTGGGTGGAAAGGTGTCGTCTCTACATTTAAAAATGCTCAATCCTTTTGGTTATTTTACGTCGTAGGTGTGCCCGTAAAGTCAGCCTGAACTGCTATATTTTCTCTATTGATAATTTTATTGATCATCAATGTGGTGATCAGAAAACACTGGCACATGGAGGTAGGTAGTAAAGGTGTCAGCAAACAGTGGTGGATACTATGGGAACCAAGCATCTTCTCCTTCTAGCGGAGAATAATCTTCAAACCAGTTTAATAGAGGGGCAATTATCAATCGCACCTGATGTAAAAGTCAGAACGTGTTTACCAGAAGAGGCCGTCTTTCGCAGTCATACCATGAGCATCGATCTTGTGTTTATTGACTATGACTTTATGAGGCGACTTGAATCCAGAGGTTTGCTCCCGGATTTCGATTTATTCGGTTGGCCGCTAATGATTCATAACGTACCAAGCGAGAGCGTTGAAAATGAATTGTTGCGATGGAAGCTACTTAAAGGCATTTTGCTACAAAGTGCTTCTGTGTCCCACATAAGCGAGAGTGTGGAATATATATTTCAAGGAGGATTGTGGTTACCAAGGGTGTATTTAGAAACGTTAATCAACAACTACAGACACTCGAATGTTTCGATGGAATGCCAACATGATTCGCTAACCAGTCGTGAGAGGCAAATTTTAGAGTTGCTGGCTTATGGAATATCAAACCAGCAGATCGCTTCACAGTTGTTTTTGTCAGAGAGTACGGTGAAAAGCCATATCTATAAGTTGTACAAGAAACTGGATGTACATTGCCGTCATGATGCTATCAAGATAGTGCGGATGAACGGGGGGGTAACTGCACAATAAGTACTCAAAAAAGAATGCGTAAATAATCATAAGCTCATTCAAGAGCGGCTAGTTTAACAACCCGAGGGGCAAACCTTTGCTCGTATCACCTTATTCGCATTTTACTTTTGGTGTGATTACTTAAGAAATAAATTGTAAATCAGTTGTTTTAATTTGGTTAAATCGATATAGGTTTCTGTTTTTATTTTATTTTCTGCCTTCATTTAGATTGATTTTTTGAAATACCAATCGCAGTTTTTATAATCACTTTAATTTAGTGTGGTTATAAGTTAAACATTCTTATGTTCAACGATGATTTTCTCTCGAATTGTGATCTGGGTAGTGAATAAATAATCAATATTAAAGATTAATTAAAAGCTTCCTTAAACAAAATTGACAAAATTTAACCAATCGAGATAATCCATTGGTCGGGATTTGACGCTATTAGAGTCCTGCGCATTGTCAGGATGACAAAGAAAGGAAGCAACATGACGAATATAGGAAGCCTGCTAGTAGATGCGGCCACCCTGATGCTAACAGGGATGGCGGTCGTATTTATTTTCCTCACCATTCTAGTTTATCTCGTTCGGCTTTTGTCGAGATTGGTACCAGAAGAAGTACCTGAGCCGATCGCAGCACCAAAAACACGCACCAACGTTCAATCAACCTCTTCAGCTGTTAGTCCACAAGTAGTGGCGGCGATTTCGGCGGCGATTCATAAACATCGCGCCTCTGTCGCGAAGTAGCCGAAAGATAGGATTAAAAAGGAGTTTAAGAGCATGTCTAAACCACTAGCTATTACGGATGTGGTCCTTCGTGACGCCCATCAATCACTGTTTGCTACGCGTATGCGTATCGAAGATATGCTGCCTATCGCAGCGGAATTGGACAAAGTTGGTTACTGGTCATTAGAGACCTGGGGTGGCGCAACTTTTGATTCTTGTATTCGATTTCTGGGAGAAGACCCATGGGAGCGTCTACGTGAGTTAAAAAAAGCAATGCCAAACACGCCGATGCAAATGCTACTTCGTGGTCAAAACCTTTTAGGATACCGCCATTATGCTGATGACGTAGTAGAGAAGTTTGTTGAGCGTGCACACGTTAACGGAATGGATGTGTTCCGTATTTTCGACGCAATGAATGACGTACGAAACTTTCAAACGGCTGTTAAGGCTGCTGTGGATGTTGGTGCACATGCTCAGGGTACGCTGTCTTACACGACCAGCCCAGTGCATAACACAGAGACGTGGGTGGATTTAGCAAAACGCTTAGAAGATCTCGGTTGTCACTCTCTGTGTATCAAAGACATGTCTGGTTTGCTCAAGCCTTATGAAGCAGAAGAGCTGATCACTCGCATCAAAGCATCCTGTGATGTGCCACTAGCGCTTCACTGTCATGCAACGACGGGGTTATCAACCGCGACTGCTGTAAAGGCCGTAGAAGCCGGAATTGATATCCTTGATACCGCGATCTCTTCAATGAGTTGTACTTATGGCCATACGCCGACAGAAACTGTGGTAGCGATGTTGCAAGGTACAGAGCGTGATACCAACTTAAAACTGGACCAAATTGAGCCTATTGCGGCTTACTTCCGTGAAGTGCGTAAGAAGTACGCGAAATGGGAAGGGCAATTGAAAGGGGTGGATTCTCGTATCCTCATTGCTCAGGTTCCTGGTGGCATGTTAACCAACATGGAAGGCCAACTTAAAGAACAAGGGGCGGCAGACCGTCTTGATGAAGTTCTGGAAGAGATCCCACGCGTGCGTGAAGATCTTGGTTTTATTCCCCTAGTAACACCAACCTCACAGATCGTCGGCACCCAAGCCGTTATTAACGTGCTGACAGGTGAACGTTATAAGAGCATCACGAAAGAAACCGCAGGCTTATTAAAAGGTGAATACGGTGCAGCACCTGCCGCATTGAACGCCGATCTGCAAGCAAAAGTTCTTGATGGAAAAGAGGCGATCACGTGTCGTCCTGCTGATCTATTGAAACCTGAAATGGAGACGCTTACTGTCGATTTGATGGAGAAAGCACAGTCTGATGGTATCAAGTTGGCAAGTGAGCGTGTGGATGATGTATTGACGTATGCTTTGTTCCCTCAAGTTGGTCTCAAATTCCTTAAGAACCGTGACAACCCAGATGCGTTTGAACCTGCTCCAACGCTAGAGTCAGCGAAACCAGCAGCTCCGGTAGCGCCAGTAGCAACCGGTGGTGTTGAGACTTATAGCGTTCGTGTGGATGGCCAAGTGTACGAAGTGGAAGTCGGTCCACAAGGACAGCTGGCGTCTGTTACTCCAAATGTTTCAGCAGCTCCAGTACAACCAAGTGCTCCCGTAGCTCCAGCAAATACTTCTGCGGAAGCAGTACCGGCACCGCTTGCCGGTAACATCTTTAAAGTGAATGTTCAGCCAGGCGCTGAAGTGGCTGAAGGGGATGTTCTGCTTATCTTAGAAGCGATGAAGATGGAAACCGAAGTTCGCGCGGCTCGTGGTGGCGTAGTGCAAGAGCTGAATGTGAAAGAAGGTGATGCCGTTACTGTTGGTTCACCGCTTCTGAGCTTAGCATAAGGGAGTATCATGGACGGATTGATGACCTTATGGTCAGAAACAGGGATCGCGAACTTTGAGTTCGGCCAAATCTGTATGATGTTGGTTGGTTGTGCGCTGCTGTTTTTGGCGATCAAAAAAGGCTTTGAGCCATTGTTGCTATTGCCTATTGGTTTTGGTGCCATCTTGGCTAACATTCCAAATGCAGGCTTTACTGACCCAGGTGGCTTGCTTTACTACGTGTATTACATCGGGATCGAATCAGGTGTCTTCCCACTCTTGATCTTCATGGGTGTCGGTGCGATGACGGACTTTGGTGCCTTAATTGCGAACCCGAAAACGTTGTGGTTAGGGGCCGCTGCTCAGTTTGGTATTTTTGCGACACTATTTGGCGCGATTTTACTTAACTACGTTCCTGGTATGGAATTCTCCATGGCTGATGCATCGTCTATCGCCATCATTGGTGGTGCAGATGGACCTACGGCGATTTTCTTAGCAAGTAAACTGTCTCCGGACCTACTTGGTGCGATTGCCGTTGCGGCATACAGCTACATGGCGTTGGTGCCGATTATTCAGCCTCCGATCATGAAAGCACTTACGACCAAAGAAGAGCGTCAAATTAAGATGGCTCAACTGCGTCATGTCGGTAAGTGGGAAAAAGTACTGTTCCCACTTGCTGTGTTGCTGATGACAATTCTATTCCTGCCATCGGCTACACCTTTGGTTGGTATGTTCTGTTTAGGCAATTTGATGCGCGAAGCGGGTGTAGTGGATCGTTTATCCAAAACCGCTCAAAACGAGCTGATCAACATCGTGACCATCTTCTTAGGTCTTGGTGTCGGCTCTAAACTGCAAGCTGAACAGTTTTTGAATCTAGAAACACTTGGCATTCTGGGTTTAGGCGCAGTGGCATTCAGTATCGGTACTGGTGCAGGTGTTCTGATGGCGAAGCTTCTCAACAAGTTCTCGAAAGAAGACATCAACCCACTTATCGGTGCTGCGGGTGTTTCAGCGGTACCAATGGCAGCTCGTGTTGTGAACAAAGTTGGCTTAGAAGCGAACCCACAAAACTTCCTGTTGATGCATGCGATGGGGCCAAACGTAGCCGGTGTACTTGGCTCCGCAGTCGCGGCTGGTATCTTGTTAGCGCTAGTAGGCTAATCGTCTTGTTCGATTTTTGGTGGATACGCTACGACATAGAATTATCCACCAATTTACAAATTGACGATTAACTTCGGTAAACAAAATGGTTTATAGTCAAAGGGATGCTTTCGCATCCCTTTTTGTTTTCTCGCAGGGAATGGGCTATGGAACACAAACAGATAGTGATTACTAAGTTTGGCGATGCAGACGTTCTCGCCATTCAAACCGCACCAACACCCTCACCTCAAAAGGGTGAAATCCTCATAAAAGTCGCCTATTCAGGCATTAATCCTATCGACGTGAAAACGCGCGCGGGGTTAGGTTGGGCGGCCGCACAAAATAAAGATAACCTTCCTTGGGTTCCGGGGTATGACGTTTCTGGCAAAGTGGCGTCTTGTGGGGAAGGGACATCACGTTTTGAAGTCGGGGACGAGGTTGCTGGTTTCATTGGATTTCCAGCTCGTGGTGGTGGTTACAGCCAATACCTTTGTGTTCCTGAGTCAGCTCTCAGCCGTATTCCCAATTCAGTGACTTTAGAAGCTGCGGCTGCACTTCCTCTGGCAGGGCAAACGGCGGCTCAAGCATTAAGCAAGGCTAATGTTACTGAAGGCGACCGAGTGTTGATTCTCGCTGGTGCAGGTGGTGTTGGCCACATAGCGGTACAAATCGCCGTAGCAACCAAAGCCGAAGTCTTTACCACCTGCAGTGAGCGGAATTTAGACTACCTCGCGACGCTGGGAGCACATGCAGTGAACTATCAATTTGCGCCAGTGTCAGAACGTGTTGAAGATGTGGATGTGTTGATCGATCTTGTCGGTGGTGACGCCGCTTTAGATGCTCTGAAATGTTTGACTGATAACGCCCGAGTGATCACCGTTCCGACCATAACGGCTGAGTTGATTTGTGAGAAAGCAAAACTGCTTGGTTTTGATGCCAGTGGCATGCTGGTGGAGCCGGATCGTGAGCAGCTCGACACCTTACTTTATATGGTGGGGGTTGGTCTGCTAAAAACAGAAATTCAACATGTTTATCCGATGAACGAGGTTGTGGATGCCCA
Source organism: Vibrio sp. MMG023 (assembly GCF_021654215.1). Lineage (NCBI taxonomy): Bacteria > Pseudomonadati > Pseudomonadota > Gammaproteobacteria > Vibrionales > Vibrionaceae > Vibrio > Vibrio sp. MMG023. The sequence continues at coordinate 879,283 of NZ_JAKFZP010000002.1, read as the reverse complement.
CCGACAAGTTGAATCCGGACGGACACGAGGCAAGATATTGCTTGATATGACATGCTAGAGGCATTTAATGCAGCCTTTGAAAATTTAGCACTATGGTTTTCTGACTCCGCATTATGGGTGTTGTTCATTACTGGATTTCTTAGCGCTACCCTCTTGCCGGGGGGCTCTGAAGCTGGATTGATCGCGACCCTCTCGTTAAACCAGTATTCCGCTACTTCCATCATTATTGTCGCCACGATTGGTAACACGCTTGGTGGATTGACCAACTATTGGCTTGGGCTTTGGATTCCAAATAAGACAAAAGATGAAAAACACGGCCATACGGCACTTAAATGGCTGTCCAAGTATGGATATTGGGGATTGTTCTTTAGCTGGTTACCAGTGATAGGTGACCCGCTATGTTTAGCGGCAGGATGGTTAAGGATGAAATTTCTGCCGTGTATGGTTTTGATATTTTTAGGCAAAGCAGCAAGGTACTCCTTGTTAGCCGCCATCTATCTCGGTTTATTTTAAGGAAAGCGCATGAGAATGTTTTGGGTAAGCGCGTGCTCACTGTTGGTGATCACGGGCTGTGCATCAAACGCCCCAGTATCATCATTGCCTGATGGGGTTACTTTCGTCGAAGCGTCGAAAGCAGAAGAAGGCAAAGTTAAAATTCCATACCAGAAGTATCAACTAGACAACGGTTTAACGGTGATTCTGGCACCAGAGGATTCCGATCCACTTGTGCACGTTGATGTGACATACCATGTTGGTTCTGCACGAGAAGAAATTGGTAAATCTGGTTTTGCTCACTTCTTCGAACACATGATGTTTCAAGGTTCAGAGAACGTTGGTGACCAGCAACACTTTAAGATCATTACTGAAGCGGGTGGTACTTTAAATGGTACAACTAACCGTGATCGCACTAACTACTTTGAAACTGTCCCAGCTAACCAACTTGAGAAAATGCTGTGGTTAGAATCGGACCGCATGGGCTTTTTGCTTGATGCCGTTTCGCAACACAAGTTCGAGATCCAGCGCTCAACAGTAAAAAATGAACGAGCCCAGCGCTACGACAACCGTCCGTATGGTTTGATTTGGGAGCGTATGGCTGAAGCGCTTTATCCTGAAGGTCATCCATATTCATGGCAAACCATTGGCTATGTGGAAGATCTCGATCGTGTTGACGTGAACGATCTGAAAGCCTTCTTCTTGCGTTGGTACGGTCCAAACAATGCTGTGGTGACTATTGGTGGCGATATTGATGTTGAACAGACGCTTGAGTGGGTGAACAAATACTTTGGCTCTATCCCTCGCGGCCCTGAGGTCGATAATGCGCCGAAACAACCAGCGAAGCTGGCAGAGAGTAAGTTCATCACGCTGGAGGACCGAATCCAACAGCCAATGGTAATGATTGCTTGGCCAACCACTTACAGCGGTGAAGCAAGCCAAACTTCGTTAGACACACTTTCTAGCGTATTAGGCAGCGGCACCAACAGTGTGCTCTACCAAGATTTAGTGAAGACACAAAAAGCAGTGGATGCGGGTGCATTCCATGATTGTGCTGAGCTGTCTTGTAACTTCTATGTTTACGCGATGGGCGATTCTGGTGACAAAGGGGACCTGTCAAAGCTTTATGATGAATTAATGGTATCGCTGAACAAGTTTGCGAAAGATGGCGTGACAAAAGACCGTCTTGACCAACTAAAAGGTCAAGAAGAAGCGAATGCGATCTTTGCACTGGAAAGCGTTAAAGGCAAGGTGACGCAACTTGCTTCCAACCAAACGTTCTTTGGCCAGCCTGATTTAATTGAGAAACAGCTTGAGCAGATCCGTGCAGTAACACCAGAATCAGTAGAAAAAGCTTACAGCGACTTTATCCAAGGGAAGAACAAAGTTACTTTGAGTGTGGTGCCAAGAGGGAAAACAGAATTGGCAGTGAAACCTGCTACATTTGTCACCCCAAAACGCACATTACCTGAATATCAAAAGATCACGGATGACCAGTTAGCCTACCGTCGTGCGACTGACAACTTCGATCGTTCTGTTCAGCCTCCGGTTGGTGCTCCAGTCGAAGCAACCATGCCCAAGCTTTACGACATCCATTTCAATAATGGTTCAGAGTTACTTGGTACGGTGAGCAATGAAACGCCAACCATGATGATGCAGTTCAGTCTCCCGGCAGGGACGCGTTTTGTTGAAGAAGGCAAGGAAGGTCTGGCACAGTTGACCGCTGCGATGCTGCAAGAAGGCACAACGCAACACAGTGTGGAAGAGATTCAAGCTGAGCTTGATAAATTAGGTAGTGTTATCTCTGTTGATGCGACGGGCTATACGACTGACATCAGTGTGTCCTCACTAGAGAAAAACCTAGCACCAACACTCAAGATTGTTGAAGAGATGTTGTTGTCGCCTGCATTTAAAGAAGAAGACTTTGAACGAGTGAAAATGCAAGCGTTAGAAGGCTTAGTTTACGAACATCAAAAACCAAGCTGGATGGCCGCGCAAGCCAGCCGCCAAGTTTTGTACGGTGATTCAGCTTTTGCTCGTCCAAAAGAAGGCACCAAGGCCGGAGTAAAGGCGCTAACACTAGACGATGTTCGAGACTTCTATGCGAAGCACTATACACCGCAAGGAGCGCAGATCATTGCGGTGGGCGATATCAATAAAGCAGACGTAGAAAAACAACTGACGTTTTGGTCTAACTGGAAAGCAGAAGCTGCACCGTTGTATTCTCCGCAAAAAGTAACCCCTTTGGGTAAGCAACAAATTCACCTAGTGGATAAGCCTGGAGCGCCACAAAGTGTCGTGATGCTCGTACGCCAAGGTATGCCTTACGATGCGACTGGTGATTTTTACCTAGGTCAGCTAGCGAACTTTAATCTGGCGGGTAACTTCAATAGCCGTATCAACCAAAACCTTCGTGAAGACAAAGGCTACACTTATGGTGCTTATGGTTATTTCTCCGGTAATGCGGAAACTGGCTCGGTTGTTTTCACTGCACAAGTGCGTGCGGATTCAACAGTTGCGTCTATTATCGAGATGGAGAATGAGTTGAACGAGTTCTCACAATCGGGCATGACTGACGATGAATTGAAATTTATGCGCCAAGCGGTCGGTCAAAAAGATGCGCTGAAATATGAGACGCCAACACAGAAAGCGAAACTCATCAGTGATATTTTGAAATACGACTTAGATAAAGACTATTTACAGCAACGAAACGCTATTGTTGAGAAAGTTGATAAGCAGACTCTCAACGCTCTAGCCGAAAAATGGTTTGACCCGAACGACTATCAAATCGTGGTTGTCGGGGATGCAAAATCCCTTCGCCCTCAACTAGAAAAGTTAGGGAAAGACGTGGAAGAGCTTGAAATCATTCGATAGAGTACACATTTAATAGCGGAGAGGAGACTCTCCGCTATTCGTTTCTAACTAGATAAATGACTTTTTGATGGGTTATTTATCTAGATGGATTATATATCAATAACTTAGCTTTCACTTGCCACGCTTGGCGAGTGTCCTGCTCCCAATATAAGCGAACCTCATTTTGACTGATTTTGCTGCGCGACTAAAACAAGTTGCATCAAACCCAGAAGTATTTAAGCAGTTTGGACGCGGTGTTGAGCGAGAAACTTTGCGCTATCGTCAGGATGGACACCTAGCAACAACACCTCATCCAGAGGGTTTGGGCTCAGCGTTCACAAACAAATGGATCACGACAGACTTTTCAGAATCTCTACTGGAATTCATTACGCCTGTATCACATGATATCCCTGAATTGATCGGGCAGTTGAAAGACATCCATCACTTCACTCAAACCAAAATGGGTGAAGAGAAAATGTGGCCACTTTCGATGCCATGTTATGTAGGCACTGAAGATGATATTCAGCTAGCTCAATATGGCTCATCAAACTCAGCAAAAATGAAAACGCTTTACCGTGAAGGTTTAAAACGCCGCTACGGTAGCTTAATGCAAATTATCTCGGGGGTGCACTTCAACTTCTCTTTCCCTGAATCGTTCTGGGATGCACTACATGGAGAGCAAGATGAAGAAGCTCGTCAAGAAACAAAATCCGCAGCGTACTTTGCTCTAATCCGTAATTACTATCGCTTTGGTTGGATGATCCCGTATTTCTTTGGTGCGTCACCAGCATTGTGTGGTTCGTTCATTCAAGGACGTGAAACTGACCTGCCATTTGAGAAAATTGGCGGGACGCTTTTCTTACCAAAAGCAACCTCTCTGCGTCTGAGTGATCTCGGTTACACCAACAGCGCGCAAAGCGTGCTTAAGATTGGCTTTAACAGCATTGAACAGTATCTTGAAGGCTTAAGTGACGCTATTCGTCGTCCATCGGATGAGTTTGCAGAGATTGGTGTGAAAGTGGATGGCGAATACCGTCAATTGAACTCAAACATTCTGCAAATTGAGAACGAGCTATACGCTCCAATTCGTCCTAAGCGTGTCACGCAAAGTGGTGAAAAACCATCTGAAGCTCTGACACGAGCGGGTGTTGAATACATTGAAGTCCGTTCTTTAGACGTAAACCCATTCAGTGCGGTTGGCGTGAGTGAGGAACAAGTTCGATTCTTGGACCTATTCCTAACATGGGCAGCGCTTTCTGACTCTGACCCTATGGATAACTGCGAGCTAGAATGCTGGCGTGACAACTGGAACAAAGTCATTGTTTCTGGCCGCGAGAAAGGCTTGATGCTGCAAATCGGCTGCCAAGGCGAACGTTTATCTCTGCAAGATTGGGCTCATCGTGTGTTCGCTGACCTTCGTCAGATTGCGGTTGAAATGGACACCGCGACTGGTGGTAATGCGTACCAAGCGGTTTGCGACAAACTGGAGTCTTGGATTGATGAGCCTGAGCTTACTATCTCTGGTCAATTGCTTGAGCTGACCAAAGAGCACGGCGGTTTGGGTAAAGTGGGGTGTGCGCTTGGTATGAAGTTCCGCGAAGAAAATCTAGCACATAGCTATGAGCAATACTCGGCAGATGCGATGGAAACTGAAGTCGCGACATCGGTAGAGAAACAAAAACAAGCAGAGCAAAGTGACACGTTATCCTTTGATGACTTCTTAGAAGATTACTTTGCTTATCTAAAACAATAATCAGCAGTAAGGGCAGGGATTGGACATTAAGCCGTTAGTGGTGTCTGTGCTTGGAAGCGTAATGTTAGCCGGTTGTGCGACAGCGCCCCCAAAGCAACAAGACAACCTATGTGAAATATTCCGAGAAAAATCTGGTTGGTATGAAGATGCCAAAGACATGGAAGAAGAGTGGGGTACGCCGATAAACGTGGCGATGGCGATCATCAAGCAAGAAAGTAGCTTTCGTCATGACGCTCGACCACCAAAGGATTACGTTCTCGGCTTTATTCCATGGGGGCGCGTAAGTAGCGCTTACGGTTATGCTCAAGCTCAAGACCCTGCTTGGGAAGATTTTCAAGATGCGACGGGTCAAGGTGGTTCACGTACTAACTTCGACGACTCAATGATGTTTGTCGGTTGGTATACCCATGAGACTCGTCGTCAATTAGGCATCTCATTGTGGGATCCTTACAAGCAGTACCTTGCTTATCATGAAGGACGTGGTGGATATAAGCGCGGAACCTATAATAGCAAGCCAAGCTTGTTAAAGGTTGCAAGACGCGTTGAGCAAACCGCAAAGACTTATGGCTGGCAGCTGAAGCAATGTCGTCAGGAACTAGAAGACAACAGCAGCTGGTTCTTTTAACCCCCTAACGAATTCATTTGGACTGGGGGAATGAATAGAAATCAATGCCAATACTCTTGAGTATTGGTCGTTACAATCAGGAGAGATGTAATGCCTTTATTAGACAGTTTTACCGTAGACCACACTCGCATGAATGCACCTGCAGTACGAGTGGCTAAAACGATGCAAACCCCTAAAGGGGATACCATCACGGTATTCGACTTGCGCTTTACTGCCCCGAACAAAGACATCCTTTCTGAACGAGGAATTCACACGCTAGAGCACCTGTATGCGGGCTTTATGCGCAATCATCTAAATGGTGAAAGTGTTGAGATTATTGATATTTCACCAATGGGCTGTCGTACAGGTTTTTACATGAGTCTAATCGGTACGCCTTCAGAGCAGCAAGTGGCTGACGCTTGGATTGCAGCAATGGAAGACGTATTAAAAGTAGAAAACCAAAACAAGATCCCTGAGCTGAACGAGTACCAATGTGGTACAGCGGCAATGCACTCTCTGGATGAAGCGAAGCAAATTGCAAAGAACATTCTAGAAGCGGGGGTTGCGGTGAATAAGAATGATGAGCTGGCACTACCAGAATCAATGCTGAAAGAGCTACGTATCGACTAACTTAGCTTTTCGTTCAGATAGCTGAAAACATAAGAGCCTGACAGTGTCAGGCTCTTTTTCTTTGCGATTTAAGGCGTGATATTTTGTTCACCCTTAGCTGTTTTTCTTCAGCTTTGGATACACTTTTACAAGCTTGATACGGTTCTCTTCTACTTGAACAATTTCCATTGGGTGCCCAGAAACTTGCACACTCAAATGGCTTTGAGGAATATCTTCCAGATGTTCAAGGATCAAGCCATTGAGGGTTCTTGGTCCGTCAGTTGGCAGTTTCCACTTCAAACCTTTGTTGATGTCTCGAATATTTGCACTGCCCTCAATTAAGAAGCTACCATCACCTTGCGGTGTGATCTCTTCGGACAAGCTCGGTGCGATTGAGGTGGTAAACTCACCGACGATCTCTTCCAGAATATCTTCTAACGTCACTAGTCCGTTAATGTCGCCATACTCATCGACAATCAAACCGATACGCTGTTTATTACGTTGAAACTTCAACATCTGTACGTTCAGTGGCGTGCCTTCAGGAATGTAGTACACCTCATCGGCTGCGCGTAGCAGTGTCTCTTTGTTGAACTCGTTCTTCTCTAGCATTAAGCGATAAGCTTCACGCAGACGCAGCATACCAACCACTTCATCAATCTGGTCACGGTACAGCACAATACGGCCATGAGGAGAGTGAGTCAGCTGACGAACGATAGATTTCCAGTCGTCATTGATGTCGATGCCAGTGATCTCATTACGAGGCACCATGATGTCATTCACTGTGACGTGTTCTAGGTCCAAAATAGACACCAGCATGTCTTGGTGACGACGAGGAATGAGGCCGCCAGCTTCATTTACCACGGTACGCAACTCTTCTGAGCTAAGGTGGTCTTCTGTGGTGTGATCGGCTTTTACGCCGAGTAAACGGATAAAGCCGTTAGTAATAAAGTTCACCAACATGACGAGTGGTGACAGTACCTTCATTAAAATAGTAAGAAGGATGCTGCTCGCATAAGAGACGCGCTCCGGATAGAGCGATGCGATAGTTTTCGGTGTCACCTCTGCAAAAACCAGCACCACCATAGTGAGAGCACCAGTTGCAATTGCGACTCCTAAATCGCCATACAAACGCATACCTAAAATGGTTGCGATAGCGGAAGCGAGGATATTGACGAGGTTGTTGCCGATAAGGATCAGGCCAATAAGGCGATCTGGGCGGTCGAGAAGCTTTTCGACTCGCTTCGCCCCTTTATGCCCATTATTGGCTAAGTGCTTTAAGCGGTAACGGTTCAAAGACATCATCCCTGTTTCTGAACCGGAGAAGTAACCTGATATGACGATAAGACACGCGAGTAGCGCAAATAAGATACCCGTAGATATGTCGTCCAAAACGCAGCAGTTCCTTTTATGTGTTTGGTTAATTTATGACCGAGCTAGGTCATGAAGTCAATGGAATAAGGGGTACTCTATTTTATTTGCTCGGCAATATAAAGGATAAGGAGCACAAGGCTCCTTATTAATTGCATTTAATCGATGGAAAGTATCAACTTAAGATGATCTCTTTCACGAAGCGACTACCAAAGTACGCCAAGGTCAACAAAGTCGCACCTGCAACCGCAAACCAAGTCACTTTTTTGCCTCGCCACCCTTTACGGTAGTGACCCCAAAGCAGAATTGAGTACACAATCCATGCGATGAAAGAAAGAATTCCCTTGTGGGCTTTACCTTGAGCAAACATGTCTTGTACAAACACAAAACCAGTAATCAGCGTTGCCGTGAGCAACAAGTTACCAATCAAGATAATTTTGAATAGCTGACGCTCCACCATCATGAGTGGCGGTAAGTTTGGATTGATTGCGAGTGATTTTTTCGTTTTAAGCTTGTGATCAAGCCAAGCTAACTGGAGTGCGTAGAGTGCACCAATGGTCAACGTGGCGTAAGAGAAGAGTGCGAACGATATGTGAATAAGTAACTTAGGGTCGTTTTCTAAATGTCTAATAAATGTGCTTGGTAAAAACGTTGCTGCAGATAAATTGATAGCAGCAAAACTGTATACCACAGGCAACAAGAACCATAAGCGATTCTTAAGCATTGCCACACTCATGACCAAAGAAATAATAAAACTTATTAGCGAAGCAACATTAAGAATACTGAGGTTTTGCCCTGAGCCGTCAAATATCAGGTCACTCAGAATCCAAGCATGAAAAACAAGCGCACATGCCGCACTGGCAAATACGGTTTTGACTTTGATTCCAGACTGCTGAGAGAGTCCAGGTATGATGGTCGCTATCGCCAAAACGTAAAGTATGGCGGCCGCGATGGCAATTAAGCTATCCATGAATCCTAAGAGTTATTGTGCACGATGCTAAAAATTATACCTTGCATTACTCTTTGGGGCTACGGTAGATCCTTCATCAATCACGAGAGATGAGATATTGAAATTAACAAGTTAGCCCTCAAGTTAATGATAAGAGCAGTGTTCGGGTATGACTGTGACGTTGGCTAAGGTATACTCACACTAATTAATCGCCATTTTAGCGAAGAGACAAAGATGTTTGAGAATTTAACGGATCGATTATCCAAAACGCTGAAAAATATCAGTGGCAAAGGTCGTCTGACCGAAGACAACATTAAAGAAACCCTACGTGAAGTGCGCATGGCGCTTTTGGAAGCGGACGTTGCCCTTCCTGTTGTGCGTGAGTTTGTTAACCGCGTTAAAGAAAAAGCGGTGGGCGTAGAAGTTTCTAAATCGCTGACTCCGGGTCAGGAATTCATCAAGATCGTTCAAGCAGAGCTTGAAGGTGTAATGGGTGAATCTAACGAAGCCCTAAATCTAGCAGCGCAGCCGCCAGCCGTTCTTTTAATGGCGGGCCTACAAGGTGCGGGTAAAACCACATCGGTAGGTAAGCTTTCTAAGCTTCTAAAAGAGCGTGATAAGAAGAAAGTCTTGGTTGTGTCAGCCGACGTTTACCGTCCTGCGGCAATCAAACAGCTAGAAACTCTAGCATCAGACATCGGCGTCGACTTCTTCCCATCGTCACCGGATCAAAAACCACTTGATATTGCGAATGCCGCGATCGACCACGCGAAGAAGAAATTCTATGACGTGCTTATTGTCGATACCGCAGGTCGTTTGGCTATCGATGAAGAAATGATGGGTGAGATTAAAGATCTTCACTCTGCTATTAACCCGGTCGAGACACTGTTCGTTGTTGATGCAATGACAGGTCAAGATGCGGCGAACACAGCGAAAGCATTCGGTGATGCGCTACCGCTAACCGGTGTGATTCTGACTAAAGTGGATGGTGATGCACGTGGTGGTGCGGCGCTATCGGTTCGTCATATCACGGGTAAGCCAATTAAATTCCTCGGTGTGGGTGAAAAAACTGACGCACTAGAACCATTCCACCCAGATCGTATTGCATCGCGTATTCTAGGCATGGGTGATGTACTGTCACTGATTGAAGACCTACAACGCAATGTCGATCAAGACAAAGCAGAAAAACTAGCGAAAAAGTTCAAAGAGAAGAAAGGTTTTGACCTTGAAGACTTCCGTGAGCAGCTAGGTCAAATGCAAAACATGGGTGGCATGATGGGCATGCTAGACAAATTGCCAGGTATGTCTCAATTGCCGTCAGACGTGAAAGACAAAGTTGATGACAAGATGTTCAAGCAAATGGAAGCGATCATCAGCTCAATGACAATGAAAGAACGTCAACGCCCGGAAATCATCAAAGGCTCACGTAAAAAACGTATCGCAGCAGGTTCGGGTGTTCAGGTACAAGACGTAAACCGTCTGCTTAAGCAGTTTACCCAAATGCAAAAGATGATGAAGAAAATGCAAAAGGGCGGCATGAAAGGCATGATGCGCAACATGCAAGGCATGATGGGCGGAGGTATGGGTGGAGGCGGTGGCTTCAATCCATTTGGTCGTTAAACGATTGCCTAGACTTTAGTTTCAGGGTGTTAGCTACATCACAAACTTGAATTTCAATTTATGTTGGTGAAAAAGTAACTAAATACCTTGCATTGCTTCGGGATAAGAGTAAAATTCCGGAGCTTTATTTTGGCACGAGACCCCAGATTGTTCAGCTTTATGGATGATTATTGGGGTTAATTTTATTTTTGAGAAAGCAAAGAGGACGACATGGTAACCATTCGTTTGGCACGTCACGGCGCTAAAAAGCGTCCATTTTATCAAATCGTAGTAGCGGACAGCCGCAACGCTGCAACTGGCCGTTTCATCGAGAAAGTTGGTTTCTTCAACCCAACTGCTAAAGGTCAAGAAGAAGGTCTACGTCTAGACCTAGACCGCGTTAACCATTGGGTTGGTCAAGGCGCGTCTCTATCTGACCGCGTTGCTAAGCTAGTTAAAGACGCTCAAAAAGCGGCTTAATTCTTTTAAGAAGTAGAAACTAGTTTATGTCGATGAAAGGTAAAGAAACGATGAGCAACGAGAAGATTGTTGTAGGCAAGTTTGGTGCTACTTACGGCATTCGTGGTTGGCTTAAAGTTTTTTCCTACACAGACAATGCTGAAAGCATTTTCGATTACAGCCCTTGGTTTGTTAACCAAAAGGGTACGTGGGTTGAGTACAAAGTAGAAAGCTGGAAGCGTCATGGTCAAGGCTATGTATGCAAGCTAGCAGGGTTGGACGTTCGTGAAGACGCGCAGCTGATGACCAACTTTGAAATTGCTATTGACCCTGCGGTACTACCTGAATTGTCAGAAGAAGAATTCTACTGGCGTGAATTGTTTGGGATGCAAGTGGTAACCACTAAAGGTTACGATCTGGGTGTCGTTAATGACATTCTAGAAACTGGCTCAAACGATGTTCTGGTTGTTAAAGCAAATCTAAAAGATGCTTTCGGGCAGAAGGAACGATTAATCCCGTTCCTTGAAGAGCAAGTGATCATTAAAGTTGATCGCACAGCTCAACGGATCGAAGTTGACTGGGATCCTGGATTCTAATCTCCAAAACTACAGAGCGAGATAAACATGTGGGTTGGCGTTATTAGCCTTTTTCCTGAAATGTTCCGTTCTGTTACTGAATTTGGAGTAACAGGTCAAGCGGTTAAAAAAGGTCTTTTGTCAATTGAGACTTGGAATCCTCGCGATTTCACTCACGACAAACATCGCACTGTCGATGACCGACCTTACGGTGGTGGTCCTGGTATGTTAATGATGGTTCAGCCTTTGCGCGATGCCATTCATACCGCGAAAGCAGCCTCACCGGGTAAGACGAAAGTCATTTACCTTTCTCCTCAAGGTCGCAAGCTCGACCAAAAGGGAGTAGAAGAACTGGCAACGAATGAGAATTTACTTCTGATTTGTGGCCGTTACGAAGGGGTAGATGAGCGTATCATTCAATCTGAAGTCGACGAAGAATGGTCGATTGGAGATTTTGTGATGACGGGTGGTGAAATACCAGCCATGACACTGATCGATTCAGTCTCTCGGTTTGTTCCGGGTGTACTAGGCGATTTTGCGTCAGCAGAAGAGGATTCTTTTGCAAATGGTTTGTTAGATTGCCCTCACTATACGCGTCCTGAAATGTTGGATGATAAAGAAGTGCCAGCGGTACTGATGTCAGGCAACCATAAGGATATTCGTCAATGGCGACTAAAACAGTCGCTGGGCCGAACTTGGCTAAGAAGACCAGAGCTCCTGGAAAACCTAGCTCTGACTGACGAACAGGAACAATTACTTGCTGAGTTCATTACTGAACATAACGCAAAGTAACCTAATTTATTTAGTATCAGTTTATTCTAGGAATTTAAAAAATGAGTAACATCATCAAAGCTCTTGAAGAAGAGCAAATGAAATCAGACCTGCCTAAATTTGCACCAGGTGACACTGTTGTAGTTCAGGTTAAAGTTAAAGAAGGTGAGCGTGAGCGTCTACAGGCTTTCGAAGGCGTTGTAATCGCAATCCGTAACCGTGGTCTACACTCTGCTTTCACTGTACGTAAGATCTCTAACGGTGAAGGTGTTGAGCGTACGTTCCAAACACACTCTCCAATCGTTGATAGCATCGAAGTTAAACGCCGTGGTGCAGTACGTCGTGCCAAGTTGTACTACCTACGTGAGCGTTCTGGTAAGTCTGCTCGTATCAAAGAGAAACTTGCTAAGAAGTAATGCTATAACTAGCGTTCTCATAGTAAACGGAGCCCAATTGGGCTCCGTTTTTTTATGCGTGGAAAAAGACGCTGGGTTTAGGGAGCGGACGTTGTCCCTCGAGAATCGGGAACGCTACGAGATTCGAGAGCTTTTCGCTTTAGGAACCGAGAGGTGTTGTTGAAGAGCTAGTGCAAGAAGTATGGCCTTGAAAGGTTGTTGGCAGAGCTTGTCCCTAGAAAGACAAAATGAACCGAATCCCGAAAAATAAAAAGGGCTGATGTTCCACATCAACCCCTCTCTCTATTCTCGAAGTGTAGAGTTCTCGTTTCTCGACTCTAGCCTCTCAATTCTTTAGTACTGGTCTTCAGACCATCCATCGCTGTCCGACATATCCGGTGCGCCAGCAATGGCGTTTTCTTCGTCAGCCCATTCACCAAAATCAATCATTTGGCATTTCTTGCTACAAAAAGGGCGGTGAGGGCTTTGCTCTCCCCATTCTACGTCTGCACCGCATTGTGGGCATGGCACGATAGTAATTTTAGACATGATTAAAGAGTCCCATTATGTTGAGGTGTCAAAGGGGGTATAGAAATAATAGTGTGCGTTGGTTTTAGCTACAAACCGCGAGTTCAAACTCAACGTCTTGCGTGCAAGCTTGTCCGCTTTCAAATGACATAAACTTAATCGCAAAGCGGTTCTTATGCCCCGAAATCATCGGATAGACGCCATATTCCATAGGGATGTGTAAACGAAGAATATTCGCTTCATCAGCGTCGCTTTGGAAGAAGCCAGCACGAGCAATTTGTGCTTTAAAGTGGCCTGTTTCGCGAGTCAGTTTTAGCCACAAAGCGAGTGCATCGGACAACGGCTTTAAGCTCTCTTGCCATTGGGCTGCATCGTGCTTTTTGCGTTCGATAGGAAGGTGTAACCAATAATGCAAGGCTGGCAAATCAAAACAGCAAGAACCACCAGGAAGATTAAAGCGCTGGCGAATTGAGCTTAAAAAACGATCTTCTTTCAACGCTTGGCCGAAACGTTCAGCAGTCATCAGTTGGCTATGAACCACATCGATCTCTTTGAGTAGCTCACTTAACGCTTGCTGATCGACGCCTTCAACGTTCAGCCAATTTCGGTAGGCCAAACGTTGTTTCTCAAGATCTTTTGCCAACTCACTTTTCAATTGAATCTGCTCAAAGATTTCAACCATGTCGAAAAGCGCACGGAAGAACAACTGATATTGGTGATTATCGGCAAAACCAGAGGCTAGGTGAGCCTGACGCAGCAAAGACTCAACTCTCAGATAGATGCGAGTTTTCTCATTTAACGGATGTTCAAATTTGTGCGTGGTCATCGACATAAGCCTTGGTGAGTTTCATTCCTATTTTCGCAGATTTTTCTTACACATGGCTAGGTACTTTTCGTGTAAATCTGTGATTTGAAGCAAAAGATCAGGGTCATCTGGGTTATTTCTCACCACATCATTCGCAATCGCGAGTCTTTGCGCTTGTGTTGCTTGTGAGGCTAAGATAGCACGAGCTTGATCTTCACTTACATTATCACGTTTTACCGTTCTTGCGATTTGAGTTTCCGGTTCAACATCAACCACAAGCACTCGATCACACAGGCTATCAAGCTTGTTTTCGATTAAGAGCGGGACAACCAGTAGCGCATACTCGGACTCCACTTGCTCTAAATCTTCGATCATTTTTTCGCGGATCATCGGATGTAGTAGGGCGTTTAGCCACGCTTTCTCGTCCGGATTAGAGAAAATTTGCTCTCTTAATTTTGCTCTATCAAGGCTTTGGTCTTCTCGTACAATATCAATACCAAAATGTTCAATGATCGCATTGAGCCCAGTAGAGCCCGGTTCTACGACTTCGCGGGCTACAATATCCGCGTCAACAACGTCTATTTTGAATTGCTGTTTGAATAAGTTTGCAACGGTGGTTTTACCGCTTGCAATGCCGCCTGTTAGGCCAATAACAAAAGCCATTTACACTCCTAGAATCGACGTGAAGTACCAGTTTAGAATCTGGTTACCCCAAATAAGGCTCACCCAACCTGCAATCGCAAGGTAAGGGCCAAAGGGGAACGCTTTTTCGATACCCTGTTTTTGTAAACGCAGTTGTATCAGGCCGAAAATAACGCCCACAACCGACGACAGTAAAATGATCATCGGCAGTGATTGCCAGCCTAACCATGCACCAAGGGCAGCAAGCAGTTTGAAGTCACCATAGCCCATGCCTTCTTTGCCAGTCAGAAGCTTAAATACCCAGTAAACACTCCAAAGGCACAAGTAACCAGCCATCGCGCCAATGATGGCGTCTTGTAGGTTAACAGGACTAACGCCAGACAATGCAAGTGCAATACCTGCCCACATTAATGGCAGCGTTAGTTGGTCTGGTAGCAACATAGTATCGAGGTCGATAAACGTGGCGGCAATCAATACAAAGGTAAAGAAAACCAGCGCAACAGTGAAGTAACTAAAACCGAAGTGAAACGCGATAAAACCCGAACCAAAAGCAGTAAGCAATTCGATGAGAGGGTAGCGAGCACTAATCGAGGATTTACAGTTATGGCACTTGCCTTTCAGAAGCAGCCAGCTAATGACAGGAATGTTGTCACGAATGCGGATCGGCGTTCCACACTGTTGGCAGGAAGAACGAGGGACACTTAAGGTCAGTGTTTCTTTCGGTGCTTCAATTTTGTATTCAGGGAATGATTCAGCGCACTCGCGTCGCCATTCTAGTTCCATGATCTTGGGTAAGCGGTAAATAACCACGTTGAGGAAACTACCCACGATCAAACCAAAAATTGTGGCAAATACAACGAATAGCCATGGGTAGTACTGGAATACTTCCATATCTGTCTCTTGAACGATGAATCAAATAGCAAAGTGCTGTTTTGATGGGATTAATTTGCTAAAGCAACATTCTATCCCAATACGCTCATTAAGTTAAAGATTGGTAAGTACATTGCTGTGACCAATCCGCCAACGACGACCCCAAGAAAAACAATGATCAACGGCTCTAAAATTTTACTCAGATTGTCGACGGTGTTATCCACTTCAAACTCATAGATCGCGGCAATTTTATTGAGCATATCGTCTAAACGTCCGGATTCTTCACCGATCATTACCATTTGCAGCACCAATTCTGGGAATACGTTGCAATTGCGCATTGCGATGTACATTGGCATACCCGCTGCGGTATCTCGGTAGACCTCTTCGATGGCAAGTTGATAATGCATATTACCGGATGTTTTAGAGGTGGTTTTTAAGCTTGTCAAAATGGGGATACCGGCGGTAAAACTGGTTGCAAGAGTACGGCTGAATTTCGCAATCGCTGCTTTGGATAAGACGGGGCCGAGTATCGGAAATCTTAAGCTCGATCGAGCCAACAATAATCGGAAAGAATCCGAACGTTTAGCCATGATACGGGAGGAAATAAATAAGCTTAATGCACTGAGCCCAATAAAAGGCCCCCAATTTTGTGTCCATGCCGAAAGATTTAAGACCATTTGAGTAAATGCAGGCAGGTCGGCGCCAAAGCCAACAAACATCTTTTCGAACTCAGGTATCACTTTGGTGAGCATGAGGTAGGAGACCCCTAGCGCGACCAAAACTACCATCGCAGGATAGATGAGTGCTTTGATAACTTTTGCTTTCAATTGTTCGCTTTTTTCTCGGTAAGTCGCAAGACGTTCAAATACCTGAGGTAAGTTACCTGACTGCTCACCGGTTGCGATTAAATCAGTATAGAGTGGATCAAAATGCGTGCTGGCGGTGCGCATGGCTTTGGACATTGGCGTACCTGCTTCTACTGCTCGTGTTACGCTCATCAGTATTGATTTCATCTCAGCTTTTCTATGGTTTTCTGAGACAAGCTTCAGAGCTTGAACGATGGGAACGCCGGTCATTAACATGGTAGCGATTTGACGGGTAAATACCGTAATGTCTTTGCCTTTGACTCGATGACTCAGTTTCGTGATAAAAGAAATACTGCTTTTCTTAAGCTTCTTAATTTTAATGTGTTGAGCATCCAGGCGTTCTCGCACTTCAATTTCTGTCATGGCTAACACTTGTCCGGAGGTTTTCTTCCCTGAGCTGTTCGTGCCTTTCC
The DNA here is from genome assembly GCF_021654215.1 of Vibrio sp. MMG023. Taxonomy (NCBI): domain Bacteria; kingdom Pseudomonadati; phylum Pseudomonadota; class Gammaproteobacteria; order Vibrionales; family Vibrionaceae; genus Vibrio; species Vibrio sp. MMG023. The sequence goes on along the minus strand of NZ_JAKFZP010000002.1, from coordinate 862,732 downwards.
AGCGGAAACTTTTAAGTTGTGGGGCGTTAGTTTTCATAGAGTCGATGATTGCCTAATAAACGTAAAGATCAGAAGTAGAGAACGCGTTGCAATTCGCTAAAGCTGGTGATGCCTTGTTTGAGTTTTTCTATACCGGACATTTGTAAGGTGTGCATGCCGTTTTTGATAGCAAGTTTTTCTAATTCATGAACGGATGCGCCTTTGATTAGTGCTTCGGAAAGCGTCTCGTCAAAGCGCATCACTTCATAAATGCCGGTTCGACCAGAATAACCTTGGGTACATTCGTTACAGCCATCTGGGTTCGCTTGAAAGATGTTTTCCGTGGAGTGGATGCCAATATGTTGCAGTTGTGCATTCGGCTCTTGAGGTTGTTTGCACTGAGGGCATAGCTTTCTTGCCAAGCGTTGAGCGATGATCAAGCTCAATGATGAAGCAAGGTTAAAGCTCTCAACCCCCATATTGGATAAGCGAATCACGGTTTCAGCGGCAGAGTTGGTGTGCAGAGTAGACAGAACTAAGTGGCCAGTTTGTGAGGCTTTAATAGCGATTTCTGCCGTGTCTAGATCGCGGATCTCACCCACCATGACCACATCAGGATCCTGACGTAAGAAAGAACGAAGTGCTTCAGAAAAACCAAAGCCAATTTTGGGCTGGACTTGCACTTGGTTGATGCCAGGCAGGTTAATTTCAACGGGGTCTTCCGCTGTAGAGATATTGATCTCTGTTTTGTTTAGAAGACTTAAGCCTGTATAGAGCGAGACGGTTTTGCCACTTCCCGTCGGGCCTGTCATTAAAATCATGCCTTGTGGTCGTTTTAGCGCATCCAGATAAAGTTGCTTCTGCTCATCGCTGTAACCCAAGCGGTCAATATTTAGTGAGGCGGAGCTGCTGTCGAGCAAACGCAGTACTATTTTTTCGCCGAATAGCGTTGGTAGTGTCGATACGCGCATATCAATTGCAGTATCTTGGTTTAGCTTAAGCTTGATACGACCATCTTGCGGTAAGCGTCGTTCGGCGATATCGAGTTTGGATAAGATTTTAATACGCGCCGATAAACGGCGACTTAAATGACTCGGTGGTTGTTGGCTTTCAACGAGAATACCATCACAACGTAAGCGCACTCGATACATGTTTTCGTAGGGTTCAAAGTGAATATCCGAAGCGCCTTTACGCACGGCATCCAACAAAATCTGATTAATGTAACGACTGACAGGTGCTTCGTCTTGGCTGAGATCTTCGATGTTGTCGATTTCATCTGCACCAATATCAACCAGACCTGCCAGTTCATCTTGGTTGATCTCTTTTAATCCGGACTTTTCCTGTCCTAGTGCTCGACCATATAAGCGCCTAATTGCCGCACTGAGTTCACGAAAATCCGCAAGAACAAGCTCAACCTGTAGTCCTGTCGCAAAACGAAAGTCATCTTCAGCTTGGAGATTAGTCGGATCAGCTACCGCCAAGATCAGAGTCGAAGAACTGCGATTGAGCGGCAGAGCGTTGTGCCGAGTGATCAAATCTCGCAAACCTAGCGTTTGGCATAACGAAGCGTATTCGTATTGATTGAGAGAGGTGCAAGAAAGCCCAAAAACAGAGCTTAGGTGCTCCGTTAACTCATAAGATTGGAAAAAGCCGGAATTGAGCAAAGCCTCCGGCATTGAGATACCAGAAGCTTTAGCTTGCTCAAGTAACAGTTCTTCTTGGGAAAAAGTCAGTATTCCAGCTTGGCGAAGAACTGTTGAGAGGTTGGTTAGCATTATGGGCAGTAAGAGGTTTGTACTGCGTTGGTCGCATCTTTACATTCTGAGGACCATGTAACTCCATTCGTAGCATAAGTTGCAGTTAAAATGTATTTTTCGTTTTGCTTAATTGGACCTTTGTCGTTTGCTGCATTTACTGTAATGCTAATTGCACCTGAAGCTGTACCAGCTGCCGGCGTTACTGTTAGATTATTTAGGGTGAAGGCAGCAGGTATACCATTCGCCGTTTGGTGACATTTAGTCTTAAATGCGCCAGCATCTGCTGCGTGTTCATGAGCACAAAGCTCAACTGCTAGTTTTGTAGAAGATGCAACTTTAGGGAACTCTGCCATTGTTGCTTTCTTCGTATAATCTTGATAAGCCGGGATTGCAAACGCAGCCAAGATACCAATAATTGCAACCACAATCATCAATTCAATCAGCGTAAAACCTTGCTGCTTTTTCTGTTTATTCGTTTTCATCTTCTTTCCTTAAGATAAATTTAGTTAATGCTTATGCATGGGGCAGAAGAGTAAAAAGAGTAGAAACAAGTGGAAACTGGAAACGAAGTGGCTCTCGAGTGAGATAAAGATCTTTGCACTGTAGTTGCATATTGCATGCAAGGTTTTGCGAGTGGTGTTATTTTTTTAGTGGATAAAAAAAAGAGCCTTGCGGCTCTCTATTTAGTGAATCAGATTACAACATGCTGACTTTTCGGAAGTTAATATTGTTGTCGGTACTCTATTTACTTAAAGCGCATCGAAAGGTCCATCGCTTTTAGGTGCTTAGTCAAAGCACCCACCGAGATGTAATCGACGCCAGTTTCTGCGTATTCAGCGATGGTTTTTAAGGTTACATTACCTGAGTTTTCTAATGCCGCACGACCAGCGTTGATGGCTACCGCTTCACGCATCATGTTGGTAGTGAAGTTGTCGAGCATGATGATGTCGGCACCCGCTTCAATCGCTTCATTTAGCTCATCCAAGCTTTCGGTTTCTACTTCAACTGGTTTACCAGGGTTCAACTCTTTTGCTGTCGTGATCGCTTGAGTAATACCACCACAAGCAATGATGTGGTTTTCTTTAATTAGGTAAGCATCGAATACACCAATACGATGGTTGAAACCGCCACCACAAGCTACTGCGTATTTAAGCGCGCTACGTAAACCTGGAATCGTTTTACGTGTATCTAATAGACGGCACTCTGTATGAGCAATTTTTTCTGCGTACTCAGCGGTAATGGTCGCGCAACCTGAAAGGGTTTGAATAAAGTTCATTGCGTTGCGCTCGCCAGTGAGCAAATCACGAGCAGGACCAGTCAACGTACACAGTGTCTGATTTGGTTCTACCTTGTCACCATCTTTGACATGCCATTCGATGGTTACTTTGCTACCCAGTTGTTTGAATACTTCATCTGCCCACGCTTGGCCACAAAACACACCGTGTTCACGAGTGATGATGGTTGCAGTGTTAATCGCGTCAGCTGGGATAAGCGATGCGGTGATGTCTTTATCGACATCCAATGTACCACCTAGATCTTCTTTTAGGGTATCGGCTACAGCGCGAGTGATTTCTAATGGAAGTTGTTGCTTAAGATATTCTAGGCGTTCTTGGCTGTTGTGTGTGTTCTTCATCGCAAATCTAGTCTTGAAAGGGAGATGGCAACGAATGATACTCTCCGGTGTCAATAATTTCAGCAGTTAATTTGCAAAGTAGAGAGGTTGATATGTGCCTAAAAATCGAGAATGGTTGGTTGACGCAAGCGAAGCATGTCCCTTCGCCATTTTTTGATGCTCGTTCAGACAAAGAAGATATCTCTCTGCTGGTGGTGCACAACATCAGCTTGCCTCCGGGTCAATTTGGTGGATGTTATATAGAGGACTTTTTTACCGGCAATCTTGACCCCAATGCCCATCCATTTTTTGAAGTAATTCACAAAATGGGCGTTTCGGCACATTGTTTAATTAAGCGTGATGGCGAGATTGTTCAGTTTGTTTCTTTTTTAGACAGAGCTTGGCATGCCGGACAATCTAGCTTCGCTGGCCGTGAACGTTGTAATGACTATTCAATTGGTATTGAGTTGGAAGGCACCGAGTTTGTTGCGTACACAGAAGAGCAATATCAATCACTTACTGCATTGACCCAATCCGTTATGCATTCCTACCCAAAAATTACCTTGCCGAGAATTACGGGGCATCAGTATATCGCTCCCTTGAGAAAAGCCGATCCTGGGCTAAGCTTTGACTGGGCCAAGTTCAGACAACAAGTACAAAGTTAACTTGTAGCAAAAGTGTAAATTCAAAAAACAGAAATAAATAAGGCATACACTCAGGTATGCCTTTTTTTGATACAAGAAATATGAAGGCTTGTTAAAAGTTAACGACATTTTGGGGCGTTAAAACGGTTCGTGACGAAAAAATGACCCGGTTTTTTTGTCATTTTTTGTTTTTGTTGATCAAATTTACTAGCACGAAGACTTCCCATCTGTTTTGTTTATGTAATTGGTCATACCAATTTTATTGCTGTTTTAATGGTCGATTGTTATCAAAGTGTTGGTTGTAAGTCCGTTCTATGATTTAGGTCAACTTTTGGCTGGACAGTCACGTTTTAATTATGTTAATTTCTGCACCAACTTAAAATTGGTATTACCAATTACCTGCAAGAGTAGAAGAACAATAAATTATGGCTTATCAAAGGATTCGTCAGCCAAAACTCTCTGATGTTATTGAACAAGAGTTAGAAAGGTTGATTGTGGAAGGAACACTCTCTCCGGGGCAGCAATTGCCACCAGAGCGCGAACTCGCAAAGCAGTTCGATGTGTCTCGTCCATCTGTCCGTGAAGCCATTCAGCGTTTGGAAGCGAAACGTCTGCTTACTCGTCGTCAAGGCGGTGGCACATTCGTAAGTGAAAACATCTGGAAGAGTTTCTCAGACCCTTTGCTGAATTTGTTATCTACCCACTCAGAGACGCAATTGGACTTGCTTGAATCGCGCCATGCGATGGAAGGCATTTCAGCGTACTTTGCAGCATTACGTGGTACCGATGAAGATTTTGCTCGTATTCAAGCTTGCCTGAATCAAATCAGTGCAGAGCAAAAAGGCGACAACGTTGAAGCAGAAGCGGCAGCAGTAATGCAATTTTTGATTGCATTAACCGAAGCAGCGCACAACGTCGTTCTCCTTCATATTGTTCGTAGCCTTGCGCCTTTGCTTGAGCAGAATGTTCTACAGAATCTAAAGCTCTTACATCGCCGCGATGAAGTGGTCGATAAAGTAAGTAAACACAGAGCTAATATCGTGGATGCGATTGTTTCTGGTCAGCCTGAAAAGGCGCGTGAAATGTCTCACTCACATTTAGCTTATATCGAAGAAACATTGTTGGATTTGACTCGAGAAGAGTCTCGACGAGAGCGTTCTCTGCGTCGAATTCAGCAAGGTAACGATTCTTAATACAAGAACCGCTTACTTAAATAAGTAGATCCAACCAACAGAAGGATAGATCGCCATGTCTGACATGAAGCATGACGTAGATGCACTGGAAACTCAAGATTGGCTACAAGCCCTTGAATCAGTTGTTCGTGAAGAAGGTGTAGAACGTGCACAGTTTCTACTAGAAACCGTTCTAGAAAAAGCACGTCTAGACGGCGTTGATATGCCAACTGGCATCAACACAAACTACATCAACACTATTCCAGCAGCACAAGAACCAGCTTACCCTGGTGATGTAACTCTTGAGCGTCGTATTCGTTCGATTATTCGCTGGAACGCAATCATGATCGTATTGCGTGCTTCTAAGAAAGACCTAGACCTTGGTGGTCACATGGCTTCTTACCAGTCAGCAGCAGCGTTCTACGAAGTTTGTTTCAACCACTTCTTCCGTGCTCCAAACGAGACGGACGGTGGCGATCTAGTTTACTACCAAGGCCACATCTCACCGGGCATCTACTCTCGTGCGTTCGTTGAAGGCCGTCTAACTGAAGAGCAGCTAGACAACTTCCGTCAAGAAGTAGACGGTAAAGGTGTACCTTCATACCCACACCCTAAGTTGATGCCTGAGTTCTGGCAATTCCCAACAGTATCTATGGGTCTAGGTCCAATCTCTGCTATTTACCAAGCTCGTTTCCTTAAGTACCTGAACGGCCGTGGCCTTAAAGATACTTCTGCTCAACGTGTATACGCTTTCCTAGGCGACGGTGAGATGGATGAGCCAGAATCACGTGGTGCAATTTCTTTCGCTGCGCGTGAGAAGCTAGACAACCTATGTTTCCTAATCAACTGTAACCTTCAGCGTCTAGATGGCCCTGTAATGGGTAACGGTAAGATCATTCAAGAACTTGAAGGTCTATTCAAAGGCGCAGGTTGGAACGTAGTTAAAGTTATCTGGGGTAACAACTGGGATGCACTACTAGCTAAAGATACGACTGGTAAGCTACTACAGCTTATGAACGAAACGATCGATGGCGACTACCAAACATTCAAATCTAAAGATGGCGCATACGTACGTGAGCACTTCTTTGGTAAGTACCCTGAGACTGCTGCACTAGTTGCAGACATGACTGATGACCAAATCTTCGAACTGAAGCGTGGTGGTCACGATTCTTCTAAACTGTTTGCTGCATTCAACAATGCAAAAGAGACAGGTGGTAAGCCAACGGTAATCCTAGCTAAGACTGTTAAAGGTTACGGCATGGGTGAAGCGGCTGAAGGTAAGAACATCGCTCACGGTGTTAAGAAGATGGACATGACTCACGTACAATACCTACGTGATCGTCTAGGTCTACAAGACATCCTTTCTGATGAGAAAGTAGCTGAACTGCCTTACCTAAAACTGGAAGAAGGTTCTGCTGAGTACGAATACCTACATGCTCGTCGTAAAGCACTGAAAGGTTACACGCCACAGCGTCTACCTAAGTTCACACAAGAGTTCAAAGTACCAGAGCTAGAAGAGTTTGCTCCTCTACTTGGTGCTCAGAAGCGTGAAATCTCAACGACTATGGCTTACGTACGTACGTTGAACATCCTGCTTAAAGACAAGAACATCGGTAAGAACATCGTTCCTATCATCTGTGATGAAGCGCGTACGTTCGGTATGGAAGGTCTATTCCGTCAAGTGGGTATCTACAACCCAGACGGTCAAGAATACACACCTGAAGATAAAGGCATCGTTTCTTACTACAAAGAAGCAACGTCAGGTCAAGTTCTTCAAGAAGGTATCAACGAACTAGGTTCAATGGCATCTTGGGTTGCTGCTGCTACTTCTTACAGCACAAACGATCTGCCAATGATCCCGTTCTACATCTACTACTCAATGTTCGGTTTCCAACGTATTGGTGACATGGCATGGCTAGCAGGTGACCAACAAGCTCGTGGCTTCCTACTAGGTGCTACAGCTGGTCGTACAACACTGAACGGTGAAGGTCTACAGCACGAAGATGGTCACTCGCACATTCAAGCGAACACTATCCCGAACTGTATCTCTTACGACCCAACATTCGCTTACGAGCTAGCAGTAATCATGCAAGACGGTATCCGTCGTATGTACGGCCCTGAGCAAGAAAACATTTACTACTACCTAACAGTAATGAATGAAAACTACGCAATGCCAGCAATGCCAGAAGGCGCTGAAGAAGGCATCCGTAAAGGTATTTACAAGCTTGAGTCTCACGAAGGTGCTAAGGGTAAAGTTCAGCTAATGAGCTCTGGTACTATCATGAACGAAGTACGTAAAGCAGCGACTATCCTAAGTGAAGAGTACGGCGTAGCATCTGACGTGTTCTCTGTAACTTCATTCAACGAACTAACTCGTGATGGTCAAAATGCAGAGCGCTACAACATGCTTCACCCAGAAGCAGAAGCGAAAGTACCTTACATCACTACTGTTCTTGGTAACGAACCAGCAATCGCTGCGACGGATTACATGAAGAACTACGCTGAGCAAGTGCGTGCGTTCATGCCAACTGAGTCATACAAAGTTCTTGGTACTGACGGCTTCGGTCGTTCAGACAGCCGTGAGAACCTACGTCGTCACTTCGAAGTTAACGCGGGCTACGTAGTAGTTGCTGCACTAACTGAACTAGCGAAACGTGGTGATGTTGAGAAGTCTGTTGTTGCTGAAGCAATTGCTAAGTTCAACATCGACACTGAAAAAACAAACCCACTTTACGCTTAATACAGCGCTTAACTAGAAGGTAAATAAGCAATGGCAATCGAAATTAATGTACCTGACATCGGTGCGGATGAGGTTGAAGTTACTGAGATTCTTGTAAGCGTTGGCGACAAGGTTGAAGAAGAACAGTCTCTGATCACTGTTGAAGGCGACAAAGCTTCTATGGAAGTTCCAGCGTCTCAAGCAGGTATTGTAAAAGAAATCAAAGTTGCAGAAGGCGATTCAGTAACAACTGGTTCTCTTATCATGATTTTCGAAGCCGAGGGTGCAGCTGACGCTGCACCTGCTCCTGTGGCAGAAGCGGCTCCAGCAGCAGCTCCAGCTCCAGCAGCAGCGGCAGCAGAACTAAAAGAAGTTCACGTTCCTGATATCGGTGGCGACGAAGTAGAAGTTACCGAGATCATGGTTAAAGTTGGCGATGCAGTAGAAGAAGAGCAATCTCTTCTAACGGTTGAAGGCGACAAAGCTTCTATGGAAGTACCAGCACCATTTGCAGGTACGGTTAAAGAGATCAAAATTGCTGAAGGCGATTCAGTAACAACTGGCTCTCTTGTGATGGTATTTGAGGTGGCCGGCACCCCGGTAGCTGGCTCAGGCGCAGCGACTCCAGCTCCTGCAGCGGTTGAAGCGCCAGCAGCACCTGCGGCGGCTCCTGCGGTAGCAGCGGACAAAGAAGTTAACGTTCCAGATATCGGCGGTGACGAAGTAGAAGTTACTGAGATCATGGTTAAAGTTGGCGATACAGTAGAAGAAGAGCAATCTCTAATTACTGTAGAAGGCGACAAAGCTTCTATGGAAGTACCTGCACCATTCGCAGGTACAGTTAAAGAGATCAAGATTGCTGAAGGCGATTCAGTAACGACTGGCTCTCTAATCATGACTTTCGTTGTGGCCGGCACCCCGGTTGAAGGCGCAGCACCTGCACCTGCTCCAGCAGCAGCTTCTGCACCTGCACCAAAAGCTGAAGCTCCAGCGGCGGCACCTGCAGCGAACGATTTCCAAGAGAACGGTGACTACGCACACGCATCTCCAGTTGTTCGTCGTCTAGCTCGTGAATTTGGCGTCAACCTATCTAAGGTTAAAGGTACTGGTCGTAAGAGCCGTATCCTGAAAGAAGACGTTCAAGCTTACGTTAAAGATGCGCTTAAGCGTCTTGAGTCTGGCGCAGGTGCAGCAGCATCTGGCAAAGGCGACGGTGCAGCGCTTGGTCTACTACCTTGGCCAAAAGTTGACTTCAGCAAGTTCGGCGAAACTGAAGTTCAGAAGCTGTCTAAGATCAAGAAGATCTCTGGTGCAAACCTACACCGTAACTGGGTGATGATTCCTCACGTTACACAGTGGGATAACGCTGACATCACTGAGCTAGAAGCATTCCGTAAAGAACAGAACGCAATCGAAGCGAAGAAAGACACTGGCATGAAGATCACTCCTCTTGTGTTCATCATGAAAGCGGTAGCGAAAGCACTAGAAGCATTCCCAGCGTTTAACTCTTCACTTTCTGAAGATGGCGAAAGCATCATTCTTAAGAAGTACGTGAACGTAGGTATCGCAGTCGATACGCCAAACGGCCTTGTTGTTCCTGTATTTAAAGACGTGAACAAGAAAGGCATCTACGAGCTATCTGAAGAATTGATGGTAGTATCGAAGAAAGCACGTGCTGGTAAGCTAACTGCAGCTGATATGCAAGGCGGTTGTTTCACAATCTCTAGCCTTGGCGGTATCGGCGGTACAGCGTTTACGCCAATCGTAAACGCGCCAGAAGTTGGTATCCTAGGTGTATCTAAATCTGAAATGAAGCCAGTGTGGAACGGTAAAGAGTTCGAACCACGTTTACAGCTTCCACTGTCTCTATCATACGACCACCGTGTGATCGATGGTGCAGAAGGTGCACGCTTCATTACTTTCTTAAACGGTGCACTATCAGACATTCGTCGTCTAGTACTGTAATTGAGAAAGTAATAGTTAAGGTGACTTTCGGGTCACCTTAATTCTTTATATAAAAGACTATTTTTAGACGACAATTTCTTCCATCGTTCAGAAACTGAAAGATGAATTGTTGTCTAGCTCACAGGCTAACTTAAAGCTGCTTTCACACTGTTAACATCTCTGTAAAATATTGACCGTTTGAAAGCCTAATAATTTAAGAACATCTACTCAGCCTGTTAGGGATAATGACTACAAGAGGTCACAATGAGCAAAGAAATTAAAGCCCAAGTTGTTGTACTTGGTTCTGGTCCTGCTGGTTACTCAGCTGCATTCCGTTGTGCGGACTTAGGTCTAGAAACAGTACTAGTTGAACGTTACAGCACTCTTGGCGGTGTATGTCTAAACGTTGGTTGTATTCCATCTAAAGCACTTCTTCACGTTTCAAAAGTTATCGAAGAAGCGAAAGCGATGGCTGAGCACGGTGTTGTGTTTGGCGAACCACAAACAGACATCAGCAAAATCCGTATCTGGAAAGAGAAAGTTGTAAACCAACTGACTGGCGGTCTTAGCGGTATGGCTAAGATGCGTAACGTTACTGTAGTAAACGGCTACGGTAAGTTCACAAGCCCTAACTCTATCCTTGTAGAAGGCGAAGGCGAAGCAACAACGGTTAACTTCGACAACGCTATCATTGCTGCGGGTTCTCGCCCAATCAAACTGCCATTCATCCCACATGAAGACCCACGTATTTGGGATTCAACGGATGCGCTAGAGCTGAAAGAAGTACCAGAAAAACTGCTTATCATGGGTGGTGGTATCATCGGTCTAGAAATGGGTACGGTTTACCACTCACTAGGTTCTAAAGTAGACGTAGTAGAGATGTTTGACCAAGTTATCCCAGCGGCGGATAAAGACATCGTTAAAGTCTTCACTAAGCGTATTAAAGACAAGTTCAAGCTAATGCTTGAGACGAAAGTAACTGCAGTTGAAGCGAAAGAAGACGGTATCTACGTTTCAATGGAAGGCAAAAAAGCGCCAGCAGAAGCTGAGCGTTACGATGCGGTTCTTGTTGCTATCGGTCGTGTACCAAACGGTGCGCTTATCGATGCTGAAAAAGCGGGCATTGAAGTGGACGAGCGCGGCTTTATCAACGTTGATAAGCAAATGCGTACTAACGTTCCTCACATCCACGCAATCGGCGACGTAGTTGGCCAACCAATGCTTGCTCACAAAGGTGTGCATGAAGGCCACGTAGCCGCAGAAGTTATCTCTGGTAAGAAGCACTACTTCGATCCTAAAGTTATTCCTTCAATCGCTTACACTGAGCCAGAAGTGGCATGGGTTGGTAAGACTGAGAAAGAAGCGAAAGCAGAAGGCATCAACTACGAAGTGGCGACATTCCCATGGGCAGCATCAGGTCGTGCAATCGCATCTGACTGTGCAGACGGTATGACTAAGCTAATCTTCGATAAAGAAACTCACCGCGTAATCGGTGGCGCTATCGTTGGTACTAACGGTGGTGAACTACTTGGTGAAATCGGCCTAGCGATCGAGATGGGTTGTGATGCTGAAGATATCGCACTAACTATCCACGCTCACCCAACTCTACACGAGTCTGTGGGTCTAGCTGCTGAAGTATTTGAAGGTTCAATCACTGACCTTCCAAACAAAAAAGCAGTTAAAAAGAAAAAGTAATTTTTCTTGAACGTTGAATGATAAAAACCGCTGATTCGTCAGCGGTTTTTTTGTGCGCGGAGCTTGAGAGGCGAGAACAGGCTGTTCTATGTAACGCTGCGCTTCGAGAGTCGCGAACGCTTCGCTCTAAAAATCGAGAGGTGTTCGTTGGAAGGTTAATCGAAGGCAATTGTATCTAAACCGAGTTGGCAGAGTTTGTTCCCAGAAAGACAAAATATTTCCCGTTTCCCGTTTCCCGTTTCCCGTTTCCCGAAAACGAAAAAAGGCCAATACCTAAGTATCAGCCTTTGCTTTTTTAAGCCTAATTATTTTTTAGTGATGTTCACGGTTGTAGATGCATAGCATATCTAAATATGCGCTTACTAGGTTCGTTAGCTCGGCTTCGCTCTTAGAGCGGTTTGCTTGAACGAAAATAGAGTAACAAATACCGTGGAACAGATTCGCCAAGTGTTCCGGTTCATGTTGGTCACAAACTTCCCCACGTTCAATTGCTTTAATGAACATGTTTTGCACCAACAGTTGGTTAGTGCGGTTAGTTGTCACGAACAATGGCCATACTTCATCACGTGTTGATGCGCTCCATTCGAACCATACTTTTAGCCAGTGGCAATCTTGGCTAACAAGTTCGATCATTGCGTTTGTGATGTTGGCGATGTTTTCACGTGCGTGAAGGTCTAAGTCGATGTTATCCGAAAGGAAGTTTGAGAACTGACGTACAACGTGGTTCAGTACTTCATCAACCAAATCTTCACGAGTTGGGAAGTAATTAAATACTGTTGCAACAGAAACTTGTGCAATTTCAGCAATGTCTGCGTGACCACCACGGCCAATACCGCGACGAGCAAACACTTCAAGAGCGATTTCCATTAGTTGCTGTTTACGTTTTAAAGGGGAAAGCCTAGTGCGAGGTCTCTTAGCTATTGAGTCCATATTCTTTTCCTTGCCATTGAGTTGATATTATTTGGGGGTAACCCCCTAATTGATTATTTTAATAGTTGCTTAAAGCATTGATGAGTGTAATGGTGCATATGTGCAAGGTCAACATCTGATGCCCAATTTATAGACAGTAATGTCATTATTGATGATTCATTCAACTAGATAAATCCGAAAACTAAGACTTTCATCCAAGAATTCAATGGAATGGGATGCGACTTTCCACCTACTGAGTGGGGTGTTACACTACACGCCGCAAGATAAGGTGATCGTTTGCGTACGACCAACCTCAACCCACAAAGAAAATTGAGCACAGTATGAAACATACAATAGAAGTGATGATTTCTGAGCAAGAAGTTCAGGATCGAATTCGTGAATTAGGTAAGCAAATTACAGAACATTACCAAGGCAGTGAAGATCTGGTATTGGTTGGTTTGCTACGTGGTTCATTTGTATTTATGGCTGACTTAGCACGTGCTATCGAACTGACTCACCAAGTCGATTTTATGACCGCTTCTAGCTACGGTAACACGATGGAAAGCTCACGTGATGTACGTATCTTGAAAGACCTTGATGACGACATTAAAGGCAAAGATGTACTGATCGTAGAAGACATCATTGATACAGGTAACACGTTAAACAAAATCAGTGAAATCCTGTCTCTACGTGAACCAAAATCTATCGCTATCTGTACGCTGCTTGATAAGCCATCTCGCCGTGAAGTAGAAGTTCCGGTTGATTGGGCTGGTTTCTCTATTCCAGATGAGTTTGTTGTTGGTGTTGGTATTGATTACGCTCAGAAATATCGTCACCTACCATTTATTGGTAAAGTGGTTCCGCAGGAATAATTTCTGTCGCCAGTTTTAGAATTAAAAAAACGCCCATCTTAAATGGGCGTTTTTTATTTATCTTGTTGACGATTTATTTGTGATGATTAATCGCGACATAACAATTTGTTGTCATCGTTAAGAATGGTCGAGAGCGCTTTTTGGTAAGACGCTTCCACGGTCTCTTTTGAATTTGAACGAATCCCTAAGTACTCAAGACGACCATCTTCAATGCCGTACACCACTCCATGAATTTCAACATCCTGACCGCGTTCCCATGCGTTTTGCATGATGGTTGAGTTACCCAAGTTATATACTTGCTCGGCTACGTTGATTTCACCTAGTTTATCGGCGCGATCGTCAAGAGGCATTTGGTCAAGGTAAGCGCGGTGCTTAAAGTAAAGATCACGGATGTGAAGTAACCAGTTGTTGATAAGGCCGAGTTGAGGGTTATCAATTGCGGCATTCACACCACCACAACCATAATGACCACAAACGATGATGTGCTTTACTTTGAGTACGTCGACGGCGTATTGCACGACAGAGAGGCAGTTTAGGTCGGTGTGGATGACCTGGTTAGCAACGTTTCGGTGAACAAATAACTCGCCTGAGAAAAGTCCCGTTAGTCGCTCTGCTGGAACGCGACTGTCTGAACAACCAATCCAAAGAAAGTCTGGTTTCTGACCTTCCGCTAGTTTTGCGAAATATTCTGGACGATCAGATTTTATTTCTTCTGACCATTTCGAGTTATTTTCGAATAATTGTTTAATTTCCGGCATCTGACATCTACTTCCCTAAAATTAAAAAAACCAACCACTCCCTAGTGCTTACTAAGCGATCAGCGCTGTAACTATACACAATGTTACAATTTCGATCCCGTTAAATATTCACTCAAGATGACTCGTCTGACTAGTTCTCGCTGTGAAAATCATAAAATATGCAGCCATCATTCAGTAAGCAAATAAGCCCAATTTGGTCGTGGCTTTTTTTCGTTTATTTCTTTAGCGAAATATTTGTTAGATTGATGGCATTTTGTCTTTTTAATGCAGGGAGCAAATTCGTGTTCGGTAGTCGCTTTAAGGATATCAACCTCAAAGGGGATCTGTTTGGTGGTGTCACAACGGCCATCATTTCACTTCCTCTCGCATTAGCATTTGGTGTGGCTTCAGGAGCTGGTGCAGAAGCTGGTTTATGGGGCGCGATCATGGTGGGGTTATTTGCTTCACTGTTTGGTGGTTCCAATACACTTATTTCTGAGCCAACCGGTCCCATGACGGTGATCATGACAGCGGTATTAACCAGTATGGTGGCCAAATACCCAGAAACGGGCATGGCCATGACCTTTACCGTGGTGATGATGGCGGGCGCGTTCCAAATTGTGCTCGGTACATTAAAGCTTGGTAAATACGTAACGTTAATGCCATACAGTGTTATCTCCGGCTTTATGTCGGGTATTGGTGTCATTCTCATTATCTTGCAGTTGTCGCCTTTACTTGGCCATGCTGCGCCATCTGGCGGTGTGATAGGGACACTATCGGCTCTGCCAGATACGATTTCTAATCTTAAGTTCAGCGAACTGTTTTTAGGTTTGTTGACGTTGGGTATCTTGTTCTTCTTCCCTAAGCAATATCGCAGATACGTGCCAGCGCAGCTGGTGGCTCTTGTGGCGGTAACGTTACTTTCTGTCTTTGTCTTTGATGCCGATGATATTCGCCGAATTGGTGAAATCCCAGCAGGTTTACCTTCTTTGGTGGTGCCACATATCGATCCTGCGATGTTTACCGAAATGGTCATCGATGCATTGGTATTGGGTACGTTAGGTTGTATTGATACCTTATTGACAGCGGTTATTGGTGACTCACTCACGCGTAAAGAGCATGATTCAGACAAGGAACTGCGTGGCCAAGGTTTGGCGAACATGATTTCTGGGTTGTTTGGCGCTCTGCCAGGTGCGGGGGCGACGATGGGAACGGTGACCAACATCCAAGTTGGCGCTCGCTCACCGTTATCCGGTGTGATTCGTGCGCTGATTCTCGCGCTGGTGGTGTTGGTCGCTAGCGGTTTGACTGAACCCATTCCGATGGCTGTATTAGCCGGTATTGCGGTTTATGTTGGCTTTAATATTCTGGATTGGAGCTTTATCCAACGTGCCCATAAGGTGAGCTTTCCGGGGATGGCGGTCATGTATGGCGTCATGCTGCTGACAGTATTTGTCGATTTGATTGTGGCTGTAGGGCTAGGGGTATTTATTTCTAATATCATCATCATTGAACGCTTGAGTCGTGAGCAAGCACGCCAAGTTAAAGCCATCAGTGATGCTGATGAAGACGATGTACCACTGACCGATAGCGAAAGAGGCTTGTTGGACAGAGCTAATGGTAAAGTGTTGTTCTTCTATCTGTCCGGTCCGATGATCTTTAGTGTTTCTAAAGCGATCTCTCGTCAACACTCGAGCATTTCTGACTATGAGGTCATGATCCTCGACTTAACAGATGTCCCTATGATTGATGTGACGGTCGGCTTGGCTTTGGAAAACGCCATTAAAGATGCTTTAGACGCGAACTGTGAAGTGTACTTGTTGTGTCCTAACCAACGTACTCGTGAGCAACTAGAGAAATTCCATGTGATTGATTTAGTGCCGGATGCGAATACATACAAGTTCCGCTATGAAGCGCTCAATGCGGCTATCAGGCATGTTGAAACTGATGAGCATCAAATGCTGACGCTTTAATCAACAGTCTCTTTTAACTAAGCGCTGCTGGGGTTCTGGGAGCGCTTTTTATTGTTTTTAGATTGAGTGATTAAGAATCATAAAAGATAGGTATTTCTAATTTTATAGAAAGGTTTATTTGTATTCATCGTTATTCAACGATAAACTAATTCAACTTTAGTGCAATACCGATAGTCGGTTATGACGCCGACAGCAGTTTCCCCATTTGGTATTGGCATTCACGATTCATCAACAGATGGCAAGTATTACGCAATGTACGCATTAGAAATTGAACAGCTTCGCAAGACCTATGCGGGCGGATTTGAAGCGTTGAAGGGCATCAGCTTACAAGTAAAGAAAGGTGACTTTTACGCACTTCTTGGGCCGAATGGGGCTGGTAAATCAACCACCATTGGCATTATCTCTTCTTTAGTCAACAAGACATCTGGCACCACTAAGGTGTTTGGGTATGACATTGATACGCATCTTGAATTGGCGAAGCAAAACCTAGGTTTGGTTCCTCAAGAATTCAACTTCAACCAATTTGAAACTGTCGAACAGATTGTCATGCAGCAAGCGGGTTATTATGGGGTTTCAAAAGCGCTAGCTAAAGAGCGTGCAGAAAAGTACCTGACCAAACTCGACTTATGGGAGAAACGTAAGGAACGTGCGCGTAACTTGTCTGGTGGTATGAAGCGTCGTTTGATGATTGCGCGAGCTCTAATGCACGAGCCTCAATTGCTGATCCTTGATGAACCAACCGCAGGGGTGGATATTGAACTGCGTCGTTCAATGTGGGACTTCTTAAAGGAGATCAACCAAGAGCAGGGCATTACCATCATCTTGACCACGCACTACTTGGAAGAAGCAGAAATGCTGTGTCGTAATATCGGTATCATCAACAAAGGTGAACTGATTGAAAATACGACCATGAAGGCGCTGTTGGGTAAATTGACGGTAGAAACTTTTATCCTAGATATTGAGTTCGACGGTGAAGTGCCAGCACTTCAAGGGGTAAGTAGCCAATCGATGGTCAATGGTTCATTGGAAATCGAATTAGATAAGAGCCAAGGGTTGAACTCGGTGTTTAACCAATTATCTGATCTAGGCGTAAAAGTGCTGTCTATGCGAAACAAAGCGAACCGTTTGGAAGAGTTGTTTGTCAGTATCGTACGTGGAGGTAACCAATAATGTACCAATTGTATTGGACGGCTTTTTGTAGCCTAGTTACAAAAGAAGTGAACCGTTTTACGCGTATTTGGGTGCAAACTTTGGTACCACCTGCGATTACGATGACGTTGTATTTCATTATTTTCGGTAACTTGATTGGCTCTCGCATCGGTGACATGAACGGCTTTAGTTACATGGAATACATTGTTCCGGGTTTGATCATGATGTCGGTGATCACGAACTCGTACTCGAATGTGGCTTCCTCTTTCTTTAGTTCCAAATTCCAAAGAAACATCGAGGAATTGTTAGTGGCGCCAGTGCCGAACTACATCATCATTCTCGGCTTTGTGATGGGCGGCGTCGTACGTGGCCTATTAGTCGGAACGATTGTCACGTTTGTTTCGCTCTTCTTTGTTGATTTGCAAGTCGATCACTGGGGCATCATCATTGCGACCGTCTTTATGACGTCAGTGGTATTTTCACTTGGTGGCTTAATTAATGCGGTTTATGCGAAAACGTTTGATGATATCTCGATTATCCCTACGTTCGTTCTGACTCCGCTGACTTATCTTGGCGGTGTTTTTTACTCCATCAGTCTATTGCCTGAATTTTGGCAAGGAGTCTCTAAGCTAAATCCAATCGTCTACATGGTGAACGCTTTCCGTTATGGTTTCCTTGGTGTGTCTGATGTGGGTATCGTTACGTCGTTTAGCGTATTGATCGTCTTTGTGGTTGCGCTCTACGCGGTGGCTCACTATCTAGTGACTAAGGGGATTGGGTTAAGAAGTTAACCTTAACAACACATTCAAAGGGCAGCCATGAGAGCTGCCCTTTCTTAATGCACACCAATACATTCCCATACAATTTTTCGACTTTTAACATGTTAGGTTTGATTCATTTGTTGTAAATGAGTGAAGCCATGAATATTGTCCCCTCTCCATCTTTCTCTTTTAAATTGCTTCTTCCTAAATATTGGTCTGTTTGGTTCGCCTTTGGTCTGTTGGCGCTGATTGTCAATCTGCTTCCATACTCAGCCTTACGTTTGTTAGGTAGGGGCATTGGTTCGCTTGCGATGCTGGCCATGAAGCGCCGTAAAGGCATTGCAAAGCAAAATTTAAAACTCTGCTTTCCCGAATACAGCGCTCAAGAATGCGATGTACTGGTAAAGACAAACTTTAAATACACAGGGATGGCGCTGATCGAGACCGGAATGGCTTGGTTTTGGCCTGAGTGGCGAGTGAAGCGTCTAGCCAAGGTGGTTGGAAAAGAGCGTTTACTGGAACAAGAGAAAAATGGGCGTGGTGTACTGGTGGTTTGCAGTCATCACCTAAATTTGGAAATGACGGCGCGTATTTTTAGTCAATTTGCCAAAGGCTATGGTGTTTATCGACCGAATTCAAACCCTGTTTATGAGTTTGTTCAGCATCGAGGACGCACGCGTTGCGGCCATCAAATGATTGACCGGAAAGACGTTAAATCAATGCTTAAAGTGCTGAAAAACGGTCAGCGACTGTGGTACTTACCTGACCATGATTACGGTGTTAAAAATTCGGTCTTCGCCCCGTTTTTCGCTGTTGAGCAAGCCGCGAGTACTGCAGGATCAAGTGTGCTTATTGATGCGACAAAATGTGCAGTGATGTCAGGGGTTACGGTCAGTGAACATTCTCACTACACGCTCTATATTGGTGAAGATCTCAGTGGACGTTTCGAGCGCCGTAATCCAGTCAAAGCGGCAAGTATCTTAAATCAAGAACTTGAAGGCATGATAAGAAGAGACGTGCCAGCTTGGATGTGGCTGCATAAGCGGTTTAAAACTCGTCCGGAAGGTTTGAGTGGCGTTTATGCGTAAGAGGGATACAAAAAAGGTCGGCTTAGTGCCGACCTTTTTATTTGCGAATTTCGTTTATTCAGCGTTTGCTAAATTCGCTTCGCTAGATTCTTCTTCTTTAGCTTCTACCGCCATATCAACAGTTTGGTTGTCGATGAGGCGTGCTTTACCTAAGAAGGCAGACATCAAGATCACGGCTTGAGTGGTCTCTGTTGTGATTGCTTGAAGTGTGCGAGCATCACGAATGAAGATTTCATCTGGCTGCAAACCGGCAGCGCGTAATTGATCATTCGCATCTTCAATCACTGAAGCGTAATCGTCACGACCACCACGCATCGCGCTACTGATCCAGCGCATAGTACGTGCTAAAACAGGTGCGCGTTGACGCTCATCAATCGTTAGCAGGCCATTGCGAGAGCTCATTGCAAGGCCGTCCATTTCACGAACGGTTGCGACACCTACGATTTCGATGTCCATTGCTAGATCATCAACCATCTTACGAATAACAGCAAGCTGTTGGAAATCTTTCTCACCAAAGCAAGCTACATCAGGTTGAACGATGTTGAATAACTTATTTACGATAGTCGTCACGCCACGGAAATGGCCCGGACGAGAAGCGCCTTCAAGAATCGTAGAAAGCCCAGGCACATCGACAAAAGTCTGTTTATCTAAGCCTTCAGGGTAAATGATCTCTGGTGTCGGTGTGAATACCAACTCGACGCCTTCACCGCTGAGCTTGTTAAGATCTTCTTCAAGTGTACGAGGGTAGTTATTTAAATCGTCTGCACGTTCAAACTGCATCGGGTTGACAAAGATGCTTACCACAACGACATCGGCGTACTCGCGTGCTTTACGAACCAGTGTTAGATGGCCTTCGTGTAGGTTGCCCATGGTTGGGACAAACGCAACTTTACGACCTTCACGTTTGAACGTCTTGATCTGTTCACGAATGGCTGAGATTTCTGCAAAAGTGTGCATGCATTTATCCTCTAGGCAATAGTATGAGCGTCGTCTGGGAACACTGCGCTTTCAACGTCTGCCATGTATTTTGCCACAGCTGTACGCATATCGCCTGTTTCAGCAAGGAAGTTTTTCGAGAACTTTGGCATGTAGTTCGCCGAAATTCCGAACATATCGTGCATAACTAGGATTTGACCGTCCGTTACGTTACCTGCACCGATGCCAATTACTGGTACATCAAGTACTTGAGTAATACGAGCTGCCAATTCAGCTGGAACACACTCGAGTAAAACAATTTGAGCGCCGGCTTCTTGCAGTGCTAATGCATCTTTTACCATACGATCGGCTTTTTCTTGATCGCGACCTTGCACTTTGTAACCACCAAAGATGTTTACAGATTGTGGTGTTAGGCCCAAGTGTGCACAGACTGGTACCGCGCGTTCCGTTAGCATTTTTACGGTATCTACTAACCAGTCGCCGCCTTCAATTTTTACCATATTTGCGCCAGCACGCATGAGTACTGCTGCGTTCTCACACGCTTGCTCTGGCGTTGCATAGCTCATGAATGGCATATCAGCCATCAAAAGACAATTCGGGCTACCAGCGCGTACACAGCGAGTGTGATAAGCAATATCTTCAACAGTAACAGGTAACGTATCGGTCTTACCTTGCAGAACCATGCCTAGAGAGTCACCTACCAGTAAAACTGGCATTTCTTGGCTTTCGAAAAGTTGGGCAAAGCTTGCATCGTATGCAGTTGAAGTAGCAAATTTACGACCTTCTTGCTTCCACTTAATCAGGTCGTTAATGGTCATTTTTTTCATTGTTTTATCCTCACTAGGAGTTGGCTATGACTGCCAAATATTGAGGCCGTTGCGATCTACTTTTTCAAGTAGTGACGACACCTCGATCCCGTCTGGGAGTTGTAAACTTGGTGCAATTTCCGCAAGAGGGTAGAGTACGAACTCGCGCTCTCTCATTCCATAATGTGGAACTGTCAGTCTTTCGGAATCAATCACCTCATTGCCGTATAACACGATGTCGAGATCCAAGGTTCTTGGTCCCCAACGCTCGTCTTTACGGACACGCCCTTGCTCTTGCTCTATTGCTTGGGTGCAATCGAGCAGTTCAAGTGGCGTCAAATTGGTTTTAATTGCCACAACCGCATTGATGTAATCCGGCTGGTTTTGCGGACCCATTGGTGTGCTGCTGTATAGCGAAGAAGCTTGAATAAACTCTGTTTTAGGCAGGGTCTTCAGTGCTTCAATCGCTAATTTAGCTTGGCTGACGGGATCAGCCAAGTTACTGCCTACCGCAATGTACGCTGTGATCATGAGTTTGGTTTACTCTTTTTCTTGCGATAGGTTTTACGACGTCGTTGGCCTGTTTTTGGTGCTTGGCCATCTAGGTCTGCCGCCATGGCTTGGCGCATTTCTCGGCCAGCATTTTGGAAAGTTTCCCACCACTTAGCAAGCTTCTGAGTGTCGCCGCCTTCAATTTCACCGCGCATTTCAAGAAAATCAAAGCCAGCTCTAAATTTATTGAGCTCCATCAGGCGGAAAGCACGTTTACCATTGCGACGTGGAAGACGTAATTGCAGCTGCCAAATCTCGCGTATGGTCGCGGTATGACGGCGCGGAATGGCGATTGAACGTACTTGGTCATCAAGAATGATGTTGCTTGCTTCCATGATGGCATCGTAATGGCACAGATTACGCTGTTCCATGAGTTTGTCTGCCATTGCACACAGTGGGTACCACAGCATTGCAGCAAACATAAAGGCAGGGTTAATACGCTTACCTTCTTCGATGCGCATATCGGTTGAATCCAACACTAAATCAAGCATTTGCTCAGTGTGAGATTCATAATCTTCAGTGAAGTGCTCTGAAATTGCAGGGAACAACTGTTGGAATAAGTTGTATTCACGCAATAAATGGTAGGTTTCTAGCCCATACCCAGACTGAAGCAGTTTCAGTGATTCCTCGAACAGACGTGCCGATGGAATATCACGTAGTAGTGGTGCCATCTCTTCGATTGGTGCCGCGGTATCTTCTTCGATATCGAAGTCCAATTTCACCGCAAAGCGAACTGCACGCAGCATACGTACTGGGTCTTCGCGGTAACGGGTTTCTGGGTCACCGATCAGGCGAATAAGGCGATCTTCTAGATCTTCAATACCACGCGCATAATCGTGAATTGAGTAGTCTGCAATGTTGTAGTACATCGAGTTAATCGTGAAGTCGCGACGTTCGGCATCTTCATCTACGGTGCCGTATACGTTGTCGCGAAGTAGCATCCCTTCTTTCGATTGCTGGGAGATACTTTTGTTCTGTTGCTCTTGGTGGTGACCACGGAACGTTGCAACTTCGATGATGTCTCGACCAAACATAATGTGTGCGAGACGGAAGCGACGACCGATCAAACGGCAGTTTCTAAATAACTGTTTGATCTGCTCTGGTGTCGCGTTCGTTGCAATATCAAAGTCTTTTGGTTTTTGTCCAAGCAGTAAGTCTCGAACCCCGCCACCTACAAGATAAGCATCGAAACCGGCACCGTTCAGTCGGTATAGCACTTTCAGTGCATTGTCACTGATATGCTTACGCGAGATGTTGTGCTCTTCACGAGTAATTACATTAAGAGCGAGTTCTGGGATCATGGCAGATTCGCTTGGTGTATAGTCGTTTGTATTCATGTGCATCTGGCAATAACTGGGTTTAATCCAATCTTGCTTTGGTTAGTTTCTACGCCTCGAGGGCCAATTTTGCGGCTAATGATAGCCTACGCAGTGCCATTTGAGAATCACGGTGTGATCTCGATCTCTGCTGGAAGCTGTTCTAAGTGCCAATTTTCGCAACCCCAACGCAGTATTTCTTCAAGGTTTGCGCCTTTTACATCGTCAGGTATATCAAAGCCTAAAAATGTCATGGCATGCAGCAGAGCTGGCTTCGGATTGTCGACATCAATAGCCGTCGCATGGTTTTGTTTTGACAGCTTATTACCGTTTGAATCCATCGCTAACGGTAAGTGTAAATAGCTTACTTCTGGTTGCCCAAGTATTTGGTACAAGCTGATTTGACGACCTGTGGGCTCAATTAAATCCGCACCACGAACGACTTCGGTAACCCCTTGGTCGATGTCATCTAATACTACCGCAAGATTATAGGCAAATAATCCATCTCGACGTTTAATAATGAAATCTTCATTTACTAGAGCTTCTGGAATCGTCATGGTGCCTTGTTTCTTATCGAGAAAATCAGCGATAGGTTTGGTCATTTTTAGGCGAATCGCGCCTTCTTTCAAGCCTTTATCTCGACATGTTCCCGGATAATAGCCGCCGTGTTCTTTAATTTGCTTGCGAGTACATTGGCAATAATAAGCGTCGCCATTCTTTAACCAAGCATCGATTTGTGTTTGGTATAAGTGATGACGTTCGCTTTGGTATACGACGTTGCCGTCCCAGTGCAAATGGTAAGCGCGTAGTGCACTTAGAATCTCGTCAGAAGCTCCCGGCATTTCTCTCGGTGGATCAAGGTCTTCGATACGTACCAACCAATCTCCGTGATTGGCTTTCGCTTGAAAGTAGCTGCCGAGCGCAGCTACTAACGATCCAAAATGTAATGGCCCAGAAGGGGATGGTGCGAATCGACCTACATAGCGTGTCATGCGTGTATCTCGAAATTATTCTAATAAAGCTAAGCCAAAACAAAAAGGGAGCCTGAGCTCCCTTTCAATAATCATCATGCTTGGTTGATTAACCTTGCATTTGTTTCTCTTTGATCTCTGCAAGTGTTTTACAGTCGATACAAAGGTCTGCGGTTGGACGCGCTTCAAGGCGACGAACACCAATTTCAACACCACATGATTCACAGAAGCCGAAATCTTCTTCAGTGATTTTATCTAGTGTTTTTTCGATCTTCTTGATCAGGCGACGCTCACGGTCACGGTTACGCAGTTCTAAGCTGAACTCTTCCTCTTGAGAAGCACGGTCAACTGGATCTGGGAAGTTTGCTGCTTCGTCCTGCATATGGTGTACAGTGCGATCGACTTCTTCCCTGAGCTGATTACGCCAAGCTGTTAAGATTTTCGTAAAGTGTTCAACCTGTTCTGGTGACATGTACTCTTCACCAGGCTTTTCCTGATATGGCTCCACACCGGCAATGGCTAGGATGCCTATCGTTTTCTTCTTTGATTCTGGCATACAGCATCTCCTACTTACACCTAGTCAACTGCTTTGCAGTCAATTTAAGGCGGGTATCTATAGCAAAAAGAGGCGGTGCAGGCAATTACTGAATTGCAAACTTATCGTCATTGTGAAGATGACATCATTTTTTCTCTTAATTGATAAATTCAATAGCAGAGATTAGCTTGACTTCAGTATTGCTCAGTTCAGCTTTGTAGCAGAGAACTTCCACTCCAGCGTCTTGTGCTTGTTTTAGTAAAGTTGAATATTTCGCGTCTATATGGTGCGCCGCAGATACTTTTTCAATACCTGAATGTAAAACAGTGAATAAAAGTATGGCTCTACTTCCAGTTTGTGCCATTTCTGTGAGCTCTCGCAGGTGCTTTTGTCCTCGAGTAGTCACGGCATCAGGGAAATAGCCTTGGCCGGATGCGCTTTCTTCATCCAACAGCGTGACGCTTTTCACTTCTATATAACACTTTGATTTGTCACTTGCGCTGAGCAAGATATCAATTCGACTATTTTCATTGCCATATTTCACTTCAGTTTGAAGTTTGTCATACCCACACAGTTCTGAAATGACATTATTTTCAATTGCTTCTACGGCAAGTTGGTTAGCTCGAGCGGTGTTAATACAGATTTTATGGCCCTGTTGTGTTTCACTGAGCTCCCAACTATTGGGGTATTTGCGCTTAGGGTTATCAGAAGTGGAGTACCAAACTTTGTTGCCTGGTGTGGCGCAGCCTGTCATTGCACCAGTATTGGCACAGTGGATAGTGCGAACTTCGCCGTTATCCAATTCGATATCGGCAAGAAAGCGTTTGTAGCGTTTGAGCAGAGTCGCTGACTCTAGAGTAGGTTCGAAATGCATTTTGCTTCTTTAGGGGGGACTGTTTTTATGTACAATGTTGCCAACATTACAACACAAGGTATTTCCTTTGTCACAATTGCCGATTGAAGCCGTGATGCCGCAATTACTTGCTGCGGTTAATCATCAACATCAAGTGATCTTAAAAGCTGCGCCGGGTGCCGGTAAGTCGACATTCTTTCCTCTAAAGCTTCTTCAAAGCCAAACCGTCACGGGCAAAATCATCATGCTAGAACCAAGACGTTTAGCGGCTCGTAATATTGCGCGTTATCTAGCACAGCAGTTGGGGGAACAAGTTGGAGATCGAGTTGGTTATCGTGTACGTGGTGAGACGAAGGTAAGTAAAAATACGCAACTTGAAATTGTAACGGAAGGGATCATGACTCGGATGATCCAAAATGACCCAGAGTTAGATGGCATCGACCTGCTGATCTTTGATGAGTTTCATGAGCGAAGTATTCATGCTGATACGGCATTGGCCTTTAGTTTAGAGGTTCAAGAAGCGTTGAGAGACGACCTCAAGCTGGTCGTGATGTCAGCTACGCTTGACCAAGATGCCTTACAAACCTTGTTGCCAGAGGCTGAATATATTGAGTCTGAAGGGCGAAGTTTTGAGGTGGAAACGCGTTATTTACCTCTGGGTACAAATGATCATTTGCCCACATCAATGGCAAGGACGATTGAAAGTCTAATTCAGAAAGAAACAGGGTCGTTGCTCGCCTTTCTGCCCGGCGTTGGGGCAATTAAGCAGGTCGCGGAACGTTTGTCACACCTTCCTAATACTGTGGAAGTTTGCCCTTTATATGGTCAATTGAGCTTTGCCGAGCAACAAAAAGCTATTGCTCCTACGACATCTGGTAAACGAAAAATTGTGTTGGCTACCAACATTGCGGAAACGTCTTTAACCATTGAAGGTATTCGCTTAGTGGTCGATTCAGGATTAGAACGAGTTGCACGATTTGATTTGAAAAACGGTTTAACGCGTCTCGAACAAGTTCGAATTGCTCAATCGTCGGCAATTCAACGGGCAGGTCGTGCCGGTCGTATTGAAGAGGGCATTTGCGTCCGGTTGTATTCGGAAAGCCAATTCAAGCAGCAACCGCAAGTTCCCCAACCAGAAATCCTGCACTCAGATTTAGCAAGCTTGGTCATGGAACTATCATTCTGGGGAGCAGGGGATATCGCAGAGCTTAAATGGTTGAATATTCCTTCTTCAGCATCGCTTGCTCAGGCTAAACAGCTGTTGATTTCTTTAGGGTTACTTACCGAGCAAGGCCAACTCACTTCTGCAGGTAAAACGGCCCACGCTCTTGGTGTAGAGCCGCGCTCAGCAGCAATGCTGATTCAAGCACAGCAGTGCAGTGAAAAAATGCTAAATACCGCTTTGGCTGCGGTCGCCCTAATTGAAGAGCCCGAGCGCAATGTGACTAACATCGCGCATAGTCTACATCGCTGGGTAAGTGGTACACATGCAAAGAAAGCTATATTGCACAAGCGATCTCAAGCGCTGGCGCACAAACTGGATATAGTATTCAGCCTACCTGATGTTGATGAGCGAGTGCTAGCGTTAGTATTGAGCTTAGCTTTCCCCGATCGCATTGCGCAGCAGCGTGTTAACCAATATGGTCGTTTTACTTTGTCGAACGGGCATGGTGCTGAGTGTCGACCAGAAGAGACACTCGGTGGTTGTGATTACTTAGTTGCGATTGATTTGATGCGCTCGCATTCTAACTCAAGCCAAATTAACCTAGCTTGTGACTTAGATATCAATGCATTACAAGAAATGTTCGAGCACCTTTTTACTACGGCTGAGTTGGTTGATTGGGATGAGAAAAAAGGCCGTTTGATTGCTGAACGCCAAATCAAACTTGGTCAACTGGTGATTAAGCGTGAAGCCTTGCCTAGTCCGGGTAAAGAAAAAATGACACAAGCTTTACTCACTTATGTCCGCCGTCAGGGCTTACAGAGTCTAAACTGGACGTCGGCAGCGGAAAATTTGTTAGAACGTATTCGCTGCGCAGTGGAATGGTTACCTGAGCAAGCCTGGCCAAGTTTTGATGAGACCAGTTTGCTTAATGGCCTAGAAGAGTGGCTAGAGCCGTACATGAGCACGGTTTCATCGGTGAAAGATTTGGCGAAAGTGAACCTTGTGGAAGCATTGAATGCTCGATTAGGTTGGCCGTTGAATCAACAGATTGATGAGTGGTTGCCAGAAGATTATCGCTTACCAACAGGTTCGAAAAAGCGCATTCGTTACCAATTTGGTCATGAGCCTGTGCTGTCAGTGCGTATGCAAGAAGTGTTTGGAGAGAGCACTTCTCCAACGGTGGCACAAGGTCGCAAGCGATTGGTGTTAGAGTTACTTTCTCCAGCACAACGGCCTCTTCAGGTGACAACGGATTTAGCTGCCTTTTGGGCAGGAAGCTACAAAGAAGTGCAAAAAGAGATGAAAGGCCGATATCCAAAACACGTTTGGCCTGACGATCCTGCCACTCATGTAGCGACAACAAAAACAAAAAGACAATTGAATAATGACTGATACAAAAAAGCCCGGTGCAAAAAGAGCACCAGCCAAGAAAACAACGTCAAGTAAAACGACTGCCACTAAGAAAAGCGGTGCGAAGCGACCGAGAAAACCGCCATCGAAGAAGCCAAGTAATGGCAAGCGGTCTTGGCTTAAAATCATTTGGTCATTTAGCTGGAAAGCGGGTGTAGCGCTTGCGGCGGTGTTGCTGTTTGTCGGTATCTATCTTGATAGTGTGGTGAAAGATCGCTTTGACGGCCAGCTGTTTGATCTGCCAACTGTCGTTTATGCGCGTATCCTCAATTTGAGTCCGGGTGAGAACATTACCATCAAAGAGATGCGTAACGAGCTAGATGTTTTGAATTACCGTAAGGTTAGTCAACCGCGTTATCCTGGCGAATACTCTTCCTCTTCCACTCGTATTGAGCTCATCCGTCGTCCTTTTGAATTTGCTGATGGCCCTGAGCCTGATCGTCACGTGATGTTGCATTTCTCAAGCAGCGGCTTAACGCGCATTCAATCTCTCGAATCAAAAGGAGATTTAGGTTACTTGCGTATTGAACCTAAGATGTTGGGTATGCTGGAGAAAGATCAAAACGAACAACGATTGTTCCTACGTCGTGATCAATTCCCTGAAATTCTTGTCGATGCACTTCTTGCGACCGAAGATCGTGATTTCTACCAGCATGATGGAGTCTCTCCTTTGGCGATTGGTCGTGCACTTGTTGCCAACATCAAGGCAGGCCGTACCGTACAAGGTGGCAGTACGCTGACCCAGCAGTTAGCAAAAAACTTATTCTTAACTCGCGATAAAACGTTATGGCGTAAAGTTCGTGAAGCGTATATCGCACTGATTTTGGATTATCGATACAGCAAAGATCGAATTCTTGAGGCTTACCTCAACGAAGTTTATCTCGGTCAAAGTGGCGGGGATGCGATTCATGGCTTTGCTTTGGCATCACGATACTACTTTGGACAACCAATCCAGGAGCTTCGTATCGACCAACTTGCGATGCTGGTGGGTATGGTTAAAGGGCCATCTTACTACAATCCAATTCGTTACCCTGAGCGCACGAAAACACGTCGTGATCTAGTTTTACGCCTCTTGATGCAACAAGACATGCTGACTTCTGAACAGTATGAACAAGCAGTCAATCGTCCGTTAGATACGCAAAGTAAACCTCGTATAGCAAGCCGTCAGCCCGCTTATTTCCAGCAACTGAATATTGAGCTGAAAGAAAAAGTGGGTGATAACTTCAAAGCTGAAACGGGGTTACGTTTGTTTACGTCTCTCGATCCTGTTTCGCAAAGTAAGCTAGAACAAGCGATTGCGAAAAAGGTACCTGAGTTGGCTAAGCGAGCAGGTAAAGAACTTGAAGCTGCAGCGGTTGCGGTTGACCGTCATAGTGGCGAGATTCGTGCCATGGTTGGTGGTAAGCGTGTCGGCTACGAGGGCTTTAACCGAGCATTGAATGCGAGTCGTCCAATTGGTTCGTTAGTGAAGCCTGCAATTTACTTGACGGCATTAGAGCAACCAGAGAAATACAACCTCGCTACCACGCTTCACGATACGCCGTTAAGTTTGAAAGGCAGTAAGGGTAGCGTTTGGTCGCCACGTAATTTCGACCGTAAATTCCGTGGTGATGTGCCTCTATACCTAGCGCTAGCGAAATCTCTTAATGTGCCAACCGTTCGTTTGGGGATGGAACTCGGTATTCCTGAGGTTTCTGATACGCTAGAACGTCTCGGCGTTGATAAAAATGAGATCCGCCCAGTGCCATCTATGTTCTTAGGTTCTTTCTCTCTGACGCCATATGAAGTCGCACAGATGTACCAGACGGTAACAAACTCGGGTAAACGCGCGAAACTGTCAGCATTGCGTTCGGTTATCGATATGGATGGTAATGTGATTTATCAATCACTGCCTCGTTCGGCTCAGGCTGTTGATCAGCAAGCGGCATGGCTAACTACATACGCAATGAAGCAAGGTGTTGCACAAGGAACTGGCCGTTTCTTACAAAGCCAATTCTCATGGGCGGCGTTAGCAGGTAAAACGGGCACCAGTAATGACAGCCGTGATAGTTGGTTTGTCGGTGTTGATGGTCGGGAAGTGACAACCGTTTGGCTGGGGCGCGATGATAATAAATCTACCAAGTTGACGGGTTCAAGCGGTGCTCTGCGTGTTTACGCCGAATATTTGCAGCAACGTATCCCTGAGCGACTGGAATTGCCATGGCCAAAAGAAGTGACGACATTGGGTTTCCAAAAAGCGGCGAATGGTGCGTTGGAACTGAACTGTCGTAGCGAATATAAGTTGCCAGTGTGGGATAAAACAGGCCAAATAAAACAGCAGTGCGAGAAAAAATCGAACTGGTTGAATAATTTATTTGATTGGTAAGGCTACCAAAAACGCTATCACTGACTTGTTTCATTGGTCGATTCTTAGTAAAAGTAGTTGATCAATATTCAGTAAAGGAAGATGTGAATGTTCAAAAAGATGTCCAATAGCCCGTTAGTGCATGGTTTTGCGCTTTGGGTCTGCTCCTTTTTGATTGCCACACCTTCCTTTGCTAAACATCTCGAAGAGGACGGCTCTCGTCCTAAAATTGCGGTGGTTCTCGCTGGTGGTGGTGCGAAAGGCGCTGCGCATATTGGTGTGCTTAAAGCCCTTGAAGAGATGAACATTCCCGTTGATATCATTACCGGTACAAGCATGGGCGCTTATGTCGGAGGTTTGTACGCGACGGGTATGAGTGCTGATGAAATTGAGAGTTTTATCTACAGCGTGGATTGGAACAGTGGTTACCGAGATCGCGTTGATCGCAGCCAACGTCGCGTTCGCGACAAAGAATACGAAGACCGCTACCAAATAACGACAGATCTTGGTCTGAGGTTTGGTGAGGTGCGTTCCCCAACTGGTGTTGTGCAAGGGCAGAACATGTTGCGCATTCTGCGCGAAACGACGGGCAATCTAGGACGCTTTGACTCTTTTGACCAACTTGCTATCCCTTATCGTTCTGTCGCGACTGACATCGTCGAGCTTGATGAAGTCGTGCTCGATAACGGTTACTTAGTTGATGCGATGATGGCGAGCATGTCGGTACCGGGCGCGCTTCCTCCATACGAGCTCAACGGTCATATGCTGGTGGATGGTGGCGTTGTCAATAACATGCCTGTCGACGTAGCGCGCGCGATGGGAGCGGATATAGTCATTGCGGTCGACATCAGTACAGATTATAAAAACAAAGAAGACTTCACCGGCTTGTTTGCGGTTGCGGATCAGTTGTCGAATTATTTGGTGCGTCGTAGCACTCAAGAGCAAGCGGAAACTCTGAAAGATGATGATGTTTACATTCGTCCAGATGTTGGGCAAATGGAAACCGTAGAATTTGAAAAGATGCCGAGTGCATTTCAAGCTGGCTACGACATCACTAAAAAACTCAAATCCAAGCTTGAATCCTTGAGTGTCTCTAACGCGGAATACCAAAAATATATCGAGCACAAACAAGACGTTCGTAAAGGATTAGAATATGGTGATGAGCGGGTTGTTGATCAAATTGTTATTGTCAATAACACCCACTACAGTGATGTCTTACTTACCAACCGACTCGAGCTTGATACTGGTCGTCCTCTCAAAACGGCTGAAATCGAAAAAGCAGTCGAAAATCTTTATGCCTTAGATCGTTTTGAACTGATTACTTACCATTTTGAAGAGATTGAAGGTGTTAACCTACTTGTCTTTGAAGTGAATGAGAAGTCTTGGGGACCAAACTACCTGAACTTCCGCTTTTTCTTAGAAGATGACTTTAATACTGACAGCCAATATGGCATTGGTATCTCGTCGAACTTCACTAATCTAAATTCACATGGTGCCGAGCTAACGCTGAATGTTGACATGGGTACAGATAAGTTGATTGAAGCCGAGCTTTATTCACCGGTACTGTCGAGTCAGGAGTTGTTTGTTTCGGGTAAGTTGAATTACAACAACGAAAACCGAAACTGGCCTTTTAGTGATTTAGAAAACCCGGATATAGGTTCGGTTTACGATTTTCTTCCTGTCTCGTATACCGAGTTCATAACGGAACTTGCTGCGGGTGTGCAACCGACGTTATGGCAAGAGTTCCGTGTTGGTGGGCGTTATACCAAAGGGCAAATAGAGGCCTCAACGCTCGCATCTGCTGGGACTTTTGATTACGAGCGTTTGGGGGTATTTGCTAACTACCGTCTAGATACCTTAGACGACTTTGCTTTTCCCACGCATGGTATGTTGATTGATTTGGATTACCTGGTGTCTCATGACAAGAGCCCTGAAGATTTTCGTCAAACCAATACTAATGGTGATATCGAAGATACTGTGTATGAGATCACGGCACGTTTCAAAGGCGCAGTGACGCACAGTCGTCATACTTTAGTCGGACAGGCGGAATACAGCTTTGTAGAAAGCAAAAACTCCTCGATCCCGTTAGACCCACGTGAACTTGGTGGTTTCTTGAATCTATCTGGTATTCCACGTAATAGCCTGATTGGGCAGAACTTATTCTATACCAGCTTGGTGTATCGTTATAAATGGATGGATAACGACTTCGGTCTGTTTGAAGCGCCAGTGTACCTAGGCGCATCACTTGAACACGGTGGTGTTTGGTCAGATAACGATCTGAAGCTTAATGAAGCGCCACTGTATAATGCCGCATCGATTTTCTTTGGTGTTGATTCACCAGTAGGACCAATCATGTTGGCATACGGTCGTACAGAGCAAGATTTAGATGCTGTGTACCTGATCGTTGGAACATCATTTAAATAACCGGGAAAAGGACAGCAATATCTCCGCATATTTAGCCAAAATAAACAGGACTTTAGTCGTAAGTTGCTATGTTGGTCAAAATGATGAGATTTTAATTTAAGGTTAAATTTGCTATCCTTTCGCCCACAGTTTGGCCTCTGCGGCGCTGTTTCTCAATCAAGAATTGAATGAAAACAAGGGCAATGGAGAGCCAAGTTTCCAAGGATGTTCACTCCTTTATTTTTAAAAACAGTAATAAGAAGGAGGAACCGCAATGAGAGGAAAAAGTCGTGCTTGAAGCCTACCGTAAACACGTCGAAGAGCGTGCTGCCGAAGGAGTTGTTCCTAAACCGCTAGACGCAGAACAAGTTGCTGGACTTGTTGAACTTCTGAAAAATCCCCCGCAAGGTGAAGAAGCCTTTATTCTTGACCTGCTAGAGAACCGTATCCCACCGGGCGTAGACGAAGCGGCTTATGTTAAAGCTGGCTTTTTGACTGCGGTTGCTAAAGGCGAAGTATCGTCTCCACTTGTTAGCCGTGAAAAGGCAGCAGAATTACTAGGTACGATGCAAGGTGGTTATAACATCGCTCCGCTCGTCGAGTTTTTAGATGATGATGTTCTTGCGGCTATCGCAGCAAAAGCACTGTCTCATACCCTGTTAATGTTTGATGCTTTCTATGATGTTGAAGAAAAAGCGAAAGCGGGCAACACGTTCGCTCAACAAGTCCTTCAATCTTGGGCGGAAGCCGAGTGGTTTACAACGAAAGAGAAAGTAGCGGAAAAAATCACGGTTAAAGTCTTTAAGGTAACCGGTGAAACTAACACCGATGACCTGTCTCCAGCTCCAGATGCTTGGTCTCGTCCAGATATTCCAGTACACGCGAAAGCGATGCTTAAGATGGAACGTGATGGCATCAACCCGGATCAACCTGGCAGCGTTGGTCCAATCAACCAAATTGAAGAACTGCAAAAAGACGGCATTCCACTAGCATACGTAGGTGATGTTGTTGGTACGGGTTCTTCGCGTAAATCAGCGACCAACTCAGTATTATGGTTTATGGGCGAAGATATCCCATTTGTACCAAACAAGCGTACTGGTGGTATCTGTCTAGGCGGTAAGATTGCGCCTATCTTCTACAATACGATGGAAGATTCAGGAGCGTTACCAATTGAACTAAACGTACAAGACATGAATATGGGCGATGTGATCGACATTTACCCGTACGAAGGTGTGGTTCGTAAAGAAGGTTCTGAGATCTCAAGCTTTGAACTGAGTAAAGTGCTGCTTGATGAGGTACGTGCTGGTGGTCGTATTCCATTGATCATCGGTCGTGGTCTAACGAGCCGTGCTCGAGTAGCTCTTGGTCTTGAAGAGACAGATTTGTTTGCTAAACCCGTTGATCCAACTGCTTCTGACAAAGGTTATACATTAGCTCAGAAGATGGTAGGTAAAGCATGTGGCGTAGAAGGTGTGCGTGCTGGTCAATATTGTGAGCCTAAGATGACAACGGTAGGTTCTCAGGATACGACAGGCCCTATGACGCGTGATGAGCTAAAAGATCTTGCGTGTCTTGGTTTCTCAGCGGATCTCGTGATGCAGTCATTCTGTCATACGTCAGCATATCCGAAACCAGTCGACGTGAACACGCACCACACACTACCTGATTTCATTATGAACCGTGGCGGTGTATCGCTTCGTCCAGGCGATGGTGTTATCCACTCATGGCTGAACCGTATGCTTCTGCCAGATACTGTTGGTACTGGTGGTGATTCGCATACTCGTTTCCCTCTGGGTATTTCATTCCCAGCAGGTTCTGGTCTAGTGGCATTTGCAGCAGCAACAGGCGTTATGCCTCTTGATATGCCTGAATCAATCTTGGTGCGCTTTAAGGGTGAAATGCAGCCAGGTATCACGCTACGTGATCTTGTACACGCCATTCCTCTATACGGTATCAAGCAAGGCCTGTTAACAGTAGAGAAAGCGGGTAAGATCAACGAATTCTCAGGCCGTGTCCTAGAAATTGAAGGTGTTGAACACCTGTCTGTGGAACAAGCATTTGAACTTTCAGATGCATCGGCAGAGCGCTCAGCAGCGGGTTGTACTGTGAAGCTTTCTCAAGAGTCGATTGATGAATACCTAAACTCGAACATCACTATGCTTAAATGGATGATTTCGGAAGGTTACGGTGACCGTCGTACAATTGAACGTCGTATTACTGCGATGGAAGAGTGGTTAGCAAACCCAGAGTTGATGGAAGCAGATTCAGACGCTGAATACGCACATGTGATTGAAATCGATCTAGCGGAAATCAACGAACCAATTCTTTGTGCACCTAACGATCCAGATGATGCGCGTCTTCTGTCTGACGTTCAGGGTACTCAGATTGATGAAGTATTTATCGGTTCTTGTATGACGAACATTGGTCACTTCCGTGCAGCAGGTAAATTGCTCGACAAGTTTAACGGCCAGCTTGATACTCGCTTATGGGTAGCACCACCAACCAAGATGGACCGTGACCAACTAACTGAAGAAGGTTACTACGGTATTTATGGCCGTGCCGGCGTTCGTATTGAAACGCCAGGGTGCTCGCTATGTATGGGTAACCAGGCTCGTGTTGCGGATAAAGCAACGGTAATGTCGACGTCTACTCGTAACTTCCCGAATCGTCTAGGTACTGGTGCGAACGTTTATCTATCCTCGGCTGAACTTGCAGCGGTTGGTGCGATTCTAGGTAAGATTCCAACTAAGGAAGAATACCTGTCTTACATGGACCAGATTGATGCGACAGCAGCAGACACATACCGCTACTTGAATTTCCACAAGATGGAACAGTACACCAAGAAAGCAGATGATGTGATCTTCCAAGAGCCTGCATAATCTTAGTAAGTTTTGTTAATACTTGAATAAGCGCTCACCGATTGGTGGGCGTTTTTTTTTGCAGAACGCTTCGCTCTAAGTGTTGGGAGGTACATGCAGGAATATTAGAGATAAATGCATGGGCTCAAAGGTGTTGACAGTAATTGTTCCTAAATCGGCAAAATGAAATCGTCTCTCGTCTCTCGTCTCTCGTCTCTCGTCTCTCGTCTCTCGTCTCTCGTCTCTCGTCTCTCGTCTCTCGTCTCTCGTCTCTCGCTTCTCCCATCTAACATCTCTCTGTATACTCCGCACCAAATTGATACGAAAAGGCGATCACGATGGAATTTGAATTCATCCGCAACACATTGATGGGCGAATACTATGTCAAATGCAGCATGGGGCATGAGATTGTGGGTCGTTGGTTGCAAGAAGAAATAGGCAAAGACCCAGCAAAAATTGCTCAGGTAGAAGCTTTAATTAATCAGGCATTTTCTTCGCCATCTCAAGAGCATAGATTGACCGGTGCAGAGATCAGTTTGATGATCCACGGTGATGAGGTGCTAGTGCAAGAAAACGCGCTGGGCCATGAGTATGAAGTGGAAATGGAAAGCGAGTTTGATTTCTACGATGCAGAGAGTACAGCCAGCTGTGGTATAGAAGATTTTTGTGCCTTGATAGAGCAATGGAAAGACTTTTTGAACATTTAATGCACAGTTTTGGGTAGTCTAATTAGGATTGCCTTATATTTGTGAAAAGGGCGCACCGATATGGTGCGCCCTTTTTGTTTATAAGTTTGTTAATTTTACTAATTCTATATAAATCAATGGGATAAAAAGTTGGCACGCCGCTTGGATTAATATGAATGTTTCAGGATGAAAGCTGCGGAGAAGATTCAATGAAAATCATTAATGCCATTATAAAACCTTTTAAGTTAGACGATGTACGCGAAGCATTGGCTGATGTCGGTATTGAAGGGATGACAGTATCAGAGGTTAAAGGTTTTGGTCGTCAGAAAGGCCACACGGAGCTATACCGTGGCGCCGAGTATCAAGTCGACTTTCTACCCAAAGTAAAACTAGAAATCGCTACCCATGCAGACAATGTGGAGCGCGTGGTAGAAGCCATCACTAAAGCGGCGCAAACCGGCAAGATTGGTGACGGCAAAATTTTTGTCTACGACTTAAACCAAGCGGTGCGTATACGTACTGGCGAAATGGACGCAGAAGCACTTTAAGAATTCAAGGGATTGGAGAACTATCATGGAATTAACAACAACGGTAACTGAATTACGTTACGCACTCGACACCTTTTTCTTCCTCATTTCCGGTGCGTTGGTCATGTGGATGGCAGCAGGTTTTGCCATGTTAGAAGCGGGCTTAGTTCGCTCTAAAAACACAACAGAAATTCTAACTAAAAACATCTGTCTTTACGCGATCGCTTGTACCATGTTCCTATTGGTTGGCTACAACATTATGTATGTTGATAACGGTGAAGGCGGTTGGTTACCATCATTTGGTGCACTAATTGGCACACAAGGTGAAGGTGCAGACCACTCTCTAGAGTCGGACTTCTTCTTCCAAGTCGTATTTGTAGCAACAGCAATGTCAGTGGTTTCTGGCGCGGTTGCAGAGCGTATGAAGCTTTGGTCTTTCCTAATTTTCTCAGCGGTACTGACTGCATTTATTTACCCAATGGAAGGTTACTGGACTTGGGGTGGTGGCTTCCTATCAGAAGCAGGCTTTAGTGACTTTGCGGGCTCAGGTATCGTACACATGGCGGGTGCTTCAGCAGCATTAGCAGGCGTACTATTACTGGGTGCACGTAAAGGTAAATACGGTAAAAATGGCGAAATCTACCCAATCCCAGGTTCAAACATGCCTCTTGCTACATTGGGTACGTTTATCCTTTGGTTCGGTTGGTTCGGTTTCAACGGCGGTTCTCAACTTATGGTTTCGGATTTTGAGAACGCGACTGCAGTTGGTCAAATTTTCCTAAACACCAACGCTGCAGCTGCAGCAGGTGCAATTGCCGCACTATTTGTATGTAAAACAACTTGGGGTAAAGCAGACCTAACGATGATTTTGAACGGTGCGTTAGCTGGTCTTGTTGCTATCACGGCAGACCCTCTATCTCCATCACCGCTTTATGCTGTGGCGATTGGTGCGGTATCAGGTGCGCTAGTAGTCTTCAGCATCATTGGCTTGGATAAGATTAAGATTGATGATCCAGTAGGTGCTATCTCAGTTCACGGTGTGTGTGGTTTCTTCGGCCTAATGGTTGTGCCACTGAGCAACGGTGATGCAACGTTTGGTGCACAGCTTCTAGGTGCGGCAGTTATCTTTGCTTGGGTATTTGGTGCAAGCCTAGTGGTATGGGCAATCCTGAAAGCGACAATCGGTATCCGCGTATCGGAAGACGAAGAGTTAGAAGGTATGGATATGCACGACTGTGGTGTTGGTGCTTACCCAGAATTCGTGACTGTGAAATAACACTCACAATGTAATAAATAGTTACAAACTTAACATTAAAAAACCTGCTCCAATGAGCAGGTTTTTTTATTGATTAATTGTTTTCTTATTGAACATGCATATAATAACGCAACTGATAAACGTTATCATTAGCATGGTAAAGGATTAAACAATGAAAAAACTGCTAACTCTTTCAGCGATTACTTGCGCTACTCTGGCTCCAACGGCAATGGCTGCTGAAGAAGTGAACGTGTACTCTTACCGTCAACCTTTCCTAGTTGAACCTATGTTCAACGAGTTCACTAAAGAAACTGGCATTAAAGTAAACGTGAAGTTTGCGAAAAAAGGTCTAGCAGAGAAGTTGGCTCAAGAAGGCGAATACAGCCCAGCTGACGTAATCCTTACTACAGATATCAGCCGTCTAGCTGAACTGACAAACAAAGGTCTGGTTCAAAAGGTAGACAGCAAAATCATCGAAGAAAACGTACCAGCACAGTACCAAGACAAAGAAAACGAGTGGTTTGCTCTTACTCTACGTACTCGTAACGTTTACTCTTCACGTGACCGTGTTGGTAAACTAGGTGACGACTTCAACTACGCTGACCTAGCAAAGCCTGAGTTCAAAGGCAAAATCTGTACTCGTAGCGGTAAGCACCCTTACAACGTATCTCTAGTATCTTCTATGATCGCTCACCACGGTGAAGCTGAGACTAAAGAGTGGCTAGAAGGCGTAAAAGCGAACCTAGCTCGTAAGCCTCAAGGTAACGACCGTGCTCAAGTTAAAGCAATCAAAGAAGGTCTATGTGACGTTTCTCTAGGTAACAGCTACTACCTAGGTAAGATGGTTAACGACAAAGAGCAAAAAGCTTGGGCAGACGCGGTATACATCAACTTCCCTAACCAAGAGACAACAGGTACGCACGTGAACATCTCTGGTATGGCGATGGCGAAGTTCTCTCCAAACAAAGACAACGCTGTGAAGCTTATGGAGTTCCTAACGGGTGACAAAGCGCAGCAAATGTACGCAGAAGTAAACTACGAGTACCCAGTGAAGGAAGGTGTTAAGCGTTCTGAGCTTGTGGAATCTTGGGGTGAC
Organism: Vibrio sp. MMG023; assembly: GCF_021654215.1. Lineage (NCBI taxonomy): Bacteria > Pseudomonadati > Pseudomonadota > Gammaproteobacteria > Vibrionales > Vibrionaceae > Vibrio > Vibrio sp. MMG023. The sequence continues at coordinate 824,008 of NZ_JAKFZP010000002.1, read as the reverse complement.
TACAAAGCAGATACGATTTCTCTAGATGATATTGCTTCTCACCATGAAGCAGCAATCAAGCTACTAGATGAAGTGAAATTTGACCTTTAATTCCATGTGGGGGTATAACTGTACCCCCATTTAATTAAAGGATATGAGATGTATTTGCAGCTGCATTTGTATTTCATACAGCCTTGCAGTATTTAGGCAATGAAGAATAAACATTCTCTATGGAAAACCAGTAGTGGGGCTATCACCTTGTTACTGGTTTTGCCGATCTTAGCGATCTTCTATACCGCCATTGGCGAAACGGATGACCTGTTCACACACTTGATGTCGACGGTCATGCCTACCTACATCTATAACACCGTAGTTTTGACTGCTGGTGTGATGCTCCTTTCTTTGATTCTCGGTATTCCAAGTGCTTGGTTTATGGCGATGTGTAAATTGCCAACTGAGAAGTGGTTGCAGTGGGCCTTAGTTCTACCACTTGCGATGCCGGGTTATATCATTGGTTACATTTTTACGGACTGGTTCGATTTTGCTGGGCCAATTCAAATCTTCTTACGTGATATAACGGGATGGGGGCCGGGTGAATATTGGTTCCCTGATATTCGTACCTTAGGTGGTGCGACTTTCGTTCTTTCTCTTGTTCTTTACCCATACGTTTACTTGCTTTGTCGTGCTGCATTTATGGAGCAGAACGTTTCTCTACTGCAGAGTGCTCGCTTGTTAAAATGTTCCCCTTGGGAAAGCTTTTGGCGTATCTCTTTACCGCTTGTAAGACCCTCTATCGCTGTTGGTTTGTCTCTGGTAGCGATGGAAACCATCGGTGACTTCGGAACCGTCAGCTATTTTGCTGTGAACACGCTTACTACGGCGGTTTACGATACTTGGCTTGGGTATTCGAACCTCAATGCAGCCGCGAAAATCTCAGCAATGATGTTGATGATTGTAGTGTTGTTATTGAGTGCAGAGCGCTACAGTCGTCGTAAGCAGAAGCTGTTCCAAAGTCAGTTTAATAGCCATGAAGACTTCCGTTATGAGCTACGAGGTTGGCGAAAGTGGGGCGCATTAATTTGGTGTTGGGGCTTGGTGGCAATCGCGTTTATCTTCCCATTGCTACAGTTAATTGATTACGCCATCACTTACTTTGCACAAAGTTGGACGCCGGAGTTTCGTGAATACGCATGGAACAGTTTGGTGGTGTCAGTCGTGGCTGCAATCATTGGTGTTGCGATTGCGTTGACTGTGAACTTCAGTCAACGCGTAAATGGCGGCCGCTCTAGCTTGGCGTTTATGCGTTTGTCTTCGTTGGGCTATGCCGTCCCCGGTACGGTACTGGCTATAGGTGTGATGGTTGCTGTGTTGTTTATGGATCATCGTGTTAACGATATTGCGAAAGCGATGGAATGGGGTAGACCTGGGCTTATTTTCTCTGGTTCTATGTTTGCGCTGATTTTCGCGATGGTGGTACGTTTCTCGGCTGTTGCAATTGGCAGTGTGGAAAGTAACTTAAATAAGATCTCTCCATCGTTGGATATGGCTTCCCGTACCATGGGCTGTACGCCAAATACCATGCTTTGGCGAGTGCATTTCCCGTTGGTTAAACGTGGTGCCCTAATTGCTGGTTTGTTGGTGTTTATTGAGTCAATGAAAGAGCTCAATGCTGCATTACTATTACGACCATTTAACTTTGAAACCTTAGCGACGTATGTATACAACTTCGCTTCGGATGAGCATTTAGAGCTTGCCGCACTTCCGGCTGTATTACTGGTTCTCGTTGGGTTGATCCCGCTTGTTGTTGTTAACCGTTCACTGGAGCAAAGTCACTGATGAGCTGCGCATTATCGATTAAAAACCTAACTTGTCAGTATGACGATCAGACTGTCCTTGAATCACTTTCTCTCGAAGTTGAGCAAGGGCAGATTGTCTGCCTACTTGGCGCGAGTGGCTGCGGTAAGACAACGCTTTTGAAAGCGATTGCTGGCCTGCTTCCTTTGAGTTCAGGTCAAATGAGTTTGAACTGTCTTACGATTGATGACGGTAAAAACTGGCTACCACCAGAGCAGCGTAATATCGGTATGATCTTCCAAGATTACGCTTTGTTCCCGCACCTGACAGTCGCTGAGAACATTGCTTTTGGTTTGAAGAACGAGTCGGCGCAGCAAAAGCTGATTAAAGTCGAAGAAATGCTCGGCTTGGTTCACCTTAAAGGTTACTGTGACCGTTATCCTCACCAGCTTTCTGGCGGCCAGCAGCAACGTGTGGCGATTGCTCGTTCATTGGCTTACAAGCCAGACCTTCTGTTGTTGGATGAACCGTTTTCCAATATTGATACCCAAGTTCGTCATGAACTGATCCGTGAGATCCGTAAAATCTTCAAAGAACAGGGAGTTACTGCGATCTTTGTCACCCATAGCCGTGAAGAAGCGTTTGCTTTTGCCGATAAGATGGCCGTGATGAACCATGGTGTGATTGAGCAGTACGGCACGGCATCTGAACTTTACTACCAGCCTTCGAGCAAATTTGTTGCGGACTTCTTAGGTGGTGGTAGCTACCTTGTTGCGAAGAGAATTTCCGACAATGAATATCAAACCCACCTAGGTGTGGTGGAAGCCAATGCTCAGCAGGAAATCCAAGTAGATGATGAGTGTGCATTACTGCTTCGTCCTCAACATGTTCAAATTACTGCGGATGAAGAGAGTGCAATCAAAGTACTTGAACAGCACTTTATGGGGGATCACTGTCGCTACGTGATAGATGTCAATGGTGACCGACTGTTGGCTACTTCAGCTCAGGCGTTGAATGTCGGGGATAGTGTGATAGTAAAAGTTGAAACCCAAGGTGTATTAGCTTTCGCGTAATGTTTACATCTATAAAATAAAAAGGCCCGGCGCTGATGCCGGGCAAGTGTTCTTCACCTATAGGATTGTGCTCAAAGCGAGCACAAGGTTCAGTTATAAAGACAAGAAGTCCTTAAACTGTTGAAGAACACGTTCTGCAGTGTCCTTATCTTGCATTTCTGCAAAAATTCGTAGTAGTGGCTCAGTACCTGAGAAGCGAGCAATAATCCAACCGCCGTTCTTGAAGTACACTTTCGCACCGTCTTCGTAGCTGACTTTCTCGATTTCAAATTCAAACTCAGGCAACTGCTTCTCAACATAAATCTTGTTGAACAGTACGTCTTTTTGCGCTGGTTTGAACTTGCAATCGCCTTCTGCCATGTAGGCATATCCGTATTTGCCGTAGATTTCATCCAGTAACTCAGACAGTTTCTTACCAGTGACTGAAATCATTTCTACTAATAGGCTTGATGCAAATACACCATCTTTGCCTTTAATATGGCCACGAATAGTTAAGCCGCCAGAGCTTTCACCGCCAATTAGTGAGTCGTCAGCTTCCATTTGAGAGCTGATGTGCTTAAAGCCTACAGGTACTTCAAAGCACTTCTCACCGTGGTCTTCCGCAACTTTGTCTAACAAGTGTGTTGTTGCGATATTACGCACTACTGAACCGGTCCAACCTTTGTATTCGAGCAAGTAGTAGTAAAGCAGTAGTAGCACTTCATTCGGGTGAATAAAGTTGCCTTTCTCGTCGATAATACCAAGACGGTCCGCATCACCATCGGTACCAATACCGATGTCATAGCCTTCTTGCTCGACAAGGTGCATCAAGCGGTAAAGGGTTGCTGCACTTGGTGATGGCATTAAGCCGCCAAAGTCAGGGTTCTTACCGTCGTTGATTACGTCTACTTCACAGCGGCCATTAATCAATACGGTTTGCAGCGCATTTTTAGCAACACCAAACATCGGGTCGACCAAAACGCGAAGGTTCGCTTTTTTGATGGCTTCAATGTCGATAAAGTCGATGATCGAATCGACGAACTCGTTCATCGGGTTAATAATATCAATCAGTTTGTCTTGTACTGCCTGATCAAAATCGACGCTTTTCACATCTTGTGCTGTAAGCGTTGCGATTTGAGACTCAATTTTTTCTGTGATGATTTCATCGGCATCACGCCCACCTTCGATGAAGACTTTGATGCCGTTATAATCCGCAGGGTTGTGTGAGGCTGTAATACACGCAGAGTATGCACAGCCCATCTCTTTTGCTTTAAACATCACGATAGGCGTAGGCACGAACTTATCGATAAAGCTAACTACGATGCCATTTGCCGCCAAAACTTCAGCAAACCAGCGACCAGCTTTATCAGAAAGAAAACGGCGGTCATAACCGATAATAAAGCCGCGATCAGCAACGGACTCAGCGTTGGTAATGTTTGCGACTGCTTGAGCAACCAAACGTACATTATCTTTAGTGAACTCCTCACCGATAAATGCACGCCAGCCGCCTGTACCAAATTTGATCATGATTCGATCCTCGATAAGAGCGGCGTCCCACCGCTTCTTAAATCTTTGCTAGCGAACCGATGCACTTATCGAATTCAAGTGCATCGGATAAATCAAAAGGGGAGAAGCTCTCCCCTAAGAGATGATTAACCTAGAGTAACGATAACTTCGTTTACTGAACCTTCCGCTTGAACTGGTACAGAGGCACCATTTACTGCTTCACCGTTCACAGTAATCGACTTAACGCCTTTGCTTACTGAGTCTGGGTTAACGACTTTGATGTTGTACGTTGCACCTAGCCATTGGCGAGTCACTTCGAAGCCTGGCCAGTTCGTTGGGATACATGGATCGATAGTCAGACCATCAAAGCCTGTTCGCACACCAAGGATAAAGTTGGTAACTGCGAAGTATGCCCAGCCAGATGTACCTGTTAACCATGGGTGGTTTGCACGACCGTGGTCTTGGTGGTCACGACCCATGATGAACTGCACGTATGAGTAAGGTTCTGCAATACGTTTTTCGATGATGTCGTTCTGGTTGTATGGGTTAAGTGCATCGTAGAATTTCATTGCACGATCACCACGACCCAGTTTCGCTTCAGCTACCCAAGCCCATGGGTTTGGATGCGAGAAGATTGCACCGTTCTCTTTTACGCCTTGGTAAACACGAGTCACGAAACCGATGTCATCGTTCGGCGTTGCAAATGATGGTGAGTTTAGATGCAGGCCGTACTCAGAGAACAGGTTCTCATCGACTGCGTCCATCGCTTTTTCACCGCGCTCTTGAGAAACCGCACCAGAAAGTACTGCTAGAGTGTTTGACTCAAGGTGCACTCGGCCTTCCGCTTGTTGCGCTGTACCGATCTTGTCACCATTCTTCGTCAGACCACGGATGTACCAACCGCCTTCGTCGTCCCAAAGGTGTGTTTCACACGCTTCACGAACGTTTGCTGCCATAACTGTGTATTTCTCAACATCCGCTTCTTTACCTAGGTATTTCGCTAGGTCAATGAACTCTTGCAGTGCCCAGAAATGTAGGAACGACACCATTGAAGATTCACCACCACCTAGGTTCAGACAGTCGTTCCAGTCTGCGCGCAGACCTTTACAGATACCGGTTTGACCGACGTATTCAGCCGAGAAGTCTAGCGCTGCTTTCATGTGGTCATAAACGGTTGCATCACCGCCGTCTGCGTAAGGGATCACTTCGTCAAAGAAACTGTGCTCACCCGTTTCCATCACGTACTTACAGATGGTTGGAACTAGCCATAGGTGATCATCTGAACACGTGTCTTCGATGCCGTGGATCTTGTCTTCATCAGAAGGCGTTGGAACGACGGTTGGAGATTTAGATGGCTTAACATCAGCTTTCTCAGGATCGAACCAGTCTGGATCGAACAGGTGCAGACCGTAACCTGCTTTCACTTGGCCACGAAGTAGGTCAACAAGACGCTTGCGGGTCATTGCTGGGTTGGCGTGAGGAACAGAAATCGCATCTTGCGCTGTATCGCGGTAGCCAAGACCAGTACGACCACCCACTTCGATGAACGAAGCAAAGCGAGACCACACAACACAAGTTTCTGCTTGGTATAGGGTCCAAGCGTTGATCATGGTATCTAGACCTTCGTTTGGTGATTTCACTTGGAATTTATTACAACGCTCATCCCAGTGTGCTTTGATGCCCGCAAATGCATTGTCTACTTCAGCGAGATCTTGGTATTTAGCGCGAAGGCGGTCGCCGTTGCCTTTACCGATACCTAGGATGTATGCGAAACGAACTTCTTCACCTGGTTGGATAGTAAATTGCTTGTGTAGAGAGCCACAGTGGTTGTAACACGTTTGTGCGGTGTTAAAACATTTACCTTGTTCTACTGCTAGTGGGTTTGCTTCGTCGCGGTATAGACCTAGGAAGCTGTCACGTTGGCCGTCGTATGAATCTGGGTCAAACGTTGAAGCTAGGTAGTAGAAACCTTCGAAATCGTTGGTGTTATAGTACAAGTCGTATTCAATCACACCTTCATTGTAAGACGTGCCTGCAGAGTACAGAGACATCTGGTGGTTTTGGTTGTCTGATTGAATATGGCTGAACGAAAATTCTACAAACGAGAATGCACTGATTGTGCGCGGCTTGTCTGAAGTGTTCTTGATAACCACATCCCAAACTTCAGCGTCTTCGCCTTTTGGTACGAATAGGGTTTTCGTTGCTGTAATACCGTTGTATTCACATTTGAACTTAGAGTAAGACAAGCCATGGCGAACTTCGTAGTTTGCTTCATCTAGGCTTTTTGCAACTGGTTGCCAAGAGATTGACCAGTAATCACCTGTCTCATCATCACGTAAGTAAACGTAGTGCCCAGGACGATCGAATGTCGCGTTTGGACGGAATTTAGTAACACGGTTGTATTCTGGAGAGTTATAGAACGAGTAGCCGCCTGCGTTGTGCGAGATAACGGTACAGAACTTCTCAGTACCTAGGTAGTTAGTCCATGGCGCTGGTACGTCAGGGCGAGTGATGACGTATTCGCGATTCTCGTTATCGAAATAGCCGTATTTCATTTGTGTATTTCCTTTTTACAATACTGCGTTTGCAGTCAAATTTAATAATTCTTTAAGCAAGATGTATTGTCATCTAGCTTGGTATTACTTCCACGGTTTACGGTAATTCACTCCCTGCAAATCAAGCAGAGGAAGGTGCCCTTTCAAACGTGATAAATAGTCGGTCCAATCGCGGTGTTGTTTTTCAGTCCAACATGCTTCTGCCATGGCTGTTAAGCGAGGGAAAATCATGTAGTCCATACGCGATGGGTTGTTGATGATTTCGCACCACAAGGCAGTTTGAATGCCCCAAATGCGCTTTCTGATTGGGTCATCAGCAGGGACTTCTGCTAATGGCTCATAGTTGTATGCTTTCTCTAATGGCAATGGGTTTGCCCAGTCAACACCTGGCTCTTCTGGTGCATAGTCTTGGGTCATGTCGAGGTAGGTGGTTTGTGCTGGTTGCAGCACTACATCAAAACCTTGGCGAGCGCAGTTCAATGCAGCTTCTTCGCTTAGCCATGAGTAGATCACTGTATCTTTACTCACTTTGTTGCCGTGTTGGGCTTCTTCCCAACCTACCATTCGTTTGCCTAATTTTCGTAGCTTGTCTTCTGCATGACGTAAGAAGTGCCCTTGTAGCTCTTTGTAATCGGTATAACCCAATTGCTCCATAAGAGCTTGGCAAGAAGGGCTCTTAGACCACACGCCATTAGGAACTTCGTCTGCCCCAATATGGACATAAGGCGCTGGGAATAGAGCTGCTACTTCTTCAAGTACTTTGTCGATAAACTCGTAACTACCCGGCAGAGCAGGGTTGATGACATTATCGTTATAGTGCTGAATGCTGCGATATTCGGTTTTGTCTTCCGCTTCAACAAGTAGGTGTGGCAGAGATTTGATTGCTGCGCGGCAATGCCCAGGAACGTCAATCTCAGGGATGATAGTGATGCCACGCTGTGCTGCAAAAGCCACCACGTCTTTAATTTGCTCTTGAGTGTAGAAACCGCCGTAACGCTGAGTTAAATGGGTGTATTGCGGTTCGATGGTTTCATCGATACCACGCCAAGCGCCAATGTCTGTTAGTTGAGGTAAGGACTTAATCTCGATACGCCAACCTTCATCGTCCGTTAGGTGCCAATGGAAGGTATTGAATTTGTAATGTGCCAACAAATTGATGAGGCGTTTTACTTGCTCTACCGAGTGGAAATGACGAGCGCAGTCCAACATCATGCCACGGTAGCGAAAGCGAGGACTGTCTTTGATAGAGCAGCACACCACTTCCATAGTGTTGGCACTCTCGTCTCGTTTTAGTAGTTGCAATAAGGTCGCACAAGCATGGGTAAAGCCAGACGAAGACCCTGCCTCAATCTTGATCGACTCTTCAGATACTTTAAGTCTGTAAGTACCTTCGTCCAGTGTTGGGTTACTTTTGAATAAGATTTTCCCACTGTTAGAAGAAGACAATTTGAATTGGTGAATGCGTTCAAGCTCTTCCAGCAACCATGCTTTTGCTGAATTCGCTAAATCTGTGTATATCGCGACACCAACTTGCTCATCGAAGCTAAACGACAGGTCACTCACTTCAATATGGTTGGGCTTTGGTAATAAAGGTTGTGCATGCGTTAAGCTTGCTGGAATATCACTGCGTTCGCGATAAGGTGAGGCCAAAACGATAGGAGTAACATCAACTTGTGCGCGTTGTGGATTTCCGTCAACGACAAAGTCAATCATAGCTTCATTAAATCCATCCGAGTAATAACGGAATGGGTTTGAACCAATACTGAATTCACAGTAATAGTGATGGTTGGCAGCCAGTACCATACCTTCCGGTTTAAGTGTGCAAAAGCTACCAATTTGAGTCAGTTGACCATTTGAAACGCTGTCTGGAAGAATATAGCGGTCGAAAGCGAAAGTCAGGCTCCAATTGTTTAGGTCTTGGTCGCTCAAATTGTGAAAGGTGAGCCCAAAACGGCAGTTTTGTTTTTGCTCAGAAAGGACCACTAGATCAACACGATATTCCATGCTCACTCCTACTCAACACTCACGGCGTAAAGGTTATGCTCTGGTTTACCAGCAAACATAATAGCTCCTTCAATCGCATCAAATTGAGGCTCTACCACCCATTGTTGAACGGGCGGTGACAGCCAATGCAGGATGCGTTCAGCAATACTGCCCATTAAGCAAATACGAGTCGCCCCGCGTTTGTTTAACGCAACCAGAAACATCTCAATATCCGCTGCGGTCTGCTTAAGCATTTCAATCGCTAGTGCATCACCTTGTTCTGCATGTTGGAAAATTGCTGGAGAAAATTGACCGTAATCGCGAGGTAGAGCTTGTTTAGACCATGCCACTACGTTGTCGATGTCATTTTCAAAATGAGCCATGACATGCGCTGCTAGAGGTGTTTTTTCACGGATGCCATCTTCTGCTAGCAAGACTTGTTGAATCAGGCGTAATCCCATTACTGCGCCGCCGCCTTGGTCGGAGATCGGGAACTCACGTCCACCAACAACGTGCTGCTCAAGGCCTTTCAGGAAAATACCGCAAGAACCGGTTCCAGCAATCATGATTGCGCCATCTTTACCGCTATGCGCGCCAATACAAGCACCGTAAGCATCAGTGTTGAGTGTCATACTGGCAAATGGGTGTTCCAAAGCCATGAATGCTTGCCAAGAGGTTTTATGTTCAGCGCCTGCAAGTGCCAATCCAACGTGCATAGAGGCAAAGTCTTGCTGAGTTAGGCCGCCTTGCTGCGCTGCTGAAGCGATGGATTCAAGAATGGATGCCATTGCGACTTCCGCTCCCAGCATGACGTTTGCACTTCCGCTTTTCGCTTCACCAATGAAGTTACCTTGCGCGTCTTTGATACGGGCTCGACATGAAGTGCCGCCGCCGTCAATACCTACAAAATACATCCCCATGGTTATTGCTCCTTAATTTCTTGAGAGTTCGCTAAAGTCGAGATGTGCTGAGCCTGACTCATTACTGCGAGTAGGTACCACGCACCATGTGGGATCCATTGTTCTCCCCAGCGCCAGTTTTGAAGCATGTCGTCTTTCTGTGCTGGTGGATTAAATGCAATGTCTTCCTCGTCTTCGAAACCGCCGGTGATGCCGTTACACACGCCACCTTTTGCATTGAAGAAACCATATTGAGGAAGGTAGTCCGGATTGTTACGACCATGACCGTCCAACATGCACATGTCGTACGGGTTCAGACCCACAATCCAGTTGATAGAATCTTGTGCGAGTTTAGAAAGTTGCTGCTTTAGAATTTCTGACTCGATAAATGGTTGCACCAAATACGCCATGGTTGCGAGTGAACCTAAGCGAGCATTCTCACCTTGCCACCAGTAACCCGATTCATTGTTGTGTGCCACAAAGAACGCATCACGTTTTGCTTCGTCCACGCCTTTTACATATTGGCGTGGGTAACCAAATGGGTTCTTTACTCTATTGGTGATAGAGACTTCAAACTCACAAGCTTGAATGATGATTTGTTTTGCTACTGAAGCGCGCTCAGAGTCGTCTTCAATCGCCAAGTATTCGCACAGCGCGATAACAGGAAGTCCTGCTTCTGCCGCATGGAAATAAGGGCGGCTGCCATCTTGATTGGCTGCCCAGAAATGTTGAATGTGCTCATCATTCATTTGACGAGCAGAAAGGCGGTTTGCCCACACGCGGCTTTCTTCTAGGTAGCGTGCTTCTTTGGTGGTCTTGAATAGCTCAACGGCTGCAAGTAATGCGCAGTATTCATCGATGATGTTCTCTTCACCATCGTTTAGGTATTGGGTGTTGTGCTCTTTTAAGTGCCAGTAGCCGTTTTCTGCTGCATTACGGTATTTTTGTTGGTCGAATTCACCATGAAACTCTAGGCGTGCTGCTGAAGCTAGAGCCGCAATGCTAATGCCAGCTCCTTGTCGGTAACCGGCTTGGTAGTCATCAAACTTATGACCAAGTTGGGTTTCGTAGGCGCAGATTTCACGTTGAGCTGTGTCTTTACTCCACTTGTCGAACACGGTCATGTAGAAGAAGCCTTTTTCGTTTTGCATACGAACAAGGAAGTCTGCACCGAACAGGGCTTCTTCAATAAGGCGAGTAGCAGTGAATTTAGCCAGTTTGTCGTTGCCGTCTAGCAGGGACAAACCTTTCAACATGTTCCACACCACCATAGGGGTCTGCTGTGGGTTTAGGTAGTTTGCGTACGACAAATGGCTCAGATATTTGCTGACATCGCCTGAAGCGTCATACCAACCGCCGTGAACATCTGCGGTTTCGTCGGAATTTAGCAGTGGAACCTGACGATCTTGTTGATCAAAAATGCCACCACAACGTTGAGACTTAAAGTAGTGGAGCACGTCAGATAGTGTTTGATCGAGAAGAATATGTTCACCAATTTCAAAGTGAGATGAACGCAAATGATCGAAACGAAGGTAGTAGTTACCAGGAGTATTAAATGAAGAAAAGTCTACAAGATAGAAATGACCTTGATGCCAGCTCGCTACTTTGCCTTGCTTTTCCACTGTTAGCGTAGCGACAGTTTGGTGGCTGTCCGCACAAACCAATAAAGCAGTATAAGAAGACAGACGTGGTTGGCTTGTCTGGATGATCGCTTTTTTAGGGCCCAGACGCTCGTAACCAATGTGGTTAGTCAGTAGCAGCATTCAAGTTTCTCCGGGAAAAAATAAAATATAAAGGGAAAAAGGGGCCAGATTTATACCTGACCCTCGTTATGATTAATCTTCAAATAAGTAACAACGAACAAAGTGGTTGTCAGATAGCTGAGTTACAGCAGGCAGTCGCTCACGACATTTGTCTGTGGCATGAACACAGCGTCCTGCGAATGGACAACCAACTGATTCTGGCGTCCAAAGTGGGATTTCGCCTTTGTTGCCTTTCAACTTCTCGTGGATTGACTTTGATGGATCAGGAACGGCAGAAACCAGTAGTTGTGTGTATGGGTGTTGAGGTTTATGAATGATTTCCTCTGTATCGCCCCATTCAACCATGTGGCCTACATACATAACCGCAAGATCTTCAGCGATGTAACGCGCTGTAGCGATATCGTGCGTGATGTAAAGCAGAGACATTTGTTTCTCAAACTTCATCTCTTCCATCAGGTTAAGAACACCGGCACGGATCGATACATCAAGCATTGATGTTGGTTCGTCAGCCAGTACCACTTCTGCACCAACCGCAATGTTACGAGCCAAGTTAACACGCTGGCGTTGACCGCCAGAGAGTTGATGTGGGAATTTTTGGGCAGTTTCCTTTGGTGGAATAAGACCAACTTGTTCTAGTAGGTCGTACACGCGCTCTTCCAACTCTTTTTTGTTGCCCGGAGAAACCTTCTTGTGGATCAGAAGTGGGCGAGCAATATGGTGGAAGATGTTGTGTGTAGGGTTTAGCGAGCCAAACGGGTCTTGCCATACCATTTGTACACCTTCACGGTAAGTCATCAAATCGTGACGGGAAGTGATGTCTTGGATATCACGACCTTTGTATTCAATGATGCCATCGGTTGGTGCGTACATTTTAGCAATCATTTTTGCAGTAGTAGACTTACCTGAACCAGATTCACCTACCACTGACAAGCCGCGGCTCTTGTACATTTTGAAAGACACGTCGTTGATTGCACGCATCTTAGATTGTTTGATTGAGTTACTGTTTAAAGGGAAGTCCTTAACGACATTTTTACCTTCAATCAGCAGTTCGCCGAATTGTTTGCTCATAATTCTCTCCAGTGTAATTTTTGTTCTTAGCTAGCGTTATTTTTTGTTGTTAAACCTTAGCTTGAGCAATGGTGTCGCCGTACAAATGACAATTTGAGAGACGACCTGGTTCAATTTGACGTAGTTGCGTTGGTACTCGTGTACATGCTTCATGTACGCGGTCGCAACGAGCTTGGAAGCGGCAACCTTGTGGCACTTCTAGCAAGTTCAGCGGGTTACCCGGAATACCAGTCAATTTGGTCTTTGGACCAGTTAGTGGAGGGAAAGAGCTACCCAAACCTTTGGTGTAAGGGTGGTAAGGACTCTCCAGAATCTGCTTAGAAGGTGCAACTTCAATTAATTCACCTGAGTACATGATGCCGATACGGTCAGAGAACTCGACCATCAAAGACAAATCATGCGTGATGAACAGGATTGAGAAACCAAACTCTTCTTTAAGCGCGTAAATCTTTTGTAGAATTTCACGTTGAACTACTACATCTAGTGCGGTAGTTGGTTCATCCATGATGATCATTTTTGGGTTCAGAGCCAAAGCGATTGCGATTACTAGACGCTGACGCATACCACCGGAGAACTGGTGTGGGTAGTCGCTTAAGCGGCTAGGGTGGATATCAACGATTTCCAGCAGACCTTCAGCTCGTGTTTTTGCTTGAGCACGCGTCATATTGGTATGACGCATGATGACGTCGCAGAACTGTTCTTCCATAGTAAGAACAGGGTTCAAAGCGTTCATCGCACTCTGGAATACCATCGACATTTCGCTCCAACGGAACGCTTGCATACGGTCATCACTGTACTGGAGGATATCTTCGCCATTGAAAATAACCTCACCACCAGTGATAAACGCAGGCGGCTTATGAAGGCGCATTAGCGAGAAGGCAACAGTCGATTTACCACAGCCTGATTCACCAGCTAGGCCGAATACTTCGCCGGGTGCGATGTCAAAGCTGACGTTGTTACAGGCGCGGACATCGCCCGCATCTGTAATGTAGTCTACGCATAGGTTACGGATAGAAATTAGTGGTGCAGTCATGATTATTTATCTCCGCTCCATAGTGCATTTTGTGGTGCCAGTTCAGGCTCACGCTCTTTCTTGTCTTTTGCTGCTAGTTTCTTCCAGCGCTTCATGCCTTTGTGAGAGCGAAGCTGCGGGTTCGCAATTTCATCAACGGCGAAGTTAAGTAGAGCAAGACCTGTAACCAGTAACGTTAGTGCAATACAAGGAGCTAGAACTTCCCACCATGCGCCGATTAGCATCGCCGATGAGGTTTGCACGTTGTACAGCATGATGCCCCAACTGATGGTGTTCGCATCGCCCAGACCTAGGAACGAGATTACAGCTTCCGTGTTGATTGCTAGCATTACTGAACCGATGAAGCTTGCACCTACGATTGGGATAAGGTTTGGTAGAATCTCAACGAAGATGATACGAAGAGATGACTCACCAAGAACCTCAGCCGCTTTAACAAATTCTTTTTCACGCAAGGCCATGGTTTGAGCTCGAACCACTCGTGCACCCCAAGCCCAGGAGGTACCGGCAATGATTAATGCAATGGTGAGTGGCCCAGCCTCCCCGATAAAGGCGGCAAGTACAAACAGCAGCGGTAATTGTGGAATAACCAGCATGATATTCATTGCGGCACTTAACACGTCATCAACACGACCACCAAAGTAACCAGCAGAGATACCGATAACCGTTGCTAGGAAACACACGATAACACCAGCACCGAAACCAACACCTAGAGATACTCGCGCGCCGTATGCCACTTGAGACCAAATGTCACGACCCATGCGAGACGTACCTAGAACGTGGTCCGCTTTTTTCGACATGATAAGCGTACGACGGTCATCGGCTAGATTTTTAGCCACCCAGCCATCAGGGTTGTTTTGCGCTTGTTTTACAACAAAGCCAGGGTATTCATGTGGGTTACCCGTGCGTTTGTCTGGAGCGTGTTGAGTAATTAAAGGAGCAGCCACTGCAACAAAGATAAACAAAGCGATAATGGCTAAACCAACACGTGCGAACGCGTTACCTAAAATCAGTTTAAATAGTTCTTTCATGATTATTTGCCTCCCTTACGTAGGCGAGGGTCTAGAATCATGTACAGCATGTCAGCCATTAAGTTGAAGCACAGCATGAACATCGTCATGATAATTAGCTGACCTTGAAGTACTTGGTAGTCACGTGCGTGAATTGCGTTTAGAAGCACTGTGCCTAGGCCTGGGTAGTTGAAGATCATCTCGATGATAAGCTGACCACCGATTGCCATACCTAGAGACATTGAAAGTGCTGTAACACTTGGTAGTAGTGCGTTACGTGCGGCGTAGTTAAATACAACACGGTTTTGGCTTAGACCCTTACCTTTTGCCATCGTGATGTAGTCTTCAGCAAGAAGGTTGATCATGTTGTTACGCATATTTACTAGGAAGCCACCAATCTGAACAATCGTTGCACAGAACAATGGAAGAACCGCGTGATAACCAACGTCCTTTATGAATTCCCAACTTGTCCAGTCAGGAATGGTACCCGGTGTGTAAGCGTAACCAGATGGGAACCATTTAAGACCGATTGCAAAAATAAACAGCGCTAGCATCGCGATAACCATTTGCGGGATTGCTTGGATAATTAGCGTTCCAGGCGTTACAAATGCATCGTATTTGCTACCACGTTTCCATGCTGCAAAGATACCCAGTACAGATGCAATAGAGAATGAAAGCACAACTGCCGTACCAGCTAGGAATAGTGACCAACCAAATGCACTGCCTAGTAGAGAGTTAACTGAAAGCGGGTAGAACTGGATAGAAGTGCCTAGCTCCCAGCTTAGAATGTTTTTAATGTACGACAGGTATTGAACATAAATTGGACCATCTACGAAACCTAACAGCTCTTTCATTGCTGCGATTCGCTCTGGTGTTACCTGTACTGATGCGTTAGCAAACATCATGGTAACTGGGTCACCAGGCATTGCTCGCGGAATAATGAAGTTTAACGTCGCTGCAACCAAGAGCGCGACAAGATAGAACGACAAACGTCTTAAAAAATAACCCATAACTCACACCTTACTCACCCAGATTTTTTCCCTGTTTCTGGTTTCAGGTCGCTCCTAGCGAAATTTAGAGCGAAAAATCCCCTGACGACGAGCGCCATATGTTGGTTTGGTCACAAGGGGATTTTTATAGGCGGCACACGGGATGTGTGCCGCTAGAAATGAACTTCTACTTATTTAACTGGTTTTAGATCCAATACGTGAAGTAGACGCTCTGGGATACCAGCCCAAATGTTTGGACGGCCCTTAGGATTTTCTTCGTTCCACCAACCAGTGAAGCGAGTTGTGTTGTATTGGTACATGTAAGCACCAGACAATACAGGAATAGTCACTTGGTCTTGAGCGATGATTTGCTGGATACCGTGAGCGATTTCTAGCTGTTCTTGCTTATCAGCTGTTTTGTAGAAGCTGTTAAGTAGGCCATCTAGCTTATCGTTCTTGTAGAAGTGCATCGCGAAACGAGGCATACCGTCGCCAGACTGAAGTGCTGAGTTGTAAGCACTGTTCCAGTAAGTGTATGGGTCTGCACCGTGGAAGTAGTTGGTGTACGCAACATCGTAAGTACCTTCAAGCATAGCTTGGTTGTACACAGAGAAATCTGGTGTACGAGCACGTGCTTTGATACCGACTTCTGCAAGTTGCTCAACAGCAAGCTGTACAGTGTTGTTGAAGTCAGTCCAACCGTTTGGAGATTGGATTAGAAGCTCGAAAGACTTACCTGATGGAGTGTCAACAAAACCATCTTTGTTTACGTCTTTGAAGCCAGCTTTAGCTAGAAGCTTCTTAGCGCCTTCAGCGTTGTATGAGTTGTAAGCTTTGAACTTGTCATGAGTCTTTTCGTCAGACCAAGCTTCGAATGCGTAGCCAAGGCCAGATGCGAAGTCGTTCACAGTACCGCCGCCGTAGAAAGCGATATCAATGATAGTTTGACGGTCAAGAGCCATAGAGAATGCACGACGGAAGTCAACGTTAGTTAGTGCTTCGTTTTTCGCTGCATCTGGGTTCTTGAAGTTTACAACGAATGCCTGTGTACCTGCTGGCGGGTACCAGTAGTGGTGTTTAGGGCTCGCTGCTGCGTAAGTACGGTCGATATCTGGAACGAATGAAGAAGTCCAGTCCATCTCACCGTTTACAACTTTACCTAGGAATTGGTCGTTGTTTGCGATTTGTGGAACACGTAGACAGTCAACGTCTAGGTTCGCTGCATCCCAGTAGTTCGGGTTTTCACACTGGATGTACAGCTGAGGAGTGAAAGTGTCGATCACTGTGAATGGGCCAGAACCTACTGGATTTTCGTTAGTGAATGTTGATGGATCTTTCACTTTGCTCCATACGTGCTTAGGTACAACTGGTACTTTAGCAATTTCGTAAGGAACGTTTGAGTTTGCTTCGCTTAGACGGAACTTAACTTTGTAATCGTTAACTTTTTCTACGCCAGTTACCCAAGAGTTGATACCAGATTGGTCTAGCTCTGGCTTCTCTTTAACTAGGTTGAAAGAGTAAACAACGTCATCAGCGGTAAACGCTTCGCCGTCAGACCATTTTACGCCTTTACGGATATCGAAAGTTACGCTCATTAGGTCGTCAGACATTTGGAAGTTTTCTGCTAGACGGAATACCGGTGTGTTACCGTGCATTTCGTTGAAAACAACTAGAGGCTCGTAAATAAAGTCAGTAGTTGTGTGCAGGTTAGTTGCACCCAAGAAAGGGTTAAAGTTACGAACAAAAGTTGTAAACTCTTTAGGGTGGATAGTCAGTTCACTGCGCTCAGCGGCTGTAGCTACTGATGCAAAACCTGTAGTAGCCGTTGCAATAATTGCTGTTGCTAGTGCTGTTTTTTTAATATTGGCAAGCATAGCTGTTCCTTACTATTTGCTTTCATTTCACTAATGGAATTGAATGTCATCAATTGATAAACACTCTCCAAGGCCCACCTCTTCACTACACTTCAAATTGTGTCGCTCTAAGAGTGGCCTGTAGGCCTTAGGCAGGACTAAGAAAACACCTTATCCACAAAATAATCAAACTCGATTCCCGTTAAAAACGTTAAAAACTAAGCCAACTACGTTACAAACGTCATTTTGTTCGTTTTTAAGTCTCTGTAGGCTAAAAAACAAACGTTGATATGTGTCGCAGTTTATATCCGCACAAATACTGTGTGTTAGTGGTTGCTTACTTCATAGGTCTTTTATTGTATGTTTGTTTTGCATTCTCTTTGCTTTGGCGATCTGGCTCACACACGAAAATTTTGTTAATTAACTAGGTGAAATTTAATCTGCCGTTCTGTTGTGATTGACTTCGCAATCTCCGTTAATTGTTGGTCAATTTTCCCTTTAAAAGTAAAAAACAGCCCATTTCGGCGATGAAATTTGGCGGCTGATTATGCTTTTTTTATGGGGGAAAGGAAGTGTTTTTTCTGCGTATTTGTTCGAAATGACACGATGCTATTTGCCGTCGCTCAACCCAGAAAAAACTTGGTTTAATCGTCTTTTAAAAATGATTCTGATATGTTGCTTCCAAGTCTTATAGGAAGGACTGAGGTGGGAAAGTGGTTCATTATTGAGTGGTGAATGAGGTGAATACATTTGAGCATTGCTGTGGAAGCTAGGGTGGCTGCTTTTACTATCAAAAAAAGCCCTGCGCGAGGCAGGGCTTGAATTAAAATAGGCATGCTTAGCTCGTGAGGAGCCTTTGCAGTTTGTCCCGCTGTGCTTCGATGTAAGCACGTTCTGGGCTTTGTTCTTTACAGTGCTCAAGAATAAACTCTATCGAGTTTAAAACGGTTCTCCAGCGTGGTGTTTTTGGCAGAGTTTCGATGCGCATGTATTTATCAAGTGTTCGAGTCTGTAATGTACTGCGGTCTAGGTAAACACGCCAAAAGCCACTTTGCTCAGCGAAAGCAAACTTGGTTTCTCCTGTAACGGATTCCCAGTATTCTAAAGCATGTGTCATCGCATCAACCAGTACTTCACGCATCAACTCTTGTTTATCTTTCTTATTGCCTAATGCTTTGTCGGCAAGACGAGTAAACTCTCCGCCCAGCTCTTTCAGTTTTTGTAGTTGATCTTTGTCTCCATCGAACGCATAGCATGAAAGAACTTCTACTGCGGTTTCCAGATTATGAATACGTGCTGCGTTTGCTCCACCACCAACGTTAAAGATGTACATAACGTCTAAACCAGAGCCTTCTGGCAGTTTGAGAATGTCTGCTTCAATGTTTTGACGGATATCTTCGATGTAGATATCAATCTTGCCACAGTAGTGTGGTTGCTTGACGGTTAAGAATTTTGGCGCAATGAGTTCATCAGCTGATGAGCGTTTTAACTGTTCTAGGCTGCGTTTGAAGAGTTTACAAGCCGCCTCGTTGGCAAAGCGAATTCGTTGGTCTTCTCGCAAACAGATGATGGCCTCTGGAGCAGATTCAAGTTGCTCTAACAAACGTCCTTGTGTTTCAAGTAAACTGGCTTCGACTTCTGCGCGTTGACGCAGTTCAGATTCAAGCAACTTGTTTTCCATGTGACGCATTTCGGCTTTGCTTGCTGTCAAATGCGCTTGGATTCGAGCGGCTAGTTCTTGTTTATTAAATGGTTTGGACAAGTAATCATTTGCACCAGCCTCGAAGCCTCTTACACGATCTTCTGTCTGGCTTAATGCCGTTAACATGATGATCGGCAGTTCTGCGTGGTCGTAAGTGTTACGTAACTCGCTACATACCTGGTAGCCACTCATGCCTGGCATCATGATATCCAATAGCAACAGCTCTGGTTTCTCTTGTTCAATTAACGCTAGCGTATCAGGGCCATCTGAAATCGTACGCACTCGATAGCCTTCCAATCGTAAGAAGCTCTCTAAAACGCGTAAGTTTACTGGTTCATCATCTGCGACGTAGAGTAGTGGACCATCCGGGTTTTCTGGCAGAGATAAGTCGTCGGTGTTTTCCAAATTTGCTTCAGGGATTTGGAAGTGACCACGAGCCGCCAGAGTTTGTGTTGC
Organism: Vibrio sp. MMG023; assembly: GCF_021654215.1. Lineage (NCBI taxonomy): Bacteria > Pseudomonadati > Pseudomonadota > Gammaproteobacteria > Vibrionales > Vibrionaceae > Vibrio > Vibrio sp. MMG023. The sequence goes on along the minus strand of NZ_JAKFZP010000002.1, from coordinate 804,369 downwards.
TTTTATTTCCTCTTCTGTTGCAAGAGGTAAAGTGAAGCTAAAGGTTGTTCCTACCATTGGTTGACTACTTACATACAGTGAGCCGCCCATCAACTCGATAAGCTGACGGCTAATGGATAGGCCGAGTCCTGCACCCTGACGGTAACGACTTGCATCTTGGCCCGCCTGAATGAGCGGTTCAAAGATGTGCTCCAAATGTTCCGCTGGGATACCTTGGCCAGTATCAACGACTTGGACGCGCACCTGATCGTCCACCACATTTGCGGAGATGACAATTTTACCTTCTGAGGTGTACTTAATTGCGTTACCAATCAAATTGTAAAGCACTTGCTCTATACGTTGTGGATCGGCAGAGACCGCTTTTAAGTCCGCAGGGACTTGGTTAATGATGCGGATTGTTTTGTTACCTAACAGGTGGCCAGAGAGTTCCAGTACCAAACGTGTTGCACTTGCTAAGCTTACCGCTGATTTTTGGATATCCATGCTGCCATAGCGCATCTTATGATAATCCAATAAATCATCAACGAGATTTGCCAAGCGCTGACCACTCTTAATAATGATGTCTAGCTGGTATTTTTGGCTCGCAGGAATCACACCGTTTGCGCCAGATACCAATGTCTCTGCAATCCCCACCATGCCGTGTAGCGGTGTCCGCAATTCGTGAGACGTAGTTGCTAAGAATTCATCTTTGAGTTTGTCTGCTAATTGCAACTCCTCGTTTTGCTTTTGAATCAACTTAATGTTGCTCTCAAGCTCTTCGTTTTGTTGTTTAATCGTTTGAATCTTTTCTCGAATTGAGCGCTGCATACGTTCAAAGCTGATCGCAAGACGCCCGATCTCATCTTTTCGCTGAGTATTAAAGGTCGTCTCATCTAAGTCACCAGCAGACACTTTCTCTGCTGCCCAAGTAAGCTTGAGTAGCGGCGAAGTGATGAAATTAGATAAGTAATGTGAAGCGATAACGACTAATACAATTGCAATCAACATCGCAATCACAAACAGTTTCTCAAGCTGATGGACACGGGCAAACGCTTCTTTTTCAGGAAGCTGTACGACTAGCGCCCAAGTTAGACCACGAGTTTCAATGGGTGCAAACGCCGCGATCATCTCTTCACCTAAGCGGTTGCTGTAAGTGCCTACTTCGGTTTCGCCCGCGAGTGCTTTGTCGATAATTTCTAGGCTGTTTTGGATGTTGTCTTGCTTGGTGTTAATTGTACGAGGTTTGTGATCACTGCCAACCAACAAAGTCTCAATAGAAGAATCACGGTTAATTTCTGCAATTAGCTTTGTAATGCCATTGTTTGGTAGTCGGAACATGGCATAGCTGTGCAGGTAACCTTGCTGAACAATCGGCGCACCTAGCCAGGCGACTTGCTTACCGTTTTCGATCTCAAAGTCAGAAAACACAACAGGTGTGTAATCTTCATTGACTTTACGACGCGCATTAACGTCCTCCGACAGACGTTTGAATGTTCGGCCCAAGGCGCTGTCTTTATAGCTGCCAGTCAGTAAGTTTGTGCCGTAATTGTCATCTTTATTGATTGAATAAGTCACGTTACCGTCAATGTCGACCAACAAGATGTCGTTGAAGTCAGAGCGCTTTAACAGTTCTAGATACGCCCAGTGGTAGCGTTTATGTAATAGGCGATAACGCTCACTACCAACATAGTTAGAGGACTCTGGCAAAATTGAAGTTTTTATCTGGTCGCCACTGCCTTGGATATAACGTTGCTGTGCGTTCTCTCTTGCTTCGTCAATATCATGCCCTAGGCGACTGAATGCATTGACTAAACCATAGAATCGACCACCACTGGCATACGCCAATTCTGAGCGAACAAAGCCCATGACCTCAGTTTCTTGAGCCGCAAAGTAGTCGATGATCTGTTGTTGCTTCGTGTCACGCACAGAAAGTAGGTGTGAGGTACTTTGTTCTTGAAGATCTTTACTGTGTGACTGCAGGAAGAAAATCGCAGTGATCGTCAAAGGCGTGATACTAAGAACCAAAAACGCGGTCATTAGCGTGCTTTGCAGGCGCTTAAATTTCTGCTTTTTGTAGAATTTAAACATGAATAAGATTACAACTCATAAAAGGGCAGCGACCAAATTACTAGGGCTTGCCAAGGTTCTCGTTAAAAACGGATAAGAAGTTAGATTCGATAGAATTAACAAAATTAACGAGTTTTTTTTCTTTGACAAGAAAGTTGATTGCAAAGCGTGGGGAGTGACGCAGTTTTTCGAAGAGTTGAATGAAATTTAAGTAAGAAGTGCGCAGGATTTCACCTGCGCAATAGAGAGGCTAAGGTTTTTTCGCGTAGTAAATCGAGAACTTATTAGTCTTATTTAGCGTCTCGCAATTATTGAATGTTTGCTCAATAATTGGGGGGTATTTCAAGAAGCTGTTTGCAACGATGATCATTTCACCATCTCGTGTCATGTAGCGTGGTGCTTGTCCAAGTAAGGTTTCGGCAGCGTTATAGTTGGTGTCTAAACCACTATGGAATGGTGGGTTACTAATGATAAAACGGTAGTCTTTAGCCGTGTCTGAGTAGATATCTGAGGCAAAAACACGACCTGATAACCCGTTCGCTTCGAGTGTTGCTTGGCTTGAAGTGATGGCATACGCGTTGATGTCACACATTTCAATCGCAATTTCTGGATTGGCTTTCGCCATAAATGCGCCTAAAACACCTGCACCACAACCGAAGTCGAGCACTTTACCTGACAGGTTTGGCAACGTTTCTAAAAGTAATTGGCTACCCAAGTCAAATTCACCATGGCTGAATACACCTGGAAGGCTTTTTACTTCAACGGATTGTTCTCCAAGAGTAATGGTATAAGATTTAAACCATTCTGCCTGATCAAACGGCTTTGGCTCGCTCAAGCATGTTCCCCAGTAAAATGAACAACGACGAGCCGTGTCGTACTTCTTCACAGGACCATAGCCTTTAAACATTTTCTCAATGCTTTTCACGCCGGAGCGATTTTCGCCGACGACTACGATCTCAGTGTTGATGCCTAGCTTCGCCATTAACATAGCGAGTAGGTACTCCGCCTCTGGCTTTGCCTTTGGCCAGTACAGTAACACCATGTCTGCCTGCGTATCGGCATCAAACTCTGAACCAAAATGGCTTTTGATTTTTTCAGAAGTACTGATTTGACGGTAATAGCTGTAGTTTGAAGTGAATACTTCAACAGACTCACAGTGATCCACCAGTTCCAGTGGAAATAAGTCTTCTACTTCACCAGCAACTAAAACGTGTTTTCCGTTAAAATACTCGAGTTGACGCTGAGCTATTTGGCTTGGAGCGATATAAGCAGACATAAATTTGGTTCATCAGAAATAATTAGGGCCAGATTTTCGCATAATCTGGCCCAAGCTTGAAGTGAATAAGCGGTTGTTAGCTATTGTCTTGTTGGTTGAGGAAGTCTTTAAACTCTTCTTCGTAGATATTGAATAGAACCATGGTCACGGCAAAGATCAGTGGACCGTAAATAAGGCCAATTAAACCAAATAGATGCAGACCACCCAGCAGCGAGAAGAAGATCATTAGCGTGTTCATGCCTGCGCTGCCTTGCATTAGCAATGGACGTAATAGGTTATCGATCGAACCAACGACAACGATACTCCACACCGTCAAGAAGATTGCCCAAGTGGTGTCACCAGTCAGGAACAAGTAGGCTGCTGCTGGAATCCAGATCAGTGCGGTACCGACCACTGGAATGAAAGAGGCGAAGCCCATCATGGTGCCCCAGAATAAGCCCGGGAAACCAGCAAGCCACATACCGATACCGCCAGCGAAACCTTGCGCTATTGCGGTTAAGAACGAGCCCATAACTGCAGATTTCGATACTTGCTCAATTTCGGTCAGTATTTTGTCTTCTTGGCTACGAGAGAGCGGCAGAATATGGCGCATCGCCGAGATGATCTTGTCGTGGTCACGCAGTAGGAAGAACAAAACGAACAACATTAGGAAGAAATCCATTAGGAAGTTCGTTGCATCACCGAGGATTTTTGCGCTAATAGCTACAAGGTTTGAACCAAATGATGTGGCGAATTGACCAATCTTCTCTGCGATAGCTTGAGGTTCTATTTTATCGAAAGGTAAGTACTCATTAACCAGTGCTAAACCTTTGACTACCCAAGGGTGTTGGAAGATATCTTGGATTCCACCATTGGTCACCCACTTATAGGTGTTTTGAGAAAAGACGGAACCTTGCTGAACGATAGCAGCAAAGACAAACAACAATGGAATCACAATAATAAAGGTTAGAACCACACAAGAGAGTAGCGAGACCAAGTTTTTATGGTTAGGCATTTTGCTCTCAAACCACTCATGTATTGGGAACATAAGTAGCGAGATGATAAAGGCCATTACGATTGAGTTTACATAGGGCTCAACCAATAAATAGCAGGCAAAAGCAGCGGCGAGTAGTGCAACAACTAACACTCGGTGACTCGACGTGATTTTTACATTGTTCGGCATGGGATTAATCCAACTTACGGATGATGTTACGGCTAGCGCTTTATACCACAGCGTCAAACCTTTATTACTTTGCACCGACGATTCTTTCAAGCTTATGACATAGCCGAATTGGGAAGGTGCAACGGACCTTGTTATAATGACCACAAATCAGGCAGTTATCAATCAAGAGATAGAAAAATGGGTTGTTGTAACGGTGACAAGAAGTGTCAGAGTGAAAAGAAAACTAAGCGTATTCCGTGGTTTGGTATCGTTCTTGGCGTGTTAGCTATCTTAGTGATTTTTAACTGGCAAGCGTAATGCAGGCAATAAAAAAGGACCGTGAAGGTCCTTTTTAGTATTGATGTTCTGGGGAGAAAAGCTTACTTCGCTTCTTCTGCCAGAATTGCAAAACAGCGATCTGCCGCTTCTAATGTTGCATCGATCTCTTTTGAGCCGTGTGCAAGAGAAGTGAAGCTTGCTTCGAATGCCGATGGCGCTAGGTATACGCCGTGTTTTAGCATTAGGTGGAAGAAACGTTTGAAGCGCTCAACATCGCACTTAGTCACGTCTTCGTAGCACGTTACGGTTTCTTGGTCAGTGAAGAAGAAGCCAAACATACCGCCCACTTGGTTTACTACCAATGGCACGCCGTGTTTGTCGGCAAGTTCTTTGAAGCCTTGTGCAAGTTGCTTAGTTTTTGCTGCTAGGCGCTTTTCGTTCCCTTCTTCTTTTAGAAGGTTCAAACATGCAAAGCCTGCTGCCATTGCAACTGGGTTACCAGAAAGCGTGCCTGCTTGGTAAACAGGGCCTGTTGGCGCTACGTATTGCATGACTTCTTTACGACCACCAAAAGCGCCCACTGGCATACCACCACCGATAACCTTACCTAGTGTCGTTAGGTCTGGTTTGATGTTGTAGTGTGCTTGCGCGCCACCAAGAGCAACACGGAAACCTGTCATTACTTCATCAAATATCAGTAGTGCACCTTCTTGGTCACAGATTTCGCGTAGACCTTCATGGAAGCCTTCTACTGGTGGAATACAGTTCATGTTGCCCGCAACTGGCTCAACGATGATACAAGCGATTTCGCCTTTGTTTGCAGCGAACAGTTCACGGACTGAATCTAGATCGTTGAATGTTGCCGTTAACGTATGCTTAGCAAAATCTGCAGGAACGCCAGGAGAGCTTGGTTGGCCTAGAGTTAGTGCGCCAGAGCCCGCTTTTACTAGCAAGCTGTCAGCGTGGCCGTGGTAACAACCTTCAAATTTCATGATCTTGTCACGGCCAGTGAAGCCACGAGCAAGACGGATAGCACTCATGGTTGCTTCTGTGCCAGAGCTCACCATGCGGATTTGTTCCATTGATGGCACGAGCTCAGATACAAGCTCAGCCATTGCGATTTCCATCTCAGTTGGCGCACCAAAACTTAGACCGCGTTGTGCTGCATCGATAACTGCTTGACGGATAACTGCGTGGTTATGACCTAGAATCATAGGACCCCAAGAGCCAACGTAATCAATGTACGCTTTACCATCGGCATCAAAAATCAGGGCACCGTCTGCTCGTTCGATAAATAGCGGAGAACCGCCAACGCCGTTGAATGCACGAACTGGTGAGTTCACACCGCCAGGAATGGTTTGCTGAGCCTTTTGATATAGCTCTGATGATTTGGTCATGGGGTTATCCTCTTTTGATTGCTCGGACCAAGTGGAGCGCATTGTACCTAGCTAATTTCAAGTTAGAAACGTTTTGGGTAATTTATGTGTAGTCTGGCGTTGTAATCTTACATATCAGCATCGGATATAAAGAATCGGCGGTGAATACTTGAACGAGTTGGTCAGGTATTAGATAATCGCTCTAATTAGCACAAATTTGACGTCTTGCTTCAGGCTTGACGCATTACACGAGTGAGAGAGGTCTTCGTGAGCGAAGTAAACGTACCATTGTCTTTTTCTGATGCCGCGGCATCTCGCGTTCAAACGTTGATTGCGGAAGAAGAAAACCCAGCGCTGAAATTACGCGTATACATTACTGGTGGAGGCTGTAGTGGTTTCCAATACGGTTTCACATTTGATGAGAACGTAAATGAAGGCGACACAACAATCGTAAACAGCGGTGTAACACTGGTTGTAGACCCAATGAGCCTGCAATACCTAATCGGTGGCGTGGTTGATTACACAGAAGGTTTAGAAGGAGCTCGCTTCTTCGTCAATAACCCAAATGCGACGACAACTTGTGGTTGTGGTGCATCATTCAGTGTTTAATTAACACGACAACAGGCAGCCAATTGGCTGCCTGAGTTTTACGTAGCAGGAAGTCACGTAAACGCACTCCCAGTTCCAAAGAGAGCTGCGAGCTAAAAATAAAAAGGACTTTGTATGTCTGGATCTTCTTTTGGACGTCGTATTGTAGAGCGTCCATGGCTAGTCTCTCTAACGCTTGTGGTCGCTTTAGCTGCTTGGCTCGCAATGGGTCAACTTAAAGCACAAGACGAAACGGCTTCTCCTTCAAACTCTCAATCCGAAGACAGGCCTGTTGCTAAGGTGATGTTCAACTCTTTTACCGCCCAACCAACCAGCAAAACCATTGAACTGTACGGTCGCACTGCACCAAATCGACAAGCTCGCCTAGGGGCTGAAGTCGCAGGTAAGATCATCAGTTTGAATGTGCAAAAAGGGCAAAGCGTGAAACAAGGGCAGGTGATTGCCAATATTGATGAACGTGACCTCGATATTCAGCTCAAACGCGCTAAAGCGATGCTGCGTGTTAAAGAAAAAGAGTTTAAAGCCGCAGAGTCTCTGAAAAATCGAGGGTTACAGGGTGAAGTTGCGTTTGCCACAGCACAAGCTGCCTTGGTTGATGCTCGAGCAAATCTAAGTAACGTTGAAACTGCACTCAAAAACACCAAAGTAAGAGCGCCTTTCGATGGCATTCTTGACCATCGGTTCGTTGAAGTTGGTGACTTTGTTGGTGTTGGCGATCCGATTGCCACCGTTATTGACCTTGAAAAGTTAGTCATCGAGGCGGATGTGAGCGAGCGTCACATTCAGTATTTAAAAGAAGGCCAAGTCGCTGACGTTCGCACTATCAACAACGTCCACCACCAAGGCACAATTCGTTATATCGGACGTGTGTCTTCGACTTCAACCAATACGTTCCCAATTGAGATCGAAATTGATAACCGTGAGAGTGCAATGCCGGCGGGGATCAGTGCCGAAGTCGTGTTGTCTTTGAGTGAAGTGTTGGCCGTAAAAGTGACCGCAGCGATGCTCGCGCTCGATGAAGAAGGCAACCTTGGCATCAAGACACTGCGTGATCAGCATGTCCACTTTGTTCCTATTCAACTTGTGAAAGCCGAAAAAGATGGTGTTTGGCTGTCTGGATTGGGCGACCAAGTGGACATCATTGTGCTCGGACAAGGTTTTGCGCGTGATGGTGATTTAGTGATGGCGACGAAGGTGGATGATGCCATCGAAGCCGCGAATCAGCAGTAAGGAGGCAATATGTTTGCTTTGATTGATGCTGCGTTATCGCGTGCACGTACCATGCTCACCTTGTTGGTGATGATTTTGATTGCAGGTGTGATCACCTACATCACGATCCCCAAAGAGTCGAGTCCCGACATCACTATCCCAATCATTTATGTTTCTGTTGGGCATCAGGGGATTTCACCAACAGATGCAGAACGCTTATTGGTACGCCCAATAGAGCAAGAGTTGCGTTCGATTGAAGGCGTAAAAGAAATGACCGCTGTGGCTTCAGAAGGTCATGCCTCGGTCACGCTTGAATTTAGTGTGGGTGTTGATCTGGCCGAGGCGATGGCGGATGTGCGCGATGCTGTGGATCTAGCTAAGCCGAAGTTGCCAGAAGACAGCGACGAACCGACCGTAAATGAAGTCACATTTGCCTCTGAAGAACCAGTACTTACGGTTGTGCTTTACGGGACTGTACCAGAACGTACAACTGTACAAATTGCCCGTGTACTTCGCGATAAATTAGAAAGCTATCGCCAAGTCTTGGAAGTGGATATTGCGGGAGATCGGGAGGACATTGTAGAGATCGTCGTCGATCCATTGCTGATGGAAAGCTACGGTTTGGATCAAGCGGATATCTACAACTTGATCGCGTTAAACAACCGTGTCGTTGCAGCAGGTTTTGTCGACACGGGGTATGGACGATTCTCAGTTAAAGTCCCTTCTGTTTTTGATTCTTTAAAAGACGTCTTAGAGTTGCCAATTAAAGTTAATGGCAAAGAGGTGATTACCTTTGGAGATGTGGCGACGGTGCGTAGGGCGTTTCGTGATCCTGAGAGTTTTGCTCGCTTAGATGGTAATCCTGCTGTTGTTCTCAACGTCAAAAAGCGCGCGGGTGAAAACATCATTGAGACAGTTGAGTTAGTCAAACAAGTAATGCTCGAGGCACAAAAGCGTTCAGAGTGGCCGAATAACCTACAAGTCAAATACACGTGGGATCAGTCTGATGACGTCAAACTGATGCTCAACGATCTGCAAAACAACATTCTCTCGGCAATCATTCTTGTGGTGATTGTTATCATTGCAATTCTTGGGGTTCGAACGGCGTTGCTTGTTGGGATCTCTATTCCGGGTTCTTTCCTGACGGGGTTATTAGTTCTGTCGGTATTTGGCTTAACGGTCAACATTGTTGTGTTGTTTGCTCTCATCATGGCAGTCGGCATGCTCGTTGATGGGGCAATTGTCGTGACAGAGTTTGCCGATAGGCGGATGCAAGAGGGTATACCACGTAAAGAAGCCTATCGTGATGCTGCAAAACGTATGGCATGGCCGATTACAGCCTCTACGGCTACCACTCTCGCCGCATTTGCTCCATTACTCTTTTGGCCAGATATTACTGGCGAGTTCATGAAGTATTTACCATTAACCTTAATTGCAACCTTGACTGCTTCTCTTGTAATGGCGTTGTTATTTGTGCCGGTTATAGGCGGAATCATTGGTAAGCCTCAAGCTGTTAACCAGAAAAGCCAGCAAGAGATGGTTGACTTGCACAACGGAGAGTTTGAGAAAGCGACGGGCATTACAAAGCTTTACTATCGTACGTTGTCGATTGCGATTAAGCACCCATTTAAAGTGTTACTTAGTGCGATATTGCTTGCGGGTGGCGTCGGTTTTACTTACAGCAAAGCTGGCTTAGGTGCGGAGTTTTTTCCAGAGGTAGATCCTGCATTCTTTACCGTCAAGGTGCGTTCTTACGGTGATTTATCGATCAACGAAAAAGACGTCGTGATGAAAGAGATCGAAAAAGTCATGCTAGGACACGATGAGTTTGAGAGTGTCTATACGCGTACCGGAACGGATTCAAATGATGGTGATGAGATTGGTCAGATTCAGATTACGCCTGTCGATTGGCAATATCGTCGCAAAGTGAAAGACATCATTGAAGAGCTCAAACAGACTACTAATCAATTCTCAGGTGTAGAGTTGGAGTACAAATTCCCCGATGCTGGTCCGCCAGTAGAGCATGATCTCGTCATTGAAATGTCGGCACAAAACTCAAGCATTGATCAGTTAGACAGTGCGGCCAAAATGGTTCGTTACTGGGCTGATCGTAATCCCGCTTTAACTAACTTGAGTGATACCACTAATAAAGAGGGGATTGACTGGCAGATTGATATTCGCAGGGACGATGCTTCTCGCTTTGCCGCTGATGCGACTTTGGTTGGTAATACTGTCCAGTTTGTGACTAACGGTTTGAAGATTGGTGATTATCTGCCCGATGACGCCGATGAAGAAGTCGATATCTTAGTGCGTTATCCGCAAGAGAAGCGGGATATCGGTCGGTTTGACCAATTACGTGTAAAAACGGCGGCCGGCTTAGTGCCGATCACTAACTTTGCTCAGATTAAGCCAGACCACAAGCAAGATACAATTCGACGTGTTGATGGCCGACGCGTAGTGAACATCAAAGCAGACATGGTTGAAGGCTATAACCTTGCTCTTGAATTACCAAAGATAGCGGCAGAAGTAGAGCAGCTGGGCTTGCCTGCTGGTATTGAGTTTAAAATTCGCGGTCAAAACGAGGAGCAAGAAAACTCTTCTGCTTTTTTACAAAGTGCTTTCATGGTTGCACTGGGTGTGATGGCTTTGATCCTGATTACTCAATTCAACAGCTTCTACCAAGCATTTTTGATTTTAAGTGCTGTCCTGTTCTCTACGGTTGGTGTGTTTGCTGGCTTGCTCATCTTCCAAAAACCGTTCGGCATCATTATGTCGGGTATTGGGGTGATTGCGTTGGCTGGTATTGTTGTAAACAACAACATCGTATTGATCGACACCTATAACCAAATGCGTAAACGTGGTCTAGAAAAGTCAGACGCGATATTACGGACTGGGGTTCAGCGCTTGCGCCCTGTGTTGCTTACCACAGTGACGACCATATTAGGTTTGTTGCCAATGGTGTTAGAAATGAACATCGATTTGGTGAATCAAAAAGTTGAATTTGGCGCACCAAGTACCCAATGGTGGTCTCAATTAGCAACCGCAGTTGCTGGTGGCTTGGCATTTGCGACCGTGCTGACTTTGGTTTTAACGCCTTGCCTGTTAATGCTTGGACGTGAGCATAATATTGATGATTCTCAAACAGAAACAAAAGAGGCAGCCTAGGCTGCCTCTTGGTGATTCAATTTTTACTCGCATCACTCAACATTATTTCATTGCGAGTAACTTACTGTAACGGTCAAGCTTCGCCATGCTGATTTTCGCGTTAGCCATAAAGGTTTGCTTTGCTTTCCCCGTCAAAGATTTCGATTGCGGCAATTTTACCGTCCTTGCGTTCTTGTGTACGCCGTTTACTAAGAACTCATAATGCAGGTGAGGTCCGGTTACTCGTCCAGTACCACCTAGAGTACCAATCGTTTGTCCTTGTTTAACACGTTGACCTGTCTTCACCATGCGTTTGGTTAAGTGTAAGTACTTAGTCACATAGGTATTGCTGTGTTTAATGAAGACGTAGTTACCATTGAATTTGTTGTAAGCCGACTTCAGCACTACGCCGTTACCCGCAGCCCAAATTGGAGTACCAACTGGTGCTGCATAGTCTGTACCACGGTGAGGGCGAACTTTCCCGGTTACTGGGTGAAGGCGACGAGGGTTGAAGTTTGAGGTTACACGGCGGAAATCCAGAGGCGCACGTAAGAAGGCCTTTTTCATTGCTCGACCATTTTCGTCGAAGTACTTACCACTCTTCTCATCTAAAATCGCGGTGAAGGTGTCACCTTGGTTTTTAAAGACTGCGGCGATAATTTTGCCACGTCCAATGACTTCGCCCTCGACGACCTCTTCTTGATAAAGCACTCGGAAGGTGTCGTTTTTACGAATATCCAACGCAAAGTCGATATCCCAACCAAAGATTCCCGCCAGCTCCATGATTTGATTTGCATTCAATCCCGATGAAATACCAGCATTCCAGAAGTTAGATTTAATCGTCGCTTCGGCGTAGTTGTATTGATAGTCGACTTCTTTTTTGTCGACTTCAGAGACGTATTTACTTCCCTGCAACTTGATACGGAAAGTTTCAAAAGCATTCAATGTACGTTTTAGCTGTATAAAATCGTTATTTTCATCAAAGCCAAATTGCAACCGGTCTCCGGGACGAAGCCGAGTAAGCTGCGCTTTGATCTCTTTATCTGAAGTGATGAGTTCGTGAAGAAGACGAGGGGAGAGCCCTACACGATTAAACAGGACGGCAGCGCTTTCGCCATTTTTGACTTTGTAGGTTTCCCAACGCAAAACAGAAGGAAGATTAGAAGAGGCGCTGCGCTCGGGAGATTCTACAGAAATTGGTACCGAATAGTGCTCACCAACTTTGAGTCGGCTTTGCTGCGGGTCGAGGTCTTGCGGATCAGGCAAAAAGAATAGTGCAAAGATGATGAGGGCACTAAAAAAGCCGATCAATACTTTGTGCAAGAGTGGGAGTCTGACAAAAATCGAATGCATAAGGTACTTGATTGCTAAATTAAACGTAAAAATTGACAACTACCTAGTCTAACGTGTTTCAAAATGCATCGCTATTCAAGTAAGATGTTCAGCTATTATATTTTTGCCAAATCTGTGGGAGTGAACAAGAATGGCGAGCATTGAAGCTGCATTAGCCGAGATTAAGCGCGGTGTTGAAGAGCTGATTCCAGAAGAAGAGCTGATCGCGAAACTAAAAGAAGGCCGTCCTCTACGTATTAAACTCGGTGCCGATCCAACAGCACCTGACATCCACCTAGGCCATACGGTTATTTTCAATAAGCTTCGCTTGTTCCAAGAGCTAGGTCATGAAGTGACGTTCCTAATCGGTGACTTCACGGCAATGGTTGGCGATCCAACAGGTAAGAACACAACGCGTCCTCCACTTAGCCGTGAAGACGTATTGCGCAATGCAGAAACATACAAAGAGCAAGTATTTAAGATTCTTGATCCGGCTAAGACTAAGATTCAGTTCAACTCTGAGTGGCTATCTGAGCTTGGTGCCGAGGGTATGATTCGTTTAGCGGCAAACCAAACGGTTGCACGTATGCTAGAACGTGACGATTTTAAAAAGCGTTACGCAGGTGGTCAGCCAATCGCTATTCATGAGTTTATGTACCCACTACTGCAAGGTTGGGACTCAGTAGCAATGGAAACAGACGTTGAGCTTGGTGGTACTGACCAGAAGTTCAACCTACTAATGGGTCGTGAACTGCAAAAATCTCACGGTCAAAAACCACAAGTGGTATTAATGATGCCACTGCTTGTTGGTCTAGACGGTGAGAAGAAGATGTCTAAATCTTCTGGTAACTACATTGGTATTAGCGAAGCGCCAAGCGAAATGTTTGGTAAGATCATGTCTATCTCTGACGATCTAATGTGGAGCTACTACGAGCTACTGTCTTTCCGTCCATTGGAAGAAATTGCACAGTTCAAAGCTGACGTGGAAGCAGGTAAGAACCCTCGTGATATCAAAGTACTGCTAGCGAAAGAAATCATTGCTCGTTTCCATAGTGAAGCGGATGCTGATGCGGCAGAGCAAGAATTCGTGAACCGTTTTGCTAAGAACCAAATTCCAGATGAAATGCCTGAGTTTGATTTTGAAGCGGGCACACCAGTAGCAAACCTACTGAAAGAAGCAGGTCTATGTGCTTCAACTTCTGAAGCAATGCGCATGGTTAAACAAGGCGCAGCTAAGATTGAAGGCGAGAAAGTTGCTGATGCGAAGTTTGCGCCAGAATCTGGAACTTACGTATTCCAAGTTGGCAAACGCAAATTTGCACGTATTACTATTAAGTAATCAATAACTGCCCAAAATGAAAGCGCCTACTCGGCGCTTTTTTTGTATTAAAATTTAGTGAAATCGTGTGACATTGACTGTAAAAACAGATGAACTTTGTTACTATACGCGCGCTGCAAAATGAGCAGCTTTATCGGAGATTTACATGAACAATACCGACCATCCTCCCAGTTGCTGGGTGAGTAAGATTAAGGGAGCGAAATAACCCGCTTCGGTATTGGCGATCTCCGCCTTACCTGAGTGGTAAGGCATCTTTTCTATTTTTCCTTCTGTTATTTCCTTCAACTGATTCTGAACAGACAGTGCAATTGCATTGATGTCTTCACGCATCTTGATTTTGTTATATAGAAAGCAAGTGCGCGAACAACCTTTTGCGTGCGTTGTCGATGGTCGTTACCAATGCCAATCGGGAGATTCGCCATGACGGTAATGAACAGCACTTTTATTGAAACAACACCAAACTTCTCAGAGGTTGAAATTGGTGCCGCTCGTAATGCATTTCTGCAATATGAGCAGGAGCAACAGCTACACTTATTGACCGTAATGCCTATCGACGAAGCCGTCGGTATTTTACAGCACTGCTCGGTTGGTTATGTGAACAGCCTAATTGCTCAACTAGAACAAGCAGGGTATGACAAACGAGCGAGACATTATGCGCACCAGCTAGGGCTGCATATGTCAGAGGTTGATACACCGGACGGTTATTTATCGACGAGTGTTATCGAGCATGTGAAGCAGCGTATTGGCTGGATCATTGCCCTTGCATTACTTGGTATTGTCTCTGGACTTATCATCGCTCAATACGAGGACACACTAAGCCAATTGGTTTTGCTGGCTGTATACATGCCTGTGATTGCTGCTGCTGGTGGTAATACAGGAACGCAGGCGGCTACGTTAGTTATCCGAGCTCTTGCAACTGGAGAGCTTAAGAAGCGTCAATGGCTTGCAGTGCTTTGGAAAGAAAGCCGCGTCGCTTTATGTATCGCGTTTACGATTTCTATCGTGATGATTGGCAGAATTATGCTGTTTAGCGGTAATCAATCAACGGGCGGTTTTGAGCTTGAAACCATCGCATTTGCTATTGCAGTCGCTCTGTTTATTCAGGTGACGATTTCGACGACATTAGGTGGGCTACTGCCTATTATTGCTCGAGCATTTAAACTGGACCCTGCCGTTCTGGTGAGCCCAGTTTTAGCATCAATTGTTGATATCTCAGGTATGTGGATTTACTTTACCGTTGTTAACTACTTCTTAGGTATTGCCTGACTGAAGCTGATAATGTCTTGATAGAAGAGTTTTTCAAAACGCGTAATAGGGGCGACGACAGGTTTGTTATCGTCCCTTTTTTCTGGGAAATAATCCGATACAAACTGAACAAACACAGTGTTTGGTTTACCATTCTTATCTAACCCATACCCCGCCATATTGTAAGTCCCGTATAACGAGCCACTCTTTGCTATCAACTGCCCTTTGATCGGTGCTTTACGCATACTTTTTCGGTACTGCAAAGTCCCAGACTCACCTGACTTTGGCATAATGGCGATTAGGTTGAGTTCCTTCTCATGCTGCCAAATGTAACGCAGGATTGCTGCCATAGAGGTCGCTGAGATTCGGTTGTTACGTGATAAGCCAGAGCCATCTTCTAGTCTTGCATTACGGATATCGACCCCAGTATTGGCAAAAATAATTTGCTTGATCGCTTCTGTACCATTGGCGAAGCTTCCCGCCTGGACAAAAAACTTCGCTCCCAATGTTTTGGTAAGTGTATCGGCAATAAGGTTATCAGAGCGTTTAAGCATTTTATCCAACAATTGAGGTAAAGGCTTCGATTTATGTATCGCGAGCAATTTACGCTGCTTTTCTGGAGGCGTGCCGATACGGATATTGCCTTTCAAGCTGATTCCAACTTGTTTAAGCAACTTCTCTAATTTTTTGCTGGTGTAACTTTCTGGGTCTTGTACGGCAAATTTAAGAGGTAACGGTTTGTCCCCTCGGTCAACGAGGCAGCCGTTAAGTTCATAATGGTTGTCGGGCTTAGCAATTAGGTCTAAATCGCAATGACGGCTCTTTTGAACGCTTCTAGACACGGTTTTTACACTAGTGCTGACATTAATTGGTTGATGCTCAGGAACATAAACCCGCGTTGAACCGTTTTTCTTGGTGTAGATGGAAGCTTGAACACAGTTGTCATTTAGAGTGATCGCCGATGCTGGCGCACTATAACAAACCCCTAGAATGTCCCACGGCCAACCGACCGCACGGTTGTATCCAGTAAAGGCACTATTATCGAGCCATAGGTCGCCTTTGATTTGCGTTAAACCGTTTTTCTTTGCGCGAGTCAGTAGATTTTTGAGATCGCCAGTCAACAACGTTGGATCACCAGAAAAATGAATGACGGCGTCCGAGCTAGAGCTTTCTAGGGTAGTGCGAAAAGCAAAGTTGTTTCCCAGTTCAAGTTTCGCAGCCAAAGCGGTGACGACTTTTAGCGTGCTAGCTGGCGGGAAATATTGGTCGGTTGGATTAATACCGGTTAGCTCACTTTGGTCGTTGAGTTTTTCAGCAATCAAGCTGACACGGGAGCCTTCTGGCAAAACCTCTTGATGAGGATAAGCCATAGATGTGAGTGGGGCGAGACTAGAAAAAAGTAATAAAGACCAAGGTAAGCGCATAGTGACAGTTCGTGAGGTTAGTTATGCAATTGAGTATATACCGAAAAATCGCAGAATTCTGGATATAAAAAATGCCCGCATAGTGCGAGCATTTTATCTTCAAGTCTTAAGACTGAATTAGAAGTCGTAACGTAGGCCTAGAGCTAGCTCGTCTTCTGCGTCAGCTTTAGTCGCTTTGTGGTTAGCGAATTCAGTTGAACCCATTTTATCGCCAGCATCAATTAGGTTGAAGTTGTACGATACGTAACCACGGAAGTTAGGCTTGAAGTAGTAAGACGCGTCGATAGCGAAGTTGTTCGCTGAAGTATCGCCGTTTGTCTCTGCGTTGTTGTACGTAGAAGTGAACACAGTTTGACCTAGAGTGTAAGCACCCGCTAGTTCGTAACCTGTGTAGTCTACAGTGTTTTTGAAGTCAGCTTCTTTTTCGCCGTCAGTGAATACACCAGCGAAGTATAGATCGCTCATAGTGTAAGAAGCAGCAAGCATGTATTCGTTAGCGTCAGCTTGATCTGCGTAACCAGCACCTAGGTCAAGACCAGTGTCACCTAGAGTGTAGATTGCAGATAGAGAGTAGCCATCTTCGCCGTTGTCTTTGTATGCGCCGTTTTCTTCTACACGGTCAGCAAAACGGTAGCTAGCTTTAACAGCTAGGTTTTCGAATTGACCTTTGTAAGAGAACATGTTGTCTGAACGGTCAGCCGCAGCTAGTTTGTCAGCAGCTGTGTTACCAGCGTAAGCCATGATATCTGTGAAGTCAGTGATAACGCCTAGCGCACCGTCGTTTTTACCGTAAGTAACTTCACCGAAAGCACCGCCTAGACCAGCGTATGCGTAACGAGTGTCTAGATTGCTGTTGCCGTCTACGCCGCCTTCTTCAGCTGTAGTGAACTCACCTTCCCAGAAACCAACGCCGTATAGGTTGTCGTTGATTGCTTGAGTACCAAGGAAGTTTAGACGGATGCGAGAGTTATCCGCTACGTCGCCATCTTTCATAGATAGACGTGCTTCAGCACGGCCGCCCATTTCTAGAGAAGTGCCGTCTTGGTTGTAAAGTTCAGCTGCGTTAACGCCAGTTGCCATAGCTGCTGCAGATACAGAAAGAGCAATTAGAGTCTTTTTCATCTTATTTGTCCTAGTTAGCTGTCCATAATCATTGTTTTATGGGGGAGAGGTTATCTCTCACAAGCTGTTGTTGTGCGTATAGTTTCACTCGTGAGAATCGCCCACATTCGAAAAAGCTATGACGTAACAGCTTGCCGGACATGTTTTACTGCTAAAGTTTCCTTATGAGTTAGTAAAATGATATAAATCCAACTAATGAACGGTGTTCAATTGTTTGGGTTTTTAGTGTAAGTTATTGTATTTAAATGGTTAGGTTGGGGCTAACATTGGTCTGACATTGATTTGTTTTTATCTTTTTTGATGTTTTTAGTGTAATGAACAGTGTTGTTTTCCAATAAACTGCGATGATGGTTAAATCTAAAAACAATTCATGACGAGGTATTTCTTTCGCTGTCACGCTGTGAAATCGAATTAGGGTGATTTCATATCGGAGTTTGTTTAAACTAACTGAAACAAATCTTCGAACGCACTACCTAGCCATTTGGTTGGGTGGGCTTTTTTTGTCCAAAGACACCTTTGGCCTTGAGGTTATATAATGGAAAAAGTTCCAATGACAATGCGTGGCGAACAATTGCTACGCACAGAACTCGATCGTCTACTAAAGCTTCGCCCACAGATTTCAGAAGCAATCGCAGAAGCACGCGAACTTGGTGACTTGAAGGAAAATGCAGAATACCACGCGGCTCGAGAAGAGCAGGGTATCTGTGAAGCACAAATCCGTGACATCGAATACAAACTGTCTGTGGCTCAGGTTATCGACGTAACCAAGATGGACAACACAGGCAAAGTGATTTTTGGTTCAACAGTGACTTTGATCGATTGCGATACAGAAGAAGAAAAAACTTACCAAATTGTTGGTGATGACGAAGCTGATATTAAATCGGGTCGAATCTCTGTTAGTTCTCCAATTGCTCGTGGTTTGATTGGTAAGATGGAAGGCGACGAAGTCGTTATTCAAACCCCAGGTGGTGCGAAAGACTTCGAAATCGATAGCGTAGAATACGTGTAATCACTCGATATGTCTTATCGTTAGATGCAAAAAAGGTCGCCATTGGCGACCTTTTCTTCTTCCATAGGGTAAGTTGAGATTACTTACGAGGAATTTCGATTTTACGCTCTTCAGATTGGCGGTATAGCACAAGTACTTTACCAATAGTCTGAACTTTTTCAGCGCCCGTCTCACGTACGATAGCGTCGATGATTAGCTGTTTTGTCTCACGGTCTTCTGATGCAACTTTCACTTTGATCAGTTCGTGATGGTTTAGAGCGATTTCAATTTCTGCTAGCACGGCTTCTGTAAGTCCATTTGCGCCCATTAGCACAACAGGTTTTAAACTGTGAGCCAGGCCTTTAAGGTGCTGCTTTTGTTTGGTGCTTAGGTTCATTACGCGGCCAATTTTCTTTAAAATAAGGGTTGAAAAAAGCTATTTTAACGCCATCTATTGCTGAAGACTATAATTTATTGAGCAATAGGTTGAGCCTATTAGAACAATAGCTCCTATTTACGCCTTGTTGGGATTAAAATGAGTAAACAAAAACATTCGGCTAGTTCTGGTCGTTGGTTGAAAGAACACTTTGATGATAAATACGCTAACGAAGCTCGTAAAAAAGGCTATCGTTCTCGTGCTTACTTCAAAATTGATGAGATCCAAACGAAAGATAAATTGTTGAAACCTGGTATGACTGTCGTCGATTTAGGCGCGGCTCCGGGGGGCTGGTCTCAATATGCTGCTAAGATATTAGGTGACGAAGGACAAATCATTGCGTGTGACTTATTACCGATGGATCCAATCGCTGGTGTAAGCTTCTTACAAGGTGACTTTCGTGACGATGCGGTATTAGAAGCGTTGTTGGAAAGAATCCAACCTTCGATGGTAGACGTAGTAATGTCTGATATGGCGCCTAATATTGCAGGCAACAACTCAGTAGATCAGCCGCGAGCTATGTATTTAGTTGAATTGGCTTTAGATATGTGTCGACAAGTTCTAGCACCTAATGGTAGCTTTGTCGTAAAGGTTTTCCAGGGTGAAGGCTTCGACGAGTACGTTAAAGAAGTCCGAAACATGTTTAAAGCCGTAAAAATCAGAAAACCAGACTCATCGCGAGCTCGCTCACGAGAAGTCTTCGTTGTAGCCACTGGTTACAAAGGTTAACTATTTCGCTCGTTTAGAGCATGGTTAACACTATAGCTACAGCTAATAAACTGTAGTACCCTACCTTTAATTACAATTAGTTATCGAGAGGCTGACACCTTGAGTGACATGGCAAAAAATTTAATTCTGTGGCTTGTTATCGCTGTCGTGTTGATGTCGGTATTCCAGAGCTTTGGCCCTGGAGAGAGCAACGGCAGAACCGTGGACTACACCACGTTTGTACAGGAAGTTGGCCAAGGCCAGATTCAAGAAGCAACTTTTAAAGACGGTGAGATTAGTTTCGTTCGTCGTGGCGGTGGTGCCAAAATGGTCACCTACATGCCAGTGTATGATCAGAAGCTTCTAGATGACCTAATCAACCAAAATGTGAAAGTACAAGGTACGCCTCCTGAAGAGCAGAGCTTACTTGGTACTATCTTTATTTCTTGGTTCCCAATGATCTTACTGATTGGTGTGTGGATTTTCTTCATGCGTCAAATGCAAGGCGGCGGCGGTAAAGGCGCAATGTCCTTCGGTAAGAGTAAAGCTCGTATGATGAGCGAAGAACAAATCAAGACAACTTTTGCTGACGTCGCAGGCTGTGATGAAGCAAAAGAAGATGTTAAAGAACTGGTGGACTATCTGCGTGACCCAAGCCGTTTCCAGAAGCTGGGCGGTAAGATTCCAACGGGTGTTCTAATGGTTGGTCCTCCGGGTACTGGTAAAACGCTACTAGCGAAAGCCATTGCAGGTGAGGCAAAAGTACCATTCTTTACTATCTCAGGTTCTGACTTCGTAGAAATGTTTGTTGGTGTTGGTGCATCTCGTGTGCGTGACATGTTCGAACAAGCGAAGAAAGCGGCACCTTGTATCATCTTTATTGATGAGATCGATGCGGTAGGTCGTCAGCGTGGTGCTGGTGTTGGTGGTGGTCACGATGAACGTGAGCAAACACTTAACCAAATGCTAGTAGAAATGGATGGTTTCGAAGGTAACGAAGGTATCATCGTTATCGCTGCGACTAACCGTCCAGATGTATTGGACCCAGCGTTGCTACGTCCAGGCCGTTTTGACCGTCAAGTTGTGGTTGGTCTACCTGATGTACGTGGTCGTGAACAGATCCTTAAAGTACACATGCGTAAAGTACCTCTTGCTGGCGATGTAGAGCCTTCTCTCATTGCACGTGGTACGCCTGGTTTCTCTGGTGCTGATCTTGCTAACTTGGTCAACGAAGCTGCACTGTTTGCTGCTCGTGGCAACAAACGCAATGTATCTATGGTTGAGTTTGAACTAGCAAAAGACAAAATCATGATGGGTGCAGAGCGTCGTTCAATGGTGATGTCTGAAGAGACAAAAGAGTCAACGGCTTACCACGAAGCTGGTCACGCTATTGTTGGTCGTCTCGTGCCTGAACATGATCCAGTGTATAAAGTATCTATCATTCCACGCGGACGTGCGCTTGGTGTGACAATGTACTTACCAGAGCAAGACCGCGTAAGCATGAACCGTCAACATCTTGAGTCGATGATTTCTAGTTTGTATGGTGGTCGACTGGCTGAAGAGCTTATTTACGGCAAAGAGAAAGTATCAACTGGTGCATCCAACGATATTGAACGTGCAACAGATATTGCTCGTAAGATGGTGACACAGTGGGGCTTCTCTGAAAAATTAGGTCCGCTTCTTTATGCAGAAGACGAAGGTGAAGTATTCCTTGGCCGTAGTGTGACGCAGACTAAACACATGTCTGATGATACAGCGAAGCTTATCGATGACGAAGTCCGTAAGATCATCGACCGCAACTACGATCGTGCGAAGCAAATTTTGGAAGATAACATGGACATCATGCATGCGATGAAAGACGCGCTAATGAAGTATGAAACCATTGATGCTGGCCAAATTGACGACCTGATGGAACGTAAAGAAGATATTCGTGAGCCTGCTGGTTGGGGGGATAAACCTACTAATAAACCAGAAGACGACGATAAGCCTCAAGCGAAGCCTGAAGTAAAAGCGGAAGAGAAGTCTGTTGAGCCTACTAAACCAGTAGAGCAATCAACGACTCAAGAAGCGACTTCAAGCGAAGTGCCAGAAAAGAAAGACTCTGAATAAAGAGTAGTCTTTGATAATAAACCCCGAGTTAAGCTCGGGGTTTTTGTTTATGTTGTAATTATTAAAGCTATGATCATTAAAGCAAATAATAAATCCCTCAACCTATCCCATCCTCACGTGATGGCGATTCTCAATGTCACGCCGGATTCATTCTCTGATGGTGGCAAGTTTAATAATCTTGATTCTGCTTTGATCCAAGCTGAGAAAATGATTAAGGCTGGAGTGAGCATTATTGACATCGGTGGCGAATCAACACGTCCCGGAGCGCCAGACGTTACATTAGAAGAAGAGTTGCAACGTGTTATTCCTGTGATCAAAGCTATCCGTGAAAAGCACGATGTTTGGATTTCTGTTGATACCAGTAAAGCTGAAGTGATGCGTCAAGCGATTGAGGCTGGTGCAGATCTCATTAATGATGTTCGCGCCCTTCAAGAGCCGGGTGCGTTAGAGGTGGCTGCTGCATCAAACTTACCAATCTGTTTGATGCACATGAAAGGGCAACCTCGAACCATGCAAGCCAACCCTCACTATGATGATTTGATGAGTGATGTGGCTGAATTTCTGCATGAACGTATTACCACGTGCGAATCGGTAGGGATCGAAAAGTCACAACTTATTCTTGATCCTGGTTTTGGTTTTGGCAAAACCATAGAACACAATTATCATATGCTTGCTCATCTCGACAAGTTTCATGAGTTTGGTTTACCTATATTGGCAGGGCTTTCGCGTAAGTCCATGATTTTTAAATTATTGGATAAGCCAGCGAGCGAGTGTGCTAACGCAAGCGTTGTCTGTGCGACTTTGGCAGCGATGAAAGGTGCACAGATCATTCGAGTTCATGATTTTGAAGAAACCATTGAAGCAATGAAAATTGTCGAGATGACGAAAAATAATATCTAAAAGAATTAAGGAAAGTTTTATGTCTGATAAAAGACGTTACTTTGGTACCGACGGTGTGCGCGGGAAAGTAGGACAATACCCAATTACCCCTGATTTCGTACTTAAGCTTGGCTGGGCTGCTGGTCGTGTACTAGCAAAACAAGGTACTAAGAAAGTGATCATCGGTAAAGATACGCGTATTTCTGGTTATATGCTTGAATCTGCACTGGAAGCCGGCCTTGCTGCTGCGGGGTTAAAAGCGACCTTTACTGGTCCGATGCCAACACCGGCGGTGGCATACCTAACGCAAACCTTCCGCGCGGAAGCGGGGATTGTTATTTCTGCTTCACACAACCCTTATTACGACAACGGTATCAAGTTCTTCTCGTCTGAAGGTACTAAATTACCAGATGATATCGAGCTTGCTATTGAAGCTGAGTTAGATAAAGACATCGAGTGTGTCGAGTCTGCTGAGCTAGGTAAAGCGACACGTCTAAATGATGCTGCTGGTCGTTACATTGAATTTTGTAAGAGCACATTCCCATCGGAGCTTAGCCTAGCAAGTCTTAAGATTGTCGTTGACTGTGCACACGGTGCGACTTACCACATCGCTCCTAACGTATTTAAAGAGTTAGGTGCAGAAGTGATCGCAATGGGTGTAGAGCCAAACGGCACGAACATCAACGCTGAAGTTGGCGCGACTGACGTTCGTGCTTTACAAAAGCGCGTTGTAGAAGAGCAAGCTCATCTCGGCTTGGCGTTCGATGGTGACGGTGACCGTATTATCATGGTTGACCATCTAGGCAACAAGATTGACGGTGACCAAATCGCTTACATCATCGCACGTGATGCTCTGCGTCGTGGTGAGCTAAAAGGTGGTGTCGTTGGTACGCTAATGACAAACCTAGGCATGGAAAATGGTTTGAAACAATTAGGCATTCCATTTGTGCGTGCAGCAGTGGGTGACCGTTATGTCATGGAACAGCTACTTGCTAAAGGCTGGAAAATTGGCGCGGAAAATTCAGGCCACGTTATCTTGCTAGACAAAGTAACTACGGGTGATGCTATCGTAGCAGCACTGCAAGTGATTGCGTCTGTAGTTGGCAGTGATATGTCGTTGCACGATTTGTCGCAAGGTATGACACTTTACCCTCAAGTGCTTGAGAATGTTCGTTTTGCTGGTGATAACAATCCACTTGAAGAGCAAGCCGTACTAGACTCTGTAGCGGCGGTTGAAGCGGAGTTAGGCGATAAGGGTCGTGTGTTGCTTCGTAAGTCAGGCACCGAGCCATTGATCCGTGTTATGGTGGAAGGTGAGGATGCAGAGCTCGTTCAAAGCTCTGCGCTTAAGATTGCGGAAGCTGTAAAAGCGAGTTGTTAATCATTGCTTTAATGCCTTTTGCGAGAGAAAAGGGCAACTTTTGCCCTTTTTTTGAGCGCTTAATGCGTTAGTGCTGATTTTTTGCTAATTTTCCCTTGTCAGCGTTACTGGCTTTCGCTAGTATTGCTCCGCCTCCCGTTAGGAGGTCGCTAGCCTTGTTCTAAAATGAAAGTGTTATTTTTGAACGGCGCTGGCTCAACAATTTGGAACATAGGTGGAAAAAATGTTTTCAGTTCTACTTGTGATTTACCTGTTGGCGGCGCTTGGTGTGATTGGCCTTGTGTTGATTCAACAAGGTAAAGGCGCAGATATGGGAGCCTCGTTCGGTGCAGGTGCTTCAAACACAGTGTTTGGCGCAAGCGGCTCAGGTAATTTCTTAACCCGAACAACTGCTATTTTAGCAACCGTATTTTTTATCATTAGCTTGCTACTTGGTCGTATGTCTACGCACAAGACTGAGTCACAATGGGTAGACCCAACGTTAGGTCAACCAGTTGTAGAACAAGTTAAAGATGCAGCGAGTGAAGTTCCAGCACCTACTGGTGATGAGATTCCTCAATAAGCTGTAAAAGTTTATGCGCCGAGATGGTGAAATTGGTAGACACGCTAGCATGAGGTGCTAGTGCCTTTGGTGTGAGGGTTCGAGTCCCTCTCTCGGCACCATGAATTTACAAACTTGTAAATCACTTGTTTGAGGGTATAATGCTCAGCAAGTCGGACGCGGGGT
The DNA here is from genome assembly GCF_021654215.1 of Vibrio sp. MMG023. Taxonomy (NCBI): domain Bacteria; kingdom Pseudomonadati; phylum Pseudomonadota; class Gammaproteobacteria; order Vibrionales; family Vibrionaceae; genus Vibrio; species Vibrio sp. MMG023. The sequence goes on along the minus strand of NZ_JAKFZP010000002.1, from coordinate 779,599 downwards.
GGAGCAGCTTGGTAGCTCGTCGGGCTCATAACCCGAAGGTCGTCGGTTCAAATCCGGCCCCCGCAACCAATCTCTTCTTTCATTGGAAAGAATGATGCGATTGGCAAGTTTGCACAGTGCTAACCACACTGTGAGTTAAGAAAAGCATTTTTGGCTATTCTTAACGTATCAGGGTCCAGCAGCATAAAACCCCGACTTTCGGGGTTTTTTGTTATCTGAGTTTTTATAATCTCTCAGATACTGCTTGGTTTTTTGATTGGGCTCTGAGCCCTTTTTTTGTTTCTGGAGTGGTTAAAATGACTGGTTTAGAAAGACAACTTACTGAAATGCTTGAAGCTCCAGTAGAGGCATCAGGCTACGAGTTGGTTGGATTAGAATTTATTCGTGCGGGTGCGCACTCAACGTTACGTATTTACATCGACCATGAAAATGGCATCAATGTAGATGCCTGTGCAGAAGTTAGCCATCAGGTAAGTGCAGTATTAGACGTTGAAGATCCAATTTCTGTTGCTTACAGCCTAGAAGTTTCTTCTCCAGGCTTAGAAAGACCACTTTTCAAAGCAGCACATTACGAGCAATTTATTGGTCACGAGGTCAGCATCGTATTGAAAATGGCTGTTGCCAACCGCCGCAAGTGGGTAGGTACTATCCACAGCGTTGATGGTGAGACAATAGCGGTTACTGTTGAAGGGCAACAAGAAGAGTTTGCTCTAAGTAACATTTCAAAAGCTAACCTGATCCCTAAATTTTAGTTCCCTAAAAAAGTTTAAGCTTAGAGGCTAAATACAATGAGTAAAGAAATTTTAGCGGTAGCAGAAGCGGTATCGAATGAAAAAGCGGTACCTCGTGAGCGTATCTTTGAAGCTCTTGAGATTGCTCTAGCAACTTCTACTAAGAAAAAGTACGAGATCGAAATCGACGTACGTGTTGCTATTGACCGTAAAACGGGCGAATTCGAAACATTTCGTCGTTGGTTGATCGTAGAAGATGTTGAAAATCCAACAAAAGAAATCTCACTAGAAGCTGCACAGTATGAAGATCCAGAACTTCAACTAGGCGACTTTGTTGAAGATGATATCCCTTCAGTTACTTTTGACCGTATTACGACACAAACGGCTAAGCAAGTTATCGTACAGAAAGTACGTGAAGCTGAGCGTGCACAAATCGTTGAACAGTTCATTGACAACGAAGGTGACCTTATCACTGGCGTTGTTAAGAAAGTAAACCGTGAAACTGTCGTAATGGACCTTGGTAACAACGCTGAAGCGGTAATCCTACGTGATGACCAACTTCCTCGTGAAAACTTCCGTCCAGGTGACCGTGTTCGTGGTCTTCTGTACAAAGTAGCTCCAGAAGCTCGTGGTTTCCAACTGTTCATCACGCGTTCTAAGCCTGAAATGCTGGCAGAACTATTCCGTGTTGAAGTGCCTGAGATCGCTGAAGAGATCATCGAGCTTAAAGGTGCGGCACGTGATCCTGGTTCTCGCGCTAAGATCGCGGTTAAAACAAACGATAAACGCATTGACCCAGTGGGCGCTTGTGTTGGTATGCGTGGTGCACGTGTACAAGCAGTATCTGGCGAACTTGGTGGTGAGCGTATCGATATCGTTCTTTGGGATGATAACCCAGCACAGTTTGTTATCAACGCAATGGCGCCAGCTGACGTAGCATCAATCATTGTTGATGAAGATGCACACTCAATGGACATCGCAGTTGAAGCAGATAACCTAGCTCAAGCTATCGGTCGTGCAGGTCAGAACGTTCGTCTAGCGTCTCAACTAACTGGTTGGGAACTGAATGTAATGACTGTTGCAGATCTTCAGAAAAAACACGCTGAAGAATCTCAAGCATCAATCGAGAACTTCATGAAGTACCTAGACATTGAAGAAGACTTCGCTCAACTGCTTGTTGAAGAAGGTTTCTCAACGCTAGAAGAAATCGCATACGTACCAGTTAACGAACTGCTTGACGTAGACGGTCTTAACGAAGAACTTGTTGAAGAACTACGTAGCCGTGCTAAAGACGCACTAACCACTATCGCACTAGCACAAGAAGAGTCATTTGAAGGTCTTGAGCCAGCTGAAGACCTACTAGGTCTTGAAGGTCTAGAGCGTGAAATGGCGTTCAAACTAGCAGCGAAAGGTGTTGCAACACTAGAAGATCTAGCCGACCAGGGTATCGACGATTTAGAAGGTATTGAAGGCCTGACAGAAGAACGCGCAGGTGAGCTTATCATGGCTGCACGTAACATCTGTTGGTTCGGCGAAGAAGCATAATATCAGCAAGGAGGAAGCGGCATGACACAATTAACAGTTAAAGCTCTGAGTGAAGAGATTGGTACTCCAGTCGACCGCTTAATGGAACAACTTGCTGACGCTGGCATGAACAAAGCGAGTTCTGACCATGTATCGGATGAAGAGAAGCAAAAGCTTCTCTCTCACCTGAAGAAAGAGCACGGCGATACGTCGGGCGAATCTGAACCTACTAGACTGACGCTTCAGCGTAAGACTCGCAGCACACTAAGTGTTGCAGCAGGTGGCGGCAAAAGTAAGGATGTTCAAGTAGAAGTGCGTAAGAAGCGCACGTATGTGAAGCGCAGCACTATCGAAGACGATGCAAAACGTGAGGCTGAGGAAGCAGCAAAGCGTGAAGCTGAAGAGCTTGCGAAGCGTGAGGCAGAAGAACAAGCCAAACGTGAAGCTGCAGAGAAAGCACAGCGCGAAGCCGAAGAGAAAGTGAAACGTGAAGCGGATGCAAAACGTGACGCTGAAGAAAAGGCAAAACGCGCACAAGCTGAAAAGGCTAAGAAAGACATGAATGCAAAAAATGCGGATGTTAATACGCAAGCGAAGAAAGAAGCTGACGAGCTAAAGCGTCGTCAGGAAGAAGAAGCCCAACGTAAAGCTGAGCAAGAAGCAGCTAAGCTTGTTGAAGAAGCTCGTAAACTTGCAGAAGAAAACGAAGCTCGTTGGTCTGAAGAAGAGTCTAAGAAGAAAGAACTTGAAAACTCTGACTACCACGTAACCACTTCTACGTACGCTCGTGAAGCTGAAGATGCAGCTGACCGTAAAGAAGAAGGCGGTGCTCGTCGTAAGAAGAAGAAACCAGCTAGAGAAGAGCAGTCACGTGGTGGTCGTAACCAACGTGGTGGTAAGGGCCGTAACAAAGGCAAACTTGCTAAGCCAACTTCAATGCAACACGGTTTCGATAAGTCTGCGACTGTAGCAAAACAAGACGTAGTAATTGGCGAAACAATCGTTCTTTCTGAACTTGCTAACAAGATGTCGGTTAAAGCGACAGAAGTTATCAAAGTGATGATGAAGATGGGCGCTATGGCGACTATCAACCAAGTGATCGACCAAGAAACAGCACAACTTGTTGCTGAAGAAATGGGTCACAAGGTCGTTCTTCGTAAAGAGAACGAACTGGAAGAAGCAGTACTATCTGATCGCGACACTAACGCAGAAGCAGTACCTCGCGCTCCAGTTGTAACTATCATGGGTCACGTTGACCACGGTAAAACGTCAACACTTGACTACATCCGTCGTACACACGTTGCTTCAGGCGAAGCGGGTGGTATCACACAGCACATCGGTGCTTACCACGTTGAAACTGACAACGGTATGATCACGTTCCTTGATACTCCTGGACACGCAGCGTTTACTGCAATGCGTGCTCGTGGTGCTCAAGCGACAGATATCGTTGTTCTTGTTGTAGCAGCAGACGATGGCGTAATGCCACAAACAGTTGAAGCGATTCAGCACGCGAAAGCGGCTGGTGTTCCTCTGATTGTTGCTGTGAACAAGATCGATAAAGAAGACGCGAACCCAGATAACGTTAAGAATGAGCTAGCTCAATACGACGTAATCCCTGAGGAGTGGGGCGGTGAGAACATGTTTGTTCACATCTCTGCTAAACAGGGTACAAATATCGATGGTCTTCTAGAAGCTATCCTTCTTCAGTCTGAAGTTCTTGAACTTACGGCTGTAGCTGAAGGCATGGCGTCTGGTGTTGTTGTTGAATCTCGCCTAGATAAAGGTCGTGGTCCAGTTGCAACCGTACTTGTTCAATCAGGTACGCTAAACAAAGGCGATATCGTTCTTTGTGGCCAAGAATACGGTCGTGTTCGTGCAATGCGTGACGAACTAGGTCAAGAAATCACTCAAGCTGGTCCATCTATCCCTGTAGAGATCCTAGGTCTTTCAGGCGTACCATCTTCAGGTGATGAAGCAACAGTAGTACGTGACGAGCGTAAAGCACGTGAAGTAGCAAACTACCGTGCTGGTAAGTTCCGTGAAGTGAAACTTGCTCGTCAGCAGAAATCTAAACTAGAGAACATGTTCTCTAACATGACTGCTGGTGAAGTTGCTGAACTAAACGTAGTACTAAAAGCAGACGTACAAGGTTCTGTAGAAGCGATTGCAGACTCACTACTGAAACTGTCTACTGACGAAGTGAAAGTGAACATCGTTGGTTCTGGTGTTGGTGGTATTACTGAAACTGATGCAGTACTTGCAGAAGCTTCTAACGCAATCATCCTTGGCTTTAACGTTCGTGCTGATGCTTCTGCTCGTCGTGCGATTGAAGCAGCAAGCGTTGATCTACGTTACTACTCAATCATTTACCAATTGATTGACGAAGTTAAACAAGCAATGGGCGGTATGCTTGCTCCAGAATTCAAGCAAGAAATCATTGGTCTTGCTGAAGTACGTGACGTATTTAAGTCACCGAAACTGGGTGCAATCGCTGGTTGTATGGTTACTGAAGGTCTGATCAAGCGTAACAACCCAATCCGCGTACTACGCGATAACGTTGTTATCTACGAAGGTGAACTAGAATCACTTCGTCGCTTTAAAGATGACGTTCAAGAAGTTAAAAATGGTTACGAGTGTGGTATCGGCGTTAAGAACTACAACGACGTTCGCGTAGGCGACCAGATCGAAGTATTCGAAATCGTTGAAATCAAACGTACTCTAGACTAATTGACTAAAATTACTAAACGTCTGAAAGACAAATAGTAATTGGTTGTTGAATACACCATGGGGGGCTGGCTTGACCATCCCCCCATTCTTTCTATTTAAGAGAATGAATATGTCAAAAGAATTTAGCCGCACGCAGCGCGTATCACAGCAGCTGCAAAAAGAACTTGCGATGATCCTTCAACGTGAAGTTCGTGACTCTCGCCTAGGCATGGTTACGATTTCTGATGTAGAAGTATCACGCGATCTTGCTTACGCAAAAGTATTCGTTACTTTCCTATGTGTGGGTGAGCAAACGCCAGAATCATGCCTAGCAGCACTACGTGAGCACGAAGTGCACATCCGTATGATGCTTGGTAAGCGTATTCGCCTACGTCTAACGCCTGAAATCCGTTTCTACTACGACAACACACTAGTAGAAGGTATGCGTATGTCGAACCTAGTGTCTGAAGTTGTGAGCGAAGATAAACGTAAACAGCAAGATTCAGGTCGCGAAGAAGATCAGGTAGGGGAAGAGTAATGGCTCGTCGTCGTAAAGGTCGTCCAATTAATGGCGTTATCTTGTTGGACAAACCAACAGGTATTTCTTCAAATGATGCACTGCAAAAAGTAAAACGTATTTTCTTTGCTGAAAAAGCAGGTCATACGGGTGCATTGGACCCACTAGCGACGGGCATGTTGCCAATCTGCTTAGGCGAAGCAACTAAGTTCTCTCAGTTCTTGTTGGATTCAGACAAGCGCTACCGCGTAATCGCAAAGTTGGGTGAGCGTACTGATACGTCTGACTCTGATGGCGAAGTGGTAGAGACTCGTCCAATCGACGTAGATCTAGCGAAGCTTGAATCGTGCATCGATACATTCCGTGGCGAATCAGACCAAGTACCTTCAATGTTCTCTGCATTGAAGTACCAAGGTAAACCATTGTATGAGTACGCGCGTAAAGGTATCGAAGTACCACGTGAGTCTCGTAAGATCATGGTATACGAAATTGTGCTTCACCGTTTTGAAGGCGATGAAGTTGAGATGGAAGTACATTGTTCTAAAGGCACGTACATCCGTACTATCGTTGATGATCTTGGTGAAATGCTTGGTTGTGGTGCGCACGTGACGATGCTGCGTCGTACGGGGGTTGCTAAGTACCCATATGAGAAAATGGTGACGTTAGAGCAGTTAAACGAACTTCTGGAGCAAGCTCATCGCGATGAAGTTGCGCCAAAAGAGCTGCTTGATCCGTTATTGCTACCAATGGATACTGCGGTTGAAGATTTACCAGAAGTAAACCTCAATGCAGAGCTTACCAATCTTGTTCAGCATGGTATGCCTGTACAGGTGTTCGGCGCACCTGCTGGTACGCCACTTCGCATGACTTCAGGTGAAGAGAAACTTTTCATCGGAGTCGCTGAACTAAACGATGACGGAAAAGTGGCACCAAAGCGTTTAGTGGTTTTCCGTGACGAAGCATAAGCTCACCAATGAATTGAAAATACCGGCGAAATCGCCGGTATTTTTGTATTGCGCGGATAAGGAAACTTCCCTATAATTCGCGCTTCGCGTAGCGGCTGAATCAGAGATTGGCTGCTACAACTTTAAACTTACTCTTATTAGGAGAGAATTATGTCTCTGAATGCAGAAACTAAAGCAGCAATCGTTGCAGAATACGCACAAGGCGAAGGCGACACTGGTTCACCAGAAGTTCAAGTAGCTCTACTTACAGCTTCTATCAACCACCTACAAGGTCACTTCAAAGCACACAAAGGCGATCACCACAGCCGTCGTGGTCTTCTACGTATGGTTTCTCGTCGTCGTAAGCTTCTAGATTACCTAAAAGGTAAAAATCTAGCTCGCTACCAAGACCTAATCAAGCGTCTAGGCCTACGTCGCTAATAAGCGACTGCATAGCAGTTTGTCTAAAAGGGGCTTTATGCCCCTTTTTTGTTGCCCGTTACTTATTTTGGCTGCTATAACTTAGCCAAATCAAACTTATGCCGTTATACTACACGCGGCTAAATCTCGTTTTGAGATTTTCACTAAGCTCATCGTATTACAGTCAACCAAGTCGACCAAAAGGTCGCGACTATTAAAAGTGTACTTCAGTCTGACTCAGTCCATTTTTACTAGTCGCGATTCGTAATACCTTGAGTGTCAATTAACACACTCTGAGGCGCCTTTATTCGTAAAGAACGCTCGGAAACAAGGAATAACAATGTTCGAAAAACCAGTTGTTAAAACGTTCCAGTACGGTAACCACACAGTTACTCTAGAAACTGGCGTTATCGCACGTCAAGCTACGGCTGCAGTAATGGTTACAATGGACGATACAGCAGTATTCGTTTCAGTTGTAGGTAAGAAAGAAGCGGTTGCAGGCCAAGATTTCTTCCCACTAACAGTAAACTACCAAGAGCGTACTTACGCGGCAGGTAAAATCCCTGGTGGTTTCTTCAAGCGTGAAGGCCGTCCTTCTGAAGGCGAAACGCTAACAGCTCGTCTAATTGACCGCCCAATTCGTCCACTATTCCCTGATGCATTCAAAAACGAAGTTCAGGTTATCGCGACAGTAATGTCTGTAAACCCAGACGTTCAGCCAGATATCGTAACAATGATCGGTACTTCTGCTGCGCTTGCTATCTCTGGTATCCCGTTCAACGGTCCTATCGGAGCTGCGCGTGTTGGTCACGTTGATGGCCAACTTGTTCTAAACCCAAGCAACACAGAGCTAGATGCATCTAAGCTAGACCTAGTGGTTGCAGGTACAGAATCTGCGGTACTAATGGTTGAATCAGAAGCAGACAACCTAACTGAAGAAGAAATGCTAGCTGCGGTTGTTTACGGTCACGACCAACAACAAGTTGTTATCAACGCGATTAACGAATTCAAAGCTGAAGTTGCTACTCCTGCTTGGGATTGGGTTGCTCCTGAAGAGAACACTGCGCTTAACAACAAGATTGCTGAGCTAGCAGAAGCGAAACTTGTTGAAGCTTACCAAATCACAGAAAAGATGGCTCGTTACGACCGCATTCACGAAATCGCGGCAGAAGTAAACGAAGTGCTACTTGCTGAAGATCCAGAAGCGAACACAAAAGAAATCCACACTATCTTCCACGATCTAGAGAAGACAGTTGTACGTCGTAGCATCATCGCTGGTAACCCACGTATCGATGGTCGTGAGAAAGACATGGTTCGTGCGTTAGACGTACGTACTGGCGTTCTTCCACGTACTCACGGTAGCGCGCTATTCACTCGTGGTGAAACTCAGGCGATCGTTACAGCGACTCTAGGTACACAACGTGATGCTCAAATCATTGATGAGCTAACTGGTGAGCGTAAAGATCACTTCCTACTACACTACAACTTCCCTCCATACTGTGTAGGTGAAACTGGTTTTGTAGGTTCTCCAAAGCGTCGTGAAATCGGCCACGGTAAACTGGCTAAGCGTGGTATCGCTGCAGTAATGCCATCTGTAGATGAGTTCCCATACACAGTACGTGTTGTATCAGAAATCACAGAATCTAACGGTTCTTCATCAATGGCTTCTGTATGTGGTACTTCTCTTGCTCTTATGGATGCAGGTGTGCCAATCAAGTCTTCTGTTGCGGGTATCGCAATGGGTCTTGTTAAAGAAGGTGACGATTTCGTTGTTCTTTCTGACATCCTTGGTGACGAAGACCACCTAGGCGACATGGACTTTAAAGTAGCAGGTACTCAATCTGGTATCACTGCACTTCAAATGGACATCAAGATCGAAGGTATCACCAAAGAGATCATGCAAATTGCGCTTAACCAAGCTCAAGGTGCACGTAAGCACATCCTATCTGTAATGGATGAAGCAATCTCTGGTGCTCGTGAAGACATCTCTGAATTTGCTCCTCGCATTCATACAATGAAGATCAGCTCAGAGAAGATCAAAGACGTTATCGGTAAAGGTGGTGCAGTTATCCGTGCTCTAACGGAAGAAACTGGTACAACTATCGAAATCGAAGACGACGGTACTATCAAGATTGCAGCAACTGAAGGTGCTGCAGCGAAAGAAGCTATCCGCCGTATCGAAGAGATCACTGCTGAAGTTGAAGTAGGCCGTATCTACACTGGTAAAGTAGCTCGTCTAGCAGACTTTGGTGCATTCGTTACTATCCTTCCAGGTAAAGATGGTCTAGTACATATCTCACAAATCGCTGAGAAGCGTGTTGAGAAAGTGTCTGACTACCTAGCTGAAGGTCAAGAAGTTCAAGTTAAAGTTCTTGAAATCGACCGTCAAGGCCGTGTACGTCTAAGCATGAAAGAAGCAGTAGAGAAGCCAGCAGAAGAGGCGTCTGACGCATCTGAAGCGAAAGGTGAGTAATCTTAGTTTCGACTTTTGGTCTTTTATTAGCTTAAGAGCCTGAAAGCATGCTATAAAAGGGGAGCATTTTCGCTCCCTTTTTTTTGGTTTGTTTCGAAGTATTTACCCTCAAATGAGGTTAACTATCCTATAGTGCATAAAAGAGAAACAGACCCAGAGCGGTCCAAACAGGAGTACTAATTAGTGAAATGGTTTCAAACCGCAAGTTTATGTGTTGCTATCGCGCTGACCGGTTGTGCTAATACATCTCAACAATCATCGGAGAAATGGATTTATCCACCGATGGCCGTTCCTCTGCAGCCGAGTGTTCAACAAGAGGTTCAGATCGCGCGTCTGTCTCAGCTTTTACAACGCCCTGACCTAAGTGATGAAGTGCGCGCAAAAATGCATTACGAACGTGGTAACTACTACGACAGTGTTGGTCTTCGTGATCTTGCTCGTTTGGACTTCAACCAGTCTCTACAATTAAACCCTGCTCAACCTGATATATTTAACTTACTTGGGGTGTACTTTACCCAGGTAGGTGAGTTTGATGCGGCTTATGAAGCCTTTGACTCAACGTTAGAATTAGCACCAGAAAACTCTTACGCAGAACGTAATCGAGCCATTGCGTTGTACTACGGCGGTCGAATTGATCTTGCTTTAGAGGACATGACTAAGCACTACGAAGAGATGCCTAGTGACCCATTCCGTGCATTATGGTTATACATCATAGAAGCAGAGCAAAACCCTGAGCAAGCGAAAGCGAACTTAGAAAAACGCTACCAACGTGATCGCAGCGAAGAGTGGGGATGGGTGCTTGTTGCCATTATGCTTCGTGATGTGTCAGATGATGCCGCACTTAAAGCTATTATGGATGGCACGCGTGAAAATTACCGCCTTGCGGAGCGTCTGACAGAAACCTACTTTTATTTAGGTAAGCGCTATCAACTGGAAGGGGATGTGGCTGATGCCATTGCCTTGTATAAATTGGCGATTTCTTTCAATGTGTATGAGTATGTTGAGCATCGTTACTCTTTCCTAGAGTTGGCTCAAATATACGATAGGCTACAACAAGAACAGCTGGCTAAACTCAAAGCCGAGCAACAAAAAGAAGAAGCAAAATAACAGAAGGCCGCTCACTTAGAGCGGCTTTTTTGTGCTTGAAGATTTTGAACCTCTTCACTAAAATAGTTAGCCTTGCTAACTAAATGGATTGTACTCAATGGCATTAGAAAAAAGCTTGATTGATTTGGAACGTTTTTGTGCAAAAGCGTGGCGTGTTTATGCCAAGGAAGATCCGCTTTCTCATTTGAGCTTTAACGAGTTTGATTATCTACGAGTGATCCAGCTTTACCCAGAGGGAGTTCGAATTACGGACCTTGCTGAGGATCTTCAGGTGACAAAACCTTCCGCTTCTAACATGGTGGTTCGTTTGGAGAAAAAAGGATTAGTACAACGCATTGCTTGTAATGAAGATGCACGTTCAAAGCGTGTTCTTTTAACGGAAGAAGTCATTCAAGAAATGTCGTTAGAGCAAGTGGTTTACAAGGATATTTCTGAACAACTCGTGCGTAAACTTGATAAACAAGAAGCACAGCAACTGAAAGCGCTACTGGATAAAGCGCTCGGAAACTAAACATACATTTTATTCTTTTATCTATTTAGTTAGCCTTGCTAACTATTGGTGGTAGTCATGCAAAACTCTATATATAAACAGTTTTGGAAATACACAATTCCGACCGTTGCAGCCATGTTGGTCAACGGCTTATATCAAGTTGTAGATGGCATTTTTATCGGTCGTTATGTAGGGGCTGATGGATTAGCTGGGATCAATGTAGCCTGGCCGATCATTGGCTCGATACTTGGTATTGGTATGATGGTGGGCGTAGGTACGGGTGCACTCGCCTCGATCAAACAAGGTGAAAAAGACAGTGAAGGTGCTAAACGTATTCTTTCAACTGGTCTTTTGCTTTTAGTTGCTTTGATGCCTGTCGTAGCAACAACTTTGTTCTTCTTCGCTGATGACTTTATTGGTTGGCAAGGGGCTGAAGGGCGAGTATACGAACTTGGTTTGCAGTACCTGCACATCTTAAGCGTGGCGTGTGTGTTCTCGTTAGGTTCAATCGCAGTGCCGTTTTTGCTGCGTAACGATGATAGCCCGAACTTAGCCACCATCTTGATGGTGATTGGTGCCGTGATCAATATCGTGCTTGATTACCTGTTTATTGCTTGGCTTGGTTGGGAGCTTGAGGGCGCAGCTATTGCGACTGCGTTAGCACAGATGGTGGTCACCATTCTTGGTGTGGGATACTTCTTTACTTCCAGAGCCAACATGCGTTTGTCTTTCAGTGACTTGAAGATGCAGTTTGATGTTATCCCTAAGATTGTCATGATCGGCACATCAAGCTTCTTCATGTACGCATACGGCTCAATGATGGTCGCGCTGCACAACGCGCTGTTTGCTCAGTATGGTAGCGCTCTGTTAATTGGTGCTTACGCCATCTTGGGTTATATCGTTACGGTCTACTACTTGATCGCGGAAGGCATCGCTAATGGTATGCAGCCTTTAGTGAGCTATAACCATGGCGCACGCAACCAAGACAATATTCGTAAGCTGTTGAAGGTCGCAATGGGCACGTCAGTGCTCGGTGGTGTCGCGTTTGTTATTTTGATGAACATCTTCCCGTATGAGTTTGTCTCGGTGTTCAACAATGCCGATCAAAACCTGATTGATGCGACAGTAGTCGGCATTCGCCTCCATATGTTTGCATTGTTCTTGGATGGTTTCTTAGTGGTTGCTGCGGCGTACTACCAATCGGTGAACAAAGGCAGCAAAGCCATGTTTGTGACCATTGGCAACATGGTTATCCAATTACCGTTCTTGTTTATTATGCCCAAGCTATTTGGTGTAACTGGTATTTGGATTGCATTCCCACTGTCTAACATTGCTTTGAGCTTAGTGGTGATGAGTATGTTGTGGCGTGATATTAAGAAGTTAATGAATGAGAGTACTGTAGAGCCGAGTGTTCAAGTTTCTTAATCGAAAAACGCAAACGAAAAAGCGAGGTTAACACCTCGCTTTTTTATTGGCTTGAAAACCCTGAGAAGGGCTTAGATGTTCTTCACTTCTAAGCCAGCAAGCTGATGCCAGTAACCGTTACATTGGCGGTCTTGGATCTTGCCTGGGTTAGTGCCTTTCTCGTTTGAACGGAATTGGTCTAGTTCAGAGAAGGTACTGATACCGAGTGGGCTTAGACGAACCACATCAACCAAACCTTCCATGCTCGGGAGATCATTGACCAAGTTGTAGCAGTAACCCGATTGAGTCTGAATGCCATTTAGGTTGAAGACTTCTTGACCTTCTTGGCTGCTGACTTGGATACCTGTTGGGTACTTAATACAGCAAGTTTCGCAGTCGTCTTTGGCTTTGTTTTCTGCACGAGCGGTAAAGCAGCGTGCCGAGTAGGCCAGTGGCAGGTAACCATGGCTGAAAACTTCCACTTCAAACTTATTGCGAATACCTAGTTCGTCACATTGAACCAGCGTGTTGCTGAGCCACTCACGCGATAGCTCTACTGGCATACACCAGCGGGTCATGCCTTGTTTTAGGAACAAGTTAAGCGTGTGGGCGTTGTAAGTGTTAACCGCTGGGCCTACTACGAAAGGCACTTTGTGTTCAGAAGCTAATTGAACTGCAGATACGTCGTTAGCTTCAATCGCGAAGTCACCGTTGTCGATGTACTTTTTCATGATGTTGACTTCACTTGGCGCTTCTAATAGTGCCATCGTTGAAAGCACCACTTGTTTACCAGATGTAGACAGTTCTTTCGCAATATCAAACCAGTGTGCAGGTTTCATCTCTCGACGTTTTGAACACACGGTTTCACCTAGATAGATGATGTCCGCAGAACTTGATTTTGCTTGCTCATAAAACGCTTCAATATCTTGCTTTGGCCAGAAGTACAACAGCGGACCAAGTGCGTATTTCATTGAGTTATCCATCTTAACCTCTACTGCCATTTACGGTGGTAAGCACCAAGTGTGGTTTGCGTACCTTCCGATACGTTTGCCAACGCTGCATCCCAAGCCGCTTCTACTTGGTAAGCCTCTGGGTTTGCTTGGTAACGATCAATCGCTGCACGCCATGTGCGCGTTACTTGTTCTACGTACGCAGGGCTACGTTGGCGGCCTTCAATTTTTACTGAAGCCACATTTGCCGCAAACAGCTCAGGTATCATAGAAAGGGTGTTTAAACTGGTTGGCTCTTCCAGTGCGTGGTAGCGTTTCTTCTCGCCTTCAATTTCAGCGTCGAAACGACCTTTACACAAGGTTGGGTAGCCCGCGTTTTCACCGGCGCTGTAGCGATCGATCAGGATGTCGTTAAGACGAGATTCCAGACCGTTTTCTGTTTCTTGCCAGCGAACGTATTTCGCTGGAGAACACGCACCCACGGTGTTTGGTGACTCGCCGGTCATGTAAGACGACAAGTAACAACGACCTTCTGACATGATGCACAAACTACCAAAAGCAAAGACTTCCAGCTCGACATCGCTGGTGATGTTGCGAGAAAGCTGTTTTACCTGATGGATAGACAATACGCGAGGCAGTACAACGCGCTTCACGTTGAAGTTTTGTTTGTAGAAATCAACAGCCGCAACGTTGGTCGCTGAGGCTTGCACAGATAAGTGCAATTCTAGTTCAGGGTATTTGCGAGCAGCGTATTCCAGAACCGCAATGTCAGCGACAATCAAAGCATCAACACCAAGAGCCGCTGCGTTATCGACGGCATTTGTCCAGCGATCAAAGCCATTTGGATGGGCAAAGGTGTTGAGCGCAACGTGGATCTTTTTGTTGCGGTCATGAACGTATTGCACCGCTTTTTCTAGCTTCTTGCCGTTGAAGTTAAGACCAGCAAAGTGACGAGCGTTGGTGTCGTCTTTAAAGCCGATATAGACGGCGTCTGCACCGCAATCAATCGCGGTTTTTAGCGCAGGCAAGTTACCCGCAGGACACAAGAGTTCCATATGCTCACAATTTTAGAGAATAAAAAGGTGCCCGCATTTTATGAAGAATTATGAATAGCGAAATTGACCTAAGTTAGGTTTAGCTCAATAAAGTTGAGATTTACCCCTTGAGAGTAAGGGGTAACACTCAGATTTTGTTGCAGTTGAGATCAGTTCTTATGACGGCGGTTTTGCGCAAACAACTCTTCAACTTCGTGTTTAGGTTGAGGACGGTAAAAATGGAAGCCCTGAATCGAGTTACATTGCAGGTTCGAGAGCAGTGTCGCTTGCTGGTGGGTTTCCACACCTTCGGCAACAACCGTCAAATCTAATGATTTACCAAGGTTGATGATGTTCTCAATCACTGTTACTTGTTTCGGGAGCGTATCGATGTCGTTGATAAACGCGCGGTCGATTTTTAGTTCATCGATAGGGAAGCGAGCTAAGTAGGAAAGGGAAGAGTAACCCGTACCGAAGTCATCAATAGACAATGCGAAACCCAGCTTCTTGATCGCATTAAGCATTTGCAGCGTGTGTTCGCTGTCGCTCATTACCGCACTTTCTGTTAGCTCGAAGGTAATGCAGCTTGGGTCAAGTTCGGTAGTACGCAGTAGCTTCTCCATGTAGTCGATCAACTGTGGGTTCCCAAACTGTTCTGGAGAGAGGTTGATCGCCACGCGTCCCGGTAGAATACCTTGCAGTTTCCAGCGTTTTACTGTGTTAAACACATCACGCATGACCACGCGACCAAGGTGTTCAATCAAGCCTGCACGCTCAGCGACAGGGATAAATGCGCCCGGGCTAATGTAACCTTCAACCGGATGCTTCCAACGTACTAACGCTTCGGCTCCGTTAATGCTGAAGTCGCGGGCGTTAACTTTCGGTTGGTACCAGACTTCCAAGCCGTTTTGCTGCAACGCTTTTTGTAGCTCGATCTCTAACCACAAACGCATCCGCGCTTCTTTGTTCATCTGATCGTTAAATTTAATCAAGCGGTTACGACCACGGTCCTTTGCTTCGTACATCGCGGTATCAGCGTTTTGTAGCAGAATGCGCGCGTCTTGCCCGTCTTCTGGGTAACGCACACTACCAATAGAACACGCAAGGCGCTTACTGAAATGGTGCAGATCGAAAGGTTGGTTAATCAGAGAAATAATGCGCTCAGATAAAATCTCCGCCATGCGAGTGTTTTCAGGCTCAGGCAGGATGATGCCAAACTCGTCGCCGCCTAAATGGCCAATAATTGCTTGGTTTGGCAAAGAACGCTTTAGACGAGCGGAAACCTCTTGAATCACTTTATCACCGATGTGATGGCCAAGTGAGTCATTGATATTCTTAAAGTTATCGATGTCGAGGTAGAAAACCAGTAACGGTGTCTGGCTCTTAATCAGTTGCTCTAATCGTTTAGTAAAGCCAAAGCGATTGTACAACTTGGTCAGCGAATCAATGTGCGCGTCTTCATTGGTGGCAGAAGAGAGTAGTTTTGGCGCATCATCAGCGTCTTGGATTAATATGATTTGGGACTCGCTACCAAGAATTGCCGTAGTATCCGCATGCAATTGGACTTTACGTTCAAATCCACAACGTGCGCTGGTTAAACAAACAAAGGGCTTTTCTGATAACAGCGTGCTGATGCGATGGGTGAAAACCTTTTTGCTGTTTTCATCAATGAACAAGCGAGTAAGCTCTTCACCCAGTAATTCGTGGGGAGAGTTTAACCCCAGTAAGCGAGCTGAAGCAGGGTTTGCAGAGATGATAATGTCATCTTCAACAAGCAATAAACCGTCAGGTAAGAGCTGGGTGAGCTTGGCAAACTTGCTTTCAGATTCTTCTAAAGAGCGAACCAGAATTTGTTTTTCTGATGTATCGACGGCATGAAAAACCACAAAACGGATTTCGTTTTCTTCGTGAATCGGAGAAAGACTGAAGTGCAAACTGGTTTCGAGATCGGTTTCGTCGAGTGTGATTTCTGCTTCGACATGCTCGCCTTTGAAGGCACGCTGATAGTAGGGCGCGAGCTTTTTGTAGAACTGCTCTCCCAATACCTGACTGTCGTTAAGGCCGATGATTTCATCATGACCTAAGCCTGCAATGTCACAATAGCGATCACTTACCATTCGATAATTGTGTTTCTTATCAAGAATGGCAAAAAAGAAAGGGCTATTTGAGGTTAGCGTTGCAAACCAATGTTGTAATTGCTGGGAAGGCATTAAGGTGTTACCGATCTCCAATGAGCCTGATTATTCGTCCGTGTAATAAAAACGCTATTTTGATAACTATAACTTTGAACATACCGTTATTAAAGCGTTTATCCACGACTTAGCGTCAATAATACACGTAAGGTCAAAAAAACGACGCTAAGGTTGGTAAACTGCCTACTTCTAAAACAAACAGTTTTATTGATACATAACAGGTACTGGTATTACTCTATTGCGTAATATAAACGACCTTATGACAAAGTAACGGATAATTAGCGTGTTAAACAAGATTCGCAGTCAACTAGTAAAGAACGCAGCATCAATTTTGCGATCTCCAGTCCAGTTATTGCCACAAACTGTTCAGAAAAAAGCCTTGTTAGAAGGCCTAAAAATGGTGTTCAAAGAAGCCCTAGAAGATGGCGATTTTGAGTTCCTTGAAGACAAGTGGCTAAAAGTTGCGATTAAAGACTTGAACTTAGCATGGTATATCAGCTACCAAGATGAAAAGTTAGTGGTAGCAGAGAAACCGGTTCAGGAAGATGTGAGTTTTAGTGGTAACCTTAACGACCTAGTACTTATTGCTGGTCGTAAAGAAGACCCTGACACGCTGTTCTTCCAACGTCGCCTTTCTATTGAAGGTGACACCGAGCTTGGCTTGGAAGTGAAAAACCTGATGGACAGTGTCGACTTAGAGCAGTTACCAAAAGCAATGCAGGTTGCACTGAACCAACTGGCTGACTTTGTTCAAAAAGGCGTTCAAGCACCAGCACAAGAAACCGGAGTAGCGAATGCTTATTCGAACTGAAGCCCCTGCGGACATTCTGACCATTGACCGCCTATTGAAACATGCTTTCCCCACTGAGGCGGAAGCCAATCTAGTGATGCGCCTACGTGAAAACGGCAAGCTCACTTTGTCGTTGGTAGCATGTACAGATGAAGGTGAAGTCATTGGTCACGCATTGTTTAGTCCTGTGACGCTAAACGGTGAAGATTTGTCTTGGCAAGGGCTTGCACCACTGGCGGTACATGAAGACTACCGTCGTCAAGGTATTGCGGCTGAAATGATTAAAGAAGGTTTCGATTCTTTACGTGATTTTGGTTACCCAGTCTGTGTGGTATTAGGTGAGCCAGAATACTACGCTCGTCAAGGTTTTGAAGCTGGTGAAGAGATGGGTTTTGACTGTGCATGGGAAGTTCCACAAGGTGCATTCCGTGTCGCTGAATTAGTAGAAGGCCAGTGTGACGGTCGTTCAGGTCGTATTGATTACTCACCAGAGTTTTCTGAGTTGTAGTTTGCCGTCTATCTACTCGACTTAGAGAAACAAAGCCCGCATTAAAAAGCGGGCTTTGTTGTCGATGCGCAAAGAGAAAACGTGGATTAATCTTGCTCTTGGATACGTTTTTTGCCCCAAACCTCGATTTTGGCTTTTTTGCTCATACCAGCGGCATTCAGAGTCATGTTCCCCCAGCTTTTGTATTCCATATCCAGACGCTTAAATTTAGCATCTTCAGAGCCTGGTAGAGTCCATGCGCGCGTCGACATGCCCTTAGTTAAAGTGCCGACCATGGTCTTGAGTTTTTTTTCACTGCCATCAGTCATGGTCACTTTCATGTTCTTGATGCTCATGGTGCCTTGAGTACACTTGATTTTAATCTTGCTGAATTTACGATTTTTGAAAAGACCATTTGGCTCAACCGTATCAGTTTCCGTTTGGAAGTTTACGGTTTTTTCAGCGATCAGCTCCCAACCATCGTTGCTATCCTTAGCAAAAGTAGTAAAGCTGGTGGTCGCGACGAGCAATGTGATTGCGAATGATTGGAAAAGCTTCATAACACCTCTGACTTTAAATGCGAAATTTTGGTAGGATTGCCTCGTTCAAATAGGTGACAAAAGATGTCAATTAACGAGAAACAATATTTACATGAAATGGGGATCAGCACATGGGAGCTGACTCACCCAGAAAGATTGGAAGGCTATCAGTCGCCATTATTGGATTTGCAAAGTTCTTGTAAACTCCTATTGGTATCGCCAATGTGTCCTGAAAACGAGACAGCTTTGATGTTTGAGCGTGTATTGAAGAGCATTAAACTCTCGCTCGACGATGCGCTGTATTTAGAACCGAGCCGAGTATCTTCTTTAGGCGAGCACGAGTTGGAGTGGGTATGGTTTGCTGGGTGTGAAGTAGATGCAAGCGTTAATGCAAAACAACTGACTTCCCCACTACTGAAAGATATTGATGGCAACAACGAACAACGTCGCGCCTTGTGGCAGCAGATCTGTTCGTATTCGTAACGGAGCAAAAGCGTGACGATTCAAATTACGCCGATGGAAGCTAAACACTCAGATCAAGTTTGGCAAATTGAGCAGCAAGCACATTCTCACCCTTGGGCTGAATCACTGGTTCGAGATTTATCGAGTCGAGGTGCTTGTCATCATGTGATGACGGAAGATCATCAAGTATTGGGTTACTTTTATGCGCAGAATATTGTGGGTGAAGTGACCTTACTCAACATCGCGATAGCACCGCACCAACAAGGAAAAGGCTTAGGTCAGAAGCTTTTGGATGCTTTCCTTGAATACTGTGAACAAGCAAAAGCAGAGAGCGCTTGGTTGGAAGTGCGTGAAAGTAACCATCCAGCTATTCATATTTATGAACAAGCGGGCTTTAATGAAGTGGATCGTCGTTATAACTATTACCCAGCTAAAACGGGTAATGGCAAAGAAGATGCCATCATTATGAGTTACTTATTTTTGATTTAGTTTTTAGTCATTACGAATTACCTCATCAACACTTATGCTATAAATGCGTATCTGACTTCGAGGCTTTTGAATATGTAATAATAATTTTTTGAATTTTTTACATCTCTTTGTGTGGAGCTAGTTTTCCATTGTTGGCGCTAGGGAATGTGAGCCCTAGGGAAAGAGAGGATGAACCGAGCAAATTGAGTTCATGTCTTTCCAGTTTGCTAGCATAGCGATAATAAGCGAGAATACCGCACAATATCGAATAGTAGATATGCTTGCCCATTTTGTGAGCATGAAAGTAATTTAGAAGATTAACTAATGTCAAATCCCCTTTTTTTAGGCGAAGTTTCTAAGCGTAGAACGTTCGCTATTATTTCTCACCCGGATGCGGGTAAAACCACCATTACTGAAAAAGTACTGTTATTCGGAAACGCAATCCAAAAAGCAGGTACGGTTAAAGGTCGTGGTAACGCACAACACGCAAAATCAGACTGGATGGAAATGGAAAAGGAACGTGGTATCTCGGTAACCACGTCTGTCATGCAGTTTCCTTTCAACGATTGTCTGGTTAACCTACTTGATACTCCTGGACACGAAGACTTCTCGGAAGATACATACCGCACACTTACGGCGGTTGACTCGTGTTTGATGGTTATCGACGCGGCGAAAGGTGTCGAGGATCGTACTCGTAAGCTGATGGAAGTTACTCGTCTGCGCGACACTCCAATCGTAACTTTTATGAACAAACTTGACCGTGACGTTCGTGATCCAATGGAAGTATTGGACGAGGTTGAAAACGAACTTGGCATGATGTGTGCGCCAATTACCTGGCCAATCGGCTGTGGTAAAGAGTTTAAAGGCGTTTACCACATTCACCGTGACGAAACGATTCTGTACGAATCTGGCCACGGTCATGAGATCCAAGAAGTTCGTATCATCAAAGGCCTAGATAACCCTGAGCTTGACGATAAAGTAGGTGAAAGCCTAGCCGCAAGCGTTCGTGAAGAACTTGAACTTGTAATGGGCGCTTGCCCTGAGTTTGACCAAGAAGCGTTCCTAACGGGTGAGCTAACGCCAGTTTACTTCGGTACAGCACTAGGTAACTTCGGTGTAGATCATATGCTAGAAGGTCTGACTGAGTGGGCTCCAGCACCGAAGACTCGTCAAGCGGTTGAACGTGACGTTGAAGCGACAGAAGACAAGTTCTCAGGTTTTGTATTCAAAATTCAAGCAAACATGGATCCAAAACACCGCGACCGTATCGCATTTATGCGTATCGTTTCGGGTACTTACACACAAGGCATGAAGATGAACCACGTTCGTCTAGGCAAGCAAGTGAGTATCTCGGATGCGGTTACCTTCATGGCGGGTGACCGCTCTCGTGCAGAACACGCTTACGCGGGTGACATCATTGGTCTTCACAACCACGGTACGATTCAAATTGGTGATACGTTCACTCAAGGTGAAGCGTTGAAGTTCTCAGGTATTCCAAACTTTGCACCGGAACTGTTCCGTCGTATTCGTCTAAAAGATCCATTGAAGCAGAAGCAGCTACTAAAAGGTTTGGTTCAGCTTTCTGAAGAAGGGGCGGTACAGGTATTCCGTCCACTACAAAACAACGATTTGATCGTTGGTGCGGTTGGTGTACTTCAGTTTGACGTGGTTGTGGCTCGCTTGAAGTCAGAATACAACGTTGAGGCAATCTACGAAGGCGTTAACGTGGCAACGGCGCGTTGGGTTGAGTGTGGTGATGCGAAGAAACTGGATGAGTTCCAGCGTAAGAACCAAACTAACCTAGCGTTGGATGGTGGCGATAACCTAACGTATATCGCACCAACCATGGTTAACTTAAACCTAGCGCGTGAACGTTTCCCTGATATCGATTTCCGTGCGACTCGTGAGCACTAATCGAATCTAACTCGCTTTATATTGCGTACTAGATCATAAGCCGCCGTTAGCTATACACTTAGCTAACGGCGGCTTTTTATTTGGCGCAACGCGAATTCTATTAGCTAAAAAGGGAGTGTGATGAACTGGTTTAAGAAAGGGCTCAAACGCTATGACGATTGGTGCAAAGAGATGGGGCTGACGCCTGATCAAAAGCGCAGTTGTGTGCCGTATAAACAAGACCCAGTTCATGAAGACGAGCCTGCTAAAAAAGCAGAGCAAGGGGAAAGCAAATAATGAAACTGTTTGATACCCACTGCCATTTTGACTTTGACGTCTTTCAACAGGATTTTGCTCACCAAGTCGACCTCGCTCGTGAGCGAGGGGTTGAGCGTATCTTGATTCCGTCTATCGGGCCGAGTAACTGGGCTCGTATTCAAGAGCTGGCCAATCAATACTCTCACCTTTATTACGCGCTGGGTTTTCATCCCTATTTTCTACAACAAGAGTTTGAGCAGTTTGTTCCTGAGCTCGAATCTCTGCTTTCCTCACGCAACCGACAATGCGTTGCGATAGGGGAGTGTGGTTTAGACTTTGCTATCAAGGTTCCCGCCGAGCTTCAAGAGCAGGCGCTCAAATTACAGTTCAAACTGGCAAAACGATTCGAACTACCCGTTATTTTACACAGCCGAAAAGCACACAATCGTCTCATCCAAATGGTCAAAGCTGCTAAGTTGCCGAAAGGTGGTGTGTTGCATGCTTTCTCTGGCAGTTATCAACAGGCGATGGAGTGGGTTCGATTAGGTTTTCTTATCGGAGTTGGGGGCACAATTACCTACCCAAGAGCGAACAAAACACGCGACGCGATTCAAAGGTTACCACTGCAACATCTTGTACTCGAAACCGATGCTCCAGATATGCCTATACTTGGCTATCAGGGCGAACCGAATCACCCTTCAAAACTCATTTATGTCTTAAATGAGCTGTCTGCGTTGCATATAGAAAACAAGCAATCGATTGCGTCTCAGCTATGGGAAAATAGCAATTCTGCCTTCTCTATATGTGAATAAAATCTAAAGATGGTGTTTAAAAGCGAAAACGTTTTCCTTCTTATTGTGAGATAACTCACAAACGAGAGTGAATCAATGATGAATCTTATAAGAAAGTGTGAGGGTGGCATTACTTTAATTGATTCGGGATGAGTATAATTGCCCCCGCTTTATAGCTCCATTTTGTAACACGCCAATAAATAACTTATAAGGAAGTCATAAACTATGAGCCTGTTTATGAGCCTAGTCGGTATGGTAGTGCTTCTTGCTATTGCATTTGCATTTTCTAATAACCGAAAAGCTATCAACTTTAGAACTGTGGGTGGCGCATTTGCTATCCAATTTATCCTAGGTGCATTTGTTCTTTACGTACCTTGGGGCCGTGATCTACTAAACGGTTTCTCTACTGGTGTATCTAACGTTATCAACTACGGTAACGATGGTTCATCTTTCCTATTCGGTGGTCTTGTTTCTGACAAGATGTTC
Source organism: Vibrio sp. MMG023 (assembly GCF_021654215.1). Classification (NCBI taxonomy): domain Bacteria; kingdom Pseudomonadati; phylum Pseudomonadota; class Gammaproteobacteria; order Vibrionales; family Vibrionaceae; genus Vibrio; species Vibrio sp. MMG023. Next base: position 756,933 of record NZ_JAKFZP010000002.1, on the reverse strand, counting down.
GAAGTATTCGGCGGCGGCGGTTTCATCTTCGCATTCCGCGTTCTTCCTACACTGATCTTCTTCTCTGCACTGATTTCAGTTCTTTACTACATTGGCGTTATGCAGTGGGTTATCAAGATTCTTGGTGGTGCACTACAGAAAGCGCTTGGCACATCTCGTGCGGAATCAATGTCAGCAGCAGCTAACATTTTCGTAGGTCAAACAGAAGCGCCTCTAGTTGTTCGTCCGTTCGTTCCAAAAATGACTCAATCTGAGCTATTCGCGGTAATGTGTGGTGGTCTAGCGTCTGTTGCTGGTGGTGTACTAGCAGGTTACGCATCTATGGGTGTTCCACTAGAATACCTAGTAGCAGCATCATTCATGGCTGCACCAGGTGGTCTACTGTTCGCTAAGATTCTTCACCCAGAGACAGATAAGCCTCACGAAGATATCGAAGAAGCAATGGACGGTGGCGACGACAAACCAGCTAACGTAATCGACGCAGCAGCGGGCGGTGCGGCTTCTGGTCTACAACTTGCGCTAAACGTAGGTGCAATGCTAATCGCATTCGTTGGTCTGATTGCTCTAGTTAACGGTATGCTAGGTGGCATCGGTGGTTGGTTCGGTATGCCTGAACTAACACTAGAACTTATCCTAGGTTACGCGTTCTCTCCACTAGCATTCCTAATCGGTGTTCCATGGGACGAAGCAGTTGTTGCTGGTTCATTCATCGGTCAGAAACTAGTAATCAACGAATTCGTTGCATACTTGAACTTCACACCTTACCTAGGTGAAGGCGCTCAAGTTGTTGCAGCTACTGGTGAAGTAATGTCTGCTAAGACAACAGCTATCATCTCATTCGCACTATGTGGCTTCGCGAACCTTTCTTCTATCGCGATTCTACTTGGTGGTCTAGGTAGCCTTGCACCAAACCGTCGTTCAGATATCGCTCGCATGGGTATTAAAGCAGTTCTTGCTGGTACGTTGTCTAACCTAATGGCAGCGACTATTGCAGGCTTCTGCCTTAGCCTTGCAGCACTATAATTAGAATCGGTCCTTAATATATAGACGCCGTTTTAAATCATGCCCTGTAGCAAGAGATTGCTGCGGGGCATTTTTCGTTTTTCAGGCCTGAAAATTTTATCGTATGTAGGTCGATGCAATTCGCTTACGCAGTCGATGGAATAGGGGCTGGGAAATTTTGAGATACAAACCGTTTGCGCTCTATTTGGTGCTACAGTTTTGCGGTGAAACTCTATAATGTAGTAATCATGAAATGGTGGTTCTGACAACCACTTAATCACAGAGTGAATATTACATACTCGATGGGCAAATGAATTGCCCTCCAATATCAGTTCCCACAAGCGTTTTATTGTGTGATGTGATATTAAAGACACCGCAATCATAGATTGTTGTGCCATAGGCCAAACTGGTACTGTGCGGTGACAAGGATAGCAATTGGTATATGATTTTTCGCAGTATATGCCGAGTCTTCAGGGAACCAAGTCCGTTCATTAATAGACTGCTTAGCTAAAATCTCACGCTGTCTCTACTTGTTGATTATAGTTAGAGAAGTGATGTGAAGCTGAGTAGTGAATTTTTTGAATATTGATCGGAGATAGAAATGAGCGATTTAAAAGCAGCAGCGCTACGTGCACTGAAACTTATGGACCTTACTACGCTAAATGATGATGACACTGATGCAAAAGTGATCTCGCTATGTCATGACGCGAAAACTGCAGTAGGCAACACAGCTGCAATCTGTATTTACCCTCGCTTTATTCCTATTGCTAAGAAGACACTTCGTGAGCAAGGTACGCCAGAAGTTCGCATTGCGACTGTAACGAACTTCCCACACGGTAACGACGATATCGACATCGCTGTTGCTGAAACAAAAGCGGCGGTTGCTTACGGTGCAGACGAAGTAGACGTAGTTTTCCCATACCGCGCTCTAATGGCGGGTAACGAGAAAGTTGGCTTCGAACTAGTTAAGCAATGTAAAGAAGCTTGTGGTGATATCCTTCTTAAAGTGATCATCGAAACAGGTGAACTAAAAGAAGAAGCGCTAATCAAGAAAGCATCTCAAATCTGTATCGAAGCAGGTGCTGACTTCATTAAAACTTCAACTGGTAAAGTACCAGTAAACGCAACACCAGAATACGCTCGCATGATGCTTGAAGTTATTCGTGATATGGGTGTTGCAGAATCTGTTGGTTTCAAACCAGCAGGTGGTGTGCGTACTGCTGAAGATGCAGCGGCATACCTAGCAATGGCTGATGAAATCCTTGGTGACAACTGGGTTGATGCTCGTCACTACCGTTTCGGTGCGTCTAGTCTGCTAACAAACCTACTAAATACATTAGAAGTATCGGACCAAGTCGCTGATCCAACAGCGTACTAATTCCAAAAAAAGCGTCTGAACGGTAGCACCAGCTTTGGTGCTACCAAACCTCTTCTATCCTACTTTTACCATGGCTCATTATGAGCTTGGGAGGCACTAATGTATTTACCACAAGAAATCATTCGTAAAAAACGTGACGGCGAAGTTCTAACAGCCGACGAAATCAACTTCTTTATTCAAGGCGTAGCAAACAACAGTGTATCTGAAGGCCAGATCGCCGCTTTTGCTATGACAATCTTCTTCAATGAAATGACGATGCCAGAGCGTATCGCACTAACCTGTGCAATGCGTGATTCAGGTATGGTTATCGATTGGAGCCACATGAATTTTGGTGGTCCAATTGTCGATAAGCACTCTACTGGTGGTGTGGGTGACGTGACTTCTCTAATGCTTGGTCCAATGGTGGCTGCATGCGGTGGCTTCGTACCTATGATCTCTGGTCGTGGTCTTGGCCATACGGGCGGTACGCTTGATAAGCTTGAGTCTATTCCTGGCTACAACATCACACCGACAAACGACGTATTTGGTCAAGTAACCAAAGACGCAGGTGTGGCAATTATCGGTCAAACGGGTGACCTAGCACCAGCGGATAAGCGCGTTTACGCGACTCGCGATATCACCGCGACAGTAGATAATATTTCACTGATCACGGCGTCGATTTTATCGAAGAAGCTTGCTGCAGGTCTTGAATCTCTAGTGATGGACGTAAAAGTAGGTTCTGGCGCATTCATGCCAACTTACGAAGCGTCTGAAGAGCTAGCAAAATCAATCGTAGCAGTAGCAAACGGTGCTGGTACTAAGACAACCGCTATCCTAACGGACATGAACCAAGTATTGGCCTCTTCTGCGGGTAACGCAGTGGAAGTACGCGAAGCGGTTCGTTTCCTAACAGGTGAATACCGTAACCCTCGTCTACTTGAAGTAACCATGGCTTCATGTGCTGAAATGTTAGTACTTGGCAAACTGGCTGAGAACACAGAAGACGCACGTGCGAAATTGATGGAAGCACTAGATAACGGCAAAGCGGCTGAGTGCTTCGGTAAGATGATTGCCGGTCTAGGTGGCCCAGCAGATTTCGTAGAAAACTACGATAATTACCTAGAGAAAGCGGAAATCATCAAACCAGTATACGCAACTGAAACGGGCGTTGTATCTGCGATGGATACTCGTGCAATCGGCATGGCTGTGGTTTCTATGGGCGGTGGTCGTCGTGTAGCAACAGACGAAATCGACTACGCGGTTGGTTTTGATAACTTCATTCGTTTAGGCGAAGTAGCGGACAGTGACAAGCCTTTAGCGGTGATCCATGCTCGCACAGAAGAGCAGTGGGAAGAAGCGGCAAAAGCGCTTCGCAGCGCAATTAAAGTAGGTGGAGAATACACACCAACGCCAGAGGTCTACCGCCAAATCCGTGCAGAAGATCTTTAATCGAACAAGTAATTACACAAGGCCTACTCAATCATAATTAGAAGCCGAGTGGGCCTAAGGAACGAGCAATGAAAAGAGCATTTATTTTAGTACTAGACTCATTCGGTATCGGCGAAACCGCTGATGCGAAGCAATTTGGTGATGTAGGTTCAGACACACTAGGTCATATCGCTGACCAGTGTGAGCAAGGCTTAGCGGATAACGATCAGCGTAAAGGCGCACTTCGTCTTCCAAACCTATCTAAGCTTGGTCTGGCAATGGCACATAAAGAATCAACAGGTCGCTTCGCACCTGGCCTAGACGCAGACGCTGAAATCATCGGTGCATACGGTCACGCTGCAGAGCTTTCTTCAGGTAAAGACACACCGTCTGGTCACTGGGAAATCGCAGGTGTGCCTGTTCTGTTTGATTGGGGTTACTTCACTGACAAAGCAAACAGCTTCCCGAAAGAACTGACTGACCGCATTCTTGAGCGTGCAGGTCTTGACGGTTTCCTAGGTAACTGCCATGCATCTGGTACTCAAGTTCTTGACGATCTGGGTGAAGAACATATGAAGACTGGCAAACCAATCTTCTACACGTCTGCTGACTCTGTATTCCAAATCGCATGTCACGAAGAGACATTCGGTCTAGACCGTCTACTAGAGCTTTGCCAAATCGCACGTGAAGAGCTAGAAGATTACAACATTGGTCGTGTTATCGCGCGTCCATTTGTTGGTGCTGGTAAAGGTCAATTTGAGCGTACCGGTAACCGTCGTGATCTTTCTGTTGAGCCACCATCAGCAACGGTTCTACAGAAACTTGTTGAAGAGAAGCAAGGCAACGTGGTTTCTATCGGTAAGATTGCTGATATCTACGCAAACTGCGGCATCACTAAGAAAGTGAAAGCGACAGGTATCCCTGCATTGTTCGAAGCAACGCTAGAACAAATCAAAGAAGCGGGCGACAACACGATCGTATTCACTAACTTCGTAGACTTCGACTCAGCTTACGGTCACCGTCGTGACGTAGCGGGTTACGCTGCTGCGCTTGAGTACTTCGATGGTCGCATCAATGAAGTGCTGGATATTATGGAAGAAGACGATGTGCTTATTCTAACGGCAGACCACGGTTGTGACCCAACATGGCCAGGTACAGACCACACTCGTGAGCACATCCCAGTGATTGTTTACGGTAAGAAAGTACCAGCAGGTTCACTAGGCCGTCGTGACAGCTTTGCTGATATCGGTCAAACATTGGCAACGTACTTCGGTATTTCTCCAATGGATTACGGTAAGAACTTCCTATAATTATTTAGGTTTTGAAAACTAGGAGCTTCATGCTCCTAGTTTTATGTTCGCAGCATGAAAGTGCTGCTTGTCGGAAATGAGAATATTCTAGCCAAAACCGCCAACAGCAGCGCGGATCGCTAGAGACAGGTTAAGGAAAAGAAACATGGCAACTCCACATATCAACGCAGAAATGGGTGCTTTCGCAGACGTCGTTCTAATGCCGGGTGACCCACTACGTGCAAAATACATCGCAGAGACTTTCCTTGAAGATGTTGTTCAAGTGTGTGACGTTCGTAATATGTTTGGTTACACAGGCACTTACAAAGGTCGTAAGATCTCAGTAATGGGCCATGGTATGGGTATCCCATCTTGTTCAATCTACGTGACTGAGCTAATCAAAGACTTCGGCGTTAAGAAAGTGATCCGTGTAGGTAGCTGTGGCGCTGTGAACGAAGACATCAAAGTACGTGATGTTGTGATCGGTATGGGCGCATGTACAGACTCTAAAGTGAACCGCATTCGCTTCAAAGGTCATGACTTTGCCGCTATCGCTGACTACAAAATGGTTCGTGCAGCAGAAGAAGCAGCAAAAGCTCGCGGCGTAGACGTGAAAGTAGGTAACCTATTCTCTGCAGAGCTGTTCTACACGCCAGATCCAGAAATGTTCGACGTAATGGACAAGTACGGTATCGTAGGTGTGGAAATGGAAGCGGCAGGTATCTACGGCGTTGCAGCAGAGTATGGCGCGAAAGCTCTGACTATCTGTACTGTTTCTGACCACATCAAGACTGGCGAGCAAACCACATCTGAAGAGCGTCAAAATACGTTCAACGATATGATGCTGATTGCACTTGATTCAGTACTACTAGGCGATGAAGAGTAAGACGAAGGGATAGCGTTCTTTTCGCTTTAAAGCATTACAAAAACAGCCCGCATTGTGCGGGCTGTTTTTTTATCCGAGATCGAATGAGAGCTACTTTGTCAGTAACAGGTTTTCACCTTTTTTACGGCGGATTGGTTGTCTGCGTAAAATCATAATGAACAGCATGCCGCACACAAAGCTCATCAGAACCATCATGTACATGTAGCGATCGCTCTTACGGTAATGGTGATCGGAAATCGCTGTTACACGACCTGTTTCAAAGGTCACGCGAACAAAACCAATCACAGCGCCATCAGCCGATACGGGCTCGACCAATTGTTGGCGCCCGATAGAGGCTGTCGCCAGCGGTGTATCTAATCCTAGCACTTCACGTACCGAAAGCGCCTCTTCACTGGAAGCCAAACGTACACCTTGCGCATCATAGATGGTGGCATCAAATACTAAACGGTCTTGCGCAAGTTGGTTGGTTAACTTAAGTAGACTTTCTTGATCTTTATTTATGATCATTTCACTAGCGGATAACGACGCTTGCGAAATCAAAACTTTTGTCAGTGTTTCAAGCTGCTGTGCTTGAATCTTCTCGTTGCCCTTACTGATCACGACACTGTTTTTTATGGTGATAAATAGCATCACGCATAGCAGGATCAGCGCTAGGATTCGTAGGGCATTCCTCACTGAGAACAGGGATTCACTCATGCTGTTTACTCGTCCATTCAAAACAAAACAAAGACTTGCCTTTTTAGCTTGTTGAGGTAACGTTTTAGCAAAGTCACAAGGGATTATATACATGGACGCGTCAAAAAGCTTGCCTATCAGAAGGCATACGACTCTTTTAAAACGACTACCCGAAACTCGCTTTGCCACCCAGCTTGATAAAGCCAAGGCTAACTGGATTGTGTTTGGTGAACATCTTGAGCCCCGTAACTTCGAAGACATCGATTTTTTTACTGGTTTCTACAATCCAATCTTAGACACTTGGAAAGTTGGGCAGTATGAAGTTGCATTGATGGCTGGGCAACTCACTCCAGAGCACGAAATTATTTTGAAGAACCTTAACCTTGATTATGCGTCGCTTAATGAAGTGCCGGATCTCTCTACGCCAGGGCTGGTGGTTTTCGATATGGATTCGACGGCGATTCAAATCGAGTGTATTGATGAAATCGCTAAGCTGGCAGGCGTTGGTGAAGAAGTGGCAGAAGTCACCGAACGAGCCATGCAAGGGGAGTTGGATTTCGAACAAAGTTTGCGTCAGCGCGTGGGTAAACTGAAAGGTTCCGATGAAGCGATTTTGGAACAAGTACGTAGCCAACTGCCATTTATGCCTGACTTTGAAGCGCTGATTGCGACCTTTAAAGCACTAGGTTGGAAGACGGCGATTGCTTCCGGTGGCTTTACTTATTTTTCTGATTTCATCAAAGACAAAGTTGGCTTGGACTTTGCTCAATCGAACCAATTGGAAATTATCGATGGCAAGTTGACCGGTCAGGTACTTGGCGATGTTGTCTCTGCACAAACAAAAGCGGATATCTTGGTTGAACTTGCAGAAGAGTATGACATTGAACAACACAATACAGTGGCCGTAGGCGATGGAGCCAATGACTTGGTGATGATGTCTGCTGCAGGGCTAGGTATTGCTTATCATGCGAAACCAAAGGTAGAACAACAAGCGCAGACATCAGTTCGATTTGCGGGGCTCGGTGGAGTGTTATGCATTCTGTCAGGCGCTTTGGTTAAGCAACAGAAAATCAGCTGGCAAGCAAAGCCATAAGCTCAAGGTTTAAGACCGACCAATAGAAAACACCGCCTATAGTTGGCGGTGTTTCTTTATTCGGTGAGTTCAAGCCTGACGACGACCTCTTCCGTGATGTCTTCAAACTCACTGTAACCGACGAGAGCAGTCAGTTCTTTTTCTAACTTGCTGGCTTGATGGACACCAAATTGAGTCAGGTCGCTCAAATCTTGGCGCAGCAAAGAGGTCATTGGATCAAAGATCGGCGCGGTTGAAATACGCGTGGCGTAGAACTCGCCCATCATGCGCGCTTTCTTAATAAATTGAATGCGCTCTTTCACACTGGTGAAATCTTGGTGCAGTTTCGACTCGAGGCCCGTGATCTTGCTGCCTACCTTCATCAGGCTGATATAAATGTCTTGATGTCTTGCTTGTGCGCCATCGATACGCTTGATGGGGTCGGCAATCAATGTGCTGGAGCGACCCTTAAACAGAGGTTCTAGCGAGAACAGTTGATTGTGGCCCAAGCGAGCGTACAACTCGATGTGTTTTGGAAGTGGGAAGTTCACCCCTATCACTGGTGTTTTAACCGAAGAGGTGGCACTTTTACTGATAAAGATCGGAGTACTCAAGGTACGAGAAAGTAACACGCTGTGCAGCCTTTCTAGCAGTGGGTTACTTGGTAGCACCTCTTTTTGTTGAATGAGTTTGTCTTGGTTGTGTTCAATAATGCTATTAAAGAAAGCAATCACACGCATGGTTTTGCTGTCTTCGTCTATCACCATTTGCACACTACGGCCATCAGGACTCACTCGAATAATACGATAAGGTACCTCGGATAGGGGCAGTTTCTTATCGTAGAGCTGCAACTCACGGAAATTGATGTGAACCTCTTGCCCTGAACGCAGCGCAGTAGGTTCATCTAACCTGATGCCCAAGCCACGTTTGGAAATATCCATGGTGAAACCAGCGGCTTTTAGGTTGCCAGCATCCAATACCAACGGCGTTTTGAAACGGTAGCGAGGTTCCTTGCGACGTGATTGCGCATCGAAATAGATACCTTTAGGACTGCCAATGATCTTCCTCGGCTGACGAAATGAATTTAATGTGTTCGCAGGAACACGAGGTTTCTCCGTCAGTAGGTAATCTTGACCGGATTTATCATCAGCGATCTCTTGCAAAATACCGACATGTGTCAGTCTTTGTGAGCTTTCAGCAAGCTCAGAAGAGAACGCTGCAAGGTCATTTTTCTCTTGTTCAGAGAGTTCAAAAATTGAAATACGGAACGCACGCCAACTTGAACGTTTTGCACCTAAGTGCCAAAACAGTTGGCGTTGTTCTCTAGTCGCTTCTGGACGGAGCATTGAATAGAAGTAGGTTTTATTTTCATGCTCATGGGTAAAGGAATAAAGCACATTGGTTGTTCCTTTAACTCCTGGCGTAATAAGCGATGCCATTCTTTGCTCATGGAACAACGAACCAAATACTTGCTGATTACGTTCATCGTGCCAGTACTGCCATAACTTTTGGTTATTTGGCGTTAACATGGCTAACTTAAGTTCGCTACCTTCGAAGAACAGAGGTAGATTGCTCGTGTGCTTGAGAGCAATGTGCTCGTAACCACGAGTTCGAGCGCGAATGATTTTATCTTGGTTGTCATGACGAGCTCGTTTTGCTGCACTATTTAGTGCTTCGTCAATCACACGAGCGATGATGTTGGTTTCCGTCAGGCGAATCGTTCTTAGGTAGCGAATCGAGTCATTTTCATAACAATCATCTACGGCCAGAACACGATAGGTCATTGGCTTTTCAATGCCAGCGACCTGAGACTTGCTCGCAAACTCAGTAAAAGTCACCTGAATGACTTCTCCCAGACTGTATTTAAAAGCGCTAGGGACTTTGAATTTCGCCCCCGAACAAGAAAGGTCGATGCTCAACCCATGGATCACTTGCTCTTTTGAACGAACGATTTCCACTTGGGACTGTACTTTTAAACGCTTCTCTTGACGTTTTAGGTCATACCCAAGGTGCACAGGCTCTGCAAGAAAAGGGCTTTTCGGATCGGTCAGCGATCGTTCTTCACTCTTACCATTATTTTTGCTCATCACACGGAAGTTATTACGTGTGTTGACCAAAGCCTCCCACATGCCCTCGGTGTAACCACCGTACTTTTTCAGGTTCTTGTGGTAAGCGTTAAAGGCGACATCATCCAGCCAATGTGGAATGCCATCTAATAAGTATTCACGACATTCACCTTTCACTCGACCTCGCAAATCAATGCTCTTTTTACAAGGAGCCATGACACGGTTGAGCTCCATCTTTACTAGAATTTTGGCCGATGGTGGCTCTCCTTCAGTCAATTGACCCAGGACGAAATCAAAGTCATCAGCGCCATAAACAGGGATGAGGCGTTCTGCGAGCGAGAGAATTTCAGATTGCTGCATTATTTCTGTTAAAGTATGTCGTTATTCGAATTATATCGGCTAAGCAAAGCAAAACTTGAGTATATCAATAGTTCTGCTCATATAAGGTCTGACATGGCTGTGCTTGGTCACATTTGTTGAAAAAACCGAGTGTTGAAAAAATCGAGGCATCATGGCGAAAGCAAAACGAGCGTATGTTTGTAATGATTGTGGCGCAGACTTCCCGCGTTGGCAGGGGCAATGTAACGCATGTGGCGCGTGGAATACGATTACTGAAGTTCGTATTGCAGCCTCTCCGACGGTTGCGCGCAATGAACGCTTGAGTGGTTATGCTGGTTCAGCAACAGAATCGAAAGTTCAAACCTTATCGGAAATCGATTTACAAGAAGTCCCAAGATTCACCAGTGGTTTTAAAGAACTAGACCGTGTTCTAGGCGGTGGTGTTGTTCCTGGTGCTGCGATTTTGATTGGTGGTAGCCCTGGTGCGGGTAAGTCGACCTTATTACTGCAAACCATGTGCTTACTCTCTTCTCAAATGCCAACCTTGTATGTGACGGGTGAAGAGTCTTTGCAGCAAGTCGCGATGCGAGCCTCTCGCCTTGGGCTGCCGAAAGACCATCTAAAGATGTTGTCGGAAACGAACGTCGATAAAATTTGCCAAATCGCCGAGAAAGAGCAACCTCGCATTATGGTTATCGACTCGATTCAAGTTATGCACGTGTCTGACGTTCAGTCGTCACCGGGCAGTGTAGCTCAGGTACGTGAATCAGCAACGGCATTAACGAGATACGCAAAGCAAAACAATGTCGCCGTCTTTATTGTTGGTCACGTAACAAAAGATGGTACCCTTGCCGGCCCGAAAGTACTTGAGCACATTATTGACTGTTCAGTTCTGCTCGATGGTGGCACTGACAGCCGCTTCCGTACTTTGCGTAGTCATAAAAACCGTTTCGGTGCTGTGAACGAGCTTGGCGTATTTGCTATGACGGGACAGGGACTGAAAGAGGTCAATAACCCTTCGGCGATTTTCCTATCCCGTGGTGAAGAGGAAACATCGGGTTCTTCCGTTATGGTGGTGTGGGAAGGTACGCGTCCTCTATTAGTAGAGATTCAAGCGCTAGTGGACTACTCACAATTGGCAAACCCACGTCGTGTTGCGGTTGGCCTAGAACAAAACCGCCTGTCTTTATTATTAGCGGTACTGCATAAGCATGGTGGTCTTCAAATGGCAGACCAAGATGTGTTCGTGAATGTCGTCGGTGGTGTAAAAGTGACAGAAACCAGTGCTGACCTTGCGTTAGTTATGGCGCTTTTATCGAGTTTCCGCGATCGCCCGTTACCGAAAGATGTTGTCGTGTTTGGTGAGGTTGGCTTGGCGGGTGAAATTCGCCCAGTACCAAGTGGCCAAGAGCGTTTAAATGAAGCATTTAAACACGGCTTTAAGAAAGCGATAGTGCCAGCGGCGAATATGCCTAAGGGCGGAATTCCTGGTATGCAAATCCATGGTGTGAAAAAACTCTCGGAGGCCATCGAAGCATTTGATGAGTTGTAAATGCCATCTTGTGCCCCAATTTAAGGGGTAACAATAATGTTGAACCCATCCTCATTATTCTTGAATTAAGCACACAAATTGCGAAGTTTGACTATTATTTGAGGGTGGAAAATCGACGTTAAAATTTTTTTTGTTCCAATGGCACGCAAAGGTATCCGTCTTGACAGATTGTGATATACTCTGCGCGCACTTTATACCTTATTAACAGAGTAAGACAATGACTGATTTATCAAAATACAGAAACATTGGTATTTTCGCGCACGTTGATGCGGGTAAAACTACCACAACTGAGCGTATCCTGAAGCTTACTGGTAAAATCCATAAGACTGGTGAAGTACACGACGGCGAGTCTACAACTGACTTCATGGAGCAAGAAGCTGAGCGTGGTATTACAATCCAGTCTGCAGCAGTAACTTGTGAGTGGAACGGTCACCGCCTGAACGTAATCGACACTCCTGGACACGTAGACTTTACAGTTGAAGTATACCGTTCACTTAAAGTTCTTGACGGTGGTATCGGTGTATTCTGTGGTTCTGGTGGTGTTGAGCCTCAGTCAGAAACAAACTGGCGTTACGCGAACGACTCAGAAGTTGCTCGTCTGATCTTCGTAAACAAACTAGACCGTATGGGTGCAGACTTCTTCAACGTTGTTGACCAAGTTAAGAACGTACTAGGTGCAAACCCACTAGTTATGACTCTACCAATCGGTCGTGAAGACGATTTCGTTGGTGTTGTAGACGTACTAAACCGTAAAGCTTACGTTTGGGATGACACAGGTCTACCAGAAAACTACGAAATCCAAGACGTTCCTGCGGACATGCTTGATGACCTAGAACAGTACCGTGAAGAGCTAGTTGAAACTGCTGTAGAGCAAGACGACGACCTAATGGAAGCTTACATGGAAGGCGAAGAGCCGACTATCGATCAACTAAAAGCTTGTATCCGTAAAGGTACTCGTGATCTAGCGTTCTTCCCAACGTTCTGTGGTTCTGCATTCAAAAACAAAGGCATGCAACTTATCCTTGACGCTGTTGTAGATTACCTACCAGCTCCAAACGAAGTTGATCCTCAGCCTCTAACAGATCCAGAAACTGGTGAAGCAACAGGTGAAGTAGCTACAGTAGACGCTGACGCGCCACTAAAAGCACTTGCGTTCAAGATCATGGACGACCGTTTTGGTGCACTAACATTTATCCGTATCTACTCTGGTCGCATGAAGAAGGGTGACACAATCCTTAACTCTGCAACTGGTAAGACTGAGCGTATCGGTCGTATGTGTGAGATGCAAGCTGACGAACGTAACGAACTTACTGAAGCTCAAGCTGGTGACATCATCGCTGTAGTAGGTATGAAGAACGTTCAAACTGGTCACACTCTATGTGATCCTAAGCACGAATGTACTCTAGAAGCTATGATCTTCCCAGAACCAGTAATCTCTATTGCTGTTTCTCCAAAAGACAAAGGTTCTACTGAGAAAATGGGTATCGCGATCGGTAAAATGGTTGCAGAAGATCCATCATTCCAAGTTGAGACTGATGAAGATTCAGGTGAAACTATCCTGAAAGGTATGGGTGAACTTCACCTAGACATCAAGGTAGACATCCTTAAGCGTACTTACGGCGTTGAGCTAGAAGTAGGTGCTCCACAGGTAGCTTACCGTGAAACTATCACTAAACCAGTTGAAGATAGCTACACGCACAAGAAACAGTCTGGTGGTTCTGGTCAGTTCGGTAAGATCGATTACCGTATCAAACCAGGTGAGCCAAACTCTGGCTTCACGTTCAAATCAACAGTTGTTGGTGGTAACGTACCTAAAGAATTCTGGCCTGCAGTTGAGAAAGGCTTTGCGTCAATGATGGATACTGGTGTTCTAGCTGGCTTCCCAACTCTAGACGTTGAAGTTGAACTATTCGACGGTGGTTTCCACGCAGTTGACTCATCAGCAATCGCTTACGAAATCGCAGCGAAAGGTGCATTCCGTCAGTCTATGCCTAAAGCAGGCGCGCAACTTCTTGAGCCAATCATGAACGTTGACGTGTTTACTCCAGAAGACAACGTTGGTGACGTAATCGGTGACCTTAACCGTCGTCGTGGTATGATCAAAGACCAACAAGCTGGTACTACAGGCGTTCGTATTAAAGCTGACGTTCCTCTATCAGAAATGTTCGGTTACATCGGTCACCTACGTACTATCACTTCTGGTCGTGGTCAGTTCTCTATGGAGTTCGCACACTACTCAGCATGTCCAGCAAACGTTGCTGAGCAAGTAATCGCAGAAGTTAAAGAGCGTGACGGTAAGAAGTAATTCTTAAGTTAACTCTTTAAAATCTCAAAGCCCCGCCTAGTGCGGGGCTTTTTACTATCTGTTCTCTCACTTTCTATCAACAGAACTTGTTGCAGGGCTCGTCGTTAAATCTTAGTTTTATTGAGCCAAGGTTATGGTCTCAAAGTCTCTAACCGTGGTCTTCTCAAATTCAGCAATCTCTTCTTTTATCCACTGGCTAAACGACAGTGCTTTTTGTCGTTTCAGGTAACCAGTGTGAGCGCAAAGGTAATAAGCATCTTTTGGATGATATTGGTTACAACGAAAGTGAAGTACAAAAGGAAATTCAGAAACCGTTTTGGCGAGATTGAACGCTAGCTAAAGAAAAAGCCAACGGGCAATTCACCGCTGGCTTTGTACTTGGTGGTTTCACTTTAAGGCATCGCTTTCACTTCTACCGTAATCGTGTCTTGGTATCTTCCCGCACGGGCAAAATCAATGTTGCCTAGCGTTACTTCGAGAGGTAAACCCCACCGCTTAGTATCTTCATTATTAGAGAAGGTATAAACCGACTTCTGGTTTACCTGGGTATGGTTAAATTTGAGGGTATAGGGAATCGTAAAGTCTGGTTCTGACTTTTGTTTTAACTCACCATACTTTTGTTTAATGACCAAGCGAACGTTTGAATTAGACAGAAGATCAAAATCAGACCGGTAGGTTCGGTTGGATTCAAGTTCACCTAACTGGAAGCGATAACCTGAATTGCCGGAGCGCTGAAGGTTGGGAGTATTCGGTGCAGAGTTAAATGCGACAAAGGCGGGTACCTTTAGTTTTACTTTTGCATTCTTGGTCTCTTCTTTTCTATCTAGTGAAATGGAGGCTTCTAGCAGGCCGGTATAATTCCCAGAGGCAGATGTTTTGGCCTCTGGGACTTTAATCCAAAACTTGGTTCTCTGGCTATTATCAAGTGGAAGTTGGAACCCTTTATTAGGAAAGTGGCTTAATTGACGAAAGTTTTTGTCTAAGATCGTCAGGGGTAGGTTTCCACTTATTGAGCTCAAGTAGCTAGATTGCTTATTGTTAACCGAGACCATGGCCATCGGAAAGCGGCAGCGTTGGATGTCTCTTGAGAGTTCAAGGTAGACGGGTATATAAGCGCCTAAATCGCGTTTAAATTCGACGTTACTTCTGTCGACATTGAGCGTCCATTTACCACTGCATTCCGCCCAGACTGAATGGGAAAGTAGGGCAAAACCAAGCACTGAGAGTTTGATTAGATGTTTCATTGTTTATCCCTCTTTAATAAGTAAAGTGGGTAGATAAATCAGATTTTCATTTGTATCAGGGACGTTCAGTTTCGTTGGGGAGAAGCCATCTACCATGATGGTGTAATCGCCCGGCGCAACGCCTTCTACAACAAATCTACCTGATCGGTTAGTGAAAAATTCATACGTTTTCTGTTGTCCAACTAACTGACCTTGGAATAGTTTTAATGGTTTATTCTGGCTAAGTTCAATCGTACCAATGATGGTTTTCGATGCTGCAGACCCTATTTTTATGAGGTGTCCGGTTTGAGACCCTGGAGTAATGCTGTACTCACTGTCGCCAAAGTCATACCCGACGGGCGCATCAGGCACATTGATAAATATCGTTGATAACTGGTGCCCACCAGACAATTGAACCGCATTATTTATTGTAGAAGTTGATATGGCTTCTGCGGGATCATCCGCGACAGCATTGATCTCGACGTCTGCGTTTAGTGACTCATGAACTGCGACAATCGCAACTGGGCCATTTATTGGGCGCGACCACGCCAAGTTACCGTCTGCTAATGTCAATGCCGTACTCGCGCGAACGGAAGCCGTTTGGTAACTGTCTGCGTTATCAAATTCTAGGTGGGAGACTTTGGCATCGGTAATAAATCGGTTGGCTACATAATCGCCTTCAACGGAATAGGTTTGTGAATCTGCATCGCCTTCCGCGGTCATAGCATAGCCATAGCTGCCAGTGTAATCATCGGATGGACGTTGGAATTGTGCTCGATAAGTATCGGGCTCATTCGAATAGGAAACATTGGCGTTATATTCCCCAGAAACCGAATTCCAATCCCAATCCGCGGAGAAGGTGAAGCGCGTTTCATCAATATTGTCGTTTGGGTTCTCCTCTTTTTCTACACCAGCAGAGAGCGAGAGGCTATACCATTGCCACGCAATTTCTGACGAAACTAGCCATTCAATTTCCTCTTCTTCAAAATCACGATAGTCCCCAGTTAAGATGAGATTGAGATCATCCGTAATGGTAAATACATAGTTAGAGAACACTCGTAACCCTGTCGCTGAAGGGCCAATTTGCCAAGGCAGTGAAAAATACTGATCTTGATATTCAGCACCTAAACGAAAGTTTGGTGAGCCATAACTGTCCGTTCCCCAAAGTTGATGAGAGTAATCCAGGCTGTAAATGCTGCCAGTTTCATCATTGGGTTTGTTGTTTTGAGCGGAGGCCCTTAACCCCAAATTCCCCCAATCTGAACCAATGGTAGCGATAACACCAAGTTGTTGCCCATCTGGGTGATACAAGCCGTTTACGCCAAGCGTTAAGGTATCGCTGATACCGTAATCGTAATACCCAGACGTTACCCATTGCTCATCATCGTATTTGAAGTTGTTGTCCTCAATCGTCGAAATCAGTCCTGAGTAAAATCCAAAATCAGAGATGCCTTCACGCAGTAGGCGAGAATTGAAAAATTGGCTATAAACAATGGTGTCTGTGCGGCCTGATTGATAACTGATGTCTAACCGAACATCATTAGTGCCAGAGACCAACGGAAGGTCATCAAGGGTGTATCGGCCTGGTGGAAGTCGGATTTCGGTGAGGAAAATATCATTGATGTAAATCTCCACATCAGCACTTTCGTTAAGCACTAAAGGTTGTGTACCACCATTTTGAATATTGCGAGTTGGTTGAAGGTCTTGATACAAACGCTCAAATGCAACGCCGCCTAACGGTGTACTAGGTAAATGACCGGCACTGGTTTGAGTCACATCACCGAAGGTTAAACGCCAAGGCGTGCTCGGTTCATCGAAGAAGAGTCTTGCCTCCCCACGATAAACGTCAGAGTCAATATCGTCGCCACCAGTAATAAAACCCGAGACGTCGATATTGGCACCACGAACCCCACCTATGTTGGCCTTCACCAACCATTCTCCTAACCATGTCTGCGTATTTTCACTGTCTGAATCGCTAAACAAGGTATAATCAGTACTGGCATTGAAAGTGTTTTGCATGGTCCAAAATGCACTCTCTGAATATTGCGCAGGCTCGTATTTACTGCCGAAAGAAAGCAGGAAATCAGCCGCTGCGGATTCATCAATCACGAGGTTGATGCTTTGATCTGATGAATTGAATTCTGCTGCTATTCCCATCTGCTTCAATTGCTCGACCGTGACATACTCATCTGGTAAGTTTCGGAGGGCGTCGAGCGTACCAGCATTGACTAATTGCTCAGTTGCTTGTGTCAATTGTTCTACATTGATGGAGCCAACTGTGATCCCATCCGAATACGCATCGATTTCTCCAAGGGTCCTTTCCCCCCATATCAACGGAAATGGAAATAACCAACTTTGAGCAGTTGCAGTTTGCAAGGTCAGCAAGAAGATAAGGCCTATAATGAGATTCTTCATGAAAACCTCATTAGTCTAATGTTTTTACGGTGACTTTCTTTGGTTGTCCTAACTTGCTAGGAAGGGCGTATTTCACCGTGCTCCCCGGCATTAAATAAGCACTACTCTTATTGCTCAACACTTCCCAATCGATAGTCTCGTTTGACTTGCCTCCGGAGAAATTGAATTCCATCCCGTTCATATTCAGTACGCGTTTGCCATCGTTGGTTAACGCAACTTGGTTATTTTGAATCGACGCTTTTGGAATGGATTTGCTGGATGCTGGTGAAACGAAGGCAAGGGTCGCAAACTCTAATAGCATTGAGATCGAACTGTCATCCGTCTCGTCTTCGACCTGATTTTCAAGTTCAATCTGAGTAAAGATAATTCGGTAGGTGACTGTCTGGCTGATGTTACCTTTCGGCATGTGACGGACGCGGAATGTTTGTGATTTTTGTCCATCGATTTTGGCTTGAGGTGGGAGAACTAAGAAGTCCTCTTCTGATGGCGTTAAGATTTCCTCCCCACTAGAGAAATCAGCTTGATAGACACTCACTTCAAGCAGAATGGGCTCTTCTTCTACATTTGTTACTTTATAAAGCCCTTGGGAACCCCGTCCTACATCATCAAGCTCTAAGTAAATCGGACTTACCTCATAAGCAAATAAGACAGAACTGAACAATAAAGAAAAGAGAAGAGTGGTGATCCTAGCCATAGATTTATCTCCCTATAACAAACTTGGCTCGATAACCGAGCCAAGTTTTTTTGCCTTTACCTTTAAAAGATATTATCTATAAAGATGTCGTTCGGTTAAGGCATTACTGGACCTGATGCAGCAAGGCTTACTTTGATACGACCTTTATATTTACCAGCTCGTGCAAAGCCTGAATCTTCAGGTTTCACGTAAATTGGATGCTTGTTGATCTTGTTCACCAAGTGCTCACCAACTGATGGAAGCGGAGTTGCCATTTGCTCCATGCCATGGTGGTTTTTAGTGTTCGCAACGGTTTCAGAGCCAATTTTTACTTTGTAGTTAATTTTCATGCCCATATTGTGTTTAGTAACACCGCGAAGTTTGTAAGCGGTTACTGAGAAGTCCAAATCAGTACCGTAGTTACACCAAGCGCGTAAGTTACCAACTAACACTTTCTTGTTGTTGAACCCGTTATCCCACGAATCTGAGTGCACTTTGTTTGCTTTACGCAGAACATTGTTTTTCACATCTTTCTTACCGATTCGTAGTAAACAACGTTTTGGCACACGACCTTCAATACGAATCGTTTTTTGGTCAGTTTTGCTCAGCGTTGTAAAGTCTACTGGGTTGTTAAACTGAACCGCAGAAGCGCCAAAAGAAAGTGAAGCAGCAGCTGCAGCTACAGCTGAAGCAAGAAGTAACTTTTTCATAACTCAATCCCTCGTTAGTAATGAATGCATATCGTTGCATCGCTCTACTAGCTTATGAGGGGAGGAGTCTCTCAACCTCACCGACAAAGGTGAGATGATGTCATTAGTTAGGGTGAAAAAGGGGTGAACTTGGTTCAACTCTATTTGATTCCACCCTGTCTAATGTTGAATTAATCAATAATCCTTTTTAATTTCTTATGGTTAGCTTAGAACTGTTCTTTTGCCATTGCCATTAACTCGTAGCGAGAATGTACATCCAATTTATGCAATACGTTGGACGCGTGAGTTTTGACCGTATTCACACTCACATTTGAGTGTCTTGCAATTTGCGTATTAGAAAGACCTTGAAGCATGAGTTTGCAGACTTCACTCTCTCTTTTGGTAAGCAAGAATTTAGAGCTAAGCTCTTCGGCCGCGACGACAGGGTTTTCAGTCCCCTGTTGGTAGTGATGAATGGCTTTATTTAAGATGTGGCGCGGGAACCAAACATCGCCATTTGCGACCGCAGAGACGGCTTTGGGAAGCAGTTCCAGTCCATGGCAAATCTGCCCTGAGTAGCCTTTTTCTAGCCACTCTAATGAGGTTTGGGAGCTGACATTAACGGCGATCCACTTTTCATCTCGTTCGTTAGGCGCAATACCATATCGTTTAGGGCATGGCATGGTCTGTACGTCGAACAATATGATTGAGTTGAGACTGTTTTCATCCAACTGGGTGAAGCGGTCGCTATTGACGAAGTTGACGTATGGAAAGGAAACCTTAATTAAGTCGCGAATCACCCTAGAGTATGAATTATCTCGACTTAAAAGGTGTACAACAAAATGCTGAGTACTGAATTCCATGGCAAATATTCCTGTAGGTCTAGTCTTTGATTTTTTATTAACCTAGTTCTCAACGCGTTGATGTATAAAAGTATTTAACGAATAGACTGCGGCATATGATTCATGCATTTTCATATTGTTGTAAGCAAAACTACGCTAACAAATCATGTGCACCTGTATTAAAAAAGGTTAGTACCAAATGACTAGAATACAAATATCGATAAGACAATAAGTTAGGAAAATAAGCGGTGAAGCTAGAGCGGGCGGAGTATGAAAAGGTATGAAAAGAATCACCCCTGATGCGCAACTTTGTCAGCATCAGGGGTGATATTGGGGTGAGTTAGGAAGGATAATTACAAATCTTCTTCCCAAACAACGAGATCGCCTTTCGGCCAGTTGTGACCAATTTCATGATACTTTTGTTCAAGCACATGACGTTTTATCTTGAGTGTTGGTGTGAGCACGCCATTCTCTATACTCCACGGGTCTTGGATCATCAATACCCCTTTAATCTGTTCATGAGACTCCAAATCTTGGTTCATTCTCTCAATCACTTTACGAGTGGTACGAGCGTAGCGCTCTCGATCAAAGTTTGGGAAGTCATGTGGCACGACCAACAGAATCGGTGCAGGCAGACCTAAGCCGATCAAGCACATCATTTCTACACGGCTGTACTCAAAGAGCTTATTCTCAATTGGTACTGGGGCAACAAACTTGCCCTTGGCGGTTTTAAAGGTGTCCTTTTTACGACCTTGAATGGTGAGGTAGCCTTCCGCATCAATAAAGCCGATATCGCCTGTATGCAGCCAACCATCGCTGTCAAATGACTCTTGAGTTGCGATGTCGTTTTTGTAATAACCCGAGAATAAGCCGTTACCACGAACCATGATTTCATCATCGTCAGCAATTTTGAGTTCAATACCAGGGCCTGCATTACCAACCGAACCAATTTTATCTGCTCGGAATGGGTAGTTGAGGGTGCTGTAAGCGAAAGATTCGGTCATGCCCCAAGCTTCGGTAATGTTGAGGCCGACACTGCGGTACCACTCCAATAAGGCAGGAGATACTGGCGCAGAGCCACATCCCAATACACGTGCTTGATCAAGGCCAAGGCCGTCAGCCAGCTTCTTCTTAATAAGAGAGTTGACGAAAGGAATCTTCAACAGAATGTTGAGCTTTTTCTGTGGCAGTTTGTCTTGAATACGTTGTTGGAACAGTGTCCATAAGCGTGGCACGGAGATAAACAGCGTAGGGCGGTGCATCTTCACGTCTTCGATAAAAGTATCGAGTGACTCTGGGAAAGCAGTCGTTACGCCACCCATGACTGACGAACCAAAGATGTATACCCGCTCAGTAATGTGCGCAAGCGGCAAGTAAGAGAACAAGCGATCGTTTTCTTGTATACCAATATGGTTGATCAGTTGCTGTACTGACCAACTGAACGCGCCATAGGTCAGCATTGCGCCTTTAGGCAGGCCAGAAGTACCAGATGTATAAACCAGAGACATTAGCTTATCATCGTAGTGCTGAGGACGCTCCTCACTCGGCTGCGCATTAGCGATCAATGCTTTAAATTGATGTTGGCACTTCGGCGCGGTGTCGTAAGGTAAAGCAATGCTGATCACATCAGGCATGGCATCAATGACTTGTTGGGTCGCGGCCGGATCATCCAACTTACCGCCTATGATCGCTTTACTTTCACTGTGTGTGAGGCAGTACTCAATGGTATCTGCACCCGCAGTCGGGAAAATAGGTACGCTGACGTAATCGCCAAGCATCATGGCAAGGTCACAGATAAACCATTCGGCACAGTTTTTTGAAACTAGCGCGACTTTATCGCCCGGTTGAATCCCCAAATTGCGCAAAGCGGTAACCAATTTTAGTGCTTGGTCGGCCACTTCGGCGTAGGTGAACTCAACAAACTGTCGGTTGATGATTTGTTTTAAGTAGACTTCATCTGGGCGCTCCGCTGCCCATTTGAGAATCATTTCATTTGGTGGTGGGAGAGCGCAAGTCTGCTCACTTAACTCGTTAGGCTGAATCATTCTCTAACTCCATGTTAATCGCAGGTTTGTTGTTGTTAATGTAATGTTAACGATAGCATGAGTATGATTATTTGGGGAGAGAAAAAACAGTAACTTGCTGTCAAGGATCACAGCTTATCGATTCTTTGGGCCAAAGTACGGTTAAGCCCATCATTAAAGTGTATTGGTGAGGTGCTTTTTATAGTGCTGATAAAGCTTCATCACTTTCGCGACATAGAGCCGAGTTTCTTCAATTGGCAGTGCTTGTGTTAGTCGAAAATAGACTTCATCATCATTTAAATTATTCATTTCTTTAGTAAAATTTTGAATGGATTGTGTATAAGATAAGTAGCGCATTAAATTCGATAAACCGCAGTTGTAGGCCGCAATTGCGAGTAAGGTTCGACTCTTTTCTGAGTGAATAGCGTGTAAATACTCCGTTTCGAGAATATGTAAATATGCCGTGCCTATATCGATATTAAACTCAGGCTCAAACAATGCTTCTCTTTCTATCCTTCGTCCAAAATAGAGCTGCTGAGAGACTTCTAATGCTCCACCGTTTTCCATCACCTGCATCAAGCCAATTGCATCGGCATGAGATACCGCATTGGGGTTAAATGCGCTTTCCGTATGAATGACAGCAAGAATAAGAGCAGGATCAATCTGCCATTGTTTTGATGCTGCGACGATGGTGGGTAAATACTGTAACGCGGCAGGCGGTGTCGGCTTTTTGATGAACGAATAAACTGTTTGGGAAGAAGGCGTATTTTTTCCTCGAAGTTCAATAACGCGATTTCTTGAACTGCTAGAGGCGGTTGGAGCAGGTTTCAGCTTGAGCTTTTTATTTTTCAATGATTGCCGATTTTGTTGAGCAACGGAGTTTTTGTCTACCGCAGTCATTTTTGCTTGAATTGGGTAAGAGGCATAAAGCAAAACAATGCTCAAGACGATGAGAAGGTAGTTTTTGAATAATGGAGAGTAGAAAGACATCTCGACTCCAGTTAAAAGTGTTTGTGCCCTTTTCTTAATTTATCGTGCAACCATTGATGGTATTTGCCGTAGTCAGAGTGTATTGGCCAAATCAACGAGGCGTACAGCTGCTTCCCAAACAACGCACTTTCGCTGGGGGCCTTTGCTAACACCCCCTGATGCATGGAGTTATCAATCGTATGTTGCGGAAGGAACGCCATGCCTTTCTTAGCAATACACAATTCCATGATGGTACTGATGTCATCGAGTATCCACATGTTGTTTTTGGCTACATTCGAAAGGTCGATCAAATCTTCGCACCCATCCAATAAGAGTAGTCGAGACTCTGTGGGCTTACCCTCTTGAATTAACTCTCGATGCACAATCCAATTGCAGTTGACGGTAAAAAGCTCATCAATATTAAAGTCTAATTTGGTGCGGTGATAAGGGTTGCAGATGGCAATATCGATTTGGTTATTATTGACGTATTGACCCAGAATTCGACTTGGTTTAGTGACGACAGTAAGTTCAATTTCAGGAAAGGCTTCTGAGAACTCAATGAGTGCACTTTTGACTTCGTTGTTAAACACCAGAGAATCAATGCCGACTCGCATATGGTATAGATCAGTTCTCAACAGGGATTCGGCGATTTGGCTCAGTTCGTTGTACTTGTTGATGATGGGCGTTGCCAGCTGATAGATCTTCTTTCCCCGTTCTGTTGGTTCAACTTGTTTGTTGCTTCTGTCTATTAGCAGATAGCCTAGCTCCTCTTCTAAGCTCTTCACCGCACCACTTACCGTCGATTGAGACTTACCTAACTTTCTTGCTCCACTGCTGAAAGAACCATGAGTGATCACGGCATGAAAAGAGATCAGATTGTCGAAGGGAAGTTTCATCGAGGTGCTTCCTCTTTCCTCTAGTCCTTAAGTTTTAGCTTAATGGGTATGAAGAAGGCTTAACTAATAATTTGGCTAAGTGTGACGTGCGTCACGATTTTAGTTTATGGTACAAAATCTTATTTTTGCCAGTCAAAGAAGAAGAGTGATAGCTAATTGACTGAACTGTAGATAGAAGTTTTTTCTGATACCTCTAAAGAATAAGGACAATTGGAATACAGAGTATTGGCAGAATCGGTCACACCGATGTTGTTCATTTTTGAGACAGTGATCCGGTGTCTACGATCAAAGTGCTAAGCAATTAGTACGAAACAAGGAAAGAGGGACAAACCATGATTACTAAACTTTATGTAGACATTACAAACTACCTAAACGAACTCAAAAATGATGAGCAGGGTGTTACTGCAATTGAGTACGGATTAATCGGCGTAGCAATGGCGGCATTCTTGATTCTTACCTTTGCTTCTGATGGAACTCTTATCAAAGCATTAGGGGGAGCGTTTACTGATATTGCAACTAACTTAGATAAATTCTGAAACTAAAACAGGTTTTTTAATATTGAATGTTGTTTGTATACATCACGTTAGCAACAGTCTGTCTTGTTGTGTCGCTTTCTGATATCAGGGAGCGCACTATTAAAAACAGTCACGTATTGGTGATTGCCGTTTTAGCGATTGCAATTGGCATTGCAGATTTTTCATTATCAAGTCTTTGGGTTTTAGGTATTTGTTGGTCTGCTTTGCTTTTCCTCCATGTAATTAGGGTACTTGGAGGAGGGGACGTAAAACTTATTGCTGCTTTTTCTTTCTCACTCCCAACTCAAAGCCTTTTAGAGGCATTGATTTTCGTTGGGATATACGGAGGGATATTGGCAGTAACCTACCTGATACTACCGCGACCATCTCACGTTACTGGAGAGGGTAAGAAATCTCAGATCGGGCTCCCCTACGGTGTTGCAATTTGTTGTGGGTTTTATACGGCACTTCTTTTGAAAACATCCGTTTAAAAAACGGGAGGGGCGTATGCGATCTCGTATAGGGATGGTTTTTGCACTGTTAGCATTACTGGTTGGAGGCATCGGACTTTACAACCATATGACTGCCCAGCCTCAACAGCAAAATCCAACCGTATCCCAACCAAGCAATTCAGATGAGCCACAGGCTCATTATGTTCAGGTCTGGCGTGCGAAGAGCAATCTAGAGCGCGGAACACCTATTGAAATCGATGATGTTCAAAAAGAGCAGATGTTGCTTAATATCGCTTTAGAAGAGGGGATTAACTCCGATATAAAGCTGGATTTCTCACCGTCTACTCTCCTTTCAAAAAACATTGAAGCTGGAAAAATCGTCTTCTCTGAATATCAAGTTAAAGAAAACGACCCTCGTTATATCGACCTTCTCATTACCGAAGGGAAAGAGCCGTATTCTTTACTGGTGAGTACTCGTAACTTGGTCAAAGGTTATATCCGTCCAGGTACTAATGTTGATGTACTTTCCGTAGGCTCCCCAAAAGAAAACTTATCCGATGAAGATACCGACGCAATTGATTTTAGTGGCGTGAACGCACAATTGATTTTGAGAAACGTCAAAGTGCTCAGTGTCGGTAATACCAAAGAGCCAGTGGACTCCCGAGTTAAATCAAATGTCTCAAGTGAAGATGATCATCAAATAGTCATCGTTGTTGAAGTCGAGCCCAGTGAGATCGCCAAGTTATCTATCGCGCAGAAAACGATGCATCTAGAGGTATATCGAAGCCATCGCTATAAAGAGCCTGTTTTCGCGGAAGTTCGTGATGTGATCGGAAATTACAGTGGCGTGACCGAGTTAAGAGGATCTTCTCGTCAATCTGCCCAAGGAGAGGAGCTGTGATGAAAACAAAAAGGATATTCTCATACGCTTGGTTTTTGGTGTTTTTATTTAGTTTTTCCGCTTTCTCTGGCGATCGTTATATCACGGTGAGTGATGGTCAACATATTGAGGTGAAAGAACCGATCTCGACCGTATTTGTCAGTGACCCTGAAATTGTCGACTACAACGTTGTAAATGAAAATACCGTCGTTGTTTTTGCCAAGGATGTCGGGCAAGCCAGATTCATCATTTACGGTAAATCGAAGAAAGTGCTGCTCTCTGACAGAATTATTGTCGATATTGATCTGTCGTTGGTCCGACGTCAAATCAAGCTTCACTACCCTGAACTCAACATCAAAGTTGAATCGGTGGGTAATCAGGTCGCAGTGAGTGGGGTTGTTGAGTCGGAACAGCAACGTGATGATATTTATCGAATGGTCGCTACTTTGCTCGGAAGAGACAAAACGGAGAAGTGGGAAGAGACCCAAGTCTTGGAGTTTGAAA
Source organism: Vibrio sp. MMG023 (assembly GCF_021654215.1). Taxonomy (NCBI): domain Bacteria; kingdom Pseudomonadati; phylum Pseudomonadota; class Gammaproteobacteria; order Vibrionales; family Vibrionaceae; genus Vibrio; species Vibrio sp. MMG023. Next base: position 730,880 of record NZ_JAKFZP010000002.1, on the reverse strand, counting down.
GTGATGCTTACGATGTTGAAGAACCTCAAAGCATGATCTTTGCTCGCAATATGACGTGGGAAGGCATATTAGAACTTATTGAGGTCGCGACGGATCAACAGGTCAATGTGAAAATATCGGTCGCTCAAGTGACAGAAACGTTCGCTCAAACTGTAGGTGTGGATTGGTCTTCTGTTGGGGCGGATGTCGGTGAGTTTTTATTCCAACAATTTGATGCTGCCGATCTCACCACTTTGATCACTGCACTTGGTAATGAAAACGTTGCCCAAGTCCTCGCCGAGCCAAACCTTACCGTTATCTCAGGAGAGTCTGCGAGCTTTCTCGTTGGTGGCGAAGTGCCCGTGATTGTTACCACCAATAATAATATCAACATTACCTTCCGAGAGTTTGGTATCAAACTCGACCTTACCGCGAAAGTCCTTCATGAGGGCAAAATTCGAATGCGCCTTATGCCTGAAGTTAGCGAAGTAGAAAGATACATTCGCTCTGCTGGGCTGGAAGTACCCCAATTTGCGACTCGAAGAGCGATGACCACGATTGAACTTGGTGATGGCGATAGTTTTGTACTTGGTGGGCTGATGAGTAGTGCCGATTTAGAAGAGCTGCAAAAAATTCCACTTCTTGGCGATATTCCTGTTCTCGGCGCTGCGTTTCGCAAAGCCTCTACAGATAGACGACGCACGGAGCTGATCATTGTTGCGACCGTTAATCTTGTCAAACCAATGAAGAAGAAAGACATCCAAATGCCCTACATGAGCAAAACGTCGACACTTCGCCGTTGGTTGAAAATTTCGGATAGTGAAGAAGGCAACAAAGGCAATGACCCAACCATTCAATTGCTGTCTCAGGGAGGGTTTATTCAATGAAAACTTTATTTGTAGCAGTGCTAAGCGCGTTATTACTTTCTGGGTGTGCTGAGCGTTATTTCAATGGACCAGGAGCGGAAGCGCTTATTTACCCTGAAACCCATATCTATCAGTTTACGGTGAAATCTACTCAACAAACGGAAGAAAAGTTGAACATGATTTTTGACACGGTTGACGAGATAGATTCAGGGGCGAGTTACCTTGTTGAATATCGGAGCAATAAGGGTAAAAAAGTGGTTTATAAATCACTTAAAGACAAGACGGCGTTGCGTTTGAGAGCGGATGAGTTTGTTGTGCGCCAAAACAGTTCGCTGTCGAATGACATCCAACTGACGATTACTTACCACGCATTAGTGACGCACCAGTGCGCACCTTCTGAGATAGAAGAGGTGAATGTCAGTCGGAATTGCTTTTCTGAAGTAGCTCGGATGAAGCAAGTCTCACACAAGGAACGTATCGTGGAGGGATTGTGATGTTTGACTTAGGAAAATCTCTCAAAGAGAGCAAACCGCAAATCATAGAAAGTGCACATGGGCCAACAGGGTGTGTACTGCTTTACCAGAGCTTGGAATGTATGTCTCTGGTTCAAGAAATGTTCGAGTTTGAAGGGTGGAGTGCACCAACGTGTGTAAAACAGAGTTCAGTTCCTAAAGGTTTTTACTCAGAGCAAAGCGGAAATATTGTCATTCTTGAACTCACGGAGTCATCTGACATTGTCACGGATGCTCAAGCGTTAACCAACCAAATGCCGACCCACAAAGGTATTATTGTCATCGGTACAGAAGACTCCATCTGCGTCTTACGTCAGCTCAAAGAGTTAGGGTTCTATTATCTTTATTGGCCAATCAACAAGCACGAGTTTGCTGATTTCGTCATGAATGTACATCGTAATTTGCAGACTTACACAGGGGTAAGTAAACAGCGAAAAGCAAAGCGTGTTGCAGTTGTCGGAAGCAAAGGTGGGATAGGGACGTCGTTTATTGCCACTGAAATTAGCTCGAAGTTAGCCTCCAATAATATCGATAATGTGTTGGTCGACCATCAATACAATGACAGCAATATTGATGTGCTCCTTGCGCTAGATGACTTCAAATCTCGCTCCATCGACGAATACTCTGTCCCTATCCATGAGTTAGATACGGAAGGGGCATTAAGTCATCTGACCAAAGTGCGTAAAAACCTACGTTTACTTTCACTTAATAGTGACCGATCTCAGTCAGACATTTTCAGTTATAGCCAGACACTTTGCGAATTACTGAGTCGAAATACCAACTTTATGATCGAAGACTTCTCGGGAAGCGTCGACTTTCGTGTTGACCCCAATATGTTGATTGAAAATTACGACGTGGTCGTGGTGGTTTTTGAGCCTTCGGTTTCTTCCGTCCGCAATGCCAAAGCGTTACTTGAACAGCTTGAGAATAAGCAGCTTTCAATGAGCAAGCGGATCCGGATTATTACACTTGCAAATCACCACCGACCAGAGAACACGTTTGTTATCGAACAAAATGATCTCCAGAAATATCTTGGTTCTGAAGTCAATCTTGATATGGGGTATTGTCGCTCACTGGCTCACCTTCTTATTGAGGGCAAGCGCGCGCACAAACACGATCGAAATATCAATCATGCTATCGATGATCTTACTCGTTTGATCAATGGACAATCCACTCAACATGCTAGCGGTTGGCTCGCTAGATTGGGGGTAAGATGAGTTCAAATAAAGAGATCTACACGGCTTTTCGGTCACAGATTTTTGAGGCTTTAGATGTTGAAGCAATACAAAGCCTTTCTCGTTTGGAAATTGAAGGGCAAATCCGAAACGCTGTCGATGTTTTAGCGACGAACTTTGATCGTCCAGTCACGACCATGATGAAGTCAAGTTTGGTCAAAAGCATGCTGGATGAACTCTTTGGTCTTGGGCCGATTCAATCGCTGGTTGATGACCGAGCGATAACCGACATCATGGTAAATGGCCCCAATAACGTCTTTTTTGAGAAGCATGGCAAATTAGAAAAGTCGGACATTACCTTCATCGATGAAGAGCAAGTCCTGACGATAGCAAAACAAATTGCTGCGCGGATCGGACGTCGTGTGGATGAGCTTTCTCCTACCGTAGATGCGCGTCTTGAGGACGGTAGTCGTGTCAACATCGTTATCCCACCCATTGCCTTAGATGGTACCTCAATTTCGATACGTAAATTCCGCGAACAAAATATCGGGCTAGAAGAGCTTGTTGATTTTGGTTCACTGTCGATGGACATGGCGAGATTGTTATCAATTGCTTCCCGTTGCCGAATGAACATTCTGATCTCGGGTGGTACGGGTTCAGGTAAAACCACCTTATTGAATTCGCTTTCACAATACATCAGTGAAGACGAGCGTATTGTGACAATTGAGGATGCGGCAGAGCTTCGTTTAGAGCAACCCAACCTAGTTCGCCTAGAAACGAGAGCGGAGAGTGTGGAACACACGGGCTTAGTGACTCAGCGTGATTTGGTTATTAATGCGCTTCGTATGCGCCCTGATCGAATCATCCTCGGTGAGTGTCGTGGCTCAGAAGCATTTGAGATGCTCCAAGCAATGAATACGGGTCACGAAGGCTCCATGTCGACACTGCATGCTAACTCGCCACGAGATGCAATATCACGCGTGGAATCCATGGTAATGATGGCGAACTTAAATCAGCCTCTCGATGCTATTCGACGCGCGATTGTGAGTGCTATTGAGCTGGTGGTTCAAGTGAACCGACTGCGTGATGGTTCAAGGAAAATAACCAGCATCTCTGAAATCGTAGGGCTCGAAGGCGATAGCGTGGTGATGGAGGAAATCTTCCGTTTTCAATACGACGAAGTGGGTTATGGTGAAGCAGTAAGAGGACGCTTTATGACCGAGGGCCTTATGCAGCGCTCCGAGCTTGTTAAGAAAGCACATTTTTACGGCTTGTATGAAGAGCTAATGCAAGCCTTCCAAGGAGCAAGATCATGATGTTATGGATTGCTTTTATCTTATTTGGTATTGCCGTTTTGCTTTTAACGAGCCATCGAAGAAGCAAAATAGGGAATTATTTTCCAGAGACTGAAGTCGACGAAGATATTATTGCGGCGATTAATTTGAACGCATTGATGGAACAAAAGCGTTGGCAGAGATTCAAAAATAATTTATCTCCCGCAATAAAGGTTTTAGGACCAAGAGCAAATTTCATTATTTTTGTGTTTATCGTTCTTTCTGCTTATTTAAGTTATTACGTCATTTATGAAGTTCTCAATATTAAATCAATGCTACTTTCTATTGGTATTTTTACATTTTCAGTAGTTTGGGCCTATTACTGGTTGCAAAACAAACGTCGCTTAGATTTCGAGAAGAAATTTCCGGACGCATTGAACATTTTGATGAGTGCCGTAACCGCTGGTGAGAGTTTAATGCACGCTTTTTCTTTTGTTGGCGAAAACATGGAAGGAGAAGTCGGGCGAGAATTTAAAGAGATGGGCGATCGACTTAAGCTGGGGGAAAATGCAGAAAAGGTGTTACTTCGCTCTTGTAAAGCATTTCCTTATCCAGAATACATCTTCTTTACCATTACGATACGCGCCAATATTAACCGTGGTGGACAACTAAAAAATGTATTGGCAAGGCTAATTCGCATTTTGGTTGATGCCAGAACGTTAGAGTCGAAAAAAATGGCGATGACCTCTGAGGCTCGTATCTCCGCTAAAGTAGTCGCTGCAATACCGATCGCATTTGCATTCATGGTCAATCAAATTGATCCGAGCCACATCGACTTTATTCTTAATGACCCTCAAGGGCGGATGGTACTTTACTATGTTGTAGGTAGTGAGGTGTTAGGTTTATTCGTTGTTTGGCTTCTTGTAAAAGGAGTAAGACGATGATTTTATCGCTGAGTATTTTATTGATTATTTTTTCGTTGTCATTTTTGATTTATGACTATTATTTCACTCGTAAAAAAGAGTTGGTACTGAGCAAGTATCTTAAATATGGCCAAAAACAACCGGCAAAGAAAAAAATCGATTCCTTCATTGTTAAATTTGGTGAAGGAAACAAAAAAGATTTAGAGCAAAAACTTCTTAACGCCGGATACTACAATAAAGATTTAGCGAAATATTACTTCCCTTTAAAAGCAGTTGTTTTTCTTTTAGTAACCGTATTTATATGGTTGTTAGACATGGCATTAATTAATAAGTTATTAGTTTCAATCATTGCTGTTATTAGTATCATCATTGTTCCAGATCTGTTGCTCGAGATGCGAAAGCGCATGTTAGTGCGAAAGGTTTCGAAAAACCTTCCTTATGTCCTCGATATTATGTCTGTTTGCGTGCAAACCGGTATGACAATTGAAGCGTCGTTTGCGTATTTAGCACAAGAGCTAAAAATCTTCGATAAAGATTTATGTTATCAAATCAATAAAACATCAGAAGCCGGCAAAGTACATGGGATAGAAAAAGCATTGCATGATCTTTCCGTTCGCTTGCCTGCACCAGAAATCAACAGCTTTGTCTTAACGATTATTCAAAACCTTCACTATGGCGCATCCGTTGCGAATGTTTTAAGTGATTTAGCCGAAGATATGCGTCGGATTCAATTACTCGAAATTGAAGAGAAAATGGGTAAATTGTCAGCCAAAATGAGTGTGCCTTTGATCTTGCTGATCATGTTTCCAATCGTCATTTTTATTCTTGCTCCTGGCTTTTTACAAATCGACTTTACGAGCTTTAGAGGGGGTAAATAATGAATAAGGCGACTTTTTTGAGTATTCCACTACTTTTGCTGTTTGGTTGCTCTTCCACAATAGAGAGTGAAGAGAGTGTGGTGCAAAACATGGAGCGTGTTGATAACCATACAGGCCTGATTAATCACTATAAAGGGCATCTAGAAAAGCGACCTGAAGACGTCCAGATCATGCAGGAATTGGCAAAAGTGTATTTTGATAAGGGCGATATCGAGTCGGCTAAGTTTTATGCTGACCATTTGCTCAATCAAGGGGTGAAGAATAGTGAGCTCCTGCAATTAAGAGGTCAGATTCATAGCCAAGATGGTGAAGATTCTTTGGCTCTGAAACGCTATAAAAGCTCGATTGAAATGGGCAACAACAGCGGAGAAATCTATGTTTTATCGGGCATCTCCTATTGCAATACCGACCAGTTCTCTCAAGCAAAAAATGCGTTCAATCAAGCTCGTCTAAAAGGCTATAACGACGTGGCGGTGAAAAACAATTTAGCCGTAGTTTATCTTGCACAACGACAGTATGACGACGTGATATCGCTATTGGTTCCTGTTTATCAAGAGAACCCAAGTAACCAGAAAGTGCGAGCGAATTTGGCTATCGCACTGTTCAAAGTAGGGGATGTCTATCAAGCGAGAGATTTACTTGAAGGAGCATTTACCGATTCTCAAGTAGCGCAAATCTCGAGGAAGTTACACCGGTAATAAGGGTGGACGGTATGGAGTATTCTCGAAGAAAGGTAAAGGGCGTAACCGTAGTTGAATTTGCATTAGGGGCCGGGGTTCTTGCTCTTGCTCTCGTCATGCTTTTTGAAATGGGATTTAGAATTTACGTAACCAACTTGGTTGAGTATGCGTTGAGGGAGTCAGTCAGAAATACAAAGGTGTTTGAAGGCGGAAACTCCTACGATAACTACAACCTAACATTGGATTCGGCGATGAAGGACGGAGGGGCATTATGGACGTCACTCGTTCCTGCTGAAAACTTTGAAGTGTCTGGTCGGTACTATTTGACATACGCCGATCTGATTTCAGGTACCAGTTATTCTGATGCCGAGATGGGAGAAGACGATCAAGGGTATGCAATCGCTGAAATTACGTTGACCTATAACTACACGCCAATTTTGAACGTATTTTCCAACGATGTTATCCCGATTACCAAAAGCACACTGATTAACCTAGAACATGAAGGTTGGGAGGAGTGATGATGAAAATACGATCCCGACAAAAAGGTGTTTTTGCGATTGAGCTGTTTTTTGTTTTGATTGCTCTCATCAGCATTTTTTATTTCATGACGGACATTAGTGACAAGTTATTAGCTCGTGCTCAACTTGATCGTGGGAGTTTTGCGCTAGCTAATATCCTTAAAGAGCGAAGTCGTTATTACGACGAAAGATTACCTTTAAACGCAAGTGATGAAACGGACATGCAGACACTTGCGTCACGTCTACTTGATACGACACCAGGCAGCGTCGCTATCAAAATTGAAGCATTGCACAATAAGGCGACGTTAAATGCTTTTGAAAGTAACGAGTACAAAAATCTCGGCTGTGAGGCTGCGGGTTTAGATACGAAGTCAGAGTTAGCACCCGTTGAGAATGGCGTGATTTTCTCTTTGTATCAAGTAACGCTTTGTCAGCAAGAAAACTCTTGGTTTACCCAGCTTTGGGGGAATTCAGGCGCATCCACGATGACAATCACATCCAGTTCTGTTGTGGTGGGGAGGTAACGATGAATTTCACTATTAAACAACGAGCTCCAATTCATTCAGGTCGCAGTCAAAAAGGGATTGCGGCAATTTGGTTCGCACTGAGTTTAGTGCCTGTTTTTGGTATGACATTTTTCGCTGTAGAGGGGACGCGTTATATCCAAGAGACAAGTCGACTGAGAGACGCAGCGCAAACTGCTGCATTGGCTATTACGATAGACGACAAATCGAACCAAGCGGATGCATTGGCGACGATGTACATCAATGACTATGTGCGTGATATTTCCCATGTTGATATCCAAACGGTGAGGACGTACGAAGAGCCAACAGAAGACAATGATAATACGGAAAAAATTCAGTATTCCGTGCAAGCGGTTACCACTCACAACTCTTGGTTTGCCAGTAACTTAATTCCATCTTTTGAGGCTCAAGAGAAACTCGCTGGACAAGCCGTTGCAGCGAAATATCCTTTTTATTTAGGAGACAAAATCATTGATCTGGTTTTGGTGACTGACTTTTCTGGGTCGATGAACAACAGCTGGGATGGCGAAATTAAAATTGATCTCCTCAAAGATGCGGTTAAGCAAATTTCAAATCGTATCTTAGTTCCGCGAGAAGGCGAGAGTGAGGTACTGAATCGTATTGCCATCATTCCATTTAACCTGCGAGTGCAAGAGAAGATCAATGACAACCTCTACTCTACCAGTCAGTTAAGGTACAAAGGTAACTACCGCAAAAGCGTCTCTTCAGTGAAGTATGAGCAGGTAAATTGGGACTATTGGTCTCCTTACTCTGAAGAAGCTGTGGAGGAATGTGCCAACAAACGCACCGACTGCCCAAACAAAAAAAGTTGGGAGCGAGACCAAGCGAAGCGAGTCGCAGATGTGGTGAATATCAATAATAATCGCTTGGAGATTCCTGACTATGTCGGTTACTCAAAATCGGTTAGACACATGTTTGACGATAAAGTCGCGAATAACAATTTGACCTTTCACTTTAGGTCGAACAATAACAAGCTTTATAACTCCAGTATGACGCGGACTGGTCATTCGGGCTTTTATACCATTCCACTGACTGCCAACAAAACAAACCTCGACAAGGTACAAACCATGAGCTCGGGTGGGAATACCGCTGCCTATCAAGGCATGCTGCGTGGCTTGCAAATCATGGAAGATGGACGTCCAAACGGCAATAGCGAAGAAGAAACAGAGCAATACAATGACCGTCTTAAAATGCTGATAGTAATCAGTGATGGTATGGAGTATCCATACACAGAAATTTTGCCTGGTTTAGTAAACAAAGGTATGTGCGATAAAGCGCGTGAGCACTTCCAAACCGAGAACGGCAATTTGTACATTGGCGTCATTGGCGTGAACTTCAGTGCATCTTCGCAAAGCGGTTTCCAAGATTGTGTGTTGAATCCGGATGAAGACATCATCGATGTAACAGAGACGGAAGACTTCATTAAGAAAATCGAAGAACTAATTCAGAAAGGATCTCGTGGTAATGGTGTATCGAGACTATATGGGTGAGAGATATGACCAAAACAATGCTAATTACAGGGATGCTGGTGGCCGGTTTCACGACCGTTAGTGCGAATGCCAGTGAAGTCAGTTCAAAAGTAACCGAATACTGTGGGACGTCATATTATGAATACTCGCACTCGATTCAGGTTGGCGACGTGACGGGTGTAGCATCGCATCGTGATGGCTATTTGCAGGTAACGGATGTGAGTAATGACCCCGCACTGAAGTGGGCGCTGATGAAGAACTCATCACTGCTCACTAACCCGAATGATTGCCTGACGTATATCTCCAATTTAGGTATTGCTCAGTTTAGCGGAGAGGTCAGCGATAAAGGTAAATTGATTGCGCGAGTGCACTTCGCCTTTGACAAGTTTAACCTTACCCCGTTGGCCAGAAATGTATTGAGCGATGTGGCTCGTCAACTTGCTCAAACGAACTATCAAGTAACAGTAGAAGGGCACACCGATTGGATTGGCACCAAAGCCTATAACCAAACCTTGGGTCATAATCGAGCCAAAAGCACCGCTCGTGAGCTGCATTATTACGGGGTGAGCGAACAGAAAACCACGCTTAAATCTTTTGGTGAATCTGAACCGATAGCAACCAACAATACCTCTTCGGGTCGTTCTAAAAACCGTAGAGCAGACGTTTATATTCCAGCGGATGAACAGGAAAAACCATCAGCAACGGAATAGGTGTTAACTACTGATTCGATGGAATTAAAAACGCCCGCCTCCAATTGGAAGCGGGCGTTGTACTCTTGTCTTTGTCTTTGTCTTTGTCTTTGTCTTAGCGATGCGCTTACATCATGCCTGTTACGATGCCTGCTGCGACAAAGAACACAATCATCCAAAGCACCGACAAGTTAAGTTTCTTATGTAAGTAGAAGCCAGCTATCACAAGAGCGATGTCAATTGGGGCAACGACAGCGCTGCTGAATACCGGTTGGTAAAGTGCTGCCAATAGCAAACCAACGACCGATGCGTTTACGCCGTTGATTGCACCTGACACTGCCGGTTTACCAGCCAGCGCTTGCCAGTTCTTTAGCACGCCAAGTAGCAATAAGAAGCCCGGTAAGAACACACCTAAGGTTGCGACTAGCGCGCCTAGGATAGGTGCATCAGATAGTTCGTAACCAATGTAAGTCGCGAAGGTAAACATTGGCCCCGGTACCGCCTGCGCTGCGGCATAGCCCGTTAGGAACGCGTCTTGACTTAATTGATCGCCAACGATGTTTTGCAGTAGGGGAAGTACCACGTGACCACCACCGAACACTAAGCTACCTGCTTGGAAGAAGTCGCTAAACAATCCAAGCATTGGCAGGGAATGAGCCACAAACGGCAAACCAATCAGAAGTACCGCGAACAGTGCCAATGGTGCAATGGTTGGTTTAAAAGGTTCGGCAGGTGCTGTGGATTCTTTCTTTAGATATTGAGTACCAATCAAACCCGCTACCACAAGCACCAGCATTTGAGTTGCGATGCTCGGTGCAACCAATAACGCAATCGCGGTTGCCACACACAAGCCGGCTGTTAGTTTGCTTTGGCAAAAGTTTTTGTACATTCCCCAAGTCGCATCCGCCACCACAACGACCGCAAGTAACTTCAAGCCGTGAACGATGTTTTGGAACAGCGCGGTATCAGTGATCTGGCTGCTTACCATAGCAAACGCCAACATGATGATCACGGAAGGCAGTGTGAAGCCAAGAAACGCCATGCATGCGCCGCCTAAGCCTCCGCGTTTGTAACCCAGAGCAAAGCCAACTTGGCTAGAACCAGGGCCCGGTAAGAATTGGCTCAAAGCCACGATCTGTGCGTATTCGCTGTCATCAATCCATTTGAGCTTTTCAACGAACGTTTGGCGGAAGTAACCGATGTGCGCCGCAGGGCCACCGAAACTGATCCAACCAAGCCAAAAAAAGGTTTTAAAAATGGTAAACATGTTGAGCCTGTTAAATCTTCAATAAAACTGCATCTACTGTAAAAAATGTACTAAGATGATTCAAATTAATAGTTTTAATTTCATCTATGAATTAAATGGGATGAGGTTTGTTCTGTGAAAGATGACATCCAGTGGCGCAATATCGACTTAAATCTGTTGGTGACCTTTTCTTATCTGTATCGCTATCGAAGTGTGAGTTTGGCGGCCGAGAAAAGCTTTGTCAGTCAGTCTGCCATGAGCCACAGCTTGTCGCGTTTGCGCGTGCTGTTTGATGACCCATTGTTTGAACGGAAAGGCCATAAGATGGACCCAACCGAGCATGCGCATCATATTGCGCCAACGGTGCATCATTTATTGGACTCGATTGCCAAAGACTTACTGACGAAGTCCGCTTTCCAACCAGAAAACTACGCTGGCGTGTGCCGCATTGGTTTAACCGACTACGCCGAATTTATCTTCGCCCCACTGCTTTATGATGAAATCCGTAAGCGTGCGCCAGAAGCCCAAATCAGTTTTATCAACGTCAATCGCAGCAATTACGTGGCGATCACGGAGCACGATAAGCTAGATGTCATCATCGGCAGCATGCCGGTACTCGACGATAACTTTGAGAGCCAGTACCTCTACACAGAAAAGCACGTATGTCTGTGTGATAAGCGAGTGTTGAAAGGCGAAACACAATTGTCGATTCACGCTTTTGCCAATATTGAACAAGCCCTCGTGAGTCCTGATGGTAGCCTGAGCACACAAGTAGATAAAAAGCTTGCTGAGCATGGCTTGAGCCGAAAAGTCACCGTTGCTTCACGTAACTTCCTTACGATTCGAAACTTGCTTAAACAGCGTGAGTTGGTTGCGATTGTGCCGGAGAAAATGGCGCAAGCGGAAGGGTTCTCGGACGATTTGGTGAGCGTCCAGCCGCCGATTGCGGTAGCGGATTTTGATATCGCGATGTTGTGGCATACCAGCCGTAACAACGAGGATAAAGGGATTTGGCTGCGTCAGCTGGTGGCAGAATTGATTACAGGTAATTGATCTTATAAGGGCACCACGAGGGTGCCCTTTAAGTAACCGAGCTATAGGTCGTTTATACTTGCGTTACTGGCTCTTGCGCCTTTTCTTGCGTTGCTTGTTGTTTGATAGCTTGCTTCTTTTCAAAGCGAGAGATCCACCACCAAGCCAGAGCAGAGAAGACGGCAGTCATAAACACGTTGATGAAGAACGCACGTACCAAGTCAACGCCTGTTGGGAATGCCGACGCGGTCATACTCACCACAAAGATTGCAATTAGTACAGACACCACACTCATGCCCACTTTGCGTGAACCCATACGGAAGTCGCGCGGTGTATCATCGTGTTTTAGACGGAACACAAAGTACGCCACCATGATGAAGATTGGCGGTAGCATCGCCGTACCTGCGGTTAGGTTGATCGCTTGGTTCATCATGTCTTGCACGGATTCTGAACCAAAGCCGTTAACGATCAGCATCACCACAACGAACGCGAATTGCCACCATGCTGCACGTACAGGTACACCATGCTCGTTTAGCTCTGTGGTTTTCTCGCCGTATACACCTTTTGGAATTTCAGAGAAGTGAATTTTTACTGGTGCCGCAGTCCACATCATCATTGAGCCAAACATCGCGATGAACAAAATGATGCCAACGAAGCGGCCAACCAATACTGTTGAAATGTCGAAGTATTGAGCCATACCGGTAAAGATTTCTACCATGCCGCCTGCGTATGTTAGGTCTTCACGCGGAACGAACACGTTCACCAAAAGTGAGCCAATAGCGTACATCGCACCAATCAAGACGCCCGCCATGATGATCACTTTTATGAAGGCTTTTTGGCCGCCTTTTACATCTTTTAGGTACGCCGCTGCTGTTTCTGCACCGCCTGCTGCTTGGAAGATCCAACACATAATGCCTAACGTTGCCCAGTTAATGGTTGGGCTCATTGCTTCTAGTGTGATTGGTTCTGCTGGCGTGTAAGTGTCGCCGCCCAGCGCCATTAGCGCGCCGAGAACGTAAATGCCGAATAGGGCAAACACACCGTAAGCAACCAGCTCAGAAATTTTACCTAACCAAGATGCGCCTTTGGTTGAAATGTGGGTCGCCGCTGCGAACAGAACGATCGAAATTACCGACGTGACCATTGGTGAGAAGGTGTATTCGTAACCAAGCATCGCGTAAGACGCGTAAGCAATCACGTTTGGTAGCAGAGACACAAACCAAAATAGGTTCACGAACCAGTAGAGGAACGAACCTAGGTAAGCCGCTTTAGAACCAAGCGCTTGTTTAAGCCAGTCGTACATGCCTGACTCAGAGTTTTTGTTCGCCGAAACGAACTCAGCAATGATGAATACAAATGGAATGAAGTAAACGATCGTCGCGAAAAGGAAGATAGGGGCAGAGCTAAGGCCAAGTTCAATGTTGTTGTTCACGATGTTACGGACGTTAAATACCGCCGCAAATGTCATCGACAGCAAGGCGAATTTGCCAATGGTGCCGCGCATAGATTCAGACATAGAGTCCTCCGATGAATCACGTCAATTCCCTTCGTAACTCAGTGATAGTGCTATTGACCGTTTTATCATCCTTGGGCGAATACTATTTGTAATCGCGTTGGGTTGCTGAGGTCTACAACTGATCTGTGATCTGAATTACTTTGGGTTTATTTAATTATTTTGTTGTTAGGCCAGACGCGTTGTCTGGCCTTGCCTGTAAGCCGTTATTTATTTAGGAAATAGCCATCTTCGATGGTCACTTTGAGCACCACTTTTCTTACTCGGTTGTCACCGTGGAAGCGGTACGCTTTATCGTTATCAAAAATTGCCACTTGGCCTTCGCAAAGCTCACGAGTCTCACCTTGACCGGAGAGAAATTCGCGGTCAGTTTCATCTTGGTATGCTTGCTCTAGGCGTAAATCGGATTTGTCGGCGAACTCCACTGTTTCGCGACCTTCTAGGTAGTAATGCACGTCGAAGTAGCGGCGGTTCCCTTCAAACAGTTCGGTTAGTTTTGTGCCGTCTTCAATCATGTAAACCAGAGAGTCACCAATCGAATACATCACGCCGTCTTTGATGTTGGCGATGTTCTCAATTGCTTCCACGCAGCGGTTCCATTTACGACCGTCGCGGTACACGACTTTGAATTGTTCTAAGTTGTCTAACACGATCATGGATTACGCCTCGTTTGCTGTTTGAGTATTGGATTGAGTGAAGAACACATTGTCGAAATCATGGTTTGCCATGGCTTGTGCACTGCAATCGCCTGCTTGAAGTGGCATCAGCGTTAGGCCATAGCGGAATTCATCCATGTACACGCGATATGAATCAAGCACTTCGCTGCCCCATGAGTTTGAGCCCAGTCCCATCACTTGATGGTCAAGGTTGAGCGTGATGTAGCCGCTCTTTTCTAGCTCAATGGTGTGTTGCGCTTCGTGCAGGTTTTGGTTGGTGTAGAACCAAGCGCTGAAGTTGATTTCTTGCTGTGGTTTCACCAACAACCCCGTGCCGTGGCGATTCGTCAGTGACGCCCAACGAACGTGTTGGCGGTTGCCGTTGTTTTGTGGGTACGGGTAGTTCTCAAACATGTCGGCTACCGTGCTGTGGTAAACATCAATCAAGTTCGCTTGGCGGCTGTCTTGGTAGTTTTCTTCAGGGCCACGACCGTAGTAACTCACTTGGTCAAAGTTGCCATTGATGCCCAAATCCAAGCCAATTACAGGGATAACGTGCGGGTAATCGCCATAGCGCTCTCCGCTCAGTTCCACATTCAAATGACCTTGTGCGTTGATTTGGTAGCGGTAGGTACAGCGCATGCCAAAGTCGAACACCGGTGGCGCAATGATGCTGGTGGTCGTAATCGAAACCGATTCATCCATTGCTTCGACTTGTAGTGTGCGGAAGTGCTCTTGCATGATTTGTAAGTGCGCTGGGTGCCACAAACCTTCGTATTCTTGTTTGTGGTTATCAATCATTGGCTTGAAGAAGTTCAGTCTAGGTTCTGACTGAATCAGCTCTTCACCATTGACGCGCCAAGAGGTCAGCTTGCCGTTGACTTTAGAGAAGGTCAGCGCGAAGTTGTGACCTTCAATCACGTGCTCTAAGCGGCTTTCTGTGGTGACTAACGCTTGTGCATTGTGGCTAACAAATTCGGCTTCGCTTGTTGTGTTCTCTTTCAGTTGGAATTGGTACACCGCGATATCGTGGTTTGCTTCGCTGTACAAAGTGCGGCTGTCTTTACGCACGGTGAAGTTAATAAAGGCCTCGCGTTCGTCCAGTTCTGGCAGGTTAATTGTGATTTCACGAGCGCTGTTTGCTGCAAGTTCTTCGACCTTAAACTGCACGCTGCGCAGCGTTTCACCTTCCGCTCGGACATCTGCTGTGATGGTGTAATCATCAAGGTTGGTAAACCACAATTTGTTCTCTACGGTGAAGGTGTTTGTCTTGCCTTCTACTGCTTGAATTTTCACTGGAGCGATGACTTGTTTGTACTCTTTCAAGCCCGGTCCAGGTGTTTGGTCTGGGTAAATCAAACCATCCATACAGAAGTTGTAGTTATTCGGGTAATCGCCGTAATCACCGCCGTATTTGTAAAATTCTTGGCCGTTTTCATCACGTGCTAATACGCCGTGATCACACCATTCCCATACGTAGTGACCTTGAATGTGGTCGTGCGTATAGAACACGTTTTGGTATTCCGTTAGACCGCCAGGGCCATTACCCATCGCGTGTGCGTATTCACAAATGATGCGTGGTTTCTCGTGTGGGTGCTCACCAAAGTGATTCATGAGCTGCGCACGTGAGTACATGGTAGAAATCACGTCGACAACTTCTGCATCACGGTCTTCTTCGTAATGCACCAAGCGGGTGTCATCAATCGCTTTGGTTGCGTCGTACATTGCGCGGATGTTGCAGCCGTAACCGGACTCGTTACCTAGTGACCACATGATGATGGAAGGGTGGTTCTTTTGGGCGTGAACGTGGCGTTCTGCGCGGTCTACAAACACACTTTCCCATGCAGCGTCGTTGGTGATGCGGCTGAGATCGCCAACGTTCGCGAAGCCGTGGGTTTCTACGTCGGTTTCTGCCATTACGAACAAGCCGTAAATGTCACACAGTTCGTAGAAGCGTGGGTCGTTAGGGTAGTGCGCGGTGCGAACTGAGTTGATGTTGTGTTGCTTCATCAAAATCAGATCTTTCTCGATGCGCTCCATGCCGACTGCACGACCTTTTAGGTGGTCGTTGTCGTGGCGGTTCACACCGTGCAGCATTACGTATTGGTTGTTGATGTAGAACAGACCATCACGCACTTTGATGTCGCGGAAGCCCACTCGCTGCGGGATAACCTCAACTAAATTACCTTGTGCATCTTTCAGTGTGATGAACAGTTGGTATAGGTATGGATTTTCCGCTGTCCAATGGGTTGGGTTCACTACATCAATGGCAAAGCTTGTTTGGCTGTTGTCTTGGATAGTCAGTGCATCACATTGACCACTGGCAATCACTTTACCTTTGTCTTGTAGTGCGTATTCCAGCATGTAACCAGATACAGCCGTAGTAGACAGGTTTTCTAGCTCAACTTGGCAGCTTAAAGTGGTACTTTGGTAATCGTCGGCGAAATCAGTACGAACCGTCAGATCTTGGACGTGAACGTGCTCTTTTCCGACAAGGTAAACATCACGGAAGATACCCGCCGTCCACCACATATCTTGGTCTTCAATGTAAGTCGAATCTGCCCATTGCATGACGCGCACAGACAATAAGTTCTCGCCTTGTTGAACGTAAGAAGAAATGTCGAACTCGGCAGTTAAGCGACTGCCTTTGCTAAAGCCAACGTAATGACCGTTTACGTAAACTTCGAAGTAAGTTTCAACGCCATCAAATTTGATGATGGTTTGTTTGTTGTCCCATTGCTGGCCAAGCGTGAAAGTGCGTTGGTATGCGCCAGTTGGGTTGTCGGTTGGGACAAACGGTACGTCGATAGGGAATGGGAAACCTTCGTCAGTGTATTGAAGGTCACCGTGGCCTTCCATTTGCCACATATTCGGAACGGTAATGCGTCCCCAATCTTCCATTTTTTGAGAGTAAAACGCTTCAGGCACCAAAAGCGGGTTAGTGAAATAGTTAAATGTCCATTGACCACTCAGCAGTTTAAAGCGGCTGCTCAGCTCGCGTTGGAACGTTTGTGCGTTTTTAACTGAATCGTATGAGAAGAAGTAAGCACGTGGTGCCATACGGTTCTCATGTAGGTGAAGGAAGTTTTCCCAGTTGTTCACGTTTGTTCTCCCCTCGGCTTAGCTTGGTCATTTCGACGCGGTATCGTCAGCGTCGAATCTGCCCAAAAGAAATGCAGCCGATGTATTGTGAAAAGGCTTATTAGTTATCTGGGAAAGATATTAGTAAAAGTTTTACTAAAATAAATTAGTGAAAACGTTTAACTTTAACTTGATCACGTTTTAATACGTGATTGGTGAGCAAGATGTGATCAGCATAAAGGAATAGCATCCCAAGCTTATTTTCTGGGTGAAATGAGTAAAAAATGACGGGAATTTAGATGAGAGAAATAAAAAAAGCACTGAGGATTCAGTGCTTTATAAAATAAGAATAAAGAGGGATAACTACTTAGTCGTGCCGCGCAGCTTGAGTTTGCTTGGTACGTGGACTTGCAATGGCAGCGCACGACCATCGCGGTATTTTTCTACCAATAAGTTTACCCCTTGTATGCCCATCATCTCTGAGTGAATTCGCACGGTAGAAAGCGGTGGGAAGGTAAAGCGCGCGGTTGGAATGTCATTCACACTGATCAGAGCAATGTCTTGTGGAATGTTCAAACCGAATTCATGGATGGCACGTAAAACCCCAATCGCAATCGAGTCTGATGCGATAAAGAGTGCTGTCGGAAAATCGCCTTTTGCCAACATCGCTCTGGCTAAGTCGTAACCCGATAGGCTAGAAAAATCGCCGCGGTAAATGTCATTCTCTGACACGACACCTTTTAGGTTGCCGTATTCCACAAACGCGTTTTCGCGAATGTCCGCGGCGTTTGGTTCGTCTTGTCCACCAATGAAACCAATGCGCTGGTAACCTTGTTCGACGAAGAAGTCGACGACTTGCTTACTGATGCGAGCAAGATCGATATCAACGCTGTCGTACATGCTTTCGCTGTCTGAGAAGTCGATATAACAAATGCTGTCTGCGAGGCGCTTAGGTAGTTTATTGATGATCGCTTTATCGGTTTTACCAACCAAAAGGATGCCGGTGATCTTTTGTGTTTCGACGTCAATTTCGCTGTTGTAGCAATTGGTTAGCGTAATGCCCAATCTATCACATTGGGTTTCAATCCCGTGGCGAATGGATAAATAGTAAGGATCATTCACTTCTGCTTCTTGCTTGTAATTGTACAAGGCTAAAAAGTGATGTTTTAGTTTGGCCTCTTTCGTAGCCTTTTTTGAACTGCTGGTGCGGTATTCCAACTTTTCAGCAATTTCTAAGATGCGGTGTTTGGTTTCTTCTTTTACGCTCAGAGTCGGATCGTCATTCAACACGCGTGATACGGTTGCAAGTGAGACGCCCGCTTCTGTAGCGATATCTTTTAGTGTTGCCATGTTCACTTCCCGTTGGCAAAGCTCACTGTCCCAGTGAGATAAGCAATAATCCCACCATTGTAAACAGCTACTTATGGATGCACAAATTTTTAGTAAAACTGTGCGAGGAGTGAAATGAAGCGATCACCGCGAGAAGCGGAATTTTTAAGCAAACAAAAGCCCGAACGGCTAGGACAATCCGTTCGGGCTTTGTTATTTATCATTACCACTTAACACGAGTGGTAGGGCGGTAAGGTTAAACCTAAGACTTTTTACCTTTGGTTTTATCTGGTTCGACAAGCAAGTGGTCAAATACATGGCGAATGAACGGTGCCCCGACTTTTGAACCACCGTTACCGTGCTCAATAACCACTGTCGCCACGTATTTTGGATGGTCATACGGAGCAAACGCAGTGAACAACGCGTGGTCAAGCAGGTGGTTCGCGAGCTTTTTCGAGTTATAGACCTCGTCTTTGCGCAGGCCAAATACCTGGGCGGTACCGGATTTGCCACCACTGCTGTATTCCGCGCCTTTAAATGCGCGACGACCAGAGCCATGTGCGCCATTGTTTACCAAGCGCATCGCATTGATTGGAATGTCCCAGTATTTATCTGGCACACCTTCAATTGGTGGTAGATCTTTCGGTGCGACTTCGACTTGGTTTTCAAAATCTTCGCCGTGCTCAATCACCGCTCTTAGCAGATGTGGTGCTTTCATCTCGCCATGATTGATAAGGAATGAAGTGGCTTTGGCGATTTGCATCGGAGTGGCTGTCCAGTAACCTTGTCCGATCCCAATCGGAACGGTATCCCCTTGATACCAAGGCGTACGGTGACGGGCAATTTTCCATTCTCGTGTCGGCATGTTGGCACTGCTCTCTTCATAGATATCAATGCCTGTCGGCAATCCGAAGCCGAATTTGTTCATCCATTTAGAGATGCGGTCAATACCCAAATCAAATGCGGTTTGGTAGAAGAACGAGTCAACCGATTCCTCGATTGCCTTGGTAACATCCACGTTGCCGTGACCCCAACGTTTCCAATCTCGCCAAGCTTTTGAATTCGGTTTTGAACCTGGAATACGCCAAGAACCGTGATCGTTACGCACCGTACTTGGCGTGATCACATGTTCTTCAAGCCCAGCGACTGCCATAAAGGGTTTGACGGTTGAAGCGGGTGGATAGACACCTAGCGTGGTTCGGTTTACGAGCGGGTGGGCTGGATCGTTCAACAATGCGCTGTAGGCTTTGCTGGAAATGCCGTTCACAAATGGGTTTGGGTCATAACTTGGGCTAGATGCCATCGCAAGGACGCTATTATCTCTTGGATCGAGTACAACAGCGCTGCCCTGACGATTATCCAGTTGCTGATAAACATACTCTTGTAGTTCGATATCGAGGTTTAAAACGATGTCTTTCCCTGCAATTGGCGGCACGTACTTAATGGTACGAATCACGCGCCCGCGACTGTTTACTTCTACTTCTTCATAGCCTTTGGTGCCATGCAAAATGTCTTCGTAGTAACGCTCCACGCCTAGTTTTCCGATGTTCTGAGTCGCTTGGTAGTTTTGTGCTTTGCCTTCTTTGTCTAAGCGTCGTAGATCGCGGTCATTAATATGAGAAACATAGCCTAGAACGTGTGTTAATTCCTTCCCGTAAGGGTAGTAACGTTTAAGATCTGCAGTTACAAATACACCATCAAATTCATGTTGATGCACCGAAAAACGCGCAACTTGTTTGTCGTTGAGTTCGTTCAAAATGGTGACAGAACGAAAACGGCGAGTGTGCTTGTAGCGTTTTTTGAATGACTCAATTTGTTCTGGTGTGATGTCGATGTAATGAGCGAGTTTCTCAAGCAAAGCATCGGGGTCGCCTGCTTGCTCAGGGATCATATCGAGGTTGTAAACTGGGCGGTTTTCAGCAATCAAAACGCCATTGCGGTCATAGATAAGACCGCGAGTGGGCGCGATAGGAAGAATCTTAATGCGATTGTCATTAGAGCGAGTTTGGTAATCTTTGAAATGATTAACTTGCAAGTTGTAGAGGTTCGCGACCAATCCTCCCAGCAAAATAACCATGCCGAGAAAGGCAACGACGGCACGGTTTTTAAATAACCTTACTTCTTGATTATGATCTCGAAATTCGTTTCGCTTGCGTAGCATGAGGGCCCTTCAGATTTGTTTTTGTTCTCAGCATGCCCCGATAAAAGGAAAAAGACGCAGATTTGAGTCTTGTTACAAAAGGTTACATTTGGGGCGAGGCTACTGTAGCGGGCTTTATCTCTTGCTTTGTAAGAGCAATGTCAGGTATCGATTGCGGAAAATCATCTTTCTGGTCTGCGTGAATTACCGTGTTTTTCTTACATTGTGTAAACGTTTATACATGTAAGTGTCATAAATCTTTACCATTTTTCTGCTCTAACTCAGTTTCCTTTATTTTTATTGATTTTAAATCGTGATGTAATTTTGTGGAAACGTTTACACTATTTTGAGTTTGATCACGGATCTGGATCGGTTTTGATTGGTAGACTTTTAGCCAGTTAAGAGATAAGCGAATTTGCTTGGTGAGCAGGCTCAACCAATTTCCAAGCATCGAGCAGCAAAAGTGGAGAAGCAAAAGTGAAAGTTCTTGTCACAGGCGGTATGGGGTACATCGGCAGTCACACATGTGTCCAGATGATTGAAGCAGGTATGGAGCCAATCATTGTCGACAACTTGTGTAATGCCAAAGTGGAAGTGTTAAGCCGCATTGAAGCGCTAACCGGTAAGCAACCGGCTTTCTACCAAGGCGACATTCGCGATGAAGCCTTTTTGGACTCAGTATTTGCCAAGCATGACATTCAAGCTGTGATTCACTTTGCTGGCCTGAAAGCGGTGGGCGAATCTGTCGCGAAACCATTGGAATACTACGACAACAATGTGAATGGCTCATTGGTGTTGGCGCGCAGCATGCGTAAAGCGGGCGTGAAAAGCATTGTATTTAGCTCATCGGCAACGGTTTACGGCGATCCTGACATTGTGCCGATTACGGAAGACTCTCCAACGGGGGCTACCACTAACCCATACGGTCGCAGCAAGTACATGGTGGAAGAGTGCTTGAGCGATTTGTTCAATGCAGAAAACGATTGGAGCGTGACTTTGCTGCGCTACTTCAACCCTGTTGGTGCGCATCCATCAGGCACTATGGGTGAAGACCCTCAGGGCATCCCAAACAACTTGATGCCGTTTATCGCGCAAGTGGCAGTAGGCCGCCGCGAAAAACTGTCGGTATTTGGCAATGACTACCTAACGCCGGATGGCACAGGCGTGCGTGATTACATCCACGTGATGGACTTGGCTGATGGCCACATCGCAGCGCTGAAATCGGTAGGTGAAAAAGCCGGTTTGCACATTTACAACCTAGGCACGGGCAAAGGCTCTAGCGTGCTTGAAATGGTAGAAGCGTTCGCAACGGCTTGCGGCCATCCAGTGCCTTACGAGCTTTGTCCTCGTCGTCCGGGTGACATCGCAGAATGCTGGGCAAGTACAGATAAAGCGGAGCGAGACCTTGGTTGGAAAGCGACGCGCAGTGTTGCGGAAATGACGGCAGATACGTGGAAGTGGCAGTCAAATAACCCGCAAGGCTATTCCCCTGCGTAATTGATGCTGCAGCGTTGTTGATTGACCGCCTAGCTGCAACTCCAATTTCATTGGGGAATGCAGATGAAAGAAATTCTAAAAGTTGAGTAAGTAAGATGTCGAATGTTGAATTTAACCCAGTGGATCACCCACACCGTCGTTACAACCCACTAACGGGTCAGTGGATTTTGGTGTCACCGCATCGTGCAAAACGCCCATGGAGTGGTGCTGATGAGAAACCTGCGATTGATGAGCTACCAAGCTACGACGAGAAGTGTTTCCTTTGCCCAACCAACGAGCGTATTTCTGGTGATGTAAACCCAGATTACCAAGGCACGTACGTGTTCCAAAATGACTTTGCAGCACTGATGGTGGACTCTCCAGATGCTCCTGAGTCAGATAACCCACTGTTCAAAACACAAGGTGTGCGCGGTTTGAGCCGAGTGATTTGTTTCTCGCCTGATCACAGCAAAACCTTGCCTGAGCTACCGGTCGACAAAATTCGTGGCGTGATTGACACGTGGAATGATCAAATCGAAGAGTTGGGGAAAGACTACGTTTGGGTGCAAGCATTCGAGAACAAGGGCGAGACCATGGGTTGTTCTCAGCCTCACCCGCACGGTCAAATCTGGGCAAACAGCTTCTTGCCAAACGAAATCGAACGCAAAGAACACAACTTAAAAGCGTACTACCAAGAGCATGGTAGCAACTTGCTAGTGGATTACGTGCAAGCTGAACTTAAAGACGGTTCACGTACCGTGGTTGAGACCGAACACTGGCTTGCTGTTGTTCCTTACTGGGCGGCGTGGCCATTCGAAACCATGCTACTTCCTAAAACGCACATTCGTCGAATGAGTGAGCTAACCGATGAGCAACGCGATGATCTTGCGGTTGCAATCAAAAAGCTAACCAGCCGTTACGACAACCTATTCCAATGCTCTTTCCCTTACTCAATGGGCTGGCATTACGCGCCGTTCTTTGAAGAAGGTACCGATATCGACCATTGGCAACTGCATGCGTTGTTCTACCCGCCACTGCTGCGTAGTGCAACGGTTCGTAAGTTCATGGTTGGTTATGAAATGCTGGCAGAAAGCCAACGCGACCTAACCGCAGAACAAGCGGCGCAGCGTCTGCGTGACTTAAGCGATGTGCATTACAAAGAGCAATAAACCAATTAATGAATAGCCGGAGTTATCGCTGGTTTTACCTAAAGCTCGGTCAAATTCCCTTTTATTCGGGAGGGGAGGGCTAACCCCCTCTAACTCCCCCTTATTAAGGGGGAGGATTAGACCGAGTGAATACGAAACTGGAAATCAGGACTTAACGCTGGTTACACCAATACCAAATTTATAATTTAAGAGAACGTCCCTATGTCTGATCTAATCCAAAATGTGAAAACCTCTTTTGAACAAGTGCTGGGTTACGCCCCAAGTCATATTATTCAAGCGCCTGGTCGTGTAAACCTGATTGGTGAGCACACTGATTACAACGACGGTTTTGTACTGCCATGTGCGATCAACTACCAAACCGTTGTGGCGGCAGCGAAGCGTGAAGACAACTTAGTGCGCGTGGTTTCTGTGGATTACGGCAACGCCGTGGATGAGTTCGACATCACGCAAGAAATCACCTTCCAACAAGACAAAATGTGGGCGAACTACATTCGCGGTGTGGTGAAGTGTCTACTTGCTCGTGGTTACCAATTCTCTGGTGCGGATATTTCTGTTAGCGGTAACGTCCCTCAAGGTGCGGGTTTAAGCTCGTCTGCAGCGTTGGAAGTCGTGATCGGTCAAACGTTCAAAGTGTTGTTCAATCTAGAAATCAGCCAAGCGGAAATCGCACTAAATGGGCAGCAAGCAGAGAACGAATTCGTCGGTTGTAACTGCGGCATTATGGACCAAATGATTTCGGCAGAAGGCCGTGCAAACCACGCTATGCTATTGGACTGCCGTAGTCTAGAAACTGAAGCTGTATCGATGCCTGAAGACATGGCCGTGGTGATCATCAACTCAAACAAAAAACGTGGCTTGGTCGACAGCGAATACAACACGCGTCGTGAGCAGTGTGAAGAAGCCGCGCGCATCTTCGGTGTAAAAGCACTGCGTGATGTGACCATTGAACAGTTCAACGAGAAAGTCTCTGAGCTAGATGAAATAGTCGCAAAACGTGCTCGTCACGTCATCACAGAAAACGACCGCACGGTAGAAGCAGCACAAGCACTTCGCGCACACGACATTAAGCGTATGGGTGAACTGATGGCTGAGTCTCATGCGTCCATGCGTGATGATTTCGAAATCACAGTCAAAGAAATCGATACGTTAGTTGAGATGGTGAAAGAAGTGATTGGCGAGCAAGGCGGCGTGCGCATGACGGGCGGTGGCTTTGGTGGTTGTATCGTTGCAATGGTACCGCCAGCATTGGTTGACGAAGTGAAAGCAACGGTAGAAGCGAAGTACCAAGCAGCAACGGGCCTAAAAGAATCCATCTACGTGTGCCAAGCGAAAAATGGCGCTGGTTTAGTCGAAGTACTTTAAGAGGCTGGAATGAGAGAGTATTTTGAAAATTTACAGCAAGCGATGGCCAATACACCATCGTTTGATGGTCTCCCAGCGAAGCTGATTCACTTAACCAACAGTAACGGAATGACCGCGTCTTTTATGGATGTCGGTGCGACGTGGTTAAGTTGCACTTTGCCTATCCATGGAGAGTATCGCGAAGTGTTACTGCGCTCGCCAAATATGGATGAGCATATGAAGCAGGGGGCTTACTTTGGCTCGATAGTTGGTCGCTTTGCTAATCGTATTGGCAAGGGGGAGTTTGAGCTTGAGGGACAGCGCTACCAACTTGGCATCAATAATGGTGAAAACTCACTGCATGGTGGTTTAGAGGGGTTTGACAAAAGGCGTTGGACTATTGTCGAGCAGGATTCTCAGCAAGTTGTATTTGAACTTCATTCTGAAGATGGTGACCAAGGTTACCCGGGTAATCTAGACGTTAAGGTGACTTACGTTTTAACGGACGATAACGAAGTGTCGATTGCTTATGAAGCAAGCACAGATAAAGCATGCCCGGTAAATTTAACGAATCATGCTTACTTTAACTTGGCGGGAGAAGGTTCTGACGCTAAAAGCTTAGATCATAAATTACAGCTAAATGCCGCTCACTACTTACCGACTGATCAAGGTCTAATTCCTACAGGAGACCTAAAGCCCGTAGAAGGAACCAGTTTTGATTTCTCATCCGTTAAATTAGTAGGGAGAGATTTCCTGAGTGAACCCGATCAGAAAACCGCTGGCGGCTACGATCACGCCTTTGTGTTCAAGCCTGAAGTGACCAATGGCGTGTCTGTCGCCGCGGTTCTGATTTCACCTCAACAAGAAGTCACGATGACGGTCAAAACGACAAAACCAGCCGTGCAGTTTTACTCTGGTAATTTCCTCGCAGGAACACCAGGTAAGAGCAAAAGTTATGAGCTCTATGATGGACTAGCACTGGAAACACAGTACTTTCCTGATGGGCCGAATAAACCTGAATGGGGTATCAACAGTGGGGTGTTGAACTCTGGGGACTGCTATCAGCATCAAACCATCTATGGCTTTGAATTTTAGATAGCTTTTTTGGTGGGCTAAATGCCCACCTTTTTTGTTTTTGTCGAAGAAGTTCGAATAATCAATTCACCTTCTACTTTTCGCTTGTTGGAGAGTAAAGGTTGCTCTTCTATCAGAGCCATCAAGGATTCAACGGCGAGCTTACCCATATCTGAGTAAGGCAGCTCAACAGAGGATAGTGCGGGAAAGCTTTCAGAGGCAATCTGTTGATTATCGTATCCAACCACCGCAACATCCTGAGGAATCTTAAGACCTAACTCCGCCAATGCTTGGTAACACCCCATCGCCATGTAGTCACTTCCACAGAATATCGCTTCAGGTGGTTGCTCCAAGTTAAACAGCGCTAGCGTCTGTTGGTGCGCTTCTTTTAGAGACCAATTCGCTTCAGCAACGTACGCGTTATTCGGAATAATATCGGCGTCAATCAATGCTTGACGATACCCTTCTCTGCGCTGCTGACTTGCAAGCATCCAGTTTTCACCAGTGAGCATTGCAATATGACGATAACCTTGTTGAGTAAGGTGAGAGACTGCTTTGTAAGCGCCTATCATATCTGCGGGTAAAACGCTTGGTGTTTCGTGAGCACTTTCGTTTGTACAGTTTAAAAGTATGGTTGGTAGTGCTGTATTGACGCGTTGTTGTTCAAGTTCACGGGTCATGCTCGACGCATAAACCAAGCCAGCATAATCACCGCTATTTATTTCTGCTTCAATCTTACTCGCCAATACTTCATCGTGACTGTAATTGAACGTCACTAGAATAAAGTCGTTCGCCCACGCTTCTTCACGAGCGGCGTTAATTGCATCAATAAAAGGATCGTAGCTAGTCAGTCCATTGATCACCAAGGCGATTTTTTGGGGGCGACCAAGCGCATGAGCCACTTTCTTATTCTTATAGCCAAGCGACTCTGCGGTTTCAAGGACCTTTTGTTTGGTGGTATCTGCAATTTTTACCGATGTAGAGCCATTCAACACCAAAGACACGGTTGACTGGGATACCCCTGCTTCCGCAGCAATATCACTCATAGTTACTTTTTTAGCCATTCTTCGATTTACGGATAATTTTCTTAGCTAAAGATATTAGCTAAAGATTAAGACCAGATCATCCCCAAAAGATGTTGATCACAAAGTCATGTCATAGAGCCACTAAAGTTGTGATGAGCACCACGTTTATTTTGTGATGATCTGGCGGCCAAATTATTTATTAATATATTAGCTAATATTATTAGTTAATAATTTAGTTTTGAGGTTAGTAAGATGACAAGATGGTCAGAAGAGAAAGCATGGCAGTGGCAAAAAGAACATGGATGGCTGCGTGGCTTTAACTATTTGCCAAGAACCGCGGTTAACTGGAATGAGATGTGGCAAGCCGAATCGTTCTCTCCTGAAGTTATGGAGCAGGAGTTAGCGTGGGCGAGAGAAGTTGGCTACAACACATTACGTACTAACTTACCTTTCATTGTTTGGCAGGCGGATCGCCAAGGTTTGCATGAGCGTATTGAGCGCTTTCTAGATATTTGTGAACGTAACCAAATTAAGGTGATGATGACACCGATGGATGATTGCGGTTTTTCTGGCGATCATCCTTATCTTGGTGAGCAAAAAGCACCCGTTCCGGATTTGCACAATAGCCAAGCAGCCGCAAGCCCAGGCCGTAATGTCGTAATGGATAAAACACTATGGGGAGAGGTTGAAACCTATATTCGAGACATTATTTCAACTTACAAGAATGACCCTCGTATTGTTATCTGGGATCTGTATAACGAACCGACCAATCGTATGATTTTCACCAATGAAGGTGAGTTTGCATATGACGAAGAAATGGAAGTATTCAGTCATGATCTGATGGTAAAGGCATTTGAATGGGCGCGAGATGAAAACCCATCACAGCCTCTTACGGTGGGAGCATGGCACGCCCCTAGCATTCTAGATCGAAGCCTACCGATCTTCGAACACCCTACTGATCGCAAAGCTTTAGAGCTGTCAGATATCATCACGTTCCACGCTTATCTTCCCATCGACCTCTTCCATAACGCTGTCGAAATTGTGGAAGCTTATAACCGCCCAATGATGTGCACTGAATGGTTAGCGCGTCACGCTGAATCTCATCTGCATGAACAACTGCCTATTTTCAAACAGAAAACCATTGGTTGTTACCAGTGGGGGTTAGTGAAAGGCAAGACTCAAACTCACTTACCTTGGCCAGAAATTAAACGTAACGATACCGACTACGCAAGTCGATGGTTCCACGATCTGCTTGATGAGCAAGGACAGCCATATGACCCAAGTGAAGTGCAGTTAATCAAAATACTCGCAGAAGTGGATTAATTGCCTGTGAGCCGACCTTGAGATTTAGGTCGGCAGCCAATCTATAATTAACTCAATTGAGACGTGAACTATGACTACTCTACAAAACAGATTAACGAATAAGGAGCTGATGTCTTACTTCGGCTACGGAGTAGGCCAGTGCTTTAGCTTTGGCCTAGTCGGCTCTTTTATTCTTTACTTCTATACCGATATCTTAGGTATATCGCCGATAGCGGCGAGTACGATATTCTTAATTGCCCGAGTTTGGGATGCGGTGAACGATCCTTTGATTGCGGGCTATATGGATACGCTTGAATCTCGGTTTGGTAAGTTCCGCCCGTACATGTTGTTTACACCATTTCTTATCGTCTTGGTGACGATCGCTTCTTTCTACAACATTGATGCCGATACTTCTACAAAGGTAATGTACGCGGGTATCACTTACATTCTTTGGGGAACGCTTTACACCATTTCAGATGTGCCTTTCTGGTCAATGTCTTCTGTCATGACAGACGAGCCGCAAGAGCGTGCTAAAGCAGCAACTTGCGCAATGCTTGGTGTAAATGCGGGTATTGGTGCGACGTTAGTTATTTTCCCTAAACTGAGTGCTTATTTTGCCGACGGACGTGCAGATCAGGGTTACCTGCCTGCAGTGGCAGTGTTGATGATTGCGGGTCTGTTGTTCATGTTGAACGGTTTTTTCAACACTAAAGAACGTATATCCACTGCGAGCTGTGAGAAGGTCACGCTTAAACAAACTTTCCAAGCGGTACGTAAGAACAAGCCATTATTCTTTATTCTTGCCGCTTTCTTTATGAATGTGTTCTTTAACCTAGTAAATGGCCTGTACATTTTCTTCTTTACTTACAACATGGGTGATGCAGGCTTGGTTTCTTTGATTGGTACTATTACTTTGGTGAGTGCGATCGCTTGTTTAGCCACGCCAGTACTAACGAAGCGATTCAAAAAGCGCGACATATTCATCGCTTTATGTGTGCTTGAGATCATCGCTCGCGTTGGCTTTTACCTTACCGGTTACGATAACCCAACGGCAGTTATGACTTGGTTAGCTGTTGTTACGGGAATATTCATGATGACGAACCCACTAATCTCAGCAATGATTGCAGATACGGTAGAATATTCTTACTACCACAGTGGAAAGCGTACGGCAGCGATTACGTTTTCTGGGCAGACTTTCACAGGCAAACTTTCCGTAGCAGTCGCTGGTGGTTTAACAGGTATCATCCTAACGATGATTGGCTACGTACCGAATGTGGAGCAGACTGAAACAGCGCTAAATGGCATGTTTTTCTGTATAGCTTTATTGCCTGCACTAGGAGCTTTGGTTCGTATTTTTATTATGTCTCGTTATACCTTCACAGAAGACCAGCATGCAATCCTGCGTGAGAAACTGCAACGTGGTGAATTTGCGGATGGGGTTGAAGTGACACAGACTAATGCCAATGAGGCATTAAGCTAATAAACCTTTGAAGTGAAAAAGCCCGCTTAATCGGATTGAGCGGGCTTTCTTGTATTTGTCTTTTAGAGATTAGAACTAAAGGCGATCTACCGAGTTACGGCGAACTAAAGTCGGGCTAAATATGATGGTGTCATCTTCCACTTGCTCATCACGTGATAACGCTAGTGCCAAACGCGCGGCACGCTCTGCCATCATTTCGATTGGGTAACGAATCGTGGTCAAACTTGGATTGACGAAGCGAGCAATTAAGCCATCGTCGAAGCCAACCATGGACACTTTTTCTGGTACGTCGATGCCGTTTTGGTCTAACGCTGCCAGCGCGCCTGCTGCCATGTAGTCGTTGTACGCCACCACGCCAGTGATTGCGAGTGATTTGGTCAGCAGGTTGGTCATGGCTGTTTCGCCACCGTCACTGTTTGGCTCGCCATATTCGACATAGCTTTTTGATAGCTCGATATCGTGATCTTTTAGTGCCGCTTGGTAACCTTGTAAACGCTCATCGGTATCTTCGATATCATGGGATGAGGCGATACAAGCGATCTTGGTGTGACCATGACGAATCAAATATTCCGTCGCTAAGTACGCGCCCTTAAGGTTATCAAGAGAGATGCAACGCTCTGCCAATTCTGGGATATGGCGATTGATCAACACCATGCCTTTGACTTCTTTGGCGTAACCGATCAGTTCTTCATCTGATAAACCCTTAGAGTGAATCACAATGGCTTCACAACGGCTGTTGATCAGAAGTTCTAGCGCTTGGCGTTCGTCTTCTGGGTTGTGGTAGCCATTACCAATCAGAATGTGTTTGCCGTTTTCACGCGCCACGTTATCTACCGATTTCACCAGTGTGCCGAAGAACGGGTCTGAGACATCACCCACAAGCACGCCCATGGTATTGGTACTTTGGCTGACGAGTGCACGCGCTGCTGCGTTTGGACGGTATCCCAGTTTGCTCATTGCTTGCGTCACTGCGTCGATAGAAGATTGGCTTGCTTTCGGTGATTTATTGATCACGCGAGAGACGGTCGCGACCGATACGCCGGCTTCTTTCGCGACATCCTTGATTGTTGCCATGAGGGACCTTTCGTGGGCTAAAAAACGTTAATTGGGGTATTAAACACCCATTGTGTAATAAGTGCAATCAACACCATTTTTATATTGCGATGAATTTGGCCTTACTCTATGAATTTATTGAATATATGTGATGTGTAAACGTTATCTTGAGTCGGGCGTTGATTAGTCGCATGAAAACAAAAATCGCGGTCATTGATGTGACCGCGATTTGTCGTTTCTATTTTCTCTTTACAAGCCACAGAAAATGGCGCTCAGAATGCTAGTTGTTGTTCATCCAATCAACCATTTGAGTTTTGTACACATCGCTGTTGCCGCCAAAGATAGCTTGTACGCCTGTACCGACTCGCACCACACCCGCTGCACCAAGTGCTTTCAATTTCGCTTCGTCGACTTTGTCTTGCTCTGCGACTTGGATTCGCAATCGAGTGATACAAGCATCGGTGCTTAAGATGTTTTGTTTGCCGCCAAACGCGCTAACCAACTCACTGGCAAACTCTGAACTGGTGTCATTGACGGCTTTGCTGCTGTCTTTATCTTCACGTCCTGGTGTTTTCAGATCGAACGTTTTAATGAACCAAGTGAACACTACGTAGTACAGCGCTGCGTATGCCAAACCTAGTGGGATGATCATCCAGCCTTTGGTCGAAATACCAAAGAAGGTCACGTAGTCGATAAGACCTGCACTAAAGCTGTAGCCATGTTTAACGCCCAGCATGATACACAGTGGGTAAGCCAGACCCGCAATGATCGCGTGAATCACGTAAAGCACAGGCGAGATGAACAAGAACGCAAACTCGATAGGTTCAGTGATACCAGTTAGGAACGACGTTAGCGCAGCTGAGATCATGATGCCCATAACTTTGGTGCGGTTCTCTGGTTTTGCTGCACGGCCAATCGCAATTGCCGCCGCAGGAAGACCAAACATCTTGAATAGGTAACCACCCGCTAGGTTGCCCGCATTTGGGTCTCCAGCGAAGAAGCGAGGGATCTCTCCGTGGAATACTTGACCAGCAGCGTTCACAAACTCACCGGCTTGAAGCTGAATAATTACGTTAATCACATGGTGCAGACCAAATGGGATCAGAGCACGCTCTGCGGTGCCGTAAGCCCAGAATGCCACCAATGGGTTTTGCTCGGTTGCCCATGTGCCAAACCAATCAATGCCGGAGCCAATTGGTTGCCAAATAAAGGCAATCGCAATGCCTAAAAACAGCATAGAAAATGACGTGACGATCGGGACAAATCGTTTACCCGCGAAGAAGGCCAAGTAAGCTGGCATCTTGATGGTGTAGAAGCGGTTAAACATATACGCACCAACTGCACCGGAGATGATGCCGCCAAGCACACCTGTGTCGATATGATCCACACCCAGCACGCCAGCCATGACTTTTAGCGTCGCGACTAATACGTAATAACCAATACCTGCCGCAACCGCACCAACACCATCATTGTTGGTAAATGAGATAGCAACGCCAAGCGCAAAGATAAGCGGCAGGTTACCAAATACCGCGCCCCCCGCTTCTGCCATCAATTCAGAAACGACGGGTGGAATAAACCCAAATTGCGCCGAGCCAATACCCAAAAGGATACCCGCCGCGGGCATCGAGGCTATAGGCAACATGAGCGCCTTACCGACCTTAGAAAGGTTGGCAAAAAAGTTAGCAAACATAAAAATACTCCAACTTGTTAGATAAAAATCTTGAGTGGCGCAGTCATGAATAAACTGTGGGAAGCGGGGAGATTAGCGATAGCATCGTGATTATGGTTTGCGGGGGTTGGAGCATAAACATAAAAACTGGTTGCTATCGCTAAAGCTTTATAAGTGGTGTGCTGAGCTAAAAAATAGGGCGCTTTTACTAATTGAAGGGCACCGTTTCGATCGCTCAACCTTAGGACTGCGTCAGAATCTAAGTGTATTTTGGGTAAAAATAAGGCATGAAAAAACAGAGTGAATTTTGTTTTTCTTGTTCCTGATAACTAAGTTTTTAGACCTTTTTACTTGAATGAAGGCATTAAACGCTAATATAAGGAACAGAATTTTAGTTTTGGAGTGCCTGTTTTGGAGAGTATTAATCTTTTTCGCTACTACGAACGTGTAGAGAGTTTTGAGCTGCGAGAGGAATACGCGGTGACGCTTGCCGAGATTGCAGACAAGATGTTCACCAGCCCAAGGCATGCCCGAGCTATTCTCAAGCAGATGAATGCGCTCAACTGGATCGCTTGGATACCCAGAGTGGGGCGTAACCAACGTTCGACCTTAATTCGTAACATCGATCGTACAGAGGTGAAGCGCTCTATCGCTCTTGAATGGATCAAAGAGAGCAAATACGACCGAGCACTTGAGTTTCTTGGCTTCGACCAAGTCGTGTTTGAGCAACTGCTCAAGCAGACTTCCGGCGCCCAAGTGACAGAAGGCAAAGTCAGTGTACAACTCACCTATAACCGCTCTTTTGCTACGCTCAATCCAATCACACCGCAACGAAACAGCGAGCGTTTCTTAATTCGTCAAATTCACGCTTGCTTGGTTTCTATGACATCTGATGGCGAGTTAGTCGGAAACATTGCGCATCATTGGCAAGCCGATGAAGAGTGGCGAACATGGACGTTTTATCTTCGTCCGTCTGTTTGCTTTCATCATGGCGGAAAAGTGGATGCAGAGTTGATGGTGAAGTTACTAAATCATTGGCAGCAGCTTCCATATTATCAAAATGAACTCGATCACCTTGAAACGGTTTCCGTCGAGTCGCCTTATCGATTTTCCGTTCAACTTACTCGTCCAGACAAAGGCTTCGCTGCATTATTGAGTGACCTGAAATACTCCTTACAACCTGTCGAGCAACTCAATAACCTATCTTCTGACAGCATCGGCTGTGGCATTTTCTCTCTGGAATCGCACACGAACAACAAACTTACCTTGATGGCGAATGAGCGCTTCCACGGATTTCGCTCCCTCACAGATAAAGTCACCATCTGGTCGTTAAACAGTGAAAAGAAGGAAGGTGCAAAGGCTTCCAATTACCCCCACGATTTACCTAAGACAGAGCAGTACTCGAAAAAGGTCATCACCAACTCTTCAGATGAAGAAGTGGGTGAGCGCATCATCGATGCCAAACACACAGCATCGAAAGATCGTGTGGAAGAAGGATGCTTGTTTATGATTTTCAATCACAATCATCCTAACTTATCACACGCTCAGCGACGTTGGCTGAGTGATGCCTTGAGTGGTGAGAACATTTGGCAGCAATTGGAACGTAACGAAACCACCTTTGGGGCTGAGATCGCACATAACTTTTTCCCCTTCTGGCACAACGTCAAATATCTGAGAAGCGATGAAGTAGCGCTACCGAGTTCAATCCGAATCGCCTGTTATTTCCACCTTGGTATTCAACGCAGTGCGAGAGCCGCTGAGCAAATCTTGACGGAACATGGCATCAAGGCTGAAGTAAACGTTTATTCGTTTGAAGCATTTATTGAAAAAGCGCTTGGAGAGGGCTTTAGTGAAGAGATTGTCTTGAGCAGTTTTAACTTGGATGACAACCGACAAGTCTCGGCTTTACTGTTTTTCCTCAGCGATCCCATTTTGCACGCCACGATCGGATCTGACGTCAGCGACTGGCTGGTGGCTGAGATCAACCAAATTCGACAGTTTAGCGCTCCGGAAGGTTACCTCACCCAGTTAGAGCAACTTGGCTCTGTGCTGATCTATGAAGGCGTAGTCAGCCCTATGCTTCACCACAGACAAACACTTAGCTTTCAAGACATATTCAAAGGTGTAGAGATCACGGCGTGGGGTTGGCCGAAGTTGAGTGAGATTTGGTAAAGGGCGATTGTAATCAGCACGATCTTTGCTCATCAAAATGCGATCTTCACCTCTTGTATTTGAAGTACTAAGTGATAATGTAGAGTTTGTTTTAGTAAAATTTTACTTGAGGTTTTAATCAATGGAAACGATCGCTTACTCAGACTTCGCAAAGCTAGAAATTCGCACCGGAAAAATCATCGAAGTGGCGCGTCACGAAAACGCAGATAAGCTTTACATCGTGCAGATCGACATCGGTGAGAAAACAGTGCAAACCGTCACCAGCTTGGTGCCTTACTACACAGAAGAAGAGTTGATGGGGAAACAAGTGGTGGTGCTGTGTAATCTTGCGAAAGCTAAGATGCGTGGTGAAACCTCTGAGTGCATGTTGCTTTGTGCCGAAACCGATGATGAATCAGAAAGTGTTCTGCTAACGCCTGAACGCGCGATGCCTGCTGGTGTGAGAATCGTTTAGTATCTAATCATATATTGTTTGTATAACAGTTATTTATGTTTTAGATCTCATTTTATAAATGAATCAATAGAATCATATTCACCTTTATTTATAATCTCCGCGCTTTTAAAAGCTGTCTAACAGCATGAAAAATTAGGACATTATAATGAAAAAAGTATTGCCATTATTGGCTTTAGGTGCAGTGGTTGCTTCAGCGTCGGTTCAAGCAAATGGTAACTGGTATATTGGTGCCGATATTTTAAATTCAGACCTTAAAGTTGAAGGGGACTCGTCAAGCTCTTCAGCGACTGGTCTTGGTATTGCGGTTGGTAAAGAGCTGCAATATTCAGAAAACTTTAAACTGGCGCTAGAAGGCGAATACGTCTATTACGGTAGCTTTGAAGAAAAAGCGTCAGGCATGGGGAACTGGGCAAAAGTGACTGTTGATGGTTACGGCTTCAACCTAAATGCAAAACCGAAATACCAATTCTCTAGTACTGGCTTTTACGTCGGTGCCGTGGCTGGTCTTGGCGTAATGGGTGTCGATTTTGAGTCTAAATCAAACCTTTCACACCTTAATGTTAAAACCGATGGTAGTGATATTGGTTTCAACTACGGTGCAGAAGTTGGCTATGAGTTCGCTTCAGGCCTAATTATCTCTGGTGGTTACCGTGTTTCTACAGTAACGATCGATGTTGAAGGCGGTGGTGATATCGACTTTGATTTCGACAGCCTATACGCTGGTGTTGATTACAAGTTCTAATCTCACACTAACAGAACATGAATAGCAAAAGGGAGCCACTAGGCTCCCTTTTTAATTAGGTTATCAATCAACTTATAATGATGATCTTGTACGCCCGCTAAGTTGCCGTATTTGGGCTGGTGGCGGTCGTTTTCTTTGGCATGATGCCAACCAACGGTATGGCGAACGAAGTGCTCAGCAAAGGCGTGGGAGACTTCTAAGCATCCAGCGAGGACCGTATCAACATAGCTTTGCATGATGGGACTGAGCGAGCAGGGTGGTAATGGATCGTT
Source organism: Vibrio sp. MMG023 (assembly GCF_021654215.1). Taxonomy (NCBI): domain Bacteria; kingdom Pseudomonadati; phylum Pseudomonadota; class Gammaproteobacteria; order Vibrionales; family Vibrionaceae; genus Vibrio; species Vibrio sp. MMG023. Next base: position 695,146 of record NZ_JAKFZP010000002.1, on the reverse strand, counting down.
TTTCACATAAACCCAAATGCTGTGCTCAGAGTTAAAAGTGGCCTCTGTTTCAATCTGATCAGGACGGATTTGAATGCGATGGTAGCCACGCTCGCGTCGGTCAAAATCCGCTAGCGCTTGATCGTTGACTTCAAGCAGTACGCCATTGACTTGCCCTTTGCCTTCATTCACAACCAAGGGTGACAAAATATAGCTGTCGTCAACTTTGCCCCAATAGCGCACCAGTCCATGAGCGATGACTGGGATGGCTTCTCCCGTTTGACCCGTTAACTTACGCGAGGCGGCATTGATCAAACTGCCGTAGCCAAATATATACATCTCGATTGCTTCCCTTGCTTCGACGAAATCACTGTTATCCGTTATACCTAAACACTACCAACCAAGCAACGTGTGAAGCACAGGTTTTACCTCGAAAGGATAGTTTGATTTTATAACATGTATTTTTTATGCATGTTTGTGTTAATATCGAACGCGTAGAATTTTTGAACGGTATCAAATGGGTACTTAAGGGCATCACAATGCTGAATATCACCGATAAAAAAGTGGAAGAGAAAATCCCTGCATGGCTGCGATTAGGGTTTAGACCGTTTTTCCTATTTGGCTCTATTTATGCCGTTGTTGCAATTGCGGTATGGGTATGGATGTTCCAAACCGGACAGCCAAGTGCGTTGAGTGTTCCGGCGTTGTGGTGGCACGTTCATGAAATGTTGTTTGGTTTTTCAATGGCAATAGTAGTGGGCTTTGTGCTGACTGCAGTGCAAAACTGGACGGGCATTAATGGCACGAAACGCTACACCTTGTTAGCGATATTTGCATTGTGGCTTGCACCGAGAATACTGCTTTGGACACCAGCACCACTTTGGCTAACCAGCAGCATTGAAGCGCTGTTTTTGCTGTTTGTAGCGTACGAAGTGGGCATTCGTGTTTACCGTGCGAAAGGTTGGCGGAACCTGTTTTTTGTGCCGTTATTCTTGCTCGCCATCTTTGCCAACTTTGCCAGTTACGCAACGGTGAAAGGCATGCCGCCATTTACCTCGTCAGCGGTATGGCAAGCAATGCTTTGGTGGTTCACTCTGCTGCTTTCCGTCATGGGTGGACGAGTGATTCCATTTTTCACTGCTCGTCGATTTAACTTCGAAAAGGCTCAGCCGCTAATGTGGTTAGATTGGCTAGCAAACCTACCTTTAGTCATGTTGTTCGTATTGAGTTTCTTCCCTGTGACGTTTGCGGAACTTGGTCAGCCACTTATGTTGTTTGCCGGTGTGGCGCAGTTGGTTCGATTCCTGCGCTGGAAGCCTTGGCTGACGCTTAGCGAGCCGTTGGTGTGGTCGTTACATGCGGCTTATTTGTGTCTGCCTTTGAGTCTGATTTTACGTGGAAGTTGGGATAATGCGTTTGCGAACCACAACTTAATTCATCTGTTTGCTATCGGCGCATTAGGTGGATTGATCTTAGCGATGATTGCTCGAGTGACTATGGGGCACACAGGTCGCATGATTTACAAAGGCCCGAACATGAGCATCGCCTTCGTCGCGATCTTTTTAGCAGCCTTGGTGAGAAGTCTCGGTGTGATATTAGACCCAGCGAACATGTTACTTTGGATCGATATTAGTGGTGGCTTGTGGATCCTGGCTTTCGGTATGTTCGTATGGCGATTTGGCATGATGTTGATGACCCCTCGTGTGGATGGACACCCAGGATAATCATTATCTTCAGCAAAAAATGAGACAAATTTAAGGGCTTAGCGGCATGCTGAGCCCCTTTTGTTTGAGGTTGGTTTAGCAATTAACCTATTTCTAGTAAGGAAATTGTTAGGAATGTGAAAAACGTTGAATTCTAAAGCGGGATTTGAGCGTGCTAGAAGTCGCGGAGTCCGCTAACCTGTATGTGTTATTACTCGTATGCACACGAGTGATTAACTAGCCAATTGACGTTTAAGACCCATAGGTGTCTCTCGTGTAATTACATGGCCGTTTAGTTCTATCCCTCCGTGGAACTAAGCGGCGTTTTTCGTTTTGTGGCTAGATAAAATTAGATATTCCCTTCGCTAAAGTCTTTCTGGAAATACAGCACCTTTTGCAAGTAGCGTCTTGCTTCCCCTTTTGGATGTTGAGTGGTTAACGCATCATAAACCTGAGTCGGGTTAAGGCTGTTAAGCTCATTCATCGCGCGTTTTCGGTCACTATCGAAGGTAGAAAGCACGCCGCCAGTACCGCCGTTATAGGCGGAAATCATACTAAAGTGTTTCGAGGTAGGATGTTTTACATCTCTTAGATAACGGTTCTTCAAGATGTAGAAGTACGCCGCGCCTGTATCAATGTTATTGGCAGGATCGAACAAGTACTCTTTGGTTGGAATGCCCGGTTTGTTTTTCACCAAATTAAACACATCTGCCCCCGCTGTTTTGGGGATTACTTGCATCAAGCCGTAAGCACCGGCATGAGAAACCGCATAAGGGTTAAAGCTACTTTCGGTTTTGATCACGGCAAAGATAAGGTCTTCTGGCAATCCATACCGTTTAGCAGCATCGCGAACCAAGCCTGCATATTGATACTCACGTTGCTCTAGGTGATCTTTCACCATATTGATTTCGACATAGTAAGCACTGCCGCGTTTGATGGCTTTCTTTTGTAGCTTATTCTCGATCAGGTAATCCGAATAACGATTAGCACGCCATTCCCACTCTATTGGTTTACCATCTTGATCAAGCACTTGGCCAAGCAAGAAGGGTTTTCCACGCAGAACCGCTTCTTTGTCACTAAACAATTCTGCATGAGTTGGATCGGCAGGCATGAGCAGAGTTTGAACGATGGCTTTTTGCAGCTTCTCCGTTGGTTGGTACTGAGAAATTGTCGAAACATAAATCTTACCCGTTTCGAAGTCGATGTGTGCTCGGGTGTTGTAACCGTCAAGGTACTTCACGTAACGGTGTTTGCCTGCTTCAACGAACTCATCTTCACCCCAGCGATCTTTGGCTTTTTGAGCGATGTAAGCCAGTAACTGTTTGATGTTGTCTTCGTTCGCTGCGCTTGGTGGCTTTACATAAGGAGGAACGTAGTCATCACATGCGCATGGTGGTGTTTCTTCAGGAGCGACAGAACAACCACCGAGAAGGAGTAAGCTCAGGATTAGCGATTTCTTCATCGGATACCGATTAAATTAGAGGTGAGGGCAATTGCCGACTGAAGAAAATAATAAGTAAGAGTGCTAATCGCCTGAAATTAAAACTTTTTGTGCTTTCGATAGAAGCGTTTGATGCTGAGTATTCACCGGAAAAAGAAAAAGCCTGCGGGGTGCAGGCTTTGTATTAGGAGAGTCCAATTTAACTTACTTGTGAGAGGCTAACGACTTTCTGTTGCAGCTTCTCTTTTAGATATTCTGCCAGTGCGATTTTCTCCTCTTCGTTCATGTATAAACCAAGTTTTGTGCGACGCCATAAGATGTCTTCATCGGTTAGCGCCATTTCGTGATTCATCAAGTAATCAATTTCGCGTTGATATACGCCGCTTGCTTGCTCTGAGAAGCAATGACCAAGATCTTCTACGCTGCTAGTGTCTTCCATTAGGTCCCAAGTTTGTGTACCAAACTGAGTCACGTAGCGCAGCAACATCGCTTCTGATGCCCACGAGTATTTCGCATGAATCATCTTCGCAAGTTGCTCACGGTTGCAACTGAAGTTACCACCAGGAAGGGTTTGGTTTGCTGTCCAATCTTTACCCATTTCAGGTAGGAACGGGGCAAGTTTCTTCATTGCTGCTTCACCAAGCTTACGGTAAGTCGTGAGCTTGCCACCGAACACTGAAAGTAAAGGTGCGTGGTCGTATTCAGCGTCTAGTTCTAGTGTGTAGTCACGTGTGATCGCTTGCGGTGAGTCAGACTCATCATCACACAAAGGACGTACACCACTGTATGTCCACACCACGTCTTCGCGGCTTAGCTGGTGGACAAAGTGTTGGTTAACGATATCGATCAAGTAATCGACTTCATCTTCGGAAATCGCGACTTCACGCGGATCGCCTTTGTATTCCACATCTGTTGTACCAATGATCGAGAACTTATCTAGGTAAGGGATCATAAATACGATGCGGTTATCTTTGTTTTGTAGGATGTAGGCTTGCGGCTCGTTGTGGATACGAGGAACAACGATGTGCGAGCCTTTGATCAAACGAATGTTGCGAGGGGAGGTTTGTTCTAATCCTTCATCAAAGAACTGTTTCACCCATGGACCAGCAGCGTTAACCAGAGCTTTCGCTTTGCGTTCGAAACGTTGGTCTGTGGTGACGTCATGAATAGTGACATGCCAAATGCCGCCTTCACGGTGTGCTTTTTCTACGCGGCAGTAGTTGCGAACTTCTGCGTTATTCTCTTTAGCCGCTAGAACGTTCAACAACACCAAGCGTGCGTCATCTACCCAACAATCTGAGTATTCGAAACCGGTTTTCATTTCAGGTTTTAATAGACCTGATTTTGCTAGGTTGACGGTTTTGCTGCCTGGAAGAGTGGTTCGTTTACCCAAGTTATCGTAAAGGAACAAGCCACAGCGGATCATCCAAGCTGGGCGTAAAAATGGACGATGAGGTAAACGGAAGCGCATTGGCAGAGCCACATGAGGCGCTTTGCGTAAGATCACTTCACGCTCAGCGAGCGCTTCCGAAACCAAACGAAACTCATAGTGTTCAAGGTAACGTAATCCACCGTGGATCAGTTTTGAACTTGCAGAAGAGGTTGCCGATGCGAAGTCGTTAGCTTCATACAAACCGACGCTTAAACCACGGCCAGCAGCATCTGCAGCAATACCAGCCCCGTTAATGCCGCCGCCGATCACGATCATGTCTAGAGTAGGGGATGAATTCGTCGTGGAAGTATTTTGTTGGATACTCATAAATTTGACCTCTTGGTGAGCGAACGAGCATTTTAGAACATGAGTTTATCCTAGCTTAGGTTTCGTTTGTGGTCATTATTTATTTTCGTTTATGAGCGTTTTGTGTGATTTGGGCACAAAAAAACCTCTGCCTAATTAAGACAGAGGTCATTTATGCGCGTAAATAGTGCGTGTAAACGCTATTCGGTTATGGTTCTTTCCATTTGCGTATCAACCACTTCGAGCGGAACGGCTGCTTCTTTTAGAATCGCAAGAATCTCTTCTGGTGGTTGTTTGTTGGTAAATACCATGTTCAATTGCGCGATATTGCCCAGTTTCACCATCGCATTACGACCAAACTTCGAATGGTCAACCGCAAGGAAAACGCTGCGGCTGTTATCGATAATCGCCTGTTTAACGCGAACTTCGTGGTAATCAAAGTCCAGTAGTGAGCCATCAAAATCGATACCACTGATGCCCAAAATACCGAAGTCGAGGCGGAATTGTTTGACGAAATCGAGTGTTGCTTCACCGACAATGCCGCCGTCTCGGTTGCGAACTTCACCGCCCGCCAAAATCACTTTGATCTCCGGGTTGGGTAAAAGAATGGTGGCAACATTAATGTTGTTGGTCACCACGCGAAGCTGTTTATGATTTTTATTGAGCGCACGAGCAACCGATTCTGGTGTCGTTCCGATATCAATAAACAGAGTTGCGCCATCGGGAATATGTTTAACCAACTCGTCAGCAATTACGTCCTTTTCGTTGAAGTTAAGTGCTTTACGCGTGTTGTAGGAGGTATTCTCTGAGCTTAAAGGTATAGTTGCGCCACCATGGTAGCGACGAATCTTGTTTTCATCTGCGAGGTCATTTAGGTCGCGGCGAATAGTCTGAGGGCTGACATTAAATTTTTCTACTAGCTCATCCGTGCTGACATAGCCTTGTTTTTTCACCAACTCAACAATCTGTTGGTGTCTTGGTATTTGCTTCACTTAGCACTCCCTTGTGCACTGGTAATCGCCAATGCTTCAAATTCGAATATAGAAACTCGCTCTATTGTGCTCGAATTGGCGCATTGTGAGAAGTCGTGGGAATAGGGAATCCGCGATCGAACGCAAAAAAAGAGCGCCAACTCGGCGCTCTTTATGATTAATCAGGGGGAAACTAATCGTTTATCAGAAATTAATCGTCTTCGTCGTGAAGCTCAGACCAGGTTTGAGCACACTTCACCGCGCGCTTCCAACCTTTGTAACGACGGTTACGTTTCTCTTCATCATCATGTGGTTCGAATGTGCGATCGAGCACAGCTTTGTCTTGCAGTTCATCAATGCTATCCCAGAAACCAACCGCTAGGCCGGCTAGGTAGGCAGCACCCAAAGCGGTCACTTCGGTCACTTGAGGGCGGTGAACTTCGGTATCTAACACATCAGATTGGAACTGCATTAGGAAGTTGTTCGCCACTGCGCCGCCATCAACGCGCAGGTTCGCGAGCTTGATGCCAGAGTCTGCTTGCATTGCATCTAGCACGTCGCGAGTTTGGTAAGCGATACCTTCCAGCGTTGCACGGATTATGTGGTTAGAGTTAACACCACGAGTAAGACCAACAATCGTACCGCGAGCGTAAGCATCCCAGTATGGTGCACCTAACCCAGTAAAGGCAGGAACGACATAAACCCCATTTGAAGAATCGACTTTAGTTGCGAAGTATTCCGAGTCTTCAGCACCAGCCAGAATCTTCATTTCGTCACGTAGCCATTGAATTGAAGCACCACCCATGAATACTGCACCTTCAAGGGCGTAAGCTGGTTCACCTTTTGGACCACATGCTAGCGTAGTCAGCAGGCCATTTTTCGATGTGACCTTCTCTTGACCTGTGTTCATCAACAAGAAACAACCTGTACCGTAGGTGTTCTTCGCTTGGCCAGCTTCAACACACATCTGACCGTAAAGCGCGGCTTGTTGGTCACCTGCAATACCCGCGATTGGGATACGAGTACCGCCTTTACCACCAATGTTAGTTTGACCGTAGATTTCTGATGAGCGTTTGACTTCTGGCATCATCGACGCTGGAATGCCTAATTCATCCAGCATTTTCTGATCCCAGCATAGGTCGTTAATGTTGAAAAGCATAGTGCGCGAAGCGTTGGTGTAATCGGTTACGTGAACGCGGCCTTGTGTCATTTTCCAAACCAGCCAAGTATCCACTGTACCGAATAACAACTTGCCCGCTTCCGCTTCTTCACGCGCGCCTTCAACGTTATCTAGAATCCACTTCACTTTTGTGCCAGAGAAGTAAGGGTCTAAAACCAGACCTGTATTGTCGCGAACGTAATCTTCTAGTCCGCGCGCTTTTAATTCTTCACAAATATCGGCAGTACGGCGACATTGCCACACGATCGCGTTGTAAACCGGCTTGCCTGTTTCTTTGTTCCATACAATTGTGGTTTCACGTTGGTTGGTAATACCGATACCAACAAGTTGGTCGCTACGGATACCGGTTTTTGCAAGTGCTTCAACCAAAGTAGAGCTTTGAGTTGCCCAGATTTCCATTGGGTCATGTTCAACCCAACCAGCCTCTGGATAAATCTGAGTAAATTCTCGCTGAGCGACGCTTACGATATTCGCGTCATGATCCAGAATGACAGCACGAGAGCTTGTCGTGCCTTGGTCTAGGGCAACAATGTATTTTTGCTCAGTCATGGTAAGAATCCTTTTGTTTCGTTATTTATATTTTAGTAAATGTTCGAATGAGTTGGTTTTAAGCTTGAGCTTGTTCTGCTTCTTCTTCGGTCTCGCACTGGTTAGGGATAGTACAGCCATGACCTTGTTGTGGCAGATATGTAGCAATCGCTTTCGGGTACAACCAACCACCGAAGCAAGCACCTGCGATAGGAGCAAGAATTGGAACAATAAAGTATGGGATTTCACGCGCACCGGTCAGTGCGTAATCCCAGCCGGCAAAGTAAGCAAACAGTTTAGGGCCGAAGTCACGAGCAGGGTTCATCGCAAAGCCAGTCAGTGGGCCTAAAGAACCACCGATAACCGCAATGAGAATACCGATAAGTAATGGGTTCATAGCGCCGCGAGGTGCACCGTTGTTCTCATCACCAAGAGCAAGAATGGCAAACATTAGCACTGCAGTAATCACGAATTCCACAGCAAAAGCGCCAAAGAAAGAGAGAGAAGCGTGTGGGTAAGTCGAGAAAATACCTGCTGTTGCTAATGCGTCTTGGCTGCTACGAACGAAATTGTGTGCGATTTCGTAATCAGTAAATAGGTTGCTGTACAAGCTGTAAACCAAAGCGGCAGAGCAAAATGCACCGAGCATTTGCGCAATGATATAAGGCACCACTTTCGCCTTATCGAATCCATGGAACATCGCCAGCGCGATGGTAACTGCAGGGTTGATGTGTGCACCGGATACGCCCGCAGTACAGTAAATTGCAATGGCGACGCCAAAGCCCCATACAATACTGATTTCCCATTGACCAAATTGAGCTCCGGTCAAAACGAGTGCAGCAACACAGCCTACGCCAAAAAAGATAAGTAATCCGGTACCGATAAACTCGGCCAAACATTCTCCGAGCAGTGAGGGGTGTTTGTTCGTTGTCATGTTAAGAGTCCTTTAATATTTATGCTTATCTAGCACGGTTCTATTGTGCATATATAAACGTTTGCGAAAACAAACGAGCGTTAAAAGTGAGCGTTTGAGCATAAATTTGTTAATCAAACTCTTCGTTTTTGTTAATTGACGCATCTTTTGCTCAAAAAGGAAACTCGATAAAACGATTCAGAAGCTTCTACTTCTATTTTTCGGCCTAAAACTACCGATGTGAAAATCAATGCACAAACTGGTAAGAGGAGTTTTGTGAAGCTGCTTCGCGAATGGTGGGAAATTACTCAGATTACTGGTTGAAAACTAACCCTAAAGAGCTAGCTGACACTAATGATGATAAGGGGGAGGCTGATATTGATGAGCTCGTTGCTCTGAGTTAAACCACCGTTAAGAATGAAGAAGTTTATTTGTGGTTGATACGACGTCTTTTACTAGAGATTTGTTTTGAATGCGCTTTGGGATTGGTTGGCTGATGTCGATGCTAATTGTTAACGAAGTGACATTGTTGCAACACGTCATGCTGGTCTTTAATTACTTAAATAGCGTGTTTTATCTCTTCAACCTCTACCTTTTATCCATTTATGTGGTCATTTGAGCGCTTGGTTTACTTAAGATAGCGATGGTTTTGTTCGTTTGCGCACTTCATGCTCTATATAGACAGTAACGGAATGTGGGGGAAATGGAAGCACTGTCTAATTAAATGCTTCTAGTTTACTGTATTTACTGAAATTTAATTCCTATGCAACATTTATCACAGAAATAAAAATTGTATTTCATAAAATGCATTCACTTTCGAACGAAACTCCTTTTTGCTCGTTCGCGATTTATTACTCCCTACCATCGCTCACATAATTAATGAGGTTCCTATGTTTGGAATATTCAAACCTAAGGCGCATATCGATCGCTTATCGTCCGATAAGATCGACGGCACCTATTCTCGCTTACGTTGGCAACTCTTCATCGGTATCTTCGTCGGTTACGCTGGCTATTATTTAGTGCGTAAAAACTTTAGCTTGGCGATGCCTTACCTTATTGAACAAGGTTTTAGCCGTGGTGACTTAGGTGTTGCTTTAGCTGCAGTTTCCATTGCTTACGGTTTATCAAAATTCTTAATGGGCAGTGTTTCTGACCGCTCTAACCCTCGTTATTTCTTAAGTGGCGGTCTGTTAATGTCTGCGCTTGTGATGTTCTGCTTCGGCTTTATGCCTTGGGCTACGGGCAGCATTACCGCGATGTTTATTCTATTGTTCCTAAACGGTTGGTTCCAAGGTATGGGATGGCCTGCCTGTGGTCGAACCATGGTTCACTGGTGGTCACGTAAAGAACGTGGTGAGATCGTATCGGTTTGGAACGTGGCGCATAACGTAGGTGGTGGTTTAATTGGTCCACTATTTATTCTTGGTCTTTGGGCATTTAACGACGATTGGCGCACCGCTTTCTATGTTCCTGCATTTTTTGCCACGCTCGTAGCTGTCTTTATTTGGTTCACGGTAAGAGATACACCTCAATCTTGTGGTCTTCCGCCAATTGAAGAGTATAAAGACGACTACCCAGACGATTACGACAAGTCTCATGAGAAAGAAATGAGTGCGAAGGAGATTTTCTTCAAGTATGTCTTTTCTAATAAATTGTTGTGGTCAATTGCGATCGCGAACGCGTTTGTTTACCTGATCCGCTACGGTGTGTTGGACTGGGCTCCAGTGTATTTAAAAGAAGCAAAAGACTTCTCAGTAGATAAATCTTCTTGGGCTTACTTCCTATACGAGTGGGCTGGCATTCCTGGCACGTTATTGTGTGGTTGGATTTCTGACAAAGTGTTTAAAGGCCGCCGCGCCCCTGCTGGCATCTTATTTATGGTTCTTGTCACGGTTGCGGTGCTTGTTTACTGGTTTAACCCAGCAGGTAATCCAGCCGTCGATATGATGGCGCTGGTGGCTATCGGTTTCTTGATTTACGGCCCAGTGATGTTGATTGGTTTGTATGCACTAGAGCTTGCTCCTAAAAAAGCGGCGGGTACTGCCGCTGGCTTGACCGGGCTATTCGGATACTTAGGTGGCGCTGTTGCTGCGAACGCTATTCTTGGTTACACCGTTGACCACTTCGGTTGGGATGGTGGGTTCATCATTCTTGTCGGGTCTTGTATTACCTCTATTATCTGCTTGATTTACGCTTTCTTGGGTGAACGCGCTCATCACGAACAAAAAGCACGTGAGAAAGAAGCATTGGCGTCATAAAACATTAAAGGGGCGGTGGAATACTGCTCCTTCAATAAGTTAAGGAAAGAACAATGAAAACAACGTCAATTTGCATGACGATTCTCGCTCTCGGCATTTCGGCTGGAGTGGTAGCACAACCGCTTGTTATCGCGCACCGAGGAGCATCGGGTTATCTGCCAGAACATACGTTAGAAGCAAAAGCTCTTGCGTATGCAATGAAGCCGGACTACATCGAGCAAGATGTGGTGATGACCAAAGACGATCAACTCGTCGTATTGCATGATCATTACCTCGATCGCGTGACCGATGTGGCTGAGCGATTCCCAGACCGTGCTCGTAAAGATGGTCGCTACTACGCGATTGATTTCACTTTGGAAGAAATCAAATCATTGCGAGTCACTGAAGGCTTTAACATCGATGATAAAGGTAACAAGGTTGCTGGTTATCCGACACGATTCCCAATGTGGAAATCAGATTTTACCGTTCCTACTTTTGCGGAAGAGATTGAGTTGATCCAAGGTTTAAATAAAACACTGGGTTATGACATCGGTATCTACCCAGAAATTAAAGCGCCTTGGTTCCATCGCCATGAAGGTAAAGACATATCAAAAGCGGTGCTTAACGTTTTAAAGCAGTACGGTTACGATTCGCAAGACGACAAAGTATACCTTCAGTGTTTTGATGCGAATGAGCTTCAACGCATCAACAGTGAGCTCATGCCTGCAATGGACATGGATTTAAAGCTCGTTCAGCTCATGGCTTACACCGACTGGAACGAGACCATGGAGTACAAAGGCGACAAGGCAACACCATACAGTTATGACTGGATGTTTGAAGCCAATGGTATGAAGAAGGTCGCGGAATACGCAGAAGGGATCGGTCCTTGGAAGCCAATGTTGGTGGATGACAAATCAACCAAGGATAACATTATCATCAAACCTTTGATGAAAGCGGCAAAAGACGCGGGCTTACAAGTACACCCTTATACTTTCCGAGCGGACCCTGGGCGTATTCCTGCTTACACCGACAGCTTCGATGGGATGATGGACATCTTCTACAATCAGGTGAAAGTGGATGGTTTGTTTACTGACTTCCCTGATAAAGCGGTGAACTTTTTGAACAAGTAAAGTTCTAAAAAACTGAGTGTTTGAAACGCTCAGTATTACGTCACACGCCATGTCGTAACAATAGGCTCTCATTGAGCAATCATTATCCCTCAACAGTGACTCTCCTGTTGGGGGATTTTTTATATGTATGGAACGCGATCAACACCTTTTACTTCTCTTTCATTGCTCCCGCTGTGTATGCATTCCCATTGTTCTTGATTTGCAGATGCTAAATATTCACACCACCGATATGGTTACTATACAGGGGTATTGTAAATTGGTGCCCTTTGCTAATGCCATTGTGGAGAAGACTGTGTTCCAGTGGCTTAGTTTGCCCTTTCAGCTTGCCGCTTAAGTCTTGCTTCACATGTCGGCTCGTAGCTCCAAATTCTTAGGCGGCCTTTTCTTTTGAACAAAGCGATCCCGACGGCAATTCATTCGCTGATAAGCCGAGCATTAGTGCGCAATACGAGCATGAATAATAAAAGACTTAATAGGACATGACATGAGACTAGTACTTGCCATTCTAATTCCTTGGCTTCAATTTTTTACTATTGGCCGTTATTGGGCGGGCGTGATCTGTTTGTTATTGCAGATTACTTTGGTTGGTTGGTTGCCCGCTGCCATTTGGTCTGTATACGCATTAGTTAATTACGAAACGGATAAAAAAATCGAGAAGCTAGCTGCAGAGAGAGATGGCTCAGAGGCGTTCTCAAATTACGCACGAAAAGCGCCAGCGTCTTCGGATCAAGATGGTGGTGGAGACGAGTAGGTGTTTTCGTCGAATAAAGGTAAGCCTTATTTCTGGGGGGGCTTACTATTGAGTTGTTTTGGGTTTGCTTCTAGTGCACAAGCAGAGCTCACGATTCAAGAAGCGGTCGATTTGTGGATCTTGGATGGCGCAGAGTTCCGTCAGATGGTGAAATGCTCTCCGCAAGCGCAGTTGAACAACGGTGTGCAGCAAATCTATTACGACTCGTCATCTTGTGTATTGAGCGAACTGGCAACTTATGCGTTGGCAAAAGAGTGTTTTGGAGATGCGAAGGCTCAGCGCGTCAATATTCTGGATGCCGCGGATAAATCGAAAGTGATGTCTTTTGATATCAACGCTGCCAGCTGTTCATTATTAGAGAAAAAAACTGGTCAAAAGAAATCGAATCCAGCGCCACCACCAAAACCATCTCGACCATCGACATCAAACTCTAAGGCTTATGTTGTTCAGCTCTACTCTGGCGTTAAGCCTCCGAACAAGGTATTTGCACAATGTGCGACTGCACCTTTATATGAGCACCATATTCACGGCTCGTACTATTTGTTTAGTGACGTGTATTTCAAATACTCGGAAGCAAAGCAATTAATGGATCACTTAAAGTACGAATGCCCTGATTTATCGATGTGGATTCGTCCGATAAAGCGCTAGTTAAGACTGATAATTAAAAAATCCCCCAACAGTTTCCTGCTGGGGGATTTTTCGTAGGGCTAATTCACTGCAATACCCAAATGACTTCAAGATGCTCCCAAAGGGCTAGTTGTCTTGGCTTTCATGCTTTGTTAACGAGCTTTGATTTAGACTGACTAGATCTTCAACTCGTTGCCGCGTCTGCAAGCCAAGTCAGCCTCGCTGAATCAAGCATCTCGAGGTTATTTGGGTATTCTTATTAGTTGTTTTTATGCAGTTCGCTGTTTAGTTCAACCGCGCTCTTGTTTGCAAGACACTCGATTTGACCTGTTACAGAGTTACGACGGAACAGTAGGTCAGACACACCAGCAAGATCGCGTGCTTTCACTACTTCTACTTCTTGACCAGCAGAATCTAGCATGCGCACTTTAGAACCAGCAGTTACGTACAGACCTGATTCGATAGTACAACGGTCACCCATTGGGAAGCCAAGACCTGCATTCGCGCCTAGTAGAGAGTTTTCACCGATAGAAACCACAACTTTACCGCCGCCAGAAAGCGTACCCATGATAGATGCGCCGCCGCCGATGTCAGAGCCGTTACCAACCACTACGCCAGCAGAGATACGACCTTCAACCATGCTCACGCCAGTTGTACCTGCGTTGAAGTTGATGAAGCCTTCGTGCATTACCGTTGTGCCTTCGCCAACGTGTGCGCCAAGACGTACGCGAGAAGTGTCAGCGATACGAACGCCAGTTGGTACCACGTAGTCCACCATTTTAGGGAATTTGTCTACGCAATCTACGCTTAGTGCACGACCCGCTAGGCGAGCTTCGATTTGACGCTCTGCTAGTTCAGGTAGGTCGATTGGACCTTCGTTAGTCCATGCGATGTTGTGTAGTAGACCGAAGATACCGTCTAGTACCGTACCGTGCGGTTGAACTAGGCGGTTAGAGATAAGTTGAAGTTTTAGGAAACCTTCAGCAACGCTTTGTGGCTGCTCGTCAGTGGCAAGGATAACCAGTACAAGTGGTTGTGCTGATTCTGCTGCTTTTGCTGCGAAAGAAGCGTTTGCCGCATCGCCGTTTGCTTCAAATGCTGCTGCCAGTTCTGCGCTTTGTGCTGCAGAGATCTCGATAGCTTGGTTGCCTTGCTCGTAACCTGCTACTGCTGCTAGTGCGTTAACAAGCGCTTCGCTTGGGTTAAGAACTGGGTTTGGGAAAAACGCTTCGATGATTTTGCCGTCGCGATTTTTAGTTGCCGTACCAAAAGCTAGAGAGAAGAAAGCCATAGTTGATCTCCATGTGTTGAGTCTTGTGTCTCGTCTGTTCACTGACAAGAAATAATTAAGTTGTCAGTCATCATAAAGAGAGTGTTGGGGAGTTTAAAGAGGGGAAATGTAGAAAGTCTGTAGATGGATACCTTTTGTCTTTTTAGAGATATGTTTGTCTGATGAGAAATGTGTCGCAAAAGCCTTCTCAGACCGATTTGGGGTAAAGACAAAGTGAAGTTGGAAAAGGGGCATAGCAAAAAATAAGGGAAGGACCGAAGTCACTCCCCCTACACTGGGTTTGTTGGATTTAATCGCTTTGGATAGAAAGCGATTAAATCGGCTTAAAGGCTAAGTTCACCGACGGCTACGGCAAGTGCAACAGTTGCACCTACCATTGGATTGTTGCCCATACCGATGAAGCCCATCATCGCTACGTGTGCAGGTACTGAAGAGCTACCTGCGAATTGTGCATCGGCGTGCATGCGACCCATGGTATCGGTCATACCGTAAGAGGCAGGACCTGCCGCCACGTTATCTGGGTGTAGAGTACGACCAGTACCACCGCCTGATGCCACAGAGAAGTAAGGCATGCCTTCACGGTTACGTTCTGCTTTGTAGATGCCTGCTACTGGGTGTTGGAAGCGAGTCGGGTTGGTTGAGTTACCAGTGATGCTCACATCCACTTGTTCTTTATGCATGATAGCCACGCCTTCACGTACATCGTCTGCACCGTAGCAAAGGATCTCACCACGTGGACCTTGGGAGAAACGGCGACGTTCTACTTCCACTAATTCACCAGTTTGGTAGTTGTATTGAGTGCGCACGTAAGTGAAACCGTTAATGCGTGAGATTAGGTAAGCGGCGTCTTTACCCAAACCATTTAGGATAACTTTCAACGGATTTTTACGTGATTTGTTGACGTTCAATGCGATTTTGATTGCGCCTTCTGCCGCTGCGAATGACTCATGGCCCGCAAGGAAAGCGAAACAGCCACTCTCTTCATTTAATAGACGAGCCGCCAATGTGCCGTGACCGATACCCACTCGGCGTTGTTCTGCTACGCTGCCTGGTTTTGTGCAGGCTTGAAGGCCTTCACCGATGATGTTTGCTGCTTCTTCTGCTGTTTTTGCTCCGCGGAAAATCGCCAAAGCAGTGCCTAGCGTGTAGGCATCGGCAGCACTTTCAAACGCGATAGGTTGAGTGTCCATCACTAGTGCTTTAGGGTCGATACCACGATCCATACAGTATTGGTAAGCCTCTTCCAGAGAAGAAAATTGCATTTCGTCTAATGTGCGACGTACAGATTCAGTAATTGGAGTGTTCATAATCTCTTTCCTCTAGGTGGCAATTATTGTTGGCGTGGGTTGATAGTAGTTACGGCTTCGTCAAAACGACCGTAAGTCCCCGTTGCTTTGTCTGCGGCTTCTGCAGCAGATACGCCTTCGTTGATGGCTTTCATCATCTTGCCTAGGTTGAGATATTGGTAACCAATCACTTCTTTGTTTTCGTCTAGCGCGAGTTTTGTTACGTAGCCTTCAGCTAACTCCATGTAACGCACGCCTTTTGCTTTAGTTGAGTAACTAGTACCCACTTGGCTACGTTGAGTTTGACCAAGGTCTTCCAGTGCCGCACCAATTTCTAAGCCGCCTTCAGAGAAAGCAGATTGAGTACGACCGTAAACAAATTGAAGGAAAATTTCGCGCATTGCGACGTTGATAGCATCACACACTAAGTCAGTATTGAGTGCTTCAAGAATGGTTTTGCCAGTTAGAATTTCTGCGGCCATCGCTGCTGATTGAGTCATGCCTGAACAGCCGATCGTTTCGATCAAAGCTTCTTCGATGATGCCGCTTTTGACGTTAAGAGTCAGTTTTGCTGCGCCTTGTTGAGGAGCACAAGCGCCAACGCCGTGGCTAAGACCAGAAATCGCGATAACGTCTTTTGGATTAATCATTGCGCCTTCAACAGGGATCGGTGCAGATGCATGAAGATCGCCGCGTTGAATCGGGCACATTGATTGGATTTCGTGTGAGTATTGCATAATGTTTTCCCAGTGTACGATATCCGGCATATTGGTCAGACTCAACGGCGTTGACTGCTCTTATTCGCTCCATCAGATAGAAAAACTATGTTCAGGAGGCTCACGCGTTTGTCGCCTTGTTGAGTTAACAACTATTTTGGATATCTTTTTAATTTTTGAGAAAACAGGAGCGGGGTTGGAGAAGAGTTGAATTGCTCACTACAGAACTCTTGCTTTCACAATATAGGCGAAAGCATTTCCAACAGGGCTGACCTGTTTTCGTTTCTGTAGGAGTCATTAGCTTTAAAGCGGTTCGAATCTTTCGATTCCGGTGGCACCCCATCACCGTGCCCATTTAGATTAGATCTAAGTCACATTAATCTGCAACATGAAATTTAGAGCAATTTGGGATATTAAATCGGTTCTTTATGTTCTCAGAGATATATGGCGATAAATGCAACGCATAAAAAAACGCCGCATAATGCGACGTTTTCTCTAAACAAATGAGAGGCTTATGCAGCGTCTTCTTGCTCGCTATCTTCTTCAACAGCTTCAAGCTTCTTTGCTTTTTTTGGTGCAGGTTTACGTTTTGCACCTAGAGCGTAAAGCACTTCTTCTTTGTTTTGCGCAAGGTACATTGCAAGATCTTCTTGCTTACCTTCGTCTTCTAGAAGTTCACTCTTACCTAGCAGTGAGAATAACTCGTCCGCCATATCCAGCATTTTGTCGTATGCGTCAGCTTCCGCTTTAGAGGTAAAAGTCATTTTCTCTTCTCCATTGCGTTCTACCACGTACTTGACGATTACAGCCATGGTTGGTCCTCTAAGTTAATTTGTTAAATTTTATACTGGCTTTTTATACAGTTTTTGACCAATTAAGTCTAGTGACAAGCCTCAGAATGAGAGCCGTGTACAACTAAGTGACCAGCATTTGAACTATCTGCCTTGAACTATCTCCCGTGAACGAGCTATCTCGCACTAGCCATCTTTAAGATGTGGGTTCTCTGGTCGCTCCCAATCTTGGCAGAATTCAATGAACGTACGCAGGAGCGGGTTTTGATACTTCTCTTTGTGGATCAAAAGCCAGAAGCGACGCTTCATGTCCAGTGGCATGTTGAGCATTTTCACACGACCATCGCTAATTGCAGGTTCAGCAGATAGGCGTGATAAACAACCTAGGCCAAGTCCGGCAGATACCGAATTGATCAGCGCTTCGGTGGTGTTGAGTTGAAAAGCCTCATGCCAGTGTTCTAGACGCGGAGCGATGGCGCGCATGAAGAACTCACGAGAACCAGACCCCGCCTCACGCAGAATCCACTCTGTGTCTTCGAGTTCGTTTAGACTGATTGGCCCTTCATCGAAGTTAGGGTAGTCCGGCGGACAAATCACACACATTTCGTCTTCAGTGAATTGCGTTGATTCCAACTCTGGGTGTATGGTCTTGCCCTCGATGAGCGCGATGTCGAGTTCGTACGCGATCAACATGTCACAAATCTGGGCGGAGTTGGAGATGAACAAACTTTGCGATTGGTGATTCGTTTCATCACGAAAATCACTTAACAGGTAAGGTGCAACTTGGTTGCCGATGGTGTCACTGGCACCGATGCGAAGCAGCCCTGATAAGGTTTGGTCGCCATCGAACACACTCTCAATATCCCGAGCTCGGTTGAGGAGTTCATCCGCGAGGGGCAAAAGTTTTTGTCCTTCTTGGTTGAGAATTAAGCGGTTGTTCACCCGGTCAAATAGGTGATGACCAATTTGTTTCTCTAACTCAGACAGCGCCATACTCACGGCCGCCTTAGAAAGAAACAGGCTTTCCGAAGCCGCAGTTAGCGTTTTGTGCTGAGTGATCGTAGTAAAAACTTTCAGTTGTTTAAGAGAGATATGACTAGGCATGACATTCCGTTAAGTTTATCTGAACGTTAGTTTTAAATAATTAGATATATTGGAACGAAGTGCAAGAGTAATATACACCCCATAGAAAGTTAGCCTAGATTTTGAGGTCGTAATGATTCAAAGAACAAAAGCAAAAGTAATGGGAGCACCAACCCCAATGGCGGGTCTGGCTCTTGGTATTGCGAGCTTAGGTTGGAGTTGGGAAAACTTCGCCGAATTACATGGCTATGGACAGTGGATTAGCGCAGGTATTGCAAGCGTACTATTAGCAATCTTGGCGACTAAATTTCTTTTTCACAATCATTTGTTGAGACAAGATCTTGCGCACCCTGTGGTGGGTAGTGTCGTTCCAACTTTCGCGATGGGAACCATGGTGGTTTCAAATTCTCTAGGGCACTTTTTCCCTGTTGCAGGTGACGTGCTTTGGTTAGTGGCGGTAGCTCTACATATCGTGTTCCTAGTGAGCTTCTTGTACCACCGCGCGAAAGACTTCGAACTACACCACATGGTGCCAAGCTGGTTCGTACCACCAGTGGGTATTATCGTTGCAGACGTGTCTTTCTCAGGTAACCCAGTACTTGCACCTATTGCACATGGTGCGTTGGTCTTCGGTATGGTGGCTTACGCGGTGATGTTGCCAATGATGATCTACCGTTTCATGTTCACTCATGAAATCCCAGATGCAGCAAAACCAACCATGGCAATCATGGCGGCACCAGCAAGCCTATCGTTGGCTGGTTACCTAACCGTAACGGCAACACCTTCACCAGTGATTATTGCTCTGTTGTTTGGTATCGCAGTATTGATGACAGCCATCATCTACTTAGCCTTCTTTAAATTGCTAAGACTGCCATTTAGCCCAGGTTACGCAGCGTTTACCTTCCCAATGGTGATTGGTGCAACGGCTCTGTTCAAAACAGCAAACTGGATGGAAGCAAATGGTCTAGCAGCGCACTATGTACAACAAGTTCGCGGTCTAGCAGGCATCGAATTGATTGTGGCAACGATTGTGGTGACTTACGTAGGTTTGCAATACATCAATAACTTACTAATCCAACCACGCTTGATGACGACACATCACGCATAAGTCTTACTCGTAAAGCAAAGTCTCTTGGTCTCTCTCGCCAAGAGGCTTTTTTTGTATCGGTAGGGTGGGCTCTAAAGCCAATCTGCAGATAAAAAATGCCACCCCAAAAGGGTGGCGGAAAATTAGATACAATTTTAATACATCAAACTTTAGTAACCGCAGCCATTGTAGCGAGAGTTCTCATGCAGAAAATGGCAATTCGAAATTTACCTCTCTTCACTATGCCTACTCAAAGTCATAACCTTTGGCTGACTTAGGCACTCGCAAATGTATAAATTACCGAGTGCTAATGTATAAAAAATATAACTTTCTAGAATGTTAACTTTCTCAATAGGAAGGATTTTTACATGGCTATCATTGCTTGGGCGGTTTTAGGGTTAGTTGCTGGTGTATTGGCTCAATGGATATTGCCGACGAGAACTTCAAATAGTTGGCTAGCAACCATCATTCTTGGTGTGCTCGGTGCATTTGTCGGTGGTTACGTAGGTTCAATGTTTGGTTTTGGTGCTGTTGGCGTGTTGAGCGTTGAGGGGATTATTACAGCGACCATCGGCGCTGTCATTTTGCTTTTTGTGTTCCGATTGCTGCGCAAATAACATGCTCAGACACGGTATCAGCATGCAGTATTCTCTCGAAGAAATCTTACACTACTTAAACGACAACCATTTTAGAGCCAGTAATAAAGCGGTCGCTGAAATCCTAGGTGTCAGCGTTTGGTCACTTATCTATAAATTGGATAAGTGTCACCCAGCAGGCTCTTGGTTAGTTGATGACAAAACTGGGCTTCCTGTCGGCTACAGTTCAAAGAACTATCACCCTCATTTGTTCCAAAGGAGGGTGATATTGTCGAGTGTGTCTGTGTTAAGGCAACACTTACTTCATCAATATGCTCGCTAGTGGGGATACTCTGGTGTGAGTTATCCCTTCCTTCCAACTCCACTCTATTTTTATATATCTACCTTGAGTACTCAGTGAGGAAGGGAAGTCATTGTCTACAGCCAGTTGATTACTTGTTCAAACTTTGTCTAATCTCTAACCTTTTGTTATTTAAGCTATCGAGATCGCTCTAGGAATAAATGTGGCTGTGCTAAGCTTGCTAGCAGTTTCCATTGGCATTCGGTGCTCCTACTTTGTTTACTGTCTATCACTCCAATCAGGTCGATGTTCTAAAATCACTTCTTGTTGAACTGATTCGCATCAATCCATTAGAAAACCCATTCGAAAAAGAGCAAATTCTGGTGCAAAGCCCGGGCATGTCTCAGTGGTTAAAAATGGAATTGGCGAAAGAGTTTGGTGTTGCGGCAAACTTAGAATTTCCGCTGCCAGCGACTTTTATTTGGGACATGTTCACCCAAGTATTGGCTGATGTGCCTAAGCGCAGTGCCTTCAACAAAGAAGCCATGACGTGGAAGCTGATGCACTTGCTTCCGGGGTTGCTCAACGAAGCATCATTCGAACCTTTGGCACGTTATCTTCAAGACGACACTGACAACTCCAAGCTGTATCAATTGGCAGAGAAAATTGCCGATATTTTCGATGGTTACTTAGTGTATCGCCCAGAATGGATTGCAAGCTGGGAAGCAGGACAAACGGTGCCTGAACTTGAAGACGAACACCCATGGCAGCCAGTTTTGTGGCAGGCATTGTACGACCACACGGTTACCCTTGGGCAATCGCCTTATCATCGTGCCAATTTGTACGAACACTTCATTGATACGCTCGAAAACTTCAACGGTAACTTTGACCATCTGCCGAAGCGTCTGTTTGTATTTGGTATCTCTTCACTGCCGCCACGTTACATGGATGCGCTCAAAGCCATTGGTGAACACATTGATGTGCACTTGATGTTTACCAACCCTTGTCGTTATTACTGGGGGGAGGTACGCGACCGTAAATTCCTAGCTCGCTTAGCAGCAAAACATCGCCAGCACGTGGTCTGGCAAGAAGACCATTCTGAAGTGCAAGGTGAGAGTGAGCAGTTAAAAGGTTCACTAGAAGAAAACGTAGTGGATGAGCTGCATACCGATGTGGTGGGTAACAGCTTGTTGGCGTCGATGGGTAAACTTGGACGCGATAACATGTATCTGTTGTCGCAGCTTGAATCCCATGAGATAGAAGCTTTTGTTGATGTCGAGCGCGACAGTCTACTCCATCAACTTCAAGCCGATATTCTTAATTTAGAAGAGCACCAAGACGACGAGCAAATCGACAGCAGTCAGCACAAACAAGTGGTGAGTTTGGGCGATAAATCTCTGAGCTTGCACTCTTGCCACAGCCCAATGCGAGAAGTGGAAGTGCTACACGATCAGCTTTTGGCAATGTTCGATGCTGATCCAACACTGAAACCGCGCGATATTATTGTCATGGTGGCAGACATCAATGCCTACAGCCCTGCGATTCAGGCGGTGTTCGGCAATGCACCGGGTGAGCGATTTATCCCTTACTCGATTTCAGACCGAACGGCCGATCAAGAAAGCCCAATTTTGGCGGCTTTCATGCAACTTGTTAATTTACCGAATACACGTTGTTTGGCTTCTGAATTACTTGAGCTGTTAGAAACGCCGGCGATTTTGAAGAGATTCGACTTAAGCGAAGATGACTTCCTTCAAGCTAAACAATGGGTGGAAGAATCTGGCATTCGCTGGGGGCTAGATAGCCATACGGGCAGCGAATTTGAACTGCCAGAAACACGCCAAAACACATGGCAATTTGGTATTCAGCGTATGTTATTAGGTTACGCGATGCCAGAATCTGCCGGTTTGTTTGAAGCGCAAGAGGGTAGCCTCTCGCCATACAATGAAGTGCAAGGCATGGGCGCAGAACTTGCCGGTAAGTTAGCTCACTTTATTCAACAAATTAGCCAATATCGCCGCAAACTTTCCCATGTTCAGTCGATTGATGCATGGCGTGAAACCTTGGTGGCGATGTTGGATGACTTCTTCTCTGTTGAGCTAGAAGGGGAAATGGCGCTTAAGTCGATTCGAGATACCTTAAGCCAACTGAAAGAACAGCTAACCGATGCAGCATTTGATGATGCCTTGTCGCCTTCTATTGTTAGCCAGTATCTGCAAAACAAGCTGTCAGGAACACGGGTTAGCCAGCGCTTCCTTGCCGGACAAGTGAACTTCTGTACTCTGATGCCGATGCGCTCGATCCCATTTAGAACCGTGTGTCTGCTTGGTATGAACGATGGTGTTTACCCGCGTTCAATGCCACCGGAAGGTTTTGACTTAATGACGGGGCGCACTAAACCGGGTGACCGTTCGCGCCGAGACGATGACCGTTACCTATTCTTAGAAGCCATGTTGTCTGCGCAGCAAAGTTTGTACATCAGTTACGTTGGGCGTTCTATCCAAGATAACACCGAGCGCGTGCCGTCTGTTCTGGTGTCGGAGTTGATGGAATATTGCCATCAGAACTACTGCCTAGATGGCGATCAAGACCAGCCCGTCGATGACTCGGGAGATAAACTACTCAACGAGTTAGTGAACGTACATGCCATGGTGCCATTTAGCCCAAGTGCATTCCAAGGTTCTCACTCAAGCTATGCCAAAGAGTGGATTCCAGCGGCGTTGACCCAAAGCAATCAATCGCAAGGTCATGCGCGTGGCGAGTTTAACCGCGCATTGGATGATTACTTACTTGGCGCAACCTTCCCAATCGAATTGGACTTGGTGGAATTACAGCGCTTCTGGCGTTTGCCAGTACAGTATTTCTTTAACCGCCGTTTGAAAGTGATGTTCGAGCCGCCATTGCCTGTGATGGAAGATGATGAGCCATTCGTGTTAGGTGGCTTAGAAAGCTATCAGATGCGCGATGAGTTACTAGAAACCTTGCTCGAAACCGCCATTACTCAACCGTCCGCAAAAGCAGACGTACTCAAACATTTTATGAGTGAGCAACGCGCGCAGGGCAAATTACCGGTTGGCGCATTTGGTGATATCGAGTTTGAAACCAACCGCGTGCAAGCGGAAGAGCTGGTGGATAAGTTGGCGTTCTTATCCGGCGCATCGCAAGACGATTTAGAAATTGACCTTACCTTCGATGTGCTTGGTGAAGGAAAAAATATCCGTCTAACCGGTTGGCTAACTCAATGCTATCAATCTGGTTTGATTCGCTACCGCAGCGGTAAAATTCGTGCGCAGGATTACCTCGCTGCATGGATTGATCATCTTGCTATGTCTGCCTCTGGTCATGCTAGAAAGACCCACGTTATCGGTTATGACCGCAAGGAAGGCGCGGTGCATTTGGTTTACCCTGCAATGGCAGACGCTGTGCAAGCGAAACAACTGCTTGCTGAACTAGTACGTCTGTTTTTTCAAGGCATGACCAAGCCATTACCATACTTCCCGAAAACAGCACTGGCGGGTGTCGAGGCGGGCTTTAGTCGTGGCCACTGGGCTGATGATGAAGAGAAATCGCTGAAGAAAATGGCGGATGCATTCAATGATGGTTACATGAGTCCAGGCGAAGGAAACAATGCGTATATTTCGCGTATTTGGTCTGCTTGGAATGATGATCTTGCAGCAGAAGTTCGCACACTGACTGCATTGGTTCTTCAAGGCGCAAGATTGACGGCGATGGATGCCGATGATGAAAAGTAAGTTGGATTATTTAGATAAAAAAGAGAGTAGGGTGGCCGCCAGAAAATCATTATTTTTTGTAGGGCGTTCGCTGTACGGCCACAAGGTCAGAGGGACCATGATTCGTTTGAGTGTAGCCGCCTGAAAGGCTTGGCTTATCTCGTGAGGCGCATACTAACGGTACTCCGTAATGATAACCGTGAGTGAGATCCCACAAAGGTCTAAATATTCCAACCTATTAGACATATTAATAGAATTTTTAACGATAGATCACAGTTCGATCAGTCGATAATCCGGAGAGATTCAGCGTTATGGCGCAAATGTCAGTTCCAACTCCACTGCAAACCATGACTTTTCCACTGCATGGTTCAAGGCTAATTGAAGCATCGGCGGGTACGGGTAAAACCTTTACCATCGCGGGTTTGTATCTGCGACTCCTACTAGGGCATGGCACTGTCGATACGAAGCACCGTGTGCCGTTGACCGTGGATCAAATTCTGGTAGTGACCTTTACAGAGGCTGCAACGGCGGAGCTGCGTGATCGTATTCGTGCGCGTATTCACGACGCGAGGATCGCATTCGCTCGCGGGAAAAGCTCAGATCCTGTGATTCAGCCTTTGTTGGAAGAAATTGAGGATCATAAGCAAGCCGCTGAGATCCTTTTGCAAGCAGAGCGCCAAATGGATGAAGCCGCGGTGTACACCATTCACGGTTTTTGCCAACGCATGCTGACGCAAAACGCATTCGAATCCGGTAGTCGTTTCAATAATGAGTTTGTGACAGACGAAAGCCATCTTAAAGCGCAAGTCGTTGCCGATTACTGGCGTCGTAACTTCTACCCTCTGCCATTCGCTTTGGCTGGAGAAGTTCGCCAACTCTGGGGCTCGCCATCGGATCTGTTATATGACATCAGCAACTACCTCACAGGCGCGCCGCTAAGTCTCTCTGTTCCTGCAATGCAAGGTAGCCTTGCCGATTTGCATGAGCAAAATTTAAAGCAAATTGATGCTTTGAAAGCCCAATGGTGTGATAGCCAAGAAGATTTCCTCGCACTGATTTCTGATTCCGACGTCAACAAACGCAGCTACACCAAAAAGTCCTTACCGACATGGTTAGAAGCGGTCAACGTATGGGCTTCGACAGAAACCACTGGTTATGACTATCCAGATAAACTGGAGAAGTTCGCCCAGAATGTACTGCTTGAGAAAACCCCGAAAGGCACTGCGCCACAGCACCCGGTGTTTGACGCGATTGAAGCTTTTCTTGCCAACCCAATCAGCTTAAAAGCGCCATTGTTAGCTCATGCGATTGAGCATTGTCGTGTGATGCTGGCAAAAGCAAAAAATCAGAAGCAATGGTTGTCATTTGATGACTTGCTGACTCAGCTTTCTGCCTCGATTGATACCGATGAAACCGCACTACTGACAGAGCGCATTCGGACGCTTTATCCGGTTGCGATGATCGATGAATTCCAAGATACCGACCCACTGCAATACAGTATTTTCAGTCGCATTTATTTGAATAATTCTGAGTGCGGTTTGTTTATGATCGGTGACCCGAAACAGGCGATTTACGGCTTCCGTGGTGCGGACATCTTTACCTACATCAAGGCGCGTAACCAAGTTAGTGCTCACTACACGCTTGGCACCAACTGGCGCTCAAGTGCCGATATGGTATTGGCAGTGAACCAGATTTTTGCTCTGCCAGATAGCCCGTTTATTTATGACTCTGACATTCCATTCCATTCTGTGGATTACAGCCCAAGTGCCGATAAACGCGTTTGGACCATGGGTGGTCAAAAACAGCCTGCACTGACTTATTGGCTGCAAGAAGCGGAAGATAAACCTCTGCCAAAAGGTGAATACCTCACCGCTATGGCAGAGGCGACAGCAAGCCAAATTCAAACCATTTTGACCGCAGCACAACAAGGTCAAGCGTGTCTGGTCAATGGCGAAAAGCAGAATCCAGTCAAAGCGGGTGACATTGCAGTGTTGGTGCGCACGGGTAGCGAAGGTCGCATGGTCAAGCAGGCGTTAGCAGGCCAAGGAATTGCCAGCGTATACCTTTCTAACCGTGATAGCGTGTTTACTAGCTCTGTGGCGCAAGACTTACAACGTTTGCTGCAAGCGGTGTTAACGCCAGAAAATGACAGAGCATTACGCGCCAGCCTAGCATCAGAATTGTTCGCACTGGATGCGGCAAGCTTAGACGCCCTCAACAACGATGAAACCGTGTGGGAAAACGCCGTTAACGAGTTCAAAGAATACCGCAAACTTTGGGTGCAACGTGGTGTGCTACCTATGCTGCGAGCAGTGATCAGTAAGCGCCATATTGCTGAGCGTCTGCTAGAAGAAGGGGCGAGCTCACAAAGCGAAAACGGTGAGCGAGTACTTACCGATCTGATGCACATTGGTGAGTTATTGCAGCAAGCGAGCAACGAATTAGACAGCGACCACGGCTTGCTGCGTTGGTTAGCCCAATCCATCAGCGATGCAGAGCACGGGTTAGGTGGCAGCGATGACCAAATTCAGCGTCTGGAATCAGAGCGTAACTTGGTGCAAATCGTCACCATTCACAAATCCAAAGGTCTGGAATATGACTTGGTCTTCTTGCCATTTGTGTTTGGTTACCGAGAAGCGAGTGAAGCCAAATACTACGACGCTGAGAACGATCGCACCGTACTTGATATCACGGGCAATGATGCGTCGTTAAAACGGGCAGATAAAGAACGCCTTGCTGAAGACTTACGCCTTATCTATGTAGCGCTAACGCGTGCCGTGTATGCCTGCTTTATTGGTGCTTCGCCGCTGCGCAATGGCCGCTCAACCAAAGAGCCAACTGGCGTGCATCACAGCGCGATTGGTTACTTGGTGCAAAACGGTCAAGAAGGCGGCATCAACGACCTGTTCGTAGGGTTGAAGAAGCAACAAGAGAATCTCGATAACGTGGTGATTTGTGATCCTCCAAAGCAGCACGATGAGATGTATGTTGCGGAGCAAACCGAGTTAGCAGCGTTGACTGCCAAAGAGCTGCAAAATCCAATTGATAGAAACTGGCGCATCACCAGTTACTCGGGCTTGGTTAAGCAAGGTTCTCATCATGCTGAACATGACGCGACGATTGAAATCACCGGCTTTGATATCGACTCTTCAGAAGAGCAAGATGAAGCGGAATTGGTTGAGCCAGAACGCTCTATCTTCAACTTCCCCCGTGGCGCACGCCCAGGTACCTTCCTGCACAGCTTATTTGAGGAAATTGAGTTTACTCAACCTGCGACGACGGAAGAGAACACCCAAATCATCCTCGGTTTAATGGAAAGTGAGCAGCTTGATGAAGAGTGGTTGCCAATCCTGCAACAGTTGATTGATACCGTGCTGGCAACGCCTTTGGATAGTAAAGCACTGCTGCTCAATCAGAAAGGTCCGGCGCAACGTTTGGTTGAGATGGAATTCTTACTGCCGATTGAAGTGCTGTCTGCACCAGCATTGAACCGTGTGATTCAACGTCATGATCCGCTCTCTGCCAAAGCGGGCGATCTGGGTTTCCAAACCGTGCAAGGCATGTTGAAAGGCTTTATTGACTTGGTGTTTGAGCACCAAGGCAAATACTACGTCCTTGACTGGAAATCGAACCACTTAGGTGATGATGTATTCCATTACCATGGCGATGCGTTGAAGTCGGCGATGGCGGATCATCGCTACGATCTGCAATACCAAATCTATGCTTTGGCGCTGCATCGTTTCTTACGCAGTAGATTGCCAAATTATGATTATGAACAGCACTTTGGCGGTGTTTATTACCTGTTCTTACGTGGTATGGATGGGCAAAGTGATCACGGTATTTTTTCTGCCAAGCCAACCTTTGAATTTTTACAAGAGATGGATCATTTGATTGATGGTCAAGCACCTGACACGCGATCCAGTGAATCGGGTCAGATGGAGTTAATTTGATGAAAACCAATGATCTTCTTTCTGAGCAAAGCAGCGCAATGACAACGCCAGATCTAGTGGCAACTTTAGAATCGTTAGCGAGTAAAGGGGCGATTCGCCAATTGGATTTCCAGTTCGCGCGCTTTATCTATTCGCAAGTTGAGCAACAAGCGAGCAGCCAAGAACTGGCATTTATTGCTGGTGTGGTCAGCAGTGAATTAGGTAAAGGGCATATCTGTTTGTCTCTGTTTGACAGCCAAGGGCAGCCAACAGACCTTGCCAGTAAGCTCGGTCTGTTTGGGGAGTCTGCGCTGACGCTTAATACTCAGCTGCAAGGCGTTAATTGGGGTGAGCTTTTACAAGCGTCGTCTTTGGTCGGTGCACAAGGTGAAGCCTTACCAATGATGTTTGATGGCGAGCGTCTCTACCTGCATCGTTACTGGCACTATGAAGTGACGTTGGCGGACAAGCTCAATCAACTCAGTGCGGCTGTAAACCTTCAGCCTCAAGAGTTCACACGTTTGTCTGAGTTGCTGCATCATTTATTCGCTCGTCAGTACCACTTTCTGTTCAATGCATTAGCCAAAGTGGCAGAGGCAGGAACCAGCAACCAAGTGCTACGCCAGCAATTAGTCTGTGACCATTTGGATGTGGTTACTGTAGACAGTCTCGATTGGGCTGCCATTGATGCGGCAGTCTGCCAAGCGAAACAAGTTCACGATCTGCAAGTGCTGGACAAGCTTGTACCATTATCGGCTTGTGTTAACTGGCAGAAGGTCGCGGCAGCAGTAGCACTGACTCGTCGTTTCGCGGTGATTTCAGGTGGTCCGGGTACGGGTAAAACCACAACGGTAACCAAACTGCTTGCCGCGCTGATTGAGCAAGCAGGACAAGAGAAAAACCTCACCATCAAGCTGGTGGCGCCAACAGGTAAAGCGGCAGCGCGTTTGACGGAGTCTATTGGTAAAGCGATTCAAGAGTTGCCAGTGGAGCCTGAGCTTAAAGCGAAAATTCCAACCGAGTCGAGCACTTTGCATCGACTACTGGGCGCGATCCCAAACAGTGCAGAGTTTCGTCACAACAAACAAAATCCGCTGCACCTCGATATTTTAGTGGTGGATGAAGCCTCCATGGTCGATCTGCCGATGATGTACAAAGTCGTCGATGCGCTACCAAAACATGCACGTTTGATTCTCCTCGGAGATAAAGACCAGTTGGCATCGGTAGAAGCTGGCGCGGTGCTCGGTGATATCTGTTCGTTCCACGCATTTGGCTTTGGCAAAGAGCAGGCGTCTGCGGTCGCGAAGTTGACAGGCTTTGACACCTTGGCGTACAGCACCAACAGTAATGCTTCGATTGCCGATAGCTTATGTATGCTGCAAAAGAGTTACCGATTCGATGCTCGCTCCGGTATCGGTCAGCTAGCGAAAGCGGTCAACGCTGGCTCAGCCGCAAAAGTAGACGACGTTTGGAATCGTGATTTTGCTGATATCGAGCATTTCGCACTGAGCAGCCAAAACTACAATCAGATGATGCAGACTTTGGTTGCCGAATATGGTCGTTATTTAAAACGCATCGGACAGCAAGAGATTGACCAAAAGACAGGGGAACCAGAAACACTGACCCACAAAGCTAAAGCCGTGTTGGATACCTTTAATCAATGCCGATTATTGTGTGCTATCCGTGAAGGTGATTTTGGTGTGACAGGTTTAAACCAACGCATTGAAAAAGCACTAGCTGCACGTAAGTTGATTCAAACCCAAGACGAGCTTTGGTATCACGGCAGGCCAGTGATGGTCACGCGTAACGATCATGGTTTAGGATTGTATAACGGTGATATCGGCATTTGTATGCGAGACGACAGCGAAGGTGAACTGCGTCTTAAAGTGTTCTTTGAATTGCCGGATGGCAGCGTGAAGTCGGTGCTGCCAAGCCGAGTGCCTGAGCATGAAACTGCATATGCGATGACCATTCATAAATCACAGGGCAGTGAGTTTGAATACACGCTAATGATTTTGCCGCCAGATTTCAGTCCAATCCTCACTCGCGAGCTGATCTACACCGGTATTACTCGCGCGAAGAAACGGCTTGCGATGTACGCCGAGATGAATGTCCTCAAGCGTGGTATTAAGGTGAAAACTACTCGAGCGAGTGGGTTGGTTGAGCGACTTAGAAACTGATTTTACTCATTCAAAAATGAGAATTTTTCACGAACTGAATATGTTTTTTATGTGGCGGGTCGTAATCCCGCCATTTTTATGTCTGCAATTCTTTTTCAAAATTGAAGTGTTGGAATTCTTGGCGATATCATTTTATGCACTTTGGTGCATTTTTAGACTTTCAATGAACACAACTCACTTCAATAGCGTTAATCGATATACTTCGATCTATAGCGTAAAACCAGGCGATACCTTATCAAAAATAATACTCAAGTTTTATCAAGTCAGATATGGAAGTAATAAATATAAAGCTGCACTTCAGCAAATTATTTCAGATAACCCTCAAGTCAATGAACCCGATAAGATAAAGATTGGACAATCGCTCATTCTAAGAAAGTTAGATACTCAAACTAGTGTTGAAAGTCGACCAATTAGTGCAAATGCCCAAACTATCTCTGAAGCAGACCAAAAACAGTTTGATTCTACAGTTAAAGCATTATCTATACCTGAGCGAGAAGCTTTTTGGGCGCTGTCTTGGTTAGATGATAACTGGGGACCTGCAAGTGCTGGAATAGGTGCTAGTTTTGCTTCAATGGGATTTTTGTTAGGGAGTGAATCCAAAGGGAACATATCAGAACTCAAAAAGCTCGATGGACTTTATCAAGACTATAAAGCCGGTAGATTAACAAAAGGTCAGTATGACTATCGCAGAAGAAAGCTGTTGGAGACGGTCGCAAAAAATCTAGGTCCCACAGAAAAGCTCTTCTTTAACGGTCAGAAAGCGCGTGAATCAATGAGGATTTCAAGGAGGGGGGGAGTTCCAGCAACATCTGCTATAAAGAAAAATACAGACAAACTTGCTAGGTTGTCAAAAGCGGCAGCAAAAGGAGGGACGGTTCTAACCGCTGTGAATCTTGGGTTGGCTTGTGACCAAATTGCACGTGCTAAAACTGATGTAGAGAGGAGTTCGATTATCGTAGAAACCGCGGCGAGTACAGCCGTTGGCACTCTCGCAGGCGCAGCGATAGCTCTAGTTGTTCTTGCAACGCCTGTTGGCTGGGTCAGTGTACTAGTGCTGGGTACAGTGTCTTCTTTTGGGAGTTACACTATAGGTAAAATGGCCGCAAGAACTTATAAGGAACATTATTCGGATATTAATATTGCTGCAAATACAGGAATTGGTGACGTATGCAGTTATTAGATATTGCGTTTGTTACCTTTTTTGTCTCGGGGGGGGCGTTATTTGCCTGGTTTGTGGTGTTAGGTGCTTTTCTCGTCTTTTTTACACCCCAAAATATAAAGCAATACGCTTTCAATGAGCGACATTTTTCTGAAGTTGAGCTAGCAATCAGTTCCGGTTTTCATTTTGGCTCTCTTATCTATGGAGTTGGTTTGATCGCTAGCGTATGTTTCCCCCTGTTGGGAAGAAAGCGAGGGCTGGCAGATATTCGGAGTGTGTGCGGACGAGGGTTTATTTATGTGTGTGTGTTTTATACAACGGTAATGTTGCTTCTGATGTTTACAGTCATTATCTCAATGATTACATGGCTATCCATCTCTTAATTATCAAAGGTAGTTGGACTTATCATGTCTTTGGTAGAGCTATCGTTTGTCGTATTTTTTATAGCTGGTGGTATGCTCATTTTTTGGTATCTGATTGTCGGTATAATTCTTACATGTGTCACTCCTGAAGAGGTTAAGCAATACGCTTATACACGGGAGCATTATATGAAAGTTGAGCTAGCCATCAGTTCCGGTTTTCATTTTGGCTCTCTTATCTATGGCACGGGCTTGCTTGCTGCCATCGCGTTTCCTCGACTTGGTCGAAAAAGAGGATTGAGCGATGTACGCAGTCTAAGTCCTCAATGGCTAATTAACGTTAGCTTGGTTTATTGGTTGATACTGCTAATCATTCTATTCGTTATATTCTCGACGTTATTAATTATGACCTTTTATTGAACATACATACAAAAAGACCGAGCGCGATGCTCGGTCTTCTTTAATTTTGTGTAAACGCATTGGTAAATGACACGCTGCGAATTTTGTATTGTTGCTGATAAGCCAAGATAAAATCTTTAATGGCGTCATTGACGGGAAATACGCAGTGGACGTCGAGCCCTTCGAGAAAATGGTTATCCGCCATATCCCAGAAGCTTTGAAGTGAGTTACAAATAATGGTTTTCATAACAGTGCTCATCTTATTCATTGTAAGAGTAACAACTGTCCTTGATGCGTCATGCAGAGCAGCCAAGCTTGCTCCGCACTTTAGGGTGATAGTTATTCACCTAGATCCATTTTCCGATTGTTTAAAATACGACCGTTTGTCGCGCAGAGTATAACCAACAGTATGTATATTGAAAAGGTTAAATTGCGACCAATGTCAATGTAAAGGTTTGCATAACTATTTAGGTTTAGGTTGAATTATGTTTCTTTAATTCTCACAGGTCTAATGCCAGAATTTTTGACTTACGCTGGAAGTTATACAGTCCTTGTTTTGCCCCCGGAAGATAATCAACGCTCACTTCATAAAAGCCTTGTTCTCTAAACCAATGAAGGCTGTGTGTGGTCAGCACAAAGATTTGATTGATGTTGTCTGATTTTGAACGGTGCTTCATGTAATTGAGTAGCAATAATCCACGGTTACCATCGCGATAATCTTGGTGAATAGCCACGCAAGCCATTTCCGCTTTTTGCTCTTCAATATATGGGTACAAAGCCGCACAACCGATGATCAAGCCGTCTTTTTCGATGATGGTGAACTTATTAATTTCTTGCTCAAGTTGCTCGCGAGATCGCCTTACTAGCACACCTTGTTCTTCTAGTGGGCGAATAAGATCTAAAATACCGCCAATGTCATCGATGTCCGCTTCACGCACCTGTTCGGCACTGGCCATGACAACCTGTGTACCGATACCATCGAAAGAGAACAATTCTTGGATGAGTGCGCCATCAACTTTGTAGCTAATAAGATGGCTTCTTGGCACACCTGCACGGCACGCAGAAATCGAACCTTTGAGAAAACGTAATGTTCCAGAGTTATAGTCGGAATCTGGTGAGGTGTCAGCCATGAGTTTCGTGATAACATGCTCTGCTTCAATAGGGAACAATTCCGCGACGGCGTTACCGTTATCATCAATAACCCCTTGCTCAGAGCAGAACCCAATCAATTTATCCGCACCAAGCTTAATCGCTAGTTGGGTCGCGACTTCTTCTGAGGGAAGGTTGAAGCATTCCCCTGTCACTGAGCTGGCGATTGGACCGAGTAACACAATTGAGCCTTGATCGAGTGTGCGGTGGATTGCATCGGTATCGATTCGACGAATGCGCCCGCTGTGGCAATAGTCGACGCCGTCATCAACACCGAGTGGCTGAGCAATGACAAAGTTGCCGCTCACAACGTTAAGTTGGGTACCCGCCATTGGCGTGTTGTTAAGACTCATGGATAAGCGCGCGGTAATCGCCAGTTGAAGCTGTCCTGCGGCTTGCATAACTACCGAAAGTGCGGCTTCATCTGTGATTCGAACGTTTTTGTGGTATGGCGTAGTAAGATCTTGTTTCTCTAGTAGTTGGTTGATCTGTGGTCTGGCACCATAAACAACGACGACTTTAATGCCAAGGCTATGCATTAAAGCAATATCATTGATAATGTTACCAAAGTTTTTATCGGCAACCGCTTCACCTCCTAGCATTAATACCATGGTTTTTCCACGGTGAGCATTCACATAAGGTGTGGATTGACGGAATCCTTTAACCAGAGCAGTACTACGAATTTTCACTACAGTCATTCCTTGTGTTTATTTATGCTTTAATATTGTCTTTTTATTCAAAAGTTAGCAAGGTAATTTTTTGGAATAAAGCACAAACATCGTGAGCGTGATGCTTGGTTGTATTTGGTTGATGAGGGTACAATGTTCTCGTCTAGTTCAAACACGTGAGCCTCATGTCTTCAGTTGTAAATAAGAATGCTGCGATCGCTGCTCAATCAGAGCAAAATATCTCTACAAAATCGCCACTTCGTAAATGGATTGAGCGTTCGCTTATGCTAACGGCGATCGTAGGTACGATAGTTGTATTTATGATGTATGGTGATTTGATTACTCGATATATAAACCCACCAATTTCTAAGTCAGTGATTTATGGCAAGTGGGTAGAGCAAGACGTGGCGCCATATGCTCGTGAAGAGTTTATTCTTAGTGAGCGTGGTGTAATGGTGAGAGGTTCAACCGTCGCAACGGATTTCGAATTTGATGGCGACACACTTTCTTATAAGGTTGGCTCTACAGTGCGTCGATTTGACTTTCTCGATCAGCATCATTCTGAAATGAAGTTGGATTCAAATGCCCACTATCTGCCCGTTTTTCACCTAGAAGGTCATTCGAACCTAGCTATTCGCTAGTGCTTCATATTCGTAAAATTCTTTCTATAACTGCTTGCTGAGTCTCAGTGTGAGAGGGTCAGCGTTTTTGGGGATCTTTAGATTCCTGCCACTTCTATCAGACATTGTCCGGACAATCGTTTGATTACATTGCTGTTATTATCTAGCTTCTCTATTTTTATGGATGAATTGGCAGCAACTAAAGCCTTTGCCTTATCGCTGATACACTTTGTCGCAGCTTTTCAATTGCGTCGTTTGCATTTGTTTGCCATCCTTTTGCTATCTTCTATTACGGAAAAGACACGTGTTAAAAAAACTCCTTCCTATTGTTTCTTTGAGCCTGCTATTTGGCTGTGCCGCTGAGCCAGAACAGAACCTACTTGCTAAGCAAGATTACGATGGCGAGTTTTCGCATATCTTGAACAAAGCTGATGTCGTTGAATCCAACAAGCCGCAAGATTTCACTGAGTTCAACAAACAAGCTGAACAGGTTGTGATTAAGTCGCCTTCAATGGCAAAAATGTACCAGCCACTTTACGAGAAGTTGAGTGAATGGGCATTGCAGAGTGGTGATACGACAGCGCTCAGTGCTTACGGTATTCAAGCTGCGCAGCTTGGTGGTGGTGATAAGAAGGGCAACGTGTTGTTCACAGGCTATTTCTCTCCTGTGATGGAATTGCGTCATCAACCAAATGCAACATATAAGTACCCGGTTTATGGCAAGCCAAATTGTGGTTCAAACTGCCCAACACGTGCAGAAATTTATAACGGAGCGTTAGACGGTCAAGGTCTGGTATTGGGTTACGCACCCAACCGTATTGATCCATTCATGATGGAAGTGCAAGGCAGTGGCTTTGTTCATTTCGAAGATGACGATACGCTGGAATACTTTGCTTACGCAGGTAAGAACAATAAAGCGTACGTGAGTATTGGCCGAATTCTAATTGAGCGTGGTGAAGTGCCACGTGAAGAGATGTCACTCAAAGCCATCAAAGACTGGGTGATGAAGAATGATGAAGCAACGGTTCGTGAGTTGCTAGAGCAAAACCCTTCTTATGTGTTCTTTGCTCCACAAGCGGATGCGCCAGTAACGGGCTCTGCAGGTATTCCACTATTACCAATGGCATCGGTAGCAGGCGATCGTTCGATTCTACCTATGGGTACGCCAATTTTGGCGGAAGTGCCATTGCTTAATAAAGACGGTACATGGAGTGGCGCGCACCAGCTTCGTCTTCTAATTGTGTTAGACACTGGCGGCGCGGTGAAGCAAAACCATCTCGATCTATACCACGGTATGGGACCACGTGCTGGTACAGAAGCGGGTCACTACAAGCACTTTGGTCGCGTGTGGAAGTTGGGTTTGGAAAACACGCCAACGCAAGCACCTTGGGCTTTGCCGCCAGAGAAGTTACAATAGCTGCCTAGCGAGAGGAATCACCTCTCATCATCTAGACATTTCCTCAAAGAGTGCGTATAAATCGCACTCTTTGTTTTTCTATCGATCATCTGGAACTTCAATATGCGTGAACTCGATACTCCGGCATCTGACAGCTATAACCAACGTTTTGGTGGCACTCGTCGTCTCTACGGCAATAGCGAAGTAGAAATCCTTCGCGCTACACACGTGTGTGTGATTGGTATTGGTGGTGTTGGTTCATGGGCGGTAGAAGCGCTCGCACGTACTGGTATTGGTGAGTTGACGCTTATCGATATGGATGACGTGTGTGTGACCAACATTAACCGTCAAATTCATGCGATGACTGGCACGGTTGGTCAAAGCAAAATTGAAGTGATGGCAGAGCGCGTTAAGCTGATTAACCCAGAGTGTAAGGTCAATCTGATTGACGATTTCATCACACCAGATAACCAGCACGAGTACTTGAGCAAAGAGTTCGATTACGTGCTGGATGCGATCGATAGCGTAAAAGCAAAGGCGTCTCTATTGGCTTACTGCCGTAGTAACAAGATTAAAGTGATCACGACAGGCGGCGCTGGTGGTCAAATCGATCCAACCCAAATCATGGTGGCGGATCTGACTAAGACGATCCAAGATCCACTGGCGAAGAAGATCAAAGATACATTACGTCGTCATCATAACTTCCCAAAAAATCCAGCGCGTAAGTTTGGTATCGATTGTGTGTTTTCTACCGAGCAATTGAAGTACCCACAAGCCGATGGTTCAGTATGTGGCGTGAAATCGACAGCAGAAGGTCCAAAACGTATGGACTGTGCGAGTGGTTTTGGCGCGGCGACGGTTGTAACTGCAACGTTCGGTTTTGTTGCGGTATCACGCATCGTTGAAAAGCTGATTCAAAAGCATAAGAAGTAATTCAGAGAAGAGAGTGCATCATGACTGATTTCCCTGTCTCGCCGTTTGGCACTGACATCACCAGTGAAGACATCGCCGCAACCATGCAGCAATTTAAAGGTTGGGAAGACCGCTACCGTCAGGTGATCCAATGGGGTAAAAAGCTGCCTCAAATGCCTGAAGAGCTTAAATCAGAGCAAGTTACGGTATCTGGCTGTGAAAGCTTAGTGTGGTTGGTGAGTAAAGAGCTAGAAGGTGTATGGCACTTCTGCGCTGATTCTGACGCGCGTATCGTGCGTGGTTTGATTGCCTTGGTGATGGCGGCTTACGATGGCAAAACGGCAGAGCAAATCCAAGCGTTTGATATTGATGCTTACTTTGAAAAACTGGGTTTAATTGCTCACCTAAGCCCATCGCGTGGCAATGGTTTGAAAGCGATTGTTGAGCAGATCAAAGTACAAGCTCAGTAGTTGGCGTTAGTTAAAACCGCACTAAGAACAGAATAAAGAAAAGGGTTGAAGCCAAACGGTTTCAACCCTTTTCCTATAAATCTACAGTGGTATTTATATTGTTAAAGCATATCGACTGCTTTCTCGATTGCTGCAATCAGCTTCTCAACATCTTCTAACGTATTGTAGATACCAAAAGAAACACGCACCGTGCCTTTGACGTTAAGCGCATCCATCAGAGGGTGAGCACAGTGATGTCCAGCGCGAATAGCGATACCTTGTTGATCAAGCAGCGTGGCAATGTCTTGGTGGTGAACGCCATCCATTACAAAAGTAAGCACTGAAGCATTCGGCTGATAACCGAGGATTTGAATGTCATCCAATTGGCTTAGTGCTTGGTAAGCCTTGTTCTGCAGAGAATGCAGATGTGCCTCTACTGCGGTTTGATCGAAGCCTTGGTACCAATCGATGGCTTTCGCTAGAGCAATCGCGCCGGCGACGTTCGGTGTACCCGCTTCAAACTTACCCGGCAAGGCAGAGAAGGTGGTCTTCTCGAACGAGACTCTTTCAACCATTTTGCCGCCGCCGTGCCATGGTGGCATCGCTTCTAACAGCTCAAGCTTGCCATACAGTACGCCAATCCCAGCAGGTGCATACAGCTTGTGGCCAGAGAAGACATAAAAGTCGACATCGAGCTCTGCCAAGTTCAACTGTTCATGAACGATACCTTGCGCTCCATCGACAACGACAACTGCGCCTACCGTATGTGCCATGGCGATGATTTTCTCGATAGGTTGACGAGAGCCAGTGACGTTGGTGATTTGTGCACACGCCACGATTTTACAGCGCTCCGACAACAGTGCTTCAAACGCATTGATATCGAACTGGCAATCGGAGGTCATAGGAACTTTAACGATTTTCGCGCCCGTTTGCTCTGCGACAATTTGCCAAGGCACGATGTTCGCGTGATGTTCCATTTCACTGATTAAGATTTCATCACCGGCTTGGAGTGTGCTTCGAGCATAAGTTTGCGCGATGAGATTTAGTGCTTCGGTTGCGCCTCGAGTCCAAATGATTTCCTTTGAACTGCTCGCCCCAATAAAATTCGCAACGGTTTCACGAGCCGCTTCAAATTGGCTGGTCGCGTTGGCTGTTAAGCTATGACTGCCACGGTGCACGTTAGCATTTTGTACACTGTAGTAACGGCTAATCACATCGATCACGCACTGTGGTTTTTGCGTTGTTGCTGCGCTATCAAGGTAAACCAAAGGTGATTGGTTTACGTCTTGATTTAGGGCTGGGAACTGTTCGCGTACAGCGTTTACGTCAAACATTATTCGTCACCGAACTCGTGATAATGCAGTGTTGGGATGGTAACTAGCGGTTCTGCGACCATCCATCCATGTTCTTTACCAGAAAGTTTGATGATGATTTCCATCGCGAACTCAAGTGCGGTTCCTGGCCCCTGACTTGTCAGTAGGTTGTGATTCACATCCATGGTGACACGTTTAGCTCGCCATTTGTCTTCAGGAATATGAGATTGAAAACTTGGATGACATGTCATCAAGGCTTCTGGGTAAAGGTTGTGATGTTGCAAAACCAAAGCTGGCGCTGCACAAATTGCCGCAACCAGCTTACCTTCGTACATGTGCTGTTTCAGGATCTCAATCATGATGGTGCTATCACGGAAGGTTTCTGCACCACCTACGCCCCCAGACAGAACAATCGCATCAAACTCGTCATCGGCAATATCAACTAGCTTGCAATCCGCGGTTAGTGTCACGCCTCGAGACGCTTTCATAGTCAGTGCACCATCGAAATCTGCGCTTGCGATGGTTACGTCATAGCCTGCTCGAACCATTAAGTCGATAACGGTTACCGCTTCCATTTCTTCTGTGCCCGGAGCGATAGGTACTAAGATCTTTTTATTCATTGTTCTGTCCAGCTTTGTTCAATCTGTTTGATGCGTTGATAGAGTTTGGCGTTCTCTGGCGTACTAATGTGATGCTTTTCAGCAGCTTTCAGCAAATGACCGGTAATAAAATCAATTTCGGTGCGACGTTGGTGAAAAACATCTTGTCTCATTGAAGAGTAGTTGGCTGCTGTTGCGTTCACCACTTGCATAACAGTGGTGTGAAGAGAATCAAAATCGACCTTTATCTGTTCTTTATTCATGACCTCCACCAACTCGCGGGTGATGTTCGCCAACTCGGTGGCAAATTCCGGAGCGGCAAGCTCACCATTTTTACATTGATGAATGGCCGTCAGAGGGTTGATAGCGCAATTGATCGCAAGCTTGGTCCACAATGCAGCGTTGATATTTGGGTTCCAACTGACTTCTGGTAAAGCGTGGTTCATCACTTGCGCGAGAAATTCGCATTGATTGCCTTTGGTATTAAAACCACCTAATTGGGTGTGACCATGACCAGTATGAAGAACCTGTGCTTTGCTTGGTTTATAGGCACCGTGTGTGGTGGTTGCAATCACGATAGGGTTATCAGTGAGCTTTGTTTCCAAAAGTGGTGCTGTTCCCATGCCATTGTGCATCAGCATTACAATGGTATCAGTGTTGATATACGGCAAAAGAGGGGTTATCGCTTCGTCCACTTGCCATGCTTTTACTGTCACAACAATCAGGTCTGCGGCTTGTACAGAAGGAAGGTGTTGATTAGCAAAATTAATTGCAGGAGAGTCATCAAGTTGAAGCAGTTGCTTACTATCTGAGGTTCTTCCCCACAAGGAGACGTTGTGTCCGGCAAGTTGGAATTTGGTCGCCCAGAGTGAGCCAACGGCTCCAGGTCCAAGGATAAGAATATTCACCAAACGCTCTCATTAAAAAGGTTTGCTGCAAGGATAATGAGGGAAAGAAGGAAAGCAAATAAAAATGGCGCCAAGAGGCGCCATTTTTGGGGAACTTATCGGTTCTATTAGAACTTGTAAGTTACAGCTAGGTAGTGACCGAAGCCTGTTGACTTGAAGCCATCTGTATCTTTGATGCCGTATACGTCTTTGTAGCCTTTTAGACCGTAACCAACCGCGAAGCGGTCTGAGTGCCAGTAGATACCGTTGAACATAGCGCCACCGCTGCTTGCAGTAGTGTATTCGTCTTTCATACCGAATTGGTAATCGATGTAACCTTGGTAAGAAATGAATGAACCGTTCTCGAAGAAGTAGAATGGTTTGAACCAGTTAGTTGAGATTTGGAAACCGTTCCAGTCTTTACGGTTGCCATCGTAAGTACCGTATAGGTTCAGGCCGATTTTGCCCAACCAAGGAACCATTACGTCAGAACCTAGACCGATTTTCTGGTTGTTTACAGAGAATGGGTTAGTTTTGAAATCTGTACCGTCCCATTCCATTAGCGTTGCAACGTATAGCTCTTGAACTGGACCGAAAGACAGGTCTTTACCAGTTAGGCCGTCGATAGACATACGAGGAGCAAACTTCATAAAGATCTTAGGTGCGCCTACTTTATCGCTGCCTTTGTCTGTTGCTAGGTTGAACACGTCAACGTAACCGTAAAGGTCGAAGATACCAGAGCGGCCGCCGAATTCCATTTCTAGGTAATCGTGTGAAGACTCACCAGGAAGTTCGTCAAATGCACCCATTAGGTTGAATTGCATCCACTTGTAATCGTTCTTGTGGATGTCACCGTCTGAGTAGTCAGCAGCCATAACTGGAGCTGAAGTAGCCGCTAGAAGGCTAAGAGCTAAAAGTGATTTACGCATAAGGGGACTCTCTATGTTTGTAATGATTCAGAACACGCAATCTGTGCCGCGCTTTCCAATTGGCGGGAATAATAGCGATAAAAATCTCAAATGAAAGTGATAAAGGATGCAAAAATGAAGGTTTTTAGTGAGGCTTGTCACGAAATTCATTTATTTCACGGAACTTTTTGGTTGTTGCATTGATTTGCAATAAATATGTGACGAGTGTCGTTTGCGTAAACGTTTTTATGACTTTTTAAGCCAGTCGATTAACCAACATAAATCGTTAGTGATCTGACTAATAGTCCGTTCGTATGAGTGTGGGAACCAAAGAGGACGTTTGAATGAAAGAAGTCATGTTATTCCCATTAACCTCAGTAGTTTTACCGGAAGGCAAAATGAATCTGCGTATTTTTGAGCCACGTTACACAAGAATGGTAAAAGAATGCAGCCTCCAAAACGTGGGTTTTGGTGTTTGTCTTGTCGGTAGTGAGGGGGACCCTAAAGCGGTGGGAAATGTGTCATCCATCGGAACTTTGGTCACCATCGTTGATTTTGAAACACTCAGTGATGGGCTTCTTGGTATCACCGTAGTCGGTGAAAAACGGTTTACGGTCAAGCGAATTAGAGCAGACTCAGATGGTTTGCGTCATGCAGAGGTTGAGTGGTTAGACAACTGGCAGCAGCCTTTGTCGTCACCAGACTTCATTTACCTAAGTCATCAACTCGCTCACGTGTACGAACAGTTTCCTCAACTAGGGACACTTTACCAACATCGTTTTTATGATGACCCATCGTGGGTAGTGCAAAGATGGCTCGAGCTATTGCCATTGGACAGCGCTCTATTTGAACGATTGGTGAGTGCAGAGGACTGTCTTCCGGCACTCGATTTTCTTAATGATGCCATCGAAGCCCCACCTCAAAGAGAGACAAGGATATGAAAGGACTAACCAAAACTGCAGTAACGCTGGTTGCTGTGCTAGGGATTGCTGCCTGCGGCTCAGATAGCGACTCGATAGAATATTCAAACCTTCAAGCAGTACATGCTTCCGCTGACGCGCCGTTGGCTAACGTTTGGATAAATGATGGAGCGGCGTTAACCGGCGTAGACTATGGCGTCGGGTCGGGATATGTGAAGTTACCTGAGGGCAGTAACTCTGTTCAAGTTGATGTACAGCTTCCAGGCGCTGAAACGGTAACTGTCGTACCAAAAACTTCATTAGATCTCGACTCGGACCTAAACTATACAGCATTTGTCGTGGGTGACGCTTCAGGAACACCAAATCCTGTTGAACCTTTAATTGTTACTCGTAGCGCGACTTCGATGGCGGATGCTAACAGCTTAGATGTTCAGGTGGTACATGCCGCTTCTGGCGTCCCAGCTGTAGACCTTTATGTTACTGCACCCGGTGCAGCCTTGGCAGATTCATCACCGATTACTAATCTCGCTTATAAAGCGTCAACGGATGTGCTGAATATTCCTGCAGGCGATTACCAAGTGAGATTGGCCGTGGGTGACACAGTAGCGTTTGATTCGGGAACCATTCCTCTCCCAGCCAATGCTAATTTGACCATTGCTGCTATTAAGACTGGTGATTCAAATAGCACCTCTCCGGTGAAGTTAGTGGTATTAGATGGTTCTGGCTCTTCTATACTTGAAGATATGGGAAGCCAAGCCGAAGTGCGAGTAGGGCACTTAGTTGACGGTGCTCCGGTTGTAGACGTCCACGTTGATGGCGCTGCGTTTGCTCCGCTTGCGGATTTGGAGTTTAAACAGATTCGAGGGTACTTGGACCTTGCGCCAAAAGCTTATGATATTGATGTGTTTGTCGATGGCACAACGACGGACCCAATTATCGATGTTGACGGTTTAGAAGTGAAAGGCGGTATGGATTATAGCGTTTATGCAGTTGGTGTTGTCACTCCTGCAATTGCAATCGAACCACTGGTCGTTGAAGACATGCGTCGTGCAGTTGCAACCAGCGCAACCTTGAACGTAACGCATGCAGCTGCGAATCCTGTGGCTGAAATGGTCGATATTTATCTCACTTCTAGCGCGGGAATCGAAGGAAGTGATCCAGCAATAGCTAATTTTGCGTACAAAGAAAGTGTACAAGGCGTATACGTGACGGAAGGGTCTTATTTTGTGACGGTGACGGTTGCCGGTGACCCATCTACAGTAGCCATAGATTCTGCACCCGTAACGGTAAAGAATGGCGTCGTATACCAAGTAGTCGCTATCGATGATGGCAACAATGGTGGCTTCAACCTAATCGTTGATGACATCACAGACTAAGGACGAAGGGGGAGGAGGGCACTCCTCCCAATGATTAAGGCCGATTATGATGAGTGAAAGCCCGCAGAAACTTGGGCGTAGCGATTGGAATGAATACATGGACAAGGTGAAGGCGCGGGATAAAAATGCGTTCGAATTTGTCTTTCGTTTTTATGCGCCTAAGTTGAAACAGTTCGCCTACAAGCATGTTGGAAACGAGCAAGTTGCTTTGGAGATGGTACAAGAGACCATGGCAACCGTTTGGCAGAAAGCTCATTTGTACGATGGTACAAAGAGTGCGTTATCCACATGGATTTACACCATAATTCGTAATCTCTGTTTTGATTTGCTGAGAAAGCAGAAAGGCAAAGACTTACATATTCATTCTGACGACATTTGGCCTTCAGATTATTACCCGCCTGATTTGGTTGACCATTACTCACCAGAGCAAGATATGCTCAAAGATCAGGTAGTCAAATTTTTAGACATACTGCCGAAAAACCAAAGAGAAGTACTCCAAGCGGTGTACCTTCAAGAACTGCCGCACCAACAGGTCGCTGAGTTGTTCGACATACCTTTGGGCACTGTGAAATCTCGGTTGAGGTTAGCGGTAGAAAAACTGAGGCATTCGATGCATACGGAGCAATTATGAACAAACATCCAGATAACAACTTGTTAGAGGCGTACGCTTCGGGAAGCATTGATGCAGTTTCTGGTTTGGTGGTTGCCACTCACCTAGAAACCTGTTCAAAATGCCGGGCGTATGTAAACCAGTTAGAAGCGGCGCAGGCCGACGTAGTAATAGAAAGCTCGGTGATGGAATATGACGTCGAATTTGACAGTATGTTCAATGACATCATCACCGCTGAGCCAAAATCAGACAGCATTATTATAAAAGATGTTGCGCGAGTTGCCGTGGCTGGTAAAGATTTTAAGTTGCCGAAAACGCTGAGTCGTTTTTCTGATCTAGTCGGTGAATGGAAGAGTTACGGTGGTAAAGTCTACAGCGCACAGATTGATTTGGGCGAAGATGCACGTGTCAATCTTATGTACATAAGTGAAGACGTGAGA
Organism: Vibrio sp. MMG023; assembly: GCF_021654215.1. NCBI lineage: Bacteria > Pseudomonadati > Pseudomonadota > Gammaproteobacteria > Vibrionales > Vibrionaceae > Vibrio > Vibrio sp. MMG023. Next base: position 650,817 of record NZ_JAKFZP010000002.1, on the reverse strand, counting down.
ATTCCTCAGCATACACACAAAGGGCAAGAGTCAACGTTGGTTTTGCACGGTGGATTTAGTGATGAAGATGGTCACTACGAAGTGGGTGATGTACTTGTCAGAGATGCGTCTGTTAAACACAGCCCATTTACTAAAGCAGGTGAAGACTGTTTATGTTTAACCGTACTCACCGAGCCGATGATATTTACACAAGGCGTAGCAAGAATCTTTAACTTGTTTGGTAAAGGTATGTACCCTTAAACACTGCGGCAGACAAAACCAAAAAACCACCGAATCTCGGTGGTTTTTTTCAATCATTTTTCTTTAATCTCTTTGCCTTGCTTTCTCAAGTAGCTCAGTAAAGTAGTGTCTGAGTGAATAAAGCATGATCAAACTAGGCACAACCATCAATGCGGTTAGTATGAAGAAAGTCGTCCAATCATTGAGATAATCCACCAGTTCCCCGCTGAAAGAGGCGAGGGTAGTGCGACCAAAGTTGCCAAGAGATGCAAGCAAGGCGTATTGAGTTGCCGAGAAGGCTTGTCCGGTTAAGATAGTCAAGAAGGACACAAATGCAACGGTCGAGAATGCCGTTGTAAAGTTGTCGACAATGATCGTTGCCAAGTAAAGATGCTCGTTTGGACCCACTTTCGCAATCCAAGCAAACATCAGGTTACTTGCTGCCATTGCGATACCACCTATCATTAAGCCGCGTACGATACCAAACTTCACATTAAACATACTGCCGACAAAGGTGAACAACATGGTTGCGCCCCAACCAATCAATTTAGAGTAATAGCCAATTTGTTCATTGCTAAATCCAATTTCTTTGTAGAAGGCAATCGACATTCGACCTAAGAAAGCTTCACCTATCTTAAATAAGAAAACAAACAGCAATAGCGTGATAGCGACGCGAACACCATTTCGGTTAAAGAAGTCTAAGAAGGGCTCTACAACCGTTACGGTAAACCAAGCTACTACTTTAGAACCCACCACTTCTTTATGGCGTTGCTCAGCTTCAGATTGAAGTTGCTCTCGTTGGGTTTTCGGTTCACCGACCAACAGCGTAAAAATCATCAGTAAAATGACAATAAACGCCATTCCGTAGTAGACACCATTCCAACCGATACTGTCTGCATTGATAAAGGCTAGATACCCAGGGAGTGAGTAACCCGTCCACCAACCAATCACCGCCATAGCAGAAGCTTGTGGCAGTTTAGATTCTTCTGTTTTTGGGAAGGTATCGATACGGAAAGCATCAATAGCAATATCTTGTGTCGCAGAAGCGGTCGCAATGCAGAGTGCTAGTAATGATGCCAACACAAGATTCTCGGCAGGGTTTACACCGGCAATAAACAGCGTCGCCACTAACACGATACTTTGGCAAAGGAATATCCAGCTTCGACGTTGCCCAAGCAAACGATGCAAAATGGGCAGTTTAAGTCGGTCTACCAGAGGTGCCCACATAAAATTGATCGCGTAAACCGCGAACACGCTACCAAAGTAACCGATAGCAGAAAGCGTCAGGCCCGCATCTTTTAGCCAGCCAGACATATTAGATCCGATAAGGACCCAAGGGAAACCACTGGAACAACCCAGCATGAAAACCCAAAGTAGGCGTTTATCGAGGTAACTTTTTACCGTTTCCAACCAAGTGATGGAAGGTAATGAAGACATAAATCAATCCGTTAAAATAGAGCCACTAAAAGAGAAAGCCCTTCGAATATTCAAAGGGCTTATGGTTTTGGCTACTTGAGTAGAGTTGCTTTGGTAATGACGATTTGCGTCTCTGGGACATCGCGCATGCGACCGATAGACTTGGTTGGCTGCTTCGCCATATTCTGAATGACGTCAAAACCTTCCGTCACTTCTCCAAATACCGCATAACCAGGTGGGCGAGCACCATAGTTTAAGAAGTCATTGTCGACGAGGTTAATAAAGAACTGACGTGTTGCAGAATCAGGTGCGTTTGTACGAGCCATAGCGATCGTTGCTCGGTCGTTGTTCAAGCCGTTGTTACCCTCGTTCTTGATTGGCGCGTAAGTTTTTTGCATCTGCATGTCTTGGTTGAAGCCGCCACCTTGCGCCATAAAACCAGGGATAACACGGTGGAAAATGGTACCTTCGTAACTGCCATCTTCCACGTATTTAAGGAAGTTAGCGACAGTAATAGGTGCTTTCTCTTCATTAAGCTCAACAGTAAAGTTACCTAGTGTTGTTTCAAACGCCACTTTAGGGCCTGCAAAAACACTGCAACTTAATAGTGCCAAAGAAAGAATCGCTTTGCGTAACATTAGAATCGCTCCTGCATGTATTGACGAAGCTCAGGATCGTTTGCGATTTCCTTCAGAGTTAAAGCCACGACATCATTCAATGTTTGTTCAATGTCTGAGTCTGAAGCGCTAAGTGTGCCTGAGCGTTTAGCTGTACCAGTATAGGTCTTAACTAGCTTGCCTTGCGGAGTTTCTGCGGTGATTTCAAGAATCACTTTCGCGTCCATCTCGTTTTCCATCACAGAATGTTTAACGTTGACTAGCGCTTCTTGTACTTCTAATTGAATAGAATTATCGCTGTTTAAATCCGAGTGAAAACCTTGAGAAGAGAACTGTTTCTCTAGCGCCTCTTCTAGCGAAATACGTAGGTTTTGCTTGGCATGGATTGGCAGAATGTTAGAGCGTCCGTTATCGACAAGTGCAACGTATTGCGCTGCACGAACGTCTTTACTGGTTAAGCTGTACGTCTTGCCTTGCACGATCGGGTTAGTGCTTAGTGTCGATTCAGCCTGTAGGTTCAGTTGTGGTTGTTGTGGCGCTGAACATGCAGCAAGCAAGGCAACCGAAGCCGCGAGTACCAGTTTTCTCATTTTATTATTCCTTTTAAACATGTTGCTAAAGTCAGGGCTTTATTGCTTTGCGCCTAATTTAGCAGGATCTTTTGTTGCCTGTAAAATCACGAACTTACTGTTAGAAGCGACTAGTTTCACATTTTTATCGCCAAACAGACGTTTTAGCTTCGCATCGTAACCAAGGTGACGGTTACCTATGACTAGTAATCTGCCACCTTTGTTCAAAATTTGTTTAGAGTCGCAGAACATCTGCCAAGCGATATGGTCGGTTACTGCTTGTTGTTGGTGGAATGGTGGGTTACACATCACCATGTCAGCACTATCAGGGTTAAAACCATCCAAACAGTTATTTGCAATGCATTGAATGTCGTAAGGTTCGCCTAGGTTATCAACTAAGTTTTGTTTAGCTGACTCGATAGCCATAAAGCTTTCATCCACACTCGTTAGGCGGGCTTGAGGGTTTAATTGGCCCATTTTCACTGATAGCACACCGTTGCCACAGCCGAGGTCGATGATGTGTTTCAACGTTGGATCTTGAGGTAGGTGTTGAAGCATAAAACGTGCACCTAAGTCCAGACTTTCGCCTGAGTAAACATTTGGTAGGTTTTTCAGTTGAATGTTTTCTCCATCTACTCCCCAAACGGTCATCGGATCGACTTCTAGGACTGGCAGTGCATTAGCATTAGAAAACACCAAACGATGTTTTTTCCACGCGAGAGACGTTTTTGTCTCACCTAAGTGTTTTTCAAACAATTTAAGTGTTGAAGTGTGAATCTCTTTTGCTTTGTTGACGGCAATAATTGGGCAAGAGTCAGGTAGCGTTTTACGTAGTTGACTTAATAACCAAACTAGGTGGCGATTACTTTTTGGCAATTGCATCAAGACCAAGTCTGTATTCTCAGGGATATCGTCCATCGTAGTGAGAAAGGCGACTGGCTTACATTGGTTATCTTCGAGGTTTTGCTGTGCACCCTTGTGTGAGATGAAGGAGTCACTCATGAGGGTGACATTGTGATTGTCCGAAAACCAACATGCCAAAGCGCCGAAGCTATCGTTAATAACAACAATGTTTTGGTTATCTGGTATTGCTAACTCTTCCACGTGATTGATGAGGTACTCATCCCCCGCATCCCATGCTTGAAGAGTCTCGTTAGAGCGCTTAGGGAAACGATGAAGCGATAGGCTTCTCTCGTGAAGATTCAGTTCGGTTTTCATAGCTAAACGTAAGTCAATTTGGAAATAAGTGATTATTGTCGCAAATGATGAGAGCTCAAGATACAAAAAGCTGTCAAATTTACTGATTTTCACAGGCTTTTGCTAAATCATGGCACATTGAAAGAGAGGGGAATATGAGTTCGCTTATTTAATTTGCCAATCGAGAGTATATACTTAGCGAATTGGCATCGATGAGGATGAAATATGATCCAAGAAATCATAGAAAAGAAACTGCATAGTGAGTTGCAACCTAATTATTTGAAAGTGATCAATGAGAGTTACATGCACAACGTTCCACCGGGTTCAGAAAGTCACTTTAAAGTGATAGTGGTCAGTGATGCATTCGCTGGTCAGCGCCTCATTGGGCGTCACCGTCAAGTACACACTGTACTGGCTGATGAACTTGATAATCACATTCACGCATTGGCGATTCATACCTACACCAATGAAGAATGGAAACAAGAGCAAGACGGTGCACCAGATAGTCCGATGTGTATGGGTGGCGGTCGTTAGAGTGTAATTAAAACACTGATTTAGAAAGATGGTTTCGACCATCTTTTTTTGTTTTACATCTTTACGGGATTAAAATGTGGCACAAATAAAGGTTAAAAAATGTGTTAACAGTGTTTCAACAAATGAATGAAAATTAACGCATGTTTCAAAGCGTGAATGTTTTATTTCCTTAGCAGATGCAAGGGATTTGGCATTTGTGCGATGGGTCAAAGTTATGACTATTCTTTAACCTTTTACACTCAATTCTACCGAAATAAACCCTCCTTTCCTAAGATTGGTCATGGCATCAAGTTCCTAAAAAATGCTAGACTACCGCACCTGATAAATCTCGCCTAATATTTGTGACGAGATAATTAATAGGATGTTGCGATTTTGATGTTTTAAACAACATCGAAACCGGACACTGATGTCGTGTCTAAAAGTTACGCAATCAAAAGAATCTTTTTCCCGATAAAAGTAGTGCAAGTGCGTATGATTACAATAAAGAAGGGCTTGGATCTTCCTATCGCAGGAACTCCATCCCAGGTGATTAATGATGGTAAGACCATCAAAAAAGTCGCCTTGCTTGGCGAAGAGTACGTTGGCATGCGTCCTACCATGCATGTCCGCGTTGGTGATGAAGTGAAAAAAGCGCAAGTTCTTTTTGAAGACAAAAAGAACCCTGGCGTTAAGTTCACAGCACCAGCAGCCGGTAAAGTGATCGAAGTTAACCGTGGCGCTAAGCGTGTTCTTCAATCTGTAGTGATTGAAGTGGCAGGCGAAGAGCAGGTAACATTTGATAAGTTCGAAGCAGCTCAACTAGCAAATCTAGATCGTGAAGCGATCAAGACTCAACTGGTTGATTCTGGCCTTTGGACCGCTTTACGTACTCGTCCGTTTAGCAAGGTTCCAGCAATCGATTCAAATTCTAAGGCTATCTTTGTAACTGCAATGGATACTAATCCACTAGCAGCTCAGCCTGAGTTGATCATTAATGAACAACAAGAAGCATTCGTTGCAGGTCTAGACATTCTTTCAGCCCTGACAGAAGACAAGGTTTACGTATGTAAATCTGGCACTAGTTTGCCACGCTCTTCTCAGTCTAACGTAGAAGAACACGTCTTCGATGGCCCTCACCCAGCAGGTCTTGCTGGCACCCACATGCATTTCCTATACCCAGTAAATGCACAAAACGTGGCTTGGAGCATCAACTACCAAGACGTTATTGCGTTCGGTAAGTTATTCCTTACTGGTGAGCTATACACAGATCGTGTTGTATCTCTTGCTGGTCCTGTAGTGAATAACCCACGTCTTCTTCGTACTGTTGTAGGTGCTTCTCTTGAAGACCTAACTGACAGCGAATTGATGCCAGGTGAAGTTCGTGTGATTTCAGGCTCTGTACTTTCAGGTACTCACGCGTCTGGTCCACATGCTTACCTTGGTCGTTACCATCAGCAGGTTTCTGTCCTGCGTGAAGGTCGTGAGAAAGAACTGTTTGGCTGGGCTGTTCCTGGTAAAAACAAATTCTCAATCACGAAATCTTTCCTTGGTCACATCTTTAAAGGTCAGTTGTTCAACATGACAACAACGACTAACGGTAGTGATCGTGCAATGGTTCCAATTGGCAACTACGAACGTGTAATGCCACTTGATATGGAGCCTACTTTGCTGCTTCGTGATCTATGTGCAGGCGATACTGACAGTGCTCAAACACTGGGTGCGCTTGAACTGGATGAAGAAGATCTAGCATTGTGCACCTTTGTATGTCCTGGTAAATACGAGTACGGTCTGCTACTTCGTGAATGCCTAGATACCATTGTGAAGGAAGGGTAATCCATGCTTAAGAAATTCATAGAGGATATCGAGCATCATTTTGAACCAGGCGGCAAACACGAAAAATGGTTTGCACTGTACGAAGCAGCGGCAACGCTTTTCTACACGCCAGGTCTAGTAACAAAACGTAGCTCGCACGTCCGTGATAGCGTTGACTTAAAACGTATCATGATCATGGTTTGGTTCGCGGTATTCCCAGCAATGTTCTGGGGTATGTACAACGCGGGTGGCCAAGCTATCGCAGCACTTAACCACATGTACGCTGGTGATCAACTAGCGACAGTTATCTCTGGTAACTGGCACTACTGGCTAACAGAAATGCTTGGCGGCACCATAGGTGCTGAAGCAGGTGTTGGCAGTAAAATGCTACTAGGTGCGACTTACTTCCTACCAATCTACGCAACAGTATTTATTGTTGGTGGTTTCTGGGAAGTGCTTTTCTGTATGGTGCGTAAGCACGAAGTTAACGAAGGTTTCTTTGTAACTTCTATTCTATTCGCACTTATCGTTCCACCAACGCTACCTCTATGGCAAGCGGCACTGGGTATCACATTTGGTGTTGTTGTAGCTAAAGAGATCTTCGGTGGTACTGGTCGTAACTTCCTTAACCCTGCACTTGCAGGCCGAGCGTTCCTATTCTTCGCTTACCCAGCTCAAATCTCGGGTGACGTAGTATGGACAGCAGCTGACGGCTTCTCTGGTGCAACTGCTCTTAGCCAATGGGCTCACGGCGGTAGCGGCGCGTTGATCAACAACATCACTGGCGCTCCTATCACTTGGATGGATGCTTTCATCGGTAACATCCCAGGTTCAATTGGTGAAGTATCGACTCTAGCTCTAATGATCGGTGCAGCGATGATCGTATACATGCGAATCGCTTCATGGCGCATCATTGCGGGTGTAATGATCGGTATGATTGCAGTGTCTACGTTGTTCAACGTGATTGGCTCTGACACCAACCCAATGTTCAACATGCCTTGGCACTGGCACCTAGTTCTAGGTGGTTTTGCATTCGGTATGTTCTTCATGGCGACGGACCCAGTATCAGCTTCATTTACCAACGGTGGTAAGTGGTGGTACGGCATCCTTATCGGTGCAATGTGTGTGATGATCCGTGTAGTTAACCCAGCATACCCAGAAGGTATGATGCTGGCGATTCTATTCGCGAACCTATTCGCACCTCTGTTCGACCATGTAGTTATCGAGAAGAACATCAAGCGGAGACTAGCACGCTATGGCAAGTAATAACGACAGCATTAAAAAGACGCTGGGTGTTGTTATCGGGTTGAGCCTTGTTTGTTCAATCATCGTATCAACAGCGGCAGTAGGCCTGCGTGATAAGCAAAAAGCTAACGCTGTCCTAGATAAGCAATCAAAGATTGTAGAAGTTGCTGGCATTGAAGCTGACGGTAAAAAAGTACCTGAGCTATTTGCTGAGTACATTGAACCTCGTCTAGTTGACTTCAAAACAGGTGATTTTGTCGAGACTGCAGAAGACGGTTCTACAGCAGCTAACTATGACCAACGTAAAGCAGCGAAAGATCCTGCAGAGTCTATCAAGCTAACAGCTGATGAAGACAAAGCTAAGATCCTACGTCGTGCTAATACAGGTATCGTTTACCTAGTGAAAAGCGGTGATGAAGTATCTAAAGTTATCATCCCTGTTCACGGTACAGGTCTTTGGTCAATGATGTACGCATTCGTTGCGGTTGAAACTGACGGTGACACTGTGTCTGGTATCACTTACTACGAGCAAGGTGAAACTCCTGGACTTGGTGGTGAAGTAGAGAACCCAGCATGGCGTGCTCAATTCGTTGGCAAGAAACTATTCGACGAGAACCACAAACCAGCAATCAAGATTGTTAAAGGTGGTGCTCCAGAAGGTTCTGAACACGGCGTTGACGGCCTATCTGGTGCGACACTAACTGGTAACGGTGTTCAAGGTACATTCGACTTCTGGTTAGGTGACATGGGCTTTGGTCCATTCCTAGCAAAAGTTCGTGACGGAGGTCTGAACTAATGTCTAGCGCACAAAACATTAAAAAGAGCATTATGGCGCCGGTGTTGGATAACAACCCGATCGCGTTGCAGGTTCTTGGTGTATGTTCTGCTCTTGCAGTAACAACTAAACTAGAAACAGCATTTGTAATGACACTAGCGGTAACATTCGTAACCGCACTGTCGAACTTCTCTGTTTCTTTAATCCGTAACCACATTCCTAACAGTGTGCGTATCATCGTTCAAATGGCGATCATCGCATCTCTAGTAATCGTGGTAGACCAAGTGCTTAAAGCATACCTATACGATATCTCTAAACAGCTATCTGTATTCGTAGGTCTGATCATTACGAACTGTATCGTAATGGGTCGTGCTGAAGCATTTGCGATGAAGTCTGCGCCAATCCCATCTCTAATTGATGGTATCGGTAACGGTCTTGGTTACGGTTTCGTTCTTATCACTGTTGGTTTCTTCCGCGAGCTATTTGGCTCAGGCAAACTATTTGGCCTAGAAGTACTACCTCTAGTGAGCAACGGTGGTTGGTACCAGCCAAACGGCCTGATGCTACTTGCACCATCAGCATTCTTCTTAATCGGTTTCATGATCTGGGCTATCCGCATTATCAGACCTGAACAAATCGAAGCGAAGGAGTAAGGACGTCATGGAACATTACATCAGTCTGCTAGTTAAATCGATTTTCATCGAAAACATGGCACTGTCTTTCTTCCTAGGTATGTGTACTTTCCTTGCCGTATCTAAGAAAGTTAAGACCTCTTTTGGTCTGGGTGTTGCAGTAGTGGTAGTACTTACTATCGCGGTTCCTGTGAACAACCTAGTTTACAACCTAGTTCTAAAAGAGAACGCGTTAGTTGAGGGCGTAGACCTTAGCTTCCTAAACTTCATCACCTTTATCGGTGTAATTGCGGCACTTGTACAGATTCTAGAGATGGTTCTTGACCGTTTCTTCCCACCTTTGTACAACGCGCTTGGCATCTTCCTACCGCTGATCACAGTAAACTGTGCGATCTTCGGTGGTGTATCTTTCATGGTACAACGTGACTACAACTTTGCTGAATCTGTTGTTTACGGCTTCGGTTCTGGTGTGGGCTGGATGCTAGCAATCGTTGCTCTTGCAGGTATCCGTGAGAAGATGAAGTATTCAGACGTACCTCCTGGTCTACGTGGTCTTGGTATCACGTTCATCACTGTAGGTCTGATGGCGTTAGGCTTCATGTCTTTCTCTGGTGTTCAACTGTAAGTCGGGTAAACCGCATTAATTAAGGAATAGTCAATGGACATTATTCTTGGTGTAGTGATGTTTACTCTGATCGTACTTGCGCTAGTACTAGTGATTCTTTTCGCTAAGTCTAAGCTTGTACCAACAGGTGACATTACAATTTCTGTGAACGATGACCCTTCACTGGCGATCGTTACACAACCAGGTGGTAAGCTACTATCTGCGTTAGCTGGTGCTGGCGTATTCGTATCTTCTGCTTGTGGTGGCGGTGGCTCATGTGGTCAGTGTCGCGTAAAAGTTAAATCAGGTGGTGGCGACATCCTACCTACCGAGCTTGACCATATTACTAAAGGTGAAGCACGTGAAGGTGAGCGTCTAGCATGTCAAGTTGCAATGAAAACTGACATGGACATCGAGCTTCCTGAAGAAATCTTCGGCGTTAAGAAGTGGGAATGTTCAGTTATCTCTAACGATAACAAAGCAACATTCATCAAAGAGCTTAAGCTACAAATCCCAGATGGCGAATCAGTACCTTTCCGTGCTGGTGGTTACATCCAGATTGAAGCGCCAGCTCACCACGTTAAATACGCTGACTTCGATGTACCTGAAGAGTACCGTGGTGATTGGGATAAATTTAACCTGTTCCGCTACGAGTCTAAGGTAAACGAAGAAACGATCCGTGCGTACTCTATGGCTAACTACCCAGAAGAACACGGTATCATCATGCTTAACGTTCGTATCGCGACTCCGCCGCCGAACAACCCAGACGTACCACCTGGTATCATGTCATCGTTCATCTGGTCTCTAAAAGAAGGTGACAAGTGTACGATTTCTGGTCCATTCGGTGAGTTCTTCGCGAAAGACACTGACGCTGAAATGGTATTCGTTGGTGGTGGTGCAGGTATGGCTCCAATGCGTTCTCATATCTTCGACCAGCTAAAACGTCTGCACTCTAAGCGTAAGATGTCATTCTGGTATGGTGCACGTTCTAAGCGTGAAATGTTCTACGTAGAAGACTTTGATGGCCTAGCGGCTGACAACGATAACTTCGTATGGCACTGTGCTCTGTCTGACCCTATGCCAGAAGATAACTGGGATGGTTACACAGGCTTCATTCACAATGTTCTTTACGAGAACTACTTACGTGATCACGAAGCACCAGAAGATTGTGAATACTACATGTGTGGTCCACCTATGATGAACGCTGCTGTAATCGGCATGCTAAAAGATCTAGGTGTAGAGGATGAAAACATCCTACTAGATGACTTCGGTGGTTAATCCCTCTAAGTGATTGAATCTATGGCTAGCTCTCTAAGAGCTAGCCATTCTTTTTTGTAAAATACAAAATGATATTCAACAGTTGCTATAGGAAATCGGTTTATCTCAAGAGAACCCATTTTCCATATCAATTTAACAACAATAGGAGTAAACAAGTGAGTAAATGGCTTGTTGCATTCGCTTCTCTATTGGTTTTAGCTGGCTGTGACCAACCAGCAGATCAAATTCACCTAAGTGGCCCAACAATGGGTACGACTTATAACATCAAATACATCGAGCAAGATGGTTTACCAAAACCAGATGTCTTGCAGGCAGAGATTGATCGCTTACTTGAAGAAGTGAACGATCAAATGTCGACATACCGTGAAGATTCAGAGCTGAGTCGATTTAATCAGCATCAAACCAGTGAACCGTTTGAAGTCTCGCCACAAACCGCTACGGTAGTGAAAGAAGCGATTCGTCTTAACGGTCTTACTTTAGGTGCACTTGATGTAACGGTAGGACCATTGGTTAATCTTTGGGGGTTTGGCCCTGAAGCGCGCCCTGATGTGGTGCCTTCAGATGAAGAACTGGCAGCACGCAAAGCGAATACTGGCATTCATCATCTTTCCGTTGAAGGTAACAAGATGTCAAAAGACATCCCGAACCTATACGTGGACCTATCGACTATTGCGAAAGGTTGGGGGGTGGATGTAGTAGCCGATTACTTGCACTCTCAAGGCATTCACAACTATATGGTGGAAGTTGGTGGTGAGATGCGCTTGAAAGGCCTTAACCGCGAAGGTGTGCCATGGCGCATCGCGATTGAAAAGCCAACTGTTGATGAGCGCTCAATCCAAGAAATTATTGAGCCTGGTGATATGGCAATTGCAACAAGCGGTGACTATCGTAATTACTTTGAGAGCAATGGTGTGCGATACTCTCATATCATCAATCCTCAAACAGGCAAACCTATTCATCATAAGGTAGTGTCTGTAACGGTACTGGATAAGTCGTCGATGACAGCTGATGGCCTTGCTACTGGTATTATGGTGCTAGGTGAAGACAAAGGCATGGAAATCGCGAATGAAAATAACATCCCAGTTTTCATGATTGTGAAAACGGACGATGGTTTTAAAGAACTGGCTTCGGAAGCATACAAGCCGTTCATGAAGAAATAACAACTTAGTGAGCATGTCCCAATGAGTACATTTCTAATTACTTTTGCTGTCTTTGTTGCGGTGATTGCCGCGATGGCAGTTGGCTACATCTTCCAGAAGAAGGTAGTGAAAGGCAGTTGTGGTGGTCTTGGTGCGGTAGGCATCGAGAAGGTATGTAACTGTCCTGAACCATGTGATGCGCGTAAAAAGCGTGAAGCTCGTGAAGCACTACGTGCTGAAAAACTTGCTGCATGGGAAAAAGATCGCATTGCTTAATATGTGAATCCTAAACAGAAAAACCCAGCTTCGCGCTGGGTTTTATTTTTTCTGAGCAGTGAATGTTCGTTACTGGTAAATGGTCTGATTTCGGCCATTCCCTTTTGCTTGATACAGCCGGTCGTCCGCTACCTTAATCTGTTGGTCAAGGTTGCCGTCGATGTTTGATACTCCAACGCTAATCGTTACTTGAATACTCTCGTCCTGATAAGGTACGGGTGTTTTCTCTACACGTTGACGCATTTGTTCCAGTCGATTGACGAATTCATCATAACTGCCACAAGATTGTATACAGAACTCTTCACCACCAAAGCGTGCAATCACGTCTTCTGGGAAATAGATCTTCAGGATATTCGCTACCATCACCAAGGCTGCATCCCCGCCGTCGTGCCCGTAATTATCATTCACCTTTTTGAAGAAATCGATATCTAGCATCGCGATGTTGCGCTGTTCACATCCGCAACAAGCTTGACCAAATAAAAATCGACGATTCCATAAGCCAGTTAATGAATCTTGGTTGGCCATCCGGAACAATTCGGTAGTCGCTTCTTTCATGTCTAAGATTTGATGGACACGACAGAAAAATTCCTCTTGGTTGAAGGGTTTATATAAAAAGTCGTTAGCGCCAGCCTTCAGAAAGCGTGCGGTCATGGTGTGGTCGTCACTGCCAGAGATGCCTAGGATAGCCAGTTGGTTTTTATCCAGCTTTTGGCGCAGTTCTCGGATCATAGTGATGCCGTCTTTTACCGGCATGTCATGATCTGTCAAAACCAAGGTGATGTCGGGATTTTGCTCGATGAGCTCAATGGCTTTTTGTCCATTTTCGGCTTGAAGCGTTTGAATATATTGATGTTCTAATAGCTGAACAACATGGTGACGAACGGTCATCGAATCATCAACAACTAAACATTTGTGGTGCTGGTTATTGGTCAAGCGCTTAAGCAATGGCAGAAGATAAGAGACAGATGCCATGCTGTCTTTCAGGATGTAGTCCAATACACCTTTTGCCAACATTTGCTCTCGAATATCTTCCTGAAACATGGCTGTCAGCACAATGACCTTATGTTTACAAGCAAGGAGGAGGTCGATGATCTCTCCATCCTGTGCGTCCGGCAAACAATAGTCGAGAACGGCACATAATAAGTCATGTTCATTCATCAAAAAGGATTTAGCTTCTTCAAAACTCTCTACGGCAAGCACTTCATAACCAGCTTGGCTTAAGATTTGATGCAAATAATTTCTAAAGGCGCGACTGTCTTCGACAACCAGTATTTTCTTACTCAAAGAAGTGTCCCTACTTTTAGTGTTACTTGCATCAATAATAACGAAATGTGAATACAGTGCTATCAATAATTCAGATTATTGACTCCAGATAACACTATTTTCAAAGCGGCTATTTATGGCTATACTGTTTTTTTAAACAGTATTTGTTTTGTGTGTAGATCGTGCTTGAAAGAATAAGAAAAATAATTCACGTTGATATGGATTGTTTCTATGCTGCCGTTGAGATGCGCGATAACCCAAATTATCGGGGAGTCGCCCTTGCGGTTGGTGGGCATGAAAAGCAGAGAGGCGTTATCAGCACGTGCAATTACGAAGCACGTAAGTTTGGTGTACGCAGTGCAATGCCAACCGCAAGAGCATTACAACTATGTCCGAACCTGCTTGTGGTTCCGGGGCGTATGCACGTGTATAAACAAGTTTCTCAGCAGATTCGTGCCATCTTTGAGCGTTACACGCAAATCATCGAGCCTCTCTCTTTAGACGAAGCCTATCTCGATGTCACGGACTCATCAGCATGTCGAGGCTCTGCAACTTTAATTGCCGAATCGATTCGCCACGATATACATGTTGAACTGGGATTAACCGCATCAGCGGGTATCGCACCGATTAAGTTTCTTGCCAAAGTAGCCTCTGACATGAATAAGCCAAACGGTCAGTTTGTGATCCCGCCGGATAAAGTTCAGGAGGTGGTGGACAAACTTCCACTCGAAAAAATTCCTGGAGTAGGCAAAGTCAGTTTGGAGAAGCTTCATCAAGCTGGGTTCTACTTATGTGAAGATATTAAAAACAGTGACTATCGTGAACTGCTGCGTCAGTTCGGGCGTCAAGGTGCTTCGTTATGGAAACGCAGTCACGGTATTGACGATCGTGAAGTAGTGGTAGAGCGTGAACGTAAATCAGTTGGTGTTGAGCGTACGTTTAGCGAGAACATCTCGACTTACGATGAATGCTGGAAAGTAATAGAAGAAAAACTCTACCCAGAATTAGAAAAACGGCTAGAGAAAGCCAATCCAGATAAATCGATCATCAAGCAAGGCATCAAGCTCAAGTTTGCTGACTTTCAGCTTACTACGATTGAGCACATTCATCCCCAGTTGGAACTAGAGGATTTCAAGGTGCTGCTGCGTGATATTCTTAAACGCCAAAATGGTCGAGAAATTCGTTTGCTGGGCTTGAGTGTGATGCTCAAGCCCGAAGCACAAGCTCGTCAATTGAGCTTTTTCTAGGATCGAGCGATTTCCACTTGTTTCAATACTTGCTCGAAAGAGACATTCGCCATTGCTCCATAACCTTGCAGTTTACTCGCTTTTAACTGAGTGATAAGTGGCGTACTAATGCCACATAAAAAGCGAGAAACCGCTGCATTACTGAGGGCGGTAGGTGATAGTTGGATGAATTCGTTAATCCTTGCTGATAGGTGAGTGAGTTCAGGTATTTCATTTTGAGAGCTTGGAAACGTAGCGACGTGCCCGCGACATACTGAGCAATGACCACATTGCGTCGGTGCATTGTGATCAGCGAAGTAATGGGCCAGTTGATGACTCAAGCAATCGTCAGATTGGAATAAATTCAGCATGGTATGGATACGTTCAATATCCTTGCGTTCTTTGGATTGAAATAATTCAACCAAATGCTGAGCGAGTCCGTCTTGGCTTTGAGTTTCTGGAAGGACAGAATACACATCTGTTAGTTGTTTGCTTTCCAGCTCAATCCAGCCGTTTTGATGGAAGTAATCCAAAGCCGCAACCACTCGACTTCTCTCCGATTGGTAATGCATCCACAGCGCTTCCAAATCAACCTGACACCAAACTTTGGCCCTTGTCGAACAGGTAAAAATAGCCTCAATAAACTGGCGACGTTCACCGTGAAATTGGTTGAGAATGAATTGCTGATCTTGCAAAAACTTGAAGCGATATTCAGCAAAATAACTGTATTTTGCGGTAATAACTTGGGCGAGTTCCAAATAAACTAGCAGTGTCTTTAATGGCAATTGACGAATGTTACTGTCTCGAGATAAACGCAAAGCCATTACTTCCCATTGAGGAGCATGCTCGCGAATTTGCTCCAACACATAATGAATTGAGCTCGGTTCTGGGGTATCACCAAACACAAAGTTTTCTAGGACGGTTAAGCCCGAAGTATTCCCAAGTAAAATGCATTCTGAACGCTCGCCATCACGCCCTGCACGTCCAATTTCTTGCGCGTAGTTCTCGATTGACTTGGGTAAGTCAAAGTGAATTACTCGGCGAATGTCGGATTTATCGACTCCCATACCAAACGCGATGGTCGCGACAATGCAGTCAATTTGTGACGCCATAAATTGATGTTGAATCTGTTCGCGGATTTCGCTTTTCATGCCAGCGTGGTAAGCATGTGCATTGACGCCTAAATGGATCAAAGACTTTGCCACTTGCTCGGCGGTTTGCTGCTGTGTCACGTAGACGATGGTCGGAAGTTTTGGTGCAGCCGTAATAAGATCGCCAAGTTGAGTGGGCTTATTCGCTTCTTCACAAGGAATAACGGAGATATCAAGATTAGGGCGATAAAAGCCAGTCACTGTAATGTGTTCACTCGCGATATTGAACTTCTTCTGCATATCTTCAATAACCGCAGGGGTTGCAGTGGCGGTTAA
Organism: Vibrio sp. MMG023; assembly: GCF_021654215.1. NCBI lineage: Bacteria > Pseudomonadati > Pseudomonadota > Gammaproteobacteria > Vibrionales > Vibrionaceae > Vibrio > Vibrio sp. MMG023. The sequence continues at coordinate 634,609 of NZ_JAKFZP010000002.1, read as the reverse complement.
CAATAGAGATTGTTTGATGTTGAGGTCTTGCTGATATTGCGGAAGTTTGAGGTAATCAGGGCGGAAGTTGTGGCCCCATTCAGAGATACAGTGCGCTTCATCGACCACCATTAAAGAGATAGGAATTTGACGAATAAACTCTCGAAAGCGCTCGTTCTTCAAGCGTTCAACCGAGATCATCAAGATTTTAATCTTGCCACTTTTTACGCCCGCCATTACTTGTTGAGTTTCTTCGCGACTTTGGCTGCTGTCCACTGATGCTGCAGGAATCCCTCGACTTTGTAAAAAGCTTAATTGGTCTTTCATTAAAGCCAAAAGCGGCGAGATCACTAACGTTAGATTGGGTAGCAAAGTCGCGGGCAGTTGGTAACACAGTGATTTACCTGAGCCAGTCGGAAATATTGCGGCAGCGGAATGACCACTCATCACAGCTTCAATGACGGGTTGCTGTCCTGATCGTAAAGAATCAAAACCAAACACAGACTGAAGTGTTTGCTGAAGTGGGTCACTTTGCATAATAGGGAAACCTCTATTTGATGGTAAACTGTCGCAGAAAACGATTCTTTAAATTACCACATTCTAAATGCTTAATGCGCGCCCTAAAAGTATGAACAAAGCTGACTTAGTCCAAATTATCATTCAACACTTAGAAGAGAAGCTGCAAGTTGCTCACGCCTCTACACAACGAGCAATTGACGCCGCGACAGATGAAGAAACTGTCCCTGAGCATAAATACGATACACTAGCACTTGAGGCATCTTATCTTGCGCATGGACAGGCCTTGCGCGTGCAAGAAAGTGAAGAAGAGCTTCGCCAGTACCGCACTCTTGTGTTGCGTGATTTTGTCGATGCTCGTATCGCGGTTGGTGCTTATATTGAATTAGTGGACGAAAATGATATCGAAAAAGCTTTCTTTATAGGGCCTTGCTCTGGCGGATTGACTGTCGAATGGCAAGGCAAAGAGGTGTTTGTTCTTACGCCGAAATCCCCCCTTGGTCGTGCTTTGATGGGGAAAGAAGAAGGGGAGGAAGTGGAGATGAAAATTGGCGATAAAACAACTTGTTATGAAGTCGTGACGATTTGCTGACATCCCACCCATAGGTGGCTGTTATAGTTAAACAGGATAACCATGAAAAAGAGAAAGTAATGAAGAAACTGCTCACGCTCTCCTTGTTGACTATCAGTGCCAGTGGCTACGCAGCTCAGTGTCGCGTTGATATTAACAACGAAGTTCGTATGGATGGTCAGAACTTAGAAATCGTACATGCCAATGGTGAAAAAGCGGTCGTCGATGAAGACAATAACTTGTTCATCAAAGGTGAAATGATCGAGCTAGACGATGATCAAAAAGCGGCAATTGAAAGTTACCGCGAGAAGATGAATGCTTATATTCCGCAAGCGAAACAGCTGGCGAGTGATGGCTTAGCCCTAGCAAATGACATCATCGATGATATCGCAGTAAGCCTTGATGCGCCTGATTCGTTTGATAACGTTAAGGTTGCGGTAAAGGATTTCTTTGCCGATGTAGAAGCCCGTTACTACAAAGACGGTGATTTTATTCTGCCTGCTGACAGTTTTGACTCGATGACAGAATCATGGTCACAAGACTTCGAAAAGGCACAAGAAATCTTTAACAAAGAATTCCTAACCAGCGCATTTGACGCTTTGTCTGCCAAGATGAAAGAAGACGGTGGTTTGAACTTGACTGCGCTGTCTGAAAGCATGACGGAACTGCAAGCCAAGGTACAAGAACGCTTAGCTGAGCATTCGAAAGACGTCGAAAAACAAGCGGAAGATTTGTGTGAATCACTGGATAATATGGCAGGTGAAGAGCAAGATCTGCTGAAGAAGATCCCAGCGTTAAAAGATTACCAAGTCTTCACGATTTAATTCGCGAAACACAAATAACAAAGAGCGCCTGTTATCGGCGCTCTTTTTACATGGGTACTATTCAGTATCTATACGAGTTATTCCGCATTCATCTGAGTTAACTTATCGCCCACTGGTTTCGAGAAGTTAAAGCCATCGTGTTCATCCCAATTGATTGACCATGTCATCACACCAGCGTAGTTCGGGTAGTTGAATGCTGGTTTCACTGTGCCACATGAAGTGCCTTTGGTTAAGCAATCTAATGCGTCTAGGATGTTCTGTGTTGGCGCCTGACCTGAGTTAGCTGAACTTGGACCCGACGGCAAGCCAATCGCGACTTGGTCATCACGCAGTGGCTCAAACATGGTGCCGTCTGCTAATTCAAAGCCTTCAATCAACATCTTAGATTGCGCCACCATCATATCCACTGAGCCTTCTGGTGCCGATCCTGGTAAGTAAGGGTTTGGCAAGCCACCGTTGTTGTATAACTGAACGTGTAGCAGGTCGAGTGTGCTGCGTGTTTCGTTAATCACAGGAATGTATGCGCCCCAAATACCGCTATAAGCAATGTAGCCACCTTGTACATAAGGGTGCTCAGGTGCCATGGTTAGGTACATATCGCCGCCCATGTTCTGCTCGATTTGCAACAAAGCACCACCTAAACGAGCTTGGATTTGCGAACCATGCAGCAGGTTAGATCCACTTTCTAGATCCACATCTAAACCATCAAAACCCCACTCAGCAATCAATCCGGTCAGACTTGAAACGAAGTTTGCTTCATCTTGGTCTGTGTTGAGCGTGATTGTGCCTTCTGCGCCACCAAGAGACAGAACAAACTTCTTACCTTTAGCTTGCAGAGCGGCCATGTCTTGCTTGAATTGAGTTGGGTCTAGCGCAGGACAATCACTATAGATGTCACCAGAGTACAGGTTGAAGTGCACGGTACCATCGCTGTTACGGTCGTTTTCTGCAAAGGCAATATCAATCACATCCCATGCATCAGACATGTCAGCGAGGCGGATAGGACAGCCTGCACCGTTCACGAAGTTGTGCCAGTAGCCAATCAACTTATGACGTTTCTCAGTTTGTTCAACAACCGTAATCGATGCCGCATCAGAAAGCGCTATTGTACCTGCAAGATCGGTGGCTTGAGCGCTTACCGTAAAGCTACCAATCGCGGCAGGTGTCCAGTTCGCCGAGTAAGGTGCTGTCGTGTCGGTTGCGACAATGGCACCGTTCACCATAAAGTCGACGTGTTTCACGCCAGAGGTTAGTGAGGTTGCATCCGCGCTTAGAACGAGATTTTTACCTAAACCGACGGTTTGACCAGCACTCGGTGACGTCAATGAAATCACCAAATCTTGGTCACTCACAGTCACGTTAACGACAGACTCGGACGTGTTGTTATCGTTGTCTGTTGCAACGGCTTTAAGTTGATTGGTACCAATCAGCGTTGCATTCCACAAGACTGAGTATGGTGCTTGAGCAACCACACCTAAACTGGTGCCATTGGCGAAGAACTCCACTTGAGTCACGTTACCGTCTGCATCGCTGGCATCCGCCGAGACTTCAACATTGTCGCCAGCGAGTAATACTTGGCCTTCGCTTGGTGCGGTGATAGCGACTTGAGGCGGTGTCGAACAGGTACCTAGCCCAGTCCAGGCATCCTGCCAGTACAAACCTTCACCCGGCTCATAAGCCCAGGCTGCATCAGAAGAACACCAGCCTGCAACATCACAGCGGTATTTCTGGTTGAGGTTAGAGACGAGTGCACCTGCTTCATAGCGGTTACCTGCCACATAAGGCACGGCGTCTGCACAACCGCCAGAACTAGAGTCGCTGACGACGAGCGAGACTTCTTGGCTCATGGTTGACAGGTTCGAATCATCGGTTGCTTGCGCTTTGAAGGTATGAGTACCGACTGCCGCCGTCCAGACATATTCATATGGAGCCGCAGTATCGACAGCCACGGATTGGTTGTTTACGAAGAACTCAACTTGGGTGACTAAACCATCGCTGTCTGCTGCATCGGCCGTTACCGAAATAGTGTCACCCACACTTGGTGTTTCTGTACCTGTTGGGCTCGTTAGAGAAACGGTTGGAGGTGGCAATTCGGTTTGTGGTTGAACGAAGATAGAGACATTGGTTGTAGTTACCGAACCTTCGTTGTCGGTGGCGATTGCCGTTAACTGAGAGACACCCTCTACTGCTGTCCAGTCAGCTTGGAAAGGGGATTGGGTAACAACAGCAACGGTCTGGTTACCAGCAAGAAATTCGACTTGAGCCACTTGGCCGTCTTCGTCAGCGGCGTTTGCTAACAAAGTGATTACGCTGCCTTCTGGTATCTGTGCGTTATCGGTTGGAGAAGAGAATGAGACTGTTGGAGGTAGGTTTGTACCGCCACCATCACATTGCCCAAGGCCTTTCCAAGCCTCCCATGGTCCCGAGTTGTTTACCGGATTATTGCCTTGGGTCCAATAGGCCGCTTCATAAGCTGCGCCTTGGGTCCGTACTTGATCGCCAGAGTTATAAACGGTGGTACCATCCCATGCTGATAAATTTTGGCAGTTATAAGCTTGAGCTTGGTAGCTGACACTGAGTGCCGCGATGACCGCACCATGCAGTAGCGTGACCTTCATTTTTCTCTCCTTGAGTTACAAGATGTTCTGTTGAACTAATTAGATAACTAGTTGATAAATAGACATCAGGAGAGAAATTCGAAGCGTTATGTTTCACTTTTCAACACGAAATCACGTTGAACTATTCGTACTTTACAACTCGGCTCATTATTTTTCGGCTCACTTCACGCTGATTTATAAATTCATCAAAAAGACAAAAAACGATACTTGGCGAATATGAGATGTACGTGGAAATTTACAAACTGAATGTCTGCTAATTGATCTGATTGTCGAGTAATTAACCTAATCACTCTTGTTGAGTAGAAGATATTGCTATACTGTACTAGTCAGCTAGTTCATTGATATTTTGTGTGAGTGGTATGACACAACAAACTTCTTCTCAGCCTCGTGAGCATTTTGGCTCACGCCTTGGATTCATCTTAGCGGCAGCAGGTGCTGCAGTGGGTCTAGGTAACATTTGGGGCTTTCCTACCCAAGCAGCAAGTAACGGCGGTGGTGCCTTCTTGTTGGTGTACTTGGTGATGATTCTTATCGTTGCATTCCCAATGCTGGTGGTTGAAATGGCGATCGGTCGTCATGGTCAAGCAAACCCAGTAGACAGTATGCGTTCTCTAACATACAACCCTGTGGGCAAGAAGCTTGGCGGCTTAGTTGGTTGGATTGGCCTGAGTGTGCCAAGTGCGGTTTTGGCGTTTTACTCGATTGTAGGCGGCTGGTTGATCTGCTTTATGTTGGGTGCAGTGACTGACATCATGGGCATGGAAGCGGCGACACAATGGTTGAAAGGCTTCAGCGTTGAACGCAACTTGTTCGGTACGATTACATTTTATGTATTAACCATTTTGATCGTACAAGGCGGCGTGAAGCAGGGCATTGAGAAGTGGTCTACACGTCTAATGCCAGCACTGTTTGTTCTGTTCGGTTTGCTGTTCATCTACATCATGACGCAAAACGGTGCGATGGAAGGTTTGAAGCACTACCTAGTGCCTGATTTTGAGAAAGTATGGGATCGCAAACTAATCCTTGCCGCAATGGGCCAAGGCTTCTTCTCTCTGACCATCGGTGGCTGTTCGATGCTTATCTATGGCTCTTACCTAAGTAAGAAAGAGAACCTGCCGAAGATGGCGATGAACGTGACTATGGTCGATACTGCAGTTGCCTTTATTGCTGGTCTAGTGGTGATGCCTGCAATGTTCGTTGCGATGCAAAAAGGCGTTCAAATCTATGCAGAAGATGGTTCGCTATTAAGTTCAGATACATTGGTATTTACAGTTCTACCGCTGATGTTTGATAGCTTAGGTTTGCTTGGCCAACTATTCTCAATTGTTTTCTTCTTACTACTGACGATCGCAGCACTGACTTCATCTATCTCGATGCTTGAATGTCCGGTTGCACTGGTGGGTGAGCGATTCAACACGAAACGCAGCACGACAAGCTGGGTATTAGGTGGCCTGATTGCGCTGTTCAGTGTGGTTATCGTATTTAACTTCGGTGCACTGTTTGGCATGGTTGCGACCATCGCAACGCAATATCTACAACCTATGGCGGCGCTATTGTTCTGTCTATTTGGTGGTTGGGTATGGAATCGTCACTCGAAAATCAAAGAGCTTGAACAAGGTTGTCCTGAGTTCACCCAAGGTTGGTTTGGTAAGTTGTGGCCTGTATACGTGAAGTTTGTTTGTCCGATTCTCGTGGCGACTGTTATCTGGGCTTCGTTCGGCTAATAAGCTGACTCAAAACATAAAAGAAAAGGGCTTGATGAATGCATCAAGCCCTTTTTTCTATTCGTGTTTTTGCTATCCGTCTCGGCTCACGATTAACGGAACTGACCTGCATCAGGTAAGAAATCGAAACCTGCTGTCGCCAGCTTTGCTTCAAGCGCAGCACGGTCGATATCAAAAAATACGACCAACTTATCCAGATCACCGGCAAAGTCGTCACGCAGCTTCATATTGAGGATGCTCATTAACATGATTGGATCCATGGACTCAAAATTTGCCAGATTCATTACTTATCCTCAAAATCTGAAATCAGCAGGTTTGCTGCTGCAAACGCGGCTTTTTCACGAGCTTCTTTTGGTAGGGATTCGTCGGCAGCGATGTCGTTTAACGCTTTTACTGCACACGAGATCGCTTGAGGAATGTAGCCTTGATCGCCACTACCGATTTGAGCGTAAAGCTCACGAACTAATTCACAACAGCCGTATACTTGCATGGCTAAATCCTTAAGAAATGATAACTGCTCTCAAATATACACATAGCCGTTTTGAAACTCAAAGCAGAGAATTGTTTTGGCTCAAGTTAACACGCAACTTGAGCAAACATTCATCACTGTAATTGTGCTTCTAACTGATAAGTGACCTCTGGAGAAAGGTTGAGCTGCTTCGCAAGCTCCTGCAAATACGTTTTCTCCATAAAGTTTTGCTCATCGGCCACAATCAACGACGCCAGATAAATTTCTGATGCCTGTTGTGGCGACGTTGCTAAACGCGCGATTTCTGCTGGATCGAGAGGTTTATGCAGCTCTTGATGAACCAACTGTCTTACATGATCATCTGCGCCCATTTCTGTCAGTGCTTGTTCGATGCGAGCCATTTCTTGTTCATCGACGTGGCCATCGGCTTTGGCTGCACCAATCATGGCTTTAAGGATCAGTTTTGCATGTTTGTTGTCATCAGGATCGAAGCTTTCGTTGACGCCCTGTGTGTCCTGCTTCGCTTGCCAATCATTGTAGACTTTGTAAGCCAGAGCACCTAATGCCGCTGCGCCACCGACTTTGAGTGCGCCTGTACCGACTTTCTTGGCCATCTTTTTGCTCTTTTTAGAGCCCATTAACATGCCGATAAGACCGCCACCAATCGCGCCGGCACTAAGTGTTTTCAGTTGGCTAGAGCTTGATGAAGATTTGATATTGCTGGTTTGTTTACCAATCGCATCGGTACCTTGCTTGATTAGGTCTGATTTGAGCGCTTGGTTAAGAAGACTTTTTAGATCCATGAATGACCTCCTTACTAGATTGAATCCAGTGTAAGGTGATGAGTCTGAACCAAAGATTAACAGTGCCAATATTAGATAGGGCCAAAAGGCTTAAAAAACAGACGTAAAAAAGGGCTGACCGAAGCCAACCCTTTTTATCACTCTGTATTCAGCACAATGTGCTTATTGCAGCTTATTGCAGCTTATTGCAGTTGAGCTTTAATGTGTTCAACGATGTCTGCCATAGCAATCGCTGTTTTCTCACCAGAGCGGCGGTTCTTGTACTCGAAGTTGCCTTCTTTCATTGAACGATCACCGATCACGATAGTGTGAGGAATGCCGATAAGTTCCATATCAGAGAACATTACGCCTGGGCGCTCTTTACGGTCATCGAATAGTACTTCGATACCCATAGCCGTCAGTTCAGCGTACAGCTTCTCAGCCGCTTCTTTCACTTCTTCAGACTTGTGCATGTTCATTGGCACGATAGCCACTTGGAAAGGCGCTAGTGCGTCTGGCCAAATGATGCCGTATTTGTCGTGGTTTTGCTCGATTGCAGAAGCAACAACACGAGATACACCGATACCGTAACAACCCATTTCTAGGATAACGTTTTTACCGTCAGGACCAAGAACGCCACAGTTCATCGCTTGAGAGTAAACATTACCTAGTTGGAAGATGTGACCAACTTCGATACCACGTTTAAGCATTAGCGTGCCTTGACCACATGGGCTTGGATCACCTTCTACTACGTTACGTAGATCTTCAACTTGGCCTAATTCAACGTCACGGCCCCAGTTGATACCGAAGTAGTGTTTGCCGTCGATATTTGCACCTGCGCCGAAGTCGCTCATTACAGCAACTGAGCGGTCAACGATGAATGGCAGTTCAAGACCAACAGGGCCTAGAGAACCAGCGCCGGCACCGATCAGTGCACGCATTTCCTCTTCTGATGCCATCTCTAATGGAGAAGCAACTTGAGGTAGGTTTTCTGCTTTCACTTCGTTTAGCTCGTGGTCACCACGAACGATAAGAGCAATGATGTCAGCATCTACTTCATCAGACGCTTTCACGAATAGAGTTTTCACTGTCTTCTCAATCGCTAGACCGTGTTGCTCTACAAGCTCCGCGATTGTTTTCGCGTTTGGCGTATCAACCAACGTCATCTCTTGAGTTGGCTCAGCGCGCTCACCTGCAGGTGCTGCCGCTTCTGCTTTTTCGATGTTCGCTGCGTAATCAGACTCAGTAGAGAATGCGATTAGGTCTTCGCCGCTTTCAGCAAGCACGTGGAACTCTTGAGAACCACTACCACCGATAGCGCCAGAGTCAGCAAGTACTGGGCGGTACTCAAGACCCATGCGATCGAATGCTTTACAGTAAGCGTCGTGCATCGCTTGGTAAGATTTCTCTAGACCTTCTTTGTCGATGTCGAAGCTGTATGCATCCATCATGCAGAATTCACGTGCACGCATTACGCCGAAACGTGGACGACGTTCATCACGGAATTTAGTCTGGATTTGGTACAGGTTTAGCGGAAGCTGTTTGTAAGAGCTCACTTCGTTACGCACAAGGCTAGTGATCACTTCTTCAGCTGTAGGGCTAAGAACAAACGGACGAGTATGACGGTCAGTAAAGCGAAGTAGCTCAGGACCCATCTTCTCAGAACGACCTGTCTCTTCCCATAGTTCAAACGGCTGAACAACGGGCATCAAAGTTTCGACTGCACCTGCATTGTCGATTTCTTGACGAACGATGTTTTCGACTTTACGCAGCACACGTAGACCAGTAGGCAGCCAGGTGTATAGACCTGAAGCCAGCTTACGGATCATACCCGCGCGTAGCATGAGCTGGTGGCTCACTACTTCTGCGTCGTTTGGAGTCTCCTTCAGAGTAGAAAGAAGATAATTACTGGTACGCATTAAATTTATCCGTTTATTAAAGTTAGATACTCAAGCCAGAATGGACAGGAGCATGAGGTCCCACAAAGGGAAAATTGTTAGCCGCTTATAATATCAGCCAAATGCCTTTGTCAAAAGCTTTCAATCGCAGTAACTGTTATTAAGTTATCGCTAACCGTGAACTTAACGTTCAGATCGAACAAATTTACCGCATATTCCTTACTGTCAGGCTTGTTTTTCTTGTAAGCCGGACGAGGATCTTGTGCCAGAACTTGCTCGATCACTGTTTTGACATACTCAGTATCGCTACGCTTTTTGAGTGCCGCCAGTGCAGCTGAAGAAAAGCCGATTTGAGATGTTTCGGGTTCTTCTTCTGCGTAACCACCTTGTGCCTCTGCAATAGAATCTGAGTAGGGGATGTATGGTTTGATATCAACAATTGGTGTGCCATCGACCAAGTCTACGTTACCAAGATCCAAATAGATCTGATCGCCTTTCTTGCTAATACCTTTGACTTCCACTGCCGACATGCCAATGCCATTGGGACGGAAAGTAGAACGTGACGCAAAGACGCCAATACGTTCATTGCCTCCTAAACGAGGCGGGCGCACGGTGGGCTTCCATCCCGCTTCTAAGTTCTGATCAAACAAAAACAGTAGCCATACATGAGAAAACTGCTCTAAACCACGAAGGGCTTCTGGACTATTTGCTGCGCCTTGAAGTTTGACACGTGAATGCGCCGCAGGCACCAAGCGAGGTTGTCGAGGGACCGCAAACTTCTCTTTATATGGGCTTTCAATTACGCCAATAGGCTCAATGGAATACATGAATATGGTGTCTTATACATGGAAGATGAAAACTAAAGTACCACAAAATTCCGCTTGCTTTTTTGTTGAGAATAACTCCTAATTGATATGTTATATTATAACAATTCTTCAAGAGGGAAATTTTAATATGAAACCAGGCATTCACCCTGAATACCGTCCTGTAGTATTTCATGACACCAGCGTAGACGAATACTTTGTTGTTGGTTCGACACTACAGACTGATCGCACCATTGAATGGAAAGACGGCAAGACTTACCCATATTTCACACTGGATGTGTCATCTGCCTCTCACCCGTTTTACACAGGCAAGCAACGTGTCGTACAAGCTGAAGGTCGTATTGCGAACTTCAACCGCCGCTTTGGTCAATTCAATAAAGATAAGGAGTAAAAAATGAAGGTTGTTAAGTCATTAAAGAGCGCAAAAAGCCGTCACCCAGATTGTCAGATCGTAAAAAGAAGAGGGCGTTTATACGTTATTTGCAAAACGAACCCACGCTTTAAGGCGGTGCAGAAATAACCATAAATATCGTGTCGATTTATGGGATGTTGTGACTTATAATTCTGATTTATGATCTGTATGTGGGTGATATAACTATATTTTTATCGATAATGGGTCATAAATCCGCCTTTGAGTTACATTCTGTAACGTTTTGAACTTTCACTTAACCCTTGTGTCGAGTACCCTGCGCAAGCTTTATGACATTTTTGTCACAAATGCGCAGGAATAAATACAAGGAGGGAACAGATGAGTTCATCTGCTTCAATGAAACAAAACTCACCAAAGAAGCCGCTGTTCACGCGTTTTCTAGATACAGTTGAATATTTGGGGAACCTTTTACCCCACCCAATCACACTTTTCGCCATTTTCTGTCTTGCAATCCTAGTTATGTCGGGTATCGCTGGTTACTTTGAAGTTTCCGTTGTCGATCCGCGCCCAGAGGGTGCGCCTGGCCGTGCTGCTGATGGTATGATTCAAGTCGTAAGCTTGCTAAATGCTGAAGGCTTACAGCTGATTGTTACAAATCTAGTGAAAAACTTTGTTGGCTTCGCACCGTTAGGTACCGTCTTGGTTGCGATGCTTGGTGTTGCCATTGCAGAACATTCTGGTCTACTTTCTGCTGCAATGCGTGGCCTAGTAATGGGCGCTTCTCAGCGCATGGTTACTGTAACCGTTGTTTTCGCTGGTATCATTTCAAACACGGCTTCTGAGCTTGGTTACGTGGTACTGATTCCACTGGCAGCAATGTTGTTCCACTCATTAGGTCGTCATCCACTAGCTGGCCTTGCCGCTGCATTTGCTGGTGTATCGGGCGGCTACTCTGCAAACCTACTTATCGGTACGGTTGATCCACTGCTATCAGGCATCACTGAAACAGCAGCACAGATGATTGACCCAACTTACTCTGTTGGTCCAGAAGTAAACTGGTACTTCATGTTTGTTTCTACCTTCTTCATCGCGATTACTGGTGCATTTGTTACTGAGAAAATCGTTGAACCAAAACTTGGTAAATATAATGACGAAGAAGCGGCTGAAGACTTGTCTCAAGACAAGATGGGCGGTCTAACTGACGTAGAGAAAAAAGGCCTTAAGCTTGCGGGTATCGCAGTATTGGCAGTGTCTGCACTACTAGCATGGACTATTGTTCCTGCTGATGGTGTTCTACGTTCTGACGCTGGCACAGTAGCGGGCTCTCCATTCTTGAAGAGTATCGTCGCGTTTATCTTTGTTTTCTTCGCGGTACCGGGTTTTGTGTACGGTCGCGTAGTTGGTACGATGAAGAATGACCGTGATGTCATTGATGCCATGTCGAAGTCAATGTCTTCAATGGGCATGTACATCGTACTGGTATTCTTCGCGGCGCAATTTGTTGCTTTCTTTAAGTGGACGAATTTTGGCCAAGTGTTTGCAGTAGCAGGCGCAAGCTTCCTACAAGAAATTGGTCTAACTGGTCCAATGCTGTTCTTCGCCTTCATCCTAATGTGTGGCTTCATCAACTTGATGATTGGTTCAGCATCAGCACAGTGGGCAGTAACAGCACCAATCTTTGTACCAATGTTAATGCTAGTCGGTTACGCTCCTGAAACCATTCAAGCGGCTTACCGTATCGGTGACTCAACGACGAACATCATCACACCAATGATGAGCTACTTCGGTCTTATCCTTGCGGTAGCAACGCGCTACATGAAGAATCTAGGTATCGGTACGCTGATCGCGACCATGTTGCCTTACTCGATTGTCTTCCTTGTTGGTTGGAGTGTGCTGTTCTACCTGTGGGTATTCGTATTCGGTCTACCAGTAGGTCCAGGTGCAGCGACATACTACACGCCTTAATAGGCAACCTCACTCAGCTCAATCAAAGCCTGCGTTTATCGCAGGCTTTTTTCGTTCAAAGACCTGCGAAACGATAGGTTAGACCGACTTCTAACGACCAACCTATATCACGCTGTATCAATGTGCTGTCACTGTCATGATGAATAAATTCTGCTTTGGTGATTGCAATCCAAGATGGTGTGACTTCATAAAGACCAATAAGTCCTGCTTGGTAAACAAAAGTAGAATTGGCTTTAAATTCTCTTAGCCCTGATGCTGCCGCTTCTCGCGCAGAGACACTGTACAGATGGTTAGAGAGTTTTTTATCTCGGTAATCGACTTCTAGAAAGGGGGTGAGGGTAAACGGTGGTAACCAAGTCTCTAGTGTCCGGCCGAGATGCAGTTGAACTTCGTAACCATTGTGATCTGAGGTGACATCATGCAGATAAGTCAATCTTGCGCCAACAGTGCCCAAAGTAATACCAAGTTCACCATTCTCATCACGATCGTCAATGCCGTTTGGCAGATCGGCAAACGTATCGGAGACTTCCGCGAAGCGCCAGTTTGCTGATAGCCCCACATAAGGTAACGCCTGCCAGTTTGCTAAGCTACCATCGACAAAACCGATAGGGCCGGAATAGAACAAGTTAGGTGTCGCACCCAACTGAGGTGTGTCTTTGACGGAAAAAGCGCTTTCGCCAGAGGTGATACTACCGCCAACAATGCCAAAGGGTTCTTGGCTGGCAAGCAATGTCGTAGAAAAGAAAAGTAATGAAAAGGGGACGACGATCCGTGCGTTCATAAATAAAACTCCATTCTTGTTATAACAACAAAGAACGGAGTTTTGAGGTTCTCATTTCAATGGCGACGATTTTCGTGGGTAAAAATGAATGCCTACCGTTTTGCGAGGATTCTGTCGAGGTGATTGGCGAACTCGCGACGTTCCGTTTGAGACAGCGCTGCTGGCCCTCCCGTTTGAATACCGCTTGATCGCATGGTATCCATAAAGTCACGGATATTGAGTCGCGCTTTGATAGTATCTTTCGTGTAAAGCTCGCCTCGTGAACTTAGTGCCAATGCGCCTTTGCTAATGACTTCATCTGCAAGTGGAATATCTGATGTGATCACCAGATCATTGGCTTCGACACGACGAACAATTTCGTTATCCGCAATATCAAAACCGGCAGGCACTTGCAGAGAGTGAATATTGGCACGTTTTGGTACAGGAACTACGTGGTTTGCAACAAAGGTACACTCAACACCGGTTCGTTCAGCCGCACGTACGATAGTCTCACGAATGACTTTCGGACAAGCATCTGCATCTACCCATAATTTCATGCTGTTTTCTCATTTAGTTTGGCTTCAAGCTCTTCAACACGAGCCACCAGTTTAGCTACCGTGTTTTCCAGAACAGTGATGCGATCTTCTTCTTTCGGTGTTTGTACCGCAACTTCAACTTTAGGAATGCGATTCGCGCTTTTCCAACTTTTGATGGTTGCGATTAATGCTGGCATAGGCACAGGCGTTTTCATTCGAGCTTTGACCAGAGCAACGGTTGGCTCTTTACCTTGCTGTTGCAACTGCTCCATCACGGCTTCCAGCTCTTTAGTGACGTCTTGAGTTAACATATTTTGTCCCTACTACAATGACTTCTGTCATCATACGTTGAGGCGCTGAAATTAGCGAATGGCAATTTCGGCAGACCCTTGTGCGAGATCTCTCACAGAGGTTGTGAGAGAAAACGATTTCGTCGTCAGAACAAAAGAAATTAGTTGGCATAAGGTTTTGAAAAATAACGACTTAACATCTTTTTAACTAAGTTTTCAAACAAAAGAATATCTTGGGCTGATTGTGATTTAAAAGGAAAAGCGTAAATTAAACCTTGTCGGCAGGAAGCAGACATGGAACAGGAAAGCACCAAGGATTTGGTCATCGTCAGGACGACGATTTGATTATTCAGGATGAGTGATCAAGCACGGAGCGCAGGACATTGTAAGGACACAATCATCAACAGGATGTTGGTGACTAAGGATTGACAATGGACCCCTCTTAGGATTGAGGTAAGGACAGCATCAGGAAGATGCAATGGACACCGCTCAAGGAACAAGTGATGCGCGCTAACGAGGATTGTTAGCTATCAGGATGATAAGGACACCGCTAGGACGGCGACGTAAGGACTAAGCTGACGGAATCAGCCACTATTATGGATGATGCATGGAGCACTATTTAGTAGCCGGACTGCTGCGAGTAAGACTATGACCCCGATACGCTAGTGTCGGGGTCTTTCTTATTTTGCACTTTCATAATTTCAGATAATTAAAAGTGTCAATATCACATAATTTATAAATTCCTCATAACACTGAATAAAAAACAATCCAGATCAATATCCTTTCCAATCAGTTGGTTTAACTTTCGGCTTCTCTAAAAGGCGTTATGTACCGCATAACAAATGAATAGCTCTTGAGCTTCTGCTATGCGGATAAATTAAGTTTGCTGTAATCAAGGAACAGATGTGACCATAGTAACCAGAAGAATGCTTCTTCTACCCTACAATGAGTCGTTGCAACTAGAGTTCGTGATGTTAAATTGCTGCGCTAAGAATCGCGCAGAGATGAATGGACCACATACCGTGTCTTCTGCGAAACAGTTGTTTGAGAAGATTCTGGATGATGAGAATGTCTACAGTATGGCGGTACTTGAAAGTACCAGTCGTGACTATATGGGACACGTGTTCATTTCGAATCTGGAGCATGAACCAGAGCTGGGATTTATCTTTGATAAAGCTTATTGGGGTAAAGGATTAGCAACAGAAGCGCTAAAGGCGTTTTTCCCGAAGGCGTGCCGTGAGCTTGGACTACACAAAGTCAAAGCAAATGTGAATAGTCATCACAAAGCATCCATGGCAGTACTGGAAAAACTTGGATTTACAAAGACAAGAGAAAGCAAGGACCTATACGGCCCTTACTTTGAAATGGAATTTACAAGCGATGTGGCGGTAGGTGAAAGTTCAGCGGCCTAAACCCGATCATCGTCAACTCTCCTTGGTAGCAATCGTCACCAAGAGATGAGAACTCAAATTGATACACTGTATGCCAACGCCAGATTCCGTCTGGCGTTTTCATTTTATGTGCACCAAATGCGATGCTGACCAATTGCAGATCAAGTTGCTCGCATTTGCGTGTAATAGCCGCTTTCGCTAATTCTGATTGGCGTCTTTGTTGCCAAAACAAAAAGCAGAAAAAGCACAGTCCTAAAATGGCTAGTAAGTCACCAATCATCCCTAATCCTTTATTGTCCCTTGGTCGCTTGCTGCAATTTGACTAATGCCGTCGCTAGCTCTTCCGATGGGCTAGAGTGTAATAGAGGTAGCAGAACCATTCTTAGTTCTGGCAGCATCACTAAGTCGGCAAATAATTGGTTGAAGAGTGCTTGGTTGCCTGTTTGAGCAAGGCGCAGTAAAAACTGCTCAGCGACATTTGAATTAGCCAATAAGTGCCAAGTGCGGCCTGCGATACCAATTAAGACCTCTTGATGACTTAAACGTGGGCTTTGTAAAATTGTGTTTAACACTGGCAGTGAAATTTCCGACGATGCGCCTGCGAGAGCACGGATTAAGGCAGATAATAGGAACAGATCAGGCTCATCACTTTCAATCTCTTGCTGTGCTTGTTCTGCAATACGCTGTGCTAGGCGCTCTTGCAGTTCTACATGTTCTAGGGCACCAAGCAGAGCGTAACGTGGTTCGTTTGGTAGATGGTTTAAGGCCTTACGTAGTGTCACCGCATTTTGCTCTTGGCCAAGGCGTGCGGCCATATCCGTAATACCTTGTAGACCAACGGTTTGCCAGTTTTCCCAACCGAGACCACCAGTGAAATAGTGCTGAGTATGTTCGTAATACTGGCTGGTGGGTAAATCTAAACTAGCGCGAACTCGGCTATGAAATACCGCCATCTTCTCTTCAGCGGGTTTGAAAGTATATGGGTTGTTAGAAAGCTTTTGTTGTTGCTCTTCCGACATTTCCTCATTCAGACGAGTTCCCATCGCCTCTACAACGTATTTAATGAAGTTACCGATATCGGATTGCTTTAGCAAACCACGTTCATCCAGCTCAAATTTTAGAAACCAAATCCAAGGCTGCTTTTGCTCGTTCCAGTACGCGATCGCGAGGTGCGCTTTACGCTGCATTGGGAATGGGTAAGGGCACTGGCCTTTTTCCACATCCGCAAACACTTGTGCATCGATGGTTTTGATACGACGACCAAGGTCGAAGATTTGATATTCACAATGGCTGTTATTTAACAGCTGAGTGAGGGTTTGAATGTTTTCCATTAAATACGACATCCTAATGTTCTTTTCACAAGAAATGGTATCATTCTCGGCTAATTCAAGGTTCGAGACGGAATTAATGGCAACAAACATCCAATTGGTCGACTTACTTCAACAACTTGAAGCGCAATTACAGCACTATGAGCTGTGGCAACAAACCATGCCTACGACAGAAGCGTTACAGAGCACAGAACCTTTCGCGATTGATACGCTGCATCCCCATGAGTGGTTACAATGGATTTTTATTGCACGTATGCGCGCGTTAGTGGAAAGTAACCAGCCTTTGCCGCGTGGCTTTTCTATCGAACCGTATTTCGCGGAAGCTTGGAAGCAAGAACCACATTATGCTGAGCTACTTGTAACCATCCGAACCATCGACGAACTATGTAAGTAATCTCAATGTCAGAACAAGAAACATCACAAGTTGTTACTCCAGTGGAATTGGAGATCGTTTATCAGGATGAGTACTTTGTTGCAGTAAATAAGCCTGCAGGTATGTTGGTGCACCGCAGTTGGTTAGATAAACACGAAACAGTTTTCGTGATGCAAACGCTGCGCGACCAAATTGGCCAACATGTGTTTCCTTTGCACCGTCTGGATCGTCCGACGTCTGGTGTGCTTGTGTTTGCATTGTCGAGTGAAGTTGCATCGCAAGTGATGCCGATGTTTGCTGAACATAAGATGGAGAAAACCTATCACGCGATCGTCCGAGGTTGGATCGAGGAAGAAGGCTTGCTGGATTACGCTCTGAAAGTCGAACTCGATAAAATTGCCGATAAGTTCGCTTCGCAAGAGAAAGAAGCGCAGGATGCAGTGACAGCCTACAAACCGTTAGCGAAAGTTGAGGTGCCGTATTCAACAGGTAAGTTCCCAACCACTCGCTATTGCTTGATGGAAATGCAGCCAAAGACAGGGCGTAAGCATCAGCTGCGTCGCCACATGGCCCACCTACGTCATCCTATCGTCGGTGACACCAGCCATGGTGATGGTAAGCATAACAAGTTGTATCGTACAGAGTTTGATTCTCACCGTTTGTTGCTGCACGCGTCGGAGTTACGTTTTGTCCACCCATTTACCGAGCAAGAAATCGTAATGAAAGCGGGTATTGATGAAACGTGGCAAAAATTGTTTGCACGATTCGAGTGGGATGAATCATTGGTGCAATAAGCCGTTAGTTTGATGAGCTCCGCTTTGATTCAATCAAAAAGAAAGGGGGTGGTATCTATACCAACCCCTTTTAAATTGTTTAGTTCTTAACGTTTTATTTCAGCTTTTCTAGATCCGCTTCGATCTCGGCGATTTTGCTCGAAACCACTTTTTCCAGATGACGAAGATCGGACAGAATTTTCTGCTTCACGTCCACTTCTGCGGTTTTTACCGGTTTAGTTATCTTGTTTAATTCGTCGATGACTAGAGTTAAGTTACGATTGATTTCAGTAATTTCTTTGTACTTATGGCTGCCGCTGTCGACCAAGACGTTCTTTACTTGGCGTGGATATTTGAATTTAACGCTTTTGGCAAAGAATTCGCCTTTTTGTTTGTGGAAGTAAATTTTGAGGACGTCTTTGTGTGCTTCTTGGCGTAGGGAGTAACGTTCAATTTGTTTTGGTTCGTGGATACCCAAACCAGTGAGGTGGGGATACATAGGCTACCTCTGTCTCATAACTAGAATAAGTTTTCCGTATAACTGTAGCAGCCCATTTATGAGCTAGATAGCTGATATTTAGTCAAATTGCTCAACTTGTGGGCAAGATCGCTCTGGTTCTTACCCACGGTTTTATTGCTTAATCGTTTTTACACAGAAACAGAATCGGACAACTTTTCAATCAGCTTCTCGCGCAATTCGTCTTGTTGTTCATCACTCAGACGACCACCAGCATCACTTGTGAGGATAAACAAATCTTCTGCACGTTCTCCAATTGTGGTGATCTTAGCGGCGTGTAAGTTAATGCCTAAGTCTGCAAACGTACGCCCCACTTTGGCGAGAAGCCCAGGCGTATCAAGTGCCACGAACTCCATTAAAGTGCGTTTCTTGCTCTTAGTTGGTAGGAAGTCGACCTTGGTTTTGACGTTAAAGTGCTGAAGTTTATTTGGTGTACGACGTGTTTTGATTTTTGTCGGACGACCATCTTCCAATACGTGAGTAATGTGCTTGGTGACAGCGCCATGACGACCTTCTTCAATTGCTTTACCGTGTTGATCTAGCACCATAAAGGTATCGAGTACATAGCCATCTTTACTGGTCATGATCTGCGCGTCATGAACGTTAAAATTACGACGATCGAGCTCTGCAACCACCGTCGCGAATAGGGCTGGTTGGTCTGGGCAGTAGACGAACACTTCGGTACCACCACGCGTGGCTTTTTTGCTGATCAGAACCAGTGGTTTACTTGCGTCTTCCATACGCAGCAAGTTCTCACAATGCCAAGCAATTTGTTTATGGGTATGACGCAAAAAGTAGTCGGCTTTAAAGCGTTGCCAAAGCACCTCGATCTCGCGTGCCGAGAAACCCTCTTTACGCAGTAGCGCTGACGCCATTTGCTGGTTGTGGCGTATACGTTCACGAACATCCACAGGGTTCTCCAAGCCGCGACGCAACGCGCGCTGAGTTGAGTAGAACAATTCCGCGAGCAGGGTACGCTTCCAGCTATTCCAAAGCTCTGGGTTAGTCGCACAGATATCGGCAACAGTCAGGCATACGAGGTATTCAAGATACTCTTCATCACGTACTTGTTTCGCAAACTCAGTGATGACGTCTGGATCGTATATATCGCGTCGCTGAGCGGTCACAGACATCAGTAAGTGATGCCTTACTAGCCAACTTACCAATTTCGCTTCAGGTTTAGATAGGCCGTGCTCAATACAAAAATCATACGCTTCACCTTCACCAATAACGGAGTGATCGCCACCACGCCCTTTACCGATATCATGGAAAATCGCGGCCAGAATCAGCAATTCTTTCTTTTGAATACGAGGGTAAACTTCACAACAAATCGGGTGCTTGCTGTGGTTTTCTGCGTAGCTAAAAGTATTGATGTGTTTGAGTAGGCGAATGCTGTGTTCATCCACGGTATACACATGGAACAAATCAAATTGCATCTGACCGACAATTTGGCTCCATTGCGGAAGATATGCTGCCAGTACACCAAGTTTGTGCATCAGACTGAACGCCTTATGCAGCGCATTTGGATGACGACACAGCGCCATAAACTTTTCACGCGCTTCAGGAATAGTGTGCAAGAACTTGTTTAAGCGACGACGCGCAGTACGTAACTGACGCAACGTAGGAGGGCTCACGCCTTCGATGCTCGAATCATTGGCGATGTGCAGGAACATATCCAAAATGGTTTCAGGACGAGCTTGGAACAGCGCGGGTTTGCGAGCCTCGATCAGTGAACCACGGCGTTGGAAATCCTCATCAATGATTTCGGCATCTGCAGAGGCGCCACCGTTGATGATCGCTTGATCAAACAGCTTGAGAAGCATTTTATTAAGCTCTGCTACACGTCTAAGCGTACGGTAGAACTCTTTCATCATCATTTCGACGCCGCGGTTACCTTCGCCGACATAGCCCAAATGTTCAGCCACTTGTGCTTGATGTCCGAACGTTAAACGGTTGTCATAACGGCGTAGTTCAATATGCAGAGCAAAACGGACTCGCCATAAGAAATCCTGACACTCAACCAACTCACGGTATTCTGCGTCGGTAAGAAAGCCATAGCGGCTCATTTCCAGCAATGAAGTCGCACCAAAGTGACGACGTGCTACCCAACTTAAAGTGTGAATATCCCGTAGACCGCCTGGGGTTGACTTGATGTCAGGTTCAAGGTTGTAGGTGGTGTCATGGTAACGAGCATGGCGCTCACGTTGTTCTTGAATCTTGGCGCGGTAAAAGGTCTCACTTGGCCAGAAAGAGTCGGATAGCACCACTTTCTTCAATGCCTGGAAAGTGTCTTCACTACCACACAACAAACGAGCTTCCTGTAAGTTGGTTGCAACAGTTAAATCCGCTCGGCCAATTTCCGCACATTCAGCAACAGTTCGAACGGCATGACCGACTTCGAGGCGCAAATCCCAAAGTAGGGTAATGAATTCACTGATTTTAGCTTCAAGGGCGTTCGGTAATTTGTTGTTCGACAAAATCAAAATGTCGATATCAGAAAGGGGGTGTAACTCACCACGGCCATAACCACCTACTGCAACCAGCGATATATTATGGATGTCTTTGAAGCCAAAGTGTTGCCACAAACGGTTGAGGAGTAAGTCCATGTACTCAGCGCGTGACAACACCAAATTGGTGACCGGATGGTGGTTAAGAAATTCTTGTTTTTGGAATGAACTGAATTTTTCGAGTTCTTGCTTAAGTTCAGCGATGTTGATCTGTTCATCGGTAAACGAAAGAGGGGACTGAAGAGTCATATTTGCTATCCGTGCAACTTGCTACTGTAAGCAATCTAACAAATTTGAAGCAGATAAAAAATATCCCCGCATGGGCGGGGATAAGGAAAGTGATATGCGATTATGCGTTTTTCATTAAACGAGGAATCGTGTCGTCGCTACGAAGCGTCAGCACTTCACAACCGTCTTTCGTCACCACAATGGTGTGTTCCCACTGTGCCGAGTTTTTACCATCGCCAGTGTATACCGTCCAATCATCCTGTGCGTCGACTGTACAGCCAAACTTACCTGCGTTGATCATTGGCTCGATAGTAAAACACATGCCTTCTTTTAGTACGCGACGGTCTTTGTTCTTGTAGTGAACCACTTGTGGCTCTTCGTGGAACTCATCACCGATGCCGTGACCGCAGAAGTCTTTCACGATAGAGAACTTGTTGCGTGGGTTGTTCTTGTTGTTCTCTTTGATGTACTTCTCGATTGCTGTACCGATATCACCAACTGTTGCTCCAGGCTTAACTTGACGCATACCAATGTACAGAGACTCCTGAGCAACCATACACAAACGTTTGTTTGCTGGAGATACATCACCAACTAGGAACATCTTAGAAGTGTCGCCGTGGTAGCCTTGTGGACGAACGCTTAGATCTGCGTGTTCATCGTTAGGCACGATAACCGTGATATCAACGTTAATGATGTCACCATCTTTAAGTACCGCTGGCTTCATTTGGCCATTTGCACCTTTTTCATCTTCTGTCGCGGGGATGCCGTGACAAACGATGTGGTTGATTGACGTACAGATTGATTTAGGGAATCCATGGTAATCAAGCGGTGCAGAGTAAGCGCCTCGCTCTAGAGCGTAATCGTGACAGATTTTGTTTAATTCTTCTGTCGTCACACCTGCCTTGATGTGCGGTTCGATCATTTCTAGAGTGTCTGCGGCTAGCTTGCCCGCAATACGCATGCGTTCGATTTCTTCAGCAGTTTTAATCTTGATTGACATTGGCTTTCTCTACTTATTCGTAAGCACGTAAACGTGCGAATGCGCGCATTCTATCAGACAACCCTTGCTTAACCCAAGCCAGTTAAGAATATGAGTCATTCTTACTTAAAGTGTAGTGATGGAATTTGGTGAAGAGTAGGGTGGTCATGCAATGGGGGTAAGAAGTGTAAGAAACAATTTTTACTAGCCATCTTAGGCTAAAATATGGTATAAAGCGCGCCGGAATCGAGGACTGTTCTCTTTACTTTTCATTAGAAGAGTAGCGAAGCAAGCTTCTTCCAATTAACTTTTATCTTTAAATCACACACATTCCGTCACATGTTCCGGGGTGCTGAGCAGAAGCTTGGTCGGAATTATGGGGGATGTGGAGGCCTAACCCCATAGAGGATTTTAAAATGGCAACTGTATCAATGCGCGATATGCTGAAAGCTGGTGTTCACTTCGGTCACCAAACTCGTTACTGGAACCCAAAAATGAAGCCATTCATCTTTGGTGCTCGTAACCGCGTTCACATCATCAACCTAGAAAAAACTGTACCAATGTTCAACGAAGCTCTAGCTGAACTAGCTAAAGTTGGCGAGAAGAAAGGTAAAGTTCTATTCGTAGGTACTAAGCGCGCTGCATCTGAAGCTGTTAAAGAAGCTGCAATCGCAAGCAACCAATACTACGTTAACAACCGTTGGTTGGGCGGCATGCTAACGAACTACAAAACAGTTCGTCAGTCTATCAAGCGTCTAAAAGATTTCGAAGCACAAGCACAAGACGGTACTTTCGAAAAACTAACTAAGAAAGAAGCTCTAATGCGTACTCGTGAAATGGAGAAGCTAGAGAAATCTCTTGGTGGTATCAAAGATATGGGCGGCCTACCAGACGCTCTATTCGTAATCGACGCTGATCACGAGCACATTGCAATTAAAGAAGCTAACAACCTAGGTATTCCAGTATACGCTGTGGTAGATACTAACTCTAACCCAGACGGCGTTGACTACATCATCCCAGGTAACGACGACGCGATCCGCGCAGTTCAACTATACCTAAACGCTGCTGCATCTGCAGTAACTGAAGGCCGCAACAAAGACGTTGCAGTAGTTGCTGAAAAAGACGGTTTCGTAGAAGCTGAATAATAGCGGCTCTGCGTCACACTTAGTCTATGTGAAACCTTGTTGTAGCATAGACTGAGTTATAGTTAGCAATGGGGGCCGACAATGTAGGCCCCTGTTTTTTACCTTATTTCGAATCAAACGAGGAATAGAGAATGGCAACTGTAACTGCTGCTCTAGTTAAAGAACTTCGCGAGCGCACTGGCGCTGGCATGATGGAATGTAAGAAAGCGCTTGTAGAAGCAAACGCTGACATCGAACTAGCAATTGAAAACATGCGTAAATCTGGCGCAGCGAAAGCAGCTAAAAAAGCTGGTAACGTTGCAGCTGAAGGCGCAATCATCATCAAAGAAGAAAACGGCGTAGCTGTTCTTCTTGAAGTTAACTGCCAAACTGACTTCGTTGCTAAAGACGGTAACTTCACTGCATTCGCAGAAAAAGTAGCACTTGACGCTCTAGCGACTAAAGCTACTGCTGAAGAGCTAGTTGCTAAATTTGAAGAAGAGCGCGTAGCTCTAGTTGCTAAAATCGGCGAAAACATCAACATCCGTCGCGTTGCTTACGTACAAGGTACTGCAATCGCTTCTTACCGTCACGGTGAGAAAATCGGTGTAGTTGTTGCTGGTGAAGGCGACGCTGAAACTCTTAAGCACGTTGCTATGCACGTTGCTGCTTCTAAGCCTGAGTTCGTTAACCCAGAAGACGTACCAGCTGACGTAGTTGCTAAAGAGAAAGAAGTTCAAGTTGAAATCGCTATGAACGAAGGCAAGCCTCAAGAGATCGCTGAGAAGATGGTTATCGGCCGCATGAAGAAATTCACTGGCGAAATCTCTCTTACTGGTCAAGCTTTCATCATGGAACCTAAGAAATCTGTTGGCGAAATGCTAAAAGAGAAAGGTGCTTCTGTTGCTACATTCGTTCGCCTAGAAGTAGGTGAAGGTATCGAGAAAGCTCAAGAAATGAGCTTCGCTGAAGAAGTAGCTGCAGCTCAAAAAGGTTAATCCTTAGCGACTTGTATAAATATTAGACCGTAGCCTAGGCTGCGGTCTTTTTACGAAAAGAGCGGCAAATCTTAGCCGTGATGAATAGCTATAAGTTTTCTTGTGTCTATTCGTGACTGTTAATCAACAACTCTCTTTTGGAAGGTAAACTCCATGACTACGAACCCTAAACCAGCGTATCAACGTATTCTATTAAAACTGAGTGGTGAAGCTCTTCAAGGCGAAGAAGGTTTCGGTATTGACCCTGCGGTTCTTGACCGTATGGCTCAAGAAGTTAAGGAGCTGGTTGAACTGGGTGTTCAAGTTGGTGTGGTAATCGGTGGTGGTAACCTATTCCGTGGTGCTGGTCTGGCTGAAGCGGGCATGAACCGCGTTGTGGGTGACCACATGGGTATGCTAGCAACAGTAATGAACGGTCTAGCAATGCGTGACGCACTTCACCGCGCATACGTAAATGCTCGCGTAATGTCTGCAATTCCTCTAAAAGGTGTGTGTGACGATTACAATTGGGCAGACGCTATCCGCGAACTTCGCCAAGGCCGTGTAGTAATCTTCTCGGCAGGTACAGGTAACCCATTCTTCACAACAGATTCAGCGGCTTGTCTACGTGGTATCGAAATCGAAGCTGACGTAGTTCTAAAAGCGACAAAAGTTGATGGTGTATTTACTGCTGACCCAGTAGCAAACCCAGACGCAGAGCTGTATGATAAGCTATCTTACACTGAAATTCTGGATAAAGAATTGAAAGTGATGGACTTGGCTGCGTTCACACTTGCTCGTGACCACAAAATGCCAATCCGCGTATTTAACATGAATAAGCCAGGCGCACTACGTCGCGTGGTAATGGGCGAAGCTGAAGGCACGTTGATCTGCGCTGACGCGTAAATCTCAGCGCCATTCAACAAGAGACATTGGATGGCGTTTTGCTTTGCTTAAGCCCTCTAAGCTTTCTTCATGAAAGATGACATTTTTAAGGTGAAACCGTGATTAACGAAATCAATAAAGACGCGCAAGAGCGCATGGACAAAAGCGTTGAAGCGCTAAAGAACAACCTTTCTAAAGTTCGTACTGGCCGCGCGCACCCAAGCCTACTATCTGGCATCTCTGTAGAATACTACGGCGCAGCTACTCCTCTTAACCAAATCGCTAACGTTGTTGCTGAAGACGCTCGTACTCTAGCAATCACAGTTTTCGACAAAGAACTAACTCAAAAAGTTGAAAAAGCGATCATGATGTCTGACCTTGGCCTAAACCCAATGTCTGCTGGCACAATCATCCGCGTTCCACTTCCACCGCTAACAGAAGAGCGTCGTAAAGACCTAGTTAAGATCGTTCGTGGTGAAGCTGAAGGCGCACGTGTTGCTGTTCGTAACATCCGTCGTGACGCAAACAGCGACCTAAAAGGTCTTCTAAAAGATAAAGAAATCTCTGAAGACGAAGATCGTAAAGCACAAGACGAAATTCAAAAATTGACTGATGTAGCAGTTAAGAAGATCGACGACGTTCTTGCTGCAAAAGAAAAAGAGTTGATGGAAGTTTAATACTCCCATCCACATCACTGTTGGAAAACGCTGTGCTCACAGCTCAGCGTTTTTTTGTGTTAGTCTATCCAACTGATGGAACTCAATTAACTCCCTATGCAAAATTCTCAAGCCTTCTCTGATTCCCTTCCTAAACATATTGCCATCATTATGGACGGTAATGGTCGTTGGGCTAAGTCCAAAGGAAAGCCTCGTGTATTCGGTCATAAAAAGGGCGTAAACGCCGTTCGTAAGACCGTTGCAGCCGCTTCCAAGCTTGGTATCAAAGCCATGACTTTGTTCGCTTTCAGCAGCGAAAACTGGCGTCGTCCAGAAGAAGAAGTCGGCCTTTTAATGGAGCTATTCATTTCTGTCTTATCGAGTGAAGTGAAAAAGCTGCACAAAAACAACTTACGCCTACGTGTCATTGGCGATACCAGCCGTTTTAGTGAACGCTTACAAGGTAAAATTCTTGAAGCGGAAGCTCTAACTGCTGGCAACACGGGGATGGTGATTAACATTGCAGCCAACTATGGTGGCAAGTGGGACATCACAGAGGCGGCCAAATCGTTAGCGTTAAAAGCGCGTAACGGTGAGATCCGTGTAGAGGATATCAATGAGCAGTTGATTACCCAGCATCTGACTATGGCTGATCTACCAGAAGTCGATCTATTGATTCGTACTAGTGGTGAGTGTCGCATCAGTAACTTCATGCTGTGGCAAATGGCTTATGCTGAAATGTACTTTACTCCTGAGTACTGGCCTGAATTCGATGAAGACAGCTTAGTAGAGGCTGTGACTTGGTTTATCAACCGAGAGCGTCGTTTTGGTTGTACTGGTGAACAAGTGAAGGCATTGATGGCTGCTCAATAAGGACTAGTTAGTTTGAAACAGAGAATAATAACAGCACTAATTTTAGCTCCCCTGGTTATTTTAGGTATTTTTAAGTTACCACTAATGGGCTTTATCATCGCATTGACCGCGATAACCCTATTAGGTTTTTGGGAGTGGACTCAGTTTACAGAAAGCAAATCTCGCATTGCTGCCCTTGTTCCGGCTGCCGTTGTTACCGGACTTAGTTTTCTATTCATTTCGCCTGATGCAGCAAGCCTTAACCAACTGGCAGCTCCGCATTACACCGTTTTAGCACTCGGTTTTGCTTGGTGGATTATCGCAAGTGGAATGGCAATTACTTATCCTAAAACCACTAATTTGTGGCAAAGTAGTAAAGTGTTGCGCCATGTATTTGGTTTCCTTACGTTGATCCCTTTCTTATGGAGTGTGATCATTCTTAGGGCTTCTGATTTTGCAGTAGATCCATACCACGGCGCAAAACTTGTGCTGTATGTTTGCTTCTTGGTATGGGCTGCTGATAGTGGTGCTTACTTTGCTGGTAAAAGCATGGGTAAGCGCAAAATGGCGCCTCATGTGAGCCCAAACAAGACGATAGAAGGCTTGATTGGCGGCATTATCGCAGCATTGATTGTTGGCTGGTTGTTCGCCGGTTGGTTTGATATCCAATTTACTAGTCCAATTCACATGGTGGTCATCACATTGGTTACTGTCGTGATTTCTGTGCTTGGTGATTTGGTTGAAAGCATGTTCAAACGTGTGTCAGGCATCAAAGACAGCAGCAACATCATTCCAGGTCACGGCGGTATCCTAGATCGTGTCGATAGCCTTACCGCTGCATTCCCAGTATTTGCTCTTCTTTACTACGTATTCTAATTTAATCGGGAGCGGCATCGTCGCTCCTGAGTTTTTCTAACGGTCTTACATCATGCAAAAGTTAACGATTCTTGGTGCAACAGGCTCAATCGGTGCAAGCACACTAAAAGTGGTTGAACAAAATCCTGAGCTGTTTTCTATCGTCGCATTAGCGGCCAGCACTAACGTTGAAAAGATGGTCGCACTTTGCCGCAAATGGCAACCAAAATACGCTGTTATGGCGGATAAGGCTGCGGCAGTGGCATTAAGCGCTGAGCTAGCTTCAATCTCGCCAAAGACTGAAGTATTAGGTGGTGTTGATGCACTTTGTCATGTTTCTGCACTGGAAGAAGTCGATAGCGTAATGGCGGCAATAGTGGGTGCTGCAGGTCTGTTGCCAACAATGGCAGCGGTAAAAGCGGGCAAGCGTGTGCTACTGGCAAACAAAGAAGCACTTGTGATGTCTGGTCAACTGTTCATCGACGCAGTTGAAGAACATGGCGCAGAGTTACTTCCTGTAGACAGTGAGCACAATGCGATTTTCCAGTGCCTACCACAACAAGTTCAAACTAATCTAGGCCGTTGCAACTTAGAAGAGCATGGCATTTCCTCGATCCTGCTGACTGGTTCTGGTGGTCCATTCCGCTATACCGATATTGCAGAGTTAGATCAAGTGACGCCAGCACAAGCGATTGCTCATCCTAACTGGTCAATGGGGCCAAAAATCTCGGTTGATTCTGCAACCATGATGAACAAAGGCCTTGAGTACATTGAAGCAAAATGGCTATTTAACGCCGCTCGTGAACAACTGAAAGTGATCATTCACCCTCAGTCTGTCATTCATTCCATGGTTCAATACCGCGATGGTTCTGTACTGGCGCAAATGGGAGAGCCAGATATGGCAACCCCGATTGCATTAACCATGTCATATCCATCCCGTGTGGATGCGGGAGTGAAACCGTTAGATTTTACTCAAGTAGGTGAATTGACATTCCTTCAGCCAGATTTTGCACGCTATCCGTGTTTGAAGCTGGCTATCGATGCGTGCTACGAAGGCCAACATGCCACAACGGCTCTGAATGCAGCGAACGAAATTGCCGTTGATGCTTTCCTAAATAATCGACTTGGTTTCACAGATATCGCTCGCATCAATGAGTCAGTTTTGAACAAAATAACTGCAAGCCATAAAAGTGAGAATGTGAATAGCTTGGAAAGCTTGATAGAGCTAGATAGAATGGCACGAACTATCGCCTTAGAATTTTTACGCGAGCGTAGCTAATGACTGGTATTTTGTGGAATTTGGTTTCTTTTATCGTTGCATTGGGCATCTTGGTGGCTGTGCACGAATTTGGTCACTTTTGGGTTGCTCGCCGTTGTGGTGTCAAGGTTGAGAAATTCTCAATCGGTTTTGGTAAGTCTATCTGGAGCAAGGTAGGCAAAGATGGCACTGAGTACAGCATTTCAATGATCCCATTGGGTGGCTACGTCAAAATGGTGGATAGCCGTGTTGATGAAGTACCTGAAAACGAAAAGCACATGGCGTTTGATCAAAAGCCGTTGTGGAAGCGCACATCAATTGTTGCGGCGGGTCCTATTTTCAACTTCCTGTTCGCGATCGTTGCGTATTGGTTAGTTTTCCTGATTGGTGTGCCAGCGGTTAAACCTGTAATTGGTGAAGTTACGCCCAATTCAATCGTTGCTCAGGCAGGAATTGAAACAGGGATGGAACTAAAATCTATCTCAGGCATCAAAACTCCGGATTGGGAATCAGTCAACATGGGTTTAATCTCTCATATTGGCGATGATTCAATGACAGTGACCTTAACTTCATCGAATGAAGTGGGCTCTGAAGTGACCAAAACCCTTGATATCCGTGATTGGAAATTTGATCCCGAAACTCAATCAGCAATGCATTCACTTGGTTTTACGCCGTTCACTCCAGAGATATACACGGAGTTAGCGCAAGTAAGTGAAGGCGCTGCGGGTGAAAAGGCGGGTTTACTGGCTGGTGACAAGATTGTCGCGATTAACGGCAAAAAGATTTCTAACTGGAATGAAGTGGTTGAAGCCATTCGTTCTAACCCAGAAACGCCAATTGACCTGACGGTGTTACGTCAGGGTGATGAGCAATCATTGACGTTGACTCCAGGTCGCCGTGAGCTAGCTAACAAACAAGTGGTTGGTTTTGCGGGTATCGCACCTGAAGTCGCAGAATGGCCAGAAAGTTATCGCTTCGAATTACAGTTTGGTGTATTCGAGTCTATTGGCAAAGCGATTGACAAAACTGGTCAAGTTATTGGACTTACAATCAGCATGCTTAAGAAACTGATTGTAGGTGATGTTGGTCTGAACAATCTGAGTGGGCCAATTTCAATCGCCAAAGGAGCAGGGGCGACGGCAGACTACGGTCTGGTTTACTTTTTAGGTTTTCTCGCACTAATTAGTGTTAACCTAGGTATTATCAACCTCGTTCCTTTACCAATGTTGGATGGTGGTCATTTGCTATTTTTTGCAATCGAAGCCGTTATCCGACGCCCAGTACCTGAAAAGGTACAGGAAATGGGTTATCGAATTGGTGGTGCGATTATCTTCTCGCTCATGGCGTTAGCGCTATTTAATGATTTTACTCGTCTGTGATAGTTCAGAGACAAAAGCAGTAGCAAGGAATAATTAGAACAAGTATGGCGATTAAGCGAATTCTGTTTGCAAGTTTACTGGCGACCAGTGTATCTGCAAACGGAGCACAGAACTTTGTAGTTCAAGATATTGAGATCGATGGATTGCAACGTGTGGCACTGGGTGCTGCGTTGCTGAAGATGCCTGTACGTGTCGGCGATACTGTTGACCAAGGCGATGTTGCTGAGATCATTCGTGCACTGTACGCATCGGGTAACTTTGAAGATGTAAAAGTACTGCGCAACGGTGATGTGTTGGTTGTTCAAGTGAAAGAACGCCCAACGATTGCTAGCATCTCATTCTCAGGCAACAAAGCAATCAAGGATGAGCAGCTACAAGAAAACCTGAACGCTTCTGGTGTTCGCGAAGGTGAAGCGCTTGACCGTACTACGCTAAGCAACATCGAAAAAGGTTTGGAAGACTTTTACTACAGCGTTGGTAAATACAACGCGACCGTAAAAGCGGTTGTTACTCCATTGCCTCGTAACCGTTCCGATCTGAAATTTGTCTTCACCGAAGGTGTATCGGCAAAAATTCAGCAAATCAACTTTATCGGCAATGAAGTCTTTTCTGATGAAGACCTTCTTTCTCGTTTCAACCTAAACGTAGACGTGCCATGGTGGAACTTCCTAGCGGACGAAAAATACCAAAAGCAAGTACTTGCTGGTGATATCGAAGCGCTGAAGTCTTACTACCTTGACCGCGGTTATCTGAAATTTAACGTTGATTCGACACAAGTGGCGATTTCTCCTGACAAAAAAGGCGTATACATTACGCTTGGTCTTGAAGAAGGCGACGTGTACACCGTGAAGGACGTGAAATTCCGTGGTGATTTGATCGGTGAAGAAGCAACGTTCGAAAAGCTGGTTCCATTTGAAGACAACGAGACGTACAACGGTTCTCGTGTGACTTCGATGGAAGAAGGTATCAAACGTGTGCTTGGTGAATCTGGTTAC
Source organism: Vibrio sp. MMG023 (assembly GCF_021654215.1). NCBI lineage: Bacteria > Pseudomonadati > Pseudomonadota > Gammaproteobacteria > Vibrionales > Vibrionaceae > Vibrio > Vibrio sp. MMG023. Next base: position 603,406 of record NZ_JAKFZP010000002.1, on the reverse strand, counting down.
GCTTACCCGCAAGTTAACACCATTCCTGAGTTCGACGATGAAAACAAACAAGTATCACTTGTTGTGAACGTAGAACCAGGCAACCGCATCTACGTACGCGATATTCGTTTCACGGGTAACAACTCTACGAAAGACGAAGTACTGCGTCGTGAGATGCGTCAGATGGAAGGCAGCTGGTTAAACTCGAAATCGATTGAAACGGGTAAAACGCGTCTAAACCGTCTGGGTTACTTCGAAAACGTAGAAGTACAAACGGTACGTGTACCTGGCAGCGATGACCAAGTAGACCTAGTTTACTCAGTTAAAGAGGCAAACTCAGGCAGCGTTAACTTTGGTGTCGGCTACGGTACTGAATCAGGCGTCAGCTTCCAAGTTGGTCTACAACAAGACAACTTTATCGGTAGTGGTAATCGCGTTGGTATTAACGCGATGATGAACGACTACCAGAAAAACGTGAGTTTGGACTACCGCGACCCTTACTGGAACCTAGATGGTGTAAGTTTGGGTGGTAAGATCTTCTATGATGAGTTTGAAGCATCTGAAGCGGGTATCGTTGACTATACCAACCAAAGTTACGGTGCAAGTTTGACATGGGGTTTCCCATTCGACGAATTGAACCGTTTTGAGTTTGGTGTTGGTTATACCCACAACAAGATCGGTAACTTGTCGCCTTACTTACAGGTAGAACAGTTCCTACAAGCGCAAGCGGACAATATCGACTCTAGCGGCGCATTGAATACAAACGATTTTGACTTCAACATCTCATGGACACGTAACAACCTAAACCGTGGCTACTTCCCAACAGCGGGTAACCACCAACGTGCATTCTATAAGATGACCGTACCTGGCTCTGACGTTCAATACTTCAAGATGCAGTATGATGTTCGTCAATACGTGCCACTGACTAAGAAGCATGAATTCACGCTCTTGTTCCGTGGTCGTCTAGGTTATGGTAACGGTTATGGTCAAACGGATGGTAACGATAACTTGTTCCCATTCTACGAAAACTACTACGCAGGTGGTTTTACAACACTACGTGGTTTCGGCTCTAACTCTGTAGGTCCAAAAGCGGTTTACCGTGATTACTCAGGCTCAAATAACGGTGCGGACACCGCAACAGATGATTCTGTTGGTGGTAACGCGGTAGCGCTGGCGAGTATCGAGTTGATCGTACCAACACCATTTGCTTCGGATGAAGTTCGTAACCAGATTCGTACCAGTATCTTCTTCGATATGGCGAGTATTTGGGATACCGAATTTGATTACCGTAGCTCAGGTGCTGAATACGGCGACCGTTACTACTACGATTACTCAGATCCAACCAACTACCGTTCATCTTACGGTGCGGCGTTGCAATGGATGTCTCCTATGGGGCCACTAGTCTTCTCACTAGCGAAACCAATTAAGAAATATGATGGCGACGATGAAGAGTTCTTCACGTTCACTATCGGTAGAACCTTCTAAAGAGGAAAATATTTTGAATAAAATGATCAAAGCGGCTGGGATTGGCCTTCTTGTACTTAGCTCTTCAATGTTTGCAAACGCGGCTGAAGCTGCTCAGAAAATTGCTTACGTAAACACGGCTCAGGTTTTCCAATCTCTTCCTCAGCGCGAAGTGGTTCTACAAAAAATGCAGAAAGACTTCAAGAGCAAGGCAGACGAGCTGAAGTCTATCCAAGCAAAAGCGAAGACTAAGATTGAAAAGCTACAGCGTGATGGCCAACTTCTAGGCCAAGACGAAGTTGAAAAGCTACGTATCGACATCGCTAAACTAGACAGCGAGTACAAAGTAAAAGCTCAAGCTCTAGAGAAAGCAAGCGCACGTCGTGAAGCTGAAGAAAAAGCGAAGCTATTCAAAACGATTCAAGATGCTGTGAAGAAAGTAGCAACGAAGAAAGGTTACGATATGGTAATCGATATTTCTTCTCTTCAGTACGGTAAGCCAGAATACAACATCTCTGAAGACGTAATTAAAGCTCTAAAATAAGAAGTTATGAAGACATTAACATTAGCCGAGTTGGCGACAATTACCGGGGGAGAGCTATTTGGTGACGAGTCACTCGTCGTAAGCCGTGTAGCTCCAATGGATAAAGCACAAGAAGGTGACGTTACCTTTTTGTCTAACCCAAAATACGCAAAGCACCTTGCTGAATGTCTCGCGACAGTCGTGATGGTGAAGGAAGAGCACAAAGAGCAGTGTACAGGCAATGCGCTTGTTGTCGCTGACCCTTATGTAGCTTTTGCTCGTGTGGTTCAAGCTATGGATACCACACCGAAGCCTGCTGAAGACATTGCACCTAGTGCCGTGATTGCAGCAGACGTGAAGATGGGTGCAAACGTAGCAGTCGGTGCAAATGCAGTGATTGAAACGGGTGTAGAGCTTGGCGACAACGTTATTGTTGGTGCGGGCTGTTTTATCGGTAAAAACGCAAAGTTAGGCAACAACACCAAGCTTTGGGCTAATGTTACTATCTATCATGAAGTGTCACTTGGCGATGACTGTCTGGTTCAATCTGGCACAGTCATCGGCTCAGACGGTTTCGGTTACGCGAACGATAAAGGCGAGTGGATCAAAATTCCTCAGCTTGGTTCAGTGCGCATCGGTAATCGTGTTGAGATTGGTGCATGTACCACGATTGACCGTGGTGCACTTGAAGACACCATCATTGAAGACAACGTGATTCTTGATAACCAGCTTCAAATCGCTCATAACGTGCAGATCGGATATGGTACCGTGATGCCAGGTGGTACTATTGTCGCTGGCAGTACCAAAATTGGTAAATACTGCCAGATCGGCGGCGCGTCGGTTCTTAACGGACATATTACGATTGCAGATGGCGTAGCTATCACCGGTATGGGCATGGTTATGCGCAGTATCGAAGAGAAAGGCTTGTATTCGTCAGGTATTCCACTGCAAACGAACCGAGAGTGGCGTAAGACGGCAACTCGAGTTCATCGCATTGACGATATGAACAAACGCCTGAAAGCTGTTGAGAAGCAGCTGGAACCGAAAGAAGAATCTTAGTTCCATAATTCTGAACAAAGACTCGCGAAATGCGGGTCTTTTTCTTCTATAATGACGCGCTATAAGTAGATTTATCACCAAGCTGGTATACACTTTGCAGGCATTTCCTGATTAAGTGGCTTTTGCCGCTGCCTTGCCATCTTGGTTGTTGAGTATTGATATAGGAAGACGACTTTGACTACTGAAAAGAAAACGATGAACATCTCTGAAATTCAAGAGCTACTACCTCATCGCTACCCATTCTTATTGATCGACCGAGTGATTGACTTCCAAGAAGAGAAGTACCTTCACGCGATTAAAAACGTGTCGGTTAACGAACCTCAGTTCACAGGTCACTTTCCACAATTGCCAGTCTTCCCAGGTGTTCTTATTCTGGAAGCGATGGCGCAGGCGACAGGCTTACTTGCATTTAAATCATTTGGTGCGCCAACTGAAAATGAGCTGTACTACTTCGCAAGTGTTGACGGTGCAAAATTCCGTAAACCAGTAGTACCAGGCGACCAAATGATTATTGAAGTAGAATTTTTGAAAGAGCGTCGCGGCATTGCTGCATTCAAAGGTGTAGCGAAGGTTGACGGCGAAGTAGTATGTTCAGCAGAGCTGAAGTGTGCTCGTCGAGAGTTTTAATATGATTCATGAAACCGCTAAAATCCACCCAGCTGCGGTGGTAGAAGAAGGCGCGAAAATTGGCGCTAACGTGACTGTTGGTCCATTCACTTACATCACCTCAACGGTAGAGATCGGTGAAGGTACGGAAGTGATGTCTCACGTAGTGATCAAAGGTCACACCACAATTGGTAAAGACAACCGCATTTTCCCACATGCTGTCATTGGTGAAGAAAACCAAGATAAGAAGTACGGTGGCGAAGATACAACAGTGGTTATCGGTGACCGCAACGTGATTCGTGAAGCGGTTCAGGTTCATCGTGGCACTGTCCAAGACAAAGCAACCACTGTGATTGGTGATGATAACTTGCTGTGTGTTAACGCGCACATTGCTCACGATGTTATCGTTGGTAACCATACTCACATTGGCAACAACGCGATTCTTGGCGGTCACGTAACGGTTGATGACCATGCCGGCGTTATGGCACTTTCTGCGATTCACCCATTCTGTACGGTAGGTGCTTACGCTTACGTTGGTGGTTGTTCTGCGGTTGTTCAGGATGTACCAGCTTACGTACTTGCACAAGGTAACCATGCGACACCATTTGGTTTGAACTTGGTTGGTTTGAAGCGTAACGGTTTTGAAAAACCAGAAATCCGTGCATTGCAAAAAGCGTACAAAGAGCTTTACCGCTCAGGTAAAACGCTAGAAGAAGTGAAGCCGATCCTTGCTGAAATGGCACAAGAGTGGCCAGCAGTAAAACGTTTCTCAGACATTCTGGAAACAACGGAACGTGGCATCATTCGTTAATTTACGAATGTGCGGTTAATGAGAAAAGATCGCGCCCAATTGGGCTGCGGTCTTTTTGTGTTTTATGGATAGGGTAAAATAGCAAGATCCTCGGATATTACTCTCTATCCAAAGCGCATAGGAAAAAGCGAAAGAAAGATGGAAAGACCACTACGTATTGGCATCATTGCCGGAGAACTGTCAGGCGATACTCTTGGCGAAGGCTTCATCAAAGCAGTTAAAGAACAATACCCAGACGCAGAATTTGTCGGTATTGGCGGCCCTAAAATGATCGCGCAAGGCTGTGAGTCACTGTTTGAAATGGAAGAGTTGGCTGTGATGGGCTTGGTTGAAGTTCTGGGTCGCTTACCAAGATTATTAAAAGTGAAAGCAGAGCTGATTAAGTATTTCACTGCAAATCCGCCGGATGTCTTTGTAGGGATCGATGCACCAGACTTTAACCTACGTGTTGAGTTAGATTTAAAAAACGCAGGAATCAAAACGGTACACTACGTGAGCCCTTCTGTTTGGGCTTGGCGTCAAAAACGTATCTTCAAGATTGAAGCGGCAACCAACCTAGTATTGGCTTTCTTACCTTTCGAAAAAGCGTTTTACGACAAATTCAATGTGCCTTGTGAATTCATTGGTCACACATTGGCAGATGCCATTCCTCTGCATTCAGACAAGGCTCCTGCACGTGAACTGCTTGGTTTAGAACAAGACAAACAATGGTTAGCGGTACTTCCGGGTAGCCGTGGCAGCGAGCTAAAAATGCTCTCTCAACCGTTTATTGAAACCTGTAAAAAACTGCATCAAAAATTCCCAGATCTTGGTTTTGTTGTTGCCTTGGTGAATCAAAAACGCCGTGAACAATTTGAGCAAGCATGGAAAGAACATGCGCCAGAGCTTGATTTCAAGTTGGTGGACGATACAGCACGTAACGTGATTACTGCCTCTGATGCCGTGATGTTAGCCTCGGGCACCGTTGCACTTGAATGTATGTTGCTTAAACGCCCAATGGTGGTGGGTTACCGTGTTAATGCTGTAACGGCATTTCTTGCTAAGCGACTATTGAAAACCAAATACGTGTCATTACCAAACATTTTGTCGGATAGCGAGTTAGTAAAAGAATACCTGCAAGAAGAGTGCACTCCAGAAAACTTATTCACTGAAGTGTCTCGCTTACTAGAGAGCGATAACCAACAGATGTTGGATAAGTTTACGGAAATGCATCACTGGATACGCAAAGACGCGGACCAACAGGCTGCAAATGCGGTTCTAAAACTGATTGAAAAATAGAGATTTACCATGGCTGTAAAACCAAAAACGACCAAAGCGAAAGTAGAGCTCCCACCGTTTGAATACCCACAAGGTTACCAATTGGTTGCGGGTGTAGATGAAGTAGGGCGTGGGCCTCTTGTCGGCGACGTTGTTACCGCTGCGGTTATCTTAGATCCAAATAACCCAATTGAGGGTTTGAACGACTCGAAAAAGCTGAGCGAGAAAAAACGTCTCGCACTTCTGCCCGAAATTAAAGAGAAAGCCTTAGCTTGGGCGGTCGGCCGCTGTTCTCCTGAAGAAATTGACGAGCTTAACATATTGCAAGCCACCATGGTTGCCATGCAACGTGCAATTGCCGGTTTGAAAGTGCAGCCAGACCTCGCACTTATCGATGGCAACCGCTGTCCGCAGTTGCCAATGGATTCCCAAGCGGTGGTGAAGGGTGATTTGCGAGTTGCGGAAATCAGCGCGGCTTCAATCATTGCAAAAGTGGTTCGTGACCAAGAAATGGAAGAATTGGACAAGCAATACCCACAGTTTGGTTTTGCAAAGCACAAAGGTTACCCAACCAAAGCGCACTTTGAAGCGATTGAAGAGCACGGCGTGATCAGTGAACATCGCAAGAGCTTCAAGCCAGTGAAGAAAGCGCTTGGTATTGAAGAATAATTAGCGGCTGCTTGGTGTTATAAGCCAGCCCTTAGGTTAGAATTCCCAACAAGATTTAGTTTTACGGTACCTGTTAATGTCAGATCCCAAGTTCATTCACCTTCGTGTCCATAGTGACTTCTCGATGGTGGATGGTATCAACAAAGTTCCACCGCTCGTTAAGAAAGTCGCCGAACTCGGCATGCCAGCAATGGCACTGACCGATTTCACCAACTTATGTGGTTTGGTGAAATATTACGGCACAGCTCACGGTAGTGGTGTTAAGCCAATCATTGGTGCAGACTTTAAAATGCAATCCGATGAGTTTGGCGAGGAACTGACACAACTGACCGTATTAGCGGCGGACAACACCGGTTATAAAAACCTAACATTGTTGATTTCCAAAGCGTATTTACGTGGTCACGTTCAACATCAGCCTGTTATCGATAAAGCATGGTTAGCGGAACTGTCAGAAGGACTTATCATTCTTTCTGGTGCGAAAAACGGTGAAATCGGTAAGGCATTGCTAAAAGGCAACCGTAAAGTTGTCGACAGCTGCGTCGAGTTTTATAACCAATACTTCCCTGACCGCTTCTATCTAGAATTGGTTCGAACCGGTCGCCCAGATGAAGAAACCTACCTTCACTTTGCGATTGAATTGGCAGAAGAGGTAGAACTGCCAGTTGTTGCAACTAACGAAGTGGTGTTCATCAGCGAAGACTTGTTTGATGCTCATGAAATCCGCGTTGCGATCCACGATGGTTACACCCTAGAGGATCCACGACGTCCAAAGAACTACAGTCCAGAGCAGTATTTGCGTACGGAAGAGGAAATGTGCGAGCTGTTTGCCGACATTCCTGAAGCGCTGGAAAACAGTGTCGAAATCGCTAAACGCTGTAATGTAACGGTTCGTCTCGGTGAATATTTCCTGCCAGCCTTCCCAACCGAAGGGATGGAAGAAACCGAATTCTTGGTGATGAAATCTCGTGAAGGCCTGGAAGAACGTCTTGAGTTCCTATTCCCAGACGAAGCCGAGCGTAAAGAGCGTCGACCAGAATACGACGATCGCCTTCAAATCGAACTCGACGTAATCAACCAAATGGGATTCCCGGGTTACTTCTTGATCGTAATGGAGTTCATCCAGTGGTCGAAGGACAATGCGATTCCAGTAGGCCCAGGTCGTGGTTCGGGTGCTGGTTCTTTGGTGGCATACGCACTGAAGATCACCGACCTTGACCCGTTGGAATATGACCTTCTTTTCGAACGTTTCTTGAACCCAGAACGTGTCTCCATGCCCGATTTCGACGTTGACTTCTGTATGGACAAACGTGACCAAGTTATTGACCACGTAGCAGAAATGTACGGTCGTGATGCGGTATCGCAGATCATCACGTTTGGTACCATGGCGGCAAAAGCGGTAATCCGCGATGTTGGCCGTGTATTGGGCCACCCATTTGGTTTCGTTGACCGTATCTCGAAACTGGTTCCGCCTGACCCAGGTATGACGCTAGAGAAAGCGTTTAAAGCTGAGCCAGCGCTACCAGAGCTTTACGACGCCGATGAAGAAGTCAAAGAGCTGATCGATAAGTGTCGTATCCTAGAGGGTTGTACACGAAATGCCGGTAAGCACGCGGGTGGTGTTGTAATTTCACCTACCACGATCACCGATTTTGCGCCGATTTATGCTGATGCGGAAGGCCACTTTCCCGTTACTCAGTTCGATAAGAACGACGTTGAAACCGCTGGCTTGGTTAAGTTTGACTTCTTGGGGCTACGTACCTTAACCATCATCGACTGGGCGCTGGGCCTGATTAACCCACGTTTAGAACGTGAGGGTAAAGAATCCGTTCAGATTGAATCGATCCCGCTGGTGGACCCGGCGTCTTTCCGACTATTACAAAACTCAGAAACTACTGCGGTATTCCAGCTGGAATCGCGTGGTATGAAAGAACTGATCAAACGTCTTCAGCCGGACTGTTTCGAAGACATCATCGCACTGGTAGCCCTTTTCCGTCCCGGTCCGCTACAGTCGGGCATGGTAGATAACTTTATCGACCGTAAACACGGGCGAGAAGCGATCTCTTATCCAGATGAAAAGTGGCAACACGAATCACTTAAAGAGATTCTGGATCCCACTTACGGCATCATCCTGTATCAAGAACAGGTAATGCAGATTGCACAGGTACTGTCTGGCTACACCCTTGGTGGTGCGGACATGCTTCGTCGTGCGATGGGTAAGAAAAAGCCTGAAGAGATGGCGAAGCAGCGTGCCACCTTTGAAGAAGGCGCGATTGCTAACGGCGTCGATGGCGAGTTGGCGATGAAAATCTTCGACTTGGTAGAAAAGTTTGCAGGTTACGGTTTTAACAAATCGCACTCGGCAGCTTATGCGTTGGTTTCTTACCAAACGCTATGGCTAAAGACGCACTTCCCAGCAGAGTTCATGGCAGCGGTAATGACCGCAGATATGGACAACACGGAAAAAGTCGTTGGCCTTGTAGACGAATGTTTCCGCATGAAACTGACCGTCTTACCGCCAGACATTAACTCCGGTTTATACCGCTTTAACGTGGATGAAAACGGCGCGATTGTTTACGGTATTGGCGCAATTAAAGGTGTGGGTGAAGGCCCAATTGATGCGATTTTAGAAGCGCGGAATAAAGGCGGTCACTTCATTGATCTGTTTGACTTCTGTGCGCGCATCGATCTGAAAAAGGTCAACAAACGCGTTATCGAAAAACTGATTTACGCGGGCGCACTTGACCGACTTGGTCCACATCGTGCGGCGTTGATGGCATCGTTGAATGACGCGGTCAAAGCGGCCAGCCAACATCACCAAGCTGAAGCATTTGGTCAGACTGATATGTTCGGCGTATTGACCGATGCTCCGGAAGAAGTGGAACACAAATACACCCAAGTTCCGGCGTGGCCAGAGAAAGTATGGTTAGAGGGTGAACGTGAGACGCTAGGTTTGTATTTGACAGGCCACCCAGTAAACGCATACATAAAGGAACTAAATAAGTACGTTAGTTGTCGACTAAAAGATGCGACACCAACTCGACGTGATCAATCTGTGACCGTTGCGGGCTTGGTTATTGCAGCTCGTGTGATGACAACGAAGCGCGGAACACGCATCGGTTTGATGACTTTGGATGACAGAAGTGGTCGAATGGAAGTGATGTTGTTCTCGGATGCGCTCGATAGATATGCAGAACTTCTCGAAAAAGACAAAATTTTGGTCGTTTCTGGACAGGTCAGCTTTGATGACTTCAATGGTGGCCTTAAAATGTCGGCGCGTGAGGTCATGGATCTTGGTAGTGCACGTGAAAAATATGCACGTGGTTTGTCAGTATCCATCGATGCGAGCCAAATTAACGATAAATTCTTTGAGCAATTTACGCGTATTTTAGAACCGTACAAAGCCGGAACCGTACCTGTCAATGTATACTACCAGCGTGCCGACGCCAGAGCGCGGTTAACATTGGGCACCGAATGGCGAGTAACGCCAAGTGATACATTGCTAGACGATTTAAAACAGTTACTTGGCAAAGGCCAGGTAGAACTCGAATTTAACTAAAAATTCAGCGCAATATGTTAGACGCTGAGTCAAAAAGGATTCATAGATGAGCCTAAACTTTCTTGAATTTGAAAAGCCGATTGCAGAACTAGAAGCGAAAATTGAAGCGCTACGTGACGTATCTCGTCACGGTGGTGATTCTGCAGTTGACCTTGATAAAGAAATCGAACAGCTTGAGAAAAAGAGCCTAGAACTTAAGAAGAAAACCTTCAGCAACCTAGGCGCATGGGAAACAGCTCAACTGGCTCGTCACCCTTTACGTCCATACACATTGGATTACATCCAGCACGCGTTTGAAGAGTTTGATGAATTGGCGGGTGACCGTGCGTTTGCAGACGACAAAGCTATTGTTGGTGGTATTGCACGCCTTGAAGGTCGCCCAGTGATGATCATTGGTCACCAAAAAGGTCGTGAAACCAAAGAGAAAGTGAAGCGTAACTTTGGTATGCCTAAACCAGAAGGTTACCGTAAAGCACTGCGTCTGATGGAAATGGCTGAGCGTTTCAACATGCCTATCATCACTTTCATCGACACAGCTGGCGCATACCCAGGTGTTGGCGCGGAAGAGCGTGGCCAATCTGAAGCAATCGCAAAAAACCTAAAAGTGATGTCTGGTCTTAAAGTACCAGTAATCTGTAACGTGGTGGGCGAAGGTGGTTCTGGCGGTGCACTTGCTATTGGTGTAGGCGACTACGTGAACATGCTTCAGTACTCAACGTACTCAGTAATCTCTCCAGAAGGTTGTGCTTCAATCCTATGGCGTGATTCAGACAAAGCACCTCAAGCAGCAGACGCAATGGGTCTAACTGCTCCTCGTCTAAAAGAGCTTGAGCTTATCGACGAAATCATCGAAGAGCCATTAGGTGGTGCACATCGTGACCACGTTCAAATGGCGGCGAATATGAAAGCAAATCTGCTTCGTCAGCTAGAAGACCTAGAACAGCTGGATCACGAAACGCTACTTGAGCGCCGTTACCAGCGTCTAATGAACTACGGTTACTGCTAAATTACGGTCACCGTTAAGCGCTAGCTGATCTCTCTTGAGATAACAGATAAAATAGAAAGGGTTGGGCATGTGTCCAGCCCTTTTTTTGTTTCTACCGGATTGCTTATGGAATCGCTTTACTCAAATTTTGCTCAAGTTCTCGACCGCTATCATCAACCAAACACTAAGATCGTTTTGGCGTTCAGTGGTGGGGTGGATTCGCGTCTGTTGCTTGAGCTGTTGAGTCGTTACCAACAAGCGCATTCGGTAGACAATCAATCAGCAGGTTCTAAATCTGTTCGCTGCCATGCGGTGTACGTGCATCATGGCTTGAGTGTGAATGCTGATGACTGGGAACAAAAGTGCAAGCAATGGGCACAGCAAGCAGGGCTCTCATGTTCCGTTGAACACGTGAACCTAGATATCAACAGTGGTGAAAGCATTGAGCTTTTAGCTCGTGAAGCGCGCTATCAAGCTCTCGCGAAGCACATCGCAGTCGGTGACTTATTGCTGACCGGTCAACATGCCGATGACCAGGTCGAAACCTTCTTATTGGCACTAAAACGTGGCAGTGGACCGAAAGGTTTATCATCGATGGCAGAAAGTATGCCGTTTGCTAGTGGGACATTAATACGCCCATTACTGACCATTAAGCGAGAGCAAATCGAAGCGGCAGCCAGAGAGCAAAAACTGGATTGGGTAGAAGACGAAAGTAACCAAGATATTCGTTACGATCGTAACTTCCTCCGTCATCGCATTGTGCCTGAGCTATCTGAACGTTGGCCGAGCATCCACCAAGCGGTGCAACGCAGTGCGACTTTGTGTGCCCAGCAAGAGACCTTGCTAGATGAGTTGCTCGAAGCGGCATTCAATCAGGCGATGCAGCCGGATTTGAGTTTGAGTATTGACGTTTTAACGGCACACAGTGAGTTGGCGCGCGCACGTTTGATTCGGATGTGGCTGGCAAAACTCAATGCCAATATGCCGTCTCAAGTGCAGTTGAACCTGATTTGGGATGAAGTGGCGCGGGCTCAACAGGACGCCAACCCAAAATTGAAGATCAAGCAAGGTGAAGTGCGCCGCTTTCAACATCGACTCTACTGGGTCGCTGAAACTTCGGATGTGACCTCGTGGCAAGCCGAGTGCCCTTTGAATACGCCTCTAAAGCTTCCTGAGCCGTTAGGGGAGCTTGAGTTGAGTACCAAGTCATGTGAGCTAAGTATTACCCTACCTGCGCACCCAGAGCGACTTAGAATTACATTTAACCCTGAAGGCTTGTCTGCACACCCGACGACTCGTCACCACAGTCGTAAGCTGAAAAAACTCTTTCAGGAATACAATGTGCCGAGCTGGCAACGTCGTCAAATTCCAATTCTAATGTATGAAGATAAAGTGGTTGCCGTCGCTGGCCTGTTCGTTGATCAAGCCTTTAGTGGTCAAGACTGTGAACTGATCTGGCGCAAGATGTTGTAATTCATGCAACAATATCGGTTATAAAACAAAAATATCTTTAAATAATAATCGATTAGGTGAAGCAATGAAGAAAATAATCATGGGCGTAGGAATCACGCTAGCCATGTTAAGTGGGCAGGCAATGGCGGCAGGCGATGTGGCTGCTGGCCAAGCAAAAGCTGGCGTTTGTGCTGCTTGTCATGGACCAGATGGAATTGCTGTGATTCCTGGCTATCCAAACTTAAAAGGTCAAAATGAGCAGTACATTGCTAGCTCAATTAAGGCATACAAAGCAGGCCAGCGCACTGGTGGTTTAGCGGCGGTGATGCAGGCACAAGCAAGTTTGCTGTCTGATGAGGACATTGCTAACTTGGCGGCATACTATGCGAACTTGAAGTAAGCGTTAGCCTCAAATTAACGCTCACTAAAACACATACCAAGCCAGACTTATGCTCTGGCTTTTTCATTGGTGGCATGATTGAGAATGGCGACTTTGTTACATTCGCCCGCAAATAAATCCCACCAGTGTCAGGATTTTCAGGTGCTTGGTCACAACAAGGATTGAATGTTGTGAGGCGCTAACCGATAATATGCGCAAACGATTGAAGCTTAAGGGATGAACATGAAAAAGATTGAAGCGATTATCAAGCCATTCAAATTGGATGATGTTCGAGAAGCATTGGCTGAAGTAGGCATTACAGGGATGACCGTCTCTGAAGTGAAAGGCTTTGGTCGTCAGAAAGGTCACACAGAATTGTACCGCGGTGCAGAGTACATGGTGGATTTCCTTCCTAAAGTGAAGCTAGAAATCGTAGTGACGGAAGACGTTGCAGACAAGTGTGTAGAAACCATCATCGAAACGGCGCAAACCGGTAAGATTGGTGACGGTAAGATCTTCGTAACAGACGTCGAACGCGTAGTGCGTATCCGTACTGGTGAAGAAGACGAAGATGCGATCTAATCTGTTATCCAGATAGATATAAGATTTCACTACAGCATGTGGTGAAAATTTGAGTAAGCTAAGAGGGAGCCGACTGGGGCTCCTTTTTTATTATGCGCATTTTATGCGTGCCATTTTTGTATTTAGGTAAGCCTATGTATCCGCGTTTAGCTTTTGCGTTAGTTTTTCTTATTATTACTGCGGTGGTGAGCTTTCAGGTGATTTTTACCGTGCCAGAGCAACCACAAATTATTACTCAAACAGGGACGAACATTAAGCAAGATATCCGCTGCATGGAGTTTGATAAGCCGCAAGTGCTGGATAAGGATGGCGAGCTAAATGTCTTAGTGTGGAACATTTACAAACAAAACCGAGACAACTGGAAGCAAGCGTTGGATACATTCTCCGTCAATAAACAGTTGCTCTTGTTACAAGAAGCAAGCTTAACGGACGACTTCAAAAGCTGGCTGGTGGAAGGGCATTGGGTCAGTAATCAAGTCAGTGCGTTTAAAGCATTAGGAAGTGGTGCTGGTGTGATCAGCATTGCGCAAAAAGAGCCCATTCTCGCTTGTGCGTACACATCGAAAGAACCGTGGTTGCGCTTGCCGAAATCGGCACTGTATAGCAAATACAGGCTCAGCAACGGTGAAACATTAGCGGTGGTGAACATTCACGCGATCAACTTTACCGTTGGTACCGAGGAATACACTTCGCAATTGTCTGCGTTAGAAAGGGTATTGAAAGAGCACAAAGGCCCGATTTTGTTTGCGGGGGATTTCAATAGTTGGAGTGAAGAGCGCGTGATGGCAATGAAGAAAGCACTCCAAAAAGCCAATCTAAAAGAAGCAAAGTTCAGCCAAGACAATCGAACTCAGTTCATTACAGGCTTGCCGCTTGATCATGTGTTTTATCGCGGTTTAACCCTCAAAAACGCGAAAGCGCCGCAGAGCGACGCTTCCGATCATAATCCACTGTTGGTGTCGTTTACGTTAAGCGACTAACGGATTACCTTGGTCCATTAAGCGATAACGATATACAACGCCCAAATTACGTAAAACGCAATCCAAGGCAGGCTCGCAATCACAAGAGCCTGTCCGCGTTCGAACTCTGTCCAAGTCAAAACTACACCATAGCCAAGCACGATGTACCATGGCAATAGCAATGGTAATGAGCTTGCAAAGTGTGACCAATCACTGGTCAAAGGTAACTTTAGCAACCCGTTTAGGCTATTCAAATCGGCAGCGTAAGTCATCACCTGACCATGCTTCAGCAATAAGCTCGCGTAGCTTGCAATATCGCCCAACACGGCTGGGAATAAAATCGCACTCGCAGCAGCGAACCATTTCCAGTAACCGTATTGCTGCTTACTTGCCTTGGTTGCAAGAAAGAACCACAGCGCTAATAGCAGCAGTGTTGCAAAACGATTGAATACGTCATTGATGATCGCACTTGCCATCAGCGTGTTTGGCTCCAGCAACTCGATTTGCTTTGGATCGATCTGTTGGAACTGAGCGGTCAGTTGATCACTTAACCAAGTAAAATCCACATTCGAGAAGTAGGCGCCCCAGAATAGGAATGGGCTGAGCATCAAAATGATGAACGGCTGCCACCCCCAACCTCCGCGCTGATACAGCGCTAAGAAGCAAGATGTTGGCGATCGGAAGATATCCAACAACATGACAAGCGGGTTACTCGACGGGTTCATACACTTACCTTAGTTACATCAACATACAACTTAAGCTTCTGACCTGGTTTCAGGTACTTCTGCTTTTGAAGAGAATTCCATTTCACGATGTCGTTACCCTTCACCTTAAACTTGGTTGCAATACCACTGATGGTGTCGCCAGAACGTACGTTGTAGAACACGGTACGAATCACTGCGCCTTTATCAGAGTTCTTCCAAATCACCAGTTTTTGGCCAACGCGCAAGGTGTCTTTTGGTCCCATGCCGTTCCATTTTGCCAAAGACTTATGAGAAACCTTGTTCTCTTTTGCGATTGACCACAAGCTCTCGCCAGATTGCACAACGTGAGTCAGTTTGAATTGACCGCGAGCTTGAGATTGCGTTTTGTTCAGGCGATTTTCGGCGGTAAGCGCGTACTTAGCATCGTCTTTTGTTGACGTTGGGATCATTAGGTACTGACCAACGCGAATATTGTTGTTTTTTAGGCCGTTAGCGCGTTGGATAACTTTCGTTGTCGTACCGTACTTTTGAGCCAATACGCTGAGCGAGTCACCAGACTTCACTTTGTAGCGTGCGACCTTCATGCCTTTACCACGGTTCTTCTTCACCTGAGCAAGGAACTGATCCTTTTTCTCGATAGGAATAAGAAGCTGGTGTGGGCCATTAGGTGCAGTCGACCATTGGTTGTAAGCTGGGTTGTAGCCTTGCAGCTCTTTCACACCAATGCCAGCGTAATCTGCCGCAATCGCGAGATCCAATTGTTCTTTTGGATCGACTTGCGTAAGCACAGGTTTGTTCGGGATCGGCGGAATGTCGATGCCGTACTTATCTTGGTTCGCAATGATGTCCGCTAGTGCAAGCAGTTTAGGAACGTAACTGCTGGTCTCTTTTGGAAGATCCAAAGAGAAGAAGTCCGTTGGTTTGCCTAGCTTTTTGTTCTTACGAATTGCGCTCGATACACGGCCACCACCACTGTTGTAAGCCGCAATCGCTTGATCCCAGTTGCCGTCAAAACGCTTGCTTTGCTGCTCTAGGTAATCCAGTGCTGCATCGGTAGAAGCATAAACATCACGGCGACCGTCGTACCAGTAGTTCTGATCTAGACCCATCATTTTGCCGGTGCCTGGAACGAACTGCCACAAACCTGCTGCACTGCCGTGCGAGTAGGCAAAAGCATCAAATGAGCTTTCTACGATCGGTAGCAGCGCCAATTCCATCGGAAGGCCACGTTCTTCGATACGGGTGGTAATCATGTACAAAAACGGCTGTGCACGTTCAGATACTGTGCGCAGGTGGTTAGGATGCTTTAAATACCAAGTGCGGTAGTAAGCCACTTTCTTGTTGTCAGGAATGTCCATTTCAAGTTGCATGCCGATACGTCGCCACACATCGTCTTGTTCCTGAGGGGAAAGGGCTTTTGGCGTCTCTTTAGCAGGTTTCTTTGCTATCGATTGCTTTTTCTCGGAGTCAGCCTGAGCTGTTTTTTGCTTAACAGCTTGTTCTGACTTATTGGTTTCTGGTGTTGGAGTGCTTGCAGAATCTGACTGTGTCAATTGACAGCCAGATAATAGTAACGCCAACGCCCAACTGTACTTCAAACGCATGGTTTCAGCCTATTTAGGGCCTGTTTATCTTCTCCTGCCTGTCGCGCAACAAAGTGCGTGGCAGTCGCAAGATAATAGACATCTTGTAACACTAACTAAGGGTAGAGGCGGTTTTGCCGCTACTTTATGCGTTTGGGTGAAATACAAACAGATTTATATCAGCCCCAAACGCAATAGAAGCGCCAGAGGCGCTTCTATGAAAATCAGCTCACGATAATACTTGCGTCTAGCAAAGTTACAAGCAGAAAATGGTTAAAATTCGTTCTTCCACTCACGTAAAGCTGTAAAAACCGAGCATGGGTCGCTATTTTGGATACGGTTTGTTACAGATTTTATGACCTCTGCGTTCGTTGCACGCAGGAATGGGTTAATTAACTTCTCTTTGCGTAACGTCGTAGGAAGGGTAGGAATATTTAATCCGCGTAGACGGTTTACATCATCACGGTACTGACGCAAATGTTCATTGTCCGGCTCAACCGCCAGTGCAAATGCTACATTACTTGCCGTGTATTCATGTGCGCAGAACACTTCTGTCTCTTCCGGCAGTTTCATTATTTTGCTTAGTGACTCAAA
Organism: Vibrio sp. MMG023; assembly: GCF_021654215.1. NCBI lineage: Bacteria > Pseudomonadati > Pseudomonadota > Gammaproteobacteria > Vibrionales > Vibrionaceae > Vibrio > Vibrio sp. MMG023. The sequence goes on along the minus strand of NZ_JAKFZP010000002.1, from coordinate 586,244 downwards.
CATCTGCTCTGGTGTGCCTTCAAAGATTCGGCCACAACCCGCCGAGAACAGCACGTCACCACAGAACAACTTACCGTCACCAACATAGCCAATGTGACCTAATGTGTGGCCAGGCAGCCCCAGTACCATGAAGATTTCGCCAAACAGTTCTAGCTTGTCGCCTTCTTCCATTGCGTTGGTTAAGGTTGGAATTGGCTCTGCTTTCGGACCAACCACTGCAACATGAGGAAACGCATGAACTAAATCTGGAACGCCACCAATGTGATCGTTGTGGTGGTGTGTAATTAAGATCGCTTCTAAAGTTAACTCGTTAGCCTGCAAATATTCCAACACTGGCTTAGCATCGCCCGGATCAACCACGGCGCATCGCTTATCGCTATTTTGAATCAGCCAGATGTAATTATCATTAAATGCGGGTATGCTTTTGATCTCTAACACGTTCGTTCTCCGTCACCCTTTTAAGTCAGGTGGTTAATGAAACCAGCACTCAGCAACAAAACTTTACAGCACCCGTCGACCTGGTCAGAAATGAATAACGGCCCGTGGGTACTTGAGTCAATCCAAACCCGACTCGACGAGTGGTGTCCGAAATTGTTCGGTTACCACATGCTTAAATTGGGCGGGTTGAGCTGTGAGCTAACCAGCTGTAGTTGTAACATTCAACACCAAGTCAACGTAGATATCCAGAACCCGTTGCATAATGTCATTGCAGATGGTTACGAATTACCCTTTTTAGAGAAAAGCTTTGATGTTGCGGTCCTCGCCCATCAGCTTGACTATGCAAGTGATCCCCATCGATTGCTGCGAGAAGTCGATCGCGTCATGATGGACGACGGTTATCTTATTATTACGGGATTCAACCCCATCAGTTTCACTGGACTTGCGAGTTTGTTGCCTTGGCGCAGAAATAATTTGCCTTGGAGTGGACGAATGTTCACCGCGAATCGGATTAAAGACTGGTTAGGGGTATTGAACTATCAGGTGATTCATTGCGAACGTTATGCTCTGTTTCCGATGACACGTTACAAAACCATGTGGACATGGTTGGAAAACAGCTTGGGGGATTGGGCATCGCCGGCGGGGAGTTTGTATTACATCGTCGCTCGTAAGCGAACTTACCCTCTCAAACCTATCAAGCCACATTGGCGCTTGAAGAGAAAGTTAACACCACTGGGCGTGATGAACAGAGAGGGCAGTGCGGTAGAAAAGGTATCAAGCAGTAAAAACTAAGACGCTTGGTAACCGGTATCTTCTTCGGTTGGGTTTTCTGCGGCTGTGCGTGCTAATTCATCACACATTTCGTTTTCACGATGACCCGCGTGGCCTTTAACCCAGCGCCAATCCACTTGGTGGCGAGCAGTCTCTTTATCCAATGCCTGCCATAAATCGGCATTTTTCACAGGTTTTTTATCTGACGTTTTCCAACCGCGTTTCTTCCAGTTGTGGATCCATTGCGTAATGCCTTGGCGCACGTACTGACTATCGGTAGTCAACGTCACTTGGCACGGCTCTTTTAGCGTTTGTAACGCCACAACAGCGGCCAACATTTCCATACGGTTGTTTGTGGTGAGCGTGTAACCTTTGGCGAGGGTCTTTTCTGTTTGCTTATAACGCAAGACAATGCCGTAACCGCCAGGGCCTGGATTTCCTAAACAAGATCCGTCTGTGAAAATCTCAACGTGTTTGGTCATATTTTTGGTACTATTAGCCGAAACATTTAATAAAGCATAGTCTGACACACATAACCTTATGAATACCAGCAGCAATTCTGAACATAATCGTATTGTCGTTCTCGATACCGAAACCACGGGTATGAACCTAGAAGGTGGTCCTCACTACATGGGTCACCGCATCATCGAAATTGGTGCCGTGGAGATCATCAACCGTAAGCTGACTGGTCGTCACTTTCACGTTTACCTAAAACCTGACCGTGAAATCCAACCAGACGCGATTGAAGTCCACGGTATTACCGATGACTTCTTGGTCGACAAGCCAGATTACTCAGCCGTACACCAAGAGTTTCTCGACTTTATCAAAGGTGCCGAGCTGGTTGCCCACAACGCGCCCTTCGATACCGGCTTCATGGATTATGAGTTTGAAATGCTCAATCCAAGCATTGGTAAGACGGATGACTACTGTAAGGTGACCGATACCCTTGCCATGGCGAAGAAAATCTTCCCGGGCAAGCGAAACAACCTCGACGTCTTGTGTGAACGTTACGGCATTGATAACTCACACCGTACTCTCCACGGGGCATTGCTCGATGCGGAGATTCTAGCTGACGTTTACCTCCTAATGACGGGTGGTCAAACGAGTCTAGAATTCAACGCCAACAAAAAAGACGGTGAAGCGGAAGGCATTCGTCGTGTTGAAGGAAGAAAAGCGCTAAAGGTTTTGCGTGCAACTGCCGATGAAGTAGAAGCACACCAGAAAAGACTCGAACTGGTGAACGACAGTATTTGGTAGTTAATAGGAGAGACTATGTTGAGGGCTTTGTCAGTCGCTATTTTAGCGTTCTGGAGTTGTTTCGCGTTTGCCGCGAGCGAGTCCGCCATGTCTTTGTTAGATAACCGCTTTCGTGTCGATCCAACCATCGAACAGATTACTTTTTTGGTTTATCGTGAACAGAGCTCTCAGCCCGTCGTCCTTGTCCGCCCTGACGGTAAAAAGTATTACGCTTGGGGCACCTACGATAACGTTCGTTGGTATCAAGAATCTTCCCTCGATATCATCTCGATAGATAAACCCATGCCAGGTCCGTGGCAGGCTGTCGGAAAAGTCACCCCGAAAAACAACATACGTCTGATCTCGCACCTAAAGCTCAGCACTGATGTGTTCCCAAATCGCCTTTATCAGAATGAAGCGCTCAAGTTCACCGCACGTTTGACTTCAGACGATAAGCCGCTCGTACTGCGTGATTTCCTAGACCGCGTAAATCTGCGTGTCACCTTCACTAAGTTTGTAGAAAACGAAGACGAACTGATCAAAGAAGCGCGTCCTGTACCTATGGTGATTGGCGAGTTTGCTGATGATGGCCGCGGTTTGGATGAAAAAGCAGGGGATGGTGTCTTCACTGTTCAACTGCCAATTGATATCGAGCCGGGTAAATACCGTGCACGTATTACGTCGGGTAATGGCGTATTTTTGCGAGCACAAGAACAAGTGGTACTGGTTTACCCATCGCCAATCACACGCACCTTTATTCAAGCGCGTCATGCAGACCAACCACACCAGCTGGTGGTTAGTGGTGAGCAAGGCATGATCACGCCGGGATCCATTGCGGTGAATGTAGAGCAAGAAGCACCAGACGGTTTCATCAGCTACAGCCAAGGTCAAGTGTCTGCTGACGGCACCAAAACCGCGCTTAATATGGATAATGATCCAGAGTTAGGTAAGTACTCATGGCATGGTGAAGTCTTTGCCACAGACCTAGCAACCAAGCGCTCATTAGTCTTCCCTATCAAAGAGCAGTCATTCAGCGTCGTCGATGAAGTGGATCTAGAAGCTGCACGCTTGGCGAAAGAAGCTGAGATCGCCGAGCAACGCCGCATCGAAATGGAAAAACGCATCATCGCCGAGCGTGAAGCCGAACGTAAACGCAGCATGATCATCATTGCTATCGGCAACGTGATTGCATTGATTCTGGTGATTCTATTCTGGATTATCTGGAGCAAGCTCAAAGCCAAACGCCAAGCCATGCCAGAGATGCAGTTAGAGGTGCCTAAGAAGTAGGGCGCAAGAATTTAAATTGAAAACGGAGCCGATTGGCTCCGTTTTTTTGTAATACATTCTTGATTTGTTGTTTAGTCGATAACGTAACGCTTAGCTACGTTTCGGGAGCAACTTGATTGTTTTATCAACCTAGGGCTCCAATTTTAGTTTTGATGGGGGCAGCTTTGTTTTTCGTTTTAGTTGCTATGAGTCATAGAACGTTGTTTCTTTTTATAGCATGTTGAAGATAAATGGTATTATAAATGGAGTTTTATATGGCCTTAGAGACACAGAATGAACCTTAGTACAGCTAATGACAACTTTAGAACTTTGGTCGGAAGTAATGTTACTTACAGCATTCCTCCTTTCCAACGAGACTATTCATGGGGAGAAGAAAACTGGGAAGAGTTGTGGTTTGATATCTTAGCTATGTATAGCGGAGAGGAAGATGCAGAAACAGAACACTATATGGGATATTTGGTTCTTCAGAGTGTTCAAGGAGAAAAGTACAAACTAGTTATTGATGGTCAGCAACGTATTACTACTATCAGTATCATAATTTTGGCAGCTCTTAATCATTTACGTACATTAATTGACCTAGGTATAGACTCAGATAAGAATGAACAGCGTGAGAAAGTGCTTAGAGAGGCTTATATCGGTTATATTGATCCTACAACCTTGCGAGCTAAGTCTAAGCTTACGCTGAACAAACATAACGATAGATTCTATCAAACTTATATAGCCACAAATTCCGATAGAATTCCTCAAAGAAATTTAAAGTCATCTGAGCATCTTCTCCGTAAGTCATACGAGTGGTATTCAAACAAGCTTGCTAGTTACTTCGGGCAAGAACCAGATAGTGGAGAGAAAGTTACAGCCTTTATTGACTCATTGGTAGACAAGTTGTTTTTCACAATAATTACTGTAACTAATGAGCTAAATGCATTTAAGGTGTTCGAAACATTAAACGCTCGTGGTGTAAAGCTATCATCAACGGATTTGCTGAAGAACTATTTGTTCTCGGTTCTAAGTAGCGAAGATCCGCATGACTCTGTACTCATTGAGTTGGAGGAATCATGGGAACGTATTACTGGATTATTAAGTAGTGAGAGCTTTCCTGAACTGCTTCGTATATTCTGGAATAGTAAACACAAATTAGTCCGTAAAAAAGATCTATTTAAAACCATACAAAAGTCAATTGATAGTCATGAGAAGGCTTTTCAGCTTGTTAGGGATCTTGAGTTTAACTCTGAAATTTATGCGAACTTACGTGATCCAAATAGCGAAATTTGGAATGCTGACGAAAAAGACTCATTATCTCAGTTAAGTATGTTCGGAGTTAAACAGCCTATTGCAATGTTGATGTCTGCCTATAGGGAATTCTATGTAAATGATAGAAATACATTTACTAAAATTCTTAATGCTATTGCAGTAATTTCTTTTAGGTACAATGTGATATGTAGTTTGCCTCCACAGGACCAAGAAGGTTTATACAGTTCTGTTGCGACGCGTATTGAGGATGGTGAACTAGATTCTTTTAGCTCTGTCATTCAGGCTTTGAGAGATATTTATCCGACAGATACCTTGTTCAGCGGAGCTTTCGCGGCTAAGCAATTAAGAACAACAAATAGTCGAAACCAAAAAGTTGTTCAATACATCTTGAAAAGTCTGGAAGTGCATATATCTGGAGCCGCCGTTGACCTGTCGACTAACAAGTTTAATATTGAACATATTTTGCCCCAAAAGGTAACGTCTGGTTGGAGTGAGTTTAATGAGACGAGACACTCACAGTCTGTCTATAGACTTGCAAATATGGTGATTTTAGAACGAAGTATTAATGCATCTATCGGTAATAGTGATTATGCGACCAAGAAAAATGCATTAGCAGATAGTTCTATTGAGACAACTAAAGCTATTTCTGAACATTACGATTCTTGGACTCCAGAGTCTATAGAGTCTCGACAAAAGTATCTGGCAAAGCAAGCTAAATCTATTTGGAAGATTCATGGACTATAAGGCATAGGCCATTTAGTGCTATTTTAAAACTAATTTAGTTTATCTTTTTAGCGAAATGGATTTTATGATTTAAAAGCCATTTGTTAGTTTTAAAAACTAAAATACGGGAGCAGAAGCTCCCGTATTTCTTATTGATGCGTAGTGGAATCTGAGTGTATGGTCAATTGTTTACTTCTCAAAATGAATGGTCAATTTTAGTGACGATACTTGATATGTTAAAACTACCTAAAGAAACTCTCAGAAAAGCTTTAGGTTAAGTACCTCGAAGAAGCTAGGTGACTAGGAGGTCTCTGATGAAGTACAAAAAACGTCGGACGTACAAATATAACCTTCATTCCGAAGAACAGATTGAAACCGGTATTACCCTCGCGCAGCCTTTCGATAGTCCGTTCCTCAGTTTATCCGGTCAAGGGTTGCTAACGATCAAACAAGGCTATTCATGGGATGGGGCGAGTGGCCCAGCGATTGATACCAATAACATTCTTAAAGCTTCTCTGGTTCATGACGCGTTATACCAGTTGATGAGAGAAGAAGTATTGCCGCAAAGCAGTCGAGAGCAAGCGGATAAGCTTCTGCGTCAAATATGTCTTGAACATGGTATGTCGAATTTTAGAGCGACGTACATCTATTACGGAGTCAGAGTATTTGGCGGATTCTTTTCTAAACCGGATCTTTTGTCTGCCTAGTTAAGCTCTCTTGGTAAGTAGGTTCTGAATCATGTTCGTTTCTCACTGTTCAAAATGACGAAAACCTAGGAAAACTGTGCGTGTAGTAACCTGATAACTAAAAATAAACTGTCATTCTAGCGAGCTCCAGCGAGACTAAGAATCTAATGTCAGCGCGCTGGGGCGTTTGTCTCTTCACTCTCTACATAGTACTCGGCAGTAGGTTTTAGTACGCACACACAATCACTTCGCTGTTCCTTTACATATCTATGCTAGACTCACGCCATCAGCTATATGAATGACTTCTCATTTGTTTACCTGAGGGCAGCAATTGGGCTGTTGTATTCTTATTAAAGGCATAAAAATGAGTAAATTAACTTCAGCTGAACGTAAAGCACGTGACAACGAACGTTTCTCGCAACGCGTGAGTGAACGTCGTGAAAAAGGTGAAGATGTCGTTGCGTACGCATTGGCAAACAAAAAAGCGGTGAAGTTCTTAACTAAGTCAGAAAAGAAAGCATTGAACGAACGTAAAGCGACGCTTCAAGAAGAACTTAAGCTGAAAGAGCAGGAAGAACTGCGCAGAATTGAACAGTCGTTTATTGTTGAAGAAGATAACGAACAATAAGCGCTTCTTTGCGATTGCCGTGTTGTGCGAAGCAGAGATTCAATAAAAAACGGGAGCCTCGGCTCCCGTTTTGCTTTCCTATTTATCGTTTAAGCCATCATTCGCTTAAGCGACGTTTTCCATCTGAGGGTACAGCGGCTTTGCGGCCAATAGCTCTGGCTCAAAATCGTCTACGTTGATGGTATCTAGGCGATGCTGTTCAGCTTCTCTCAGCAAATCAGCTTCTTCTTGAGTAATGAAGCCTTGCTCTAGACCTTCTTGAGCAATCATATCCAAACGCATGAATGGACGGCGTTTACCTTGCGCTTTACATACCTTGTCAAACACAGGCTCAGCTTGAAGAATCACAGACAATGCAAGCTCAATCTTACCTGCTGCGTTGTGCTCTGTTGGTTCTAGGTACTGACCACGACCAATACGCGAACGTGTTGCACTTGGCGTTTGTAGAATACGGGCTACTTTGCTGTCTAGCTTGTCGCTTGGCGCTTTACGTACACGGCCAAATGGCATGATCAATACACGCAGTGCACGACCAATGACTTTGTTCGGGAAGTTCGCTAGGAACTCATCAACTGCCGCTTCAGTTTGCTTCAAGCTGTCTTGCAAGCCCCAATGTACTAATGGCAAATCTTCAACAGGGCGGCCATCCTGCTCGAAGCGTTTCAATGTTGCAGAGCTCAAGTATAGCTGACTTAAAATGTCACCAAGACGCGCAGACAGACGCTCTTTACGTTTCAACGAACCACCTAGTACTGCCATCGAGATATCCGATAGAAGAGCAAGGTTTGCGCTGTAACGGTTCAATTGTTGGTAGTAACGCTTGGTTGCGTCTTTGGTTGGTGACGTTGAACCTAGGCCATCACTTAGACCAAACCAGATGCTGCGAATTAGGTTACTCATGGTAAAGCTCACGTGACCCGCTAGTGCTTTGTCAAACTTCTCAACGGCGTCACCAGCCTCCGAGTATGCGGCATTCATCTCTTCAAGAACGTAAGGGTGACAACGAATCGCGCCCTGACCGAAGATGATCATTGAACGAGTCAGGATGTTCGCACCCTCTACGGTTACCGCGATTGGCGCGCCTTGGTAACCACGCGCTAGGAAGTTAGAAGGACCCATACAGATGCCTTTACCACCTACGATATCCATCGCGTCGATGATGCTTTGTTGGCCACGATGCGTACAGTGGTACTTCACGATAGCCGAGATAACAGAAGGTTTTTCACCTAGGTCGATACCTGCCACGGTTAGGTTGCTGGCTGCATCCATCACGTAAGCGTTACCACCTAGACGTGCTAATGGCTCTTCTACGCCTTCCATGTGACCGATAGGCTGTTTGAACTGACGACGAATGCGCGAGTAAGCACCTGTCGCCATCGCAGCGGTTTTGATGCCACCTGTTGAGTTTGAAGGTAGCGTGATACCACGACCAACTGATAGACACTCAACCAGCATACGCCAGCCTTGACCTGCCATTTTTTCACCGCCGATGATGAAGTCCATCGGTACGAAGATGTCTTTACCGCGAGTTGGGCCATTTTGGAATGGTACGTTAAGCGGGAAGTGACGGTTACCAATCTCAACGCCTTTAAGGTCAGTTGGGATTAGGGCACAAGTGATGCCAAGATCTTCTTGGTCACCTAGTAGGCCTTCTGGGTCACGCAGTTTGAATGCAAGACCAAGAACCGTTGCGACTGGCGCTAGAGTGATGTAACGCTTGTTCCAAGTTAGACGCATACCAAGGACTTCTTCACCTTGCCACTCGCCTTTACACACCACACCAAAATCTGGGATAGAGCCCGCATCGGAACCTGCTTCTGGGCTAGTCAGTGCAAAACATGGGATCTCTTTACCTTCAGCCAAGCGAGGTAAGTAATGATTTTTCTGCTCTTCTGTACCGTAGTGCTGCAGGAGTTCACCAGGACCTAATGAGTTCGGTACGCCAACGGTAGAAGACAGCACGCCAGAAACGCCAGTCAGTTTTTGCAGTACCAAAGATTGCGCGTATGCAGAGAATTCCAGACCACCGTATTTCTTTTTGATGATCATGGCGAAGAACTTGTTGTCTTTTAGGTATTGCCATACTCCTGGTGGCAAATCTGCAAGCTCGTGAGTGACTTGGTAGTCGTTCACCATGGCACACACTTCGTTAACTGGGCCATCTAGGAATGCACGCTCTTCTTTGCTCAGCTTGGGCGCTTTGATTGCGTGAAGCTTTTGCCATTCCGGTTTGCCTTTGAATAGCTCCGCTTCCCACCAGACCGTACCAGCGTCCAATGCTTCTTTCTCGGTCTGAGACATAGCAGGTAGGACTTTCTTAAACATCACGAGCGCTTTGCGGCTGATCAGTGATTGGCGAATGCCCGACACGGCGAATACCGCAACGGCAAGTACATAAAGTGCCCAGCCAATAACACCAACTGAGCCTGCGATCGTCAGAGCTAGCATGGCAGCAGTTAGCAGACTGACGGATTTCACGAGAGACATTCTGTGGTAGAGCGTTATGCCTAACACAACTGTCATCGCTACGATTGAGAGCAAGATGTCCATATGTTTTTTCCTTTTCAGACTTTATTAATGTTGTACGTCTGTATTTTGGTAAGAGGTCTAACCAGCTCTCATAAGTGTAATCAAAATATTAATAAAATGTAAAACCCAAGATTGGGTAAAAAGTGATCTATGTAGAGTTAAAATTCTAAAGTTGGGAGTTGAGTGATGATTTCGTAAGCAAGTTAACAAGTTTATTACCGCGATGAATCCAAATCTGTTGGTTCACTATCGACACTAATTCTCGTTTGTGGGTAAACTCAGAGTAATGAAATGTCCGGTGCGAGATTCGCATCAGAACAATTTGCCAAGCGAGAGCCTCAACCTCACTGCTGTGGCCGAAATAATAAAGAGAACGTCTTATGTACCAAGATCTGATTAGAAGTGAATTAAACGAAGCTGCTGAAGTTCTGAATAAGTTTTTAAGTGATGACCACAACATCGCGCAAATCGAAGCTGCAGCAAAAATGATTGCTGACTCATTCAAGCAAGATGGTAAAGTGTTGTCATGCGGTAACGGTGGTTCTCACTGTGACTCTATGCACTTTGCAGAAGAGCTAACAGGTCGTTACCGTGAAAACCGTCCGGGTTACGCTGGTATTGCTATTTCAGATCCAAGCCACCTATCTTGCGTTAGTAACGATTTTGGCTACGACTTCGTATTCTCTCGTTACGTTGAAGCAGTGGGCTGCAAAGGTGATGTTCTGTTTGGTTTGTCGACGTCAGGCAACTCAGGCAACATCCTAAAAGCGATTGAAGCCGCGCAAGCGAAAGGCATGAAGACAATTGCGCTGACCGGTAAAGATGGCGGCAAAATGGCTGGCCTAGCGGACATCGAGATCCGCGTACCACACTTTGGTTACGCAGACCGCATTCAGGAAGTACACATTAAGATTATTCACATCATCATTCAGTTGATTGAAAAAGAGATGGAATAAGCTTTTCAGCTTGGCCTCGTTTGGGCTTAGTGGTGTTTTAAGGTAAGGAGTTCGTTTAACCATGTGTGAATTGCTCGGCATGAGCGCAAATGTTCCAACCGATATTTGTTTCAGTTTTACTGGATTGATGCAGCGCGGTGGTCGCACTGGACCGCATCGTGATGGCTGGGGAATTACTTTCTATGAAGGAAAGGGTTTCCGAACATTCAAAGATCCAAACCCTAGTTGTGATTCTCAGATCGCTGAGTTGGTGCAGAACTACCCGATAAAAAGTCGTGCGGTGGTTAGCCACATTCGCCAAGCAAACCGAGGCGGAGTGAATTTAGAGAACACGCACCCATTTACGCGTGAGCTGTGGGGACGCTACTGGACTTTTGCACACAATGGTCAGCTGACTGACTACCAAGATTTGTATACGGGTCGTCACCGTCCGGTGGGAGAAACCGACAGCGAAATGGCTTTCTGTTGGCTGCTCAAACAGATGGAAGATAAATACCCTGAGCCACCTCAGGATATGGAGTCGGTCTTTACTTATGTTGCTCAGTGTTGTGATAAGTTGAGAGACAAGGGCGTGTTTAACATGCTGCTCAGTGACGGTGAGTTTGTGATGACTTACTGTACCAACCATCTGTATTGGATTACGCGTCGCGCACCATTTGGCAAAGCGGCCCTATTGGATGAAGATGTCGAAATCAACTTCCAAGAAGAGACCACGCCAAATGATGTGGTTTCTGTGATTGCGACTCAACCATTAACTGGCAATGAGGCATGGCAACGAATGAAACCGGGTGAGTTTGGTTTATTCCATGTCGGAGAATTGGTGTTGAATAATGCCAAGGCTCTGGAGGATGTCCCCTTTGCAGCGCCGAAGCCGGGTAACCAAGCACCGACAGAACCGTTGGAGTGATGGTTTTCTCGCAGTAAAACATTTGAATAAAACAAAAGGCAGCCTGATGGCTGCCTTTTTACGTTTGGTGTTTGGAATTAAGAGTTACTCGGCGGCGTAGCCGTGAGCTCCTAGCTCAAAACCATCGAGATACGCTTTGCCCTCGGTCATCGACAATCGCCCTTCGACTAACCACTTAGTCACCATTGGGTAGATGTTGTGCTCTTGAGTCTGCACACGTGCGGCTAGGGCATCGGTATCGTCGTCTTCAAATACGGGTACTTTGGCTTGTAGTACCACAGGGCCGCCGTCTAACTCTTCTGTGACAAAGTGTACGCTGGTGCCGTGCTCTTTGTCGCCTGCATCAATAGCGCGCTGGTGGGTGTGTAGCCCCGGATATTTAGGCAAAAGGGAAGGGTGGATATTGATCATTTTACCCAGGTAGTGGGAAACAAACGCGCCACTGAGAATACGCATGTAACCTGCAAGCACAATTACGTCCGGTTGGTATTCATCGATTTGTTTCATCAGTTCAGCATCAAAGCCTTCACGGGATTCGAATGCTTTTGGATCGACAAAATGCCCATTCACATCAAACTGTTTTGCGCGCTCTAAACCATAAGCGTCAGCTTTGTTGGAGAACACCGCTGCGACTTGTGCATTTGGCATACTGTCTTCGCAAGCTTCCAAGATGGCTTGAAGGTTACTGCCGTTACCCGAAATGAGGACCACTATGTTTTTCATGATGTTGAGACTGCCTTGCTATTGTAGGTTTGAAGTGCGTATCCGCTAAATTACCTACTATTAGAATGGTTTTCGATGTTCCAGATAGCAGAATGAGGACATCGCGTCCTCATTCTTTTTATTTTTTGAGCTTGATTCGCAAGTTATTGGATTTCAACTTGCTCTTCGTTTGCTTCTGCTTGAGCGACTTCACCAATCACCCATGCGTTTTCGCCTTCTTCTTTAAGAAGAGCAACCGCTGCGTCTGCTTGGTCTTTTGGAAGTGCAACGACTAGGCCAACACCACAGTTGAACGTACGGTACATCTCGTGTGTTTCAACGTTGCCTTTCTCTTGTAACCATTTGAAGATGATTGGCCATTCCCAGCTATTACCATCGATAACGGCTTTTGTGCCTTCAGGCAGTACGCGTGGGATGTTTTCCCAGAAACCACCACCCGTGATGTGAGAAATCGCGTGTATGTCGTGCTTCTCAATCATCTTAAGTGCTGATTTGATGTAAATCTTAGTTGGTTCTAGTAGGTGCTCACCGATAGTACGACCTGCTAGCTCTTCGTTTTTATCTGCGCCAGAAACTTCTAGGATCTTACGGATAAGAGAGTAACCGTTTGAGTGTGGACCGCTTGAGCCAACAGCGATTAGTGCGTCGCCTGCTGCCACTTTCGTGCCGTCAATCACGTCTTCTTTTTCTACTACGCCAACACAGAATCCAGCAACGTCGTAGTCTTCGCCTTCGTACATGCCCGGCATCTCAGCAGTTTCACCACCGATTAGTGCACAGCCTGCTTGAACACAGCCATCAGCAATACCAGAAACCACGTCTGCCGCGGTATCTACGTCTAGCTTGCCTGTTGCGTAGTAATCTAGGAAGAATAGGGGCTCAGCACCTTGAACGATTAGGTCGTTTACACACATTGCCACTAGGTCAACGCCAATAGTGTCATGCTTGTTCATATCCAGCGCTAGGCGAAGTTTTGTACCTACACCGTCAGTACCAGAAACTAGTACAGGTTGTTTGTATTTTGTCGGCAATTCACACAATGCGCCAAAACCGCCGATACCACCCATCACTTCAGGGCGACGAGTACGCTTAACCGCACCTTTAATACGATCTACAAGCGCGTTGCCTGCATCAATATCTACACCAGCGTCTTTATAGCTAAGAGAAGAGTTGTTACCACTCACAGGGAAGTCCTCGGTTTTTAAGTTGGATATGAAAACGGCGCTATTCTACCAGTGGTTAAATACAGATAGCAAACGTTTGCGTCGGTTTTTTTCTTTAGTGAACTATCCTGATATCCCTGCAAAAATCATGTATAATCTGAAGGTTTGTTTAAATATTGCCAATAAAGCCGGAGATGGAAATGAAAGTTGTTGAAGTTAAACACCCTCTAGTGAAACACAAAATCGGTCTAATGCGAGAAGGTGACATCAGCACGAAGCGTTTTCGTGAGTTAGCGACAGAAGTCGGTAGCCTACTTACTTACGAAGCGACTGCAGACTTTGAAACAGAGAAAGTAACCATTGAAGGTTGGAATGGTCCTGTAGAAGTTGACCAAATCAAGGGTAAGAAAGTAACAGTAGTGCCAATCCTGCGTGCAGGTCTAGGTATGATGGATGGCGTTCTTGAGCACATGCCAAGCGCACGTATCAGTGTTGTAGGTATCTACCGTGATGAAGAAACACTTGAGCCAGTGCCATACTTCAACAAGCTTGCTTCTAACATCGATGAGCGTATTGCTCTAGTTGTTGACCCAATGCTTGCAACAGGTGGTTCTATGATCGCAACAATCGATCTTCTAAAAGAGAAAGGTTGTCAGGCAATCAAGATTCTTGTTCTTGTAGCGGCTCCTGAAGGTATCGAAGCACTAGAAAAAGCGCACCCAGATGTTGAGCTATACACAGCGGCAATCGATGAGAAGCTAAACGACAAAGGCTACATTGTTCCTGGTCTTGGTGATGCAGGTGACAAGATCTTCGGTACTCAATAAGCATTATTGCTTTACTGAATTTCAAAAAAATAAAGGCTTGGTGAAAACCAAGCCTTTTTTGTCTCTGCTATTTAGAAGCGAGCTACGAGATCAGGAAGGGCGACTTAAATCAATCAAGCCGCACCATACTTACTTCGCGTTGTCTTCTTCCATCTGTGCATTATCTACCACGTGGTTTTCACCAAGGTCGTGTGGTAGCACTAGGTTAAGAATGATTGCCACGATACCACACAGGCTCACACCTTGTAGACTGAACTCACCAATACCGAAAGCCATACCACCGATACCAAACACTAGCGTTACCGCAACGATTACTAGGTTACGTGATTTGTGTAGATCAACGTTATTTTTAATCAGTGTGTTTAGGCCGACAGTTGCGATAGAACCAAACAGTAGAATCATGATACCGCCCATTACCGGGACTGGAATGGTTTGTAGAATCGCACCTAGCTTACCTACCAGCGCAAGTACGATGGCAGTAACCGCTGCCCATGTCATGATTACAGGGTTGAACGCTTTCGTTAGCATTACCGCTCCTGTTACTTCGCTGTACGTGGTATTTGGTGGTGCGCCAACCATAGAAGCTGCAATTGTTGCCACCCCGTCACCGGCGATAGTGCGGTGCAGGCCTGGCTTCTTCAGGTAGTTTTTGCCCGTTACGTTTGAGATAGCAAGCATGTCACCCACGTGTTCAACCGCCGGGGCAATCGCTACTGGGATCATGAACAAGATGGCGTTGATGTTGAACTCTGGTGCAGTGAAGTTTGGCATTGCAAGCCAAGCTGCTTGAGCAACCGGTGTGAAATCAACCACGCCGTAGAACAGGGATACTGTGTAGCCTGCCAAAATACCGCCGACGATAGGAACCAACTTTAGGAAGCCTTTCGCGAACACGCTTAGTGTAATAGTCGTTAAAAGTGATACCGCTGAAATGATCACCGCCGCATCGCCATTCACTAATTGAATCGCGCCGTCTCCCGATTTACCTACTGCCATGTTGACCGCGGTAGGAGCGAGGCCAAGACCTATCACCATGATCACTGGGCCGACAACCACAGGTGGCAGAATTTTATGAATAAAGCCAACGCCGCGTACTTTGATCATCGCACCAAGACCAACGTACACTAAACCAGCAGCCATCAAGCCACCCATGGTTGCACCGATACCCCAAGTCTGGATACCGAACATAATAGGAGCAATAAACGCAAAAGAAGAGGCAAGGAAGATAGGGACAGAACGTTTAGTAATCAGTTGGAAAAGAAGAGTACCGACACCAGCACCAAACAGAGCAACGTTTGGGTCTAGGCCAGTAAGAAGTGGTACCAGCACGAGAGCACCAAAAGCGACAAAGAGCATCTGAGCGCCTTGTAACGCGTTTTTCATAATTATTTCCTATTCAGAGATACGCAGACAAATCCGGCGAATATTATCATCTAGCAATCGATTGCAATGTTGCCTAGATCAAACTTTTGTATGGATTTATAACAGAGACGAATAGTTTGTTTTCATGGTGGGTTTTAACTTGGTCAGAATACAGACAATTCACTCAGTACTCTTCTTGCTCACCGTTTGATAGTTGCTTATGATGCGTGTTCTTGTACAGAGGATTATGAAAACTATGCGCTATTTAGCTCTCTTATTGATAGGTTGGTTGTCTCTGCCAGTTTATGCATTAACTCAGGTGGATATCTATCGTGCCGAAGTGGCGATCGACAGTGAGCAAAAAGACGGCGAAGAACTCGCCCGTCAACAAGGTATGCAAGATGTGATTGTGCGTGCAACAGGCAGCGAATCTTCCCTTAGCAACCCAGTAATTAAGAAAGCAGTGGGTTCAAGTTCTCGCTATATTTCTCAACTTGGTTACGGCCAACTTGATGGTCAAAGCAGTTTGAAGATGCTGTTCAATAGTGGCCAAATCCGTTCATTGTTGACGCAAGCACAGTTGCCAACGTGGTCAGCAAGTCGTGCCAACATTCTTGTTTGGTTAGTGGAAGAACAAGGTTACGACCGTACTATCACTTGGGAGCATTCTGATTCTTCAAGTGTTGCAGCGTTGCGTGATGCGGCACAGTCACGAGGCTTACCTATCACGATGCCTGTAGGTGACTTTGATGATGTTACCGGTGTGAACGTGTCTGATTTGTGGGGCGGCTTTGTTGACCCAATCAGCCAAGCAAGCCAACGTTACCCTGTGGATGCCGTTTTGGTTGTACGCGTACAAGGTGACAAGATCCGTTGGACTTTGTATGACCAAGCGCCAACGCAATTGTCTGAGTCTAAGCAATCGCCACGTAGTGGCTCTGCATCTGGTGCGAATGCGATTCCGGCGATGATTGGTGGTATCGCTGATTATTATGCGAAGAAAAGCGCGGTTGTTGTCTCGAGCAAATCTTCAGAAGAGATCGATGTAAAAGTGGTTGATGTTGAATCAGCAATGGATTTCTTCAACCTAGAGGATTCCCTAACTAAGCTAAACTCTGTGGCGAGTACCGAGATCAAGCGTGTACAAGGCAATGCTGTGACATTGACTATTCACCTCCTTGCTTCTCAACAAGCGTTTGAACAAGAAGCTTCCTCTATTCGTCCATTGGAAGTCACCGAAGATCCAATGGCGGGTTTAGAACCGGCGGCGGTACAACTTCCAGAAGCGCCTGCGCAACCAGCGCAACTTCCTGCTGATACAGAGCAAGGCCAAGCTACAGAGAGTGGTGCTGTGGTTCAAGAGTTGACGGCAGAGCAGAGCGCAATAGAAGCGAAACAGCCTGTTGTTGCTCAGCCCGCTCCAGAGCAATATGACCTTATTTACAAGTGGAAAGCTCCGGTTCGTGCTCAAGTTGAGCCAGAGCTGGATGCGGATTCTGAAATTGCGCCTGTGTTAGAAAAAGATACGGTAGAAAATCCAGAAGATGTTGGTTAATCGACGGTCTTGATTGGGGTTTCAAACAAATAAAAAGAGTCGCCTAGTGCGACTCTTTTTATTTGTTTTGAAACTTCACGAGACTACTTGTTGAATTTGGCTTTCTCTTCCTTTTCAACTTGAGAAAGGCGTTTCAATTTCAACCCTAGCTCTTTACCTCTCGCTCGTGCAAATAAGATGTTACCCAAGAAGCCCAGTGAGGTGAGTAGTAACTCGACAACGGCAAGCCAGCGTTCACCATCATCGACGTATAAAATGGTCAAACCGTGTAAGAAGTACAGCATCAGCACAAAGTTTGCCCACGCGTGGGTGTATGGCTTACCCGCTAAAATTCCCGGTAATGGGAGCAGTAACGGAACACACCAAGCAATGGCTAATGTGGTACTGCTCAGGTGTGGGTGAGGTGATAAGGCCAGTTGCCAAATGGCGACCCAAGCCAGTAGCGCTAAATTGCCAAACAACGCCATATAACGATAGGTTTGAGTTTGCTTGCTGAGAGGTGGTTGGTCGATAGAGTCAGTCATCGATTTACTTATCCTTGAGCTTACTGACTGCCTTTCAGCTTTTGTGCTGTCGCTGCCAGTCGTTTTCCTAATTGCTGTGCGAGACGAATCTCTTCTGCCGTAAGACTTGGTTCTTGTCCTACACTGCTTGCGCCATATGGTGTGCCACCTGATTGGGTGGTGTGCAGTTCTGGCTCTGAATAGGGGATTCCCAACACCATCATGCCGTGATGCAGCAGTGGTGTCATCATGCTCTGTAACGTGGTTTCTTGGCCACCATGCATAGAAGATGATGAGGTAAACACACAAGCAGGTTTATCGATAAGGTCACCGTTTACCCACAAAGGTGTGGTTTGATCCCAAAAGTGTTTGAGTGGTGCGGCCATGTTGCCAAACCAAACTGGGCTGCCAAACGCAAGACCGTCGCACTTTTTCAACTCTTCTAGAGTAACAATTGGATCAGAAGGAGGCTGTGAGTGAGGTGACAATTCTTCAACTGTACGCAAAATCGCTTCACAATGAGGAGTCGACTCGACTCCCCTTGCTATCTGTCTTGCCAGCTGTTTTGTAGAGCCATGACGGCTGAAATACAAAATGAGAACCTGGCAATCCATTTATAGAATGTCCAATACTTGCTCTGGCGGGCGACCAATTTTTGCTTTGTCGTTTGCAACAACAACAGGGCGCTCAAAAAGCTTTGGATTTTTTTCCATTGCTTCGAACAGTTGCTCGTCTGTCACTGACGCTTCACCTAGAGCAAGCTCTTTGTAGATGTCTTCTTTTGTACGCATCATTTCGCGAACTGAAGAGAACCCAAGTTGAGTGTAAAGTACTTTGAGTTGCGCGACGTTAAGCGGTGTATCTAGGTACTTAACCACTTCGGGTGTCACACCATTTTGCTCTAGCAGTTCCAGTGTTTGACGGCTCTTTGAGCAACGAGGATTGTGATAAATCACGACTGACATGGTTTTCTCCATTTCGTTATTGTAATGCCATGAATCGATCTCTTTGGATCATTAACTGGTCGATACGAGCGTCGTATCGTGCTTGTTTCAAGCTGCCCAGATCTGCAATTTTACTTGCTTCAGAATAATATTGAATGGCTTTATTCCATCCAGCTCGCAGCGCTAAAATTTCCGCGCGAGCGGCAAGTTCTTCGTCATTGCGACCCAGTGCGTGGTTACCTTTTGATAGAAGGTGCCAACCATTAGTGTCTTCTGGGTTATCGTGCGTGTAACGTTGAAGAATACGTACGGCTTCTTCATTCTTATTCGCTTCTAACAAAGCGTTGGCATAGTTGATGGTCAGCACTTTGTTTTGTGGATTGCGCTTTAAGGCACGACTTAGCATATCTACGGCTTTTTGCGGCTGTTTCTGCTCGATGTACAGATCTGTCATGGCATCAAGATAAAATGGATTCGCTGGGTCTTGTTGAAGCAGTTTTTTCAACAACGGTTCAGCCTTATCGAGACGCTTATTATCTAAATGCACCAGCGCGCGACCGTAATCAAAAGACGGGACAATTTCTGGTGACGCTTTTTTCTGTGTTCGTTCAAACCACCCCATCGCTGCTTGTCCATCAATGCCTGCATAGCGGGCTACAATGCGAGCGCGTGTCAGGTGGTAATCGATAGATGGTTGAATTCGCAATGGTGGATACGCTCTAGCACGTGCTCGGCTGTCGGTAATACGGTCTTCTGGTAATGGGTGAGTCAAAAGCATTGGGGGGGGCTTACTTGCGTAACGGTATTCGTCCGCAAGACGACCAAAAAAGCGAGGCATTGCTTGAGCTTCAAACCCAGCTTTTGCCAAGGTCGCAATACCAAAACGGTCGGCTTCTTTCTCGTTTGAGCGAGTGTAGTTGATTTGGCTCTGCATATTACCAGCTGTTGCCGCCGTCACTGCTGCCATCCCCGCTTCTGGAGAGGCAATAGCAAGCAACAGCGCACCAGCTAGTGCCGCCATCGTAGCTGGCGAGCGACGAGCTTGTTCTTCCATGCTTCGCGCAAGGTGACGCTGTGTAACGTGGGCAATTTCGTGCGCCACAACAGAGGCAAGCTCACTTTCAGTACGAGCGTGCAAAAATAGACCCGAGTGCAGGGCAACGTAACCACCAAAGAAGGCGAATGCGTTGATGTTGCGGTCACGGATCATAAAGAAGTGGAACGGAGTTTTTACGTCATTCGCATTGGCGACCAAGCGGTGTCCAAGTGTGTCAATGTATTCATTGATGACGGGATCGCTAACAATAGGGCTGCTGGCTCTGAGCATACGCATGTAGGCGTCACCGTAAATCAACTCCTGATCTATCGTCAGAGTGCCTCCAGCTGCCGTACCAATATCAGGGAGATCAAGGCTATTGGCGTAAATAGGTGTTGGTGTACTCAATGCAGCAGCAAGGCATAAACAAACTAGCGAGCGAGTGCGTTTTAACATACGGTTTAAAGATTCTCCAAAATACCGAGTCTGTGCTTGAGAGATGAATTCCTTTCAACGTCAGCACAGGCTTTATGGTCATCCGTGTCGGATGAATATGCTAGCTATAAGACCGAAAATAAACGAATTGGTTTCGTCAATTGTCATACACATAACTTCAAATTGTTAATTTAGAAGTCTTTGTCGTCTACGCTTAAATCACTAGCACCAGCTCAAAAAGCCGTTACAATACAACCCTATCATAGTTGCAGAGCAATACAATGGAATCCATGTTACTTGATTTGCGTGATCAACGCTGCCCTATGGCACTGTTACTTGCTAAGCGTCACGCAGCTGAAGTGTTTCAAGGAGAAACATCGCAGTTTCAACAGCTTGTTATTCAAGTTGTAGACAAGAGCTCTAAACAAGACATTGTGAAGTATTTGCAAAATCAAGGCTATACAGTGGATTGCGAATCCACGTCAGAACACTTCATTTTGACAGTCTTCAATAAGGAATCATCATAAGATGCTTGAGATGGTAAGTCGTTGGTATAAGCGACGCTTTTCAGACCCACACGCCGTGAGCCTCGTAGCGATCTTGCTGTTCGGCTTTATCACCATTTATTTCTTCGGGCATTTGATTGCACCGTTGTTAGTTGCCATCGTTCTCGCATATTTACTCGAGTGGCCAGTGACGCAAATGTGTCGCTTGGGGATTCCACGTACTTTTTCTGTCATTACGGTGATTTTGATTTTCATTGGCTTGATGCTGATTGCGGTGTTTGGTTTAGTGCCAACCATCTGGACTCAGGTCGGCAACCTAATCAACGACATTCCGAACATGTATGCTGGTCTGCAAAAGTTCATTGCTACTTTACCACAGCGTTATCCAGAACTGGCGAACTTACAAATCGTGGAAACCTTGGTAACCAATGCGAAAAACCAAGCAATAGGCTTAGGGGAAAGCGTGGTGAAAGGTTCGTTGGCGTCACTCGTCAGTTTGGCTACGTTAGCGGTTTATCTGATTCTTGTTCCTCTGTTGGTGTTCTTTCTACTGAAAGACAAAGAAGAAATGCTACGCATGGCAAGCGGTATTCTGCCTAAAAACCGTAAGTTGGCGAACAAAGTTTGGCATGAGATGAACGAGCAGATCTCGAATTATATTCGCGGTAAAGTGCTTGAAATTCTTATCGTTGGTGGCGTGAGCTACGTAACCTTCGCGATTCTTGATTTACGTTACTCAGCGCTGCTTGCGGTTGCCGTGGGCTTATCCGTTCTGATCCCCTACATCGGCGCGGCAGCGGTGACAGTACCTGTGGCGATTGTTGGTTTGTTCCAATGGGGCTTATCGCCTCAGTTTTACTGGTTACTTGTTGCTTACGGTATTATTCAAGCACTAGATGGCAACGTATTAGTGCCAGTATTGTTTTCAGAGGCAGTCAACCTTCACCCAGTGGCTATCATTGTCGCAGTATTGGTGTTTGGTGGATTGTGGGGCTTCTGGGGCGTATTCTTTGCTATTCCATTGGCGACGTTGGTGAAAGCAGTATGGAACGCGCTGCCAAGCTCGGAAGAAGCCGAACCGATACAAGAATAGAAACTGATTTCAATAAAAAGCCCAGCGATTGCTGGGCTTTTTGGTATTTGGATGAAAGCTAAGCTTACGCGTTTTCCTTCAAGTAGTTCACAACCACTTCGTGGTGATCTTTGGTTTTGAACTTGTTGAACACGTGCTCAATCACGCCTTCTTCGTTGATTAGGAAGCTGATGCGGTGAAGGCCATCGTACACTTTACCCATGAACTTCTTCTCGCCCCAAACGCCAAATTGGTCTGCAACTGCATGATCTTCGTCTGAAAGTAGCGTGAAGTTTAGCTCATCACGCTCGATGAATTTACCAAGGCGTTTTACTGGATCGATACTTACGCCTAAAACGACAACGTTGTGTTCATCTAGCGCTGCTTTTACATCACGCAGACCTTTTGCCTGGGTCGTACAACCCGGCGTCATCGCCTTAGGGTAGAAGTAAAACAGAACTTTTTTACCTTTAAAATCACCTAAAGAAACGGTGTTGCCATCTTGGTCGAGCAAAGAGAAGGCTGGCGCTGGCGAGCCTGCTGTCAGCGTATTCATTATTATTTCCTTTACTTATAGTGTGTTTTTAATGAAATTCAGAGAACCTTGTACGTTGAGCGTATGACAAAGTTCATCGAATTCTTCTTGCAGTTGCATCAGGTTACAGTCCGCACTCACTGATGCAGTGATTGCGATGTGGAATTGATCCGCATCGAGCTGAATTTTTGATTTACTGATGGTTTGCGCACTAAGAGAATGTAGGCCAATCTGTTTATCAGCGAAGAACTGAGTGAATTTTTCCGTAAGACCGATGCGGTCCTCAGATTCAATAAACACTTCCATGGTGTAGCTGTTGTCGAGCAACTCGTGCGCCGACGTTCGCTTCATGATGGTAATAAGGTCATGTTCTTGCCCAAGCAGTGGCAATTGTGTCTCAACACGGGTGACATTACTGGCATTCCCAGTAAGTAGCATAATGAGGGTAAATTCATTACCAAAGATAGCGATACGGCTATCGACAATGTTACAGCCAGCAAGAGTGACGAGCCTAACCACTTGGTTACATATGCCCGGACGATCCGTTCCAACCGCTGTAAGTACCAGATGTTGCTTCATAAATGAGCTTCTTGTCCTTTCTTTCAATAGAGAGATGTTAGCACAGATACAACAGAGAAATGTCGAGTCAGTTCTTTTTTTAAACTCATGGAAACGCTTTGTTGATTATGTGAACACTTTGGTTGTTGAGCACTCTATTAATTCACTCAGTGCTGACTTGAGCTTAAAGGTGAAAGAGTATATTCCGCGGCTAATTTAAGATGGCAAGCTGAGTTGGGTAATGGCTTGCCACAAGACAATACGATTATCAGAATGGCTGGAATTGAGAACAAAATTCACAATTTAGTTGCGAGACCTCTAACAACTGGTAATTATTCATTCATTTGTACTTTGTAAGCGAGTTTACGCTCTTGTGTTTGTCAATCGCATTACAGTACCATGCAGAAAGAGTAAATTGAGGGAGATAAACATGTTTTCAGGAAGTATCGTAGCGCTGATTACACCATTTAAGCCAGATGGTGAAGTAGACTTTGATGGTCTGCAAAAGCTTGTTGAGTACCATGTAGAAGCAGGTACTGACGGTATTGTGGCAGTAGGCACGACAGGTGAGTCTGCGACTCTGACCATTGAAGAGCATGTAAAGGTCGTTAATAAAATCGTTGAGTTTGCGGACGGTCGTATCCCAGTGATTGCTGGTACGGGCGCAAATGCAACCCACGAAGCAGTTACGTTTAGCAAATTATTAGCGGATTCTGGTATCTCTGGTTACCTGAGTGTGACGCCTTACTACAACAAACCAACACAAGAAGGTTTGTTCCAACATTACAAAGCTATTGCTGAAGCGAGTGATGTACCTCTAATTTTGTACAATGTACCAGGTCGTACTGCAGTAGATTTATTGCCTGAGACCGTGGCACGTTTGTCAAAGCTTGATAATATCGTGGCATTAAAAGACGCAACCGGTGATTTAAGCCGAATTGCACTTCACCGTGAACTTTGTGGCGAAGATTTTATCTTACTAAGTGGTGATGATGCGACTGGCCTAGAATTTGTTAAACTTGGCGGTCACGGTGTTATCTCGGTAACGAACAATATTGCGGCTAAAGACATGGCTGACATGTTCCATTTGGCAAGTGAAGATAAGTACGAAGAAGCAGAAGTTATCAACCAACGTTTGATGACACTGCACAAAAATCTGTTCGTTGAATCAAGCCCAATCCCAGTAAAATGGGCAGCACATAAGCTTGGTTTGATTGAAGAAGGTGGTTTACGTCTTCCTCTTGTCGAGCTTTCTGAAAAATCTCAGCCAGTTGTGGAACAAGCGTTAACAGACGCCCGCATTTATTAAGATTGAGTGACTAGGATTGAAGTTCATGCTGGGGGCAAGTACGCCCTCAGTGTTTTAGGAGTATAAATGAAGCTTTCAAGCCAGTTAGTGTTAAGCTCACTAGCTGTATTCGTATTGACTGCCTGTTCAGGCGGTGCCAACCAACGTCGTCAAGCAAAAGACGACTTCGAGTATTTGAACACCCCATCTCTGGAAGAGTGGAGTGTACCCGCAGGTGCTGTTCCTCAGTTTTACCCTAACTACCGCATTCCTCAAGGAAACTACAGCGGTGGTATTGGTAAAAACGTGGATATTCGCCCACCTCAACAAGTACTGGAACTGATTCCTGGCGCTCGTCTTGATCGTAGCAGCGACGGTGAAGTGACACTATGGCTGCTTCGCAAGGATGAATTGGATAAAGTTTGGCGAACGGTTCAAGAGATGGTTTCTGAGAACAAGATTCCTGTAGAAAGCCAAACTGACAACCGCATTGAAACCGGTTGGGTCACTTGGAACTCACCAGACGAAGAGATGGAAATCGGTAGCCGATACGAAATCACTCGTGGTGAGATGAATGGTCGTCATGGCTTTAAGGTTAGCTTGATTGACTGGCGCGAAGGCAACCAAGTCAAAGAAGTGACACGTACTAACCGTGAGCGTTACAACGTGTTTATGACTAACTTGGTAACGGCGCGTTATGATCAACACGTTCGTGAAGAAGCACAGCGTAAGGCGCAAGAGCTTGTGAAGCACATCCCTATCACAATGGGTAAAGATCGCAGTGGCCTGCCAGTGATCATCGCTCGTGCTCAGTACAATGTGGTTTGGAATCGTCTCCCTGATACACTACCGAAGATGGGCTTCAAGATTGAAGAACGCAGCCAATCTCAAGGTACGGTGACCGCGAAGTACGCATCTCCAGATGATGAATTCTGGAATGACATCGGCGTGAAGCCAGTTGACCTCGCCCCAGGTAAGTACACTTTCCTATTGGGTGATTTAGGCAACCGTACTTCAATCAACATTACTGACTCTTCTGGTAAGCCAGTAGAAGAAGAATTCTTGAAATCACTAGCGCCGGTATTAGCCGCGGTTGTGAAAGACTAGCTACAATTGTCTTCAAGACAGATAAACGAAAGGGATCTCAGTGGTCCCTTTTTTGATCTTCTGAATACGATGCCTTGGTCTAATGTTCAGTCTACGATTTTGAGTGAAAGAGCACCCTTAAATTAACGAGGTTCGTCTTTCTTCTTTTGGCCTTTATCGTCATAGCGTTCTTTGTCTAGCTCATTCAGTTTGTCTAAATCGTTCTTACGACCTTTATCCATCTGACCAAACTTCATCTTAGCAGTGTACTTAAGCGCAGCAATATTACCGACAACGATGCTGAGCACTATGATGATAATGACCCAAGGGTTGGTTAGCAGTTCTATCATAGAGCCTCCGGCGGCGTGATATTTTGAATGAATCGTTCTACGACGTTATCCAAATTATTCAGTATGACTTCAATCCCTGCAATGCTATCGAGCTGATTTTGCTGCGTCAGCTGAGTTTTTAGCAGCGCAGGCGTTAGGTGCGCGAGGCACTGTTGTCCTACTGCTTTATGGCTAATGTGCCAAGGTTCGATAGCGATACCACCTAAGTCTTGTTGATAAGGAAAGAAAAAGCCAAATGAGCCAAGGTTAGCGGCTAACCATTGATAGAATGCACGCTGGTGACCATCAAGGTATTCCCAAGGCTCTAATTGAAGCATTGTGTCTTGTGGCAATAAGTTGCGAGCATAAACGTCAAAGTCACAGCCCCAGTGATGACGACTGCCACCGGGCAGAGCTGACCAACGCAGAATCGCCATGAGCTTTTCTTCGTCACCTAACTCTGCTTTGCTAAGAGGCTGGGAATTCGAGTCAAGAATTGGCAATTCACCAGAAAACTTACCGTTCCAAATGGCTTTTTGGCGATGAAAATCACGAAAGCCGCTGGCAATTTCCATCTTAAAGCCGGCTTCGGTTGCCGCTTCAATCATCTTAAGCAAATCGTCAGCCACTTCAGGATGAAGCATAAAAGCCTTTTGCCCTACTAAGGTAGATTGCAGATGCGAATCGGTGATTCCGGTAAGTTGCTCTGGTGTCATGGTGTTCTCGTTAAATACGTTGTTGTGCGTTCTTATGCGGCTTATTTTGCTAACAGGTGCTTCAATGTATTTTCGTACATGTCAGTCAGCTTCTCTAAGTCGTCAACTTTCACGCACTCGTTCACTTTATGAATCGTCGCATTAACAGGACCGAGTTCAACCACCTGACCACCCATGCGGGCGATAAAGCGACCATCAGATGTACCGCCTGTTGTTAGCAAGGCTGGTTTTGTGTTGTTAACTTCATCCACTGCTGCAACTACGGCATCCAGTAGCGCACCAGTATCTGTTAAGAACGGGTCGCCGTTGAAGGTCCATTTTAAGTCGTAATCCAATTCATGTTTGTCTAACGTTTTTGTTACGCGTTGAACGATGATGTCGTTGCTTAGCTCGGTACTAAAGCGCAGGTTGAACTGAACATTAAACTCGCCAGGAATGACGTTAGACGCGCCAGTACCTGCTGAAACGTTCGGGATCTGGAAACTGGTTGGAGGGAAGTAGTCGTTGCCTTGGTCCCATTCGGTTGTCGCGAGTTCGTGAATCGCCATTAGAGACTGGTGAACGGGATTGTTTGCTAGGTGAGGGTAGGCGACATGACCTTGTGTCCCGTTTACCGTTAGGTCACCAGTGATCGATCCACGACGACCATTTTTCACCACATCGCCAACGACTTCTGTACTTGAAGGTTCGCCTACGATACACATATCGATGTTCTCACCGCGTGCCATTAGGGTTTCAACCACGCGAACGGTGCCGTTAATGAATGGGCCTTCTTCGTCAGAAGTGATCAAAAAGCCAATAGAGCCTTTATGGCTTGGGTTTTCTGCGATAAAACGTTCTACCGCTACCACCATGCAAGCCAATGAGCCTTTCATATCTGCCGCGCCGCGACCATGTAAGTAACCATCGATAATGGTTGGTTCAAATGGGTGGGTGTCCCATTGCTCTAGCTTGCCCGCAGGCACCACATCGGTGTGACCGGCAAAAGCAAACAGTGGCGCTTCTGTACCACGTCGAGCCCAGAAGTTTGTGGTGTCTTCAAACACCATCACTTCGATTTCAAAACCTAGTGCTTTTAGGCGTTCGATCATTACATCCTGACAGCCTGCATCTTCAGGCGTTACGGACTGGCGGCTGATCAGGTCTTTAGCAAGTGCCAGTACTGGACTGTCTGTCATCCTTGAGTATTCCTTACATTAAGAGTTAAAAATGGTCGCGTATTGGTCTGCTTTGAAACCGATATGAAGTTGATCTTGCACTTTCAAGATTGGACGCTTAATCATTGCTGGGTTTTCCACCAATAGAGCAATCGCGTTCTCTGCGTTTAGTGAATCTTTCTGTTCTTGAGTCAGTTGGCGGAAAGTCGTGCCGCGTTTGTTGAGGACTTGTTCCCATCCCAAGGCGTTACAAAATTCAGTAACCATTGCAGCGTCGATACCTTGTTTACGGTAGTCGTGAAAATCAAATGCTACGTTTTCTGCTTCTAGCCACTTTTTGGCTTTTTTAATTGTGTCGCAGTTTGGGATGCCGAACATGGTGATCGTCATATTAATTCCTTTTCTTTTTGTTTTTTACTCATCGGTTTGCGTTATGAATGGCCGATGTAGCGTTGTTTTTGGCTGTTTAAGCATCCTATCAAGAAGCAACCAAACTGACAAAATGATGCAGACAATATTTCGCGTAACTTTGCTCTGTTTCGTTTGAGTTAGTAGCTCAATCCACCACCAAATGGCATCCAGATTGATAAAAAACTCGGCTAAATAGCACGGAAAAGTCGAGTTATTGATCAAACGCAACATCTCTCTGGGCAAAAAAGAAATAATGAATCAGCACAATTTTAGGAGGTGTCAATGGAATTGAGTCCTGTTTTTGCAAGGCGGCTATATTTGGCCTTGTTGGTGGAAAACCTAGAAAGGCCAAATGTACCAAAATTGATCGAAAGAACGGGGTGGCCTCGTCGTACTATTCAAGATGTACTCAAGGCATTACCGGGGATCGGCATCGAGCTTATCTTCGTTCAAGATGGCCGACGTCATAATGACGGCTATTACCAACTTTCAGATTGGGGGCCTTTTGATGTTCAATGGGTTCTTGAGCGGGAAGGAGATATCGCTAGCAGTCTTGGATTTCGTGCATAAGCCAGCAATAGCTGGCTTTTTTTACATTCGAAATAGACCTACTGGCAGCGGTAGGCAACACCTAGCACGCTAAATGAAGTGACAAAGTCTTGAGGGGAGATCATAAACACCGTGTCCGCGCCTATGGCAGATGCCTTGTTTTTCAGGTCATGCATTGCGCCCTGCATCATTGCGTCATTAGTGTAGAACAAGTAACTATACCAGTGCCCCTCACTGCCTGTTACTTCACCTAGGTATTCACAATGTTGTGGGTTAAATTGGCTATCAATGCGAATTTGTACACTGTCACTTGGTATAGAGGACAAAGTCGAAGGCGTTGAGCATCCCATCAAAGCCAGTGCGATGCTTCCAGTCATCACATAACGAAACATGTTATCTCCCCATTACGATATAGGCGGCAAAACCAATCCAACTAAGAACAAGTAACGCCCACGGCAAGATGGTTGGTTTGGTTGCTGGCTCTTGAACCGTTCCCATTTCTTGCTCAGCAGTATCTTCATGTTGGCGCTGCTTTTCTCTTTGCTGTTTTTTCTTCGCTTTATCGGCTTGTCGATTGCGTTCTTTCTGTTGCTTCTTGTACTGAGCAATGCCTTTTTCGATGCCTTGAGCGACCAATCTGGTTTGCTCTTTGGTTTGGCCTGGCTTCTGTGTAGCTTTCGCAATTTTCATCGCTTCAGTTTGGGTTTCTTGGGAAGGAACGGGTGCTGTTGTGTTTTTCTTTTTCATATTTTTTCGACGTCGCTGTAAATCTAACCTTAGTTTACCTGCGTAAGATGACGAAATGAACTTTAGTTCTCATGTTTGCGGTGTTGCAACTCTGAAGCGATCGGTTAAAGTGGCATTTTTATGAAACTAAGAAGACGATATTGTGCGTTACTCATTCGATCAGTACGACGCTCATGGATTTTTGAAAGCGCCAATTATGTTATGGCTAGGATGGATGTTCCTAGCGCGCTCTTGGGTGGTGTTTGCCATGGCAGGAGTGAGTAGAGACAGCGGTAGCAAGATACTATCGATTGTTTACCCTGACTCTAATACGTTATACCTCGGGCTATCGATGGGTATTCCAAGCCTGCTATTGATGTGGCTGATGGGCTTGCGTCATCCTGACAGAGGTTGGGTGAATCAAATTACTCAGCATGGTCGTGCGATGACTTTGATCTTGTGCGGTATTCAACTGGCGCAGACCATGTATCATGTCTATCTCGAACATGGTGTTTTCAATTGGGCGAACGCGCTTACAATTACCTTGTTAACTTGGTTTATGATCTATCTTCTTAATGGAAGATGGGTAAAAGACTGTTTCCACGTGCCACAGGTTGAGCACAAAGAAGAACAGCCAGCAAAAAATTAAAACAAAGCTCCCGCAAGGGGCAATGTATAGAGGAAATCTCAATGTCACAAGCTCAAACTGCGATTGTGCCTGAAGCAAGTCCATTTGCACTTTACACTCAGTTGAAAGTGAACCAAAACCGTGAAAACGTGTTGGCGAAACTGAAAGCGCTTCCTGAGCTAGTAAAAGAGCTCAATGCGAGCCAACCAGGTGCAGATCTAACCCTTTCTATCGCATTCACCAAATCTTTTTGGCAGCACCTAAACATGCAAATGCCAGAAGAGTTGATTGACTTCCCTCAATTGGGTGAAGGCGACATCGTAGCGCCTGCGTCGGACGTAGATGTTCTGATCCACTGCCACTCAACGCGTCATGATTTGCACTTCTACGTTCTACGTAAGTTCTTAGTAGACACAGCAGAAGACGTGACAGTGGTTGATGAGACATACGGTTACCGTTACCTAGATGCTCGTGACATGACAGATTTCGTCGACGGCACTGAAAACCCGAAAGGCGATGCACGTGCTGACGTTGCGTTGATCAAAGACGGCGCTTTCGCTGGTGGTAGTTACGTGATGGTTCAACGCTTTGAGCACAACCTTCCTGCATGGAACCGTTTGAACGTGTCTGCACAAGAGAAAGTGATTGGCCGTACTAAACCAGATTCTATCGAGCTAGAAGATGTTCCTGCTGCTTCTCACGTAGGTCGTGTGGACATCAAAGAAGAAGGCAAAGGCCTTAAGATCGTTCGACACAGCTTGCCATACGGCACAGTAACGGGCGCACACGGTCTGTTGTTCATCTCTTACTGCAACACTATCCACAATATCAAAGTGATGCTTGAGAGCATGTACGGTGTGACAGATGGTAAGACTGACCAACTGCTTCGCTTCACTAAAGCGGTAACAGGTGCGTACTTCTTCGCTCCTTCACAAGAAATGCTAGCGGAATTGGCGATTAAGTAATTCTTCGCTACCCTTCCAATGATTAAAAAGGCAGAGTGATCTGCCTTTTTGTTTCCCCCTCATTCTTGCCTGATAAGACTAACTGACTGTCAGTGGTCTTTTGCCATCAATGGCGCCTTTCTCTAGTTCGTAAAGTGGGCTGGTACTGTGACTGCTCCAGCGATGATCTTCGCGTGACTTCTTGCGATATTGCGTTGGCGTTACACCAATATAATTCTGAAAAGTCTCATAAAATCGGCTGCTAGAATTAAAGCCTACCGTTAAAGCGATATCTAAAATTGTCCGGTCAGTATCACTCAACAGTGCTCTGGCGTGGTTAATCCGCATTGCCGTGATGTATTGCTTGATGGTCATCTGCATGGTTCGTTGGAACACGTTCATCGCGTAGTTAGTATGCAATCCAATGTGTTCTGCAATATCTTTTATCGTGATCGGCTGGTTATGATGGGTGGCAATGTATTCCAGCATTTGACTGACGTAAAACTGCGAGTGCTTGGAGACGCCTTTCTTGGTCGACTTCTCTTGTTTATTGATGCTCAGTTGTTGCCAACCATCTAAGCACATTCTTTTTAACATCAAGCCAATTTCATCGATCGCTAATTGCTGGCGACTTTCCGAAGGGTGGCTTATTTCTTCTGCCCAGCGTGCTAACTCAAACTCGCTGACTAATGAACTGGCGTTTGATTGCAGCACACAACCATGGGTGATCTGATTGACGAAATCTCGATTTAGCGTCCAAGACATAAAGTGGTGAATCGGAATATTGATGATCCCCATATTATGACTCTTGCCCGGGTTGGTGAGCCGATGAGGAACTGACGCCCAAAACAATCCTATCGAGCCTGCTTTCACCACCACTGGGCTGCCGTTAATGATGTACTCGACATCATCGCCAAAAGGAATGTTCACCTCTACTTGTCCATGCCAGTGATAACCCGGCATAGAGTGGGGCGGCCTAAGCTCGATATCGATTTTTTCATAGGATGAGTACAGCGAAAGTGGGCTTACAGAAACCGTTTCGGAAGAATACTTATCTTGAATCACGACTTTCAATGTATCTAACTCTGCCTTGGACTCTACCTTCGCCATCGCCCACCTCTTAGGAAACTGTATAAGTTCTTTGTACTAAATCTGTTGAAACAAAACTCAGAACAGCTTCAAAAACACCGATTACTCTGTTTTATAAGATTTTGGTTATGTGACTTAAATCGCCGTGCTAGCAAGCCTCAGTGTATCTTCCCACCTTTTTTATCCGTGATTTACACAAAAACATCCCATTTCCTAAGAATTTTTATTGGTTGATTTTAAATATTAGGAAACGGGAGAGTGATTGGTTTATCTGAGACGAATTCGGCCTTGCGACAGGTGTAACTTAAATGCATCGAAACAAAAGTATGAAAGCAAAAAGGATTCAACTATGAAAAGCCCTAAAATCACATTTATCGGTGCGGGTTCGACGATTTTTGTGAAAAACATTCTTGGCGATGTGTTCCACAAGCCAGCGTTCAAAGGGGCGCAAATTGCCTTGATGGATATTGATGAACTCCGTTTAGAAGAGTCACATCTCGTTGTAAGCAAGTTAATGGAGTCATCCGGTGCTACGGGCACGATAACTTGCCACTTAAACCAGAAAGAGGCATTGCAAGGCGCAGACTTCGTGGTTATTGCGTTCCAAATTGGCGGTTATGAACCATGTACCGTGACGGATTTTGAAGTCTGTAAGCGTCATGGTTTAGAGCAAACTATTGCGGATACATTAGGCCCAGGCGGCATCATGCGCTCACTTCGCACCATTCCGCACCTTTGGAGCGTATGCGAGGACATGACGGCGATCTGTCCAAACGCTACCATGCTTAACTACGTTAACCCAATGGCAATGAACACTTGGGCGATGTACGAGAAATACCCTCATATCAAACAAGTGGGTTTGTGCCATTCCGTGCAAGGGACGGCGGAAGAGCTGGCTCGCGACCTTGATATCCAATACTCAGACCTTCGTTACACCTGTGCAGGCATTAACCACATGGCTTACTACCTGACGCTCGAAAAGAAAAACGAGCAGGGGGAGTATGTCGACATTTATCCTGAACTGCTTAAGGCATTTGAATCGGGCAAAGCGCCGAAGCCGGGTTTGCACCACAATGGTCGCTGCACCAACCTAGTCCGCTACGAGATGTTTAAGAAGTTGGGCTACTTCGTAACGGAATCTTCAGAACATTTTTCTGAATACACGCCATATTTCATTAAGCCAAATCGCCCAGATTTGATTGAACGTTATAAGGTGCCACTTGATGAATATCCTAAACGTTGTGTAGAACAAATTGCAGACTGGAAAAAAGACCTCGAAGACTTCAAAAACGCGGATCAAATCACCGTCAAAGAGTCACATGAATACGCGAGTACTATCATGAACTCGATTTGGACAGGCACGCCGAGTGTTATCTACGGCAACGTGAAGAACGAAGCGTTAATTGACAACTTACCACAAGGTTGTTGTGTGGAAGTGGCTTGTTTGGTGGACGCAAACGGCATTCAACCTATCAAAGCAGGACGCTTACCAAATCACTTAGCGGCATTAATGCAGACCAACATTAATGTTCAAACGCTGCTGACAGAAGCCATCCTCACGGAAAGCCGTGACCGCATTTACCATGCCGCCATGCTTGATCCTCACACTGCAGCAGTGCTTGGACTCGAAGAGATTTATGCCCTTGTTGATGACTTGATAGAAGCACACGAAGGTTGGTTGCCAGCGTGGGTGCATCAGTAAATCCAGAATCACAAAACCAATATCAATAAAAACGACAATAACGTGAATATACTGCGCCTTCTCGATGAGGGGGCGTAAGGAGTAACAAATGAGTATCTCTATGAATACCAAGCTAAGCTACGGCTTTGGCGCATTTGGTAAAGACTTCGCTATCACCATCGTTTACATGTACCTGATGTTCTACTACACCGATGTTGTTGGTATTTCGGCTGCCGTGGTGGGAACCATCTTCTTAATTGCGCGTATTTGGGATGCAGTGAATGACCCAATTATGGGCTGGATCGTGAACAATACCCGCACGCGTTGGGGTAAATTTAAACCTTGGATTTTAATTGGTACCATCACCAACTCAGTGGTGTTGCTCATGTTGTTTAGTGCGCACCATATCGAGGGACCATGGCTTATTGCTTATGCAGCAGTGACTTACATTTTGTGGGGCATGACCTACACCTTAATGGATATTCCTTTCTGGTCACTGGTTCCGACACTCACTCTGGACAAACGTGAGCGTGAAGAGCTTGTGCCATACCCACGATTCTTCGCCAGTCTTGCATGGATTGTTACCGCCGCTATCGCAATGCCGTTCGTCAATTATGTCGGTGGCGACGACAAAGGATTTGGATTCCAAGTGTTTGCGATTTTGCTTGTCGGTTGTTTCCTCGTCTCAACGTATATCACGCTACGTAACGTGAAAGAGCGCTACTCAACCAGCAACCTTGACATAACGAAACCTGAAGAAAAAGTCTCGCTGAAGAAGCTCCTCTCGCTTATCTACAAAAATGACCAACTGACCAGCGTGCTTTGTATGGCACTGTCATACAACCTCGCTACCAACATTATCACAGCCTTTGCGGTTTACTACTTCACCTATGTGGTCGGAAATGAGGAACTTTTCCCTTACTACATGGCTTACGCTGGTATTGCGAACCTAATTACACTGGTGTTGTTCCCTAAATTGGCGCAAATGTTCTCACGTCGAGTTTTATGGGCGTGCGCATCGAGCTTCCCAATCTTAGGCAGTGCAGTTCTTATCTACGTAGGCATGTACGACAAACAAAGCATTCTGCTGATTTCTACAGCGGGCGTGTTATTGCAAATCGGTACGGCGCTATTTTGGGTACTCAACGTCATTATGGTGGCGGATACAGTGGACTACGGTGAGTACAAACTGGGATCTCGCTGCGAAAGTATTGCTTACTCAGTACAAACGCTGGTGGTTAAAGCAGGTTCAGCTTTTGCGGCTTTCTTCATTGGTATCGCACTGACCGCAGTGGATTATGTACCGAATATGGAACAAAGCCCTGATACGGTCTTCGGCATGCAATGCATCATGGTCGGTCTGCCTGCGTTCTTCTTTGCCATCGCACTGGTCGTGTACTTCCGCTTCTACAAACTCAACGGTGCTTACCACCAAAAAATTCAGGACCATCTGACCGAGAAATACGACCATATCGTAGCCAAGGATTCTGATGAGAAAACGAAAGTTTCTCCAGAATCCATTCAAGCGGTTTAACGCATCTTATAGCTATTAAAAATTAACAATAAACATGCCGGCGTCTTTATTTCATGTCGCCGGCAGCATCCCGAATAAACGTTATCCAATAACCACGCTATCCCTACGAACGAGAAAAAAATGAAACTGAAAATACTTGCTTCAGCGATTCTTGTCGCCCTTGCTTTGTCCGGTTGTAATAGCTCGTCTGATGATGATTCTTCGAAAGGCGACAACCTTGTCTCAAATTCTACCTTTGAAAATGACGGTTTAGGATGGAGCTACTGGTTTGCCAATGTGAAGTATGAAGACGCTTATGTTGGTGAGTCGATGGCGAGGATTGCCACCGGAACTAACCATCATGTAAGCCAAACAGTCACTATTCCTGAGACGGGCTTTTATGATTTATCCGCGTTCATCAGCAGCCCAAGTGATGACGCCATTCTTGGCTTGAGTAATCTGACTGATGAGGTTTTAGTCAGCCAGACGATTGAAAAAACCAAAGACGAAAATACAGAGGGTGAAATATATAAGCCAAACACTCTGCCAGCTATTCCACTAGAGAAAGGCGAGCAAATTAAAGTCTGGTTTACAGGATCTGATGTCGGTGGGGTGAGCGTCGACAGTGTGTCTTTAGTAAGAGTGAACAAGAGCCAGCCTGTTAGTTTTAATCAAATCATCCAATTTAAAGCCGAGCAACAGGTCGGTGTGACGGGCATTGATAAAACTCAGCGAACCGTCGATTTCCAAGTGCCTTATGGCACCGATTTAAGTGCCATAACGGTGAGTACCCTTTTGGTTTCTGAACAAAGTCGACCAAGCTTGGATGTGGGTGAAATCGTGGACTTTACTCAACCAGTGCAAGCGGTAGTAACAGATGCAAATGGCAAAGAAGAAAAATGGACATTAACGGCGATTGAAAAAGAGAAGCAGGTTGTCGTCACGTCCTCGAATCAGAAACTTCAAGATTCGTTTGAATGGGCAATTGATAAAACACGTCGCTTTGTTATGACAGGGCAGCATGATCTGGTTAACCGTGATGAGAACAATAATGACGGTGATGGCACGGCTGATTACATCCCATCTTATTGGGCTGGTTATTTTGACCGAACGGCTTTCTACTCTCGCGACTTCTTACATCAAGTCAGCGGAGCCAAAATCGCTGGTCTAGATGCCGAAAACTTTTCGATGTTTAAGACCTTCGCTAAGCATTCTACGGAATCGAGAAAATGGTATACCTTGTGGGCGGTTAACTTTGATGGCACGCCACATACCATTGACTACAAAGATGACAGCTGGTTTGTACGTGAAGTGCCTGCTCAATTTGAGTTCGTAGAAAAAGCATGGAAGCAATATCAATGGACAGGAGACAAG
Source organism: Vibrio sp. MMG023 (assembly GCF_021654215.1). Classification (NCBI taxonomy): domain Bacteria; kingdom Pseudomonadati; phylum Pseudomonadota; class Gammaproteobacteria; order Vibrionales; family Vibrionaceae; genus Vibrio; species Vibrio sp. MMG023. Next base: position 550,122 of record NZ_JAKFZP010000002.1, on the reverse strand, counting down.
CGTTACATCGAAGACCCAGATTTATGGCGTTTTTACACCAAGGTGCTAACGGATTATATCGCGCTTCACGACGATCAAGACTCTAACGGTATTGCCGAAGGTTATGGCGGTATTTTTGAAGGCTCTGCAACTTACAATGAGCGTGGCGAATTCCCAATCGAAGCTGGTGATGGCATAGGCTCTCAATACCAAGCGACGGTTGCGTATGCTGCAATGCTTGGGGCTCGTGAAGAGTACAGCGAGGCGGCGCTTTGGCAAGAGAAAGCGCAGCAACTTAAAGACTTCTTTAATGAAGAGTGGAGTATCGCGGATCCAAATAAACCGCAGGACAATTACGTGAATATCGTTCAGCGTGATGGCTTCCGAATGAATGACTTCGGCAAAGAAAACAGCTGGTTTATGCCAATGAAGTTGATTACCGAGCCCGGAGAGCGTAACGACCGCTACTTAGACTTTATTGCTGAAAACCTTGGCGATGGGATAGGCAGTACGCCGGAAGCGCCATACAACATTGAGGCTTACACTTATATCCCAGAAACCTACTTCCCTTACAATCGCAATGCGGAAGCATGGAAGTGGATGCAGTACATCATGGATATCAAAGACGAGCCCCATGAGCGTCCAACTCAAGGTACTAACGGTGACTATCCTGAAATCTCTTTTACCTTTATTTCGAATACCATTGAGGGCTTGATGGGCATCAAGCCTGATGCGGCAAACCATCGAGTTGTAACCGCGTCACATCTAACAACCGATATTGACTGGCTTCAAGTTGAGCAGCTTCCGATGGGAGAGCACGAGCTAACTTTGCGCCACGACGGTTTGGAACGCTCCAAGCTTACCAACATTTCAGAGCAAAGCTTAGAGTGGGAAGCTTGGTTCTATGGCGATTACCCGACGCTTATTGTTGATGGGCAGTCTGTTCCTGCTGAGCACAAGCACGTTAACGGACAACGAGTGAGTTATGTGACAGTTACTCTTGCTGCCAACTCAAGCAGCGAAGTAAGAAAATAATCTGAGTCGTCTTTGCTCATAAATGCAAAGCCTAGTGCGCCATCACTAGGCTTTTTGCTATTCGCTGTCTCGTCAGGAAATGCGTAACTACATCACTTTTCATAAAAAAACACTAAACCTTTCTGCAATTTGGTCGATAAGTATCCAAAGCCTTAATTTCAGGACCTTTACTCGTGGCGATCACCGTTAATACCAATGTGGCAGCACTTGTCGCACAGCGTCATTTGACCAGTGCAACTGACATGTTGAACCAATCCATGGAGCGTTTGTCTTCAGGGAAGCGTATTAACAGCGCAAAGGATGACGCTGCGGGTCTGCAAATCTCCAACCGTCTGCAATCGCAAATGCGTGGTTTGGATGTTGCCGTGCGTAATGCGAACGACGGCATTTCCATCATGCAAACTGCGGAAGGCGCGATGAATGAAGTGACTAACATCATGCAGCGTATGCGTGATTTGTCGCTTCAATCAGCCAATGGTTCAAACAGCAAAGCGGAACGCACTGCACTGCAAGAAGAGGTCTCTGCTTTAAATGATGAGTTAAGTCGTATTGCGGAAACCACCTCATTTGGTGGGCGTAAACTACTGAATGGCACATTTGGCACATCGTCTTTTCAAATCGGTGCAACTGCTGGTGAAGCGGTACAAATTGGCCTACGGACTATGCAGCCGGAATCTTTTGCTAGCTTTTCTATGAGATCATCTCAAAGGCTCGGCTCCGATTGGACGGTTCAAAACGGAAACAACGATATTGTTATCCACTATCGTGATAACAATTTTGAAGAGCAGGAGATCCGTATTGAAGCTAAAGCAGGCGACGATATAGAAGAACTCGCTACTTACATTAATGGGCAAACCGATAAAGTAAAAGCGTCTGTTAATGAAGAAGGGCAACTGCAGTTACTGATGTCCTATAAAGATGCCATAGGATACCCTGGACCAACCTTCAGTGGTGGTTTGGGGGATGAGTTAGAGCTTGACAAGTATGTCACTGTAAAACGAACGGTAGATAAAATTGATATCAGTACGGTGGGTGGTGCTCAAATGGCGGTCGGTATTTTAGATGACGCCATGAAAACAGTGGACAGCAGTCGTGCTGAGTTAGGTGCGTATCAAAACCGCTTTAATCATGCGATCAATAATCTGGATAATATCCACGAAAACCTAGCGGCTTCGAACAGCCGCATTCAAGATACTGATTACGCCAAAGAAACCACGCAAATGGTGAAGCAGCAGATCTTACAACAGGTCAGCACTTCGATTCTGGCACAAGCAAAACAAGCGCCAAACCTTGCTTTGACGCTGCTTGGTTAATGGTTCGCACCACACGAATTTAACGCAAAATCAGCCTGTATCGACAATTCGAAAAGAAGCTTTAGCGAAAAATGAAAGTTTTTTTGCTTTTTTATCCGCTTCGTCACGATTACCTCTCCAAACGAATTATTTTCAAAAAAATCTAAAATTTTTTCTAAAGAAAACAGGGCATGCGCCGTTAATAAAAGTAACTTTGAGAGAACTACTTGGTTTTCCGAGACGTCGGAAACCGCTACATCGGAAAATCAATTGGAGAAATCACCATGGCAGTGAATGTAAACACAAACGTATCAGCGATGACCGCTCAGCGTTACCTAAACAACGCAAACTCAGCACAACAAACTTCTATGGAACGTTTGTCTTCGGGTTTCAAAATCAACAGCGCGAAAGATGACGCTGCGGGTCTTCAAATCTCGAACCGCTTGAACGTACAAAGCCGTGGCCTGGATGTGGCTGTTCGTAACGCGAACGACGGTATCTCTATTGCACAAACTGCTGAAGGTGCAATGAACGAGACAACTAACATCCTGCAACGTATGCGTGACCTATCTCTTCAATCAGCAAACGGCTCTAACTCAAAATCTGAGCGTGTTGCGATTCAAGAAGAAGTAACGGCACTAAACGATGAATTAAACCGTATCGCTGAAACGACATCTTTCGGTGGTAACCGTCTACTTAACGGTACTTACGGTACTCAGTCTTTCCAAATCGGTGCGGACAACGGTGAGGCAGTAATGCTTAACCTAAAAGACATGCGCTCAGACAATAAAATGATGGGCGGCGTGAGCTACCAAGCTGACAACGGTAAAGACAAAAACTGGAACGTTGAAGCGGGCAAAAACGACCTGAAAATCAGCCTGACTGACAGCTTTGGTCAAGAGCAAGAAATCAACATCAGCGCGAAAGCGGGTGACGATATCGAAGAGCTAGCGACGTACATCAATGGTCAAACTGACCTAGTAAAAGCGTCAGTAGACCAAGACGGTAAACTGCAAGTTTTCGCTGGTAACAACAAAGTAGAAGGCGACGTTGAATTCTCTGGCGGCCTATCTGGTGAGCTAGGTCTAAGCGACGGTAAGAAAGTAACGGTTGATACTATCGACGTAACATCAGTAGGTGGCGCACAAGAATCTGTGGCTATCATTGATGCGGCATTGAAATACGTAGACAGCCACCGTGCAGAGCTAGGTGCTTTCCAAAACCGTTTCAACCACGCAATCAGCAACTTGGATAACATCAACGAGAACGTGAACGCGTCGAAGAGCCGTATCAAAGATACTGACTTCGCGAAAGAAACGACTCAAATGACCAAGTCACAAATTCTATCGCAAGCGTCAAGTTCAATCCTTGCGCAAGCGAAACAAGCGCCTAACTCAGCGCTAAGTCTTCTAGGTTAATTTCTAACCTAAGACAAGAACCTCATTGGCTCGTGGTGAGAGATGAGCGAGTAAACCCAGCTTCGGCTGGGTTTTTTTATGCCCGTTTTTTAGGTTTGGATAAGCTTGAGTTACCTCCAGTTACAATATTAGAGATTCATCACACTTCAGTAAGCCAAAGAAAATAATCGCAAAAAATTGAAAATTTCTCCTAAAGGATATTTATAGGCCGCCGTTAAAGGGACTGAGAGAAATGAGATGTACCTAAGTGAGGTGAGAGACACGACGGTACATCAACTAAAGCCTTAAGGAGATCAACTATGGCGATTAACGTTAATACTAACGTTTCTGCGATGACCGCACAGCGTTACCTAAACCAGGCGGCTGAAGGTCAACAAAAATCAATGGAGCGTTTGTCTTCGGGTTATAAAATCAATAGCGCGAAAGACGATGCTGCCGGTCTACAGATTTCTAACCGTTTGAACGCACAGAGCCGTGGTCTAGACATGGCTGTGAAAAACGCGAACGACGGTATTTCCATTGCACAGGTTGCTGAAGGTGCAATGAATGAATCTACCAACATCCTACAACGTATGCGTGACCTATCGCTTCAATCTGCGAACGGTTCGAACTCAAAATCAGAACGTGTAGCGATCCAAGAAGAAGTTACAGCGCTTAACGACGAACTAAACCGTATCGCTGAAACAACCTCTTTCGGTGGTAACAAGCTTCTTAACGGTACTTACGGTACTCAATCTTTCCAAATCGGTGCGGACTCTGGTGAAGCGGTCATGCTTTCTATGGGTAACCTACGTTCTGATACTTCTGCAATGGGCGGTAAGAGCTATGCAGCAGAAGACGGTAAAGATGCATCTTGGGCGGTTGGTGACAACACTGAACTTAAGCTGAACTACACCAACAAGCAAGGTGAAGAGAAAGAGCTGACTATCACTGCAAAGCAAGGCGATGATATTGAACAGCTAGCAACTTACATCAACGGTCAAAGCGACGACGTTAAAGCGTCTGTTGGTGAGGACGGTAAGCTGCAAGTATTCGCTGCTACTCAAAAAGTAACAGGTGATGTTGAATTCTCTGGCAACCTAGCAGGTGAAATTGGCTTCGGTGATGCTAAAGACGTAACGGTTAAAGACATCGACGTAACGTCAGTTGCAGGTTCTCAAGAAGCGGTAGCTATCATCGATGGCGCACTAAAATCAGTAGACAGCCAACGTGCGTCTCTTGGTGCATTCCAAAACCGTTTCAACCACGCAATCAGCAACCTAGACAACATTAACGAGAACGTTAACGCGTCTAACAGCCGTATTAAAGATACTGACTACGCGAAGGAAACAACGGCGATGACTAAGTCGCAGATCCTTCAACAAGCAAGTACTTCAATCTTGGCACAAGCAAAGCAGTCACCATCTGCGGCGCTGAGCTTGTTGGGCTAATTGGGTCGACTCAGCCTAGTGATACCATCACCAAAGCGATAGACCTAATCGTTAGCTCATAAGGTGGAAGGGAGATTGTAATGGAAATATCCTCCTACGCATCGAACATCCAGCCTTACGGCACACCGAGTGGCACAAAAGTTGCTAAAGAAAATGGCATAGGCACGCCTAGCACAGCAAGTTCAAACGGTAACACTTCGCCTGTAAAAGCGAAGGAAACCGAACGTGACCTCTCTGTTCAAGCTGCGATTGAAATGGCGGAATCCCGCCAAGAGCTGAACAAAGAAGAGCGCGAGAAAATGGTTGAGCAAATGAATGAATTTGTGAGCGCCATGAATAAAGGAGTGGCGTTTCGAGTCGATGAAGAATCGGGTCGAGACGTCGTGACGATTTACGAAGCCACAACCGGTGATGTAATTCGTCAGATTCCTGATGAAGAAATGCTAGTGGTATTGCGTCGCCTAGCTGAGCACACAGCTAACCGCGGTTTGTTAGTTGAAAAGGTGTAAGTCGTTTTTGAGGTGATTTGATGAGTTTAGGCCCTTTGGGGATGTCTGGTGGCATGGATATCAATTCCATGGTCAGCAAAATTGTAGATGCCGAGCGTGTGCCAAAGCAGCAACGCATCGACAACGAGCGTACGACAATTGACGCCAGCATCAGTGCCTACGGGCGACTCAGAGAATCGTTGGATACGATGAAAAATCTCATGACGAACTTTCGTCAGGAGAAGGCGTTTGCCGTTCGTTCTGTAGAGACAACGGACGACGCAGTCGTATCTGCGACCGCAACTACTGACGCTATAGCCGGTAAGTATGCTATCGATGTGTTGCAGCTTGCACAGAGCCATAAAGTGGCTTCTGACGTTCTGCCAGAAGACGCTAAGTTTGGTCCTGGTAAGCTGCAGATTTCTCTTGGTGATGACACCTTCGACGTTAATGTCCGTTCTAGCTCTAAGCTAGTTGATGTCGTTCGTGGAATTAACGGCGCTAAGGATAACCCTGGCGTACGTGCTTCCTTAATTAACGACGTAGAAGGGCCGCGTTTGATCCTTGCTTCGAACCTGTCGGGCAAGGACCATCAACTTAAAGTCAGTGTGGACGCCGAAGCCGGCAGCCCTCTGAAACATTTCGAATACAAAACACTGGAAGACCGAGTGAATGCGCTTGAAGAAGCACGTGAAGCGGCTGAAGCAGTGTTAGGGCCTCTAAAAGCGCCTGAAACCGATGCAAACCAACCGGAAGCGTTGGATGCAGACGGCAATCCTATACCTCCTGAAGAACAACAAGCGGCAGAGAATGTGCCAGATGGCGCAACGGATGAACCGATCTCTGCGGCCGGTGCTGCCGCTGCGAAAGCGGGTCAAGAAGCGATAGAAAAAGCCAATCAACGAGCGGGTATGCGTCCGCAAGACAGTATCCCTGGCTGGACTGAAACCGCTTCAGGTACACTCCTCGATTCTTACCGTCCACCGGAATTAGAGTTGGACGAAGATGCGATCGCCAAAGCGCCAGACGTACCGGGCTGGAACAATACCGCCTCAGGTACGTTGACTGATTCTTACGTCACAACCAAAGAAGCCAAGCAGCAATTAGAGCAAGAAAAAGCCGAGATCGAAGAAAAGATTGCGGATGAAAAACAAGCGCTTGACCAAAAAGTGGAACGTGGAGAACTGACAGAAGAACAAGCACAGACCATCCATCGCGCTAAATTAGAACCCGAAGAGCGTGAACGTCTTGAAAAGATAGATGTAGCAGAAGCTAAAATTGCTGAGGCTCAAAAATCCTTCGAGGCTTACACCGGTATGGCTCAAGTCCAAGCAGGACAAGACTCCATGGTGATGCTGGATGGTGTTGCGCAGTTGTCGAGTCACAACAACGTCATTGAAGATGCCATTGAGGGCGTGAACCTCACTTTGAAAGGCAAATCAGAGCTGGGTAAACCGCCTGCTGAAATCGGTGTTGAATATGACCGTCAAAGCGTGCGCTCAGATATCGAAAGCTTTGTTTCGGCTTACAACGCGTTCTATCAAACATCCAAAGCATTAGCGAATGTCGACCCAACGACAGGTCAACGCGGGCCTTTAGCGGGTGACAGTACTGTTCGTAATGCTGATTCTCGGTTGAAATCGGTCTTTTCGACCAACATTGAAAAAGCACCAGAAGACCTAAAATCGCTGACTGAATTTGGCATTACTACGACTCGTCAAGGTACGCTAGAAATCAACTACGACATGCTTGATCGTCAGTTGAACAACAACTTCAACGAGTTAGAGAAGTTCTTTGGTGGCAATACCGGCTTTGCCAAACGTGTGGAAGATGCGATTCAAGGCATCACGGGTTTCACTGGCAGTATCCGTACTCGTGAAAAAAGCCTGACTGAACAAAATTATCGTCTGAGTGATGATCAAGCGGCACTCGATCGCCGCATGGACAGCTTAGAGAAGCGCACTCATGCAAAATTCGCTGCCATGCAAGACGCTACTGGCAAGATGCAAGGCCAACTTGGAGCGTTAATGAACGCGCTGGGCTAATAGATGCGAAATGAACTCATTGAAATAAGTGATATTGATCAACTAATTACGAAAGAACTGGAAAAAGTCGACGTTAATGCTGAAGAAATTCAACGTTTGGTCGATATCAGGGAACGGTTATTGCAAAACCTGCTACCCATTGTCGAGAGCAATCCGGTGCTAAAGCAGGAAGCAGAATGGCAAAACTTGCTTATTCGTACCAAAAGAATTGTCGAGCTGATGCAGGCAGAGACTTCTAACGTGGGTAAAGAACTTCATAAGTTCCGTTATGGTCAGCGTTCGCTTCAACAGTACAAAAAATTTATATAAAAGAGGAATACTATGCGCGGTTCTTTGCAAGCATACAAAAAGGTATCAGTCGACAGTCAATTGAGCGCGGCTTCTCCGCACAAAGTCATTCAAATGCTAATGGCGGGTGCAATTGAGCGTCTGATCCAAGGTAAAGCAGCAATGCAAGCAGGCAATATTCCTGCAAAAGGTGAACGTCTGGGTAAAGCGTTGGACATCATCATCGCACTGCGCAGCTGTCTGTCGATGGACGACGGTGGTGATATTGCATCAAACTTAGATTCACTTTACGAGTTCATGATCACTCAGATCTCGGCAGCGAACCACCAAAACGATCCTCAACCGATCGACGACGTTATCGACATTATTCGTGAGATAAAATCAGCTTGGGACCAGATCCCGACTGAATTCCACAACCTAACAGCTGCTGAAGTAGGCATTTAATAATCAAAACAATACCTTACTTAAATAGTAGGGTATTGCGTCTGATTGCACAGAAAGTTATTCAGTAAAGTTACAATCAAGCTCACACCTCTTTATTGCTTGGTTGCCTTATTTTTTTATTCAAATAAAATAGAAGTCATTAGTGGCCCCTAATGGCTTTTTTTTGTTGCTGATTTTCCTATTTTGTCTATCGTTAATTGAGAGTGGTCCCCCCTTTTTACACTCAATTGCGCAAATCAAGGTCTGGCCGCAACACACCCATAATAAAGGCAATCATTCTTACTTATGCAAGGTTTGGCAAAGCTGCTTGTAATTGATGACGATGCACCAAGTCGTTTAAATATAAGCAATATATTGGAATTTGTTGGAGAAAGTTGCGAAGCGGTCAGTTCTGACCAGCTAGGCGATGTAGACTGGTCTAGCGTGTGGTCAGGTTGTATTGTCGGTAACATCTCGGCGGGTAGTGCTGCGACAACAGTGATGGCTCACCTTAATGAAGCCTACCATATCCCACTTCTCATCTTGGGCTCGTTTCCGCTGCCTGTTGATGACTTGCCAAATTTCGTTGGGGAGTTAGAGCAACCGCTGAACTACCCACAACTTAGCGAAGCACTGCGTCACTGCAAAGATTTCCTTGGTCGCAAAGGCGTTAACGTTGTTGCAAGCGCACGCAAAAATACTCTTTTCCGTAGCCTTGTAGGCCAAAGCCGTGGCATTCAAGAAGTTCGTCATTTGATTGAACAAGTTTCTAATACTGAAGCAAACGTCCTGATCTTGGGTGAATCTGGCACGGGTAAAGAAGTCGTCGCACGCAATATTCATTACCATTCTGCTTACCGTAATGGTCCGTTTGTGCCAATTAACTGTGGCGCAATTCCGCCAGAGCTGTTGGAAAGTGAATTGTTTGGTCATGAGAAAGGTGCTTTCACGGGGGCATTGACCTCGCGTAAAGGCCGATTCGAATTGGCAGAAGGCGGTACGATCTTCCTTGATGAAATTGGCGATATGCCAATGTCGATGCAAGTGAAGTTACTGCGCGTTCTACAAGAGCGATGTTTTGAACGTGTAGGTGGTAACACCACGATTAAAGTAAACGTTCGTGTCGTAGCAGCAACGCACCGCAACCTAGAGAACATGATCGATGATGGCACATTCCGTGAAGATCTGTTCTACCGCCTCAATGTATTCCCAATCGAGATGCCGGCGCTTAAAGCACGTAAGCAAGATATTCCATTGCTACTGCAAGAACTGATGACGCGTTTGGAAGCCGAAGGTGGGCAACCAATTTGCTTTACGCCTCGTGCAATTAACTCCTTAATGGAACACAACTGGCCGGGTAACGTTCGCGAGCTTGCGAACCTTGTTGAACGCATGATTATTCTGTACCCGAACAGTTTGGTCGACGTAAACCATCTGCCAACCAAGTACCGTTACAGTGATATTCCTGAGTTCCAACCAGAAGGTAACCCATTTACTTCGGTTGAAGAACAAGAGCGTGACGTGTTCCAAGATATCTTTTCTGAGAACTTCAGTTTTGAAGATCAAAGCGATCTGGACCACAACATGAATGCGCCTCAAGCACTGCCGCCAGAAGGCGTGAACTTGAAAGAGCTATTAGCCGATATGGAAGTCAATATGATCAGCCAAGCGTTAGAAGCGCAAGGTGGTGTGGTTGCACGAGCAGCAGATATGCTTGGAATGCGACGCACGACTTTGGTTGAGAAAATGCGTAAATACAACCTACAACGATAGGTAAAGTCTGACGTTCATACGCTTAAACTCTGAACGTTTTGTTATCTTTTCTGACAATAAAACCGCACTTTTCTTAGTGTCAACTTCTTGTCGATAACATAACGCTATGATAAATATAGAAAACAGCTTGGTATGCTAATTGCTTACCAAGCTGTTTTAGTATTTAAATGGCGATATTTCGACAGGCAGTGAATGGACAATAACACCAACCAATCCCATTTAGACTCAGTAGAGAATCAAGTAGAGCGTTACAAACAAGTTTTGGACGTGATGCCTGCTGGTGTGATCTTGCTCGATACACACGGTGTTGTGCGCGAAGCGAACCCAGAAGCACATCGAATTCTAGAGATTCCACTGGTCAACGAGAAATGGTTCAACATCATCCAAGCGGTCTTTGATCCGCGTGAAGATGATGGTCATGAAATCTCACTGCGTAACGGACGTAAAGTTCGCTTGGCGATCTCCGCTTCGGCGACGGGACAGCTGATTCTGATCACCGACTTGACCGAAACACGCTTGCTGCAATCACGCGTGAGTGATTTGCAACGACTGTCCTCCTTAGGTCGCATGGTGGCGTCTTTGGCTCACCAAGTAAGAACGCCGTTATCGAGTGCCATGCTATATGCATCAAATTTAGGTGCGCCAAATCTCCCTCCAGCGACAAGAGAGCGATTTCAAAGCAAATTAATGGATCGACTGCACGATTTGGAGAAGCAGGTTAATGATATGCTGCTTTTTGCCAAGGGTGGTGATAATAAAGTCATTAAGCCATTTAACATTGCTCAGCTTGTTGCGGAATACCAGCCGATGGTGGAAACCGCGCTGAAGAACAATAACATTGACTACTTCTTAGAAGTGGAAGAAGAACAGACTGAGCTGTTAGGCAATGCTAACGCCATTGCATCCGCACTGAGTAACTTGGTGATGAATGCGATTCAGATGTCTGGAAAGGAATCACAAATAGATGTCTTTTTCCGCCCGGTTAACGGTGAACTGCGCATTTCTGTGCAAGACAGCGGGCCGGGAGTACCAAAAGAACTACAAGCCAAGATTATGGAGCCGTTTTTTACCACGCGTTCTCAAGGAACCGGGTTGGGGCTCGCTGTAGTTCAAATGGTTTGCCGTGCCCATGACGGTCGATTGGAACTCATTTCAGAGCAGGGCGATGGAGCCTGCTTTACCATGTGCATTCCGCTAGAGCGAGTGCAAGCAGATACTGGAGAATCATAATGGCGCAAAGCAAAGTGCTGATCGTAGAGGACGATGAAGGTCTTCGTGAAGCCCTAGTAGATACTCTGGCTCTGGCAGGGTATGAATGGTTAGAAGCCGATTGTGCAGAAGATGCGTTAGTAAAACTAAAGTCAAACGCGGTCGACATCGTGGTTTCTGACGTACAAATGGCAGGCATGGGCGGTTTGGCTCTGCTACGCAATATCAAACAGAATTGGCCGAACTTACCCGTTCTTCTTATGACGGCTTACGCAAACATTGAAGACGCAGTATCAGCAATGAAAGAAGGTGCGATTGATTACATGGCGAAGCCATTTGCACCAGAAGTACTGCTGAACATGGTGAGCCGTTACGCACCAATTAAGAGTGACGATAACGGTGACGCGGTCGTGGCGGACGAGAAAAGTCTGCGCCTATTGGCTTTGGCTGACAAAGTCGCGCGCACCGATGCAAACGTGATGATCTTGGGACCAAGTGGCTCCGGTAAAGAAGTCATGTCCCGTTACATCCACAATGCGTCTAATCGCAAAGATGGCCCTTTTGTCGCAATCAACTGTGCAGCAATCCCAGACAACATGCTTGAAGCGACGTTGTTCGGCTACGAGAAAGGTGCGTTTACCGGTGCGGTTCAAGCGTGTCCGGGTAAGTTTGAGCAAGCACAAGGCGGTACTATTTTGCTGGATGAAATCAGTGAAATGGATTTGAGCTTACAAGCGAAACTGCTACGTGTTTTACAAGAGCGAGAAGTGGAGCGTTTGGGTAGCCGCAAGAGCATCAAGCTCGACGTGCGCGTTCTTGCCACTAGTAACCGTGACCTCAAGCAGTACGTCTCAGAGGGCAACTTCCGTGAAGACTTGTACTACCGCTTGAACGTATTCCCAATTTCATGGCCGGCACTTTGTGAACGTAAGGGGGATATTACGCCACTTGCAACGCATCTTGCTGAACGTCATTGCAGCAAAATGGGCATGCCAGTACCTAAGTTCTCACCAGTTGCATTAGATAAACTGCTTCAATATCCATGGCCGGGTAACGTTCGTGAGTTGGATAACGTGGTTCAGCGAGCACTCATTTTGAGCGAAAACGGTGACATCGATGCAGAACACATTTTGTTGGAAGGTGTAGATTGGCAAGATGCAAGCAGCCTACAATCTGTTGTGCAAAATGCTGAGGTTTTGGTTCCCGATGTTAAGCCTGTCGCGCAAGTGGATCCGATCAATCGTGTTGCCGCTGGTGGTGAAGGCCTTGGTGGTGAACTGCGTGACCAAGAGTACGCGATCATTTTGGAAACCTTGATCGAATGTAACGGCCGCCGCAAAGAGATGGCAGAGAAATTAGGTATTAGTCCACGTACCCTGCGTTACAAACTCGCCAAAATGCGTGACGCTGGTATCGATATTCCTGCTTAGTACTCACATCAATAGCCATAGGACAAAAGTGTGGGTACACTACGGCACTATTGTCTTATGGCACAGTAATTGCTGTGTCAATAATCAGTTTTAGTTAATAGTCAAACTTTTGGCTTAGAGGTGACAATGAAAGTTGATGGTATTCAAGCACAAATGCGCGCCATGATGGTGGAAGCGACCAACACCGCTCCCGTTGCAACTGGTGCGAAAGTAGGGGCGGATTTTGGCGATCTCCTCACTAAAGCCATCAATAACGTTAACTCACTTCAAAAAACATCCGGCGACCTGCAAACGCGTTTCGATCGTGGTGACGCTGATGTTTCCCTTTCTGACGTTATGATTGCTCGTAACAAGTCCAGTGTTGCATTTGATGCCACTGTACAAATCCGCAATAAGCTCGTTGAGTCCTATAAGGATCTCATGAACATGCCAGTGTAATTTAGGTAATAAGTGTGGCAGACAAGTCTACAGATTTAACCGTCACCGATGGCGGCGCAGATGGTGCACTGATCGCTGGCTCAGATTTGGATGTGGATAGCCAAAACCCAGATCTTGAAGAGCGTAGTGCGTCAAAATTCGATATGGCAGTAGGTGACCTCGATTTACTTCGACAGGTTGTGCTTGTGCTGTCTATCTCTATCTGTGTTGCGTTAATCGTGATGCTGTTCTTCTGGGTGAAAGAGCCGGAAATGCGCCCTCTAGGTGCGTATGAAACCGAAGAATTGATCCCAGTGCTGGATTATCTTGATCAGCAAAAAATCAACTACAAGCTTGATGGAAACACCATCTCGGTTGAGTCGAGTGATTACAACTCGATCAAACTCGGCATGGTGCGTTCAGGTGTGAACCAAGCGACTGAGGCGGGTGATGATATTCTGCTGCAAGACATGGGCTTTGGTGTATCACAACGTTTGGAGCAAGAACGTTTGAAGCTCAGCCGCGAGCGCCAACTTGCGCAAGCGATTGAAGAGATGAAGCAAGTGCGTAAAGCACGTGTGCTTCTTGCTTTGCCAAAACACAGTGTGTTCGTACGTCACAACCAAGAAGCGTCTGCTTCGGTATTTTTGACACTCTCTACTGGCACAAGCCTTAAGCAACAAGAAGTTGACTCCATCGTCGACATGGTGGCGAGTGCTGTTCCTGGCATGAAGACGTCACGTATTACGGTGACCGATCAACACGGTCGTCTATTGAGCTCAGGCTCACAAGATCCTGCCTCTGCAGCTCGTCGTAAAGAGCAAGAACTTGAACGCAGCCAAGAACAAGCGCTACGAGAAAAAATTGATTCCGTTCTGCTGCCAATCCTAGGTTTTGGTAACTACACCGCGCAAGTAGACATCCAAATGGATTTCAGTGCGGTAGAGCAGACTCGCAAACGTTTCGACCCAAATACACCAGCGACACGAAGCGAATACGCACTCGAAGATTATAACAACGGTAACATGGTGGCAGGCATTCCTGGCGCTTTGAGCAATCAACCGCCGGCGGACGCGTCTATCCCACAAGACGTCGCGCAGATGAAAGATGGCTCAATTACCGGCCAAGGCTCGGTGCGTAAAGAATCAACGCGCAACTTTGAACTCGATACCACCATCAGTCACGAACGTAAACAGACTGGTACATTGGCACGCCAAACCGTTTCTGTAGCTATCAAAGACCGTCGCAGCGTGAATCCAGACACGGGTGAAGTCACTTACACCCCAATGTCAGAATCTGAAATTAATGCGATTCGTCAAGTGCTGATCGGTACGGTTGGTTTTGACCAAAATCGTGGTGACTTACTCAATGTCTTGAGTGTGAAGTTTGCCGAGCCAGAACTTGAGCAGATGGTCGATCCACCGATTTGGGAACATCCGAACTTTAATGATTGGGTTCGTTGGTTCGCAAGTGCATTGGTGATCATCGTTGTGGTCTTGGTGTTGGTTCGCCCAGCATTGAAGAAACTGCTCAACCCAGCGAGCGACGACGAAGACGAAATGTACGGACCAGATGGCTTGCCAATTGGTGCGGATGGCGAAACCAGCTTGATTGGTAGCGACATCGAAAGCGGTGAACTGTTTGAGTTTGGTTCAAGCATTGATTTGCCTAACCTTCACAAAGATGAAGATGTATTGAAAGCGGTTCGCGCTCTGGTTGCAAACGAGCCTGAACTTGCCGCTCAAGTTGTGAAAAATTGGATGAATGACAATGGCTAACGATATCGTTCCTCAAGATGAAAATGGCGGATTGCCGGTAGAATTTGATGCGTCCACCATTACCGGTGAAGAAAAAGCAGCCATCTTATTGCTCAGCCTGAATGAGAGTGACGCCGCTGGCATTATTCGACACCTAGAACCGAAGCAGGTTCAGCGTGTGGGTAGTGCGATGGCAAAGGCAAAGGACCTTAGCCAAGACAAAGTCTCAGCGGTTCATCGAGCGTTTTTGGAAGACATCCAGAAATACACCAACATTGGTATGGGCAGCGAAGACTTCATGCGTAATGCTCTGGTTGCTGCACTGGGTGAAGACAAAGCGAATAACTTGGTTGATCAAATCCTATTGGGTACCGGCTCGAAAGGTCTGGATTCATTAAAATGGATGGACCCTCGCCAAGTGGCAAGCATTATTGTCAACGAACACCCGCAGATCCAAACGATAGTTTTGTCTTACTTGGAAGCAGACCAGTCCGCAGAAATCCTATCTCAGTTCCCAGAACGTGTGCGCTTGGACCTGATGATGCGTATTGCCAACCTAGAAGAAGTTCAACCGTCTGCACTGGCAGAGCTGAACGAAATCATGGAGAAACAGTTCGCAGGTCAAGCGGGTGCACAAGCCGCGAAGATTGGCGGCCTGAAGGCAGCGGCAGAAATCATGAACTACCTAGACAACAACGTCGAAGGTATCTTGATGGAACAAATTCGCGACCAAGACGAAGACATGGCGACGCAAATCCAAGACCTTATGTTTGTATTCGAGAACTTGGTGGAAGTGGACGACCAAGGTATTCAGAAATTACTGCGTGACGTTCCACAGGACGTTCTGCAACGCGCACTTAAAGGTGCCGATGACTCTCTACGTGAGAAAGTCTTCAAGAACATGTCTAAGCGTGCAGCTGAGATGATGCGTGACGATATCGAAGCAATGCCACCAGTTCGCGTTGCAGACGTAGAAGCGGCGCAAAAAGAAATCTTGGCGATTGCTCGTCGTATGGCAGACGCTGGCGAAATCATGCTGTCTGGCGGCGCAGACGAGTTCTTATAATCCTTTCTTATTCCTCCTGCTTAAGTGGGAGGAATACACTTCCATAAACAACGCACTTTATTTTCAACATCAATTTCAACATAGACAGATTGTAGGTTAAGCATGGCTGGCGATAGAAAACGTGGATTTATCCGTCCTGATGAAGACGATGCGATGATCGAACCGCAGCGCTGGGGTTTGCCTGATTACGGCGAGCCGAAAGCAAAGCAGGCCAAGCAAACCGCGTTTAACTACGACCCAGGTTGGGTGCCAAACTTTGAAGAGCCAGAGGAAGAGCAAGCGCTTGAGCTGACAGAAGAGCAGATTGAATTGATCAAGCAAGGTGCTTATCAAGAGGGTCTGTACCAAGGTCAAGAAGCGGGCTTTAAACAAGGTTACGACAAAGGCAAAGAAGAAGGCATTCAAGCAGGACATGCAGAAGGTCTGGAGCTCGGCAAAGTTGAAGGCGTGACGGCAGGACAAGAGTACATTCAGCAGCAAGTCGAAACCTTCATGAACTTGGCAAACCAGTTCGCTCAGCCTTTGGAGCTCATGAACGCTCAGGTTGAAAAGCAGCTGATAGACATGGTGTTGTGCCTAGTCAAAGAAGTCGTACACGTGGAAGTGCAAACCAATCCGCAAATTATTCTCGATACGGTGAAGCAGTCTGTAGAAGCGTTGCCTATTTCTGGTCATCCAATCACCTTGCATTTGAACCCCGATGACGTCGCGATCATCCGTTCTGCATATGGTGAAGAAGAGCTCGATTGCCGTAATTGGACGTTGGTCTCTGAACCGGCGCTAAACCGTGGCGATGTACAAATCGCAGCGGGTGAATCGAGCATTAACTACCGCATGGAAGAACGCGTAAAAAGCGTGTTGAACAGCTTTTGTGGTGCAAATCGCCATCAAGGGAGCGAGTAATCCATGCAAGCCTTGGCCGACCGCTTAAAAAACTACAAAGTTGAAGGTTTAACAACACGCCCTGTTGCTTCCGGCAAGCTTGTGCGTGTTGTTGGCTTAACTTTGGAAGCGACGGGTTGCCGTGCGCCAATTGGCAGTTTGTGTTTGGTCGAAACCATGTCTGGTCATATGGAAGCGGAAGTAGTGGGCTTTTCTGGAGACAATCTTTTCTTAATGCCGAGTGAGCAAATCACAGGCATCTTACCAGGGGCGAAAGTGACACCTTTGACCAGCGAGGCCGGTCTGCCTGTTGGTATGGAACTACTAGGTCGCGTGATCGACGGTGTGGGTAACCCATTGGACGGTCTTGGTCCGCTTTACACCGAGCAACGGGCTTCGTTCAATGCCGAACCTATTAACCCATTGGCACGTAAACCGATATCCGAACCACTCGACGTCGGCCTGAAAGCTATCAACGGTTTATTGACGGTAGGTAAAGGCCAGCGTATTGGTCTGTTTGCCGGTTCTGGTGTGGGTAAGTCCGTTACTCTAGGTATGATGACACGAGGCACGACGGCGCAAGTTGTTGTCGTTGGTCTGATTGGTGAGCGTGGACGTGAAGTAAAAGAATTCATTGAAGAGATTCTGGGTGAAGACGGACGCCGTCGCTCTGTTGTGGTGGCCGCGCCTGCCGATGCCTCGCCTTTGATGCGTTTGAAAGGCTGTCAAACTGCCCTGACGATTGCCGAATACTTCCGTGACCAAGGGTTAGATGTTCTTCTATTGATGGATTCACTGACTCGTTTTGCTCAAGCCCAGCGCGAAATTGCACTGTCAGTTGGTGAGCCTCCTGCAACCAAAGGTTATCCGCCTTCGGTATTTGCGAAATTACCGGCGTTGGTAGAACGTGCGGGTAATGGCAGTGATGACCAAGGTTCGATTACCGCTTTCTTTACTGTTTTAACCGAGGGTGATGATCTACAAGATCCGATTGCCGATGCGTCACGTGCGATCCTCGATGGCCACATCGTGTTATCCCGAGAAATGGCCGATGCGGGCCACTACCCGGCGATTGACGTTGAGAAATCGGTGAGCCGCGTTATGCCGCAAATCACCACCGAAGAACACGTATTGATGTCGAAAGCTGTGCGCCAAGTGCTCTCCATTTGCCGTAAAAACCAAGACTTGGTGTCGATTGGTGCGTACAAGCCGGGTACTGATCCAGCGATCGATGGTGCGTTTACCCTCAAGCCAAGATTGGACGAATACCTACAACAACGTATGAAAGAATCCGTACCATACGATATGTGTGTCAATATGCTGAAAAGCATTTTAGGTGGGTAATAGCGCATGAATAACGCGATGGAATTCCTACTTGATCAAGCGAAAGAGCGTGAAGACCAAGCGGTGTTGGCACTGAACAAAGCACGCTCAGAGCTTGAAGACTACTACCGCCAAGTCGAACAGATTGAAAAGTACCGTTTAGATTACTGCCAACAGTTAGTCGATCGCGGTATGGCAGGTCTGACGGCCAGTCAATATGGTCACTTAAACCGATTCTTAACCCAGCTTGATGAAACGCTTTCCAAGCAAAAGCAAGCGGAAACCCACTTCAAAGAGCAAGTCGTCAACTGCCAAGACTATTGGTTAAACATGCGTAAAGAGCGAATGTCTTATGAGTGGATGATTGATAAGCGCGAGAAAGAAAAGCAAATTGCGGAAGCTAAGCGTGAGCAAAAGCAGATGGATGAGTTTTCTACCTTGCTGTATAGCCGAAAACCGCAACGTTTTTAAGCGTCCCCTGTCGCTATGTAGTATTGTTTTTGTTGGCTACATGTCGACGGATTCAAGCAAAGTGACTTTAACCGAGTCTTGCTCGATCAACTCAAACACTTTTGGACGAATGTTGCTAATCCACCAATCATTGTAAGTGTCCGCATAAAGTCTCTGACGATCGGCTTCGCTATCAAATTCTCGTAACCACACAAAATAATCGTGCCCATCTTCGCCAGTGTGAACGTAAGTGTTCAATACGCGCATGCCTTTGGAGCGTTGGTAGGGCAGCAACTCGTCTTTCATCCACGTTAACCATTGCTCTGTTTTGCCTGTTTTGATTTTGTATTGGCGTAATTCTGTTACTTTCACAGTCGGTCCTCGTCGGTTGAGCAAGGTTACTGTTTACGCCTTGAAAGCGTTTGAGTCAAATTCATCGAACTAAGCCGTTTCTTCTGAGGTTGATCCTGATTCCATCATTCAATCGGGCCTGATGAGCGTCAGAAAACTCACGTTATGCGTTGGCGTGATTTTTGCAATTCTATTTGCCAAACGGGTTCTCCAATCACCTAATTTTGCCATGCAAGGCAATCCGGCAGTGGAATGACTCACGCTGGCGATAACGAGAGTGTCTATATGAATGTGAATTTGTCGAATGTTTCTGCAACCAGTAAGTCATCGGTTTCCGATGCGTCTTCAAAAGTTGATGCAGAAAACCCTGAAAGCAAAGGTTTTTTTGAAACCTTAGCTGGGGTATTTACGGATTCACAAAAAGCAGAAAAGGCAGTCGCGAAGTCTGACACGCCAGAAGCATCAACAGAAATTGAAAGCGAAAGCCTGAAAGTGGCCTCGACAGGCTCTGAAGGTGAGAGCCAAGAAAAAGTCACAACAGAAGGTGAGAAGACCACGTCAACCGAATCGACCGATGCGTTGCTGATTCAAGGCGAGACAAAGGCAACAAGCGATCAAGGTAGTAAAGCGACGCCTGTAGATTCTGATGTTGACACTGTTGGGGTAAATTCATCGGTTTCAAAGAGCGGCAGTGAAGTCCCTGTTGATACAAAATTTGATTCTGGCCACGCAGGGGATACGTCCGTGGTGGCGAGTGGGACTCAAAAGAACATATCCGATACTCAAGTACAGAGTGATAACGTAAAGAGTGCGATGGGAGAAGGTCAACAGTTGCTTGGTCGAATTGAGCAAGCAAACCAAGCGCTAAAAACTAATGAGTCTTTAGTTGATAGCGGCAAAGCATTGCCACCAGAGGCAGCATTTGCAGCAAAGTCAATGATGACAGTGGATGGTAAGCCGTTATCACCAGAGCAAAAGATCGAACTAGCAGCGTCAAATACGTTACCGCAAGGTGAGATTACCGTGTCGAAACAAGGTGAAACGGTGACTTTGGATGCCGACGGTAAACCAATTGGCCCACACCCTAAGACAGAAGCACAAATTGATTGGAATTCACCAAACACTCAAGCCATGCATGCAGAAGCAACCGTAAACGCGACGACGCAAGCTGCGGTTAACGGCCAAGTTGTCACACAAGGTGCGCAGCCGGTTATTGGATCTGAGGCGTTTCAACAAACCTTGTCCGCCGACGCTGAAACGATTGACGTAAAACGCATCTCTATCGATGAACTACACGTCATCGATACAAAGTTAGCGCAAGGAAAGCCGCTTTCTAAGCAAGAGAACGATATCATTGAAGGGCTAAAAACGGGCGAACTTATTGCGGATATTCCAGAGCAAGAGTTGGCTCAATTTGTTGCCTTACCAAGTGATGTAAAAGTCGCGATGGCAGAACATCAAGCAGCTCAACACAATTCTAGAACGGTTGCTTCAATGGTGACCGCTCAGCAAGCGCATCAACTTGCCGCGCAGGAACTAAAGCATACGACCGCACAAGTGAACGCTCAAACTGCAGCAACGCCAAATGTCGATAAAGCTGCAATGTCTGTGATGCCAGAGGCACTAGCGGCTTCAACGATGAATCCTGTGAATCACGCAGCATCGAGTGCTGAATTGAGTAAGAAGGTCATGAATGCAGGCCTTGCTGCTGGCGCATTAAAAGGTGCTGCGAATAAGCAAGATAAACCGGAACCACAACCTAGTTTAGCGGGACAAATTCAAGCGGCAGCAGGTCAACAAGGTATGACAGCTCAGCAACAAACAAGAGTGGATGCCGCTCAGCAAGCTCAGTTGCCGTTGCAACTAACCAAAGAGCTGGCGAATGATCAAGTCGCTGAGAAAGTGCAAATGATGATGTCGAAGAACTTAAAGAACCTCGATATCCGTCTTGACCCACCAGAACTTGGTCGTATGCAAATCCGCATGACAATGAACAACGATCTTGCCAACGTTCATTTTACGGTAGCAAACCCACAAGCACGCGACTTGATTGAACAAACACTGCCTCGTCTAAGAGAAATGTTGGCGCAGCAAGGCATGCAACTGGCGGATTCTTCAGTGCAACAACAAAGCAGTGGTCAGCAGCAAGGTGGCTATGCGAATGCGGATCAAAATGGTCAAAGCGGACAAGGTCGTGGATTTTCTGGCCAGTCAGATGAAAACTTTGATGCCGACGTGAATCTTGATTTGAATGTGGCCTCAAAGCGTGATGGAATTAGTTTTTACGCATAAAATAGCGGCCTAGAAAAAACAGAACAATAAGAGACAGTAATGGCAGAAGAACAGCTACAAGGTGTTGATGCACCGAAAGGAAAAGGCAAACTACTGGTCATCATCATTGCGGTAGTGGTGTTGCTTATCGGTGGTGGTGCAGCAGCCTTCTTTTTAATGGGTTCTGGCGAGCCTGCGCAAGCCGCTCAAACTCAGCAAGCGCAAGCCACGACCGCTGCAGAGCCCATTGCTTACGTTAACATTGCACAACCGTTTATTTTTAACGTGACGGGTGACCGTCGCGACAGACTGGTACAAATCAAAGCACAGCTGATGGTGCGCGGTAGTGAAAATGAGCAATTAGCTCGTTACCACTCCCCACTAATTGAAAGCTCTTTGTTGTCGACTTTCGCATCGGCAACCGTAGAGCAGCTTCGTTCACCTACGGGTCGTGTGGAACTGCGAGATCGCGCTTCAGACGACATCAAAGCGGCATTGAACGCGGCAGTTGGTAAGCCAGTGATTGAGAAAGTACTGTTTACAGATTTTGTAATTCAATAGGTAAAACGTGACCGATCTATTAAGCCAAGACGAGATTGATGCGCTCCTGCATGGGGTTGACGATGTTGATGACGTCGATGAACCCATAGATGCCGGCGACGAAAGTGCCGTCAGTTTCGATTTCTCGTCTCAAGACAGGATTGTCCGTGGTCGGATGCCGACGCTCGAACTTATCAATGAGCGCTTTGCACGACACATGCGAATCAGCCTGTTTAACATGTTGCGTAAAACCGCTGAGGTGTCGATTAACGGCGTACAGATGATGAAATTTGGTGAATACCAAAATACGCTGTACGTTCCGACCAGTTTGAATATGGTGCGTTTTCGTCCACTCAAAGGCACAGCCTTGATCACCATGGAAGCACGTTTGGTGTTTATCTTGGTTGAAAACTTCTTCGGTGGTGATGGTCGTTTCCACGCTAAAATCGAAGGCCGAGAATTCACGCCAACCGAACGTCGCATCATTCAGCTTCTGCTGAAAATTGTTTTCGAAGATTACAAAGAAGCGTGGTCGCCAGTGATGGGGGTGGAATTTGAATACCTCGATTCCGAAGTGAACCCAAGTATGGCAAACATCGTGAGTCCGACCGAAGTTATTGTCGTGAGTTCATTCCACATCGAAGTTGATGGCGGTGGCGGTGACTTCCACGTAGTGATGCCTTACTCCATGGTTGAACCAATCCGCGAACTGCTTGATGCAGGTGTGCAATCCGACAAGATGGAAACTGACGTTCGTTGGAGCTCTGCTTTGCGCGAAGAAATTATGGATTGCCCGGTTAACTTCCGTGTGAACTTGTTAGAGAAAGACATCTCTCTTCGCGATTTGATGGAACTGCAGCCGGGTGATGTTATCCCGATTGAAATGCCAGAACACGCGACTATGTTCATCGAAGATTTGCCGACTTACCGTGTGAAAATGGGGCGTTCTGACGACAAGCTTGCCGTGCAAGTTTCTGAAGAAATCGAGCGTCCACACGTAGTCAAAACCGATTTAGCCTTCTTGGGTAAAGACATCATGTCTGAACTTGAGAATGACGACGATACAAACGATTAAAAATCCTTGCTAAAACAAGCCGCCAAGATGTCTCTCTCAATGTCATTGGTGACGAGACTCAAAAAGGCGTAAGCAAGGCTTAACACAGGACAGAAAAATGGAACCAAGTGACGATCAAAAGCTAGCAGACGAATGGGCAGCCGCTCTTGGCGAAGACCCGTCTGCACCTTCAATCGATGTTGATGAGATATTGGCAGCGCCACTGGAAGAGTTAAAAGATACTTCTGCTCCAATTACGGAAGATGAGCGTCGTAAACTCGACACCATCATGGATATCCCAGTGACCATCTCGATGGAAGTGGGTCGCTCGCAAATCAGTATCCGTAACCTGCTGCAATTGAACCAAGGTTCGGTTGTGGAACTTGACCGTCTAGCTGGTGAGTCATTAGATGTATTGGTTAACGGTACTTTGATTGCTCATGGTGAAGTCGTTGTCGTCAATGACAAGTTTGGTATTCGTCTGACCGACGTGATCAGCCAAACTGAACGCATTAAAAAGCTGCGCTAATATGAGCAGTTCAATCAAAACGCGATTGAAGCAAATTACAGGAGCACTCGGCTTAATGCTGAGTGCTCCTTATGCATTTGCAGCCGCGCCAACGAGTCTAGATTTAGCAACCACGTTAGGTTCTTTAGTGCTTGTGATTGGTGTGATTTTATTACTGGCTTGGTTGCTAAAACGCATGCAAGTTCCAGCGATGGGGCAACAGAAAGGGCTGCGTATTGTCAGTCAGTTACCAGTCGGCACCAAAGAGCGCATTGCGGTTGTTCAGGTTGGTGAAGAACAGTTCTTGGTTGGCATTACAAGTCAATCTATCCAAACCTTGGCCAAGCTTGAAACGCCATTGAAAGAGGAAGCGTTGGCGACCAGCGCATTTGCTAGTCAATTTAGCCAACTGATAAAAAAACATGACAAAGGATAATTCAATCCGCCTGATGCTGAGCACCTTTATGTTGCTCGTTGGCGTGCTGTTTTCTTCGCTTTCTTTTGCACAAGCAGAGGAATCATCATTGCCTGCCAATCTAGCGCAGGGCGACAGTGTGACGGTTAAGGCAATGGAGGGTGAGTCGGGCTCAAGCCGCAGTATGTCAGTGGGCAATGGTGGAGGGATTCCCGCCTTTACCATGACGACCAATGCCGATGGCAGCGAAGACTACTCGGTTACTCTACAAATTCTTGCTTTGATGACCATGCTTGGCTTCTTGCCAGCCATGGTGATTTTGATGACGTCGTTTACCCGTATCGTGGTGGTTATGTCCATCTTGCGACAGGCAATGGGTCTACAACAAACGCCTTCTAACCAAGTCATTATTGGTATCGCGCTATTTTTGACGTTCTTTATCATGTCGCCTGTCTTGAATGAAATTAACGATCAAGCGGTACAACCTTATTTGAACGAGCAAGTGACAGCACGTGAAGCCTTTGATGCGGCACAAGCGCCGATGAAAGCTTTTATGCTCAAACAAACTCGCATCAAAGATTTGGAAACCTTCGTGACCATGTCAGGTGAAGAAGTGACCAACCCAGAAGATGTCTCGATGGCGGTCTTGATCCCAGCTTTCATTACCTCTGAACTTAAGACGGCATTCCAGATCGGCTTTATGCTGTTCTTACCGTTTTTGATCATCGACCTGGTTGTTGCTTCTGTTTTGATGGCAATGGGTATGATGATGCTATCGCCAATGATCGTATCGCTGCCATTTAAGCTGATGCTGTTTGTACTGGTGGATGGGTGGAACTTGATATTGTCGACACTTGCCGGCAGTTTTGCCCTTTAGATTGGCCACAGAGAGAAGAGGGTAAGACATGACTCCAGAAATGTTTGTCGAGCTTTTCCGTGAGGCACTTTGGATGGTGCTGATCATGGTGTGTGCCATTATTATCCCCAGCTTGCTGATTGGTCTAGTCGTGGCGATTTTCCAAGCGGCAACCTCCATCAACGAACAGACGCTGAGTTTCTTGCCGCGTTTGATTGTCACTTTGTTGGCTCTGATGTTGTTCGGCCACTGGATGACGCAAATGCTGATGGAATACTTCTACGGCCTGATAGAACGCTTACCACAGGTGCTCTACTAGAGGCGCGTATGGAGTATCCAACTCATATCGTCCTAGACTGGATCGCAAACTACTTCTGGCCCTATACCCGTATCTCTGCCATGTTGATGGTGATGACGGTAACTGGGGCACGCTTCGTCTCACCTCGAATTCGCTTATACCTTGGCTTAGCGATCACCTTCGCGGTTGCGCCTGCTATTCCCGCTGTGCCACAAGACATTGAATTGCTCTCTTTCCGTGGTTTCATGACCATCGCTGAGCAAATCATTATTGGCGTTGCCATGGGCATGGTGACTCAATTTATGATCCAAACCTTTGTTCTGCTTGGTCAGATCCTCGGTATGCAATCGAGCTTGGGTTTTGCCTCCATGGTTGACCCTGCGAATGGGCAGAACACGCCACTGCTTGGTCAGCTCTTTATGTTCTTGGCAACTATGTTCTTCCTTGCCACCGATGGGCACTTAAAAATGCTGCAGCTGGTGGTGTTCAGTTTTAAAACCTTACCAATTGGTTCTGGCTCATTAGGAAGTGTCGACTTCTATGAGATGGCAAGTTGGCTAGGCATCATGTTTAAAACGGCGTTGAGTATGTCTTTATCTGGCATCATCGCATTGCTTACCATCAACTTATCATTTGGTGTAATGACGCGTGCTGCACCGCAGTTGAATATTTTCTCACTCGGTTTTGCATTCGCTTTGATGGTGGGCTTGCTGCTTTGTTGGTACATTCTGGCGGGTTTATACAGCCATTATGAATTGTTCTGGGCTGTGGGTGAGGAGCAGATTTGTAACCTCATTCGCTTGAATTGCTAGGAGGCTGGATTGGCAGAGTCAGACGGTCAAGAACGCACCGAAGAAGCCACCCCCCGACGGTTACAACAAGCCAGAGAGAAGGGGCAAGTTGCTCGATCTAAAGAGCTCGCATCCGCCTCTGTGCTGATTGTGGGCGCGATCGCCTTAATGTGGTTTGGTGATGCTTTAGCACGCTCACTGTTTTCTATTATGAGCCGTTTATTTGATCTCAAGCGAGAAGAGATCTTTGATACTGCAAAGTTGTTTGATATTGCGTTTGGCGCGATGACAGATTTGCTGTTTCCACTGTTTTTGATTCTCATCACCTTGTTTGTTGCTGCCATGATTGGAGCCGCAGGGGTCGGGGGCATCAGTTTTTCTGCTGAAGCGGCAATGCCAAAACTGTCCAAAATGAACCCACTTAGCGGTTTAAAACGTATGGTTGGTATGCAGAGTTGGGTGGAGCTTATCAAGTCCATCCTGAAAGTCGCACTTGTTACGGGGATGGCAATATACCTCATTCAAGCCTCACAAGCGGACTTGATTCAACTCAGTATGGATGTGTATCCGCAAAACATCTTCCATGCTTTGGATATCCTACTCAACTTCATTTTGCTTATCAGTTGTTCGCTGTTAATTGTGGTCGCGATCGATATTCCCTTTCAGATCTGGCAGCATGCCGATCAACTTAAGATGACCAAACAAGAGATTAAAGACGAATACAAAGAGACCGAAGGCAAGCCAGAAGTAAAAGGGCGTATTCGCATGTTGCAAAGGGAAGCCGCACAGCGCCGAATGATGGCGGATGTCCCGCAAGCGGACGTTATCATTACCAACCCTGAGCACTTTTCGGTAGCACTGCGCTATAAGCAGAAAACGGACCGTGCGCCTGTGGTGATTGCCAAAGGTACTGACCACATGGCGATGAAAATCCGAGAAGTGGCGCGTGAACATGACATTACCATTGTACCCGCTCCACCACTGGCGCGTGCGCTTTATCACACCACCGAATTAGAACAAGAAATACCCGACGGACTGTTTACTGCCGTTGCACAAGTTCTCGCATTTGTGTTCCAGCTTAAGCAATATCGTAAACGTGGCGGTCAGCGACCTAAGATCCAAGATTACGATTTGCCAATCCCACCGGAACATCGCCACTAATGAAAATAATTGCATGGGTGAAGTAGACAAAAATTCGCATTAGATCAAAGGATTGTGATTTCTTTGAGCGATTAGTCATTATTTTGGCGTTAATCATGGTACACACATTGCTTATAACGCGTTAATCAACAACAATACCTAAACTTTTAGGCTAAAGCCGTCGCGTAGTACTCATTATAAGCGTTTAATTACTGCTTTCAGTTACGTGATGCTCCAGACCGATTGAGACACCTCGCAGTATGAAGTTAAGCCTGCCATTTGCAGATAAATTGCCAAAGATCCCACAGCGTTCCATGCCTGCCATTGGTGCGCCTGTTATGGTACTGGCCACCCTTGCGATGGTGGTTTTGCCTATTCCTGCGTTCCTGCTGGATTTATTCTTCACCTTTAACATCGCCTTAGCCATGGTGGTGTTGTTAGTGACCGTTTACACACGTCGTCCACTCGACTTTGCTGCATTCCCAACTGTACTGCTTATTGCAACCTTATTGCGCCTTGCATTGAACGTGGCGTCTACGCGTGTGGTACTTCTTTACGGTCATGAAGGGGGCAACGCCGCTGGTAACGTAATCGAAGCCTTTGGTAACGTTGTGATTGGCGGTAACTACGCCGTGGGTTTGGTCGTGTTCCTAATCTTGATGATCATTAACTTTATGGTGGTCACCAAAGGTGCGGGTCGTATTTCTGAGGTAAGTGCTCGCTTCACACTGGATGCTTTACCGGGTAAGCAGATGGCGATCGACGCAGACTTGAACGCCGGTTTGATTGACCAAGACCAAGCACGCATACGCCGTTTTGAAGTGACCAAAGAAGCCGACTTCTACGGTTCAATGGATGGTGCGTCTAAGTTTGTTAAAGGCGATGCGATTGCCGGTATCTTAATCCTGTTCATCAATATCATCGGCGGTTTGTCGATTGGTATGGCACAGTATGGTTTGGGCTTCTCTGAAGCGATGCAAATCTACACGCTCCTGACCATTGGTGACGGCCTGGTGGCACAAATTCCATCGTTGCTACTGTCTATCGCTGCAGCGATGATGGTAACGCGTCAAAATACTGATGAAGACATGGGTGAGCAGCTGATTTTCCAGATGTTCGACAACCCGAAAGCTCTCATGATCACCGCTGCCATTCTTGGTGTGATGGGTATCGTGCCGGGTATGCCGCATTTCTCGTTCTTGTCATTAGCCGCTGTTGCTGGTGCTGCTGCTTACTGGCTTGATAAGAAGCAAAAACAAAAAGCCAAAGAACCGGCCTTACCCGCCAAAGCGGAAGATGGCAGCGAACCCATTTCTCAACGCGAATTGTCATGGGATGATGTACAACCAGTCGATATCATCGGTCTGGAAGTGGGCTACCGTTTGATCCCATTGGTGGACCGAGACCAAGGTGGCGAACTGCTTGAACGTGTTAAAGGCGTGCGTAAAAAGCTCTCTCAAGACTTCGGTTTCCTTATTCCTGCGGTTCATATCCGCGACAACCTAGAACTGACCCCAAACAGCTATCGTATTACCTTGATGGGCGTTGCTGTTGGTGAGGCCGAGATTCGTCCCGACCAAGAACTAGCGATTAACCCTGGCCAGGTTTACGGCATGATTGAAGGCGAACCAACCATGGACCCAGCGTTCGGTCTTGAAGCGGTTTGGATTCGTGAAGAGCAACGTGAACATGCACAAGCTCTTGGTTATACCGTTGTTGATTCTTCTACTGTATTGGCGACGCACCTAAGTCAACTACTCACCAACAACGCATCACAGCTGATTGGTCATGAAGAAGTACAGAACCTATTGGAAATGCTTGGTCGTAGCGCACCTAAGTTGGTGGAGAACTTCGTCCCTGATCAACTGCAATTAGGTGTGGTGGTCAAAGTGCTACAAAACCTACTTAACGAAGCCATCCCTATTCGCGATATCAGAACCATAGTGCAGACGTTGGCCGAGTACTCGAGTAAGAGTCAAGAACCTGACATTTTAACGGCAGCGGTGCGCATTAGCCTGAAGCGACTAATTGTTCAGGAAATCAATGGTATAGAACCAGAGTTGCCGGTGATAACACTCATTCCTGAACTGGAACAAATATTGCATCAAACCATGCAGGCATCAGGGGGCGAATCTGCGGGCATAGAACCGGGGTTAGCCGAGCGACTTCAGTCGTCCTTGAGCCAAGCGACACAAGAGCAAGAACTGAAAGGTGAGCCTGCGGTTCTGCTGACGTCTGGCGTATTGCGTTCCACACTGGCGAAGTTTGTTAAGAACACAATACCTAACCTCCGCGTACTGTCTTACCAAGAAATACCGGACGAGAAACAGATCAGAATTGTGCAAGCCGTGGGTAACTGATCCCGCGCATCATTAATGGATTCATAGTTTGAAGATTAAACGATTTTTTGCCAAAGACATGCGAACGGCGCTGCTCCAAGTGAAAGAAGAACTTGGTGCAGAAGCGGTGATCATGTCGAATAAGAAAGTGGCGGGCGGTGTCGAGATCGTTGCGGCAATAGATGGTGAGTCCAATGCGGCACCGTCTTCGCAAGCGCAGTCGCTTCCTAATCGCAGCGCAGCTCAATCGAATCGTTATAGCGAACCTCGTCAAATGTCATCATCCGCGTCTGAGCGTTATCAAGATCGCCGTTTAGATGAAGACAGAATCAGCCTAAACGCGAACAATGAAAAATCAGGCTCGATGACAAAACGTTTCGCGAACATGCTCAAGCAATACAGTGGCGGTGCCGCTGAGTCAGATGACCACGTAGCGGAAAATGAAGATTCGCTATCGGCATTGTTGCAACGCCAAAATAAGCATCGTGAAAGCTATAACCAAGAAAAGCCAGCGCCTTACCAACCAGACTCGCCCTTGGCGAAGTTGATTGCTCAAGACAGCCGTTTTGAGCGTCCGACGCCAAAGTTGGACCCAACCCGCTACGATCGCCGCCGTCCTGCGGATGAGCGTGAAGACGCAGCGGATGAGCTGGAGAACATGCGAGAAGAGATGACATCAATTCGTCGTCTGCTTGAGCACCAAGTCTCTGGTTTGATGTGGCAAGAAGTTGAGCGCCGTGAGCCTCTAAGAGCCATGCTGATCAAACGTTTAGAGCGAATGGGTGTGTCCCCGGAGCTTGCGGATCAAATGGCATGCTATATCCCAGAAGACACTAAACCAGCGCGAGCGTGGAAAGCACTGCTTTCTCTTGTTGCAGATCAAATCACGATTCCAAAACAAGATATTTTAAAGCGTGGTGGCGTGGTTGCACTGCTTGGCCCGACAGGAGTGGGTAAAACCACGACCGTTGCGAAGCTGGCAGCACGTGCGGCTATGGAGTTTGGTGCCGATAACGTAGCCCTTGTGACAACAGATACATATCGCATAGGTGCGCATGAGCAGCTCTCAATTTACGGAAGAATTATGGGTTGTCCCGTAAGAGTTGCTAAAGATTCTAACGAGTTAGCCGATGTTATATATCAGCTACGAAACAGAAGACTGATTTTGGTCGATACGGCAGGGATGGGGCAGCGAGATGTAAGGCTCTCTGAACAGCTTGATACCCTGATGCAAGAGAGCGGAGAAGTGATTCATAGCTACCTTGTTTTGCCAGCTACCGCACAACGTCGTGTTCTACAAGAAACACTGGATCATTTCCGACGCATTCCGCTGTCGGGCTGTATTTTGACTAAGCTTGATGAATCATTGAGCTTGGGTGAATTTATCAGCGTCGTGATTCAGAATGCGATGCCAGTGGCATACATCGCCAATGGTCAGCGCGTGCCAGAAGACATTGTGATAGCACAACCAAAATACATGATTGCGAAAGCAAATGAACTGTTAGAGAAGTCGACAGAGAACGAACCTCACTTTTGGAACAGTGACAGCGAAGGACTCTAGGGCGGCGGACTACTATGACTGAGAATATGATACACGATCAAGCAAGCGGCCTCCGTCGCTTAACACAACCATCATTGACTAAAGTAATTGCTGTTACTGGCGGCAAGGGTGGTGTGGGTAAATCAAACGTAACACTGGGTCTGGCGATCTGTATGGCTCGCCAAGGCAAGAAGGTGATGGTTCTCGATGCTGACCTAGGTCTAGCCAATGTGGACGTTATGCTCGGAATCCGTTCAAAACGTAACCTTGGGCATGTCCTTGCGGGTGAATGTGAGCTAAAAGATGCGATTGTTGAAGGCCCTTATGGTATAAAGATAGTCCCTGCAACTTCTGGCACACAAAGCATGACCGAGCTATCTCCTGCTCAACATGCTGGACTCATCCGTGCATTTGGTAGTCTTGAAGAAGAAATGGACGTACTGCTGATTGATACAGCAGCGGGCATTTCTGACATGGTGATTAGTTTTTCACGAGCAGCTCAAGATGTTGTGGTTGTTGTCTGTGACGAGCCGACTTCTATCACAGATGCCTACGCATTAATCAAGTTGTTGAGTAAAGAACATCAGGTCCAACGCTTCAAAGTTGTTGCAAATATGGTCAGAAGCTACCGTGAAGGCAGAGAATTATTCGCAAAGTTGACGCTAGTCACAGAGCGCTTCTTGAATGTCAGCCTTGAACTCGTAGCATGTATTCCATTGGATGACAAAGTTCGACAAGCCGTTAAACGACAAAAGATCGTTGTGGATGCATTCCCTCGTTCTCCAGCGGCTTTAGCAATCAGCTCATTAGCGAACAAAGCACTAACGTGGCCACTGCCGAAAACACCAAGTGGACACCTAGAGTTCTTTGTTGAAAGGTTGCTAAATCGTACTGAATTCACAGAGGACCCTTTTGGTGAATAAAGCGATTACCTACGACCAACATGGCAAGTTTAATAGCCAGCAGGCGTTCATTGAACGTTATTCTGTGTTGGTCAAGCGTATTGCTCATCACCTGTTAGGCCGTTTACCGCCGAGTGTTCAGGTAGAGGATTTAATTCAGGCCGGCATGATCGGTCTTATCGAAGCTCAGCAGAATTATGATGGTTCTAAAGGTGCGAGCTTTGAAACTTATGCAGGTATCCGTATTCGCGGTGCAATGTTAGATGACATTCGCAAAGGCGACTGGGTACCTCGTTCTGTTCATAAAAATAATCGTGAAATTAACCAAGCGGTAGCGGAGCTGGAAGGCATCTTAAATCGCGACCCGTCTGACTCTGAAGTCGCAGCGCATCTTGGTATGACACTAGATCAATACCACAGTGCGTTGACCGACATAAATTGTTCAAGGTTAGTGGGTATCGAAGATTTAGGTGTTTCTGATGACGTGATTTCACCAGCGGACGAAACCGATGACAGCAACCCATTTAAGGGCGTAGCTGATGAATCGTTTCGAAAAGCACTGGTTGAATCAATAAAACAGCTTCCGGAGCGTGAAGCTTTGGTACTTTCGCTTTATTATGACGAAGAACTCAATTTGAAAGAGATTGGCGATGTGTTGGGCGTAAGCGAATCTCGCGTAAGCCAAATACTGAGTCAAGCGATGCAACGTTTACGCACCAAGCTCAGTGCGTGGACACAAAATGACTAAACACACTGATTTTACGATTCAGTGGAGGCAATTTTGAATAAAAACATGAAGATCCTTATTGTTGACGATTTCTCAACAATGCGCCGTATTGTTAAAAACCTGCTTCGTGACTTGGGTTTCAATAACACTCAAGAAGCGGACGACGGTTTAACTGCATTACCAATGCTGAAAAAAGGTGACTTCGATTTTGTTGTAACTGACTGGAATATGCCAGGTATGCAAGGCATCGACTTGCTTAAACACATCCGTGCAGATGCAGAATTAAAGCACCTTCCTGTTCTTATGATCACAGCAGAAGCTAAACGTGAGCAGATCATTGAAGCAGCACAAGCAGGCGTTAACGGCTATATCGTTAAGCCATTTACCGCTGCAACACTAAAAGAAAAATTAGATAAAATTTTCGAACGTTTATAACTCTCTCTTTTTCTTTGTTACTCGAGTCATCACTCCTAATACCTAATACAAAAGGGTGGCTCGGTTGACGCTCAAAAAAGCAAAAGAAAGCACTAAACGTAAAAAAGGGTCTATTCAGGATGATCTCACTAGAGCAGGCGAAGTCGCTCGTTCAGATGCTAGAAAACGGGGAACAGGACCAAGCTAACACGCTTGTTGCCTCGATATATGAAGGCGACGGGAATCCGATGCTTAAAGAAATCGGAACATTAACCCGTGACCTTCATGATTCACTTAAGCAGTTCAACCTCGATCAGCGCATGACAGAAATTGCAAAAGCCGAGATACCGGATGCAAGAGACCGTCTGCAATATGTGATTGATAAAACTGAACTGGCAGCAAACAAAACGATGGATGCGGTTGAGTGCTGTTTACCTATCGCTGATAACCTGCATGAGTGCCTTCAACAAGTTCGACCTCAGTGGAACGAACTCATGCACGGACGCATTGAATTAAGCGATTTCAAAACACTTTGTCACCGTATCGATGAACTATTAGTTCAAGTCGAAGGTGACAGTACTGAGTTGCGCGGTCAACTGACCGAAATTCTTATGGCACAGGACTTCCAAGACTTAACGGGTCAAATTATTCGCCGTGTGATCACGCTTTCTAATGAAGTGGAAGATCGCTTGGTTGAGATCTTGACCGTCTTTTCTGCAAATAAACCAGAAGAACAGACTCAAGTTTTGCCAGAACCGTCAGATAAAAAGATTAAACAATCAAGCGAAGCTGAAGGCCCTATTCTGAATCCGGAACTTAGGGAAGATGCGGTTTCATCGCAGGACGAAGTCGACGATTTGTTGTCCAGTCTTGGATTTTAAAGGTAACGTATGAGCTACGATTTAGACGAAGATATTCTTCAGGACTTTCTCATTGAGGCTGGAGAAATCCTAGAGCTGCTGTCTGAGCAGCTGGTTGAACTGGAAAATAACCCAGAAGACAAAGATCTCCTAAACGCGATTTTCCGCGGCTTCCACACCGTAAAAGGTGGTGCTGGTTTCCTATCATTAGCAGAGCTTGTTGACACTTGTCACGGTGCTGAGAACGTGTTTGACGTGTTAAGAAACGGTCAGCGTTCTGTATCGCCAAGCTTGATGGACACCATGTTAAAAGCGCTGGATACAGTCAATACGCAATTCCAAGCGGTGCAAGATCGTGAGCCACTAGATGCGGCAGATCCAGCATTGTTGGAAGAGCTTCACCGTTTGTGCAAGCCAGAGTCAGAAGACGAGGTTGCTACGGTCGCAGAAGCACCAGTTGTAACGCCAGAGATTCCTGAACCTGCTATCGAGCAGCCTGCTGCGCCAGTAGAAGCAAGCACAGCTCCAGTGAGTGTTGGGTCCGTGGATGAAATTACTCAAGACGAGTTCGAGAAACTGCTTGATGAACTGCACGGCAAAGGCTCAGCACCAGGTGCATTAACGCCTGTACCGGCTGCTCCTGCAACGCCTACTCAATCGAATGCTCCGGCAACCGATAGCGGTGATATTACTGACGATGAGTTCGAGAGGTTACTCGACGAGCTACATGGTGTTGGTAAGAGCCCATCTGCTTCTGAAATTGCTCCAGTTGAGCCGCCAAAAGCGGCAGAACCTGCTGCGCCAGCCGGCTCTGCATTTTCGAACGACAGCGATTTGATGACGGATGAAGAGTTTGAAAAACTCCTCGACGAATTGCATGGTTCAGGCAAAGGTCCTTCTCTTGAAGAGCTCGATTTTGCGACTAAGCCTGCATCAGCAAACGTTGTTCCAGAAGCGCCAAAAGCGGAACCCGCTCCAGCTCCTCAACCAGTTCCAGTAGCGGCTGCGCCTTCTCCTGCACCTGCTTCTGCTCCAAAGCCAGAAGCAAAACCGGTTGCGGTAAAAGAAGAAGCGAAAGCGCCAGCGGTTAAGAAACCACAAGCAGAAGCGACAGTACGTGTTGATACTTCGACGCTAGACACCATCATGAACATGGTTGGTGAGCTTGTATTGGTGCGTAACCGTCTACTAAGCTTGGGTTTGAACAGCAACGACGAAGAAATGTCGAAAGCGGTAGCAAACCTAGACGTCGTGACTGCAGACCTTCAAGGTGCAGTGATGAAAACGCGCATGCAGCCAATCAAGAAAGTATTTGGCCGTTTCCCACGCGTTGTTCGCGACTTGGCGCGTAACCTAAATAAAGACATCGTGCTTGAAATGCGCGGTGAAGAAACCGACCTAGATAAAAACCTAGTAGAGGCGCTAGCGGATCCATTGATCCACTTGGTGCGTAACTCGGTTGACCACGGCATTGAAATGCCAGACGACCGCGCGAAAGCAGGTAAATCTCGTACTGGTAAAGTTATCCTATCTGCGTCACAAGAAGGCGATCATATCGAACTGGCTATCGTTGATGATGGCGGTGGTATGGATCCGAACAAACTTCGTGGTATCGCCGTGAAACGCGGCATGATGGATGAAGATGCGGCTGCGCGCCTGTCTGACAAAGAGTGTTTCAATTTGATCTTTGCTCCTGGTTTCTCAAGCAAAGATAAGATTTCTGATATCTCAGGTCGTGGTGTTGGTATGGACGTGGTAAAAACCGCGATCAATACACTAAATGGCTCTATCGATATTGACTCTGAATTAGGTAAGGGTACGAAGATTACGATCAAAGTACCGCTTACATTGGCAATTCTACCGACGCTAATGGTTGGCGTTGGCGGTCACCCATTTGCACTACCTCTGGCTTCTGTTAACGAGATCTTCCACTTAGATCTTAGCCGCACGAATGTGGTAGATGGCCAGCTGACGATCATCGTACGTGATAAATCTATTCCACTGTTTTACTTGCAGAACTGGTTGGCTTCTAAGTCTCCACGAGTACAAGAGCGTACGGGGCACGGTCATGTTGTTATCGTACAGATCGGCAGCCAACGTGTTGGTTTCGTGGTGGATACGCTTATCGGCCAAGAAGAAGTGGTTATCAAGCCATTAGACAATCTATTGCAAGGCACGCCAGGTATGGCAGGTGCGACTATCACGAGTGATGGCCACATCGCATTGATTCTTGATGTGCCAGACCTACTTAAGCAATATGCTGCGGCTTCACGCATTTAAGCGAAGCTGGGGTTTATAAAAGGAATAAAATGGCGATTAAAGTACTAGTCGTTGATGATTCGAGTTTTTTCCGTCGTCGCGTAAGCGAAATCATCAACTCAGAATCGCGCCTAGAAGTGATTGACGTTGCGGTTAACGGCAGAGAAGCGGTAGAAAAAGCCAAATCTCTCAAACCTGACGTCATCACGATGGATATTGAAATGCCAGTCATGGACGGTATTACTGCCGTTCGTGAAATCATGGCTGCGTCTCCCACGCCAATCCTGATGTTTTCGTCCCTGACGCATGATGGGGCGAGAGCGACACTTGATGCACTAGACGCTGGTGCGTTGGATTTCTTACCGAAGAAATTCGAAGACATCGCACGTAATCGCGATGAAGCGGTATCGCTGCTCCAACAACGAGTGATCCAAATTGCTTCCAAGCGTGCGTTTATGCGCCGTCCTATTGCGAAACCAGCGGCGACAACGGCTAATTCGACATCGACAACACGTCCTTTAGCATCTCGTTCAGCTACGCCAATGGCATCTGCACCAAGTCGCGCTATGGCTGCGAAATTCCGCGCGTCTGGTAAGAAGTATCAGTTAACGGCTATTGGCACTTCAACCGGTGGCCCTGTTGCGCTGCAAAAAATTCTAACTCGCTTACCTGTAAACTACCCGCACCCAATCGTGCTTATTCAACATATGCCAGCGACTTTTACCGCGGCGTTTGCGAGTCGTCTAAACACGCTATGCAAAATCCAAGTGAAAGAAGCGCAAGATGGTGATGTGTTGCAAGCTGGCGTTGCTTATCTTGCCCCAGGCGGCAAACAGATGATGGTTGATGGTCGTGCTGGTGCTGCTCGTCTTCGTATTATTGATGGTGGCGACCGTATGAACTACAAACCTTGTGTTGACGTAACGTTTGGCTCGGCGGCAAAAGTCTACGGTGACAAAGTCTTGTCGATGGTACTGACCGGCATGGGTGCTGATGGTCGTGAAGGTGCGCGTATGCTGAAATCGGCTGGCTCAACTATTTGGGCTCAAGACGAAGAAAGCTGCGTCGTCTACGGCATGCCTCAAGCGGTTGCGAAAGCGGGTATATCCACTGAAGATTTACCTCTTGACCGTATTGCTGAGCGCATGCTGGTCGAAGTCGGCTTAGCGTAGGAAAAATCATGATCGTTTGGAGTGTAGCAAACCAAAAAGGTGGGGTAGGCAAAACGACATCAACAGTGACGTTAGCAGGCCTATTAAGCCAAAAAGGCCATCGTGTCTTAATGGTGGATACGGACCCACATGCGTCACTGACCACGTACCTTGGTTATGATCCTGATGCTGTGACGTCGAGCTTGTTCGACCTTTTTCAGCTCAAGACGTTTACTCGTGAGACGGTAAAACCGTTGATCGTAGAAACGGATCTTGACGGCATGGACATTATCCCTGCGCACATGTCATTAGCCACGCTCGACCGTGTAATGGGCAACCGCAGCGGAATGGGGTTGATCTTAAAGCGAGCTCTACAAGCCGTTGCTCAAGATTATGATTATGTGCTGATCGACTGTCCGCCAATTCTTGGTGTGATGATGGTGAACGCACTAGCAGCAAGTGATCGCATTTTAATTCCGGTACAGACTGAATTTTTGGCCATGAAAGGTTTAGAGCGCATGATTCGCACGTTAACCATCATGCAAAAGTCTCGTCCGGGCGGGTTCAAAGTGACTATCGTGCCGACTATGTACGATAAGCGCACGAAAGCTTCGTTGCAGACGTTAACACAGCTGAAAAAGGATTATCCGAATCAGGTGTGGACCTCAGCGGTACCGATTGACACGAAATTCCGTGATGCAAGCTTGAAGCACCTGCCAGCATCGCATTTTGCTTCTGGTAGCCGTGGCGTGTTTGCATACAAGCAACTGCTAATTTACTTGGAGAGGCTAGCGTTCGATGAGCAATAACGACGTACTTTCCAGTGAACAAGCACTTGATGATTACTTCAGTGCTTTGCTTGGCGAAGAGGTCGAAGTTATTGAGCAAGAAGAAGCACTTGACTTGCTCGCTCAAGAACTATCATCTGCAGAGCCAGAGCCAGAGCCAGAGCCAGAGCCAGAGCCAGAGCCAGAGCCAGAGCCAGAGCCAGAGCCAGAGCCAGAGCCAGAGCCAGAGCCAGAGCCAGAGCCAGAGCCAGAGCCAGAGCCAGAGCCAAAATTGCAACTGCATTACGCTGAACCCGAGTCTTACCAATACAGCGAAATGTATTCCCCAGCATTGGAAGCGCCCAATCTGGAGGATGTACAACGATTATTAAGCCAGCTTGAATCTACAAATGTCGTAGCAGAGTTGGATATCGATGACATTCTGGAACAAAACACCATTGATATAGCTGCAGAAGCAAAGTCAATCGTACAAGAACCAGTAATCGAAGTCGAAGCGGCGGTTGAAGCCGTGGAAGAAATCCAAGAGTGGGACATTGAAGAAGATTCAGTGTCTGCGATTGAGATTGAACAACCCGAACCAATCAGGATTCAACCAGAAGTTGAAGTGGTTGAACCAAAGTTTGATGCCGATGTGGAAATTGAACAACGCATCGAGACAGAAACAGAGCTGGAGACCGAAGCGGGAGCAAAGCTTCCTGATGCTTGGGAAAGCACACAACGTAGTGAAGACTTTCAAGTGTTGTACTTTGATGTAAACGACGTGACGTTCGCTGTACCGCTTGATGAGCTTGGTGGCATTCATCGCATCACAGAGCTCAATCACTTAATCGGTCGACCTGCTTGGTATTTGGGTTTACAAACCAGTCGCGAACAGCAATTTGATGTCGTAGACACTGCAAAGTGGGTGATGGCAGATAAGCTTCGTGATGAAGACTACAAAGAGAATTACCAATATGTCGTCATGCTTGGTGAAAGCATGTGGGGGTTGGCAAGTAACCAGTTAATGGGAACTGAAACACTCAATATCGACAAAGTCCGTTGGCGTGAACAAGCCGGCAAACGCCCTTGGTTAGCGGGTATGGTGAAAGAAAAAATGTGTGCTTTAATTCATGTCCAAGCACTTATAGACATGCTAAACGCCGGTTTAGATGTAAAATCACTGAATTAGATTTTGGTCGGGAACGACATTAACGAGGATTAACTATGTCTCAAGCTTTTGAAGTTGAAGTGAAGAAAGATACATCGAACGACGAAGTTCTTCAGTGGGTGACGTTCCAACTTGAAGAAGAAACTTATGGCATCAATGTGATGCAAGTTCGTGAAGTGCTTCGCTACACAGAAATCGCTCCAGTTCCGGGTGCGCCAGATTACGTACTAGGTATCATCAACCTGCGTGGTAACGTGGTTACCGTTATTGATACTCGCTCTCGTTTTGGCTTAATGGAAGGCGAAGTGACTGACAATACACGTATCATCGTGATTGAGTCTGAGCGCCAAGTTATCGGTATCCTAGTCGACAGCGTTGCTGAAGTGGTTTACCTACGTTCTTCTGAGATCGATACAACCCCATCTGTAGGTACTGACGAAAGCGCTAAGTTCATTCAAGGCGTAAGCAACCGTGATGGTAAACTGCTTATTCTTGTTGATTTGAACAAGCTACTAAGCGATGACGAATGGGATGAGATGGCTCACCTATAATTGGCTGATGAATCATGGCTGAAGAAACCTTCCTATCTTTGCCGCTATTTGCAGGCGGCTTGGCTTTTGTATTTCTGATTCTGCTTTTAATGCAGTTACGCGTGCGTGCTGGCTTACAAAAGCAAATGGATCAGCAGCGCGCTCATGCGCGAAATGCTGAGAAAGAAGTACAAAAGCTGAACAAACAACTGTTGGAAGTGCGTTCTGTGGTGGTTGGTTTAGGCCAAAAAGTCACTGAACAACAAGATGTAATTCAACATCTTAATGAACGCATTCGCGAACTAGAACACGCAGATACAGACGGAAGACTGTATAGTCGCGCTTCAAAAATGGTTCAACTTGGTGCTGATATCAACGAGTTGATTGAAGAGTGTGAATTGCCGAAAGCGGAAGCTGAATTAATGCTGTCTTTGCAGAAGAAACTTGCAGGGAAAGAGAAAATTCCACCACTAAGCAGTCAACCCTCTGATGACCCGACTTATCCACCTCGTGGAAGACGTCGATAAAAGATGAAAAAAGAAGCTTCGGCTTCTTTTTTTATTTTTAAAATAAAAACTTATAATCACTTATGGTTAATTTTATTAAAATGTGACCATAAGTTAACAAAAACTCACGAACTTACATACATCATCGCTTTCTTATCCTGTTTTGTCACAACTAAGCTGTGTTAATATAGCCGCTCATTCATTTTTTAGTTGAAGCCCTATGTTAGAAGTCTCTAACCTAACTGCGATCCGTGACGAAAGGGTCCTGTTTGAAAACCTGCAATTTGAAATTAAGCCTGGTGAGCTTGTCCAAATAGAAGGACGAAACGGCACAGGTAAAACGACATTGCTGCGAATCATTATCGGGTTAGGGGACAGAGAAGAGGGCATCATCAAATGGAAAGGCGAAATCACGGAAAAATCTCGTGACGTCTTTCATCAAGACTTGCTCTTCCTTGGGCATCAAACTGGCGTAAAACGCGAGTTGACGGCATTCGAAAACCTACGCTTTTATCAATCTATTCACAATAACCGTTCTTCTGATGACGAAATCTTTGCTGCATTGACTCAAGTTGGTCTTGCAGGTAGAGAAGATGTGCCTGTAGCACAACTTTCTGCCGGTCAGCAACGACGTGTTGCGCTTGCTCGATTGTGGTTGAGTAAACAAATTCTATGGATTTTAGATGAGCCGTTGACGGCAATTGATAAACAAGGTGTGAAGGTGCTTGAATCATTGTTTGCAAATCATGCTGATAATGGTGGCATCGTTATTCTGACTACACACCAAGATATGTTTGCAGATAGCTCTAAACTTAGAAAAATAAAATTGGGTGATTAGTATGATTTCGTCCATGACCACCATTATCCGCCGTGAGTTGTTGATTGCATTTCGTCGTCAGGCAGACATCCTGAACCCGCTGTGGTTCTTCATTATCGTGATCACACTTTTCCCTCTTAGCATCGGTCCAGAACCTAATTTGTTAGCACGTATTGCAGCTGGCATCGTTTGGGTTGCTGCGTTGCTGTCTGCCTTATTATCATTAGAGCGTCTATTCCGTGATGATTTTCAAGACGGTGCGCTAGAGCAAATGATGCTGATGCCAATTCCGTTGCAACTTGTTGTGATTTCTAAGGTCATAGCACATTGGTTGTTAACTGGATTGCCGCTAATTCTGATTAGCCCATTATTGGCGATCCTGCTTTCTCTTGATTTCAATACTTGGTTGTCTGTGGTTTTGACACTCGCGATCGGAACTCCGACGCTAAGTTTTATCGGTGCCATTGGTGTGGCGCTGACAGTTGGGTTACAAAAGGGCGGCGTTCTTCTAAGTTTGCTTATTCTGCCGCTCTACATCCCAATTCTGATTTTCGCTACATCTGCGATTGATGCTGCAGCATTAGGTATCGCGTATAACGGACAACTGGCTATTTTAGGGGCCATGTTGATGGGGGCTGTCACCCTCACCCCGTTTGCTATCAGCGCAGCGCTAAGAGTTAGTGTTAACTAACTCAGTAAAGTGCGGATTAAGCGACGTTTGATCAAAGAATTATTATTAAAGCACTGCTACGGTCTCGACCCTCTAGACAGTGTCCCTGAAGTAAGAGTGAGAACTTAACATGTGGAAATGGCTACATCCTTATGCCAAGCCTGAAGCAGCTTATCACCTGAGTGGTAAGTTTCTCCCTTGGTTTTCTGTTTTGGCCCTCGTATGCCTGTCGGTTGGTACCGTATGGGGGCTTGCGTTCGCGCCTTCGGATTACCAGCAAGGCGACAGTTTCCGAATCATCTATATTCACGTGCCTTCAGCCATTTGGTCGATGGGTGTTTACATGTCGATGGCCATTGCCGCATTTATTGGCTTGGTTTGGCAGGTTCGCCTTTCAGAAATGGCCGCACTCGCCATGGCACCAATTGGTGCAGTGTTTACTTTTATCGCTTTGCTTACTGGCGCGGTGTGGGGAAAGCCAATGTGGGGCACTTGGTGGGTATGGGATGCACGCCTAACCTCAGAACTCATTCTTCTATTCCTATATCTTGGTGTTATTGCGCTGTACCACGCGTTTGACGATCAGAAAACCGCCGCAAAAGCCGCTGGTATTCTTGCGATTGTTGGCGTTGTTAACCTACCTATCATCCACTTTTCTGTGGAGTGGTGGAACACGCTACACCAAGGCGCAACCATTACGAAATTTGAAAAGCCATCCATTTCATCCAACATGCTTTGGCCGCTGTTGTTGAACATCTTTGGCTTTGCGTTCTTCTTTGGTGCAGTGACTATGGTGCGTTTCCGTAATGAAATCATCAGTAAAGAAAGTCACCGTCCTTGGGTTCGCAAACTCGCATCTGAAAAAACTCAGTGAGGTAATTAATCATGCATTTTGAATCTCTGAGCGAATTATTTGCCATGGGTGGCTACGCATCATACGTATGGAGCGCGTTTGGTATTACTTTCTTGTCTATGCTGATTCTTTTGATTTCAAGCGTCCGTCGTGGGGATGCGTTATTGAAAGAAGTTCAAGCAAAAATTGACCGCCAAGCGCGTATCGACGCGGCGAAGAATATGGAGAACACGTTATGAACCCGAGACGTAAAAAGAGGCTGGGCATTGTCCTCGCTATCTTTATCGGCATCAGTGCAACCATTGGTTTGATGTTGTATGCGCTTAACCAAAATATGGACCTTTTCTATACTCCAACAGAGTTAGTTAATGGTAAGCCTGATGGTACGAAACCGGAAGTCGGTCAACGCTTGCGTATCGGCGGTATGGTTGTTGTGGGTTCAGTTCGCCGCGACCAAGACTCTCTGAAAGTGCGTTTTGATCTACACGACGTGGGTCCAAAAGTGACGATCGTGTATGAAGGTATCCTTCCAGACTTGTTCCGTGAAGGTCAGGGTATCGTAGCTCAAGGCGTACTTAAAGATGCAACAACGGTTGAAGCGTTTGAAGTGCTAGCGAAGCACGACGAAGAGTACATGCCACCTGAAATTGCAGAAGCGATGAAGAAAACCCATGAGCCTTTGCAGTACACCACTGAACAAAAACAAGGAAGCGACCAATGATTGCTGAAATCGGTCACTTTGCCCTCATTTTATCGCTTGCGATGGCAGTACTGCTAAGCGTACTGCCGTTATGGGGCGCATCAAACAATAACACGATGCTGATGAATACAGCACGACCGCTATCTTGGTCGATGTTCATCATGCTATTTTTCTCATTCGTGATCTTATGTTGGGGTTTCTATACCAATGATTTCACGTTGCAATACGTGGCAAGTAACTCAAACAGCCTACTACCTTGGTACTACCGTCTAACGGCAGTTTGGGGCGCGCACGAAGGTTCACTGTTGCTTTGGGTGCTTATCCAAGCTGGTTGGACTGTGGCTGTAGCGACATTT
The DNA here is from genome assembly GCF_021654215.1 of Vibrio sp. MMG023. Lineage (NCBI taxonomy): Bacteria > Pseudomonadati > Pseudomonadota > Gammaproteobacteria > Vibrionales > Vibrionaceae > Vibrio > Vibrio sp. MMG023. The sequence goes on along the minus strand of NZ_JAKFZP010000002.1, from coordinate 506,634 downwards.
AGCCGCGGTATGCCACAAGAATCGGTTGCACGTGTGCTTGCTGTAATGGGCATGATTTCAGTTGGTTTCTTGCTGTTCATCATTCTTACTTCAAACCCGTTCCTACGTACGTTGCCATTCTTCCCTGTTGATGGTCGTGACCTGAACCCACTTCTTCAAGATCCGGGTTTGATTGTTCACCCGCCAATGCTTTACATGGGCTATGTAGGCTTCTCGGTTGCGTTCTCGTTTGCGATTGCTTCTCTAATGACAGGCCGTCTTGATACGGCTTGGGCTCGTTGGTCTCGCCCTTGGACTACAGCTGCATGGGTTTTCCTAACACTAGGTATCGCACTAGGCTCTTGGTGGGCGTACTACGAACTTGGCTGGGGTGGCTGGTGGTTCTGGGATCCAGTAGAAAACGCATCATTCATGCCTTGGCTAGCGGGTACGGCTCTCATGCACTCTCTAGCGGTGACGGAAAAACGCGGTACGTTTAAAGCATGGACAGTATTACTGGCAATTTCTGCATTCTCATTAAGTTTGCTTGGTACCTTCTTGGTTCGTTCCGGTATTCTGGTGTCGGTACACGCATTCGCGTCTGACCCATCTCGCGGTATGTTTATCCTAGGTTTCCTCGTTTTCGTCATTGGTGGTTCACTCCTGTTATTTGCAGTGAAAGGGGCGGCGGTTCGGGTTCGCGGTAACTTTGATTTGGTTTCGCGTGAGAACGCGCTACTTGGGAACAACGTGCTTCTGATTGCTGCACTGGTCGTCGTACTAGTTGGTACATTGCTGCCATTAGTTCACAAACAAATTGGTCTTGGTTCAGTATCTATTGGTGCGCCATTCTTCGACATGCTGTTCGCATGGTTGATGATGCCGTTTGCCTTCCTGTTAGGTATTGGTCCTATGATTCGCTGGAAGCGCGATAATCTATCTAAGCTTATTAAGCCGATGATTGTTTCCGGTGTGCTTGCCTTCGCATTAGCGGCAGTGTGCGTGTTCCTGTTCGCAGACTTCTTCTCAGTGATGGCTTACATCGGTTGGGTAATGGCAATCTGGATCATTGCAATGCATTGCTTTGAATTGTATGAGCGTGCGACGCACCGTCACAGCTTTGGTGAAGGTGTTCGTAAATTGCAACGCAGCCACTGGGCAATGATGCTTGGTCACATTGGTTTAGCCGTTACTGTGATTGGTATTGCGATGGTGCAAAACTACAGCATCGAACGTGACGTACGTTTGGCGCCTGGTGAGCACTTCAAGATTTACGGTTACGATTTCTACTTCTCAGGTCTACGTGACAAAGATGGTCCAAACTACGATGGTTACATCGCGGACTTCGAAATCACCAATGATGGTAAGTACGTGAACACGCTACACGCTGAAAAACGTTTCTACCGCACGGCGAAGTCGATGATGACTGAAGCGGCTATTGATCGCGGAATTACTCGTGATTTGTACATCGCGATGGGCGAGCGTCTAGACGACAACCGTTCGTGGGCAGTACGTATTTACTACAAACCATTCGTTCGTTGGATCTGGGCTGGTTCATTGATCATGTCTTTAGGTGGTGCGCTTGCTATCTCTGATAGACGTTACCGCTTCCGCAAGACGGCTAAGAAAGACGGAAAGTCAAAGCTAGCGGAAAAGGAAGCATAATATGAATAAGAAAGTCTTATTTATCCCGTTGGTCGCTTTTATGGTTTTGGCGGGTATCTTCGCGACTCAGTTGGTTCGTAACCAAGACGGTGACGATCCAACAAAATTGGAATCAGTACTGGTAGGTAAGCCAGTACCTGAGTTCCACCTAGAAGATTTAGCGGAACCGGGTAAGCAATACGACCAGTCGATCTTTAAAGGTGAGCCGCTGTTGCTTAACGTTTGGGCGACTTGGTGTCCAACTTGTTACGCTGAGCACAAATACTTAAACGAACTTGCAGGCAAAGGCGTGAAGATCATCGGTATGAACTACAAAGATGATCGTAATAAAGCGATTGGTTGGTTAAACGACCTTGGTAATCCATACCTAATCAGCTTGTTTGATGGAAGCGGCATGTTGGGCCTAGACCTTGGTGTTTACGGCGCTCCTGAAACGTTCATCATCGATGCCAATGGTGTGATTCGCTACCGTCATGTTGGCGATGTGAACCCTCGTAACTGGGCTGAGACCCTAGAGCCGCTTTATACCAAATTGGTTGAGGAGGCGAAGCAATGAAAAAGTTTATTCTAGCGGCGCTCGCTGCGATGACATTTTCGCTTGCAGCACACGCTGCAATCGAAGTGTATGAGTTTGATAACTTAGAGCAAGAACAACAGTTCAAAGAGCTCGGTCATACGCTTCGTTGCCCTAAATGTCAGAACAACACGATTTCTGACTCAAACGCAGAGCTTGCTCAAGACCTGCGTCACAAGGTTTATGAAATGACCAAAGACGGTAAGTCTAAAGATGAAATCGTTGACTACATGATTGCCCGTTACGGTAATTTTGTGACTTATAACCCTCCGTTTACCATGGCAACCGCGATTCTTTGGCTTGGTCCATTTGCTGTTGTTTTAGGTGGCTTTGGTTTGATCGTGCTTCGCAGCCGTAAAGCCAAAGTAAAAACTGTTCAAGATAGCGATGAAAATTGGGATGAGAACAAAGAAGCTCGTCTTAAAGCGCTACTTGATGAAGAGAACAACGGAGATAAGAAGTAATGACACTATTTTGGATTTCTACCGTTGTTTTAACGCTGATTGCTTGCGTGTTGGTCGCTTTGCCACTGCTAAAGCAAAAAGCAAACAACGATGAAGTATTACGTGACGAGCTAAACAAAGCGTTCTATAAAGACCGACTTTCTGAACTTGAAGAAGAAACCGATGAAGGCTTGGTCGAGAGCCAAGACGAGTTGATCTCTGATTTGAAACAGTCGCTACTGGATGACATCCCAAGTGAAAAAACACAAGGCGAAACCAAAGTTTCTCCAATGGCGGTATTGATTCCTTCGGTTATTTTAACAGTGGTATTGAGTTACGGTCTTTACTACAAGTTTGGTGCTTCTCAGGACGTTGTTAAGTGGCAGGAAGTCACGTCAAACCTACCTGAACTTTCGAAGAAGTTGATGTCAGCATCGTCTGAGCCTTTAAGCGAAGATGAAATGGATGACTTATCATTAGCACTTCGTACGCGTCTGCATTACCAACCAGATGATTCAACAGGTTGGCTGCTTCTTGGTCGTATCGCTCTGGCTAATCGTGATGTCACAACCTCGATTGATGCAATGGAGAAAGCGTACAAGCTGGAGCCGAAAGATCCTGATGTACAACTCGGTTACGCTCAAGCTTTAATGCTGTCTCAAGACGAGATGGATCAAGCGACAGCACGTTCTCTGCTTGGCAAGCTAATGCAGCAAGACTATGTCGACCTACGTGTATTCTCGCTGTTGGCATTCGATGCGTTTGAGCGCCAAGATTTCCCTGCAGCGATTAAATACTGGGGCATCATGCAGCAGATGATTGGTCCAGAGGATAGCCGTTACGAAATGCTAGGTCGCAGTATCGAAAGTGCGCGTAAGCAAATGGGTGAGGCGGTGTCTCCAGATAAAAGCGTGGCAGTGACGATTAACGTTGCTCCAGAAGCTCAATTGGACCCAAATGCAGTATTGATCGTATCTATTCACCGCGCAGACGGCTCCCCAATGCCAGTTGCAGCAGCGCGCTATCCACTAGGGACTTTCCCTCGTACCGTGGTTTTAGACGACGGTAATGCGATGATGGAAGGGCAGAAGCTGTCGTCGTTAGAGAAACTGATGGTACGTGTTCGTATCGACTCTGACGGTAACGTAGCGACTCGTGACCATGATTGGCACGGCGAAAGTGACGCGGTTGAATTTGGTCAACCAGTGGATGTGATGATTGATAAGCAGTATCAATAAATCTATCCTGTCTCTGATAGTGGACACTTTGTGATTGTCCTATCGCTTTTGTGGTATGACTACCAACTATCGAGTAGAATGATGAAGGCCAGCGCTTGCTGGCCTTTCTTTATTTATATACCCAAGTGACTTTTTAAGAGCAGTATCGCGTACATCAATCTTTAAGGTTGCTTAGGTATATTAATCGTCGTTATGGAACGCAGAATGTATAACAAGGGTAAATCCACCTTCTTGTTGTTGTTTGCAGTTGGAATGGTTGGCTGTTCGACTGCGCCTGAAGAGGCGGCAACAGAAGAAAACGAAACGAATCAAACGACTTCTGGTGTTTATGATCCGTTAGAAGGCTTCAACCGCGCGATGTGGGAAATCAACTACGATTACCTTGATCCGTATTTGGTTCGTCCTATCTCTCTTGCGTATGTGGACTACACGCCAGTCCCAGTTCGCTCAGGTATCGCAAACTTTTTGGCGAACTTAGATGAGCCAGCAAGCGTGGTTAACAATTTGGTAATGGGAAACGGCACTAAAGCGGTCGATCACTTTAACCGATTCTGGATTAACTCGACTTTTGGTGTACTTGGCTTGTTCGATATCGCGACAGCGGCGGGTATCACCAAATACGATAACAAAGAGTTCAGTAGTGTGGTGGGTCATTATGGAGTAGGAAATGGTCCTTACTTCATGGTACCTGGCTACGGCCCATATACGTTGCGCGAAGTAACAGATACGGTAGATGGTATGTATTTGCCGCTTTCTTACCTTAACTTCTGGGCTGGTCTTGGTAAGTGGGCATTGGAAGGTATGGAAAAGCGTGCACTGATTGTTCCACAAGAAGCGCAGTTAGAAGCCTCTCCAGATCCATACGTATTAACGCGTGATATTTATCTTCAGCGTCAAGATTTCAAAGCAGAAATCAACAATACGGATGAAGTGAATGAGGACGAAGAAGCGTACTTGGACGAGTACTTAGAAGAAGACTTCTAAACGTTTTCTACAGAAAAACAAAAAGGCTTGGTGAAAACCAAGCCTTTCTTTTTATCGGTAACTTTCTTTTATCGATAAATAGCGTTTAGATTAGAACTTGTAGTTCGCTTGAACACCGATTAGCCAAACGTTGCCCGTTACCTCACCTTCAAATGCACCACCGAAAACGGCTGCTTCGTTATCAGATGCATCACGAGGTTCGCTGATTGGCGCATCTTTCGCAAAGATGTAAGTAAAGCCAGCGTCTAGAGTTAGGTTTCTAGACCATTCATAGCCTGCACCAACACTTAGCCATAGACGGTCAGTCTCTGGAATTGTTGTTGTACGGTACTTGTCATCAACTGCAGACATGTCGTAAGCAACGCCTGAGCGCAATGTCCATTTTTGGTCAAGCTTGTAAGTCGTACCTACAGCAAAGCGGTAGTTATCTTCCCAGTTTTCCGATTTGATTAGATCAGATGAATCAGGGAAATCTGCCACTAGCTCTTTAAAGCTGCTCCAATCTGTCCAGTTAATGCTTGCGTGTACTGCTAACTGGTCATTTAGTTGGTGGAAGCTCGCTAGTTCAGCTGTCGCTGGCAAGGTAAGGTCCATTGAACCTGCTTTTTTCGCGTTAGGGTTCACTGGGTTGAACGCAAGACCATTCGCGTGACCTTCTAGGGTCAGATCTACCGCTGATTTATATGCGAAACCGATACGGTTGTTATCATTGATCTGCCATGCAGTACCCACTTGCCAACCCCAAGCGGTGTCATCACCTTCCATGTATTTAAGTGTTTGACCCGGTAAAGTCGGTTTCACTAAACCCATCTGAGGTGGCATTACCGCGCCAATGCTACCATCTGCGATGATGTAACGGATACCACCACCAATGCTTACCGCTTCATTTAGTTTGTAAGCCGCGTTCAGGTTCGCTTCCATCGACGTTACGCTAGCTTGGTTACCAAAGTTTGCTGCAGCAAAATCTTTACCTAGGTCTGTTTCCATACCGTAGTTAGTGCCAAAGGCTAGACCAATAGCAAACTTGTCGTTGTACTGGTGAGATAGGTAGAAGTTAGGGATAACAGCATCGTGTGCAAAGTCATGTGAACTTGCTTTATTAGAACCATTTACAAATGTCGATGTGCCATCAACATCAATATTAGGGTTTACATAAATAGCGCCAACAGACACTTGTGTGCCTTCTAGGTACATTAGCATTGCTGGGTTACGCCACTGTGCACCTGCGTTATCAGCCATCGCTGCTTCACCAGCGTATGCACGACCTAGGCCAGTCGCAGAGTATTCTGCAAGTTGGAAACCTGCTGCGTTTGCAACGCCTGAAGTGCTTAATAGGCCGAATGCCACTGCAGCTGAAAGGAGAGTCTTGTTGGTTTTCATTGTAATGTTCGCTGAGTTATTTATAACGTGGGGCGAAAGTTTACGTCTAGAGTTATTACTTTAAAAATGAAAATCCAATAAAACAGTGTTTTCAGGTTAATTATCTATTGGTGATTAAATATGTAGTTAATTTATCTAACTGTAAAGGCGTTGTGAAGAAGTTTCAGCGAACAACTGTGAGTCCTAATAACCGCATTTAGTTACACGTGTGCGCTCAGATCAGGTGAGGGGTAAATGATAGATAAGAAAAAAGGCTGGAATTCCAGCCTTTTATATAGAGAGTGTTTATATTAGTTTCATGCGTAATGCTTAGAAGCTGCGGCTGTATTGTAAGCCGAATAGAATCGCATCTGCATGTGTTGTTGCTGCAAGCGATGAAATATTTTCTGGTCCAGCCGAAGGGTATGTTGGGTTTGGCGTTGACTCATTAACTTTCACATCTTTACCCATTAAGTAGGTAAAGCCAAAGTCTACATTTGACTTACTATCGATATGGTAAGTGAAGCCTGCTGAGAACCATTGACGATCAGAATCAGGAACCGACACTGAAGTCAGTGAGTCTTGAGCACTGGTGTCATACATGTAACCTGTACGCAGTGTCCAATCGTTGTTTAAGTAGTACGTACCACCGATAGAGTAGTGCCAACCATCTTGCCATTGGTAGTCTTTATCGTAGCTTGAACCAAGAGGCGAGCCTTTTAAGTTACGGAACTCAATTTGATCGAATGCACCCCAGCCAATGTACTGGATAGAGTAGTGCACGGCGAACTTAGTGTCGGTGATTTTGTGGTAACCCGAGAACTCAGCCATATCTGGTAAAGGAAGAGTAATTTTCTGGCCATTGTCATCTTCGGCTTCCATTTCTGGGCTGTAACGGTACGAAAGGCCAAATCGGTTGTTTTCGTTTAACTCGTAAACTGTACCTACGTTAAAGCCTACTGCCCAACCATCTGCTTCATCAACGTCTACAAGGGTACCAAGCATCCCATGTTCACGTTTCATCGTACCTTGACCGTAAATTAGGTCTAGGCCTGCACCGAAGCTCCATTGGTCGTTTAGACGGTAAGAACCTGCAACGCCGAAGTTTGCACTTTTAACGTCAGTAAGACCACCGTATTCTTTTGCAACGAAGCTATCACCAAACTCTGTTTTAGTACCGAAGTTTGAGTATGCGTTTACACCCCATGCAAACTTGTCGTTAACTGGCACGATAAGGTGGATATTTGGTGCAATAGAAGTGTCGCCAGCGTCGTCATAGTTAGAATCTGTTGGCTTGATAAAGCCATTTGTTGCTTGGCATTGAATACCACAATACTTTGCATCTTTAACTTCAATCATCGAAGTAATGCTTTCAAAACCAAGCGACAGTTCCATTTTATCAAATAGAGCCATTGCTGCTGGGTTACGAGCCATTACAGATGCGTTGTCTGCAATTACTGCATCACCTGCGAATGCACGACCGATACCAGTCGCTGATTGTGCGTTTAGCTGGAAACCAGCTGCCATTGCTTGACCTGATGCCATTGCAACCGTCACTGCTAGGAGAGTCTTTTTAAACAGACGCGTATTCTGAGTCATTTTTTATTCCTTATGGGTTTCGTCTCTTTGGACGATAAGTTGAGCATTTGCTCAGTGGCGCAGATAGTAGTATTAAGAGTGGACCATACAAATCCGACCATTGGATAAATTTGAATAAAAATTGCAGAAATGATGTCTAAATGTCGGGAAATTGCATCTAAAGTGCATAATTTAGAGCTTTGACTCTAAACTTAATTGGTGGGGTGAATGTTTTTATTGGTATCTATAAGAAAAAAGCCGCTAAATTTCGAGATTTAGCGGCTTTTCACGTTTTATCGATGCGGTATTAAGGAACTTGTTACATAGGTTCCATCATCGGAGCAAGCTTAGCTGCGATAGCATCGATATCTTCGCCATTGCTACCAACAAGAATCATACTGGCTTTGCCCACCGGTTTCACAACACCACTCATACCATCTTTATCAAAGTCGACTTTCTGGTCACTCTTCACATCAGTCACAAACATGGTGACTCTGCCTTCTTTACCTTGGAAGACGACATGAAGCGCATTGTTCGACTCACCAAAACCACAATGGTTTAGGTAGTAAACGTGATATGGAAAATCACCGTTTATTTGGTAATGGAAAGGCATCATTTTCGCGTTGACTTGTTTATTCGAAACATCTTCATCGATGTTACGGACAAATGGTTCTTCTGCCACTACGTGTTTCATTGCGGTGTCTGCCAGACTTGCTTGCGCTGGAGAAACAATAACGTTACCCCAGTTAATCTGACCTACAAGTAAACCAGCAGTAAATGCAACGGATGCCGCTAAAGCCATCGCTTTACGAGCGAAATTAGGTCTGACTATCTTTTCATCTTCTAATACATTTGATGTTTGGTTAAACAAAATCTTGTCGGCGAGATCTTCTGGCACATCCACATTCATGGCTTGCTTAATCTTTAGATCGAGGTCCAAAACGTCTTCAACAAACTTACTGTTAGCGTCGTTCTCAGCTAAAGCTTGCAGAATCTCTTCATCCTTCTGTTTTGGATCCGACAAAATACGACGACGAAATTCTAAATCATCCATTTTTTTGTCCTCTCTGAGTATCTTGAGAATCCAACATCTCTTTTAGTTGATTGCGGGCGCGGAAAAGGCGCGTCATTACCGTGTTTTTGTTCAGTTCCAAAATGTTACCGATTTCTTCTCCGCTGAAACCGCCTACAACTTGGAGGAACAAAGGTTCACGATATTCGACATCAAGCTTCATTATTTGAGCTTGTAGCCATTCCTGCTGATGATGTGGGTCATCGCTGACTTTAGCATCATTGCCATAGTCATCGATATCAACCAAATCAAATTGTTTGCGTTCGAAGCGGCGCGCATTTTCTCGTCTCAGAATGGTAATAAGCCAAGATTTCGCAGCCTTTTCATCTTGAAGGCTATCGAGAGACTTCCACGCACGCAGACAGGTTTCTTGAACCAAATCTTCTGCAACCGCCTTTTCCTTGCATAACCAGTATGCGTAGCGATATAAGTCTCTGTGATAGCCCCGAACAAGAGCTTCGTATTTTCTTTGTCTGTCCATATCAGAGTTGACCGGACTGTCGGAATTTTTCTTTCCAAACATTTTAAATATTGCCACAGGAGCCTCCGTCTTGCTCTGTGAGGTCATATATACCGCTTATATTTATAATCGATCCGACTACACTTTTTGTAGTTTAGCAGCAGCACAATATACGTCTTCAACGATCAAGCACTTATTTGAAGTGATGATAATTTATTTTTTATTGTTGTCAGTGAGGCGTTTTACCTCATTTGGTTGGCTACTTGGTCAGTCTTCAAATCCTATTCCTGCAAGAAACCATAAAATCACCATAAAAATTGATCTATTTCAAAATCTCATACAGTGAAGGGGCTATAGTACATCTTGTCATCTAGTTAGTCATTGCGACTAACATGTTGAGCAAGATGACACTTCCTTTTGAAGGCTGACTTTACTTTCTCCTAATCAGGAAACTGATTAATTTTACAATTGGCGTATGTTAATTGTTTTATAGATATTCCGACCACACAATATTGTGTGGTTTTTTTTTGCTTCAATTTTACCCACAGCACACTTCTTCTCTTTTTAAGTCACTATAGTTAAGCAATCTTAATCGCATAAGAATCAATGAACTAGAGTAATAGATCTACTCGCTTCACGTTTATTTAAACGCACGTTTGATAAATTTAACAAGTTGATTACAATGCATGAGGTCAGACCTCTTGTATTTAAGGAGAAACAATGGGCAAGCAGGAAGTAAAAACACGCCATGGTGAACGTGTTGCTATTGTCGCAGGGCTCCGAACTCCCTTTGCTCGTCAAAGCACTGAGTTCAGCCAGGTGCCAGCGGTCGATTTAGGTAAAATGGTAGTGAGCGAAATGCTTGCTCGCACAGATATCGACCCTAAGTTAATTGAACAAGTGGTATTTGGACAAGTGGTTCAAATGCCAGAAGCACCAAACATCGCACGAGAAATCGTATTGGGGACGGGTATGCACATTCATACCGACGCTTACAGTGTGACTCGCGCATGTGCGACCAGCTTCCAAGCTGCTGTCAATGTTGCCGAAAGTATTATGGCTGGCAGCATTGATGTGGGGATTGCTGGTGGTGCGGACTCTTCTTCTGTATTGCCTATTGGTGTATCAAAAACGTTGGCTGCTAATTTACTGGCGCTCAGCAAAACCAAAACGCTGGGTCAAAAGCTCAACATTCTTAAAAAACTCAGCTTCAAAGATTTGATGCCAGTGCCGCCGGCAGTGGCTGAATACTCGACGGGTCTTTCCATGGGTCAGACTGCCGAGCAAATGGCGAAGTCACACGGCATTACTCGTGCAGAGCAAGATGCGTTGGCGCACCGTTCTCATTCTCTAGCTTCGCAAGCTTGGAAAGACGGCAAAATCCAAGACGAAGTGATGACTGCTTTCCCTGAACCATACAAAAAGTGGATCTCTGAAGATAACAACATTCGTCATGATTCGACATTAGAAGGTTACGCAAAATTGCGTCCGGCTTTTGACCGCCAATACGGTAGTGTAACAGCCGCAAACAGTACGCCATTAACTGATGGTGGTGCCGCTGTGATGCTAATGCGTGAAGGTAAAGCGAAAGAGCTTGGGATGGAAATTCTTGGCTACATTCGCGGTTATGCATTCTCGGCTATTGGCGTCGAAATGGATATGTTGATGGGGCCAACTTACGCGACATCGAAAGTATTAGAAAATACCGGATTGGAACTTTCAGACCTCACGCTTATTGATATGCATGAAGCGTTTGCTGCTCAAGCACTTGCAAATGTGAAGATGTTTGCTTCTGATAAATTTGCCCAAGAGAACCTAGGTCGCTCGAAAGCGATTGGCGAGATCGACATGGACAAATTCAATGTCCTTGGCGGTTCAATTGCTTACGGTCACCCATTTGCTGCGACTGGCGCTCGTATGATGACACAAACGTTACGTGAGCTGAAACGTCGTGGTGGTGGTCTTGCGTTGAATACTGCGTGTGCCGCAGGTGGTCTTGGTGCAGCAATGATTTTGGAGGTTGAGTAATGAGCGAGCAAAAAGCATTTAGTCTAAAGATTGATGAGCAGAACATTGCTTGGCTAGCCATCGATGTGCCAAACGAGAAAATGAACACGCTGCAAGCGGCGTTTGCAGACGAGATGAAAGAGATTTTCGCTCAACTGAAAGACACCAACGGCATAAAAGGGATGATCATCCATTCCTTAAAACCAGATAACTTTGTTGCGGGTGCCGATGTACGCATGCTCGAAGCGTGCACGACGGCAAGTGAAGCTGAAGCCTTAGCCAAGCAAGGTCAAGACTTGTTCCAGCAGCTGTCTGAGCTGCCTTATCCGGTTGTCGCAGCGATTCATGGTCCATGTCTGGGTGGCGGTTTAGAGCTTGCTCTCGCGTGTGACTACCGAGTGTGTACTGATTCCGATAAAACGCGTCTTGGTTTGCCTGAAGTGCAACTTGGTTTGCTGCCTGGTTCTGGTGGTACTCAACGTCTTCCTCGTTTAATTGGTCTGTTGCCCTCGTTAGATTTAATCCTTACAGGCAAACAACTGCGTGCGAAGAAAGCGAAAAAATTGGGTGTGGTTGACGCATGTGTGCCAGAGACTGTCTTGCTTGATGTCGCGAAGATGCATGTCGAAAAAGGCAAGAAGAAAGGCAAACAAAAGCAATCGACCAAAGAGAAATTGATGTCGGGCAGCGGCTTAGGTCGTAAGTTTGTGTTTGAGCAAGCAGCGAAAAAAACTAATGAAAAAACGCGTGGTAACTACCCTGCAACCGTGGCTATCCTAGAAGTTATTCAACACGGTCTTGAGAAAGGTTTTGCTCAAGGCCAAGAACTTGAAGCAAAGCGCTTTAGCGAATTGGTGATGAGCTCTGAATCAAAAGCATTACGCTCTATTTTCTTTGCTACCACTGAAATGAAGAAAGAGAATGGTACAGAGGCTGAGCCCGCATCGGTCGGTCGAGTTGGTGTACTTGGTGGTGGTTTGATGGGGGCGGGTATTAGCCACGTTTCCGTCGCCAAAGCAAAAGTGCCAGTGCGTATTAAAGATGTTAGTAACGACGGTGTGCTTAACGCATTGAACTACAACTACAAGTTGTTTGATAAGCAACGTAAACGCCGTATTATCTCGAAAGCGGGTCTGCAAGCGAAGATGCTGCAACTGTCTGGCGGTATTGATTTTACAAGCTTCAACCATATTGATGTAGTAATTGAAGCTGTGTTTGAAGATCTTGACCTTAAACAGACGATGGTTGCGGATATTGAAGCGAATGCGAAACTAGACACTATTTTTGCGACCAATACGTCTTCTTTGCCGATTCACAAAATTGCGGAAAAAGCAGAGCGTCCGGAAAACATCGTCGGTTTACACTATTTCAGCCCGGTAGAGAAAATGCCGCTGGTGGAAGTGATTCCTCACGAGACGACGTCGGATGAAACCATTTCTACCGTGGTTGCGCTTGCGAAGAAACAAGGTAAAACGCCAATCGTTGTGAAAGATAAAGCAGGCTTTTACGTAAACCGTATTCTTGCACCTTACATGAATGAAGCCGCACATATCTTGTTGGCAAATGAGCCAATCGAACAACTGGACAATGCACTACTCGATTTTGGTTTCCCGGTTGGCCCAATTACTTTGCTTGATGAAGTTGGTGTCGATATTGGCGCGAAGATCATGCCAATCTTGGTTAACGAATTGGGCGAGCGATTTAAAGGCCCAGACGTATTCGAAACACTACTGAACGACGGTCGTAAAGGTCGTAAGAGTGGTAAAGGTTTCTATACCTATAAAGGTAAGAAGAAGGAAGTCGATAAGTCAGTGTACAAACTGCTGAACTTAACGCCTGAATCAAAACTGAGCGACAACGACATTGCTTTGCGCTGTGTGCTGCCAATGTTGAACGAAGCTGTTCGTTGTTTGGATGACGGGATCATCCGCTCGCCACGTGATGGTGATATCGGCGCGATCTTCGGTATTGGATTCCCACCATTCTTAGGTGGCCCATTCCGTTACATGGATCAATTTGGTTTGAAAGAACTGGTTGAGAAAATGAACGAGTTTGCATCGAAATATGGTGATCGTTACGCGCCATGCGATGGGCTGTTAACTCGTGCCGGTGAAAATCGTAATTTCTACGACTAATCTGTCTATTTAGGTAATAAAAAGGCTTGCACTGCGCAAGCCTTTTCTAATTTTGCTCGTTAAATCTGATTAACCCAAACCACAATCTTTTGGTCGTAATTGAAACTCTTCAATCGATCCAATTTCTAAACCAAGATTAACTCGGGGAGCATCTGCGTGTGCTATACCTTGCGAGTGCATGACCAAACGGTTTGCTGTACGCGGTTTTAACTCGTTGACAACAAAGCGGATCATATCGGTACGAGTAAGCCCTTTAAGCTCTTCTAGTACCTTTTCACGTTGATTGAAATCCGTGTCTTTGTTGCCAATAGCGACCCACAAGCGCTGAGCTCTACCACGCAATGTTGTGTCGGGCGTTGCTATTTGATTCCATAAGCCTCGCTTGCTGCTGTGCCACTGGTATTCATTTAGCTCTAGCAATACCATGTAGAAAGCGTTCAAAAACTCATCAATTGATGTGACCAATTCAGCGGGAGCGGCATTTGGAGACTGAACGTACAGCACAATACCTGGATGGCGATTGAGAGGCATATTTCCCGTACCGACCATATAGCCAAGTTGCTGCTTGGTGCGGATTTCATGGAAGAAGGTCGCCGACATCAGATGGTTAGCCAGTGTATACAAGGCGATATTGCGTGGCTCGATATCTTCACATTGGTGATAAATCACCACCGCGGAATCTTGCTGATTACAGTGGACTTCACGTTGGAAACTACCATTTTCGCCAAGCATGACCAACGGGCGGAGTGCCTCTTCGTAGCGTTGTTCTTTTACTCTAAGGGCATCTTTCAACGTTGTTGCCATCTCTTTTGCGTGCTGACGCTGCCAGTCGCCGTAAACGAACATTTCTACATGCAACTCGGCCAAAATTGATTCAACAAACACCGACAGTTCATCCACTTCTATTTCTTCCAGCGCTTCAACGAGTGTTGCGAAAGGCGGATTGTTGGGTTGAAGAAGACCAGTCAGTGCATTGAATAGCTGCGAAATAGGGCGGTCCTGAGATGAATTTCGCCAATTACGTAATAGTTGTTGTTTGATGGTTTCGAATCGAGCAGGGCTGAACTCACGTGCCGCGAAGCGATGTAGAATCATTTCTAACAGCTGAGGTAATTTCTCGCTAAAACCTGATAGCGTCAGAGTAACACCACCTTGGTGAGCGTACATGTTGTAACCCATACCTGCGATTTCAGCTTGATAGGTCTCTTTCGCTAATGAATCAAGGAACATCTCAACACATAGGCGTGTTTTCACGATGTTTTTCGGTGAAGCGACGGCGTGCGAGCTGTCGATAGCGACATACACGACGCCTTTTGGCACTCGGAATTCGTCATCTTGCAAATGCCATAAACGGAAGCCTTCGACATCTTCCACTAATTCTGGCAATGAGCCACCATTTTCAAACGGTTTTGGATCGAGCTCGTAGCAAATGTATGGGTTCTTTTCTGGGAGAACGAATTGCCAACTAGGATCGATTTGTTGATATAAACGACGTTGTTCATCGTTGAATGGATGCACTGAGTAGGGCGTGAAATACCATTCTGCGGTTTGGTTGTACTCTAATCCTTTGGCAATTAGAGTCACACGAACATTTTCGATGTTGAGGTAGTGCAATAAAGAGCGTTGTAGCTCTTCATCATACCCTGTCATTTTGTAGTCACCGTAAACCGTGTCTTCCGGCTGATAGTGCTGCATGTTGATCACAAGGTGGCTGACCAAATCCATCGGACGAGATGGCTCTTGAAAGCGGAAGGCAGACTCCAGCACTGCTTGTTTTTCAAGGTAACGCCATTCATCCATCCCATCTTGTTTGATCATAGACAGGTACTGGAATACGGCTTGAATGATGTTATCGACATAATCCAAGCCATCTTGGGTCAATGTGCAGCTGACTGTGAAGTCTCGGTAATTGCTGCCGCTTGCACCTCCTCCGGCAGATAAGGATGTAATCCAACCTTTATTTTTCAGCTCTAGCATCAAACTGCCTTCGCCTTCATAACCCAACAAATGCGCAAAGTAGGAGAGGGGTTTCGCGCCGTAATGCACATCCATCCCTGGCATCGGGAAGGTTAAGATCAGTTTACGAAATTCTTTAATCGGTTCGACTTGAACCAAAATGCCGGTGCTGTCTTCGTTACCTATAGGTACATCAATCGATTTTCCGTGTAATTGATGATTTGGAATGTCAGCAAACATGGTTTCTACCCAAGCTTGCTGTTCATCAAGAGATTGAGGACCAAACAAGGTCAATGTCATCAAATCAGCGGAATATTGCGAGTGGTGAAACTCGACTATCTCGTCGCGAATCGATTTGCCATCGCGATCGCCGAGGGTTTCCAAGTTGCCGACAGAGAACTTAGAAAACGGATGATCAGGGTTGATGACCTCTTTGTTTACTTGATATAGACGGCGAGAATCGTCGTTCAGTTTGAGCTTGTATTCGGAGTCGACAGCTTGGCGCTCTTTGTCTAACGCTTCTTCATTAAACAACGGTGCGGTGAAGAATTGGCTGAAACGGTCAAGCGCGGTTTCAAACGCTGTGGGGGTGACGTCAAAGAAGAAACAAGTATGCTCTGTTCCCGTCCAAGCGTTATTTGTGCCACCGTGTTGACTAATATAACTTTGAAACTCGCCAACTTTAGGGTATTTTTCCGTTCCCAAAAAAAGCATGTGTTCTAGGTAGTGTGCCAGACCTTGACGATCATTTGGGTCATCAAAGTGTCCAACATTTACTGCCAAGGCTGCTGCCGACTGTTGAGCGGTGTCGGAGTGGATCAGCAACACGCGCAGTGCATTACTCAAGGTAATGTAGCGGTATTGATTTGAATCGTTTGGACTTAAGTGCACGATGCGTCTCCAGATTTCGCATTACAGTAATGATGAACCCCGAATGGGGCTGCGCAAAGTTTGCGCTTCGACAAATACTGCTTGCCGTATTTTTGTTATTCGTAAGAGTACTGCATAAGCCCAATAGCCAATGCTATGGGGTTCGAGCTATTTGAAGGAATGCACTGAGTTCATAACTTCATCGTAGAATGTGATGAACTGAGTCTATTCTTTTTAATAGATTGTTAAGAAAGTCGCTATCTTTAGCAAGCGAATTGGTATAATGAACCGATAATTATATCAGTATTTTTGTTTCGACATTATTAAAGTTAGCCTGCTATCCGTATAAAGATAGCAGTCAACCTTTTGGTAGCGTTAGCTATCCCTAGGAAATAACATGAAAATATTTATCTTGCGTCACGGTGAAGCGGAACATTTCGCGGATACCGATGCAGAAAGACAACTGACCCAAAGAGGCAGAACTGAATCGGAAGCAGTTGCCCGAGCATGTAAAGAGCAAGGTTTTGCTCAATTCGATAAAGTGCTAGTCAGTCCATACATCCGAGCGCAACAAACATGGCAAGAGATCAGCGTCCATTTCTCGGCGAAAAGTATTGAGACTTGTGAAGACATCACGCCATACGGTCAATCGGACCATGTATTTGATTTTGCCAATGCATTGATTGAGGTTGAGAAGTTAGAATCACTTCTGTTTGTGTCGCACTTACCGCTGGTGGGGTATCTCACTTCTGAGTTTGTGAAAGACATGACACCACCGATGTTCCCAACATCTGGCTTGGTGTGCATTGAATACGATCCGCAAACACAACGCGGTGAAGTGTTGTGGCATATCACGCCATAGAACACTCGCTCTCGGGATCACGACTCGAGAAAAACAAAAAGGCAGGGTTAACCTGCCTTTGTCGTTCTTGTTCGTCAGCGAAACATTTTCGAAGTCGGTGGTTTATTTCTCTGGAATAGACAGTAATACCAGTAGCGCACCGTCTCCGCCAAACTCTAAAGGCGCTTGGTGGAATGCCATCACGTCTGGGTGTTGAGCAAGCCACAGCGGTGCTTTCTGCTTCAAGATGTGCTTACCAATGCCGTGTTGAACACACGCACAGTGGATTTCGTTTTTGACACAGTAAGCGATCATCGCACCGAGCTCTCGCTTAGCTTCCAGTTGGGTCATACCATGCATGTCTAGGAAGACATCAGGTACGTACACACCACGGCGCAGACGTTTCACTTCATAAGTTGAGACATCATCACGCGCGTAACGAGTTGGTCCATCCGCATTTAAGAGCGGGACAAACTCATCGGAAAAGTAAAACTCAGAATCACTCGCTTCACGGTTTGAGCGCGTGATTTCTTTTTGCTTAGTATTTTTTTTTGGTTGCTGGATTATGGTATCCTGTCGCAACTTTTTTACGCCCTGTACTGCATCCTTAAACAAGGCGAAATCGTCATCGTGTTCGGTGTCTTTTTTGCTCATTAGGTAAACAATTTCATTTTTACAATTTATGGCAGTATTGTAGCGCTTTTCGGAGGCAATTTTGGATAAGATTTTTGTAGAAGAGGCGGTATCGGAACTGCATACCCTTCAAGATATGATTCGTTGGACGGTCAGCCGCTTTAACGCCGCTAACTTGTTTTACGGTCATGGTACTGATAATGCGTGGGATGAAGCGGTTCAGCTTATCCTGCCGACATTATACTTGCCGATTGATGTGCCTCCGCATGTATTGAACTCTCGCCTAACGACAAGCGAGCGTCTACGTATTGTTGAGCGCGTAGTAAAACGCATCAACGAGCGTACACCAACTGCATACCTAACGAACAAAGCATGGTTCTGCGGTCTTGAGTTCTTTGTTGATGAGCGTGTACTTGTGCCACGTTCTCCAATCGGTGAATTGATTCAAGCGGAATTCCAACCTTGGTTGGTGGAAGAGCCAACTCGCATCATGGACCTATGTACGGGTTCTGGTTGTATCGCGATTGCTTGTGCGCACGCTTTCCCTGAAGCAGAAGTCGACGCGATCGACATCTCTACAGACGCTCTACAAGTGGCTGAACAAAACGTACAAGATCACGGTATGGAGCAGCAAGTGTTCCCAATCCGTTCAGATTTGTTCCGTGATCTGCCAAAAGAGAAGTACAACCTGATCGTGTCTAACCCACCTTACGTGGACGAAGAAGACATGAACAGCCTACCAGACGAGTTCACGCACGAGCCTGAGCTAGGTCTAGCCGCGGGTACTGACGGTCTAAAACTGGTTCGTCGTATTCTTGCCAACGCTCCAGACTACCTAACAGAAAACGGTATTCTTATTTGTGAAGTCGGTAACTCGATGGTTCACATGATGGAACAGTACCCTCAGATCCCATTTACTTGGGTCGAGTTCGAGAACGGCGGTCACGGCGTATTCATGCTAACACGTGATCAGTTAGTTGAATGTGCAGAAGAGTTCAAACTGTACAAAGACTAAGTCTGTCTAAGCAAACCAGTCGAACAAACAATGAAAACACCGAGCCCAGTGCTCGGTGTTTTTTTATCCGCTTCGCAGTGAGCTTGAAAATTCAGGCTGATTTGTTTTTTCCGCCAAAACGGGCTTTACATCAAAACGTAATACCGCCACTATGAATTCACGAAGAATTGATAAGCAGTTGCGCTCCCACAGTTCGAGCGTGGCGACAATAATTTGAGGAAGTAATGGCAGGAAACAGTATCGGACAACATTTCCGAGTGACGACATTCGGGGAAAGTCACGGTATCGCACTAGGATGTATCGTAGACGGATGCCCTCCAGGTTTGGAAATCACTGAGGCAGATCTGCAAACGGATCTCGACCGTCGCCGTCCTGGCACATCACGTTACACCACACAGCGTCGTGAACCGGACGAAGTAAAAATTCTTTCTGGCGTATTTGAAGGTCAAACTACAGGTACTTCAATTGGTTTGATGATTGAGAACACTGACCAGCGTTCTAAAGACTACTCAGACATTAAAGACAAGTTCCGTCCAGGACATGCTGATTACACTTACCACCAAAAATACGGTGTGCGCGATTATCGAGGTGGCGGCCGTTCGTCTGCTCGTGAAACGGCAATGCGTGTGGCGGCTGGTGCAATCGCTAAGAAATACCTGAAAGACGAGTTCGGTGTAGAAATCCGTGCTTACTTGTCGCAAATGGGTGACGTTTCAATCGATAAAGTGGATTGGAATGAAATCGAAAATAATGCGTTCTTCTGCCCAGATGCAGACAAAGTAGAAGCATTTGACCAACTTATCCGTGACCTGAAAAAAGAAGGCGACTCCATTGGCGCAAAAATTCAGGTTGTGGCAACCAACGTGCCTGTTGGTCTTGGTGAGCCTGTATTTGATCGTTTAGATGCAGACATCGCACACGCACTAATGAGCATCAATGCGGTGAAAGGCGTGGAAATCGGCGACGGTTTTGACGTGGTAAACCAAAAAGGCAGCGAGCATCGTGATACGCTTTCTCCAGAAGGCTTCGGCAGCAACCACGCAGGCGGCATTCTTGGCGGTATCTCTACCGGCCAAGAGATTGTTGCAAACATCGCGCTTAAACCAACGTCAAGCATTACGGTTCCAGGTGAAACCATCACTAAAGAAGGTGAACCAACTCAGTTGATCACTAAAGGTCGTCATGACCCATGTGTTGGTATCCGCGCCGTGCCTATCGCAGAAGCGATGCTGGCTATTGTCGTTATGGATCACTTGCTACGTCATCGTGGTCAAAAC
The DNA here is from genome assembly GCF_021654215.1 of Vibrio sp. MMG023. NCBI lineage: Bacteria > Pseudomonadati > Pseudomonadota > Gammaproteobacteria > Vibrionales > Vibrionaceae > Vibrio > Vibrio sp. MMG023. Next base: position 486,548 of record NZ_JAKFZP010000002.1, on the reverse strand, counting down.
CATGGCGTACAAACCGAGACTCCAAAGATTTAAGTTTGAAACTTAACTCGATAGAAATGCAAAAGGCTGCTCAGTGAGCGGCCTTTTTTCATATATTTTCAATAGCTTTCGATTCGAATCAGTGAATAGAACCTTCGGTTTCCAAGTGGAATGAAGGCAAGCGCCATTTGAATCGTACTGCCGCCATTCGCAGCATGTAACCAGTAATTAGAGTCACAATCGTCGCAGTTACGTCTGGTACGTTGAACTCAAGTAGCGCTAGGTACAAACCTGATGCGATAAGTGCGACAGAGGCGTAAAGCTCTTCATGCAACACAAGCGGTGTTTGACGACAAATCAAATCACGTAGCAAACCACCAAATACGCCGGTTACTAGCGCAGACACCATACAAATGCCAGGGTGTAAGCCCATACCAATCGCGACTTTGGTGCCGATGATGCTAAATACGATCAAGCCCAGTGCATCCAAACGGATAAATAGCCCTTTGAATTTAATCACCCATTTCGCTAAGCCAGTCGTCAGAACGCCAGCTACACAAGTGATTGCCAAAAATTCTGGATTCTTCACCCAACCTAATGGGTAGTGGCCAAGAAGAATGTCGCGAACCGTACCGCCGCCAATAGCCGTTGCACTGGCTACCAACATAACACCAAACCAATCCATTTTTCTTCGGCCGGCACTCAATGCACCAGTCATGGCTTCAGCCGTGATACCAATGATGTACAACACACTTAGCAGCATAAGGGGACACTCAAATAAAAGGGCTCTGTCATGATCCTTGAGATTAAGGAAAACAGCAGCAAAACTTACCAACAAGACTTAAACCTTGGGGAGAGGCTTAAACCCAAAAAGAATCTCGCTTCAAGTGGCGTTGAAGTCGCCATCGTTAAGCGTAAAAATAAGGCGTGAGTGTAGTGGGAAATGTGATCTGTGACGAATGAGAAATTGTATGGAGAAAGCGACTTTCAGATTAACTCAGCTAATAACCAAACATGTTGTGTGGCTTTACCTGTGTAAGAAAAACAGCGACAATGCGTACCGCATATCAATTTGACGTACAGAATCGATGATGAACCACGAATATCAAGACCTTATCGCTATTTTCAATGACACATTTCTTGGGCCTTTTAACACTGAGTTAGAGCTAGGCGGCGATGAGCCAATTTACTTGCCAGCAGATGAAGAACATCCGCATCATCGGATTATTTTTGCTCGTGGCTTTTACGCGTCAGCGCTGCACGAGATTGCCCATTGGTGCGTAGCAGGACCAGAGCGTCGTTTGCTGGAAGATTTTGGTTATTGGTACGAACCAGATGGTCGCACAGCAGAGGTTCAAGCTGAATTCGAAAAAGTTGAAATTCGCCCTCAAGCTTACGAGTGGATTCTAGCGAAAAGTGCTGACTTCCCTTTTAACGTCAGTTGTGACAATCTACACGGCGATTTTGAACCAGATCGTCTTGGTTTTATGCACAAAGTGCACAATGAAGTAATGGGCATTCTAGAAAGCGGTCTTCCGCCTCGCGTGAAAATGCTATCGGATGCATTACGTGCCTTTTACCAAACCAAGCCGCTGGAAACGTCTGACTTTATACCCAAGTAATTTCAAGTTACGGGTTCAGAGCAATGCTCCCGAAGGGCGAGTTATCTTGGCTTGCAGACATTGTTAATGATTTTTTGATTTAGAACCACTAGATCTTTAAATCATTGCCGCGCCTGCAAACCAAGTTATTCTCGCTGAACCCTGCCACTTGAAGTTTCTTGGGTATACCCTTAAATAACCTCAGAGAAGCTCCATGATTATTGAATTTGAAGAAAAACTACTAGAACTGATTGATGCTCGCATTGAAACGGCATCGGATGATGAATTGTTTGCTGGTGGTTATTTGCGTGGTCACATTTCTCTGTCTGCTGCAGCGTGTGAAGAAGAAGGCATTAACGATGTAACTGAGCTGAAGTCTCGCATTGAAAACAGCCTTGAAGAAGCGCGTTCAGAATTGACGCCTGCCGATCGCGTGATCGTGAGCGATCTATGGCAAGAGCTTCAAGCGCAAGCTTAAGTCTCATTCAGTTATATATGCTTCGATTGGCAGCTCTAAGTTTCTGGTTGAAGCAAAAAGAGTTGAAATAAACTCCTTCGAAATTTTCGAATCTCTCCTTAAAATTTTTGTGGTTGTAGCACACTCGTTCACCTTTTACTCTTGTTAGTACAAAACGTGAACAAAGGACTACAACCATGAAAATTATCGCATTCGGCGCTTCTACTAGCTCTACCTCTATCAATAAAACCCTTGCGACTTACGCTGCTAACCTTGTCGAAGGTGCAGACGTGCAAGTGTTAGACCTCAATAGCTACGATGTTCCTTTGTTCAGTGAAGACAAAGAGAAAGAAATCGGTCAGGCGGAAGGCGCAAAAGTGTTTCTTGCAGATATCGCAACGGCGGACGCTTTGGTGATTTCTTTTGCTGAACACAACGGCTCTTACCCAGCAGCGTATAAGAATCTATTCGATTGGGCGACACGTATCGATCGCAACGTATTCCAAAATAAACCGGCGGTGTACTTAGCGACTTCACCTGGCCCTGGTGGTGCACAAACGGTACTCGCAGCGGCGACAGGCTCTGCGCCTTACTTTGGTGCTGAAGTGAAAGCATCGCAATCTATTCCAAGCTTCTACGATAACTTTGATTTGGAAACGGGAGAATTCCGTAATGCTGAAATTGCAGATCAGGTGAAAGCGGCCGTGGCGGCATTGAATTAAAAAAACTTGTAACCCCCTCTAACTCCCCCTTAGAAAGGGGGAGGACGAATGCGGAGTTCATAACTTGCTCCTCCACTTTTTTAAAATGAGGCTAGGAGTAGTAGTTTGTCTTCAGAGCAACCCCTCGAACTCGCCCTTGACAGGGGGGAGGATTAATGCGGAGTTCATAACTTGCTCCTCACTTTTTTAAGATGAGGCTAGGAGTAGTAGTTTGTCTTCAGAGCAACCCCTCGAACTCGCCCTTGACAGGGGGGAGGATTAATGCGGAGTTCATAACTTGCTCCTCACTTTTTTAAGATGAGGCTAGGAGTGGTAGTTTGTTTTCAGAGCAACCCCTCGAACTCGCCCTTGACAGGGGGAGGATTAATGCGGAGTTCATAACTTGCTCCTCACTTTTTTAAGATGAGGCTAGGAGTGGCTGTTTGTTTTCGGAGCAGCCCCTGACTCCTTCTTGGAAAGATGGATGGACTAAAGCGGGTTAAGAACTTGTTCCTCCCCTTTTTAAGAGGAGGCTAGGAGTGGTTATTTGTTCTCAGAGCTGCGCCCCTGACTCCTTCTTGGAAAGATGGATGGACTAAAGTGGGGGTTAAGAACTTGTTCCTCCCCTTTTTAAGGGGAGGCTAGGAGGGGTTCTTTACGCATTCGAAACGCGTTATAACTCAGTAATCGCCTTACCTTTACGTAGCTTTCTTACCCACATACGGCTAGGGTGCAGCTCAGTCAGTACATCAACAGGCAATGGTAATGGGTCGCCACAGATTTGTGATGCCAACACTTCGGCCATTAGAGGCGCAGAGCTCAAACCACGAGAGCCTAAACCAAGGAAACAGAATAGGTTAGGGAACTGGTGAATCACATCAACGTCTTGTTCTTGTTGATTTTGCAGATCCGCATATTGCGTTTTGATAGTTTCAAAGTCGCCTACGTTACCTACAAACGGCAGGTGATCACGGCTAACACAGCGAATGCCTTGGCGTGATAAATTACCAGAGGTATCCACTTCTTTTGTCCAAGTTTGGTTCGGCAAACATTTCACCAATTTGTCGGCGTTGTCTTTTTGTGCTTCTTCGTCAAATTCGTAGTCTAGGTGACTGCGATCGTAACTTGCACCGATGCACAAGTGCTGATTATTCGGGTTAACAGGTGTCATGTAACCGTCGTAACACAGTACTGTTTTCAGCTTAGACAGCGTTTCAGTTGCAGGGGCGTGGCTAACTTGACCTTTTACCTGACCCATTGGTAGATCCGCGGTTTGGCTTAGTGTTTGGAATTCACTGCCGTTAGCAACCACTACAGTGGAGTGTTCAAAGCTTTGACCGTTTGCTTTCAATGTCCATAGTTGGCGCGCTTCATCCCAAGTTAGTGACTCGACTTGATGCTCGAACTTCACTTCAAAAAGTTCTGTTTTCTCCAGTTGAGCAATCAAACCACGGGTCAGTTCTGCAGGGCATAACCAACCGCCAAGAGGGTAATGAACCGATGCCATATCGATCGGCAAGCCAATTTTTTCAGCCGTCTCTTCAGCAGATAGTTTATGAATTAACTCTGGCGTGAAATTACCAGCAAGCATTTTTTCCAACTTGTCTGCGGATTTGTCATCCCACATCAGCTGAGTAATACCACACCAATCGTGATCAAATTGAATATCTTGCGCTGTTTGGTCAACAAACTGACGGGCAAACAAAAAGCCCGGAGCGAACACGCGTGAAACGCCTTTGTGTGGACCATTTAGCAATGGGTACACTGCGCCTTGGCGGTTGCCTGATGCGCCTTCTGCAGGTTGAGCGTCTTTGCAGTAGAGTGTGACATTTTGACCGCGGCGAATCAGCGTTTTAGCCAAAGCCGCGCTTGCGATGCCGCCACCAATAATCGCGATGGAATCATGATTGGCCGACGCAGTGCGGTTAAACCAAGGTTGGTGGTTTGAATGCGCTTCACGCTGCTCCATCGAACCCGCGATCATTTCGCGTTTGGTACCGAAGCCTTTGACTTTCTTCATTGAAAAGCCTGCTTCGTTTAAGCCGCGACGCACAAAGCCTGCTGCCGTAAAGGTTGCGACCGTACAGCCTTGTTTTGCCAATTTTGCCATGCCGTTGAATAGGTTTTGGTTCCACATTTCTGGGTTTTTGCTTGGTGCAAAACCGTCTAAGAACCAAGCATCAATCAAGCCTTGCTCCCCATAAGGAACAAGCGGCATGCAGTCTTTTATATCGCCAAACCAAAGGTCGAGTGTGATGGCGCCGTCTTCTAAAACAATGCGATGACATTCAGGCACTGCGGCTGGGTAGTGCTGTTGCAGCTTTTCGGCAAATTCTGCCAACTCTGGCCAAGATTGATGTGCTTTTTCTAGATCAGCTTTGCTGAGTGGATACTTCTCAAAACTAACGAAATGCAATTCTTTTAACGCTGCCTCTGGATATTCGCGACGAAATTCGGTAAACCATTGCCACACGGCTAAGAAGTTCAACCCCGTGCCAAATCCGGTTTCGCCAATCACAAAGCGTCTTTGGTCAAATTCCTGCCATCTTTCTGGTAGATGATTTTGTTTGAGGAACACGTAACGCGTCTCTTCGAGACCGTTTACGTTGGAGAAATAAACATCATCAAATTGGTCAGAAACCGGTGTACCAGCTTCGTTCCAACCAAGTTCTGCGTTTTTAATCGAAGTCATAATGGTGCAAATATGTGATTTGGCGCGGTTAGAATTCGGCAATTGTACGAATTTCTGGGAAAGCTGACCACTTTTGTTGACTATCTTAGTTATTATCTAGCGGATTTTTGAATTATAGGAATGTCATAATGAAACGAGTCGTAATCACCGGTATGGGTATTGTTTCAAGTATCGGTAACAACGTCGAAGAAGTTCTAGCGTCTCTTAAAGCGGGCAAATCTGGCATCACTGCGTCTGAGCAGTTTAAAGAAAACGGTCTGCGTTCGCAGGTATGGGGTGATCTGAAAATCAACCCAGCAGAATTTATTGACCGTAAGCAGATGCGCTTTATGGGTGATGCGGCTGCTTATGCATACCTATCAATGCAGCAGGCGATTGAAGACGCTGGTCTATCTGAAGAACAAGTTTCAAACGATCGTACAGGTATCGTTGCTGGTTCTGGTGGTGCTTCTGCATTAAACCAAACAGTGGCAACTGATACGATGCGTGCAAAAGGCGTAAAACGCGTAGGTCCATACATGGTGCCGCGTACTATGTCTTCAACAGTATCAGCGTGTCTTGCAACACCATTTAAGATTCGTGGTGTGAACTACTCAATGAGCTCAGCTTGTGCAACATCTGCACACTGTATCGGTCACGCGATGGAGCTTATTCAACTTGGCAAACAAGACATCGTTTTTGCAGGTGGTGGTGAAGAGCTAGATTGGTCTCAAACGATGATGTTTGATGCAATGGGCGCACTATCTACCAAGTACAACGAAACACCAGAAAAAGCATCTCGTACTTACGATGCTGATCGTGATGGTTTCGTTATTTCTGGTGGTGGCGGCATGCTAGTTATCGAAGAACTAGAGCACGCATTAGCTCGTGGCGCGAAAATCTACGGTGAGATCGTAGGTTACGGTGCGACTTCTGATGGCTACGACATGGTAGCACCATCAGGTGAAGGCGCAATCCGTTGTATGAAGATGGCAATGCAAGACGTTGATAGCATCGATTACATCAACACGCACGGTACTTCTACTCCTGTAGGTGACGTGAAAGAGCTAGGCGCTATCCAAGAGCTATTCGGCAACAACAGCCCAGCAATCTCTGCGACAAAAGCGATGACTGGCCACGCACTAGGTGCAGCTGGTGTTCACGAAGCAATTTACTCAACGCTAATGCTAGACAATGGCTTCATTGCTCCAAGTGTGAATATCTCTAACTTGGATGAAGCAGCACAAGGTCTAGACATCGTAATGGAAGCTCGTGACGCTGAACTGACGACAGTTATGTCAAACAGCTTTGGTTTTGGTGGTACAAACGCGACATTGGTAATCAAAAAGTACCAAGCATAAGCGACCCAAAGCTAACTGAATTTGTTGGGCTGTGATTCTCTTCGTGGAGTGAACCGACCAACAAACCAGTTTCCAGAGCTTGATCAGGTTAACTGATCGAACAGACGCAGACTTTATCCCAAGGAGAGCGGGATAGGATCCTTTTGTTCTGGAACTTTGCCCGGCTAATTTAGCCGGGCTTTTTCTTTTCTGAAACCTGCTTTTGAAAGTCACTTAGGTATAGTTGTTGAGATTTTTCAAGAAAAGGGCACAATCGCTTTAGCTTCGCATCTTGCGAATAAACGAACTCATACAAATGGATGTTAAACGCTGGCGCTATGAAAATTATTGTTGATGAAAATATGCCGTACGCTGAAGAGCTATTCAGCCAACTCGGTGAAGTGATTCTAAAACCCGGTCGTACACTGACAGCCGATGATTTAGTGGATGTAGATGCGCTAATGATTCGCTCAGTCACCAAAGTAAACGCAGAACTGATCAGCAAAGCAAATAAGCTGAAGTTCGTTGGCACGGCGACGGCGGGCATGGATCATGTTGACCAAGCGCTTCTAAAAGAGAAAGGTATTTTCTTCACCGCAGCACCAGGCTGTAACAAAGTCGGCGTTGCTGAGTATGCGTTCAGCGTCATGATGGTACTTTCCCAACAGCAAGGCTTCTCTGTTTTCGATAAAACTGTTGGCATCATCGGTGCGGGTCAAGTGGGTAGCTACCTTGAGAAATGTTTGAAAGGCATGGGCATTAACGTGCTCATCAACGACCCATTCAAGCAAGAGGAGGGAGATTCTCGCAGTTTTACTCCGCTAGCAGAGTTGATCGAACGTTCTGACGTCATCACGCTGCACACACCTATTACCAAAGATGGCCTACACCCAACGCATCATTTGATTGATGATAAGGTGTTAAATGGTCTTCGTTGCGATCAAATTCTTATCAATGCGGCACGCGGTCCTGTTGTGGACAACCAAGCATTGAAGCAACGTTTAATGAAAAACGATGGCTTCACGGCGGCATTAGATGTATTTGAATTTGAACCAGAGGTTGATATGGAGCTTCTGCCTCTGCTAGCATTCGCAACCCCTCATGTTGCAGGCTATGGTCTGGAGGGGAAAGCTCGCGGTACGACGATGATTTTCAACAGCTACTGTGAGTTCTTAAATAACGAATTACGTGCGCATGCCAGCGATTTACTGCCGACCGCGCCTGTTCCTACAATGGTATTGGACAGAGCATGGGATGAAGCAACGCTGCACAACATCACGCAGTTAATCTATGATGTGCGTAAAGATGACGCTCTTTTCCGCCGCGAAATCAGTAAGCCAGGCTCTTTTGACCTGATGCGTAAAAACTACTGGGATCGCCGCGAATACAGCGCTGTCACGCTAGTGGGTAATGAAACATGCAATCTTGCACCATTAGCAGAACTAGGTTTTCAGGTTGAGGTAAGTCAATGAGCCAGCAATACAATGTTGCCGTATTAGGTGCGACCGGCGCGGTCGGTGAAACAATTTTGGAAGTGCTTCAAGAGCGCAAATTCCCAGTAGGCGAAATCTTCCTGTTGGCAAGTGAACGCAGTGAAGGTAAGACTTACCGCTTCAACGGTAAAACAATTCGCGTTCAAAACGTAGAAGAGTTTGATTGGTCTCAAGCGCATATTGCGTTGTTTTCAGCTGGTGGCGAGTTGTCTGCTAAATGGGCACCAGTTGCCGCAGACGAAGGCGTTATCGTGATCGACAACACGTCTCATTTCCGCTACGAATACGACATTCCTTTGGTGGTGCCAGAAGTTAACCCAGAAGCAATTGCTGAGTTCCGTAACCGTAACATCATTGCGAACCCGAACTGTTCAACCATCCAGATGCTAGTGGCACTAAAGCCTATTCACGATGCTGTTGGTATTGAGCGTATCAACGTTTCAACTTACCAATCCGTGTCTGGTGCGGGTAAAGCTGGTATTGATGAGCTTGCAGGTCAGACTGCGAAACTACTGAATGGTCTTCCTGCGGACAAGAAAGAATTTTCTCAACAGATCGCGTTTAACTGTATTCCACAAATCGACCAGATGATGGAAAACGGCTACACCAAAGAAGAAATGAAAATGGTGTGGGAGACGCAAAAGATCTTTAACGACCCATCAATCACTGTAAACCCAACGTGTGTACGCGTTCCGGTATTTTACGGTCATGCAGAAGCATTACATGTTGAAACTCGTTCACCAATCGATGCACAAGAAGTGGTTAACCTGCTTGAGCAAACGGATGGCATCGAAGTGTTCCACGGTGAAGATTTCCCAACACAAGTGCGTGATGCAGGCGGCAAAGACCACGTAATGGTTGGTCGTATTCGCAATGATATTAGTCATCACAGTGGTGTAAACCTATGGGTAGTTGCTGATAACGTACGCAAAGGTGCAGCGACAAACGCCGTACAAATTGCTGAAGTTTTGATTCGCGATTACTACTAAGCCACGCTGACGAATGAATCCAAAGCCTCGCACACTGCGAGGCTTTTTTGTTCGAACGGCGTAAATTTGTGTGAGATTAGTACGAATATGGTGAGAGCCACACATTTTTTGCCCTCAAAGCTATAGTTTTGCGTGTGTTATCCGATATATTTAACCGATCACCATTTCAAATTGTTTCTAGCACCAAACTGAGCCTTCTATGCGTCAAAATTATAAGCGTTTGTTAGCAGCCCTTGTGTTGATGAGCGCGACTCAGACATCGTCAGTGGTTCAAGCCGAAGGAATTCGACTTGTAGGACCCTCTGGTGAAGTGCAAACGTCTCCTAGCTACGCTGAGGAGATGGAGCGAGCGTTACCTGCTCCGCCTGAAAATAACCAACCGTCGCGCTTTTATGGTCCGACGAATAAAAACGAGACTTTGTGGTCGATTGCTTCTCAATTGCGACCTTCTCGTAATGTTTCTGTTCAACAGACGCTTCTCGCCATTTACCGAATCAACCCTCAAGCGTTTGATAACCAGAATATTCATGAATTGATCCCGGGCAGCCGACTTCGCGTGCCTTCATTAGAGCAAGTTCAGAGTGCTACCACGCCTCAGGCGATTGCCGTGATGAATGCTCATGAAGTTCGATTAGCTCAACAAAAACCAGCAAAAACATCGCCTGTTAAGCCAAAACCGGAAACACCAAAGCCTACGGCTGAAGTTACGAAACCTCAACCTAAGCCAGAAGTTGCTCAAATTGAGCCGTCTAAACCGGAATTGGCAAAGCCAGAACCAATCAAGACGGTTGAGTCTACGACCCCCGTACCTGAAGTCGTGACTTCACCGGAAGGTGAGAAACAAGTAACAGCACTTAAAGATAAACTGCAAGGCTCACAAAGTGAGTTGGACTCTCTCGAAGAGAAGAACCATCGTTTACGTTTGATGCTGTCTGAAGTGCAGAGCGAGGTCGCAACGCTTAAAACTTCGCTCAACGATGAAGAACGAATTCGCTCTGAAGTTGAAAAACTGCTAGCGGAAGAACGTCAGCGTCTTGCAGAGCAGCAACGAATGCAGCCAAGTACGATGGACAAGGTTCTGTCTAACGGTTGGCTAGTAGGCCTTGCAGCACTTATTCCAGGTGCATTGATTGCCATGTTAATCGTCATGTTGCTTGGTCGTCGCTCTAAAGCGAAAGAGGAAGAAGCTGCTGCGCAAGAACAGCAAAGTGTTGATCCACTTGCTGCGCCAATCGGATTGGCAGCGGCAGATGAGTTGGATGAAGAATTAAGTCTAGACGACGATTTGTTTGGTGACGATGACGACACGGAACAACTATTCGGCCAAGAAGAAGCGCAGTCAGAAGAAGAGGATGTCTTTGCTAATCTGGATGACGACGATCTCGATTTCAACCTCGAAGGGGATGATGGCGAAGACCCATTCGCGGGGATTGGGGATGATGGCGATCTTGACGTTGGCTTCGATGAATTTGACTCTTCAAGCAATGGCATAAAAGTAAACGGCGAAGAAAAAGCGCTCGGTCTTGAAGAGATGGAGCGTGCACTTGATGAAGTCTCTCCAGAGCTTGAAGTTTTGGATGATGACGATGAAGTCGGTTTCGATCTTTCAGAGGAAGATAACGCTGATGTGATGTCGGATGATGCATTTGCTGAGTTACTCTCTGCTGACGACCCATCTGAAGAGTTACAAAGTGACGCGGTTGATCAAGCCATGCTTGATGACTTATTTGCTGACCTTGATGGTGACGACCTCAATCTTGATGTTGAGGACGAGAAGCCATCTCAAGTGTCAGAGAGTGCTTTCTCTGCTGGTGAAGCAACCGACGATGACATCGATAAACTGCTTGCTCAGTATGAACAGCCAGTAAGTGCGGATGCCGATGACCCACTACTTGATGAACTAGAATCATTGTCTGGTCTGTCTGATTCAGACTTAGAGCAGGATGATGCATCAGCACTCCTCGATGAGTTGATGGGTGACGGCGAAGGTGAATCAATCAATGAGCGAGATCCTCTTGACGATCTAGAAGACATTGCAGGCTTGAGTGAAGAACCTTCCATTGATGAAGACAGCACAGATTTGCTTGACGAGTTGATTGGTTTTGATGATGAGGATGCATCTGACGATGATTTTGATCCACTTGATGAACTAGAGAAACTGTCTGGTTTTGAGGGCGATGACGCATTAGAAGATCTTGATGAAAACAGCGTCGATTTGTTGGATGAGCTACTTGATGACAGCGGCGATGAAACAATAGACGAACAAGAGCCTACGGACGTTGACCCATTCGATGATTTGATTCGTGAAGATGATGAGCCAGAAATCGCGAGCGCGCAGCAAAGTGACGATGACTTATTGGCCTCGTTAGGTTTTGATGATCTTGAGCCAGAAGCGACTCAACCTGCTGAAACTCAACAACAGGTTAAATCTGCTTCTGAATTGGAAGACGAAAAGGCGCTTGGTCTGGATTCAGGCTTAGATATCGATGTATTACTGAACGAGAACCAACCAGAGGTTGAGCCGAAAGTAGATGCGTTGAGCCGCGAATCAGAGGCTGAATCAGCACTAGAACAAACCGTTGAAGATTTTGACAAAGAGGATTTCTTTGGTGATTTAGAAGATTCAATCCCAGAGCACGATCCTTTGATGTCGGAATTGGATGAGTTGTTTGAATCTAATGAAGACGATCTAAAACAAGCAGAGCAAGAGCGCGCCGATTTCGCTGCGGAACTGGATGCGCTTATTAGTGAGCAAGCGACAGAAGAAGATGAGTTAGATTTTGAACCTGAGTTGATTCAAGAACCTTCTATCGAATCAGAACCGCAAGATGCGATCTTAGAAAAAGCGGACTCAGACGTTGAAACATCACTCAGCAAAACAGAAGAAGAGCCCGCGTTCACTCCGACGCCAAACACCGTCGAAAATGAATTTGGTATTCCGCAAGAAGAAGACTGGCTTGTTGATGACATAGAGCCCGAGACGAAGACGGAACAAGAACCCGTAGCGGCAAGTTCAACTGAGACAGCTACCGAAGACGAAGAGTTCAACTTCGACGAACTGGATCTTCCGGAGTTCAACGAAGAAGATGCACTAACATCAATGGCACAAGAGCCAGAGTTAGCTGAATCTGAAACCGCTGATCCAGAAACTGCGGCGAATGAGCCAACGGCTGAAGAAGAAGAATTCAATTTTGATGATTTAGAGCTTCCGGAGTTCAGTGAAGAAGATGCACTAACATCAATGGCGCAAGAGCCAGAGTTAGCTGAGTCTGAAATTGCTGAACCAGAAACAGCGGCGAATGAGCCAACGGCTGAAGAAGAATTCAACTTTGATGATTTAGAGCTTCCGGAGTTCAGTGAAGAAGATGCACTAACGTCAATGGCGCAAGAGCCAGAGTTAGCTGAACCTGAAACCGCTGAACCAGAAACTGCGGCGATTGAGCCGACGGCCGAAGGCGAAGAATTCAACGTCGATGAGCTAGACCTTCCGGAGTTCAACGAAGAAGATGCTCTAGCGTCAATGGCGCAAGAGCCAGAGTTAGCTGAATCTGAAACCGCTGAACCAGAAACTGCGGCGATTGAGCCAACGGCCGAAGACGAAGAATTCAACTTCGATGAGCTAGACCTTCCGGAGTTCAACGAAGAAGATGCACTAACGTCAATGGTACAAGAGCCAGAGTTAGCTGAATCTGAAACTACTGACCCAGAAACTGCGGCGAATGAGCCAGTGGCTGAAGATGAAGAGTTCGACTTCGATGATCTGGATCTTCCGGAGTTCAGCGAAGAAGATGCTCTTGCATCAATGGCTGACGAGCCAAGATTGTCAGAAGCAGAAACTTCACAGCCAGCCGCCGGCATGGCGAGCGATGAGGAGTTCAACTTTGATGATCTGGACTTGCCAGAGTTCAATGAAGAAGATGCATTGGCTTCAATGGGCGATGCAGAACTAGAAACGCCGGTAAAGCACCCTGAAGCGTCTCAAACTGTTATTCAATCAGACAATGACCATGATGCTTTGTTTGATGTATTCGCGCAGCCAGAGGCTTTCAGTGTCGAGCCTGATCCCGTTCCCGAAGCACAAGCAGACTTAGAGTCTGAACTCAATGATTTTGAAGAATCTGCAATGGCGAACCTGTTGTCAGAAAACGCAGACTCAGAAGTGTTTGATGGAAAATTGGACAATGACACCATCGCAAGTGCGGGTATGGATTTCGAAACCATGCTGGATGTGGGCGATGACTGGGATGGTTTTAAACTGTCATCAGACAGCGCGGCGTCAACAACGGAAGTCCCAGAAGATCAAAGAGACGTTTGGAGCTCGACAGAAGCACTTGCGCAACCAGAAATCGCTCAGGAAAACTGGGGTGAGCAGGATGATCTTACCGACTTCGACCCGAAGAAAAATCAATTCATGACGATTGATGAGTTGATGGCTCAAGTGGATAAAAATGGCGGTGACTTCGAAGAGCAAGAATTAAAGCTTGATGTTGGTTTGAATGAGTTCCCTGATGTGATTGGTGACATCGGTGATGTGGATGTAGACACCAACGCAGAAGCCGCAGGTAAGCTTGATTTAGCAAAAATCTATCTAGAAATGAACGATCCTCAAGGGGCGATCAAATTGCTAGAAGAGGCCATCGTCTACGGTGAAGATGATATTCGCCGTGAAGCGAAAGGGCTTATCGACGCCATTAACGGTCGATAAAGAAAAATGGGTAGCAAATGCTGCCCATTTTTGTATCTGGAAGGACTTACGTATATACTTCCCGCCCCATTTTAGAGTTCGAAGGTTAAAATGAGAATCGCATTAGGTATCGAGTATAACGGTACAAATTACTTTGGTTGGCAACGCCAAAGAGAAGTGAAAAGTGTCCAAGAAGCGCTGGAAAAAGCACTTTCTGTAGTAGCAAATCACCCTGTAGAAGTTCAGTGCGCTGGTCGTACCGATGCAGGTGTACACGGCACAGGACAAGTTGTTCACTTCGACACCAATGTAAATCGAAAAATGGTTGCTTGGACAATGGGCGCAAATGCGAACATGCCAAGTGATATCGCTGTCCGCTGGGCGGTAGAAGTACCTGATGACTTCCATGCACGATTCTCAGCGACGGCGCGTCGATACCGCTACATCATCTTCAATCACGCATTGCGTCCTGGCATCTTAAATTCTGGAGTGAGCCATTATCACGGTGACTTGGATGAAAAGAAAATGCACGAAGCAGGACAATACTTGCTTGGTGAGAATGACTTCAGTTCATTTCGTGCAGCACACTGCCAATCGTTGAGCCCTTGTCGAAATATGATGCACTTGAACGTGACTCGACATGGTGACTACGTCATTATCGATATTAAAGCGAACGCTTTTGTTCACCACATGGTGCGTAACATTACAGGCAGTTTGATTAAAGTGGGTCGTGGCGAAGAAAAGCCTGAATGGATCAAGTCACTTTTAAAAGCAAAAGACCGCAAATTAGCGGGTGCAACGGCCAAGGCTGAAGGTTTGTATTTGGTTGATGTGGACTACCCAGAAGCGTTTGGATTACCACAAGTGCCGATCGGTCCGCTATTTTTACCGGATAATTTGAACTAAATTTGCGAATTTGTTTCAAATTATCGGTAGTTTAGACTGGAAATGCGCAGAAACTATGCGTTATTAATGATATCAAAAATAGGTACAACCAGTTTTTTATCTACAGTCGCGGCAAGATATGTTTTAATCCATCCGCAATATTCCGAATTTATATCTTTCGCAATGAAGCGGAAGAATTGAGAGAAAAGGTCTTCCATGAGTTGGCTTGAAAAGATTTTAGAAAAAAGCAACCTAGTAAGTTCACGCAAAGCTTCTATCCCTGAAGGCGTGTGGACGAAATGTACCTCTTGTGAGCAGGTTCTTTACCATGCTGAACTTGAGCGTAACCTAGAAGTTTGTCCTAAGTGTAATCACCACATGCGCATGAAAGCGCGTCGTCGTCTAGAAACATTCTTAGATGAAGGTGAGCGTGTAGAGCTAGGCACAGAGCTTGAGCCACAGGACAAACTGAAATTTAAAGATTCTAAGCGCTACAAAGAGCGTATCTCTGCTGCTCAAAAGAACAGTGGCGAGAAAGACGCATTGGTGGTTATGCAGGGTGAACTGCTTGGTATGCCATTGGTAGCGTGTGCGTTTGAATTCTCTTTCATGGGTGGTTCAATGGGTTCCGTTGTTGGTGCTCGTTTCGTGAAAGCAGTTGACGCCGCAATTGAAAACAATTGTGCACTGGTGTGTTTCTCTGCAAGTGGTGGTGCGCGTATGCAAGAGGCGTTAATGTCTCTAATGCAAATGGCGAAAACCAGTGCAGCGCTTGAGCGTTTGTCAGAAAAAGGCCTACCATTCATTTCGGTACTGACTGACCCAACAATGGGTGGTGTATCGGCAAGTTTGGCGATGCTAGGTGACATCAACATTGGTGAACCTAAAGCATTGATCGGTTTCGCTGGCCGTCGTGTAATCGAGCAAACAGTACGCGAAGATCTTCCTGAAGGCTTCCAGCGTAGTGAGTTCCTGCTAGAGCACGGTGCGATTGACATGATCGTTGACCGGCGTGAAATGCGTCAACGTGTGGGTGGTCTGATCGCTAAGATGACTAACCACAAGTCTCCGATGGTGGTTTCCGTTAACGAATCTCCAAATGAAGAGCCATATTCTGTACCAGAAGCGGACGAAAAAGGGTAAAGTATCAACTAACATAAAAACCAAAGAAATTAATGGTTAAAGTTAGATGACACAAAACGCAATTCCTCAAGCCACATCCACTCTAACGATGTGGCTTGATTATTTAACAAATCTCCACACATCAGCTATCGACCTCGGCTTAGACCGCGTTCAAGCGGTAGCGAAAAAAGCCAATCTCACCAAACCAGCCCCTACTGTGATTACTGTTGCCGGCACCAATGGCAAGGGTTCGACGTGCGCGTTGATGGAAGCGATTCTATTAGATGCCGGCTACTCAGTCGGAGTTTACAGTTCACCTCACCTTATTCGCTACAACGAGCGTGTTCGTATTAACGGCGTAGATGCAGAAGATCGTACACACTGCGAAGCATTCGATTATATCGAGCAACAACGTGGTGATATTAGCCTAAGCTTGTTTGAATTCGGTACGTTGGCTGCACTTCGTATTTTCCAAGTTGAAAAAGTGGACGTGGTGTTGTTAGAAGTTGGCCTTGGTGGTCGATTAGATGCAACAAATGTCGTAGATCATGATGTCTCTGTTATTACCAGCTTGGCTATCGACCATGTGGATTGGCTAGGTGATGACATCAATGTAATTGGCTTTGAGAAAGCGGGTATCTACCGTACTGGTAAACCTGCGATTTGTGGCCAACCGACGCCGCCAGCAACCGTTGCTGCGCACGCTGATGACATTCAAGCTGAGTTCTTCCAAGTTGGCATTCAGTTCGATTACCAATTGACTGAGAAAGGTTGGAAGTGGACCAGTGGAGCGTTTGGCCTAGACGACCTTCCATTGCCTTCTCTGCCCTTACCGAATGCAGCAACTGCTCTGATGGCACTTGGCGCTTCAGAATTGCAAATCACTGACATTAATATCGTTAATGGCTTGAATAATGCTCGCCTAGCTGGCCGAATGCAGGTTTTGCAAACGGAACCAGACATTGTGCTTGATGTGGCGCACAATCCTCACTCTGCAGAATACTTGGTAGAGAAGGTGAAGCTCCAATACGTGAATAAAAACATCCATGTCGTGGTAGCAATGCTGCACGATAAAGACATCAAGGCAACAATTGAAGTATTAGCGCCAATTGCAACCCAATGGTACCCAGCATCACTGACTGGCCCTCGCGCGGCAACTGCCGACGAGTTATGTCAATATTTACCCGAAGGGCAGATTCAGTTCCAAACTCCAGTAGAGGCATTTGAGAGCGCGAAAACTCATGCGGCTCATGATGATGTCATTTTGGTGGTGGGTTCATTCCACACAGTGGGTGAAGTGTTGGAGTATTGGCAATCAAATAATGAGTAATCAAAGGTAATTTGATGGCAAGTAAATTTCAAAGTCGTTTAGTCGGCACCATCATTCTAGTGGCGGTGGGGGTCATCGTGCTTCCAGACGTACTGGATGGTAAGAAACTGCACTATAAAGAAGAGTTTGCCAGTATTCCTATCAAACCTGAACTTGATAGCGATGTGGAGAACTTCGAAATACTAGAGCCTGTTGAAGACGACGTTTCATTACCGGAATCTCCAGTAACTGCAACAGTGAATGAATCTCAAGAGCCTCAAGTCGCGGTTTCTCAGCCAGAACCAGAGTCAGTTTCTCAGCCAGAAGAAGTCAAACAACCTGAACAGGTTGAAGTTGCCGTTCGTCCGGTTGAAGAAAAAAATCAATATGAAGATTCAGCCTGGATCATTCAGTTGATGGCACTAAAAAATCATGAAAATGCGGTTGCACTTGTAGAGGATCTTCAGAAGCGTGGCTACCAAGCTCATGTAAAAAAAGAGACAGCCTTTACTCGAGTGATTGTTGGTCCTGATGTGTCAAAAAGTAAACTTGAACGACAGGTCAAGGAATTACAAAAAATTACAGGCTCAAAAGGTCAATTGCTTAAATTTAAGCCATTAAATCCATAAGAAAACGTTTGCGTCAGCATTTTTTCTGTTAAAATGCGCGCCAACTTAAGATGAAGAAAACATGAATTGGTTAGATTTTGTCATTTTAGGTGTGATCGGATTTTCAGCTCTGATCAGTTTAGTTCGCGGTTTTGCTAAAGAAGCTTTGTCTTTGGTGATTTGGTTTGGAGCATTTTTTATCTCCAGTAATTACTACGCCAAATTGGCGGTGTATTTCACCAACATCGAAGATGAAATGTTTCGTAACGGAGCCGCAATAGCGGCGTTATTCGTCGCTACCTTAGTGGTTGGTGCAGTGGTGAATTACGTCATTGGTCAACTGGTACAAAAAACAGGGCTATCAGGAACCGATCGAATTCTCGGTGTGGTGTTTGGTGGTTTACGCGGAGTACTGATTGTTTCTGCGGTGCTGTTTTTTATGGATGCGTTTACTGCATTCCCAAGCTCGGATTGGTGGAAAGAGTCACAGTTGGTCCCAGAGTTCAGCCGTATCATCGCCCCATTCTTCGAGCACTTAAAAGCAACATCAAGTTTTCTGTCTGGCACTATCTAGTAGTGCCAGCTACTGTCGCAAATCGAGGATTAGGACATGTGTGGTATTGTTGGAATCGTGGGCACAACGCCTGTAAACCAGTCTATTTATGACGCGTTAACGGTGTTACAGCATCGTGGCCAAGATGCCGCTGGTATTTGTACCATAGAAAGCAATCGTTTTCGTCTGCGTAAGGCGAACGGTTTAGTGAAGGATGTGTTCGAAGCAAGACACATGCAACGCTTACAAGGTGAGGTTGGTATCGGTCATGTTCGTTACCCAACCGCAGGCAGTTCAAGTGCCTCTGAAGCTCAACCTTTCTACGTAAACTCTCCTTTCGGTATTACACTTGCCCACAATGGTAATTTGACTAACGCTCATGAAGTTCGTCAAAAACTGTTTGAAAAAGACCGCCGTCATATCAATACGACTTCAGATTCTGAAGTGCTTCTGAATGTACTCGCTCACGAAATCGATACAGTAAAAGGCAATGTGACAGCTGACGATGTCTTCCGTGCGGTTACGAATGTTCACCGTACGATCCGCGGTGCTTATGCTGTTGCTGCGATGATTATTGGCCACGGTATGATTGCGTTTCGCGACCCACATGGTATCCGCCCTTTATGTTTAGGTAAGCGTGAAGTGAACGGAAGAACAGAATACATGGTGGCGTCAGAGTCAGTGGCGTTAGATGCTGTTGGTTTTGATTTTGTTCGCGATGTCGCTCCTGGTGAAGCGATTTACGCAACGTTTGATGGTGAACTATTTACGAAACAATGTGGCGACAATCCAAAACTGAATCCGTGTATCTTTGAATTCGTTTACTTTGCACGTCCGGACTCTTTCATCGACAAGATTTCTGTATACAGTGCTCGTGTTGAGATGGGTAAAAAGCTTGGCGAGCGTATTCGTGAAGATTACGCAGAATTGGATATCGACGTGGTTATTCCTATTCCTGAAACGTCTTGCGATATTGCTCTACAAATTGCCCAAGCTATTGATAAACCTTACCGTCAAGGCTTTGTGAAAAACCGTTACGTAGGTCGTACTTTCATTATGCCGGGTCAGCAACAGCGTAAGAAATCGGTGCGCCGCAAACTAAACGCGATTCGTTCTGAATTTAAAGGTAAGAATGTCCTGCTTGTGGATGACTCTATTGTTCGCGGTACAACATCAGAGCAGATCATTGAGATGGCTCGTGACTCTGGCGCAAACAAGGTGTTTATGGTCTCGGCGGCACCAGAAGTACGTTTCCCGAATGTTTACGGTATCGATATGCCAAGTGCAACAGAGTTGATTGCTCATGGCCGCGATAACGAAACCATCTGTAAGCAAATTGGTGCTGACGCGCTTATTTACCAACGCTTGGATGATTTGGTTGAAGCAGTTGGTTTAGGCAATCAAGACATCACTCAGTTCGATACATCAGTATTTAACGGTGAATATGTGACGGGTGACATCGACCAACAATACCTCGACTTCCTTGATGGTTTACGTAACGATGATGCAAAGACACAAGCAGAAATTCAGCAAGATCTTGCTAATCTAGAACTGCATAACGAAGGCGCTTAATCTGCCCGAAAATCCAAGACATAAAAAAACCAGAGCTCGCGCTCTGGTTTTTTGTATCTGCTATCGAGTTTAGTGAATGTTGTAAGCGATCACGAAGTCGATAAAAAGACGCACTTTCTCAGGAAGGTGGTCTTTGTGATTGTACAGCATGTAGATGTCGCGCGGGTTAGCGCTCCAATCTGGTAATACACGCAGTAGATCGCCACTTTCAATATACTCTTTGATCATCACGTCAGGCATTAATGTAATCCCCAACCCTTCAGAGCAAGAGCTACGCACGACATTCAGTGCATTGGCTTGAAAACGACCACGTTCTGCATTCACCACAGACTCTCCCTTGCTGTTGATTAGTGTCCACTTGATCAGTGGGTAGCCTTTCAGCAAAGAATGGTTTGAGAGCTCTTCAGCGTGGTTTGGTGCCGGATTTGCGGCGAGATAGTCAGGACTTGCGACGAGAATATCCTTTACTTCACCAATTTTACGAGCGATCAAGCTTGAGTCACGCTGTGGTCCAACGCGGAAAATCACGTCCCACTCGGTAGGATCAAGTTGATCGGCGTTGTTTTCTGTCGTCAGCTCGATGTTGATGTCAGGATACTGCTTCATGAACCCATTAAACATAGGCATCATCATGCGCTTAGTCAGGTTGTACGGTGCAGAAATCTTAATCTTGCCCGATGCGCCACGACAGTCATCCGTAATCTCCTCAGCTGTCGATGTTAGGCGTTGTAGCAGAGGTGAGCATTCATGGTAAAAGCGTTCTCCGGCCTCGGTCAGAGAAAGCTTACGCGCATGACGGTTCAGCAATCGAAGATTGACAGAGTCTTCTAGCGCTTGAATGCGTCGGGTGATGGTTGCCACCGGAATCATGGTTTTTCGCGAAGTTGCGGTATAGCTCCCATTTTCGACAACCAATCGAAACAGGTTTAGATCATCTAATTTCATATTTCCAGACACATTAAACTACCGTTTATGGCTAATTTATAATTAACTTTGTGATCAAAGTTTGCTTTAAGTCAACATGTTGCGTCATTTGAACACAGCAAGGCTCCCTGAGTAAATACTGATAGACCATGGAATATTTGTATAAACGTCAATTTCAGGCTACGGTTTATAACAAGGTGAAAGGGCCTGATGTCTTGCTGCATAACGTTTTGTAAGATGTGAATACAACAAAAATAACGACATATAAATTTGTTTTTTTGACTGAGCTTTGTGAGGTGCAAAGGTATGTTTAAGACTCACAGTCAAACGGCAATGGTCTCGGCGCAGGAAGTGGTCAATCATAAACTCATCATGTTAGTGGACGATGATCCGATATTTCGTAGCGTGACTAATGCCTATTTGGAAAGTCAGGGTTTTAAGGTGGTCGAAGCAGAAAACGGCCTGGAGGCGCTTCAACAACTAAGGGAATGCCAACCTGATTTGGTCTTATGTGATTTATCCATGCCCGTGTTGGACGGGATAGAATTTGTCGAGGAAGTTAGCTTAGAGTATCCGTCTATGCCACTGATTGTTGTGTCTGGAACGGATGAGATGTCTGACGTCGCGAAAGCGCTTCGTTTTGGTATTAAAGATTTCTTACCTAAACCAATAGGAAACTATCAACATCTATCTCAAGCGATCGACAACACGCTTGAGGAATCAGACTGTCACTACTCTGACCATCGAGATTTTTCGAGCCAATGGTTTAGGGTTGATGACGGTGGGGAAATGCCAGACGATCAAGAACTGCACTGGCACCTAGAATATCTACAACAACACCCAAATGCAGCAAGAGACTTGCTACACGCTTTATTGCCAGAAAAAGACGCATCACAAGGCGATTGGAAATGCTCTTATCGTTTATTGCAATCAACCGACGTTATGCCTTTAGTGTTTGATTACCGTTGGCTGATGAACGGGCAATTTGCCTTTTATCTCGTTGATTCAGCGTCATCAGCGCACGATGGTGTGGCAACAACGCTGCTGGTGCGTGCTTTGTTTGATGACTACTTACGTAACTTAAAGAGTTTTAGTGCAGACCTGAAAGACATGGTCGACATTATTGAAAAAGGTATTCAGTGCTCTGATAGTACCGGTGCCGTAAATGCCGTTTTCGGTGTCGCAGATCTTGCTTCGTCTTCTGTCTCTATACTACCAGCGGGTTTGGATAGTCAGTGGTCAGACGGCCATTCAAATCAGCACATAGCCGCTGGTAATCAATTAGGTGACGGCAGTATGAAAAACTTCATCACCCGAGATTTACCAATCAGCACTAACGGGCAGCTTTCAATTGGTTGTCTTGGGACATCCAGCTTTACCCTCAATATGGTTCGTCTGAATCGATTGATATAACGAGCAACAGGTAAAAACATAGATACATCAACAAAAGCAGCGTCCATTACGCTGCTTTTTTATTTCTAGCTGCTTGGCTTCGAACTAATGATACTTCGCTTTATAACCCTACTTTTTGTTGGTGTTTAGCGTTAATTGTTTAAGGTATAGTCATCGCTTAAAACAATAATGACCCATTTGTGCAACGATAATTTAACGATGTAAGGTGGGGGAAGCGAAGTCAACTCAACTCTAGTGAGAAGAAACATCATGGCAGACAAAGATTTTAAAGAGCCTTATAATATTTTTTACTTTTTAGGTTTCATTGCAGTCCTTTTGATCCCAACTTTACCTGCAACGTTAACCTGGCTTCGTGTAATGAATGGTTACGCGGGCTTTTAATTTAGCGTTAGTTTATTGGAGTCCACCATTCGTATTAAGCGTTACCTTTTCAATATAGCTGGTGGACTCTGCATGCTGCTTGGCATTGCCGGCATCGTTCTTCCTCTTCTTCCTACCACACCCTTTATTCTTTTAGCGAGTGCCTGTTTCATGCGAGGCAGCCCTGCGTTTCATCGTTGGCTACATGAACATAAAACGTTTGGACCTTTACTCGAAAACTGGCATAAACACCGAGCAGTCACACGCAAAGTGAAACAACGTGGCGCGGTCTTCATCGTACTCAGTTTTACTTTCTCCATCATTGTCGCTCCAATGGTTTGGGTAAAAATTGCGCTTTTAGTGATGCTAATCGTTTTACTGAGTTGGTTTATGCGTCTCCCTGTGACTGAGTTGGTTGCTGACCGAGAAGAAAATCACTAAGATTGTAGAGAATAGTGTGCCCGCTCTTCGAGTGGGCGTTTGTATTTTCAGCGCTTGTGACTTTTACGAAAGTAAGCACATAGTGATGAAAACCTATTGTTTGTTGCCCTCATATATACTGCGATTAGAACAGAGGGTGATGAGCCAATCTAAGTAAATCGGTATTATGACTACAGAAACAATCTCACTGATCAAATCTAGCATCAAAAGCATCGAAGATTACCCGAAACCAGGCATTCTTTTCCGCGACGTAACCAGCCTTCTTGAGGACGCGAAAGCGTATCAAGCGACAATCAATCTTTTGGTTGAGCGCTACAAAGATATGGGTTTCACGAAAGTTGTGGGTACAGAAGCTCGTGGTTTCTTGTTTGGTGCACCACTAGCACTAGAACTGGGTGTTGGTTTTGTCCCTGTGCGTAAGCCAGGCAAACTGCCTCGTCCTACGGTGGCTCAATCCTACGAGCTTGAATATGGTGTTGATACGCTAGAAATCCATACTGATGCGATCGTAGAAGGCGATAAAGTATTGGTTGTAGATGATCTACTTGCTACGGGCGGTACGATCGAAGCAACAACAAAGCTTATCCGTCAACTAGGCGGTGAAGTAGAGCACGCTGCATTCGTTATCAACCTGCCAGAAATTGGTGGTGATAAGCGCCTAGAAGGTCTAGGTCTGAACGTATACAGCATTTGCGAGTTTGAAGGACACTAATACATTCAATGAGTTATTTAGCTTTAGCGCGAAAATGGCGTCCGAATAAGTTTGACCAAGTCGTAGGGCAAAGCCATGTCCTTACGGCTCTGGAAAACGCGTTGGCGCAAAATCGCTTACACCATGCGTATCTC
Source organism: Vibrio sp. MMG023 (assembly GCF_021654215.1). Lineage (NCBI taxonomy): Bacteria > Pseudomonadati > Pseudomonadota > Gammaproteobacteria > Vibrionales > Vibrionaceae > Vibrio > Vibrio sp. MMG023. The sequence goes on along the minus strand of NZ_JAKFZP010000002.1, from coordinate 462,600 downwards.
TTCAGCGGTACGCGAGGCGTTGGTAAAACATCGATTGGCCGACTGTTTGCTAAGGGCCTGAACTGTGAAACAGGTATTACCGCTAACCCTTGTGGTGAGTGTGATACTTGTCGTGAGATTGATGAAGGTCGCTTTGTTGACCTACTAGAGATCGACGCGGCTTCTCGTACTAAAGTTGAAGACACTCGTGAACTATTAGATAACGTTCAATACAAGCCCGCTCGCGGACGTTTTAAAGTGTACCTCATTGATGAGGTACACATGCTTTCGCGTCACTCTTTCAATGCGCTGTTAAAAACGTTGGAAGAGCCGCCAGAGTATGTGAAGTTCTTGTTGGCTACGACGGATCCACAAAAACTGCCGGTAACGATTCTGTCGCGCTGTTTACAGTTCCACCTTAAGCCAATCAGTGTTGATGACATTCATCAGCAACTTGACCATATTTTGGAAAAAGAACAAGTCTCTGCAGAAGCAAGAGCACTTGGCATGATCTCGCATGCTGCAGATGGCAGTATGCGTGATGCACTGAGCTTAACTGACCAAGCTATCGCCCTAGGTAACGGCACGATTCAGACCGATATCGTTAGCCACATGCTTGGTACGATTGATACTGACCAAGCGATTCATTTGCTGGAATCGGTCAGCAGTAAGCAGCCGCAACAGGCGATGGACAAAATCCAACAACTTGCATCAAACGGTGTTGAGTGGGATGGATTGCTACAACAATTGGCATCCCAGCTTCACCGCGTCGCGATGTACCAAGCTCTGCCATCGACCTTAGATCAGACTCAACCTGATGCTGAAAAAATCGAATTATTGAGTAAAGCATTAACACCACAAGATGTTCAGCTTTACTACCAAATTGCTTTAAAAGGCCGTGAAGACCTAACGTTGTCACCGAATGGTCGCGTTGGGATGGAAATGATCGTTTTGCGCATGATGGCATTCCGTCCATCTGCAAGTAACAGCGCCACCGTCATCTCAACCTCATCGCAGACTGCGCAAAGTGCAGTGCAAACACAAGCAGCATCGGTGGCAAAACCGCAAGCGCCAGTTCAGCAAGCACCTGTACAGCAAACGCAAAGTCAGCCTAGACCAAGCCAGTTAGCGCCGAATATGGCGTCACAACCGCTGTCTCAGGCAGCACAGCAGCCGACGAATGAAGCACCATCATACCAACCTGAATATCAAGGTGGTTATGATATGGCTCCGCCACAGTATGACATGGCACCACCAATGAGTGAGAATCCTGTGCCTACACAGCAGGTTCCTCAACAAGCTCAACCTATGCCAGAGAATGCGCCAGCGCCTGCTCGAGGTAATTTGAGTGGTCTTCGTCATCAATTGCGCTCGCAACGCCAGGGTCAGCAACAGGCGACGACGCAAAATGGTGGCCCAAAAAAGCCTAACGCGACATCTGCTCAAAAAGAGTCGGTCATTGACCGTCTAGCGCAATTGCATGGCAATTCCGCGCAGGTGTCGCTACCATCCTCTTCTCAAGCGGAACAACCTGTCATTGAGGATGAAGCATATCGTTGGCGTCCAACCAAGCAACCGGTTGAAACAAAAACGAATACGCAACTGACACCTACGCAGCTCAAGAAAGCTCTTGAGCACGAAAAGACGCCAGAAATGGCGCAAAAGCTTGTCGATGAATCATTGGAAAGCAGTGAGTGGGCAAAGCTGATCAGCTTAATGAATACACCCAAGCTGGTGGAGCAACTTGCATTAAACTCGCATTACAGCAAAGAAGGCTCGACAGTTTCGCTACAATTAAGAGACAGTCAGGCACACTTGAATACTGACAGAGCGCAAAGCGAGCTGTTGAACGCGTTAAATGGCGTGTTAGAACAAGAGTGCCATCTTAGTATTGATGTGGGCGAAAACGGTGAGACACCCCTTGAGCTTAGAGACAGGCTGTATCAAGAAAAATTGCAACAAGCTCTGAACAGTTTAGAAAACGATCCGCATGTTCAGTTCATCGAACGTCGTTTCGCTGCAGAGCTCGATAAAGATAGTGTAAGACCTATCTAAATTTTGAACGGAATGGGGTTGAAAACGTTCAGTGAAAACCCCATTAACAGATGCAACACCTAATTAAACCAGAGAGATAAACATGTTTGGTAAAGGCGGTATGGGCAACCTAATGAAGCAAGCCCAGCAAATGCAAGATCGCATGCAAAAGCTTCAAGAAGAAATCGCGAATATGGAAGTAACTGGCGAGTCTGGTGCTGGTCTAGTTAAAGTTACAATCACTGGTAGTCACAGTGTGCGTCGTGTTGATATTGACGAGAGTCTAATGGAAGACGACAAAGAGATGCTAGAAGATCTTATCGCTGCGGCATTCAACGATGCAGCACGTCGTGTTGAAGAAACTCAAAAAGAGAAAATGGCTTCAGTAACTGGCGGTATGCAATTACCACCAGGTATGAAAATGCCATTCTAATCTGCTGAATTCTAACTAAGCGGATTTTCAATGCGTACCAGTCATATGCTGGAACAATTGATGGAGGCCTTACGTTGTCTACCTGGGGTTGGCCCCAAGTCGGCGCAGCGTATGGCCTTTCATTTGTTACAGCGTGATAGAAAAGGCGGTCTGCAACTGGCAGATGCGCTGAGTCAGTCAATGACAGAAATTGGTCATTGCACCGAGTGCCGTACCTTCACTGAAGAAGACGTTTGCCATATTTGTACGAACCCAAAGCGCCAAGAAAATGGCCAAATTTGTGTAGTAGAAAGTCCAGCAGACATCGCGGCAGTAGAAGCGACAGGTCAATACTCGGGTCGATACTTTGTACTAATGGGGCACTTATCACCACTGGACGGAATTGGTCCAAGTGATATTGGTCTTGATGTACTGGATTACCGTCTGCGTCGCGGTGATGTTTCTGAAGTGATTCTTGCAACCAATCCAACGGTTGAAGGGGAAGCAACAGCGCATTACATCGCGGAGCTGTGTAAAGAACACCAAGTGGATGCAAGCCGTATCGCGCACGGTGTACCAGTGGGGGGCGAGCTTGAGCTCGTGGACGGGACAACCTTGTCTCACTCTCTTCTAGGTCGACACAAGATTTAATAAAAAAGCCGCTGAATTCAGCGGCTTTTTTGTTCTTGAGGTTCGAGAATCGATTAATCGTTTGATTCTGTACCAAGAAGGTTCTTGTAGATAAGTGCACCTAGAATACCACCAACGATTGGTGCTACCCAGAATAGCCAAAGCTGAGAAACCGCCCAGTCGCCAACGAATACGGCAACACCAGTACTACGTGCTGGGTTAACCGATGTGTTAGTCACTGGAATACTGATTAGGTGGATAAGAGTCAAACATAAACCGATCGCGATAGGTGCAAAACCTTGTGGTGCGCGTTTGTCTGTCGCACCCATGATCACGATTAGGAACATCATTGTCATCACAACTTCAGTCACTAAAGCAGCAACCATAGAGTATTGGCCTGGAGAATGCGCGCCGTAACCGTTCGCAGCAAAGCCAGAACCAACTACGTCAAAGCCTGCTTGACCGGTTGCGATTACGTAAAGTACGCCACCCGCAATAACACCACCAATCACTTGCGCGATGATGTAAGGCACTACGTCTTTAGTCTCAAAACGACCACCGGCCCATAGACCGATAGTTACTGCTGGGTTTAGGTGACAACCTGAGATATGGCCAATAGCAAATGCCATTGTAAGTACGGTAAGACCGAACGCCAAAGAAACGCCCAACAGGCCAATGCCGACATCAGGGAAGCCAGCCGCTAACACTGCACTACCACAGCCACCAAGCACTAACCAAAAAGTACCAAAAACCTCTGCCATGTATTTATTCATATTGTTTCCTATTGCGGATTTAGATTACCCGCTGAACATAGTAGAGAATTGTCAGAAAAGTGTGAGTTGAAGCACGGAAATTAACCAAAATGCCAGATATGCGCGTTTCTGTCTCATATATGAAACGGAATGTGTAGAAAGAGGGTAGGTGGATGAGTTCAAAGGAAAACCTCGGCTATCGTTATAGAGTTTGATAACCGAGGCGAGAGGAAGCGTTAGCTAAAAGCAATAAATGGTGAGATACACAACAAGATGCCCGTCGCGATGATTAGGTATAGTGAAGCACCTTTGTATTTATGTAGAGAAGGCACTTGATACACCAAGTAAGCAGGAATCAAACAGCCAATCAAACCGAAGATTGGGCTACAAACCGAAGTGAAGCTCAGAACCGGTAGGTTAAGTACGATAGCGCCCCACGCCATCAAAATCGCGAATAGAATGATACCTTTCGTCACGAGATCTTTGTTGATTTGCTCTTCAGGCATGACTTTTTTCAGCGCTAGCATCGCAAGGCCTTGGCAAGAATCACGGAAGCCTAGGTAAACACCGAAAAACGCTGTCATCACAGAAAAGATGTTCAACATCAAGCTGAGCAGTTTAAGCGTCGTGCCGTCCATGCCTTGTGCTACCATCGCAAGCGCAGAGATGTTCTCGTTTGCTGCACGGACTGCTTGTTCATGAGACATCGCCAACGTGAAAGAAATCGCGTAGAAAAACACGGTCACAAACAAAATGCCAAAAGCGATATTCATGGCGCGCATCGCTTTAAAACGGGCAACTTCAATAGACTTCTCTTTCGAACGGTAAGAGATCACCATCGGACTCAAGCTTTGAATAAACAAAATAGAAGTGAGGGTGAACGGCAGCAGTTCAATCGCATCTTTTAAGCCAGTACCAGCCGTTGGTACCGTACCGAGATTAGCTAAATCCCACTTTTCTACCATCATGAAACCCAACAGGGCAACGGTACAGAGCTTAATTAACACTAAGCCCGTACTGACTTTAAATAAGATCTTTTCTCCACGAGACGCGATCGCCACCAAAGCGCAAACCAATGCTAGACCATACAACGGGTTTTCCGACAACAGCCCCTCAGTGATACCAAAGCTGTGTAGGAAAGAGGCTGAGTCATTATTGATTGCCGTCGAGTATACGAATACCCAGATCACCAACATGATGAAGTAGAGCACGCCTAACAAGGCGCCCCATTTATTGCCAAGGTAGCCTGAGATAACGCCCGCATAGTCTTGACACTTCGGAGAGGTGGAAAGCGTGTTAATAAATAGGCGTTGGAACAAGTACATCGCTGGATAACCAATCACCGCGGAGGCAAGAAATACCCATATGCCAAGTACGCCCACCTTTACTGGAAGAAAAACAATACCAGCACCGATTGCCATGCCGATGCTCATGATTACCCAGCCCCAGTCAGTGCTATCAAATTTAGTCGCCGCTTTCCATTCTGTGGCTGTCATTCCGGCTTTAACGTGAGGTGGTTCTTTAGTTATTGGAAGAGTTTGTGTAGGTACAGTAACGCTCATTGTCGTTTTCTCTTTGTTAGTATGAATTTTTCTCAAATCTATTTGAGAAAAAGATTAACAACAATTTTTTTGTGGAAAATTCAGATAAATTTGAGATCTCGACAAAATTACTCAATAAAATCTGAATTTAGATCGATTTGTGTGATCTGTAGCGGTTGTTTTGCTCACATATAGTTGAAAGAATAGCTTTGAAACGAAAGCAAAAGCTGAGTTTTACGACTAAAACTAAAAACTATGTGAGGATTAACATGAAAGAATTGATCACTTCAGAGCACGCTCCTGCCGCAATTGGCCCATATTCACACGGAACCACTTACGGGGATTTGATTTTTACGTCTGGCCAACTCCCAGTTGATAGCGCGACAGGTAAAGTAGTAGAGGGAGGGATTACTGCTCAAAGTCATCAATCTCTAACGAACTTAAAACATGTGCTTGAAGCGGGTAACGGCAGTTTAGATACGGTTCTAAAAACGACGTGTTACTTGGCAAACATCAGCGACTTTGCGGAATTCAACAAAGTGTATGCAGAGTTTTTCCAAAAAGATTGCCCAGCACGAAGCTGCTTTGCGGTGAAAGATCTTCCGCTAGGTGTTTTGATTGAAGTTGAAGCGATTGCTAGTAAAAAGTAATACGGAGAAGAAGCATGAATCAGCAATGGAACCAATATATCCAAATCATTAAGCAAGTTGTGAAACCTGCCCTCGGATGTACCGAACCCATTGCTGCTGCATATGCGGCAGCAGTTGCAAAGCGTGAGCTTGGATGCCAAACCCCGGACATGATTGAAGTACGTGTCTCAGATAACTTGTTTAAAAACTCCATGGGGGTTTACGTTCCCGGCACTGGGAAAATTGGCCTTAAGATCGCGGCGTCAGTTGGGGCATTAGCGGGAGACCCAAACGCAGAACTGGAAGTGCTCGCTAAAATTAATCAAGACGATGTGACTGCTGCCCAGCAACTTATTGATGAAGAGCGAGTCAGTGTTGCTCGCACTGATACACAAGAATTTATCTTTTGCAGTGTCACCATGAGCGTTGGAGAAGACACCGTCTCGGTGACTATCAGCGGTGGACACACTAATATTATCCAGATCACTCGCAATGGAGCGGTGACGTTCGATGCCCCTTTGCAGCAGCGAGTCGCGACAGGATCAGTATGTGAAGGGGTGGATATCTCTATTAAGCAGATTTACGACTTTGCCCTTCAAGCGCCATTTGATGACATCAAATTCATTCTGCAAGCGGCGGAACTCAACTCTTCCTTAGCGCAAGAGGGTATCGACCGAGGTTACGGCTTAGAAATTGGCCGAACATTAAAAGGCAATATCGAACAGGGGTTGCTTGGTAATGATCTGATGAGCAGAATCCAAATGATGACCTCTGCAGCATCCGATGCTCGAATGGGCGGTGCGACGCTGCCAGCGATGAGTAACTTTGGCAGCGGTAACCAAGGTATTGCCGCGACGATTCCGGTTGTTATCGCAGCAGAAGCGTTTCAAAGTAACGAAGAACAACTCGCTCGCGCACTAATCATGAGTCATTTAGGCGCGATCTACATTAAGTCATACTACCCACCTTTATCTGCATTCTGTGGTAACACCGTCACTAGTGCTGCCGCATCCATGGCACTAGTGTATCTAGCAGGCGGCTCGTTTGAGCAATCTTGCTCTGCAATTCAAAACGTCATTAGTGACAGTTCAGGCATGGTGTGTGATGGCGCGAAGTCATCTTGTGCAATGAAAGTTTGCACCTCATCAACGACGGCAGTTCGCTCATATTTGATGGCGATGGGTAACCACAGTGTGAAGAATCAAGGTATAGTAGGCGATGAAGTCGAACAAACTATAAGAAACGTAGGCTCTATGGTTAGACTTGGTATGCCGTATACGGACAAATCTATTATCGATATCATGTCGGCCTAGCCTCAAAGTTTTTGCTAAGGGAAGTAAATTGCAGCTTAAGAAACTCACCAAAAGTGATTTAGATATTTTGAATTCGATGAAGAACGTCGTCGATGGCATTGCGCGCATGTATGGCAAGCATACCGAGGTCGTTCTTCACAGTCTTGATGCAGAAGCTCCGGAAATCATCAAAATTGCCAATGGCCATGTTACTGAGCGTGGAGAAGGTGCACCGATTACCAACTTAGCAAGAATGAAGCTGCTTGAAGGTAACGACGTTTCAGATTCGTATGTGACGAAAACCGTAAGCGGTAAAACCTTGCATTCCATCACGACCATTGTCCGTAACCCAAAGAACAAACCTATTGGGTTATTGTGTATCAACGTCGACATGGATGTACCGATGCAGGATTTTTTGAGATCGATTATGCCAACTCAACAAAATGACTGCTGTGCGGGCGCTCGTTCACCAGAAACCTTCGCTCGTAACATCGATGAAACCATTATTAGTACCATTGAGACCGTACAAGCAGAAGTGTGGTCGAACGAAGCGATTTCCCCTTCAAAACGCAACCGCGAACTGGTCACGCGTTTACAAGGTTTGGGGATTTTTAAATACAAAGATGCGGTATTGATGGTGGCAAATCATCTCGGTATTTCACGCGATACTATTTACCTTTACTTGAGAGAATTGGGTAGTAACGACTAGGTCAGTTGTTCAAGTTCGGTGATATTATTTATCGCTTCTTGATTCGTTTTGCCGCACACAACTGGGCAAGGTTTGAAGTCGTGGCAAACTTTTGGGCGTTCAGGCATTCCGAAAAGCTTACATAAGTTGTCGTCATTTAATTGAATGCAGCGCTCTCCAGCAGGTTTGCCTTTTGGCATGCCCGGAATCGGAGAAGAGATACTTGGTGAGATACAACACGCCCCACAACCTAATCGACAATCCATCTAAAAGCCCTCGTAAAAATGAAGGGGGCATTATGGCCATTTCTCGTCAGATTGGAAGAGGCGTGCGTGAATTCACGCCAACAAAGTTAGCCCTTTCTACTCGTCATTAAGTCCTTTTTACTCATCATTAAGTAAAGCAGCGACTTCAAAATTCTGATCGCGTTTAGCCTGTTGGATATAACGGTTGCACTCTTGCATGCTTAAACCCCAGGTTCCAGCCTCGGTGCGAGAGGACATTTCTGTTAGGAACGTTGCTTGACCTTCTTGAACATTAGACGCTAGATCCTTGCCGTATTGTTGACAAAGTTCTGCATCGGTACTTGCCGCAGCTCCGAACGAAACAAGAGAGATAATGGTGATCATTGCGAGCTTCATAATATTGATTCCTTTATTCACACTATGAGCTAAAACCATAGGATAGGAATCACTATTAGTAAAAATATCAGTGTTGAGTGTCCTTATTGATGAAACAGAACAAACGTTGATAATAGTTCGTATTACGAGGCGTAATTCGGCAAAACTTGAACTTTTGTTGTCAGAGGGGTATAAAACGCACCCAATTCATTCCCATTCGAGAAATAAGTAGTAAGCGTATGAGCACTCCATTTTGGCAAAGTAAATCGTTAGAGAACATGACAGAAGAAGAATGGGAATCTCTCTGTGATGGGTGTGGCAAATGTTGTCTGCACAAGCTAATGGATGAAGATACGGACGAAATCTACTATACCAACGTGGCGTGTAGTTGGCTGAACAGCAAAACTTGTTCGTGCAAAGACTACCCGAACCGTTTCACTTCAGGCGAAGAGTGCACCAAGTTGACGCGTGAAGATATTGATGACTTTACGTGGCTGCCACACACTTGTGCATACCGCTTGTTGGCAGAAAGCCAGCCACTGCCAGAATGGCACCCATTAATCACTGGCTCTAAGTCTGCAATGCACGCAGTTGGGGAAAGTGTACGAAATAAAGTGGTGTATGAAATCGATGTGGTGGACTGGGAAGACCACATTTTAAATCACCCAAATCGCCCATAGCCGAATGTAAAACAAGCCTTTCATTGAAAGGCTTGTTTATTTTGGGGTGAGGCAAAAGTACCTAACCTTTTAAGAAACGGTTATAGACAAACAATATAACGAAAGCACCTAAAGTCGCAGTGACGATACTGCCGATGTTTACACCGTCTGCACCGCCTAGGCCAACAAAGCTGCCTAAAAAACCGCCAACGAAAGCACCAACGATACCTAGCACCATAGTGGCAATCCAGCCACCGCCATCGTTACCAGGCATCAGCCACTTAGCCAATGCTCCTGCAATCAAACCTAGAATAATCCAAGATAGAAAGCCCATAATTTCTCCTTACTCATTATTGTGTTAGGTACGTGTCGTTACGCATTCATGGTTACGTTTCAATCATAGACCATTCATCCAAAAGCGTAGATTTAACTAACTGATGACCATCGCGATGTAACCTAATATCAGGACTAAAACTGAAGTTAATGCGTATGGCACGGGGTAGCCAATCGCTGGCATGTCACTGTGGCTTGCATCTTGGGCTCCTTTCATTGCGGGGGTACTGTTTCTCCCTCCGGCACAGGCTCCCGCTAAAATAGCAGGGTTCATTTTGCGGAAGTACAATCCGTATAACCAAGCTAGCAGAGGTGGTACGAGTGCTGCAGTCACACCCAGTAAAGCTATCTTGATGACAATGATGCCTTGGAATGACGCTAAGATTTTCGGCCCCACGGTTGCCGCTAATACCGCGACAAATAGGTTTAGGCCGATGTCTTGTAGAAAGCTTCTTGCCCCTTCACTCATGGGGCCGCCAAAGCTAGGGTTACGAGTTCGTAGGAATGAGAAAACGATCCCGGTTAACATGCAACCCGCCGATGTGCCAAGGGCAAAAGGGATACCTGCAACGGTGACACTCAAATGTCCAAAAACATAGCCAATAAGAAGGGAGAGGGCGAGGTAGAAGGTTTCAGTGACCGTACTCTCTACAATCGGAACGCTATTGAGTTTGGATGCGGTTTGTTCTACGCACCATTGGGAGCCTGCAATACGCACAACATCGCCCACTTCGACCTTAGTTTGTGGCAATAAAGGTTGCTGGTGGCCTTGTCGAAATATCGCTTTGAAATAAACACCAAAGCCGACTTCGGCATGCAATTGTGCGACAGTTTTCCCTGCATGCTCAGATTTACCAACGTGAATATCAGCCACTTCAATGTCGACATTTCTTGCGCGTGGCTCATCGACTTCATTTCCGATATCGGCTTCACCTTCCGCAATCAAGACGCGATATTCTCCGCGAATGCCAATAACATCATTTAACTCAAGCATTGGATTATCAGAAGCATCAATGACTTGCTCACCTCGAACCACTTTAAGCACGGCCGCATCAGGGAACTTCTGATACAACTCTTGCACTGAACGGCCAACTAACTCTTGGTGTGTGACTTTATAGGCACGAACATCAATCGGTAGGACGCCCACGTCTGAAAACCCAAAGGTGCTTGGGAGTTTCTCGTTGTCATCGCCAGTTGAGAATTCCGCTTCTGCCTCTTTACCTGCTTTGACGGGGTCAATACCAAAGAGCGAAGGGAGGTACTTAATGAACAAGATGATGAGGACGGTCGAAAGGACATAACTTATCGCGTAGCCCGCCGCAATATTGGCACTGACGTGATCAATGCTCATCCCTTCAGGTGGCGTAAATGCGCCTGAACTAATTGCTGACTGCGCTACGCCCATTACGGCGGTCACTGTGTAACTGCCAGAAATGATGCCAGCGGCGTAGCCGGGCTCCAGACCCATTAGCTTGGCGCCGATGACAACAATCGCAAAATTGCTGAACACGACAATCAAACCAATGACGACGAAGTCGATCCCTCCTCTAGCAAGACCGGAGAAAAATTGTGGCCCAACTTTCATCCCAATCGCGTACATGAACATCATTAAGAAGATATCTGAGACCAGACCCGGCTCTTCAATTTTTAGCCCATAAACCGAAAAGGAGGTAAGAGCTAAAGCAACACCAACAACTAAAGTGCCAGCTGTTGTTCCTAGGCTCACTCCTTTGAATGTAAGTCGACCAAGCGGGTATCCAATAGCGAGAGATAGAAAGAGAAAAACGAACGGATTTTCTGACAAGTAACTAAATAGAAAGGACATAGTGTCACCTGTGAATTTGTTGATATAAGAGCAAGGAACCATGAGAGTTCCTTGCTTTAAGTGGAAGGGGACAATTAGCCGTGGTTAAAGTTACTCGACTCATCAGCGTCGCTACCGTTGACGACAGGATGCTTGTCGAAGAAGTCCACGCAGTGTTGTAAATCGGAAATCAAAAGATCCGCCATGTCTCGGCTAAATCCATGTCGAACCAAAATACGCATGATCACTAGATCTTCGCGTTCGGCAGGCATAGCGTAAGCCGCAATTTGCCAGCCACGAGATCGAATGCGATCAGAAAGATCGTAAAGATTGAAGCCTGGGTTTGCGCCATCTTTTATTGACCAACTCAGTGCAGGGATACCACCATGTCCATCATAGATGATGTGGAACATACCCATTTTTTCGACTTCTTTGGCAAGGTAACGAGCTGTGTCATAACAAGCATCGTGGATCTTACGATAGCCCTCTTTGCCAAGACGCAAGAAGTTATAATATTGAGCAACGATTTGACCACCAGGGCGAGAGAAATTGAGTGCAAAGGTGGGCATGTTGCCACCGAGGTAGTTGACGTTAAAGATCAAGTCTTCATGTAGAGCATCGGCATCTCGCCAAACAACCCAACCAACGCCGAGTGGGGAAAGGCCAAACTTATGTCCAGAGGCATTGATGGACTTTACTCTTGGTAAACGGAAGTCCCACACTAAATCTGGATCGCAGAATGGGGCAAGAAAGGCACCACTCGCACCATCAACGTGAATCGGAATATCTAGCCCGGTATCTTCTTGTAGCTTATCTAACGCTTCGTGCACCGCTTGTACTGGCTCGTATTGGCAAGTAAAGGTCACGCCTAACGTTGGGACAACACCAATCGTATTTTCGTCACAACGTTTGATTACTTCCTCTGGGGTCATGATAAGACGGTCGCCTTGCATTGGGATTTCGCGAAGTTCAATGTCCCAGTAGCGCGCAAACTTATGCCAACAAACTTGAACTGGGCCACAGATAAGATTCGGGCGATCAGTTGGTTTGCCTTGCTTCTTCATTTTTTCGCGCCAAGCCCATTTTAGCGCCATGCCGCCTAGCATTGCCGCTTCACTTGAGCCTGTTGTTGAACATCCCATAGGGTTTTCAGCATCCGGTGCATGCCAAAGGTCGGCAAGCATATGCACACATCGAGATTCGATTTCCGCCGTTTGAGGGTATTCATCTTTGTCGATCATGTTTTTGTCGATGCACTCGTCCATCAATTTATGGACTTCGTCTTCGACCCATGTTTGACAGAATGTCGCAAGGTTCTGACGCGAATTGCCATCAAGCATGAGCTCATCATGGACAACTTGGTAAGCATGATCGGGAGCATGCTCATGCTCTGGAATACGGTACTTGGGCATAACAATGGAAAGATCTTTAGACGAATACACATCGTCTAGGATTGAGCCACGAACGGTTGATTTTTTATGAAGAGGCATGGTGAATCCCTTATCTTATTGAATTAAATCCACTTATTGCTATTTTTTGTAGGGTTAATAGCAATGACGGCAGCAAAATAAACATAGCAGGGTTTTCTATAATGTCAGGAAAAATAAGCATTTTGTTGCTTATTTCACGTTGTTTTATTTTATTTTGTGCTCGATTAGGCAAATATCAGAGACGTACACCATGTGGCACATGAATTAAGTTGTCATAAGAGGAGAATTGTGAATTTAGTACGCACTTTTTATTAGTGCTCGTTTTCTATTTCGTGGTGTAAACTTACAGCATCTACTTTCAAGGATTTATATCCTGGCGCTTGACCATCCCGTTCAAGTTCGTCTCTTACGAGGTAAAAATGACGTTACTATCCCCCCTAACAGTGCGTTTTACACCATTCAAGGTGTTGTTTATGGCGTTTGTTTTGACGATGAGTTCCTTCATTGTTAATGCAACAGAAAGCACAGAAAAGGTCGTAGAAGTGCCAGAGGTTTCTGCCGCTGAAAAAGCGATCGATAATATCAATCAAGATATCATCGATTTGTCCGAAACCTTAAAAATAGCAAGTGGCGATGAGCGCGATGCGCTTCAGTTGCAACTGTTCCAGAAAAATGAAGAACTGAGAAGCCGCCTTGCGACAGCGATCAGCAATAAATCGATCGCTCATGATAAATTGATTGAATTAGTTCAAACTCAAGAAAAATATTCAGAAGGCGCGATCGCTTATCTGGATGAAAAAATCAAAGTTTTGAATGAAGAAATCAACAAAGCAAAAGACGCCGATAAACTCTCTCTTTTGAATGAGTACCGTGAATTACAGCAGTACCTAGACGTCAGCTACCAGTCAAGTTGGCAAAACTTGAGCTGGTTAAGTACGTTAGGTGTTCAAGATGAAGATGCAGATATCGCGTTTAAAGACAATGTTGATAAGCGTATGCGTTTGCTTTCTGCATCCATTGAGTATCTGAACCAGCAAAGCGGGATCATTGGATCTCAAGTTTCCTCTAGTCCGGAATCAGAGAAAGCATCGCTGCAATTAAGTCAGTTAATTTTGAAGCAGAGATTGAACATTGCAACGGACAGTCTGCGCACTCTGATCGCGATTGGCGATAAGGTTGGTTTAGAAACCTCTGAATATAAACGTCAGATTTTTGAAGTAACAGGCAGCATTACTCACGACTTGCTGAACACCAAAGTAATTCTGTCTATCTTGAGTCATTGGTCGAACTCAATGGTGGATTGGTTTGCTGAGAACGCACCACAGCACATCTTCCAGTTATTTGTGTTTGCTCTGATCCTGCTGATTGCCCGCGCACTGGCGAAGCTAACGCGTAAAGTGGTTAGCAAGACGGTGGCATCGAAGAACTTGAAGCTGTCACACTTGATGCAAGACTTCTTTATCTCGATGTCAGGCAAAGCCGTGTGGATCATCGGTATCATGGTTGGTCTATCTCAAATCGGCCTTAACCTTGCTCCAATCCTGACCGGTTTCGGTATTGCTGGTGTGATCATCGGTTTCGCATTACAAGATACGCTATCAAACTTCGCTGCGGGTATGATGCTACTGATCTACCGTCCGTTCGATGTTGGTGACTTTGTTTACGCAGGTGGTGTAGACGGTAAGGTAAGCCACATGAGCTTGGTGAACACAACAATCCGTACTTTCGATAACCAAATCATCATCGTGCCAAACAGCAAGATTTGGGGTGACGTGATTAAGAACGTGACACATGAGCGCATTCGCCGTGTCGATATGGTTTTTGGTATCGGTTACTCAGATGACGTACTAAAAGCAGAAGAAGTATTGGCAGATATCGTGACGTCTCACCCTTCAGTACTTCGTTCTCCAGAGCCAATGATCAAGCTTCATACACTGAACACTTCTTCAGTTGACTTCATTGTTCGTCCTTGGGTTAAAACGGATGACTACTGGGATGTTTACTGGGATGTAACCCGAGAAGTGAAACTGCGCTTCGACCGTGAAGGCATTTCGATTCCATTCCCACAACAAGATGTGCATTTGCACATGGTGGAAAAGAAAGAAGCATAAATTTCTTTTACTTGAATCCAAAATCAACAAAAAGGCGCTCAATTAGAGCGCCTTTTTTATCGGTTTAGCAGTAAAGATTACAGCTCATCCAAGAACGTGATTTTTGGCTCACTGGCAAGTAAACCATCAATCTCACTCAATAGAGTCTGGAAATGCGTTGTTTTGCAGTGTTCGTCAAACGCGGCTTGGTCTGCAAACTGCTCTTGGAATAAGAGTTGGCTTGGGTCATTTTTGTCTTGGAACAAGTGATAACGCACGCAGCCCGTCTCATTTCGAGTCGGCTCTAGCATCGCTTCTAATGCTTGTTTTAGTTGAGATACGCAGTCAGGTTTTGCGTGAAATGCAGCAGTTAAATGAATCATAGTTGTGTTTGCTTCTTTGTTTTTATTAAAGGGGATAGTGGCAGTTTCTGTTAGGACAGAACTTACTATCAGAGATAGCGACCTTGACGCTGCAAGAACTCAATTTTGTAGCCGTCTGGGTCGGTAATGAAGAAAAATGTCGCTAAGTGTTTTTCCTGATGGTCAAAGACTTTGATGTCGCTCGCTTCGATATCTAGCGAGTTCAAGCGTCGATAAGTCGCCGCAATGTCTTCTACGCTTACCGCAAGGTGCCCGTAAGCCGTACCATGTGTGTATGGCTCACTTTGGTCGTGATTGTGAGTGAGTTCTAACTCGAATCCCGTTTCAGGGTTTGCTAAGTAGGTGAGAGAAAAGCCGTCGAATACGTATTGGTCTTTGATTTCTAGCTCAAGTGCGTCGCGATAAAACTTAAGAGAACGCTCCAGATCGCTTACGCGAATCATGGTATGAATCATTTTTGTCATGAGTACTCCTTAATACTGCGCCTAGACTAGTCAGTTTTAGCGCGAGTTTGGTAGTACTCAGGTACGACAATAACGTGAGTGGTTAGTTTTGCTCACTTAGTGCTTGATCTAGCGTCGCTTGTGGTTGTCGAGCGTAGGTAAGGCAGGCGCAGCGAAGCAGAGAGGCGAAGTTATTGACCTCCCCGTTGTGTTCTAACGCTTCTTGGTAAACGGTCGTGATGAACTTAGGTACGGTCATGTCTTGGGCAGAGGCAATTTCTTCTAGAATCAACCAAAAACTCGATTCCAACTTTACGCTGGTGGCATGGCCATCAATGCGGATGGAGCGGGTAACAAACTGATAGTTTTCTTGTGGTTGTTTAGCAAATATTTCGCACATAAGGTTATTCGTTTTTATAAAAGAGCCGCAATTATTGAAGGGAGGGAGTAAGCCGTCAACCGTTTCTATCACAAAAAAACGCTCCCAGAAGAGAGCGTTTGAGTATCACCACGAAAGTGGCATGAGTGTGCTTATGCGTTGACGAGTTAGTTAATTTGCTTGATGAGGTATTGACCTAGCTCAGAGTGATGCATGATCTTGGAGATAGGTAAAATCGTGCCAGCAGGCCCCCAAGCAAATACGTTTACAGGGGTGTGCGTATGTGTGCCAGTTCCCCAGACTGTATTCTGTTTCGTCCCTTGTTCGCGAGCGAGTAGGTTACCTCTATCGTTGTAAGGAAAAAACGCATCAAAATCGTTAATTGCTGGGACGTTTTCTTCACTTAAATATTTGTGGCTTGCTAAGCGATAAGGGTTTGGTTTACTTGCTAAGACGCGCTCTGCCTGTTCTGGTGTGATAGAAAAGTCACTATTTTCGTTTACGATTTCGGCCAATTTAGCTGGTGTTTGTTTTGTTTTATCAAGCTTTTGAAACTCGCTGATCATGCCGTAGTAGCTTTGTTTTTGATTATAAAGTCCATCAAGAATATCGAACTTGCCGAAGTTGAAGTTGGGAGCATAATCGCGGTTCGTAAAAGCCTCACCATTGCGCTTTTGTGGTTTGGGTAAATCAGCGGAAGAATAACTGAAGCCAAATGAACCGGTTTCATGATCGGCAGTGACTATCACCAACGTGTCTTCACGGCCTTTTGCCCATTCGTATACAGAGTTCACTGCTTCATCAAACTTAATCAGTTCGTGCAACATGGTTCCGGCGTCATTGCTGTGACCTGCCCAGTCGATTTGACCTCCTTCGACCATTAAGAAGAAGCCATCTTTATCCTTAGATAGGATATCGAGCGCTTTTACGGTCATTTCTTCTAGTGACGGTTGAGTCCGTTTCGGATCATTTTTGTTTTTGCTGTAAGCGATGCCATCATCCATGCCTGAATAGGCAAATAACCCCAGTAGCTTATCGCCGTTGGAGGTCTCAAGCATATTGCGGTTAAACGCCAAACTGTAACCTTGCTGCTGCGCTTCCGTCAGAAGGTTTCGCTCGTCTTTGCGTTTCGATTTTAGGTAAACGTCACCCTGGGTCAGCTTCTCAAGTTGTTTGTATGTGTCGCCTTTCTCGTTGGTTGATTTAGGAATCCAATGACGAAGGCCGCCAGAAAGCATCACATCCACGCCGGTCTCTAGCATATCAACTGCGATACTATTTTCGAGAGAGCGATGCGGTTGATGAGAAGCAAAAGCTGCTGGTGTAGCGTGTGTCATTCGTGTATCCGACACCAAGCCTGTTGCTTTGCCTTTCGCTTTGGCTTTTTCCAAAATGGTTTCCACGTGATTACCTTGGCTATCAATACCGATCACTTCTGATGCCGTCGGGGTGCCAGTAGCGAGCATTGTGGCCGAGCAAGCAGAATCGACGACAATCGCATCTTCAGGGTTGGTTAAGGATGAACCAATTACCCCTTCCTGTGCGAGCTTGTAAATGGCGGTCGTTTCGCCTTTGTAAATCGAGTTTGGTGCGTGATTCGCGTAAGTCTCTAACAAGCCTACTTGCTGAGGGCCCATGCCATCACCAATCATTAGGATAACGTTTTTGATTTCTGCTGATAGAGCATTGAAAGAGAGCGTGGACGCCGCTACTGCGGTCACAATTGGGGTCACTAAGTGCTTCATTGTATATTCCTTATTTATAAAAGCGTGCAAATTAAAACAAGGATTTATGACAAAATTGCTACCGTCACAAAAGGTTCATGTGTACTTCATTTCTTTTTACTAGGGCAGAAATAAGAAAGCCCACAGAAGTGGGCTTGAATTAGGTTTAGGAGTGGAAAGTCATGAGCTAAAGCTACACCGCGTAAGCAGGGCTTTGGGCCACGATTTGATTAAACTCGACTCTTGATTGCTGGGCCGCATCAGATAGCTCGAGTTTTCTCTCTTTTGCTTTCATGACATTATCCAATAGGGTCTGCAGCTCATCCTGCATCTCCTGAGGTAAGTGATGATCAGCAAAATCATTGTCGTCGCTATGCTCCAGAGCAAAAGCGCGAATTCGTTTACGTAGTTTCATGAGCTCGGCTAACGCTTCACGCTCTTCTTCTGCCGCATCTTGAGCTGCATCACGCGCACGTTCAAACTTCGCCATTGCCATGCCTTCTGTTGACCACGGATCAAATTCTGGTAGCTCTTCAATGTTGATGGTTGGTTCGATGTAATCTTCTTGATGACGAATATCCAGCGTGGTTGCACGTACCGCAGAAACCATCAGCATGATTGAGATACCCAACAAAGGTAAACCACCCACGATAGCCGCGGTCTGTAGTGTGCTTAACCCACCCATAAACATCAGAACCGTTGGAAGAAAGGATAAGGTGAATGCCCAGAACATTCGGTTCCAACGCATTGGTTCTTCCGTGACGTTGTTTTGTACAACAGACGCAAGAATGTAGGAAATCGAGTCAAAGGTCGTGGCAGTGAAAATAATGCAAAGCACAGTAAACACGGCGATGACTAACGTACTCATTGGCAGTGCATCTAACATCGAGAAGATCGCCGCGGTTGCGCCTTCTGCATTTAGGATAGCAACAACGTCTAGTTCTCCTGATAACTGTAGCGACAAGCCATAGTTACCTAGAATCATAAAGAATAAGAAACAGCCTAGAGAACCAAAGAAAATCGAGCCAGATACCATTTGTTTGATAGTGCGACCGCGAGAGATACGCGCCACAAACAGGCCCATGCTAGGTGCAAATACTAGCCACCATGCCCAATAGAAAATGGTCCAATCTTGTGGGAAGTGGGTGTTATCAAACGTACCGTAACCGCCGAACGGTTCCGCCCATGTTGCCATCACAAAGAAATTAGATAGCATTCGGCCAATCGAGTCTAAACCCGTTTCCAGCATGAAGATGGTAGGTCCAACCGCTAAGATGAACGCCAGTAAGCCCATCGCGCCCCAGAAGTTAATGTTGCTTAAAACTTTAATGCCTTTCTCCATACCTGCGTAAGAGGAGTAAGCAAAAATGGCCGTACAGATCAGCAGTACTAACACTTGGCTATATGTGTTTTTAGGCATACCGAAAAGATAATGCAGACCTTCGCCGATCAACGGAGCGGCTAAACCTAAGCTCGTTGCGGCACCGCCAAGCAGGCCGAAGATAAACAGTACATCAACGATTTTACCGGCGGCGCCTTTACTACGTTCTTCGCCAAGCACTGGCATCAATGCACTGGATACTTTCAAAACGGGTTGTTTACGTACGTAGAAAAAGTACGCAATTGGCAGAGCAGGGATAAGGTAGATAGACCATGCGATTGGACCCCAGTGGAAGAGGCCATAGGTCGCCGCCCAACGCACCGCTTCTTCACTGCCTGGTTCTAGTTGAAAAGGTGGTGATTGGTAGTAATACGCCCATTCGATGCAGCCCCAGTAAAGAATGCTGGCACCGATGCCGCCACAGAACAGCATCGCCGCCCATGACGCAGTAGTAAATTCTGGTTTCTCGTCAGGGTCACCGAGTTTGATTTGTCCCATGTCGCTGAAGACAACGTAAATCATGAAAATAAAGGCAGCAAGGCCGAGTGCAAGGTACAAGAACCCCAATTTATCCGTCATGAAGGTTTTTGCGATCGCAATCCATTCTGCACCCTCAGTCGGGAACATAATTAATGGAAAGACAATAGAAAGTAACAGCGCGATAGCGCCAAAGAAGGTTGGTTTGTCTATGAGAGAAAATGCATTTTTCACAGTTCATCGTCCGTTAATGAATAGTTATCCATTATGGACTTGGGTAAAAACAGTGTTCAAATGAGGATGGTTGTCGTAACGGAAAAAACTCTTTTTTAACCAATAATTTAAGGCGATATTTTAAACAAGAGCGAGAATAATACCACCAACGGTCAATGCCGCAGACAAATATTGACCAGCAGAGTATGAGCCATCATCCTCTTCTTCAATCGTATCTGGGTGATCCATCCCGAGTGCGCCATGAGCGAAAGATTCGACTTTGTCACCAACGGTCTTATTTTCGGCTTCCACCTTTTTGCTCTCGTGATCTATCTGTTGTAATGCGACGAGTAAGGCTTTCCCTTCAGAGGACAGCGTGACCGTATTTTGGTCGACCTTTAATGGTGCGGCATTGGCACTTTGTTCAGCCACTTTCGCTTGGTCTCGGTTATTTTGCTGTGCTGCATTACTATAAACCGATTGACGGTTGACTGAATTGCTTCCTACTGGATTCATCTGTTACCCCTTCGAACAACGACACTCCTTTATGAGTGCAGGTATACCCAAGTGACTTCAAGATGCAGGATTCAGAGCGTTGTCATTGATTCGAGGTCAAGGAAAACAACGCAGCGTAATAGCTGGCTCTTTCCAAGTTGTTTGACGCAGAAATTGGGTCAATGACACGCTCCCGAAGGGCGAGTTGACTTGGCTTGTATACTTTGTTGTCGATTCTTGATTTGGATCCACCAAACCTTTAAATCGCCGCCGCGTCTACAAACCAAGTCATTCTCGCTGAACCTAGCATCTCGAGGTTACTTGGGTATAAAAAGCAGTTATCCCTATATCGACGGCAAAGGCTATTTCTTGAATCAATCAAATACAAAAATAGGTCTGTTTTTGCCGCTTTCTATGTATATCTAGAATAGCTAGCAAAAAGCAGACCTATTTATCTTAAGTCGTGGTCGGATTTTTCCGATTACTTACATTGAAGATCGCTGTTGCGCTTAGCTAGATGCTTGTACGCGGCCATGCGGTTTGCGTTTTGTACATAACGCACAGGTGGCGCAAGGACTTCTAATTGGTAATCCGAACCGTCTGAAGTAATGTCCGCAGTAGGGGTAATGACGACAACGTTTAAATCTGGGTTGCGATTCAAGATAGAAGCCGCTGTCCCTAAACCGCCTTCAGTATGGAATTTGCCCGCGACGTGAACCACTTGAGTTCCTGGGTGTTGCTCTAGGTATTTGACGATGGATTCTGCCATGGTCTCATCCCATGTTACCTGAGCTGCGTATTGCTTTTCAGTCTGCTCTGGCTTGCCGTGGTGCATGGATGCCATGAACTTTTCTTTGTATGGGCTGTTTGCTGTGTTGACTTTGTCCGCGACAAAACTGCGCTCATCGCTGCCGAGCTTATCTAAGTAATCGATGCCTTGGCGACCAATGCAACGCACAATATTTTTCGGTGCATTTGCAGCAATCACTGGAATATCAGCTTGCTTGGCAAACTCAACCAGCGGGCGGTAATCACTCTCGTAGTTTGGCCAAGCATTACTTTGCTTCATAAAGTATTGCTCACCAATTTCGCCGTTTAGGTATGAATCTAAGATTGCTTGCTTGTCGCGTGTGACTTGCTCCATTGAAAGCGCAAGAGGGCGACTAGCAGAAGACAACTGCTTTAGCATGTCGGTTTGAAAACGGTGGATACCGGCGTGTGTGTGCCATTCACCAATCAAAATTACGTCGGCTTGTTGTAGGGCTGGGGTTAGCTGGTTGACTGAGATGGCTTCACCGGAAGGGGCATGAAGCTGGTAGTCGTAGAAACTGGTTACGTCGTCAGTTGCGGCGTTGGGAGCGGTCGGTGCATTTGAAGCACAGCCAGTAAGCAAGCCTGCAAAAATCAGACTTAGTGTAGAAAAGCGCATTAAAAAGCCTCCAAAAATGTCCGAATGATATTAATGGAGGCTGATAAATGAATCAATGGTAATGAGAATAATTAGCGTTACATTTTATGCTTCATTCTCAGATTGATTCGATTTCTTACGGTAAACGCGCAACATAAAGTCAGCCTCACATTGGAAAAGTGTAGATGACTTTAGCTCTTCGCGAAGTTCCTCGCTGGCTTTCCATGCGAATGGTGTCATTTGCAGTAGGTCGAATGCGACGCCGTCTCTTAAGTCCATGGTGTAGTTGAGCTCTTGTTGATGCTCAAGTTCGAACCCTTCAATGTTCTCTGGCTCTTCGTTGTGTAAGCGTATTTCTTGGTAGATACGTTCACGGAACTGGTACAAGTGACGGCCTGCCGGCGTGACTGTGATAACAACACCGTTGTCTTTAATCACACGTTGTAGCTCTTCTGCTTTACACGGAGCGTAGATACGCAAAATCGCGTCTAGAGATTGTTCTGCAAATGGCAAGCGATGGCTTGATGCCACGCTGAAATCGCAATTTGGGTAGCGCTTAGACGCGAAACGAATGGCGACTTTAGAAATATCTAGCCCATACACCTTTGCTTCTTCATTTTGTGAATGCAGAGACTGCTGAACTTGGTCTGTGTAGTAGCCTTCGCCGCAACCAATATCCAACAATTGATGGCTTGTGCCTTCGGTGTATTTGGCACATAGGTTTGCCACTTCTTGGCGCATCGGATCGTAATGATTGCCTTCTAAAAAGCGACGACGTGCTTGCATCATCTCTTTGTTGTCACCTGGATCTTTTGAGCGTTTGTGGTGCGCTGGCATCAAGTTGACGTAGCCTTCTTTTGCTAAATCGAACTGATGGTTGTTTTCACACTTAAACGTCTTTGCTGTTAGCTCAAGAGGTTGGTGACATAGAGGGCATTGATAGTTCATGACGATCTCTGGACAGGAAGTAGGGCGGCAAATTCTATCAAAAAGGGATGCTGCAAGCGAAACAAAAAAGAGCCGAATTATCGGCTCTTTTATCGGTTTTATTGAAGGGTTAGTGGAAGAAATCCACTTGCTGTTTTAAGTTTTGTGCTTGGTGCTGTAGCTCGGTTGCGCTTTGCGATGTTTTAGCGCTGGTATCACGGCTTTCGCGGTTCAATTCGCTAATAGAGTGCGCGTTTGCGGCAATCTCTTGAGAAACTTGAGCTTGTTCTTCTGAGGTTGCAGCAATAGCATCGGCTTGAGAAGCAATGGACTGAACTTGTTCTGCAATAGCTTCCAGCGCGGTGCCTGCTTCTTGTGCTTTATCCAATACCTTATTCGCGTTTTGCTGGCTTTCCGTCATCATGCTTACGGCATTGCTGGTGGAGCCTTTAAGCTTCTCGATGATCTCTACGACATCTTTCACGGAGGTCTGAGTACGATGAGCAAGCGTTCGCACTTCGTCTGCCACTACAGCAAAGCCACGGCCTTGTTCACCGGCACGTGCAGCCTCAATTGCTGCGTTAAGCGCAAGTAGGTTGGTTTGCTCTGCGATCTCATCAATCATTTTCGTCACGGTTTGGATGCTTTCGCTGTCACGGTTCACTTGCTCGATAGCTGCCGCAGATTGGTCGATTTGGTCGTTTAGCTGAGCCACATCAATACAAACGCCTTCAACGACTTCGAGACCTGATTGGCTATCAGTGTTTGCAGAGCGCACATTTTCGGCAATTTGCTCAACTTGCTGAGCGACAGATTGAGCAGACGAAGCCATCTCTTCAATTGCAGTCACCACTTGCTCTACCTGTTCTTGTTGAAGATCCGATTGCATGAGGTTGCGGTTTGCATCATCCACAACGCTGGTCGAGTTACTTTCAACTTGGTCGCTAGTCGAGCGAATTTGACCAACCAACTCGTTCAGTTGTCCCGCCATATTGGCAACGCCGTTGTTCAAGTTAACGATTTCGTTTTTCGATGCTTTACCTGAAGCCGGAATATCAATACTCACTTCACCTTTTGCTAAACGGTTCATGTAGCCATTCAAAACGGTGAGTGGATTTAGCGTTCGGTTAAGAACAAGCGTAAGCACCACAAAAGTTGCCGCTGCCACAATTAGAGAAATCGTCGCAATCAGTTGAAGTAAAGCTTGGCTGCCTTTGGTGACTTCATTGATGAAAGTGCCACCTAAGAGTTTCCAATTCCAACCTGGTACTTGAGTGTAAACGAGGTACTTTTCTCCCACGGTGCCTTGGTATTCAAATGGGTAGCGTATTAAGCCACTTTCCTGTTCAAAAAGTTGGTAGAAAGGCTTGTTACCGTTGTAGTCAGACACTTCTTGAATCGGTGGATCGCTCTCTTCGTGTTTTGGGTGAAGAAGGTAGTGACCTTGGTTGTCTTTTTCGTTATCCAGAATAATGGTGTAACCAGTGTCACCCCATTTTACGCTTTGTAGCGAGCTGAATAGATCTTGGGTCGCGCGCTCAACAGGTAAACCAATGAATGAGATACCGTTGACCTTACCATTCGCGTCTTTTAAAGGTGCGTAGTAGGTGATGTAGCGCTCACCATAAAGTTTGATTTGCGCATAGTAAGGTTGGCCGTTTTTAAGCTTTTGGTAACCCGGGTGGTTAAGCCCCAATGTAGTGCCAAGTGCTCTTTTACCTTGAGGATCTTTTAGTGAAGTAGCGACGCGAATGAAGTCGTTGCCCATTGGAGCAAACAGGGTCGCAACAGCGCCAGTGTCACGAGTGAAGCTATCAACTAACTTAGTGTCACCAATCAAGCTTTCGCTGTATTGGGTGATGTTTGGTACTTGGTGACCTTGAAAGTCGACGTTGTAACTCTCGACGTAGACGCCCGCTAAATAACCATTACGGAAGGTTGATTCCAAAACTTCTGCCGTGTGCAGATAAGCATTGAACTGGCCTGCAATGGTTTTTGCCATCGATTCCACTTTAGATTGATGTTCTTTCAGCGTGTTTTCTAAAAGTACGTTTGAAGCGTTTTGATAAACAAGCGCAGCAATGCTTGAAAATGCAATAAGCAGACACAGTGTGATGACCAGCTTGAGCTGAAAACCGACACTTTGATTCCGATATTTGTCTAGCATGTAGTGTCTTTCCTGATTATTGATAGATGTTATAAATGTTGTATCGGCATGCTAGCGATTTATATGACGAGTTTTTTTGATATTTATTAAGTTAATTGTCAAAAAATAAGAGCAACCAATAGCTTAGATAACAAATGACCGCTGGCTGGGTGATTTTATTGCAGAAATGGAATGACCAAATAAGGTTGAGTAAGTTGAGCCACCAATGAATTTGATACTAGTGGGCGAAAATTTCATCTGTTTGGTTGAAGCAATAGTAAGGAGCAGCGACTAAAAGAAAGCTCATACCTTCGGCTTTGGTCACGTTTATCCTTGTTTTTTATAGGTATTGTTGGGGCTTTCCAAGCGTTTAATAGAAGCTGATATGACAAAGAAAATCATCCTAGACACAGATCCTGGCATCGATGATGCGATGGCCATTCTTTTTGCTGAAGCCCATCCTGATATCGACCTTATGGCTATCACAACCGTTTATGGTAATGCGACGATAGACAACGCGACGCAAAACGCCCTTTACCTAAAACAGAAGTTTGGTATGAAAGCCTTGGTTGCGAAAGGTGCGGATAAGCCTTTAATAAAAGCGCCAGTTGGAGCAACGGTTGTCGTGCACGGTGAAGCTGGTTTTGGTGATGTAAAAGCGCCGAGCGCACTGGATGTAAGTGCCATTGATACGCCTGCCTATCAGTTCATCATCGACAGCGTTAGAGCAGAACCGGGAGAAATCACCTTGGTGGCCGTGGGCCCTTTAACTAACCTTGCACTCGCTTTGGAAGCAGATCCAGAAATCGTTAACTTGGTTAAGGAAGTGGTTGTAATGGGCGGTGCTTTTGGTGAAAACAATCATCGAGGCAATGTTACGCCATTTGCGGAAGCAAACATTCATGACGACCCTCATGCCGCAGATAAGGTATTCACGGCTTCGTGGCCAGTCGTCATCATCGGTTTGGATGTTACGGAAGAGAGCTTCTTTACGGGGCAATACCTAGACCAGCTGCGTGAGGATGCGGGAGAAGTAGGGCAGTTTATTTGGGATGTGAGCCGCTACTATTTGAAGTTTTACTCCGAGAAGGTTGGAATGGATGGTTGCCATGTCCATGATCCTTCTGCAATTGCGTATGTCATTGATCCTAAGCTGTTTACTTTGCGCAGTGGTGCCGTCCGAGTGGTGACTGATGGGCCTGCCGAAGGGATGACGATTCAGAAAACGGATCAACGCAAATACATGCACGATGAGTGGAGTGCTTTCTCCGCGCAAAAAGTTGGGGTCGGCGTGAAAAGCGATACACTGCTTTCACTTTATCGAGAATCGATTATTCGTTATTCAAGGCGATAACGGAGTGGGGTTATCTGTAATAGTCGATGACTTGCACAGATATTCTCTCGTTGTCTGATTTTACGGGAAGAGTAAAAGCATTCGACGCCGGATATTGATTTTGATTGTCGTAGGTCAGCCCCTCAATCTTCTTGAACGGTTTATTTTCGGCATAGAACATCTCAATGCTTATTGCCGTTTTCTGGTTCGCGGAAACTTGGAAGCGGCAGATTCCGGTGGGGCAATAGACTTGATATCGTGTTGGAGACAATTGCTTGTATTCGGCGACGTTCTTTTCGGCTTGTAACGAGACCTCAGTGTTGGCACAGCCAAACAATAAGCCCGTAAGAAGCGATATTGAATAAATGCGGTATTTCATCGTTACACCATTATCTCGACTCGTTTTGGTTGGACTTAGTATGGCATGAGTGATTCTTGTGTTGTGCTTTGGAAATGTAAAAAAAGGCCGGGAGAACCGGCCTTTAAACTGTATTACTGCGCTGAAATCACAGTGATAAGTTCATGTGTCTCACCTGGCTGTAACGTCTTGCCTTGCTCGATACTTGGCGCATGCACTGTCGATTCCACACATATCATGGTTTCGTAGCCGTTGTCTGCCATGTCACCCATGCCTTGTGCGCCTTGTGCCCAAGGATTCCACAATACTGCTGAGTTATGGCCTTGGTTTTCAACGCTCAACGTGCGATCTAACACTGGGTCTTTCACCAAGATTTGCGCTTCTGGCTGAGTGTAAACACGGTCGATGGTATCAGTTAGTTGAAGGACATCACCACCTTGGCAGATTTCACCTTCTTTTAAGCTGTCGATGTACTCAGGTCCCATACCTGTTGTTTGTGCTTGTTTGATATCACCAACGTTTAGATATGTGTGTAGTGCACCTGAGAATGTCCACTCTGCATCATCAATGTTGGTGACTTTCAGTGTCACCTTTAGCTCGTCGCTGATTTCAACAACAAGACGAGCATCAAACATATGTGGCCAGATGTCGTGAGTTTCTTCGGTTGGGAAGAGAGCAAGTTCAACGATCACGCCGTTGTCGTTCTCACGGTGTTCAACCAATTCCCATTCTGCTGTGCGCGCAAAACCATGAGCTGGTGCTGCAATGCGGCCAAACCAAGGCCAACAAACAGGAATACCACCACGAAGTGCCGCTTTGCCATCAAAGATTGCTTTTTCGCTCATCCAGATTAGGTCTTCTTGGCCTGCTGGTGTGAACGACACGACATGACCACCGTGTAGTGCGATACCTGCCGTTGCTTTCTCATGAATAACGCGAACGACTTTAACCTGATCAACTTCAACGATAGTGACGTTATCAGATAGCACGGTTAGAGCTGGGAGAGTTTTTAAATCCATGTGTTGCTTCCTATCGCTGGGAGAGAGAGCTTTTTAGACGCACTTCGCACATTGAGTGCAACGTCGAGTCTTCATTCTCTCAAATTCCAGATACAAAAAAGGCGACTCTAGAGCCGCCTTTTATTCAAATCTTATGTTTCAAACACAAGCTTCGCTAATTGCTTTTCAGCTAAGTAATAATTACTTAGAGATGTGAGCGATTAGGTCTAGAACTTTGTTTGAGTAACCGATTTCGTTGTCGTACCAAGATACAACTTTAACGAAGTTATCAGTTAGAGCGATACCAGCTTTAGCATCGAATACTGAAGTTTGAACTTCACCGATGAAGTCTTGAGAAACAACTTGGTCTTCAGTGTAGCCTAGAACGCCTTTTAGTTCGCCTTCAGAAGCTTCTTTCATTGCTGCACAGATAGCTTCGTAAGATGCGCCTTTCTCTAGGTTAACTGTTAGGTCAACTACAGAAACGTTAGCTGTTGGTACGCGGAAAGCCATACCAGTTAGTTTGCCGTTTAGTTCTGGAAGAACAACGCCTACAGCTTTAGCAGCACCAGTTGAAGATGGGATGATGTTCTGAGAAGCACCACGACCACCACGCCAGTCTTTAGCAGAAGGACCGTCTACAGTTTTTTGAGTAGCTGTAGTAGCGTGAACTGTAGTCATAAGACCAGATACGATACCGAACTTGTCGTTAAGAACTTTAGCGATAGGCGCTAGACAGTTAGTAGTACAAGAAGCGTTAGAAACGATGTCTTGACCTGCGTAAGTTGAATCGTTTACGCCCATAACGAACATTGGAGTTGCGTCTTTAGAAGGACCAGTTAGAACAACTTTCTTCGCACCAGCAGTGATGTGCTTACGTGCAGTCTCGTCAGTTAGGAAAAGACCAGTTGCTTCAGCTACTACGTCAACGTCGATAGCATCCCATTTTAGATCTTCAGGGTTGCGCTCTGCAGTTACACGTACAGTTTTACCGTTAACGATTAGGTTACCGCCTTCAACTTCAACAGTACCGTTGAAACGGCCGTGAGTTGAGTCGTACTTAAGCATGTATGCCATGTAATCTACGTCGATAAGGTCGTTAATACCTACAACTTCGATGTCGTTGCGCTCTTGCGCTGCACGGAATACGAAACGACCGATACGGCCAAAACCGTTAATACCTACTTTGATAGTCATTATAGTTGCTCCACAACTTAATTTCTGATTAAAGATAACTGGTAGTAAAATTACAGAATCCAGTAAACATCTGCAACAGATAATCGGACTTAACTTGTTTAAAGTCAAAAAAAAGCGACGCTTTTTTTAACAATTCTTCGCAAATGCTCGTTTTTTAAACTTTTAACTGGTTATTCTACATCCCAGTTGGCGTAATATAACTTCCGAGATAAGTACTCGTATCAAATTAATTACACATGGTGTTCTGGTGAGAAAGTATGTGCTACAACTGTTACGAGAAGCAAGTTTTTTGCTAAAAAAGTCATTGCCAAAAATAAGAAATAAGGAACAGGAATTGGTGGAACAAAGCGGAAGAAAAGTAACGAAGTCCGATGAACAGTGGCGTGAGCAGCTCTCTGAGGAAGAGTTTCGCGTCTGTCGCGAGCAAGGAACAGAAGCTCCGTTCTCCGGTAAACTGCTTCACAACAAAGAGACAGGCGTCTATGCCTGTACGTGTTGTGATGCTCCTCTATTTGTCTCTGATAATAAGTACGACTCAGGGTGTGGCTGGCCAAGTTTTGATGCGCCAATTAATGACACCGCGGTCCGTTATTTAGAAGATCTGAGTCACGGAATGGTTCGTACAGAGATTCGATGTGGCGCTTGTGACAGTCATTTAGGTCATGTTTTTGAAGATGGGCCGCAAACAACAGGCGAACGCTATTGTGTAAACTCGGTGTCGTTAATTTTCAACAAATCTGACCAATAAGCCGGATAATGCTTGAAAGAATGTTTCATCCTTTCAATTAATAAAATAGTAATTGCCCACTCAAGATAAGCTGAGAGACAAATAAAAAACTCCCAATATGAATGGGAGTTTTTTATTTTATAAATTACTTGGGATCATCCTTGGCGAATAATTCCCTTTCTCTATCGACTTCGAAATAGATTTAGCCAAATCGTCTAGTTGTTCATATTTCTCTGTCTTTGAAAAATTGAACATACGCTTTAATTGTTGCTCATTGGCGAGCGGAACATCAAAGCGTTTGGCTACCATCGCCCATAAATAGGCCTGCTCTTTGTTACCTAACCCTTGATTGATGCTCGCGAGCGACTTGAGGATGGCTGGATTGAGGTTGTTCTCGTCAGACATTGAAAGCGAATTATGAAGTAATGTTAACGTTTTTTGCTGGTCTCTATTGGTATAGAAGGTTGCTAAGGCATATTGCATCTCAGCATTGTTAAGTTGAGGGGAGCCTTCCATTTGCAAGAATTGACGCCTCGCTTGATCGTCTCCCGTTTGAGACCATAAAAAGTATAGGGTCGCAGGATCGTCAGAACCTTTTAGTGTTGCGACGATACGTTCTAATTCGTCAATGCTATGCACTAATGCATCGAAACGTTTTCTTTTTAACGCGCTTTGATCGATAGGGGTAATTTGAGAGGCAAGCTCAAGGCATTTCCTGTACTCAGCAACCAAAGCGTATTCGGTGATTTGGTTCGCTTCTGTTGGGCTTTTGAGTAACTCAAATCGATGCCAGACTAAATTCGTTCTAGGAATCCGGCACTGTCCATCGTCCATGTTGAGTTGCTCGCAACGCAGTTTGGGATTGTTTTGGCACAATTCTTCCGTTGTTACGTTGCCTTCAAAGCAGCCTGTTAAAGTCAAAGAGGCAAGGCTTGCTAGTAGCCAGTATGTTCGTTTCATGGTTTTGCTTGTGATCCGTTACACCAATTCATTTTTGGATTCTTGACTCTGTTTACTAACCCGTTATGTTCTGTGAATAGAATGTAATAAGAAGGTACATTATGGACGCAGAACAATTATTAAATGCGATAACGCCAGAAGTCTATGATCGATTGGTTTACGCAGTAGAAACAGGAAGATGGCCTGAGGGTACAACACTTTCTAAAGAGCAGCGAGACTCATGTATGCAAGCTGTGATGTTGTATCAATCAAAACACAACACTGATGCGCAGCACATGACCGTGGCTGCTGGTGGAGAAATCAGTTTTAAATCGAAGCAAGAATTGAAGAAACAGTTCAACGAAGAAGAGCAAGATATTGTTCGAGTAAACCCGAATCACAGCTGATAGTCCTATTCTTACTCTCCTTGCAGTAGGCAGAACAGTAAATATTGAAAAGCCCAATTTTGAATTGGGCTTTGTTGTTTAAGATACGAACAGTAGGTTTACCGAACTACAGGCTCATTTCACCACGCAGTACTTCTTGCATCTTCGTTTTGATCTCTTCATAAGACAGGTTCTGGCTTAGAAGGTAGTGCAGTTTTGCTAGCGCTGCTTCTGGCGTCATATCAAAACCACTGATTACGCCAGAATCTGCAAGTGCACAACCAGTTGCGTAGCCGCCCATGTTGACTTTACCCGCCAAACATTGCGTTAAGTTCACGACAATGACGCCACGCTCAGATGCTTCTTTTAGATGACCTAGTAACTCAGGATTTTGCGGGGCATTGCCCACACCAAATGTCAGCAAGATCATCGCATTGACTGGTTGACGAAGTGTATTGCGGATTACTTCGTGTGAAATGCCAGGGTACATGGTGATCACGCCGATAGGTTGTGGCGTGATGTTGTGTACTTTGAAGTCACCCTCTGGCTTTGTGCCTACTGCAACATTGTTGCTGATCTGGATATTGATACCTGCCTCCAACAGAGGTGGCAAGTTTGGCGATGTAAACGCGTTAAAGCCATCAGCATGAGACTTGGTGCTGCGGTTACCGCGCATCAACTGATTGTTGAAGAACAATGTTACTTCGTTGATAGGGTAGTTTGCCGCAATATGCAGAGCATTCAGTAGGTTTGCTTGGCCGTCTGAGCGCAGTTCTGCCAGAGGAATTTGTGAGCCGGTCACGATGACAGGTTTACCTAGGTTCTCCAACATGAAAGACAATGCAGAAGCGGTGTACGCCATGGTGTCGGTACCATGCAAAATAACAAAGCCATCGTATTTCTCGTAGTTATCACGGATGTCGTCTGCGATTTGCTGCCAGTCTGCCGGTGTCATATCAGATGAGTCGATCAGAGGCTCGTACTCATGGATGGTGTATTCCGGCATTTCTGGGCGGTGGAACTCGGGCATGCTGGCGAGTTGTTTTTCCATAAAGCCAGCGACAGGGACGTAGCCGTGATCGGATTTTTGCATACCGATGGTGCCACCGGTGTAAGCGATGTAGATGTGTTTTCTAGTCATCGTTCTACTTTACTTTCATGTAGGGGAACAGTGGCGGGGATTATAGCGAAATGAAACCTAATAAAAAGGGGCATCTCGCACAGAGACGCCCCTTTTTGGCTAAGCTAGGATAGCTATTGCACTTGGCAATTTAAGCAGAACGCGTATTGACCTTTTGGATCATTAAAACTTTGTAGCATGCTAGCGTCTTGTTCAAATTGCTGAGCCACTGGTTGAAGGCTCTTAGGTAAGAAGCTCGTTGCGTCAATACCGAGTGATACTTTGACTTGGTTCATGAACTCTTGAACAAATTGCTCTGTCGGTGAAAGTGGTTCTTCAACCCAGTAGATTTCGTAGTTCTCTACCTCAGCCAGTTTCGCTGCCAGTTTAACGGCATCATCGAAATCACCCATTTGATCGACTAGACCGAATGACAACGCGTCTTGACCCGTCCACACGCGGCCTTGTGCTACTTTATCCACTTCTTCAAGTGACATATCTCGGTTTGACCCAACCAAAGAAATAAAACGTTTGTAACCGTGTTCAATACCCAATTGGAACGCCTCAGAAGCGCCAGCAGAAAGACCCGTTGTGATGCCATCACCAGAGAATGGAGAGGTCCCCACACCATCAGTGCTAATACCAAGTTTGTTAAAGCCCTTCTCAAAGGTCGTAATTACGCTGAAGATACCGATTGAGCCTGTCAGTGTCGTCGGCTGAGCAACGATTTTGTCTGCGCTCATTGAAATCCAGTAACCACCTGAAGCCGCAAGGCTAGACATCGAAACCACAACGGGTTTACCTACTTCTTTTAAGGCTTCTACTTCATTACGAATCACTTCAGAGGCAAAAGCACTGCCGCCAGGGCTATCAACACGAAGTACAACAGCTTTCACTTTATCGTCGTTGCGAGCTTGACGAAGTAGGCTTGCGACTGTGTCGCCACCTACAGTGCCGCGTGGTTGTTGACCATCCATGATCGTGCCGCTTGCGACGACTACTGCAATGTCGTTCTCTGACGGCGCGAGATTAGGGCGCATGGTCGCTAGGTAGTCGTAGTAACCAATCGCGTTGTAGCTGTCTTTACCATCGCTACCAAACTCTTTAGCGAACAGCTTACGTACGTCTTGGCGAGTAGCCAGTTCATCAACCAATCCCATTTTTACTGCAAGCTGAGCGATATCGCCATCAACCGATTTCATCTCTGCTAGCAACTCTTCCATGGTTGGATTTAATGCTTTTGCATCAATGTTACGGTTTGTTGCTACGTCATCAACAAACGCGCTCCATAGTTGTGTGATCCAACGAGTCGCTGATTCTTTTGCTGCGTCTGACATGTCATCGCGGATGAATGGTTCAATCGCGGATTTGTAAGTACCTACTCGGAATACGTGCGTTGAAACATCGAGTTTCTCTAACAAGGTTTTGTAGTACATGGAGTAAGAGCTATAACCCTTAATCAATACGCCACCATCGGGTGCTAGAAAAACTTTATCAGCGTAACTTGCAAGGTAGTATTGGCTTTGATTATAGAAATCACCCACCGCATATACTGGTTTGCCTGATGCTTTAAACTCGTTCAGTGCTTTTGCAATGTAACGAAGCTTCGTTAGGTTAGTTTCTGGCATATCACGCAGAGCAAGTACAAGGCCCGAGACTTTAGGGTCGTCTTTTGCGTATCGGATGGTATCGACAATGTCGAATAACACGTTTTCTTTCGGAATTTCATTACCTAAAACCGAACCAGCAATGGAATCCATTGGGTTAACGTAACGACGTTGCTCAACGATCGGCCCCGACAAGTTCATAACCAAAGCCGATTCTTTATCAATGACAGGTTGACCTTCTCCAGTGTAGGTAAAGGCAAAGTAGAAGACAGCAATCATCACTAAAAAGATCAGGTTCACTAGCGCAAGTCTGACAAAGGTGATGGCTTTCCATATCCCCTTGAATATCAGACCAATAAATTTGAAGAGTTTTTTCATCTTGTCTCCATAACGAGATAGTCTTTCCCTAATCTTACAAAGTATGGGTTCTTATCTCTAAGATCTCAAAAGATAACAATTTTTTTAGCTTATCACGCTCATTCACAATTGGCATAGTTTAACGTGAGATTGACGCGTGTTGCAAAATTGTAAACGCTTGTTTGATTTTTTGGTTTTTGCGGCGTACTGTGGTCAGACCACAACAATAAAAATGGATGTTTAGTGATGTCTGCCATGTACCCAAATTTGTTAAAGCCATTGGACTTAGGTTTTACACAGCTACGAAACCGCGTCCTGATGGGATCAATGCATACTGGTTTAGAAGAGCACAAAGAAGGTCTTCAAAAGCTGGCTGCGTTTTATGAAGAGCGTGCCAAAGGCGGTGTTGGCTTAATCGTAACTGGTGGTTTTTCTCCAAATTTACGTGGCCGATTGCATCCGTTAAGCGCTGAATTTAGTAAGCCTAAGCACGCCAAAGCACATAAGGTCGTGACGGAAGCGGTTCACAAGCACGGCAGTAAAATTGCCCTACAAATTCTCCATGCAGGGCGTTATGCGATGCATCCATTCGCACAAAGTGCGTCGGGTATGAAAGCGCCTATCGCCAAATTTGCACCAAGCGAAATGAGCGAGCGACAAATCAAAAAGACCATCGAAGCTTTTGCTAATAGTGCAGAGCTGGCTCAGCTAGCGGGCTATGATGGTGTCGAGCTAATGGGCTCTGAAGGTTATTTGATTAACCAATTCTTATGTAAGCGCACCAACATGCGCTACGACGAGTGGGGCGGCAGCTACAAAAAACGTATGCGTTTCCCTATCGAAATCGTTAAAGCAGTGCGTAAAGCCGTGGGCGAAAAGTTTATTATTATCTTCCGTCTCTCGATGTTGGACTTGGTCGAGCAAGGCAGCACGTTTGAAGATGTTATTGAATTGGCAAAAGCACTTGAAGAAGCCGGTGTGACAATAATTAATACGGGTATCGGCTGGCACGAAGCGCGTATTCCTACCATTGCCACTCAAGTACCCCGCGGAGCATTTACTTGGGTGACTGAAAAGGTGAAGCCGCACGTTTCTGTTCCAATCATCACCTGTAACCGAATAAATACCCCGGATGAGGCCGAGCGAATTCTTTCTTCTGGACATGCTGACATGGTTTCTATGGCGCGTCCTTTCCTAGCTGATCCTTACTTTGTTGCTAAAGCCGAGCAAGATAAGTCACAGCTCATCAATACGTGTATTGGTTGTAACCAAGCGTGCTTAGACAATGTATTTAAAGGCAAGCGAGCAAGTTGTTTGGTTAACCCATTAGCTTGCTACGAAACTGAAATCGTGGTCGAGGATGCGTTTAAGAAGAAAAATATTGCAGTCGTCGGCGCAGGACCTGCTGGCCTCGCTTGTGCGACAACGCTGGCAGAACGTGGCCACAAAGTAGATTTGTTTGAGAAGAACGATCGCATTGGTGGTCAGTTCCGTTTAGCCATGCAAATTCCAGGTAAAGAAGAGTTTCGTGAGACCATCCGTTACTTTGCGAACCGCATTGAAGAGACGGGTGTGAATCTTCACCTAGAGACAGAAGCCAATTACGACTTGCTGACCGAATACGATGAAGTCGTCATGGCATCGGGTGTTGAACCTCGCAAGGTAAAAATTGATGGGATAGAAAACCCAGAAAAAGTGATCGACTATCAAACGCTGATCCGTGATAAAACGCCAGTAGGTGAAAAGGTAGCCATTGTTGGCGCAGGCGGGATTGGTGTTGATGTGGCAACGATGCTTACTGAGCCCGCGGGACAAACACTTGATGATTGGCTGCATGAATGGGGAATCGACAAAGAAATGTCTCAACCGGGGGGATTGTACCCTTATCCTGACGCCGTTGCTGATAAAGAAGTGTGGGTACTTCAACGTCGTAAAGGTCGCGTTGGAAAAGGACCGGGTAAAACCACAGGTTGGATTCATAAACGTACGCTTGAAAAGCGCGGTGTTCACTTAGTCGGTGGTGTGTCATACGACAAGATTGATGATGGTGGCCTACATATTCAAGTCAGTGGCAAGGCGCAATTGTTAGAAGCTGACAAAGTGGTTATTTGTGCGGGTCAAGAGTCGGTTCGTCCGTTTGAAGACAAATGGCATGAGCTGGGCGAGAAATTACATATCATTGGTGGTGCAGACCATGCTGGGGAATTGGACGCGGTTCGCGCCATCCGCCAGGGTGTGAAACTGGCTGTCAAACTGTAAGTATCATTCTTTCTTAACTATTTTGCTGCGCCAAGTGCGCAGCTTTTTTTTTGCCTACTTAACGCCTAGAAATCTAAAATTGGCTATCTAAACCCCCAGAAAACAGGTTGTTATTCGAAAGTTTGGATTATGCTAAAGTGAGCTGCGTAAAAATAATAATTCAATCAAATAAGGACTTGTTCATGGAAGCTCTCGATCTCTTGCTCAACCGTCGTTCTATCGCCAAATTGTCAGCGCCAGCACCAGAAGGGAAAGCTCTGGAAAATATTATTCGTGCGGGTTTACGTGCGCCTGATCATGCAGGTTTAACTCCTTGGCGTTTTGTGATTGCTCAAGGCGATGGCCTTAAAAAGCTTTCTGATATTTTAGTACGAGCAGCGGAAGCGGAAAATAGCGACGAGGCGGTCATTGAAAAAGTGAAGAATGCACCTTTCCGCGCGCCTATGGTGATTACCGTTATTGCAAATGTGACAGAGCATGAAAAAGTGCCAGCAATGGAACAATACCTCTCAGCGGGCTGTGCTGTTCAAGCAATGCAAATGGCGGCGGTAGCACAAGGTTTTCAAGGGTTTTGGCGTTCAGGTAAATGGATGTTCCACCCAGAAGTGCATCAAGCTTTTGGCCTAAAAGGCGAAGATCAAATTGTCGGTTTCCTTTACTTAGGTACCCCAGGTTGTACACCGATGAAAGTGCCGGAGCGTGACCTATCTCAGTTTGTTGAGTTTCAATAACACACTACTCACTGTTCATCTGTACAGTTTTTCTTGATTTGTTAGGGCTACATTAGATAATGTGGCCCTAATTATTATGATTTCCAAAACCTTATGTCTCGTCTGTTTATTGCTGAAAAACCAAGTCTAGGCCGTGCGATAGCGGCTGCCCTGCCAAACCCTCAAAAGAAAGACCAAGGCTTTATTCGCTGTGGTAATGGTGACGTAGTCACTTGGTGTATCGGTCACTTGTTAGAGCAAGTCGAACCTGATGCCTACGACGAACGTTATAAAAAGTGGAATATGGCTGACTTGCCAATTATTCCCCAGCAATGGCAACTAAGACCGAGAAAAACGGCCAGCAAACAACTGACGGTAATACGTAAACTCCTTAAAGATGCGACAGAAGTTATCCATGCAGGCGACCCGGATCGAGAGGGGCAATTGTTGGTGGATGAGGTGTTGGATTACTGTAAGCTCTCCAAAACCAAGAAAGAAGCGACACAACGACTTCTCATTTCAGACTTGAACTTACCCGCGGTTAAGCGGGCTTTGAGTTCGATGCGTAGTAACCGCGACTTCATTCCTCTTTCTGTATCCGCCCTTGCACGTTCCCGAGCCGATTGGCTTTATGGGATGAACATGTCTCGCGCTTATACTTTGCTGGGCCAAAAAGCAGGCTACCAAGGTGTCTTATCGGTAGGGCGAGTTCAAACGCCTGTACTTGGTTTGGTGGTGCGCCGCGACGAAGAAATCGAAAACTTTGTGCCTAAAGACTATTTCACTCTGCATGCATTGATCCCTTATCAAGATCAAAATGGTTCGTTTGATATTCGCGCTCGTTGGAAGCCAAGCGAGGCATGCAAACCTTGGCAAGATGAAGAAGGTCGAGTTCTTAACCGAAAGCTCGTCGAGAACGTGGCGAATCGCATTGCTAACCAGCCTGCGAAAGTCACGGAATCAGAGCAAAAGCAAACCAAACAATCTGCACCGCTTCCTTATTCATTATCAGCTTTGCAAATTGATGCCGCCAAGCGTTACGGTATGAGTGCACAACAAGTCTTAGATACCTGTCAGGCGTTGTATGAAAAGCATAAGTTGATTACTTATCCTCGTTCTGATTGTCGTTACTTACCGACGGAGCATTATTCGCAAGCGGGTTCTGTCACTTCCGCTATTGCTAACAATGCCAAAGAGCTACAAAGCGCGGTGCAAGGTGCGGATTTATCGATTAAGTCTAAAGCGTGGAATGACAAAAAAGTGGATGCTCACCACGCAATCATTCCAACACCAAAACAAGCGAATGTGAATGCATTATCAGGTAATGAGATGAAGGTATATCAGCTCATTGCACGTCAATATTTAATGCAATTCTATCCAGCTGCAGTTTATGCGGAAGCGAAGCTCGTCTTTGATATTGCTGGTGGTACGTTTATCGCGAAAGGACGCCAGCTTGTTTCCCCGGGCTGGAAAGCGTTGATGGGGAAAACAGACAAAGAAGATGAGGGTATTGATGCTGTGCCACCTTTAACAGAAGGCACCGTACTGACATGTCGTGAAGGGGAAATTAGAGATCGCAAGACAGAGCCGCCAAAGCATTTTACCGAAGCGACGTTATTACAAGCAATGACGGGTATTGCTCGTTATGTGGCAGATAAAGAGCTAAAGAAGATATTGCGTGAAACCGATGGCTTGGGCACAGAAGCGACGAGGGCTGGTATTCTTGATACCTTGTTCAAACGTCAATTGCTGACTCGTCAGGGTAAATCGATTTTGAGCTCACCAGCAGGACGTGGCTTGATCCACGCTTTGCCAATGGACTCGACGTACCCGGATATGACCGCGCATTGGGAACACCAATTACAAGGAATGGCAGAAAGAAACCAAGCATATCAACCTTTCATGCAAGCGTTAGAACAACGTATAGATGGGCTTATGGGTGAGGTAAAGTCAGGTCCGATTCCGGAATCTCTGCGTCATCTTCCAAAAGTAGAGCGACCAGCATTCAAGCGTAAGAAGCGCAGTTACAATAAAACAGGTTCATCAAAAACGACGACCACCAAACGTAAATCCTCCAAGTAATTCATGCCTTCCGGCGACTAAGCGGCACCAGCTAGTGCCGCTTTTGATATCAATATGATGACTAGTTGAACAAGTTATCGTTCTTGTCGATTGCGCCTCTGACGTCATCTTGCGTTAATACGCGTTTACCTAAATCCTGCTTTACTTGTTTACCCAAGTCGATCAATGCATCTCGATTTGCTTGAGTTTGACGCTTGCCTGCACTTCTTAAGCAGTAATTGAGCTCATGCTCTTCACTAAAATTCACCAGATCTTTATCTGCGGCCATTGTTACTCTCCTTAGTGGGGTTAATACCTCACTAAGTCTGGATAGGAAACGGTGAAATTCAAGTTAAGTAATGAGATTGGAGAATGGGCGACGAAACTGGGAACCTTTCGTCGCCTAACGTTAACTTATTGATACTTGACTATTACCAAGGAAGTTCGGTGCCATCATAGTTAATAAACTGCCCCGAATTTTCTTGCGTGCTTTGCTCAATCACTTTTGCTAAACCATCAGCAGATGTTTGTGGGTCGATAAGCGCATTAGGCCCACCCATTTCAGTACGTACCCAGCCCGGATGGAGTGCCAAGACAGTGAAGCCCTCATCGGTTAGGTCATTACTCAAACTTTTAACAACAGAGTTGAGTGCCGCTTTGGAAGAGCGATAGATGTAACCACCACCAGAGGTGTTTTCCGTCATGCTGCCGACTTTAGAGGAGATACACGCAATTTTCTTCGCTTTGCCTTGTTGTAGCAGCGGATAAAAGCTTTCCACTAACTTCAATGGAGCGATGGTATTTATCTCGAAGACTTGTCGCCACTCTTCGATGTCGGTGTTACCAAATCCATAGCCTTTAGGCCCGTAGTAACCTGCATTGTTGATCAGCAGATCGATTGCCGGGAGTTCGCTTGCGAGTTGGGCGACTCGTTGGTAATCCGTCACGTCCAATTCATGTAGCACCAAGGTATTATAACGCGACGCTAATGCGTGTAGTTCTTTACTGTCTGTTAGGTTACGGCTTGTCGCGTGAACTTGAGCGCCTTGTTGCAAATAGAGCTCGGTTAAACTCAAACCGATACCGCGATTCGCACCAGTAATAAAGACTGTCTGACTCATGAGTACACCTATCTGTCTGATTCAATAAGGTTAAGTGGAAACAGAACCATTGTGTTAGCTAAGGGCGATAAAATCAACTAACCACCATGCACCTAACATCATCGACATGAACAGAGAAATCGCGCAGAAAGAACCAAAGAAAGCGCCGAGTATCGTATATAAGGTTTTATTCATAACAGGTAGAAAATTTAATTGATATTGAAAATCATTATCAATTAAATTTCTTTTTAATCAACTCAAGGAGTTGGTACTATTTCACAACGTTTTATGAAAAGAATGTCTCATGCTGCCACTGATTTATCACCCTATTTACTCGCAACTCGATCTACCAGATGGTCACCGTTATCCGATCATGAAATATCGCTATCTTTATCAAGCTGTGATGAAGAAACTCGCGAGTGAAGATTGGGGAGGGCAAATTGAATTCTTCCAACCAAGCCCTCTAAGTACGGATGATATTAAACAGGTGCATGATGGGGAGTATGTCGACTTGTTGGTGACGGGAGCTATGCCTGCGGCCAAAATGCGTCGAATTGGGTTTCCTTGGAGCGAGGTCCTGATAACACGGACACTGACATCCACCGCCGGAACAGTGCTGACCGCAGAAAAGGCATTAGAGCATGGTGTCGCGATTCACCTAAGCGGTGGCTATCATCATGCGCACAAAAACTTTGGCAGTGGTTTTTGTCTATTCAACGATCTGGCGAT
This sequence comes from Vibrio sp. MMG023, assembly GCF_021654215.1. Taxonomy (NCBI): domain Bacteria; kingdom Pseudomonadati; phylum Pseudomonadota; class Gammaproteobacteria; order Vibrionales; family Vibrionaceae; genus Vibrio; species Vibrio sp. MMG023. The sequence continues at coordinate 421,850 of NZ_JAKFZP010000002.1, read as the reverse complement.
TGCTGCTAAGCACATGCTTGATCATGAACACGTCGATAAAGTGATGATCATCGATAGTGATGTCCACCATGGCGATGGCACGGCAACGATTTGTGAAAGTGAACCCGACATCGTTACTTTGTCTTTCCATTGCGATAAAAACTTCCCGGCGAGAAAGCCAGACTCTGACCTTGATGTTCCATTAAGTCGTGGAACCAGTGATGAAGCTTTTTTGATGACGTTTAAAGAAGTGGTCGAAATGGCAATTAATCTGCATCGCCCTGACATGGTGATTTACGACGCTGGTGTGGATATTCATGTCGACGACGAACTGGGGTATTTCAACGTGTCGACGGAAGGCATATTCGAACGTGACCGCTTTTTAATGCAGTTAATGAAAGATAGAGGGATTCCTGTTGCGGCTGTCGTCGGTGGTGGTTATCGAAGTGAACACGCGGATTTGGTGCCTATTCATATGCAGTTGTTGAATGCCGCTGAATTCGTTTTTAAAGACTGAATCTAGAATGTTGAAATTGAGGTAGCGGACTCAGTTCTCGAATGAACATTTAAGGCTGGGAATCCTTTCCCAATTTTATTTTCCTAGCCTTTGACGTTGTCTAAAACAACAAATGGATGGATTTAGCTAATGCAGAAAGAAGATGCTCCTGCCTTATGCCGAGGCGAATATTAGGGGGCTTCGCGGCATTTAGATAGTTATAAACACCTTACAATTCGTCTGATAAAAAATGTAATCAGCAACTAACCTGTTGATTGGCAAGCCCGCATCTCTGAATGTGGGCTTTTTTAGTGATAATGAACCATTGTCGATTAAATTCACTGAGAGAGTAGTTTCTATCACTTTAAGTGGATTTATTTGAGCGGAATTGACCATTTAATTATTTTTTCGGTGAATTTGAATTCATAATTAATATGTATTTTATAAATAATTGATGTTTAGTTTGCTTATAGCAGTCAAGTTTATCCATTTATGAATGAGATAGGATAACGCCTTTAAATTCATAAAATTAAATAAACTATTCGGACTGTATATGAACCATCAACGCATTTCCAATACCATCTCTTTTAAAGGGCGAGGGGGAGAGTTTTTTGGCATCTGGATTGTCAATGTTCTACTTTCTATCGTTACGCTTGGAATTTACTCTGCTTGGGCCAAAGTAAGAACAAAGCGCTACTTCTACGGTAACACGTACATCGACGGTGATAACTTTGAGTATCATGCTGAGCCAATGCAAATTTTAAAGGGGCGTTTAGTCGCGCTGGCGATTGTATTGGTATGGGGTATCGCAAACTCGTTCATTCCCCAACTGGCGCTTGTGCTCTTACTTCTGTTTTATGTCGCTCTGCCATGGTTGTTATGGAGCAACGCACGATTTGATTCTGCAATGACGAGTTACCGCAATGTTCACTTCTCTTTTAATTCGTCACTGAAAGATGCATACATGACCATACTTGGCAGAGGCTTTGGTGCAGCGCTGGCGGTCATGGTTTTCATTGGTATCTGTGTGGCGGTTGCGAGCGTTTCGCAAGCTGCGTCGGTTATTTTAGGGCTTTGCTCAGTCGTCGTTATGGCTGCACTTTATGGTTGGGTTGTGGTTGGCGTTCAACGTTACTTTGTTAATGGCTACCGCTATGGTGATTGGCAGTTTAGTGGTGAACTTGAAACCAGTTTCTTTGTAAAAACCTACCTGAAAGCCGTAGCAATAGGCCTTAGCACAGCTGTCGCGATTGCGATTGTAGCGGTCATTGTGATGGTTGGGAGCTCAGGGCTAATGGAAGCAGCAACGGGCGACTTGGCTTCACTGAATAAATCTAGCCCTGTCATTACAATGGTTGTCATGTACCTTGGTATGATTGGCTTAACCATCGGCTTGACGGCATACACAGCAACAAGAACTCGTAACTACTTGTTCTCCCAAATGAAACTAGAAAAAGAAGGGCAAGAAGAAAACAACTTTACGTTTAAGTCTACCTATACAGTTGATGGCTACATGTGGCTGATTATCTCAAACTTCCTATTACAAGTTGTGACCTTGAGTATTGCGAGACCATGGGTAATGGTTCGTACTTCTCGCTATGTTGCTGACAAGACGGTCGTCGTTGGAGACATGAGCCAACTGAAAGCAGCAGACCAAGATTCAAAAGTGAAATCAGCGATTTCTGATGAAGTTGCACAAGCCTTCGATCTCGGTGTTGGAATCGGTTAATGCAGTTTGAAGGAACCGCGTTTCCACCCAAAAGCTCTGAGCGACATCAAGCCAAATTGGATGTCGCTCAGGCCAACTCGTTGAGTTTGGTTGTTGCTGACAATATTTTCAGCTGTGACCAGCAGCACGCGGACATTACTGCTCCAGTCGGCAATTTACCCGTCAGATTTAAGCTGCCCAATGGTTGGGTTTTCGTTACCGAACGGACTGAAGAAGTGTCTCGGTGGCTACAGGCAAATAAAAGATCGAGCTTCATTGATAAAATAGAATCAAACTGGCTTGCTTGGGTCGTGTCTGCGATGGCATGTATTGCCGTTGTGCTCGGGGGATATTATTACGCGTTACCTTGGGTGAGCGACAAAGTCGCATACGCTATTCCTGACAGTGTCTCAGTTGTACTTGGCGAAAAGGTACTTCAAAGCTTGGATTCCCGTTGGGAACCGAGCGAGCTGAGTAAAGCCGAACAAGAAGCCATTCGAAGCAGGGTAGAGCAGCACTTAACACAGTTAGAGGCGTTGCCTTACCAAGTAGAGATTGTTTTCCTATCTTCTGAGCTAGGGGCGAATGCGTTTGCCTTACCTGGTGGAAAGATTGTGCTGCTCGATGAATTAGTCGCGCTGTCTAAAAACCAGCAACAACTGGACAGTATTATTCTTCACGAGCTTGGTCATATTCATCATCGCCACATGCTAAAGAGGTTGGTGTATTCGAGTGTCCTTTCTGTTGGTGTCGCTCTTTTAACCGGTGAAAGCTCTGGCATCGTGGACAATCTTGCCGGCGCAAGTGTGTTTGTGTTGTCCAGTGGTTACTCCAGAGAAGCCGAAATACAAGCCGATGCATTTGCAAGAGAGGGGATGCTCAAGGTTTATGGCGACGCAAAGCCGATGGCTGAAATGTTTGAGTTGTTTCGTAACCAAGGTTATGAAGAGTTGCCAGAGTGGTTGAGTACTCATCCAGATCTCGATAAAAGGATTGAGGCAGCGAAAGGAAACTAACTCTGTCATTCCAACACTTAACAATGAAAGCTCACTAAATATTAGTGGGCTTTTTTCTTGCGTATTGGAAAGTGCCTAGAGGACCAGACCGGCTTTTTCTGAACTTGGCTGAGTGTGGGGACGCCTAGTTCGGGGTTGCGCTCAACTAGGAGTGATTTAGACATCCCGAAATTTTCCAAGTGCTAAAACGACGAAAGCTCGTTGATTTCTCAACGAGCTTTCTAAATGTGGCGTGAGTGCTGGGCTTGCACTCAAGGAGGGATTTGTCTAAATCCCTCTTTAAGCCTTCAGATACGAAAGAGCCCACTAATTGCTTAGCGGGCTTTTTCTAAATGTGGCGGAGAGATAGGGATTTGAACCCTAGATACGCTATTAACGTATGCCGGTTTTCAAGACCGGTGCTTTCAACCACTCAGCCATCTCTCCGTTGTTGAGGCGCATAATATAAGGCTTTGAAAACCTTGTAAACCCCAAAATGAACTGTTTGGATGTTTACTGTTCAATTTTGTGTTGTTTGCGGATAAAAGAATCAAAAAAGCTCTCCGAGTGGAGAGCTTTTTTCAATTAATTGCTTTTAGAATAGAAGCGCTGAAGTTCTGTTAGTCCTTGCATCAAGACAGGCAGTTTAGGCGTTGTTTCTCTTAAGCGTTTGTAGTTGTCATCATACAGCTTGTAGTTACCAAATTTATCGATAACTGTCGTTTGGGAGCTGGTGATCAGCGCGATTTCACGAGTGTCGCCCGCTAAAATCCAGCGGCGGCGACTTTCGTCAAATAGGTTACGACCACTGCTGTAATCATAAGGGTTCGATGAGACGCCTAACATGTCTTGTAACAGCGTCACCGACAAGTCCAGATGGCTTGTACTGTGCGTAAATTCACCTGGCAGCATTCCTGGCCAATGAATAACCATAGGAACCTGAAGCTGGTAGCGGCTGTAATTGCTGTTCGCTCCCCAACTGTTGGTATTGGTCTCATTAAACTCGCTACCGTGATTAGAGGTGATGACCACTATCGTATTGGTAAGTAGTTGTTTTTCATCGAGATCAGAAATGATTTCAGCAACTGTCTTATCGGCAGATTTTACCGCTTTCTCATATGCTTTCTTGAATCGCTCGCTGGCTGGCATTTCTTCATTTGCCGCTTCTGGTTCAGATTCAAAGTTATCGACAGTGGTGACTTCGATATAGCTAAACCAAGGTTGGCTTGCTTGTTCGGTTAGCCATGTATTCCATGCCGCAATGGATTGTTTGTCGGTGTGTGCTTGAGTACCGTCTAACGTGTTAGCAAGATTAACTCCACGGAAGATCACTTCTGAGTAAAGGTCATCTTCAAAACCATTTCCGCTGAACAAACCAAAGCTATAGCCCTGATCTTTTAATACATCCAAAAGAACTGGTGCAGAACCTTGTGCTTTGATGCTACTTGCGTAGCTACTTGGTAAGCCATAAAACAGACCGAATGCACCGTACGTGTCATTGCTAGAACTGTAGTGGTTTACAAAGTTTTGGTTGTCTTGTGCAAACTGGTAAATGTTTGGCATTTCGTCTTGGTTTAGTGCATCTGCACGTAAGTTGTTCACACTGATCATCAGTACGTTCAATTTGTTACCACGACGATTAAATTCGAGTTTTTCGAGCGGGTAGCTCACCAGGTCAATATTACCTTGGTTTTCCGCTAAGCGTTTTAGGTATTCTTCACGGTCTAGTAGGCCATGTTTTTCCATAAAGCTCTTCGCGGTCATTGGGTAAGACAACGGGAAATTAGAGCGCTGGCTAGTAATCGGGTTATAGAAATAGGCATCAGCCCAAATATAAACCAGATGGCTAGTGATAAAGCTCAAGAAGAACACTGCGGCCAAAGGGCGGCCAACGTGTTTATGGGAAAGTTTGCGTTGTTTACGCCAAACCCATTCTGATAAGCCTAACTGAACCAGGAAGATAAGTGGCATAACCACAAAAAGGTGCTGCAAGTCAGAGCTGATGGCACTTTTATCTTCGCTAAACAACAACTCCCAAACCACGGGGTTTAAGTGCAAGTTGATGGATTGGTAAGCTTGGGTATCGATCAGTAAGACCGTTTGACCGACGGTTGCGAATATCACTGCCACCAAACGGAAAAGCTTCCTAGATGGCAGGACAAACGTCAGCGGGAATAGAACCAACAAGTAGAGCGCGAAAACAAGAAAGCCAAAATGGCCAACCCAGGATACCGCCAGATAGAATTGCCCCATTAGGGTCTCTGGCCAAGGCGACTGAACGATATAGCGCGTACCTATCAACATCGATGCAACGATGTTGAAGAATGCAAACCAGTGACCCCAACCAACCAGTCGAGATACACGTTCGCCGTATGAGTTTCCGCTGTCTACCATGTACTTGTTCTATTATCCGTTATTAGTGTGATTTTGGCACTTCAAGAGAAGATACGAGCGCCTGAGCAAATTTTTCAGCAATAACTTTGCGTTGTGAAGCAGCAACTTGTTGATTTAAGACATTGGTTGCGATATTTCCGGCAATCATTAGCGTCAACTCAGGAGAGGCGGCGTGTTTTTCTAGTACAGCGCCCACTTCAGCAAGAATTTTCTCTACTTGTTCGTCAGTATATTTAGATGTAATCGGCATAAAGACTCTAATAATGATAGTAAAAGCGGCTTATGATAACCTACAATGCCCAACAACTTAAACCTTGTAGCAAGATAAAATCACTATGAGCCTTCATCTTTCAAACGTTATTCTGCATCAATTGTGCAAAAACGATCAGGACGAACTGGTTGTTAAACTTCGCCCGGCATCGTTAGAGAACGATACCGCTACAGAAAACCTCGTCGCGGAACTGCATCGCGTATTCCATTCTAAAGCAGGTAAAGGTTTTGGCTCTTTCCAGTCAGACAGCGAATTTCAATTTTGGCTTCAAGAAATGCGCAAAGGAGAGCGAGATTTTTACGACTTCTCACAAATTAGTGCAAATCGCTTGAAAGAAGAGTTGATTAAGTACCCATTTGCAGACGAAGGCATTTTAGTGTTTGCGGAATACCAAAGTTTAGCAACGGATTACTTGTTTATCGGCATTTTGCCTATGAACCAGAGCCTAAAGGTAACTGAAGGCTTGGATATTGATGCAACAGATTATCTAGACATCACTAAAATGGATATTGCTGCGCGCATTGACCTATCAAGCTACGATACTGACCGTGAATCAAATCGTTACCTTTCTTACATCAAAGGACGTGTTGGCCGTAAAGTGGCAGACTTCTTCTTAGATTTCTTACAAGCCGATGTTGGCTTAGATACCAAACAGCAAAACCAAGTGTTGATGCAGGCAGTTGAAGACTTTTGTGCAGACTCTAAGCTTGAGAAGCAAGAAGCGAATGAGTACAAAAAGCAAGTTTACAACTACTGTAACGAGCAAATTAAAACTGGTGATGAAGTTCAAATTTCTGAGCTATCTGGTGAATTACCGCCTAGCCAAGATGGCACCAGTTTCATGGACTTTACTAAAGAACAAGGTTACGAGTTGGAAGAGTCTTTCCCAGGTGATCGCTCAACCGTACGCAAATTGACGAAATACGTAGGAGCAGGTGGCGGTTTGAACATTAGCTTTGACAGCCTGTTGCTTGGCGAGCGTATTTTCTACGATCCGGAGACGGATACGCTGACCATTAAAGGGACGCCTCCGAATCTGAAAGATCAGTTGAGTCGCAACTAATTCAAGAAAGAGAGAGCCATGTGCTCTCTTTTTTTATGTGAAGTGTGCACAGTTTGAGCATGAATCATGGTATATGCTTGTTATTAATAGAAATAGTCGAGGAATGAGTGTTGCAGCAATTAAAAGAGGGAATAAGACGAGTCGTCTGGATTTTATTTGTTGTGTGGTGTGCGTTTGCCGTAGGTATATGGCTTCAGGCGCAACAGACCATGAGAACGATGTCTACCGTGGACGAACTTGGTAGCAAAGTAGATGAAGTAAGAAATATTTTTCATTTCGAACTTCCATATCGTGCTCAACATGTCGATCAAGTTTCTCTTAAGCTCCAATTGGTTTATGCGGTTCGCTTACAACTCGAAAGTGAACAGGGCCAAGGACTGGGTGCTCCAGACTTAACCCAACTTCTTTATTCGACAGACCGTTTTTTAGAGGGTGCGAAGAGCTTTATTGGTAGTGATAGTGAACTCGTCGCGCTCGCAGACCAATTACGCAACAGTCGAGAGTCGGCAAGCAACTCTCAATCACTACAGACGATGTACTTTCGGCTCGGCGCATTAGTGCTAGAAGCGATGTTTAGTGACTCTGCGACGAGTGCAGACACTTATCAAGAATTAGATTTGTTGTTTACAGAATCGAAAACTTTAGCGCTTGAAGAACAGTCCTCTTTCCAACGTCGCCTTGCTCAAACATCCAGCGTGCTTGCTGCTCACGCAAAAGGCAGTCATCTTGCGAGCCAATTGCTCAACCCTGAATTCCCGAACCAGCTGGCTGCGATTAGTGCTTCGCTAGAACAAAAACTGTTGGTTTACCTCTCGCTGTTGATAATGGTAAGTGCTTCCTTACTTGTATGTGTTTGTTGGGCTTTGTCTTCTAAAGAGTCAGTTCTAACCGAAGGAAATCAATCCGATTCAGAAAACATAAATTCGCCAATACAACCACTCTCTCACCAACTTGATAGGGTTGAGCGGGGGAGTGAGCAGACGGAGCTTGAACCAGCAAATTCAACTGAGGTGACGAACGGGCCTGAGAGAAGCGATTCCGAGTCCCACCAACAGTTGTTAAATGAAAGTCCCGAACCTTACATTGATATAGAAAGAATGCTTGATTCTTTGTCCGACGATGAAGAGTCCGTGCGCATGCTGTTAGACGTGTTTATTCAAGATCATACTGATGACGGCAGTAAGCTAAGAAGGTTGTTACTGGAAGATAAAGAACATGCTCAGCGAGTTGCGCACAGCTTGAAAGGGGTATCGGGCAGTATAGGTGCAATGCCTCTACACTATATCTCTGGAGATATCGAATCTTTAATTAAACAAGGCGAGCAAATCTCAGACGATAAATTGAGTCAGTTAGAAGATACGTTAAAGAAAACGACACTTTTTGCCGAAAGAGTTCTCATTAGTGAAAACATTCGAGAAGTGCTAACGGATTGATATTCCTCTGACTTAAAATATAGGGTGCTGAGGTATTAAAGGTGCGTTCACGAACCTGATGCCTTGGTTCGTTCTGTTCCTGTTCTACACATTTTGACCATAGGTAATTTCATGTCCATCCGTCGACTGTCCTCTTTGATGGTAGCTTGCTTGGTTTTGAGTCTTTCAGGGTGTTCCCTGCTAGAGGTGAAAATCGACAGCCAAACTGTACCGCTCACCAAACAAGAACTCAACATGCGTATAATGACGCGTGAATACGCACAACAGTTTTTTGCTCAAGTCGAACAAGCTGCTGATGTGCTCCAAAAAAACTATGAGCCGAGCGACAAAGTAAACCAATCTTATATTCTGCTGTGGAAGATCAATGCTGAAGAAGGTCTTCAAGCGGCGGCTTACCAAGTTTCCCCAATGGCTGCGCTCATAGATACGTGGGTGTTCACTCACCAGATGAACCAGTTCTATAGTGAAGGTGCGGGCAAAGATTTGTTTGCGACGGGTGAAGCTAAACAAGTCTCTGCACATCTAGCCAAAGAAGTCGATAAACTCGCTCAGTCTCTTTTGAAAAAAGACGTTTATGAAAACACCAAAGTGTTTGTCGCTGACTTTGTAGAGAAATACCCATTCGCGGATCTAAGCATGATTCGTACACCCGCTTACCGTGCTTGGCTTGAGGCTAACCAAATCAGTGAAGAAGAAGCTGTCACAACATTGGGCACGATGCCAGAAGCCATCGGTGATGTTTCTGACCGCTTAAGTTTGGTGTCTGAGCAAACGCCTAAGATCATGACGTGGAAAGCGCAACTATTGGCGTTAAATAGTTCCGCAAGTATTGAGCAAGTAAACGCAGCACTAAATAGCTTGAAGGTGACTTCTGAGTCGTTAAAGGACTTTATCGATAATAACCCTGAGTACATGCGTAACTTAGCCGAGCAAATGGCGGTACAGTTACAGCCTTTGGTTGAAGACATTGACCAGAAAACGGAAGAGCGTTTGTCTCAGTTGAGTGAAGAGCGTCAAGCTCTGGAATTGATGGTGGCAAGAGAGCGCCAAGAAATCGCACAAATTATTACGAATGAGCGTGAGAAGTTTGCACAAGACCTAGACCATGTTTCACAAGAAGTTGTGAATCTAGCGATGGACAAATTGATTCAATTGGTTAAGAGCACAATTATTTACTTCATTCTATTTATTTTGGTTATCTTCTTTGCTCCGTTGGTACTGGGTTATGCATTAGGTAAGCGTTCAGCAGTAAGAGCAGGGTCTAAATCAGCTTGATTACCTGTGCGTAAATACTAAATGACAAACATAAAAAAGGACCGATGATTCGGTCCTTTTTTATTTACGGAAAGTTTCTATCTATGGAAAGCTGATTTAAGCCGTTTGCTGCTTGAGTTCAGCTTCTGTTTGTTCTTCTGTTGCTGGAGCCGTCGGCTCGCATTTATCAACAAACCAGCCCATGTAAGAAGTAAAGATGGTAACGATAATGCATACGAAGCTCAGCCACATGAACGGTGCGTATGATAATGTTGCCACACCCAAGATGCTTGCCATATAGATTCCGTTGTCACTCCACGGCACCATACCTGATGTCAGTGTGCCACCGAACTCTGCGTTACGAGATAAGTTTTTGCGTTTGTAGCCAAGGCGGTCGTAGTTCTTCGCACAGATCTTAGGCGTAAGAATCAGTGATACGTACATCGCAGAGCCAAATACGTTACCCATGAAGGCCGTACCAATCGTGCTCGTCGCAAGTGAACCCGCGCTCTGAACACGTCGTTCGAACAGCTTTGCAATAGTCTCAAGCACGCCTACTTTGTCGAGCAGGCCACCGAAACCAAGACCAAACACGATTACCGCTACAGAGCCCAACATAGAAGACATGCCGCCACGGTTGAGAATCGAATCAATGAAGTCGACTCCTGAAGAAATCGCAAATGGCGCCCAAGCCGTGTTAAACGCTGTCAGGAAGTCCACATCCTGAATCATCACTGCCCAGATAATACCTAGCAGAGAGCCAAAGCTAATCACAGGGAAAGAAGGCATACGCATCGCAAGTAGAGCCAATACGATGACCACTGGAACAAAGGAATAAGGCGTGATGAAAAATTGTTGCTCCATTGCCTGAATAACAGAATCCACTTGGCTCATGTCCACTTTGCCAGCGAAGTGAAAGCCAAATGCGGTAAACATGATACCAGTTATAATGTAGCTGATCAGCGCGATAGGTAGCATACCCTTGATGTGCTCAACGACTTCTACATTCGACATAGAAGAAGCAAGGATCACAGAGTCTGAAAGTGGAGACATTTTGTCACCAAAGTAACAACCCGATAGCACCGCGCCTGCGGTGATTGGGGCTGGAACTCCAAGACCTTGACCAATACCCATCATGGCAATACCGGCTGTACCCGCAGCACCCCAAGAAGTTCCCGTTGCTAGCGCAGTCAAAGAACAGATGATCATGGTAGCAAGCAAGAAGATAGAAGGGTGGATTGCTTTCAAACCGTAATAGATGATGGTCGGAACAATACCACCTGAGATCCAAGTACCGACTAAGGCTCCTACAGCAAGAAGAATTAGCACGGCACCTAGGCCATTAGAAATGCCACTTAATGCGGCTTTTTCTAGGTCTTTGTATTGATGGCCGAGCCTTAAACCCAACAGTATGATAATGAACCAACCAATGTACAGCGCTAGCTGAATAGGAAGGTCTAATTTGGCAGTAAATGAAAATGCCAAAAGTAGAAACAAACCTAGTGAGATAAATACCTGTATCAGACTAGGTAAGCGTGTTGTAACTTGCTTCATATGTGCCTCTGTCGTTCTTGGAGCAATAGAGGAAGGCCGCTCCCTGTTTTAATCGGCGCCTAACATACATTAACAAAAATTATATTTCGAACATTTGGTGCTTTATCTTGATGTTCGTCGGTAAAAACGTTTGCTTGTGAAATTAATCACCATTAATTATTAATATTAACGGTTTGAAATGTTTTGTGATGTAAAAATTATGTGCTTCAAATGTTGTTTTCTCATTGGGTGGTAGGACCATCGGTGTTGATTTCACACTTTTCTTTCTTCATCTATCCAGTTGAGCGTAAAGAAAAAGGAAGAAAATGGACTTGATTATAAAATTTCGCCGCAAACGTTAAAAAAGTTGCGTTTATTTGCAAATTAGGGCTTGAGATTTTGTGTCGAAAATTGAACTATGGAGAAAGTTTCAGAAATATACATGGAGAGTTAATGCGATGAGAGTAGGTTTAGTTGGTTGGCGTGGCATGGTTGGTTCAGTCCTTATGCAGCGCATGGTCGAAGAGAAAGACTTCGATTTGATCGAGCCAGTTTTCTACAGCACGTCTCAAATAGGTATTCCTGCACCAAACCTAGGTAAAGATGCTGGTCTACTTCAAGATGCGTTCGATATTGAAAGTTTAAAACAGCTTGATGCGGTCGTTACGTGTCAAGGTGGTAGTTACACTGAAAAAGTTTACCCAGCACTACGCCAAGCGGGTTGGAAAGGTTACTGGATTGATGCTGCTTCTACGTTACGTATGGCACAAGATTCTATTATTACCCTAGACCCAGTAAACCTTGCGCAAATTCAGCAAGGTATTCATGGTGGAACCAATACATTTGTTGGTGGTAACTGCACAGTAAGCCTAATGCTAATGGGTCTTGGTGGCCTATTCGAGAAGGGTTTGGTTGAGTGGACAAGCGCAATGACGTACCAAGCGGCGTCTGGCGCAGGTGCACAAAACATGCGTGAGCTGATTTCTCAGATGGGTGTGATCAACGATTCTGTAAGCTCTGAATTGGCTAATCCAGCAAGCTCTATTCTCGATATCGACAAGAAAGTTGCAGACACAATGCGCAGCTCTTCTTTCCCTTCAGAAAAGTTTGGTGTGCCACTAGCTGGCTCTCTTATCCCTTGGATTGATGTCAAGCGTGATAACGGCCAAAGCAAAGAAGAGTGGAAAGCGGGCGTAGAAGCGAATAAGATTTTGGGCTTCCAAAATGCGCCAGTGCCAATCGATGGTACATGTGTCCGCATTGGTGCGATGCGCTGTCACTCTCAAGCTCTGACAATCAAGCTGAAGCAAAATGTACCAATGGATGAGATCGAAGAGATCATCGCAACGCACAACGATTGGGTGAAAGTCGTTCCTAACGATCGTGACATTACGGCTCAAGAACTTACACCAGCGAAAGTGACAGGTACGTTGTCTATTCCAGTAGGCCGTCTACGCAAGATGGCAATGGGTGATGACTTCCTAAATGCCTTTACAGTAGGTGACCAACTATTGTGGGGGGCTGCTGAGCCACTACGCCGCACTCTACGAATCATACTTGCTGAGAAAGCTTAATTTGTCTCAATGTTGAGATGGTCATTTTGAAAGCGCCCAATTGGGCGCTTTTTTGATATTACAATGACAGTAAGCTGACTTTTGTTGCATACCGTTGCCGCGAAATTAATCCATTGGAGTGCGGTAATGAAACAAAATACAAAAGGTTTTACTCTCATAGAGTTAGTGGTTGTCATCGTCATACTCGGCATTCTAGCCGTCGTTGCCGCACCTAAGTTTTTAAATCTTCAACATGATGCGAGAGAAGCGGTAATTAAGGGACTAGGTGGCTCTGTCCATAATGCTTCGGAGATGGCTTTCGGCAAAACGGCTGTAGAGGGAATGGAACATGAGGAGTCATATAGTGTTGAAGGCTATGGTTCCGTTCAATATGGTTATCCAGCTGTTCAAAGGGGAGGGATGGAAAACTTCTTAGATATCGAATCTGGATACCATGATCTAACAAAAGAGTGGGTATGGGGTGCACACAACCATGGGTCAGTAAGTAATCCTGACACTTGGATTGTGACTCGCTCTGAATATATTGACGCAGCTCCTGATGATGAAAGTGCGTACAACAAAGCAATTGAAGATACGCAATGCTATGTTAAGTACACCGCTGCAATGGAGCCGGGTGACGAATACAACGTGGAAGTGTTTACTGACGGTTGTTAAATCGAGAATAGACTTTTCCTTAGGGTTTGTTTATTTCCTGAGAGCCTACAGCTATGCAAAGGCCGATGTGAGTTCATCGGCTTTTTTAATCGTAGAGTTGGAGTACAGGGTCGTTGGGAACGCTACGCTCCAATACTTGGGAGCACTCTGCTTTAAGAATCGAGAGGATTTTGTTGGAGCGCTAGGCAAGAAACTACGTTCTAAAAGGCGTTGACAGAATTTGTCCCCAGAAAGACAAAATATCGCCGATTCCCGATTCCCGATTCCCGATTCCCGATTCCCGATTCCCGATTCCCGATTCCCGATTCCCGATTCCCGATTCCCGATTCTAATCTTCCTCATCCGCTCTGACGACGCGATTATCAGGATCTGCCAGCTCACTACCACAATGCTTACAATGCATGGCATCCGAATCATGACCGGAGCGATTACAGTTGGGGCATTTCACAAGCTCTTTGTGAGCATTCATCTCATTGCTCAGTTCTGCGGTAATAATCCCGGTTGGAACTGCCAATATCGAATAACCAAGCAACATAGTTAATGACGCGATTGCTTTACCGAGATGCGTTTGCGGCACCATGTCGCCATAGCCTACCGTAGTAATCGTCACAATCGCCCAGTAGATGCTTTTTGGGATACTCGTAAAACCGTTGTGTGGCCCTTCAATTACGAAGATCAACGCACCAAAGATGGTGACGAGAATTCCCACCGTACTAAAGAAGATAATAATCTTGCGTCGCGCCATTAAAAGGGAGCGCAATAAAATATTCGAGTCTTGCAAATAGCGAACTAACTTTAAAATACGGAAGATGCGCATAACACGCAGCAGTCTGACTACCCCCATAAAGGAAGCGCCAGGGAAGATGATAGCTAAGTAGGTTGGCAGTATCGCTAAGAGATCGACGACACCATAAAAGCTGGTGGCGTAGGACTTAGGTTTGGGCGAACAATACAGTCGCAGCAGATACTCAATGGTGAATAAAGCGGTGAAAGTATATTCCACGTAGCGCAACTCTTGCGACCATTCTGTCATTACAGTCGGCAGAGATTCCAGAATAAGAACCACGAGAGATGCGATGATCGCGACGATCAGCGCGATATCAAAGATGCGTCCGGCACGAGTATGAGTACCGAAAATAATCACATATAAATGATGCTTTAGAGACTTGCGAGGCATGATGTTGCACTATCGACGTTAAAATGAAACGGATTGCAACATCATACCAGAAGTTAAGAAACTTAGGCTAAACCAGGAAACAGGTTTCTTAGACCGTTCGCGATAAACTCAATACCAAGCGCGCCGAGGATTAGGCCCATAATACGAGTGATCACGTTGATGCCAGTTTGTCCAAGGAAACGCACAATTAAAGGCGCGGAGCGGAACAGTAACCAAGAGCAGAAACAAAACAAAACGATCGTTAAGCTGATACCAACTGTATCCAGCGCGCTAGGGTAGCGTGCACCGTAAACGATGGTTGAGCTAATTGCACCTGGACCTGCCATTAACGGCATGGCAAGTGGTACGACACCAATTTGCTCACGGCTTACGTATTCCGTCTTTTCTTGCTTGTTTTGCTTATCTTCACCCAACTTACCACTCATCATCGAAAATGCGATGCTTAGAAGCAGTAAACCGCCAGCTACGCGAAACGAATCGAGCGAAATACTGAACATGTCCAGCAACAACTGACCAGCAAACAAAGAAATAATCAGAATACTCGCGACAGCAATATTGGCTGTCGTGGCGGTTTTGCTTTTCTCTTCTGGCGTCATATGACCGGTTAGTGATACGAACACAGGCATGATACCAACAGGGTTCACTGCTGCGACCAAACCTAAGAAAAACTGTAGGAAAATAGCTAACTCTAAAGTCTGCATGTTGCTTACTCGTAAACGTTCACAATAGTGAAAAAGAGAGGGGGTAATTTTAGGCGGTAATGTAAGGCAAAAGTGCGTTGGGAAGAAATGAAAAAAACTAACGTATTTGGGCTAGTATTTGTGAGAAAAACTAATTATTGAAAGAAATGTATGCATTCTGGAAACGAATTGTTACGTAGAAGGCTGGTGAGAACCTGAACTGATTTACACAAACGTTAACATTCGCACATTTTTCACAAAAAGAAGGGTGGTTTGTAGAGAGATATGACGCATTCGATATACTCTCAGTAGCACAAAAATTAGGGTCCACATGTAATTTTGTTGGCTAAAAATGAAACTTTTTTACAGATTGTTGTTGTTTCTTTTATTTTTTAGTTCGTTTGCTTCTTTTTTGTGCAATTAAAAATTAAGCTTAATTTGTTTGTTTATCAATTATTTAGCTGGTTTTGTTGTGGTAAACCACTACTTTGGGGGTATTTCAGTTGTGAGAACTGATCCAAGTCAATTTTTTTCACACTCTGAAATATTATACTCAGCCCTGAAAGCAATTTACTAAGATGGTTGTTAGTTAAAACGCTGATAAACAGTCAAAACGAAAGACAATAGCCTTACTAAAAAGTTTTTAATATTTATTATTTTAGGAGATCCACCATGCCTGTAACTAACTTAGCTGAACTAGATGCTCTAGTAGCACGCGTTAAAGCAGCACAAGAAGAATTCGCAACGTTCTCACAAGAGAAAGTAGACGCAATCTTCCGCGCAGCTTCTCTTGCAGCTAACCATGCTCGTATCCCACTGGCACAACAAGCAGTTGCTGAATCTGGAATGGGTATTGTTGAAGATAAGGTAATCAAAAACCACTTCGCTTCAGAATTTATCTACAACAAATACAAAGATGAAAAAACATGTGGCATCTTGGAAGAAGATGACAACCTAGGCACGATGACTATCGCAGAGCCTGTAGGTATCATCTGTGGTATCGTTCCAACAACGAACCCAACTTCTACAGCAATCTTCAAATCTCTAATATCTCTAAAAACTCGTAACGGCATCATCTTCTCGCCACACCCACGTGCGAAGAACTCAACTAACGATGCTGCGAAACTAGTTCTAGATGCAGCAGTAGCAGCGGGTGCTCCAAAAGACATCATCGGTTGGATCGACCAACCATCTGTAGAGCTTTCTAACGCTCTTATGAAGCACGATGGCATCGCTCTTATCCTTGCAACAGGTGGTCCAGGCATGGTTAAAGCAGCTTACTCTTCTGGTAAGCCAGCAATCGGTGTAGGTGCAGGTAACGTTCCTGTAGTTATCGATGAAACAGCTGACATCAAACGTGCTGTTGCTTCTATCCTTATGTCTAAGACTTTCGATAACGGCGTAGTATGTGCTTCTGAGCAAGCTGCAATCGTAGTTGGTGAAGTATACGACGAAGTGAAAGAGCGCTTCGCTTCTCACAAAGCTCACGTTCTATCTAAAGCTGACGCTGATAAAGTACGTAAAGTACTTCTTATCGACGGCGCACTAAACGCGAAAATCGTAGGTCAACCTGCTCCTGCAATCGCTGAAATGGCTGGTGTTAAAGTTCCTGCTGATACAAAAGTACTTGTAGGTGAAGGCCTAGGTAAAGTTTCTTACGATGATGAATTCGCTCACGAGAAACTATCTCCAACTCTTGGTCTATTCCGCGCTGACGACTTCGAAGACGCAGTTGCTCAAGCAGTAACAATGGTTGAAATCGGTGGTATCGGTCACACATCTGGTCTTTACACTAACCAAGACGTTAACGCAGACCGCATCCGTTACTTCGGTGACAAGATGAAGACTGCACGTATCCTTGTAAACATCCCAACTACTCACGGTGGTATCGGTGACCTTTACAACTTCAACGTAGCACCTTCTCTAACTCTAGGTTGTGGTTCATGGGGTGGTAACTCTATCTCTGAAAACGTTGGTCCTAAGCACCTTATCAACAAGAAAACTGTAGCTAAGCGAGCTGAAAACATGTTGTGGCACAAACTACCTAAGTCTATCTACTTCCGTCGTGGTAGCCTTCCAATCGCAATGAGCGACCTAGAAGGTAAGAAACGCGCATTCCTAGTAACTGACCGTTTCCTATTCAACAACGGTTACGCTGACGAAGTAGTTAAACTGCTTAAAGAGCAAGGCATCGAAGTTCAAACATTCTTCGACGTAGAAGCGGATCCAACACTATCTGTTGTTGAGAAAGGCGCAGAAGCAATGAAGAGCTTCCAACCTGACGTAATCCTAGCTCTAGGTGGCGGTTCACCAATGGATGCTGCGAAGATCATGTGGGTAATGTACGAGCACCCAGAAACTCACTTCGAAGAACTAGCAATGCGCTTTATGGACATCCGTAAGCGTATCTACAAGTTCCCTAAAATGGGTCAAAAAGCTGAGCTTGTATGTATCACTACAACTTCAGGTACGGGTTCAGAAGTTACTCCATTCGCGGTTGTTACAGACGACAAGACTGGTGCTAAGTACCCACTAGCTGACTACGAAATCACGCCAAACATGGCTATCGTTGATGCG
The DNA here is from genome assembly GCF_021654215.1 of Vibrio sp. MMG023. Classification (NCBI taxonomy): domain Bacteria; kingdom Pseudomonadati; phylum Pseudomonadota; class Gammaproteobacteria; order Vibrionales; family Vibrionaceae; genus Vibrio; species Vibrio sp. MMG023. The sequence goes on along the minus strand of NZ_JAKFZP010000002.1, from coordinate 404,062 downwards.
AACCTAGTAATGAACATGCCTAAGTCTCTAACAGCATTCGGTGGTTACGATGCAGTAACTCACGCTCTAGAAGCTTACGTATCTGTTCTTGCTAACGAATACTCTGATGGTCAAGCTCTACAAGCACTTAAGATGCTTAAAGAATACCTACCATCAAGCTATGCAAACGGTGCAAACGACCCAATCGCTCGTGAGAAAGTACACAACGCGGCAACTATCGCTGGTATCGCGTTTGCGAACGCATTCCTAGGTGTTTGTCACTCAATGGCGCACAAGATTGGTGCTGAGTTCCACCTACCACACGGCCTTGCTAACGCGCTACTAATCTCGAACGTTGTACGTTACAACGCGAACGATAACCCAACTAAGCAGACTGCATTCTCTCAGTACGACCGTCCACAAGCACGTCGTCGTTACGCTGAAGTTGCTGACCACTTAGGCCTAAGCCAAGCTGGTGACCGTACTGCTCAGAAAATTGAACGTCTACTAGCATGGCTAGAAGAGCTGAAAGGTGACCTAGACATCCCGCTGTCGATTCAAGCAGCAGGCGTTGCAGAGTCAGATTTCGTTGCGAAGCTAGACGAGCTAGCGGTTGAAGCGTTCGATGACCAATGTACTGGTGCGAACCCACGTTACCCTCTAATCACAGAGCTAAAAGAAGTACTAATGGCTTCTTACTACGGTAAAGCATTCGTTGAAGGCGAAACTTTCGAAGGTACAACTGTTATCAAAAAGAAAGCAGACCAAGTAGCGAAAGAAGCAGCACCAAAAGCTAAGAAAGAAAAAGCTAACGCATAAGCAAGACGTTAGTTATGGGATAGGTTTTCGCTAGCACGAAATCTACCATCGGGAAAAAGCAAAGCCCCAGTCGAGAGACTGGGGCTTTTTTTATGATTATGAGAAGTTCTGCTTGAAGAGGTGTTTTGGTTAGGAGGTTTACTCAGACTTCGGTCGTTACGACTCGACCGCTAAAGTACTCGTTAGCAACAATATAAGCCGTATTCCTCACTAGCTCATCTTGGATCTGAGCCCAATGTCGTTCATCTACATCTTCACTCGTATGATTTACTGAAGGGATGACACCACCAACTCGGATGTTGAAAGGGGTCAGTTCTTTTGCCCAGCTGTGGGTAAAACCAGAGACTAATGCCGCCATGCTTTCCACACCCGTGAGATCTTCATGATTATCATGAGAAATGACATTGACGATTACGCCTTTCTTTTCTCTGGAGCGGAAGCGCTCTGCGCTCACTTGACCATAGGTATAAAGAAAGCGAGCCGCAGATGAAAGATGATCGATATAAGTACTCATTGGTTCTGGAGCCATCAAACTTGGCATTGGTGAACTAGTCCAACAATTGACGATGACATCTGGTGTCGCACCAAGCTGAGATTCTATTTGGTCAAACAATAAATTGATGGACGTGGTGTTATCACTGCACACATTAATGGCGTACACCTTATCTGAAAAGGCGCTAATTTGCTCATAACTGGCTCTCAAGGCCGTTGGATTCTGGTCGCAAAGAACAATCGTTGCCCCTAAATGGGCAAAGTGACTAGAGCATGTTCTGCCGAGGATAGTTCCTGCGGAAGTGACGAGAATGATTGATTCTTTAATATCCATAGCACCTACACTGTCATTTCTTGTGTTAACAATACATCAGTGGTTTGTGCTAACAGCATGGATGAATTTTTATGAGCTCAGTGTGAAAAGCTTCAAAGTAACGCTTTTGAACCGCAACTATTGTTTGGGAATTTGTAAGGCGTCACATTTCTGACGTGTGCAGAATGCAATCTGTTGGGGTGAACACGGAGTGTTAAGCTTGCGCTTGGATTTGATACTGACGCTGTGCCGTCACTAATTGATTGTAAAGCCCAGCGTCAGGAATCAGTGTTTTGTTACGTTCGCCTAAACTACGGCGCTCATGACCGGAAAGGTTGTGATAGACGTTTTCCGGTAGGTTGAACGTGTCTTGAGGCAAATAGGTTAGCGCATCTGGTTTTAAGTAGTGGCTCAGTTTTGCTGAGGGCAATCCTGCATCATGGAACTGTTTTGCTTGCTCTGCAGCTAGCTCGTAACTGCTGCTGTCTGAGCGAAGCGCTTGAGGTTGAGATAACCCGAACTGTTGGCGAAGAATGTCATCACTCGTGAGTACTTCTTGGACTTCTTCAACCGGAACCACATCGCGAACATCATTAGAGAACATAGACAGGATCAGCGAGAAATCAGCGCGACGACCTTCGTGTACGGCATGGTTAATACCATTACCGAACTGAAGTTCGTTGATGATTGCTGCTTTGTCTAAAGTATGGATTTGCATGATGTTCCTCGCTTGATGCACTTTTAACGGCAACAACGGAAAGAACTTTAGGAAAAAGAGGGGATTAATTGAATAAACTGGTTTTAGGAGCAATAAAAAAGCCCGCAATAGTGCGAGCTTTTAAATATGACTAAATTGAACTTAGAGGGAAGTAAATTACTTCGCTAGGTTCTCTGCTACGAAGTCCCAGTTTACAAGAGCCCAGAAGCCGTTCATGTAATCAGGACGTACGTTGCGGTAATCGATGTAGTAAGCGTGTTCCCATAGGTCAACAGTTAGAAGTGGAGTAGTACCTTCTTCTGTTAGAGGAGTCGCTGCGTTAGACGTGTTAACGATCTCTAGAGAACCGTCAGCTTTCTTAACTAGCCAAGTCCATGAAGAACCGAAGTTGTTGATTGCTGAATCAGTGAATTTTGCTTTGAATTCTTCGAAAGAACCGAACGCTGCGTTGATCGCGTCAGCAACTGCACCTGTTGGTTCGCCGCCTGCGTTTGGCGCTAGACAGTGCCAGTAGAACGTGTGGTTCCAGATCTGTGCTGCGTTGTTGAATACGCCACCAGTAGAAGTCTTGATGATTTCTTCTAGTGTTTTGCCTTCGAACTCAGTACCAGGGATAAGACCGTTTAGCTTAACTACGTAAGTGTTGTGGTGTTTACCGTGGTGGAAATCTAGAGTTTCAGCAGAGATGTGTGGTTCTAGTGCGTCTTTCGCGTAAGGTAGAGCTGGTAGTTCAAATGCCATTGCTCAATTCTCCATAGATATGAAAGGGTTACCTTTCGATTGCTTCCAGTGTTTTTATTTATATGTAGTCTTTACGACTGACTTGAAAAGTATTTTAGCAAGTTTTTACTTTATTAAAACCCCGATATGAAAATATTTTAAGATAAAACCCACAAAGACTTACTAATTATATGGTTTTTATTCTGTGGTTATTGAGTAAAATGTGGCAATAATTAAAGTTCACATCCATGAATGAGGAAGCGATGGAAACTATCGATAAAATCAAACAGCAGATCTCTGAAAACACAATCTTGCTGTACATGAAAGGATCACCGAAACTGCCTAGCTGTGGTTTCTCTTCTCAAGCTGCACAGGCGCTAATGGCTTGTGGCGAGAAGTTCGCTTACGTAGACATTCTACAAAACCCAGACATCCGTGCTGAGCTACCAAAATACGCTCAATGGCCAACATTCCCACAACTATGGATTGAAGGCGAACTGATCGGTGGTTGTGACATCATTTTGGAAATGTTCCAGAAAGGTGAGCTTCAGCCTCTTATCAAAGAAGCGGCAGCACGCGTTGAAGGTGACGCTGAGTAATTCGTAAATACTCAAATTTGGCGATAGAATACAAAGGAGCCGCATTGGCTCCTTTTTCTTTTTTAGGTTAGTGGAATGAACATAAAGCTTTATTATGTTATATTCTTTCTATAACCCTCGCAAAACCTAGTAATCCCTCGCTATTTCAAGTGTTTGAAAAGTATCCCGTTCTGATGAATGCCTATAAATACCGATGTTTAATGACGGCTGCCGCCATCTTGTCGCCATTTGTGGCGGCTAGATATTGAGGTTTACGAGAGGGTTGAAGCGCACCGCATCACTCAAATGGCTTGGTGAGAAATGGGCGTAAATCATAGTGTGGTCAATCATCTTGTGACCGAGGATTTCCTTTAGAACAAGTATGTTGCCGCCATTTGACATAAAGTGACTTGCAAAGGTATGGCGCAGAACGTGAGTTGCTTGCCCTTCAGGTAAGTGTGGCAATGCTACCCTAAGCCATTTATACACAACTCTGTAACTGCAAGTAAAAAGGCGATCATTGGTTGGCTTATAAATCTGGTTATATAAGTCTTCCGAAATGGGCACCGTTCGGTTGCGTTTGCCTTTGGTGTTGCTATACGTGATTCGGTACTTCGTTAAGTTGGAGCCTTTTAGAAATATCGCTTCCCTTACACGCGCACCAGTTGATAAACAAATCTTGTATATCTTAATAATCTCGTCACCAACTGGGCTTTGCCTTGCCACTTCGAATAAATGCTGAATTTCCTGATCGGATAAAAACGCCAGTTCAGTTTGTGGCTTTTTGATGGCATCAATACCGTTCACCGGATTGGGTAGTTTCCACTCACCAAGCTTTATCAACTTGTTGAACACAGATTTCAGCAAGCCGAAGTCAGTATTATTAGAGGCGATCGACAACTCCTTGTGTTGTTTGCCTCTCCCCTTGTTTGAGCGGTTGGCTCTGTACAATGCCAATTGTTGCGAGTTCAGATGAGCAGCGATTGGATTATCGAGATCAGCAACCATGATTTCCAAACGCAAGCGAGAATGGTCACCGGATTTTAGATTCTTGCCATGTAACTTAAACCAAAGCGCAACCAAGTCAGAAAGTCGGCGGTGATCGGGCTTTGCTCCAAGCCAAGGTTTATCGTCCACCTCTTTCATTATGTGGAGCTCGAAAGCAGCAGCTTCGCCTTTAGTAGCAAATTTTTTACGGACTCGTTTACCTGAGCGGCCAGTTGGATAGCACTCACACAGCCAAGGGTTTTTACTGCCATCTTTTAGATTTCGTATCGTCATAGCGAGATAAATGTGGCTGTTTTTATATACAGTATTTCTATGTGGAGGTTTTTGCAATGTTTAAGTTGATAATGAATGAACAGGAATGACAGAAATATGGTTGGTTCTATTAGATGTGATTAAAGAAGTTGTGTGTCTTAGTTTTTCTTATGAATTGTATGTCTATGAAAAAATAGCATTATGAAGGCGTAAATCGATCATTTTGAAGGCTGTCGAGGGTTATATGATGTTTGGAGTTAGAAAGTGAATGTTGAACAAGAACCGTTTTCGGTTGGAGGAATGTTGAAACCGTATCGATACTTATTTGAGGTTGAAAATCCAATTCGGTCGCTGAACTTTTTTAGTGTCGTTGTAACTCTTGTCTATTTATATTCGATGTTTATCCACCCGTTTATTGAAGGAAAGTGGAGTTGGTAGTATGTACATGGCGTGTGGTACTCATGGCTGGCTTTAATAGCATTTAACATATCTCGATATCACGTCACCAAACAACTGGAAAGAGAATTTATAGTAGCTAAGGCTTTCGTGCCACAGGCGCTCAATGAATTATGTGACCACTTTAGAAAAAGCGCAAAGGTACTGAGTGAGGCATATGAAAGCTCTAAAGAACCTCGGCACAAGAGAAATGCTCTAAAGACTGAAATACCAGACACACCTGAGCGCCATATCCCTGCTTTCAAAGAATGTATAAAATCGGCAACGCCGGATGTAGCTGAATATTTGGCAAAAATTTTAATGTTACTACAGATACATGATGCAAGAATGCAGGTAATTAAGACTGAAGGGGTTGGTAATCCTTCATATAGAAAGTCATGTTTATATTCATTAGCGGAGCTTCAAGTATTGGTGGATGGGGGGCTTTGCTAGAGGTGAGGAGCCATTTTCTGATTGTAAATTGACGACAGAGAAATTTTCTAACGCATTCGCTGCTCTAAGTTTGAATGTGCGGATACGTGGTGAACTAGAAGAGTACGTCAAAAACAAGCAATTGTAGTTAAGTTTGTTCAAGACAAGGGGGACATTTCTACAATTGAACGACAGAGGTAAGTCAAGTTAGGGCATGCTCTCTAGCTTGACTCGATACTTGTACCAAAACTGTTCTTATATACAGTTATTAGTCTTTGATGATAGTCAAGTTTTGCTCCAAATATAAGCAATCCTACTCAAATGAGCATTAAGGTGCTTAACATACTCGTTTTATATGAATATTATACCCGTAGACATATAGCTTGAGGTTTAATGGCAGTGGTTGGTAACAAAAATAAATGGTGGGAAAAGCGTACTCCCCGTTCGGTTGACTATCTGAAACTCTGGAAAGAAAACCCCCGTTTTGACACAGCAGAGAGTCAGTCGAGAATAAAGTTAGCTGATTTTGCAGAAGAAATTATCAGTGAGCCTTCAGACAAAGCGAGCTTTTTTGAGCTAATTAAATCGATTATCAAACTCGGATTTATGGATTTTGAGCCTATTGTTGTTTGGAAAGACGAAACCGATCGCTATATTGTTGCAGAAGGAAATCGCCGTATTTTGGCTCTCAAGCTGCTGCGAAATCCAGAGAAAGCACCTAAGTCAATTCGTAAGTTCATTTTGCAGCAGTCAAAGCTCATTGACCGAAACGACATTGAAAAAGTGCAAGTATGTGTAGCACCAAGCCTAGAAGGAACACGCTGGTATGTTTTACAGCGTCATTCGACTAGCTCTATTCAGAAACCGTGGCAGCGTTTGCAGCAACAGCGATTCATTGTGAGTTTGTATGATGAGTACGATCACGAGATTGATAAAATTATCGCAGTAACAGGCTTCACTCGTTCTGAGATAATTCAAGCACTTCGATATGTTCAATTGCGTGACTTAGCCACTCGTAAGCAAGTTACAGACTTGATGAGCGAGGAAGAAAAAGAGCTAATTGATAGCAACCGCATATCTATGACTATACTCGAGCGTTGGTTTGCGAGCGAGTCCGTCCGAGATCGTTGGGGGGTTCAGTTTGATGGAATGAAAGTAAAAATTACCTCGAACGAAGATAGCTTCCTTCATGCGTATGGTAAATTTCTTAAACTGATGTTCAATATCGAACCTAATGACTTAGACTTCGTAGTAAACACCCGTTCGATACCAGAAAAGAACGAAAGTATATTTGCTGTACTTCCAGAAGTTACTTTCCCTGAGGATGGCAAAGAAAAAGTTCTTTCAACATCAATAGACTCCCCAGAAAAAGTTGAATCGAACAGCTCTGACAATGATGCGGAACCTAAAGCTGACACAACAAATAACGTTAATGAGCAAAATGGTGTACCTGACTCCGCTCAAATTAAGGTAGACGCACCAGTTAAGCATAAGGGTAATCGACTTCGAATGGTTATCCCCCAAACGACGATTAAAGTACAAAGTGCTAAGCTTAATAGCCTGTTTTCCGAGCTAAAAAAAGTGCCAGTGCATCTTTATACTCATTCGGCATCTATAACTCTTCGCGTGTTTCTTGATCTGTCAGTCGATGATTTTATTCGTCGAAATAAATTAGAAAAGCTTGTGGCCAAACAATATAGCAAAGACTACAATCACACTATCTTGCAGCAACGTCTTAAGTTTTTGTGCGATAGCCATGTGAACGAATCTCAAGCAAACAAAGTTATCAGCAAGCTACTTCAACCAAACAATGAACATAGTTTGGATACGTTGAACAGTTACATGCATGGGCACGAAACCCATAAAATTGATTATAGATTTGTAAATGGCTTTTGGGATATGCTTACGCCCCTGCTGAAAGTCCTGATTGAATTGAAGGAAAGATAATGTTTTATTCACCGCTAAGGTATCCTGGTGGTAAGTCCAAACTTACTGCATATGTCGTGGAAACTCTTAAGCTAAATAGGCTTGAGGGTGGAGCGTACGTGGAGCCATTCGCCGGTGGGTGCGCAATCGCATGGTATCTACTTTTAGAGGGGCATGTTGAAAATGTATGGGTTAACGATTTAGATCCCGCAATTCATGCTTTTTGGTATAGCGTGCTAAATCGCACTGATGAGCTTTGTCAGTTGATAGAAAACACCGACGTTACAATAGAAGAGTGGTACAGACAAAAGGAAGTTTATTCCAATGACAAGACCAACTCTCTTCAACTGGGGTTTGCAACGTTTTTCTTAAATAGAACAAACCGTTCAGGGATCATTAAAGCGGGTGTGATCGGTGGCCTAGAGCAAAATGGTAACTACCTACTAGACTGTCGATACAACAAAGAAAGACTGATTGAGCAAATTAGGGCTATTGCAGCACGTAGAGAAAATATAGTTTTAACCAATGTCGATGCCACATTGTTTATTGATGAATACCTACCTGACATTGAAGGCCCATGCCTCGTTAATATCGACCCGCCCTACTATATTAAAGGCAAAGGTCTTTACCAAAACTTCTTTGAGCATAATGACCACTACCGTCTTTACCGTAGTGTGAGAAATATTCAGCATCCTTGGATTGTTACCTATGATGATACTCCTGAGATTGCTGGTATATATGCAGAGTTTGAGCCACAACCATTTGGCCTAACATATACAGCGCAGACCAAACGTAAAGGCTCTGAACTTATAATTCATAATCCAAATATCCATAAGGTACTATTTAAACCTGATATCTCATTTAATGAACTAAGAAAGTTAAAAAATCTTGGTAAACCACTAAAGTAATGAAAAGGCTCCGATAGGAGCCTTTTCATATAATCTATGCTTCTGTTTCTTGAGCAAGGTACTCGTTTGCTAGCTCAACGAGATCTAAATGAGCATATCTGTTTTGTGCCCTTACTGGGTAAGTTGAATAAACATAATCAATAAAGCTATTGAAATACATAGTCTGGGTGTTGGTTATGACTAAGTTTAATATCTCTTTAGTTCGCTCATCCAATGAGTCTAGTTCTTCCCGATCACCATCGTAAGATATGACCCATTTATCAGAACCATACATCGTTTGAGTTCTTTCAATATTGAAGCTGTTATGGCGAGACACGCTGTCTACAACATCATCTACATACGGACCATAATGATTAAACACCCATTCAATATCTGTCAATGTTCTCTCATCAGCTAGAGCACTGAACCAATCGGCCAGATATACTAGTTTAGTAAGTCGTGCTTTAGACAGCTCTGAGCCATAAGGGTAATTGCAACATAAATAAGCAACTATACGCTGAAGGTTGTTCATCGTTTCCTTCCTCCCAATGCCTCTAATGCATCTTTATCGTTGATGCTATTATCGTGTTGTTTTGTGGATAAGTCATGCTCAATCCCATGCCGAACAAACTGGCATAGATGACTCCAATAATTTTTGTGGTAGCTCTTAATATTATCAATTGTTTCGCTATCAGTTAGATCTTCAGGGATTTCACTTTCATAAAGGATTATTCCTATCACTGAATCGGCTTCTCGTATTGCTTCCCCGAAGTAACGGCAACTCTTCATATTAAATGTGTCCAATTGCTCCTGCTTATACCCGTAATGTTGCATCATGTATTGCTTATACGCATTTGGATCATCCGAGTGCTTAGGTGCATTGGACTCATGACACTTAAGGTGCTCATATACTTTGCTGATAACACCTTGATTTAACGCAAACTTTTGTTTGTTGATTCTACCTATTCGTCCGTTTGGTGAATATCTAGCCAATATAAAAAACGCGTCATTATAGTAGTAGTAGATTGAAACTCTAGCGTGAGTATTTACTTTTAATAGTTGGCTAAAAGCCCCATTTAACCAAGTTTCGACCAATTGCGCATGCTTAGCTTTCATCCGTCCATTTAGGGTCGCATTCTCTACCTCTGATTCTTCAAGGTATGATTTTAGCTCGGACAGTTTTCTGGTACTACAATCTTCTTGCTTTTCCAGCTCTCGATTTCTTTTATCGAGATTCTCGTAATCTTTGTATGTGCCTGTAAGTCCGAAGATTAATAATAAAGCGCCATATACAAAGTGAAGAGTGGGGTGCGAGATTAGAACGCCCAAGTATTCACTGATTCCGTCAAGTCCATACCATGCCCCCCCATTCTCTGAAGAACGTATCGAAAGGGCACTTCCAACGAACCCTCCAGCATAAGTAAGAGATACTGTGCCGGCTACTGTTAGGACCAGATAAAAGATTTTCCCGAGTTTATCTGTTAATGCTTCAAAAGTTTTTTTCTCGCTAGAAAAGCCGAAGTTTAATCTATGAAGGTATTTGGACTCTTTAGCCATTACTTCTTCTCTAACGCCACCGCTACGCGGCCAATCACTTTGATATCTTCTTCTGATACTTCAACTGTCGAATTGCCAAATACGACCGCCAGTTTATTTGGTAGTCGCTGAATATGGTTAATGGATAGCCGCCCATTCATATCGATTAAGTAATCTCCACTAACCGCGTCATTTTGGCCCTTGTCGATTAGAAAACGGCCTTCGCTAGTTTCTATTTCTACTGTGTTAGCTGCATCTAAGTCCCATGAGTTAAACATGCGCTGTGCGTATGGAATCTCTCCAGTTGGGACAAGCTGGCCGTTCGTGAGGCAGAAGCTCTTAACTACCACTACAGAGAGTTGAGGATTCAACAGTTCTGGGCTAGATAGACCAGCTACAACCTCGTTAGTCTTTTTGTCGTTCCAGAATGAATGATGGAGATCCACTAGAGGGTAGCCCTTCGGAAGAATTAATTCATGAACGGGGATTCCTGTCCTCAAATGAATACGAACAACCAACTCGTGGGAGTTCCTGTTGTGAGCATTCCAAGTGCTAATTGTCTGACGACTTACGTTCGTCACATCTGCGAGCTCTGCAAATGTGGATAAACCCAGAGACTCCTTCAAGGTTTGAGTAAAATCCTCACCTTTTAGGTACTCGAAAATTGATATCTGCTGTTGACTATCCATAATAATTGATCAATATTGTACTCGAAAGTTGATTGTCGCGCCGACCAAAGCTAAAGACAACCGATGAAGATAGACATAAATGCAAGGATATCACTATGTTAACGTACAAGATACCACCCTTAAGCCCTTATGTGACTTACGAAGAATACTCTCGCATCACTGGACTGCCGATGGGCACTATCCGCCAGTTCGTGACGGAAGGGCGAGTCATCATCAAACCTAAAGACAAACCTCGTGATAAGCCTCTGATTAACATGGTTGCCATGCATGAAATGGCGGCTCGTGAAGCTATTACTGCTTTAGGTTGAGTTATTCAATTGGACGTTTTTTACATACGCACTTAGTGGCTATGACTTGGAGGTTAGTATGGAAAGTTTAGAACTATTTTTATTGAATCAGTCAATAGAGCAGATACAAAAACGCTTTAGGCAAAGCGGTATGGAAGAACAGCAAACAATACTGCAATACCTTGAGGCTATTGCAAAGAAACTGCCTCCTCCCGAGGTACATCGTCCTCAATCAAACGTTTTGGCTGACATACGTGATGCGATGGAGGGAGAGCGCGCTCGTGTCTTCTTCTCCCATTCATTTGTCAGTTGGTATCGCTCTGGAAATGCTAAGTGCGTACCGCAACTTCATCATTGGTCTTATTTGGATTTCAGCAATCGCAGTTTGTTCGTAGAAATGCTGGCGCTTAGAGATCTTGGCCATTTCGACGATGAAGGCCTCTACCAGTTTGAACAATATTGCTTAGAAGCTATGGGGGGCAGGGTATGAGTTATCTAAACGTTCAGATACCTATCTCAAACGTTGATGAAGCACTCCACCTTCAGAACGTAGCATCACTAAATATCGCTAAGTATCGAGATAACCAAGTGGAGGGACAAGAGGCGTGTCAAAGTAACTTGATTCGGATCTGGCGTGATATACACAACCAAGCTGGTATCGCTCTTAAGACATTTGCAAGCGAGACGAAAGAATGACATGTCTCCTTGTTCATAGAAACTAGAGGGAGCTCTCACACTAAGAGCCCCTCTAAGTCTTGAGCCCTTCAACATTAATAATGACCCTGTTTCTACAATTGATTCAATATCGAAGGTTACATCTGTGTGCATCGGGATTGTTGATAGTGTTGGTCAGTGTATGCCTGTGAAGGTTATCAATTGCTTCCTAACCATGACTAAATAACTTTAGGCAGGTTGCCATGCTCCCTCTAAAAACAACGAGCAATTCGTTTCAGCGTTTGCTCGATGAAGCCCCGTATCTGTCTAGATGCAGCGATAATAAAACCGCAATGCTTGTTCGACCAAGGCATTATGCTATCCGCTGGCCTTATATGCAGGTTAACCGTAAAGATATGCTTTCTTGGTTAGTGTTCGACATTGACCATGAAGATAGGCCAATCCCTAACCCTTACATTTGGCAAGATGAAGGGGTACCCGCTCCTAATCTCATTGTCCGAAATCGGCACAGTAACAAAGCCCACCTCTACTATGCGATTGTTCCGGTTTGTAATAGTGACAATGCGAGAAGTAAACCTATCCAATACCTTAAGGCGGTATATCAAGCTATGGCTTTGCGGCTCAAGGCAGATCTTGCTTATTCAGGGCCAGTGGCTAAGACACCTTTTCATCCATGGTGGCAAACAACAGAACTTCATTCCCAAGTTTATGAGCTTGGTGAGTTAGCTGATTCTGTAGTAGTTGAAGCGGCTTTGTATTGGCGTGAACCCTCAAATCTAGATGACATGTCTCACTCCCGTAATTGCACTTTATTTGAATATGCTCGCCACTATGCCTATTCGATTGTAAAGGCTGAGCGTCGGGAAGGGAGCTATGAGAATTTCAAACGTCGTGTCAGTTACTTTGCAGCATACAAGAACCACTCATTTGATACGCAGACTCCTTTGAGGCATAGCGAAGTCGAGTCCTTGGTTAAAAGTGTTGCTCGGTGGACTTGGGATAAGTATTACGCTTGTTCGCGTGTAAGGCGCGGAGTGATGGATCTGTCGAGTGACCTAGACATTAAGCAAAGGCAAAGCTTAGCGGCGGCGAGAACACATCAAGTTAGGCGTGAGAAAACTAAAAAGCGCGTTATAAACGCCGGTCGATATCTATTGAATAAGGGGGAATCACTTAGTATCACGTTAGTTGCGAAAACAGCTCGTCTCTGTCGAAAAACTGTGCGGCGCTATTTCTATGAAGTTCAATCTTTGATTGAGCCTACTGAAGATGTCCGGATTCTTCCGATTTCATCGTTGTCAGGCTTGAAGCAAAGTGGCCCTTATGCTGTACATCAGATAACTGCCCCTGAGAAAGATCTTGATTTTGCTACTGGTGGGAAGGGCAAGACCATTGGTTTCACTCGCTCCCCGCTGAAGTGGGCGGCTTATCTGAATATTGTTGATGGTTAGTTTTGGGATTGTTCAAAGCCTATTTTGTTCTCAATACTGATGCATACCATCAAAACTTGCACGATGAATGATTATTGAATCGAAAGCCAAAGACTGAGTATTTGCTCACCTAAATTCCTAGTGTTATCCAACTAGTTTTGCACATAGGAGATTGATATGCAGACTGGTTTGAGTATTGTTGGTAAAGCATCGAGGCGTCCCAAAGAGGCTTCAGCGGCGGAGTTAGCTTTAGATAGGTATGATCTACTCGTTGCTGATTTCTATGAGAAATATCGTACGACGCCTTCTAAGAGTGAAACGAAAGCACAACGAGACAAGCGTCTTATTGCTGAAGCGCGAGACCTGAAGTTTCTGAAATTGAAACGGATCGAGCTTATTGCCCATGCAAGAGTCGAAGACCTTGAAGATAAGCTTGAAAGCTACACCAGAGAAAACTTACAGAAAAATGCTTCGGATCTATTGCGTGAAAAGCATCATCCAACAGGAAGGCTTGCTGGTAACTTAACGGCAGCAGGGGAGCCTCAACCGACACAAAACCACGAGCCTCATCATATCATTCCGGGTGAAGGTCGATTTCGTAAAGCGGATATGAGAGCCGCTCGACTAAATATGCACCTGCATCGAGTGGGTATCAACGACCCTCGTAACGGTGTGTGGCTGATGAACTTTTTATCCAATGCCACATACAATTGGGCAGACCCACAATCACCTGCTCATCGTTCACTACATCGATATAATTATGAAACTTGGATCAGTGCGAAGTTTGCGCGAACAACGGTTGAGAAAAAACACTTCGAAGCAAGGCTTTTTCAAGTCAAAATGCACTTGAAAAAAGGAACCTATCCAGAGAAAGTGATGGGCAGTAAAGACAATAGTTGGACAGGTTAATGAACGTTTTCAGGATATGTGATGACCACGAACACTTTCAAACAATGTGTTCAACACCCGATGAGATGGCAACGCAGTTGGGAGACTTCAATTTATTTGAACGCATCTTAAGGCAACCGACCGAAAATGATTCTCTGCAAGACATCTGGAAGCAAGTCGATGTCTGCTTTGAAGATGTCCTCGACAGTAATTCTCAACTACCGGATGTGAGTCTTTGGCTACGAACTTATTTAGTCCTATCACCAAAAGCGCACAGCGCGTTGAAGGAAAACCTTGAATTGATGGGTGAGTTCTTGCCAATAAATGTTGATGGTGATTCTTGGTATCTTTACTCATGTTTTCAGTTTGGTCTGGAAGATCGGGACCAGTGTGTTGAGAAAATCGAATATGGTTTTTCTGCTGGAGTGGAGAAGCTTGTTTTTGTTGAGGGCGACATCAACAAAAAGGTGTTGTTTAAGTCGAGGTTAGATGGATCCTCGAATTTGTTTTGTAACCAGAGGTTTGTCGAGATTTTTCGAGAGAATGATTTGAGAGGCATCACTTTCACTGATGAACTTGTTGGGTCACTTTAACAACAGGTAGGGACAAGGAAGAAAGGAGCATTTAGGTCTAATTTAGTTGCAAGATGCTATTGAAGTGACAAGGACTATTGTTAGGTTTGCTACATGTCCAGATAAAGGATGATTTAACCAACAAGACATTCAACACCTTTGAATCATTGCTGCGTGATAAAGCGGCAGTAGAGAAGGTGTGATTCATAATCAGTTGACTCACGAGGGTGTTGATATGTTAAATCATAAAGAAAAGGACATCGTTTTATCTGCTCTAGATATCGTTATCGATGGTGTGTCGAGCAGTGAGGCTAATGAAGAAATGCGAACTGCGGGTATATATATTGCCGGCTTAATCATCGCTGATACAAAAGGCATGCTTGAACAAGATACGCGCAAGGCAGTTCTAAGTATCATTGAAATGGCCGAACGTTAGTCCATGCCTCCTTAAAGGCTCTAAGAATAAGGGTGTCTTCACCCTTAGTTGCTGTTCAGTACTAAAGAGCTCTTACTTACCCTTGTTACTCTTCAACCTATGTTGCTCCATATTACCCTCGATGACTTCGATCTTCTCTAGATATATCTAACGACTTATTCAACCGTTAGTGGGTACATATTTCATTGTTTTCAATAATATTTTGATTGTTAATCAGAGTATTAGGTGAAAAGATGTAATGCGATTGCATATCAATTTGTGGTATGTCTATAAGGTAAGAACTAAGGAGAGTTATCTAGATGGAAGTATTTGCAGATCTACTAAAGCAAGGAGATTACTGGGTTGCAGCAGCAATATTAGTTTTGCTTGCAGCATGGCATTTTCCTAAGATAGCCGGTTTTTACCATCATAGCCGCAATCAACGTTACCTCGCGATTACAGCTGCTCTCGATGACCCGAACATCTCAACTGAGCTAAAAGCTCATTTCAATAATGAACTCAACATAGAGCACTTTCGGAAAATCCACGGCAAGAGGCTTAGTGTTCCCATGTTAAATGCGGCTTTGATTATGAATGAACGCATTGGGAGCAAGGTGGCCTTTCGTCATATCTTGAAAACGATAGGTGTGTATCCTGATGTTACAGGTATAGAAGCGCTTTCTTTCCGAGTTCGATTACTTAAATTTGATGTAGTGTTCGGAGTGTTTAATCTTGTGCTTGGTCTTGTTATTGCAACGATTGGCTTCGTGAGTTTTTTATTGTCGTTGTACTCTTTGACATCTACGTTTTACGTCAGTTACTTGTTCTTGGGGCTTATTTCAATGCCAATTGGTTTCAATATGCTAGCTGAAGGTGGGGTGTTATTTTCGGTCTACCACGTAAATAAAGCTCTTGATGCTTGCGATGATAAATCGCTTTAAAATCGCAAAGTGCATATACATTAGCTACTCTAACCAAACTGAGTCGACGTTGAGTCTATTTAAACAAAACTCGAAAGGCTCCCTTTTTGAACTGTCAGCTAAAACACACCAACAGTATTATGGTACTAACAGTTTGCATCTGTCCCTTCCGAATAGACCCCCAATAAATCCAGTAGATAGAGATAGCTTTGACTTAGACAGAGAAGCTTATTGGATAGAACGAGCAAACAACGAGATGAAAAAGAGATAGGCTATGTTAGATTCAAAAGTAATCAATTACTTAAACGATAAAGAACAATGGTTTGAAGATGTGACTGCGCCTTATGAGCAAGCTTTGAGTTCAGTTGGCTTGGATTTGGATAGTGATATCGCTCAGTTTTATTTACATGCAGAGGATGGGGCTACTTTTCGTAGTAAGAATCAGGAAATATATCAAATTTGCTGGTTTGTCATTAATTCTGACTATCTTGATCTTCTTTCTTCAGTTAGAAATACTTACGAATTGTCAGAAGACTACATTCCGTTGAATGACCTTTCAAATGGCACCTACTTTTATAATAAAAAAGACCAAAGTGTTATTTTTCTTGAAGCTGGTGATGTTTTTTCTGCATTTAAAGAGGGGCATTTTCTGCATAAATGGAATGATTTCAATCAATTTATATTGTGGTTCCTTGAGCTAAATTGAGCTCAATATACTGAGCATAACCCTATGACTTGGTCTAATAGGAGCAAATATGCAATTTGCGACGTCATATGAAGTTTTTGCAAACTTCAAAGCCAGAAAGGCTTAATGAGCGGAACTTATATTGGTAACGTTTAGTTCGTAAACCTCTTTATCGAAATACCAAGGTTTAGATGCTTGAATAGTTTCGGTCAGCTGATAGCCATTGTTAGTCAAGTGTTTGATCAGCATTGGTTTCAGCACTACTCCCAAGCCGATAGAGATCGCGAGGCTGGCAACTGGGATAACAGTCATGTAGATGCGTTTAATCCTATTCGGTAGTTTTAGCTTCCCGTTGCTCGCCACGAACAAACCACCAAAGATGAATATGGAGAAGATCCATAGCTGTACTGGTATGGTCGCAAAGCTATAGCTAACTTCTAGTTGTGCTGCTCTTAGATAGATTATGTCGAAGAAGTCTTTCATCACGACATAAAGCCAAATGAAGTACAGTGAGGATACGGCCAGCGCTCCCAAAAGTAGTAGGTATTTGTTCTTAATTGGTTGCATTTTTTAACCCGTTCACGATAGCGTCGTCAACCTCAAATTCATCCAATATTGAACCGAGAAGCATCTCAATTCCAACCCATGCTAAAACACCAGCCACAATTGGCATCGAGATCCCCATTGCTATTGTCAACGAGACTGCAAGAGTGCTTACTGCTAACACAGTCATTGACTTAAACAGGTCGCTTTTGTTAGCTCTAACTCTTCTGCTTGTGGCCATCTTTTTCGTTCTCAGGAATTTAAGTCAGTTACAGCTTCCTTTACTATCTGGATAACAACCTACTATTTACTGTATTTCCATCGGAAAGCGTAAATGTATCATTATTAAAAAAAGTTATATCACTCGTAGTGAAACTGCTACGTTGCGATTCTGGAAGTAGTAGTTCATAGCGTCCTTGGAGGTTACCGCTCTCTGAGAACACATTAATAATGACGGCGCTTTGTATTGGTTCTTGCACGACAAACCAACCAAAAGCTTTACCTCCCACAAATTTTGCAGAGGGATGGTTTTCCAATCTTGTCTCCCCAAACTCGTCAATATATGTAGCGGATTGAGTCTTTAGGTAGAAGCTCATTGTTGCAGCTATGACAATGAATAGAACGGAGCTGATAAGCCCTATTATTATCTTGAGGAGTTTACTCATCTTCTATTTCCAAGGTTCTGTTGCCTGGGGTATATCGAAGGTCTTTGTAGTCTTCTTGAAGTTCTTCCATTTCATCATCGGGCTTAACAATAAACCCTGTCCAGTGTGTTTCGATATCGAGTGCGTTCAGTAAATCCAAGACAAACTGCATACAATTAAAATCGGTAACATCATAAGCTTGTCTATCAGGGCTCCTATAAGGGCCTTTTGGGTCTGTTAGCCATTCGTAGGCTTTGTCATAATAGTCTCCGATGAAGACGACCGCTTCAATTCGCCCTCCTTGTCCTGCATCTTGTGACAGTTCACTCATGATATTGGCCAAGCTTGACTCTGTTATTCTGCCATCTTCGATCACGGCATCAGATATTCCAACCTTGTTCACTCCACCAAGAGTTCCAAACTGTTCATAGCGACCGTATTCATAGTACTTTGAAAGTCCAGTTTTACCATTAATGATTAATGCTCCAGCATGACCAAACTGTTCTTTTTTATCCAGAATTTTAACCCCCCATAATTCTTGGAACTCAGGAGGGATGGCAACGAGGTAATCAGGGTAGACGATCGGGATAACATAGTCACCCACTTCGATCTTGACATGTACAACCACTGCTTCTTGGTTTGATGTCGGTGTCGTTTGTATTTCAACTGTCATCGCTATACGTCCCTTTTAATCCAACCGTGATTCAATGAAATAACGACTTTCTGTACCCTTGTCATCTCTGCAAACTCAGTTGAAACGCCGTTATCGTCAGTTTCAAATACTTGCTCACTACCATCTTCAAAAAAGGCTTTAAATCCTTGATTAGGAAGAGCTATTCCATCTTTGGTTTGCAACGCTACTTTAATATTAAATGCCTCGTCTACTTTACGTTTCGAGAGTGCTCTCTCTCGATTTCGTGCCCACCGAGCTTCATCCTCTTTCGTGTAACGCAACTCCTCTTGACGTTTTCGACATTGCTGCGCTGCGCGCTCTCGAGCGGTCTCTATACGTTCCACGGGCTTTTTTACATTCTCAACATCATGAAGAGGTTTATATCCTCCTCCTAAAGAGCGAGCCAGCTTACTTCTTTTCCCAAAATAATCACTCACCACTTCCCCTCATTAAGAAACTGATTGCATCCTATCTTCTTTTTCTAATGCGCATAACTGTTCATAATTTAAATACTTAAATTAAAGATGATTTTTGCTGGATCCGTTCCCAATTGCGACAGATACAAAGTGAGATGATATTGCTAAATCATCGGTAGTATTGTGGAAGTTCAGTGGCCTGTGCTCGATGGGACTATTTACCCAAGAAGTAGGGATGAAAATGTCAGATAGAGATGCGTTGGAGATGCTGAAGCTCCAAAATGAAAAAGAACATCAGATGTTCGGTGTTGGTTTTTTCGTTCCTTCTGCAAATGACGCAGATGTTGAACAATGCAAAAGAAAAGTGGAAGAGCTGTTCAATCTGAAGCTAGATAGTGATTACCTGTCAATCCTAAAGGAAACAAACGGTTTCTCGTGTAATGGCTTTAACTTATATGGAAATGAACAAAAAAATGAACCATATTTTTTGGATGGCATTATCGATGCGAATTTGGAATTTTGGGAAGAAGAGTCGTTAAGGAAGTACTTCGCGTATAGTGAAGAATCAATGACTAGGATAGCGTTCAACCTTGATAACAAGACGTTTGTTATTGTTGATAGTGTATCGTGGGATGAGCTCTATAGCTTCACTACTTTTTTTGAAGCATTGAGCTTTAATCTAGAAAATAGCTGTATCTTCTAACCAAAGACGTCCTTCGGAGAGTATTTTTATGTGTTTAGTTCGTGCTATTTTAATTCTCACAAGAAATTATAGGTATGAATTCAATGACAGAAAAACCTAGTAAAACTCAAACGTCGTTCTTGCGAAGATTGTTGGTCGCCTATCTCATAGATAATGGCCGAAATACCATTCCATTGATTATGGAGGCAACCGGAATGCCTCGCAGAACTGCACAAGACACTGTTAAAGCACTGCATGAATTGGAAATCGAAGTCGAACAGTTTAAGCGCGGCGAATATCGAATTATGAATTGGGGTGCAGTAAATCACACTTGGATTAAAAATAACCTTTCGCACGTCTGTAGCGTGCTAAACTATCGTTGTATTTATTAACAGTGGTTAATCACAAGGAGGTTTAGAGTGGGTTATTTCGTATTTTTAATTGGCGCTATATTGCTTGTTTATGGGGTACGGAGAGGGTTGCAAGTTTTCTGGTTACTACGACTGTTGAAATTGAAGGGCGATGTTAAAGCTTATGATGCTGCTGTGGTTGAGGCGCTATTTGGAGCTCTGAGCTACGCAGTGGTGGTCGTGATGGTGTTTTGGCTTGCATTTTCTTGGAGGGTGTTTGGATGAAAATACTTTTTGAGCCTTTCAACGCCCTTTTGTTTCTTTGTATGGTCTTAATTTCATTTGCATTTAAGCCAACAACAACCAAAACAGTTTTTAGGCCAGTAATAAAAAGCAAACGCAGCTTAACAGTGAAGTTGCGCTTTATGAGTAAATGGTTCAATGAACAAGTCCCCTTTTTAGCTCCAGTGGTCATGGCTATAGCTGGGGTGTTTTACTTTGTAGTTGGTGATTTGGCTGCCGTTGGAGTTATTTTGTTTATATGCATACTTCCTTCGTTGTTTTCAATGCCAAGTCAATACACACAAAACCAAAGACTGAATAAGGGGTCACGGTAGGAAATTTGTATTTAGGATATGAGAAAAACAAAGCGTTTAAGCGTGTAAGTTCTCCAGTTCTGGGGGGCACGGGAAGGGGCGTGGGATTGTTCTCCCTAAAAAGCAAAGTTAAGCGCCAAGTCCTCTCACTGTTTCCCAATCTACAAATATACGTCCCTTATAGCGAAGTGCAGGGTAGGGGATGCTAAAGAATACTAACTCATTACATTTGGTGCATCGATGTGGCAATTGGTTATGAGTTGAGCGTTCTCCGTCTGGATCATATCGATAGAAACCTTGACCACATTTACAGGGATATTCTACCCGTTCTATGCCGTTTACTTCATGGTAGTGGCGTTTTTCTGAAGCCTTACTCATCACTTTTTCATTTCCCGTTTTCTCTATTTTGTATTCTTACAAACATAGTCTATTTACACAAAACATTGGGCGTTCTCGCTAGGCGGCACACCGCTGCGCTCGGTTCATTCCGTCACTGTGTTCCTCCCACGATAACTAGCCTCAAAACGAAATTGGTCTTTGCACCAGGTTCGTTCCTCACTTGGTGCCATCCCTCTTTCTGTTTGGCTTAGTTCCTGTGAACAATCACCCAATGCCTCCGCTACTGTGTAGCTGCGCTTCGTCATTCTTCCTCATTGCCTTCCGCTGCCTCCGATAAGAGCGAGTAAGAGACGATTTTGTCGGCGTCGATAATCCTTTCGACTCGCATCATTTGATGGCGCTCGCAGGCTCAAGCTTGGCTTCGCTTAATATTCGCCGTGACAGCGACGAATTTATCGGTCGATGCATCGATACTGTCACAGGTAACATGCTGACCGGTTCTACCGCTATCGAGCTGACGGCTATTAAGATGCTTTGTCATGTGGGTTGTCCTGTTGATCCTGAGTTCCCTTCGGTATCTGAGTGTGAAATAGCAAGTGAAGATGCCCCACTGAACGAACTCTTTGAAAGTTCCGAGGAAACGCATTGTGTACATAGTTATGCTGATATGGTTCGCACCAAATGGACTGAGCTGACAGAGCCACAAATCGAAAACCTTTGTGATCAGTATGAAGTTGTTGTGAGTGGCTTGGGTTTGACGTTAGAAGAGGCGAAACCAAGCGTTCAAGTCATGGTTATTAACAGCACTCGTAAACCATCAACAGTGTTGCGAACTATCCGAGCAAACCTCAACAAGGCTACGGCGGTATAAGTGGTCTTGCACGGACTGGCCGTAAGGTCAGTTCGTGTAGTTGGCAAGTCACGGCGCTAATCGTGTTCAGTTATTAATCGCATTCCTTTAAACCGTCTACCATCAGAACCTTGTCAGCAAGGGTATATGAACGCTTCGCGCCCTTGCAGACCAGAACCATGACAGTAGGCCGGACAGTCAGGCGACAACAACATGAACACAAGGAAATGAGCCATGACTGAATCAACCTTTAACTACTCAGACACTTCACTATTCACAGCGCAGGAGCAGGAAGTATTGTCTCATGCAGCCGAAATACTAAAGTCGAAAATGTTTGTCAGTGAGCAGCCAGCTCTCACATCTCCGGAGATGGTAAAGCTGTTTTGTCGAAACTCATTAGCTGCCAAAGAACACGAAGTGTTCGGCGTAATCTTCCTTGATAACCAGCATCGAGCTCGCTCTTCTGCTGAGCTGTTCACTGGCACGGTTGACGCAGCTTCGGTGTATCCTCGCGAAGTCGTCAAAAAGGCACTTGCTGAAAACGCTGCCGCAGTGATTTTCTACCACAACCACCCTTCGGGCGTTGCTGAGCCTAGCCAAGCTGACCGTCGCATTACGCGCCGCTTAATCGATGCACTAGCGCTTATCGATGTTAAGGTTCTTGACCATTTCGTAGTCTCCTTTGAAGGTGCAGTTTCATTCGCTGAGCGAGGCTGGATTTAAAAGGGCGGCTTCGGCCGCCTTTTATTTTTGTTATAAGTATCAATGGAGTAGTGGATAGATTGTTGTGCAATACAGGTGTATTACCTTTAAATGAATTAGATTGGCGTTCTCGCTGCGCTCGGTTCATTCCGTCGTTTCACTCCTCCAACGATAACTAGCCTCAGAACGAAATCGGTCTTTACACCAGGTTCGTTCCTCACTTGGTGCCATCTCTCTTTCTGTTCGGTTTAGTTCCTGTGAACAATCACCCAACGCAAAAGTATTCCTATGGCAGTGCCATAGTCACAATGCCATTTCGATTATGTCTGCCAAGTGGCTGGTAAATCGCGTCCTCCCTTCTCGCCAATCATTGGTTTCTTAGTGATTTTCCCTATCGCCCTGCAACTTCCTGTAACCATCCTCACCCAGAACCTAACCGGCAAGGTTGGGCAGAGCCGCTTCGCGCCCTTGCAGGTTAGAACCATGTTTGAGGGTTGGACAGTCAGGCAACGACGAAGATGAAAATTCACTCCATAAGGAAACCTAGCCATGACTGACTCAAACGTAATCCGCTCAACCATCACTAAGCAACCAGAACCGACCAAGTTCTCGAACTTGGAATCGCAGGCTGCCTCTAAAGATGAGTTTTTTAAGGTGGCAATGGGAAGTGATGTGCGCCCTAGCGAGCTTGCTAACGCGGGGTTAGCTATGAAGGGTTTTCGATTCTTTCCGGCTGATCTTGAAGAGGTGGTGAAACGTCTAAGCGACTGTGTTGTGACTGACGAATCGACTGCTTGTGAAAAGGTCTTTCGGTTTGAGCGTCTGCCGTACTAACGGCAGATAGAAAAACGCCTTAGCTCCACTTGCGACAGAAAAGCTAAGGCATTCCGTTAACTACCGTTCACGAGGAAATTAACATGACTACATTAAATGAAAAGCCAACTCAAATCTACACTTGCACTGCTGTAGAGTTTGAGCTCGGTCTGATTGTTATTAGTAAAGGCTTAGGTGTCTTGATTGGCGGTTCAACTTTCTTTTTGTTCCCTAGTGAAACCCGTCATAAAAACGGGGATTGGGGTAACGTCAGCATCGAGAGGAAGGTCGCCAACGACAAGGCAACACGCGAGGGGCTTAGTATCTGCTCTGAGTACAATATAGCAGGTGAACGAGTTCGAGTGGTCACAAATGCCGACCGCAGTGAGACGAGATTTTCACTCGTTAGCGAGCATTAAAAGGCAGGCAGGGCATCGGTAACGATGCCCTGATATAAAGCATGATTGTAGTGAAATGGTGGTGTGAGCGTGAAGATGCGTATTTCTGTCGTTGGGACGATTGGCAAACGGGTTACCTGAATGAAGAGGACTTACAATATGAAAAAGACCGTGGGGAAGAAATCATTTGGGAATGTGCTTAAAAAGGTGGGAGGCTCTAGCGAATTTTTGCGCCGTTTTAAGTTAGATCTATTACTCATTCATTTCCTATTTACATGATTTTAGATTAGTTTCATTTACTGTTTTAATACCTCATTTAAATATTGACGGAGGCATGCCAAAAAGGTATATGTAGTCTATGGTAATTTTTAATTTAATCTCATCTCATAGCAACCATCAGTCATCTCATATTTGGCTGGAGGTAGCTATTGCTGAGTGAATTTAGGTAAGCCTGATCACTAAGAAAGCACCTTCAGCATAGACTATAGGGCTTCGTGACAAATCAGTGTTCAAGGAATACCAAATGAATGATTGTTTATTAGTTACACCTTTACAGCAGAATAAAAAATATAAGTTAGCCGTTATTAATAATATAGTTGGTAACTTTTCGATATGGTTTTTTAATACCTCGATAATGCTGTTGCTTGTTGAATATTCAAACTCAGCTTCAATTGGCGTGATGGCATTTATATCTATTAACGCTCCAATAGCTTTATTTAGTATTGCATCAGGTATCATTAGCGATAAATACGATAAGGATAAAATAATACTCATATCAAATTTATCTATCGCTTTTTTTATTTATTTAATGCAATTTTTCCAATCTATACAATTTATTTTAATAATAACTTTTTTCATTTCTTCGGTTACAGCAGTAAGAGTGATTGCAATGCAATCATATATTGCCAGTATTATCGATGCGAGTCAGCTTAATACCTCAGCAAGTATAAATAGCATATCACTTGCTATTGTAAGAATACTAGGAACGTTAATATCTGGATACTTATATTCTATTTTAGGATTTTTTGAGTCATTATTAATAATTACGATACCAGTGGCAATAACGATAATAATATCAATCAAATCAATCAATTGCAAAATGGAAAGGGTGAGGATAAAGGAAAAAAATAGAAGTGTTTATAATAAAAACATCATGAGTCATGAGTATAAAAATTGTTTATTTGATTCTGTGATGCTCTTTTTAAGTGGTAGTGCTTTATGGTCATTAATGCCTTATATATCATCACATGAACTAGGCTTAAATAAGTCATACCAATCATTACTTATGTCTCTCATGATTCTTGGTGCAATACCCGCATTTTTAATTAAGGAGAAAGTATCATCGATTAAAATGAATAGCTTTAATTATGAGTTCATAACAATTATCTTGTCTTTAACTATCTTAATAACTAACTTATTTGTGAGTTACTCAAATATAATCACATCCTTTTCTATCGCTATCTTCGGTTTCTTATGGTCGATAAAGGTGACTATTATTAATAGAGAAATTCAACGTATGGGTAGAGATAGAAAAAACATAGGTTTAACTATATCGATATCATACACTTTTATGTACTTAGCTATGACGATAGGATCTTTCTTTTTTGGTCAGATGACAGATATATTTGGTCTGAAATATTCACTTTCCGTCTCTACATTGGTTATGGTTATTCCAATATTTAAAGAAAGGCTGATTTTAATAGTAAAAAAATTATAGGAACATGTTCGGTTTGGGTCGTTTTTATGCTGTTGTTCGTATTCAGGTAACATTTATCTAATGTGTTGGATCAGATCACGCCAATATTAAAATCTGGTATAAGAAAATATTTTCAATATCATTAGGGAGATGATTAAAAATAAAACATCACCCTAATTATTCCTAATATCAACCAACCTAAGAAGCTTTTGTCCAATAATTAGTCAGACACTAGAGTGTTATTCTCGAGCTGTATCGAAATGTTATATGGGTGCCTTAACATATACTGATGATTTAAATCGTGTTGATGTGATTCATATTGGTCAAGCCCCGCCTTGATGTGACATCTTAGGTGAACAGAAGAATGCGAGATGGATAAGGTGTTTGTTGCCGCCTAGGTAGTTGACATACATTCTTTAAACTAGGTAAGAATGGTCTTCTTTAATGGTAGATGAACTTCTTGCATACTCGCTATTTTTCAAGTCAACTCCCGAGTTGGCGTTGATAATCAGCTCGGTACTTCTGTTATCTATATGACCTTCTTCGTTGTTGTAAAAGTCTAGAACAACAATACCAAACCTTTTTCCCTTTTGTTGCTCAGCCAAGAATTCCGTTAGTCCTGGATTCATCTTCGGATCTACTTTACCGAAACCGCCACCCCAAGCGTATTGGTAAGGTGAGTGCCCCCCAACTGAGATGCTATTGTATGTAATATGCACAGCGTTATCATTTGGTGTCTCCATGGCTCTGTTTATTGAGGAGTGTACGGTAGCCATTTTCTTGTGAGTATCGTGCTGCTGGTATTCATCTTCTATTTGGAACACTTGGTTTTCCGGTGTCGTCAGAGTGAAGGTTGCATTCTTTTCCCACCCATTGGATAGATCGATACCTTCATCGCCATCAAAACGTCTTAACAAAACAATGTTGCTCTGGACTTCATGCAATGTTGGTATTCGTGGCTCCAAGTAAAATAGATGTTTGTACTTCTCTTGTTTAAGGTATTCATCGAATTTTGTTTGAATGTCTTTATCACTGTTTGTCGCGGCGTTCATAAGCATAACGACGGATTCACTTGGGTTTTCTGAGAGAAACTTTAAACAATCATTTAGAACATCACCGAAAGAAATGCCGCAACTAAAGTCACCATGGTAAATATTTAGAGGGTCAAGTTCTGGACCGTTTGGTTTCACACGAATGTCGAGGAAACGAATGCCATCCGATAGTTGATCATAAATGCCAAAGTTTTGTGTTCTAGCTCCCCCTTTAAGGGCTTTTTGAGTCCCTGAATCATGAGTCCCCGGCATGGAAATACTGTCCAGTGTTAAGTTTTTATCTAGTGCACTCATCCAGTTTTTTGTGCTTACGTCAGCCATGTTGTTCTCCGATATAGAATGTTTTTGAGCTTTGGTTATGAACCAGTCACCAAAGCTCATTTATTCGTCTTTGGTTTGTGTGTCTGAGTGAGTATGGCTAGCAGTAGTAACCGCTAAGCACCACTCTACAAGAAGAGGAACTAAGGGTGTGAATAGCGGCCAGTCATGGTTACATTGGTTTGAGAATTGTCCATTTGGAACAAGAATAGCCCAACAGCAGTCGTTGATTCACTCGTTCGTGCCGCTATGCTTCCAGAGCCCACTTTACGTTTGTTCAGCACGTCTACGATGAGCTTCGCACTATCAATAACGCTACCTACTGGGTCTTCAGAAATGATGCTGGATGCTACACTTAACGAGTCTTGAACTAGCTGCTCAGCATATTGTTGGTTTACGTTGTCCCATGTAACACCAAACATTTCTTTAGAGCCAATCCACCAGTTGTTGTTAAACTCAAAATGCCCTTGGCCTATAACGAAGTCATCGAAAGTGTATGTAACCCCTTTTATATGAAGTAATAGTGTTCCACGCACTGCAAAGTTTAGAGCTTCTGGCTTCTCGTCATTGAATGTTTTCGCTATTACCCCGCGCTCTTTAGCGCTATTTAGAAACCATTTCGCAACATCACCTGAGTTGTGTCGCCCTGCTTTCACGACAAGCGTGTTCCCTTTACAGCTAACCCCTTCATACGGCTGACCTTTTGTTATCTTGTGCTCTTTTTCGATAAAAGAAATCTCCGAGAGCCCTTCAATATTGAAGGTGAATTCATTGTTGTGAATTTTTGTCATGTGTTTTTCTCCTAGTCCAACGGTGTCGTTGCATTTCTTATATATAAAACTAATGAATTGGCCGGAATTTGTTCTTTCTGGCTATAAAAAGGTAGTGTTCAATTTACTTATGTGCAACTGGTGTCATTTGGAATTTGAACGCCAAGCGTGACTGTTGACGTGAGGAGATAGGAATGTTGAATGAGAAAATACAAGAGAAGAATAGGTTGTGTACTTTCTTATTTGCGGCGCTACTAGAGGTTAAATTCTTTTATGGGCTTGTAGTCAGTGCTACTGGAGTTGGCTTATTAGGAAGAGGGGCCATTAGTAGGGCTTCTTTGCTAGTAATGTTTCCACAATTATCAAGATTGGGCTTTATGCTGAATACGCTTTGCCGTTCTGATCCCTTTTTCCGTCAACATTAGCCAAATGACTTTATGGTTCAGTAGTCCTTGTATTAGCTCAGAATCAATGTGAATGAGTAACTCTTTACTTACCAATGTTGAAATTTCACTTTCAACTGGAATATTCGAGTGATTTTTATAAGGTGTTTGGACATACGCTTTCCCAGCACCACAAACAAAACAGATCGTATTAGGAAAGCTATCGTCTATAGCGAGCAGCAGGATGTCTTTTTCTTTTTTCGCAAGCTTCGGGGGGAGCCAATCTTTCACGGTTGGAATGGCACTTATGACCGCGGCAATGGCTGCAATTAGTGATATCACACCCAAAACTATATCTGTAACTTTGACTTGCAAAACAGTATCCATGGTTATCCCTGTATAGGTTTCATGAAGGAAATAAATTACATGGGTGCTCTTTGACCTGCATCTAGACAGCACTGAACCAGAGAGAAGGGCTCCTGTAACCCCTCTCTCTGTCGAGCTTACTTCACCGTTTCGTAGACAACGAAGCGGGCCAGAAAGTTGGTGTTCTCATCCTTGTATTGCACTTCACACAGTGAATCTCGGACTATCCATAGTCCCACCAACGCGGTGATACAAATTACCGTTAATCCCGCTAAGGCGGTTTTACTTTTTGGCATTTTTCGTTGCCTCCTTGTGGCAAAGAGGCTAGTATTTGTACTGTTCAGATACATACACGGCCTCGTTTGAATTTATAGTTCATTCGGGGCTTTGTACTTTCTACCATTCGCAAATACTACTCAGAGAAATGCTCATAGCAGCAAGCCAAGAGCACCCGAGACTATTTTAAAGCTTTCCCTTTCTAAATATCTATTCATGTGGTTTTAAAATCGTGCGGGTATCGTCATTTATGTAAATGCTATTGGTTATCTAGAGGGTGTTTGTTGAGCTCTGATGCTAAGGCTCACACATATCCACACGAGGGAGGCAGGAGGCTTATAGGAATACCTTCTGCCGATTGTGGGTCTGTAACAGGCCGATAGACACCGTCACGGCCTGAATGTCAATTGATCGTCCCCACCTAAAAGAAAGATTGCCAATAAGTGCCACATCGACGAATAAGGCGATAAGAATAAGCTTTGTACGAGTTGGTTTAGTCTACCAACTCTAGTTTGACAAACTCATGCCCTAGTGTTGGACGTTGTTCCATCAGCCTTAGTAGGTAAGGCCTACAGGCGCTACTGTTGCAATGTTGAGGTTCACAAAGAGAACTACCACACCCCGCACCACAAGCTTTTGGATATTCGTTATGGCCAAACTCAGGAAGAAACACTCTAAACAACTCTAATGTCTCATCAAAAGTGTCATTCAGCCGCTTTCTGTCCTCTTCTCCTCTAAGACCAAAATAAGGGAAGTGGTCGATGAACTTTCCAAATAAATGCTGGCAATCATCTCGATATTTGTGCGTATCCAGAATATGCGCATGCCAAAACAAATCTATGTCCCTTGTTGGAACAATCGTTTTTTCAGGATAAAGCCCTAGAAGTAGTAGAAAGACCTTGTAACGGGCTTCTACGGTATCTAACTCTTTTTGAGACCAGCCATCTCCAGTGTCAGGGTGCTTTAATTTGTATTTTATTGGTCCCAAGTCAAGCTCTATGACAGATTTTGCAAAACTCTTGTTGTTCGAAGTGTTTAACTCATTCGGTAGTCTTAGTTGAATTACGTTCATTTTGGTATCTCCTAACGTAGTGAAAGAGACATTGCATATAAAACTTATATCGCTACTAAGTGCGTTGTTTATTGATGAACTTAACAAAATAATAATTTCTTACTCTAAATAATCAATTTGGAAAATAAATCAAATAACCAGCAAGGTAAGAATTAACTGACGGTTATCTACACCTAACCTGATGTTGCTCCACGATCAAATTCAGTACGGTAAAAAGAGTTAATGAACAAGGATGTGATTAAACTTCATCATTGGAGTCAATACCCTTTCCGGTGTTGATGACTGCTTCGTTAACTCACTATTACAACTACATTGAGCGAGTTATCTCCTATGTTTTTCAAAAAAAAAGAAGAAAAGAACATTGTCGATGTGAATAAGGATTTTGTTAGGTCGTTATATTCATCAACTGCAGTCATCGAATTTGATCTTCAAGGCAATGTGTTAGATGCAAGCGACGGTTTCCTAACTTGTATGGGATATGAAAAATCAGAGGTTATTGGGAAGCATCATTCTGTATTTTGCTCTCAAGAGTTAGTTTCATCCGACAGCTATTCAAAGTTCTGGGATGACTTAAGGGCTGGAAGAGAGAAATGCGGCGTATTCTCTCGAATAGATGAGAGAGGAAATGAGGTATTTATAGAGGCAACATACTTCCCGATCTTTTCTCAAGGTCGGGTTGATAGAGTCGCTAAAATAGCCTCAGATATCACTGAAGCTCATACAGCGAGTTTGAACAATAGAGATCTTTTGTCAGCATTGGATAAAACATTTGCAGTGATAGCTTTTACCCCTTCAGGGGAGGTTATAGATGCTAATCAAGCGTTTATGGATACCTTAGGTTACTCAAAGGAGCAGGTGGTTTCGAAGCATCACCGAATGTTTTGTTTTGAGGACTTTTACAAGGATAACCCTGACTTTTGGAAAGACTTGCAGAATGGGAGAGCCTTTAGTGGGCGTTTTTTGAGAAAGTCGTTTGTTGGTGAGAAGGTCTGGATCCAAGCATCTTACAATCCAATTCTTAATGAGAGGAATGAGGTATATAAGGTTGTTAAGTTTGCTACGGATATCACCTCAGAAGTGATGAGGGAAAACGAATCAAAAGATGCATTGTCGATTGCATGTAGTACCTCTGTTGAAACAGAACAAGTTGCGACCGATGGGAAGACCTCAATCTATCAAGCTCAAAAACAATCCTCTGCTGTCGTTGAACAAGTGGAAAACTCGGTTGCTTTGATTGACAAGTTGAATGAGCTTTCAGCAAGCATAGAAAATATTGTCCAAGTTATAGGCAGTATTGCAGATCAAACTAATTTGCTTGCATTAAACGCAGCGATTGAAGCTGCGAGAGCTGGAGAGCATGGGCGTGGTTTTGCTGTGGTTGCTGATGAAGTACGAGTTCTTGCCTCGAAAACAACAAGCTCGACGAATGAAATCAGCAAGGTCGTTTCAGACAATCTTACCCTTACTAGTCAGATATCAGCGTCAATGCACTCAATTCGTCAGTCTTCTATTCAGACCGATGAGCAATTGCTACTCGTTTCTTCAGTTATTGATGAGATACAAAAAGGAGCGGAGAACGTCGCAAAAAGCATGTCTAGTTTAACGTAAATTTCTGCAAGTACTTTGATGTACAAAACTTAACAACAAAAAGCCGACGCCAAAATAAAGACGCCGGCTTTAAGGTGCATTCCATTGCTGCGCAAACATGTGGTTGAATTACTCATGCTTAACGAAATTGATAATAAGGTTAATAGCTAGTTGTGGAAATTGAGAAAAATCTGAAAAGAAAGTCAGATATGTCTAAGTAGAATAAAGTTGTCGTTTTTCTGATGCTTACATCGATGGCTTTAGTGAAGCTTCACTCAGAAATTAAATGCACCAGGTGTATGCCCTTGCTAGAGGTGTATCTATTGTACGTTTTTCCAGTTAGTACAACTAAAGGAGGGTGAAGATATGAAATTAGCAATACTGTTTTGCAGCTCGCGTTTGACATGGCGAAGTGCCAGTTGCTTTGATTGTCTAAAAGAAGAGCCTCAGAGGTATACCGCTTGCCGAAAAATAAAAAAGGTGACTTTGTTGATCGCAGTATCTGTAGGGTTGCTGCTGTGGGGGTTCTATGCGATTTATCCCAAAATTAGCTTATAAAGAGCTTGCGTAAACTATGCGAAGTGCATCAATGGAAACCTTTTTGTGCTTAAGTGGTATTTTCAAGGTATCAAGAGCCATAACTAATGAATCTTGTGTAGTTTTGCTTAACATATATCCATATGAGGAGGACAGGAGACCGCTAGGAAAAATCTCCTGCCGATTGTGGATATGTGTTAAGCAGTTAGCGCTCTCATAGTCTGAATGCCAATAGATAGAACACCCCGCCTAAAAGACTGCCAACAAACACCGCATTGACGAGTAAGGCAGTGAAGAAGAACCCTTTATTCACTGGAATGTAGCCACTCAACTTACCCGAGATTAGTTTGTTGATGGATACCAATTGTTGGTCGTATTCCTTTCTCAAGTCTTGTTTGAATGAGTTGTAAAATGTTTGCTGAGACTTCTCGATGTCAGTTCTTAGTTGCCTGCTGTGGTGTTCAACTTCACTGGTGATATCGAGGACGCGATTGATTTTTTGCTGGAATGAGATATCAAACTCACTCGGGACGAGCTTCATGGCTTCACTTAACGCAAGAACCGCTTCTCGGAGTTCGTGGAGCTCATCAAGGGTGAGCTCTTTAGTTATTTGGGCAAGGTTGTTCATGTTGTCTCTCTTAGATTAGCTTTAACGCAGAAAATGCTTGGTCTAACTCGTCATTAAACCCATTGACGAGGCGATGCGCCGAACGCTCAAACGAGAGAATGCTGCGTTCTTCTTTTGATTCACTTTGGCGAATTAATGAACGGTAATCTCTTTTGTCATTTAATACGTCCAAAAATGGGCGATCAATTTTGGCGAGCAAATCAAACACGGTGGATTCGAATACGACAGGATATTCTGATAATGAAATACCAGAAGGTATACCACCTAAAAATTCTGCATACTCTTTGCTGACGGCCAGTTTTTTATTTGCCATATTGAAGACAACTTTAACGCGTTCAGGCTCTATACCAAGAGTCATTAGATTTTGAATAGTAGTAGCAGAGTCCACTTGTTGTTTGTTGGATGGAGTAACAGGGACTACAAAGTAATCAATATCTTCATGACTGCTTTTGAACTCCTGCATCTTCAATAAAAAGTTTTCTATGTTGGAAGAGCCAACATCAATGATCGAGCAATCATGTTCATCCATTTTATTGAGTACGTCTTCGAACTGCTCAGCTGAAATTTTTTCGTCGTTCGTGCCATCTGAATTAATAGTTTCTACTTTGACAACCTGTGCACCTTCTAGTCTTGGTTTTAATAGGATGTCACAGATGGTAGATTTACCTACGTTGCCAGAGTTGTTAATGACAGCAATATTTAAGTACATGTTTATTTCCTCTTCATTTTACGCATACGATATTCATTGATTCGAGTACTCAGTTGAATTTGGTTAGGGCAGTTCCAGCTTTTTACTTCTTCTGGAGTGAGGTCGGTTTCTTGCAAGACGCTGATTAAATATTCATTGTGAATGCCAATTGCTTTCCAGTCTGAATCAGAGAAGTTAGTTCGTGGTTTTGACTTCAGCGTGCTTCGCTTAATGTCTTCGCTCGCTGTGTCTGGTTGTTGTTGAACTTCATTGCTTTCGATTGTCTGCATCGTGGCTTTATGAAGTAAATTGTAGAAATGTGATTTACCAATGCTGAACTGACCGTGCTCATATATTTTTGAATAACTAAACCCGTTTCGTTTAAACGCAATTAATTTGGGAATGTACTTGTAGAATACACCTTGCGTAGTCATGAGTTTGCTATCCAAGTCATTTTTAATATCCTGCACAAGCCTATTAAGCGTTTCTTCTGAGTACATAAGTCCTCTCTATGATAAAACAGTGATATAAGTATGATTAGACAGTGGTAATTAAATGCTTGTCTTGTGATAGTTCTAACTTAATATGTGAAAAAAGACTAGTGAATGTGTGAAAATAAAAGACCCGTTTCGGGTCTTTTATATTTCCATAGGCACGCTGTCGAATGTATACATTCGCGTGCCAAGGGGATAACATCCCCTTGAACCCCTGAAACTCTACGAGTTTAATTATGGAAAAAGAAAGTGCCACTATTCATATTCAAACAAGACTAACACCTTCTGAATATGAACCGTTTAAAACCGTTATAGAAAACTTTGATATAAAAAAGGCTGAGCTTTTTCGAAAAGTTATTTTATCAAACGAGAAAAATATGGTGGAAGTGAGCGGTTCAGTTGAGGAAACTGATGCTCAAAAACGCATGATTTTTCTAGCCAATAAAACCTCGAATAACATTAACCAAATCGCCAAGAAGCTAAACCAAGCTTACCGTGGCGAAGTGGTTAGTGAGCGAAACTACCTCAAGATCATGAATGAGTTGATTGGTGTTCGCTCGGCTTTTGAAAAAGGCATGGATAAATGTTAGTTCGAGTTCGTGGTGGTAAGGATGGCATTGCAGAGTATTTGCGCGATGGAATGAAGTCCGACCGAGAAATGCACCGTGACCAATTAGATAAACGTATTTGTATTGATGGGGATTTATCTATTACTGATACCATTATTAAAACAATGGCGAAAACAGATAAACCTGAAAATTATTTTCATGTCACTTTGAGCTTTGCTGAAAGGGATATTTCAGAAGAAAAGATTTGTGAAGTATATGAGGAATATAAGCGAAATATTATGTCTTCTTACACAGAGGAAGAATTTAATATTTATGCTGAGATTCATGTTCCCAAAATTAAGTCATACAAAGATAAGAGTACAGGGGAAGTAGTAGAGCGCTTTCCTCATGTTCATGTTGTAATACCTAAGAAAAATCTACTCGATGATAAAAACCTGAATCCTTATGGTTTCTACAAAACAAACTTGGAATATTTTGACGCTATCCAAGAGCGTATTAATTCAAAGTTTAACTTGGTATCACCATTTGATAATCAGCGTGTATTTAAAATCGACCAATCGAAACTATTGGCGCGTTACAAAGGTGACAACTTCAAAGGCGCGAACGCCAAACTCAAGTCTGAGCTGTTTGACGTTATCCAAGACAAAAACATCACCACTATGGCCGCTTTCAAAGAAGAGCTTGCGAAGTATGGTGGAGTCTCGATAGGTAAGGTCGGAAAGCCGGACGAATACCTCAAAATCAAACCTCACGGCTCAACGCGTAATGTTCGTTTAACGGACAGTTGTTTTCGCCCTGAGTTTATCGAGCATCGAACACTTAAACGGGAAAAGCCGAGCGAAAAGCAAGTGAACCGCTTGGTTAATGAGTGGGTCAACAGCAAGTCACATGAGGTTAAGTACATTCACCAAGCAGCCCCCAAATTGCGCGAGCAATACAAGGCGCTGCCAACCCAACTAAAAGGGGAGTTTTTAAATGAGCAACGAGAGCGATATTACCGACAATACAACCTTAGCACCGGAGCCCGACTTTCTAAACGAAGCACCGGAACCGGACTTTCAGAACGAGGCGCCGGAGCAAGCCAGCGGAATATTCCAACGAGCAGACGGGCGCGTGATCGAAAGCTTGGTGTTGAACGAGGCATCCCAAGAGGATTTACCGACATCCCCAACGGCTTGCCAAGTATGTCCGAACTCAATGTGGCTACAAGAGGACGACAACGGGGAAGTCGTCCTACAGAACTATTGCATGATAATGCATCGGATCATTTGGCAGTCAAACAAACCAGTCGAAGTCCTCAATTGCGACG
Organism: Vibrio sp. MMG023; assembly: GCF_021654215.1. Taxonomy (NCBI): domain Bacteria; kingdom Pseudomonadati; phylum Pseudomonadota; class Gammaproteobacteria; order Vibrionales; family Vibrionaceae; genus Vibrio; species Vibrio sp. MMG023. The sequence continues at coordinate 368,655 of NZ_JAKFZP010000002.1, read as the reverse complement.
GGCTGGTTATGAACCTCGACGACGAGTAGTTCGACTTTCGGTTTACCGAAAGCCTTCCCCGAACGCGACACTGGCAACTATCAAGCGCATCAAAGCCAAGGCGCAACATAGCGAGAGCTACGTGACGCAATTGTTCGACACCTTCCAAGAAAATAAGCAAGAGCAAAGCGAACTCGGTCGCTTTCGCACTATCAGGCAAAACCTAAAAGCCGAGAGCCTACTTTCTCACCTTTCCGACTCTCATGGCTTAGTCAAAGACCAGTACAGCCACTTTAAGGCCAAAGATGGCTCTGTGCGGATAAAAGCTGAAACGCGAGCTTATAACGTCAGTGACTTTTGCACGAAATACATGGGGCTGAGTTGGGATGAAACCAAAGAAATTTTAAAGACGACTTACGGCAAGCAGAGGCAGCAACTCGCGCAACAGCAACGAGTTCGCCAAGAGCAGCAAGCCGTCAATTCCATCGTGTTTGTCAGCAATAGAGTTACTCAAGGTTGGGGTAAAAAGAACCCGCTCGATGAGTCCATCCGATTGCTCAAACACTTGCAACGCAAAGAGCACATTGGAGAGTTACCTATGGCACTACATGAACTAGAGCGCCACCGCGCACCAGAAACAAAAGATAATGCTATCGTTTCAGCTAACGAGAACTTTAGCGCCGTCGAGAGCGCGAAGCGCATCATGAAGGCGAGAGAGACTGCCGCGCAGATCACGTTGACCATGAACGACCTAGTCGCGAGCAAGAACGACACAAAACGTTATGTAGACTTCTCTGACAAGAACACAGGAGATAAAGTATTTCGTGATGACGGTGAAAAGATCGTTATGCACAGCAAACAAGTGGACATTAACCATACCGCAGCTGCTCTAACGCTGGCCGCTGAAAAGTTTGGGGTGGTGAAAATCAATGGTACGAAGGAGTTTAAAGATCAAGTCATTGATGTGGCTGTAAGCAAGGACTTAAACATTGTGTTTGCTGATAAGAAGATGGAAGCGGATTTTGTTCGTCGCAAGGAAGAGTTGAAGCGTGACGTCATTGTTGAAACGATGGATAACGCTCGCTCGAAAAGCGAAGTGGCAACTGAGCCGAAAGAGCACATGCCTCATGAAGCAGCGAATACGCAGCTTAAAGAAGAGGTGCTTAAACCTGCTAAGTTTGAAGTCGAATATCAGTGGGATAAGCTCAGTGGTAAGCTGCAAGTAACGATAAACGGGAAGTCGCCAAACCGTTTTGAACAATCCACGGTTGAGCAAATTGTGAAGAAAGATACTTTCTTGAAACACTACACCGTTAAAGAGGTGCAGTTTGGTTTGATAGACCAAAAGAAAGCGGATGGTGTTCAACCTGTGCCTAAGACCTATGATGCTCAAGCTAAAACCATCGAAAAAGCGAATGACCAACAACGAAGTCGTCGCATGAAATAGTAACTTATGCTGTGGAATCTTGTTGATTAATTTTGAGTGTTTGTAATAGTTGGGAAAGCTCTATTATGCAGCATGAGCGGCTTGAGCTCCCAACTATAAAAAGTTCTTTATGAGTTAATGTGCAACAGTGCTCACTTGGTGACTATAATGTACAAGAGCTCATTTTTCAAAAGAGGGGGGAAGCATGAATACAATAGATAAGTTGGGAGTACTCGAATACTCTAAACGTTTAATGCAATATTCTTTAGAAGCGAAAATTACTCCTCTAAACGTTCTGTACGGCAATCCATTAACTAAGCTTGAAAAGATGTCCAAGTTGTTAAGTGAGCACTTGGACAGTCAACCAGTTGATGTTTCTCATCATTGGAATGATGAAGATAAAGCAAAGTCCAATTTGCTGATTACCCAAACTCGAATAATTGAACTTCAACTACATACTAATAACCTGATCCTAGCAGCTTCTTGTACGCTGATTTTTTGCTTAGTACTCCTTACATTCGCGATGTAATTTCATAGTTTAATCAATAAGCGCAGGAGTTAACACTATATCTATTTCCGTAGTTGCAAAGTGACCTTCAGTCACCTCATTAACTTTTCTGATAATTTTAATTACCTTATATAAGAAAGTGCCAACAGGGAGCACTACAAACTCACCGGTGTAGGGGATGTCTTTACTTTCTGTGTCTACCATCACAAGCAAAGGTTCGTTTAAAGTAGCATCCCATTCATCCTGTAAATCGGTATCTAACTGGAAAAAGTTTATTTTCATTGATTGCGCCTAGTATCATATTAACTCAAAGAAATTATAGACAATTAATCTACCTTTAAAAGCTAATACCACGAGTTCAGATGGATTTTACCCCACAACGCTTCAAAGTAGTTTATGGTAAAAAGTTGGAAGCAAATTTTTACACCGGTTAATAGCGGGGTGCTAAATACTAAGCCAAAAGCCCCGTCACCAATTGGTAACGGGGCTTTCTTTTAGCTGCTTTTAGCACTTTCATAGTTAGGGCGGCCTTTGCGATCAAAGAGCGTGGTTGTGCAGTCTGGATAGCCAGAGCATGCCCAAAAGTATTTGCCTTTTCCTTTTGGTGATTTGCGGCGTATTAGACCTTTGCTGCAAGTCGGGCATTTGTGATCACTGACAACTGGTTTAACCCTTGGCCTAAAGTCAGGTTTGCCTTGTATGTCAGGGTAAGCCTTATCGCATTCTGGATAACCAGAACACGACCAAAACCAACCATTTCGCCCTTTGCGTCTGTACAAGGGTTTGCCGCAACTAGGGCAAGGGACGGTGTTTGAAGTGATGTTAATACCGTTCTTGTCTAAGTCATCGATGCGCTCCGTAATGTAGCTGTCCACATCAGCAATGAAGTCCTCAACCGACATTTCACCCGCCTTAACGAAGGCTTGCTTCTCTGCCCATATCGCAGAGATATCGGGTTTGATGATTTCGTTAGGAAGGGCAGCACAAAGCTCTTGACCTTGCTTGGTGGTTCTCCAAACCTTCTCCTTGTAACCTTTTTCTTCGCCAATCGAGATGAGTTCGGTGTTTGCGGCAAGCTGGCTCAAGATGCTGGCGCGGGTTGCCTCTGTTCCGATACTGCCTCGGTCATTGCTGTCTTTGTCCTTAGCTTCCAGTTTGGCGCGAAGGTCTGGATCATCAATGAAACTGGCGGCGCGGGTCATTGCGGCCAACAGTGTTGATTCCGTAAACAATTTCGGTGGTTTGGTTTCCTTTTGTTCAACCTCACTTTCGACACAGGTGGTTGCTGTGTTCGATTTAAGCGTGGCTAAGTCAAATCCATCATGACCGCTTTCGGTTTCCTTCTCTTCGCTGTGCAGCACTTCCCATCCCTGTTCAACGAGTACGCTTTGCGTTGCGCTGAACTGGTAGCTTTCGACTTCAAACATGGCTTTGGTTTTATCTCGAATGGACTCTGGATAAAACAAACCGATGAAGTAACGAGAAACCAACTCATAAACCTGTCGCTCTTCTTTGTTTAGGCTGGCTTGGTTTCCGTGTTTGGTGGTTGGAATGATGGCGTGGTGCGCCTCGATTTTATCGGTGTTGAATGCTTTGTGCTTGCGCGTCATATCAACATTGGTATTGGTAATCGAGTCGGTCAGGGTAGGGCAGGTCGCGCCGATGGCGACGAGGATATCACTGCTTTGATAGTAGTGTTCGTCGGAAAGAAAGCGATTGTCCGTTCGAGGGTAGGTTAAGAGCTTGTGCGTCTCATACAAGCTTTGGGCAATGCTCAGCGTTTTTTCAGCACTGTAGCCGTAACTTTTCGCGCAAAGCTGTTGCAGCGTAGAAAGATTTAATGGCTGTGGTGCGTGCTTCTTTTCGGGCTTAGTGACGACCAATGTCACCAGTCCTGGTCTATTGGTCACAGAGTCTTGAATGAAGCTCGCGTTAGATGCTGAAATTAAACGCTTTTTATCATCAATCTGATCGCTCTCTTTGGTGTTGTACTTCGCTTTTATGCGATTTTCGCCACACTCAAACTGCGCATAAATATCGTAATAGAAGCTCTTTTGGTGGTTTTTGTTTGCCAGCGTTCTCTCGTTCACCAAACCCATGACCGCGCTTTTAACGCGGCCTACGTTGAGCACGCCCTGAAAGCCTTTCTCTCGACCTTTTAAGGTACAACCCCGCGTTAGGTTATACCCAAAGCTCTTGTCGCTAATAGAGCGCGCTAGAGCGCTCATACCAAGGGGAATGTACTTCTCGTTTGGCTCCATGTGCGCCAGTGCTTTTTGAACCGGAGCAAGGTTCAAGTCAGCGACCAATAAGCGCTGAACAGGCTTTGTGTTTCCTGCGTAGTTAAGCACTTCATCTACCAACAATTGCCCTTCGTCGTCAGGGTCGCCAGCGTGAACAATGGTGTCGGCTTTCTTGATGAAGTTAAGTACGGTTTGAAGTTGGCTTTTGGTGTCTGGGATGGGTTTGAGGGTTGGCGGGTAGACCGTCGATATAGGTAGGTCATCAAACGTCCACTTCGCATACTTCTCGTCGTAGTCGTCAGGGTCATAAGTCTCTAAAAGGTGTCCAACACAATACGTCACGACATGCTCTTTGTGCTGATAAAACCCCTCTCCTCGCTGCGTTTGCGGGTTGCCACCTAACCCTTCGAAGATGGCTTTGGCAAGGGAGGGTTTCTCTGCGATATAAACGATCATAGTGCCTCCTAGTGTTCGGTTGAGCCTTCGATATAGGTGTTCCCTGCATTATCGAAGTAATAGGTTTCCCCGTACTGCTCGCCATCTTGGAACGTTTCAACGTAGCTGATGGTATGTGAGCAATATTTTGGGCTTGAAGTCCCTTCTTTGTGGTTCACATGGCAGCTCTGGTCTTTAATGATTTGGCTCGGTCGAACCTCTGTTTTACTGCATCGGCTCCAGTCTTTGCCGGTTTCCCACTTCACGCATTCAACGCGTGGTGGGATGTAGGCGGCACGGCCATCGCGAGCAAACATGTCGGTATCATTCGACGGTGTACCAATAGGGACATCGGCGGAAAACAAACAAGACGTAAAGCTTGGAAGGGGCGGTTTGAACTTCTTAATGCGCTTTACGAACGCTTTCTTGGCGCCACTGCAACCGCTTGGAAAGCCTGTCGGAAGACAAAGCCAAATAGCACATTCATCATCGCTTGCAGCGAAAGCGGGTTGAACAGGCAATAAAAAAGCCGCTGTGATAGCGGCCATAAACAGTTTGTGTTTCATGGGATGTTCCTCAATGGAGTTTAAGGCGTGGGATTTTTGGGATATTCGCCTCGGAGTATTTCACTCGCTCTGCGAACACAGGTTCTTCAAAGTAGATGATTTTCTCTGCAATGAAGGGGCGTTGGTTCTCTTTCAAAATCAGGGTTTTGATACCGAGCTCTTTGGCTACAGGGTGTTTCTCAAAGCCAAGCTCCACAATTTCATGCGGCATCATTAACGGGCGTTTCAGCTCATCTTCACTGGTTGTTCGGCTTGAACCCTTGCCCGTGCTGCGACTGACTTTGCGCTTTTTGACTGTTTTAGTACCCAAGGTGTCAGAGAGGCGGCGAACGTTGTCGTCCACTTCTTTCGGTGGGTACACCACCTTGACACCGTGGTTCTTACGAATGTTTTTCGCGTTCTCTCGGCCATACACTTCTTCGAGCTGGCCTTCGTCTTGGTAGATGGTCAAAAATCGCAGGTTGTAACCAGCGGTGTAGCTGATCGCTTTTTCGATTTGCTTCACTCGGCCAAGGGCGGTGAACTCATCGAGCAAACCCAAACACTGGTATTTCAGGGTGTCGTCGTGTTCGGGGAGGGTGCGGGTGTTTTCTGAAATAAGCTGCTCGAAAAACAAGTTGAACAGCTTGCCAAAGTTTTTGAGGTTAGCGGGTTGGCAGCCGACGTAGATGGTCATGCGCTTTTTACGCAGCTCACGAAAATCAAAATCCGAGCCACTGACGGCAGCTGCGGTGACGCGGTCGCTGAATATCGCCAATGGACTGAGTAAGTTACTTTCGACGCTCGAATAGGTGTCTTCGGCCATCGATAAGCAGTTATTGAACTCAAAACGCGCATCGTCTGAGACGTAGTCGTTTTTGATTTCTCGGCGCATCCACGCTCTTAGGCCACCCTCGATGCCACCAAGTTTCAGAACATAGGGCAAAGAGGGCGTGATACCTGTAATAGACTCGGTATCGAGCATCCAACAACTGAGCCCTTTAAATAACTTACCCGCTAACTCATTCCAAATATCGCCTTTATCCCCAGAAATTGGGTATAAGCTGTTAGCAATATTGAGCACATCGCTCACTCGAAATACGGGGCTTCTGCGAACGTAGCCGTAAGGATTCCATTGATGGGTGCGAAGCTCTTCGCGCTCTCGCGCTTGCTCATCGATGGCATACCCATCCGGCGCAAACAAGAAAACGTCTTGGCCGCACTGCTGACGAAATCCGCCGCTTTTGACTAAGTTCTCGAACTTAATATCGACACAAACTAACGAGTCGGGATAGGTCACGCAGTTAGGGATAACGATGCCGACCCCTTTACCGCTTCGCGTTGGGGCAGGGACTTCAACAAACTGCGAGCTCTCTAGCTCGATGAAACGGCCTTTAAAGCGGCCTTTGGGCATCTTGCCTAACAAGATGCTTGGCTTCTTGTTCTTGGCTTTCGGGTTAGGGAAAAGACCAGAGTTCGCCAAGTCCATGTCGGTCGCGAACTTCGCACTGCCGTGTATTTCTTCTTTTTCTTGGCTGGCAATGGCTATCACGATAGCCATCAGCGTCGGAAACAAAGTGATGGCGATACTCACGGCCACCCCAATCACCAAGAACTTCTTGATGTCAGGGTTGTGGCGGTAGGCTTGCCACTGGTCAAAGAGACTGTGATACGTCAGGTGCTCTAACGAAATATTGGTGAGCTTGTAATAGGCAGCGCCGCCACCGTACAAACCACCAATGAAACACAGCAGGGTAAAAAAAAGGAACATGGCGAACAATATTCCTTTTTTCTTTTTCGATAGCGCCATGATTTAGCCCTCGCTTAACAGTCGATTCTTCTCGACGGGGTCGTAAAAGAGTTCGACGAGGTGAGTGTGTTTGAAAAAGGCAATCACATCGATGCTGGTTCGAATGGTTCGCATGATGTGGTGATAATCGAGTGTTTGGCCGACTTCGGATTGTTTCACTAATCCCGCCAGTCGTGCGGGTGTGGAATAACAGTCGTTGGCGTGAATGGTGGTGATTGAGCCTTCGTGTCCGGTGTTGAGCATTTCAAGGTAGGTCCATGCCTCATCCCCGCGCAGCTCGGCCAGCAACACGTGGTCGGGTTTCATCCGCATACACGACTCAATGATTTGTTTCGGGGTTAAGCCGCCTTGTTTGTAAAACAGATGAAGGTGATTGGGATGGTTGGGTAAGTCGAGCTCATGCACATCTTCAATGGTGAAAAGGCGCTTATCGGTGGGGTATTCGTCCACCATTGCTTTCATGACTGTGGTTTTGCCCGAACCAGTACCACCGACGAGCAAGATGTTGAGCTTGCTTTTTACTGCCATGCTAAAGAATTGCGACATATCGCCATTTTGTTTGAGCGTGAGAAGCTGCTCTTGAACCGGTGTTAATTCAACACGGTTCACATCCATTTCTCTAAAGCCAGAGAAGCGGCCGCTTTCTTGGTAGCTCGACAGCGCAAACCGAGTGAGGGAAGGCTTTCGGATGGTCATGCTGACAATGCCGTTTTCAGTGGCGGGAGGGATAGCAATTTGGCCACGCTCTCCATCGGGGAAAATGACCGAGGCTACGGGGTTGGCTTCACCGAGAGGAATGGTCAGCCCTGCGAAAGTCGCTAACGCTTTCGCGAGGTTGCTGCACATGTTTAATGACAAGTTTGGAAGCGCGTCGCGTTCCCAACCGTTACCACGATCAAACCACACCTCGTTAGGTTGGTTGATGGCAATCTCGGTGAGTCCTTCTAAGTCTAAGTAGTGCCGCAGTCCGGTCATGTTGAGTAATTGATTGACCGTGGCGGCCTTATCGATGGTGTTCATGATTATCCTCTGTGTTATGGAGTATGCTTCTTTGCTCGATTTCCTTTTGTACCTCTAGCCAATAGTTGACGAACTGCGGTGAAGAATGAGTAAGAGCGGTGGGGGTGATGATGTTGAGGCGTTGTGCGAGTTCAATATCAAACTCAGAAATGTTTCTCATGGTAATTCTCCAAAGTCTTTATCCACGCGTGGCGTGTTACTCCTTTTGTCTCAACAAGCGCTACGCCCGTTATTGCAGCCAAAAGCGAGCCTTGTATTGAAGTGACGTGAAAGTGAGAAGGTGGTTGGCCTGTCGGGTCTAAAATTTTACATAGATCGTTCATGTAATCCCGCAGACCAACCAGATTTAGCGGTTACTCGAAGGCGTACACACTCGACATATCAATGTCGCGAGCAACAATGATGTTGATGCGTTGACCGATTTGGGTGTAACCCGTTGGTGAAATGTTGATGCTACTCTCAAGTGCCTTCTCTGCCATGTTGCTGGCGTTCTCGGTTGAGCTATCAAAGGTAATATCCCCATCCGATGAAGCGGCCTTTTCTGCGAGTGCGCCAAAAGCATCATCAAGGAAGGACAGTAAAATTGCGCCACCAAAGCGCTCTTTAAAGTGATTATCGACCCAAGCCTCGTTACCGCTTGCGCCTAGGCGACCTGCACCCAGTGAATCGATACGGATTGATATCCCGTTCGGTGTCTCGATATCTGCCCACGTTGTGAATACTCGGTTTTTCCCTGCTTCTAACTGGACATTTTGCGACCCCGTGAGCAGCGAGCCGCGCTCAACCAATAATGCCTTACCATTGGCGCTGTACACATCTTGCGTGACGCGACACATCACAATGCCCTGATAGTCAGAAATGACCTGACTGTAGAGTGCGCAAGGAATGATAGAGCCATGTTTCAGCAGAAAATCTAACCCTCCTTGCTTGCGCTTGGAGGCGTGACCCATCGCGAAGGTCGGTGCGTCATAGCTGTTGTCGTAAGAGGCAGGTTCAGCTGTACTTTGGCTACTGGCGGCATTGCCACTTTCAACGTTAACCATAAGGCCACCCATCAAGCGACGCTCTTGCGGAGTCGGTGGCGCGTTCTTGTCTCGCTTCGATGCGGTGGAAGGTTGCTTTGCTACATTGGGCTCAGGAACGCCCGTTTTAGGCACGGTGACCGGTTGCTGATGCATCGATTGCGCTTTGGCTTGCTTGAGCTCTTGCTCTCGCTTCCACTGTGCGGCGCGCTCTTGCTGCGCCTTGTCTTTTTCATGGTCACGTTTGGCTTTCTCAAACCAAGCACTGTCGTTACCGACCGTGCCTTTTTCAACGCCAACCACCTCGGCAGTAGACTCTGGCTGTAGGGGCTTTGTTTCCACTTCCGCTTCACGAAATTGATTAATCGCGAACAGAACCCCCACCGCGACGACGACCAAAGCGAGTATCACCAAAGCGATCACAATGACCGCTTTGTTTTTCTTTTTACGACCACTCACCGTGAGCTCGCCACGGTCGAGGTTGGCACTTTCATAAGCGCTTGGGATGGTGTTGTCATCACTCATGTTCATCCTCCTTAATGACGCGAGTGGCTTTAATCGAGCTCGCTTTTTGGTTGTGGCCAGCGAACTCGACAAAGTGAGAAAGCACCCCTAAAACACGTTCACCAAGGCGCAAACGGTATTCGTTGGCAACCGAATGGATCACGATGGTGTCTTGCTCAATGTGATAGTTCACCAACGACTCTTTGCCATCGGCGTTGATTTGGTAAATCACAGGCAGTTCAGCGTTTTTAGAAAACTTCATGCAAGTGAAACGGCCATCGTCCCACGCGTAAGCGGGGGCTAATTCGTCATCGCCCCACTTCACGTAACGGAAATTGTATTTTCCATCAGTACAAGGGGCTTTGAGTGGGGTTGTGTTGGCTTTCTTCGGTGTTGGGTAGCGCATTTTCACCACGTAGAACGGCTGTTTATTGGTGAACAGTTCAAATGAGTAAGTGCGCCCCAAATCGCTCACGATGGTTAAGTTGGTATTGGGCTGCTTGGCTTGAGGTTTAAAGAACACGTTGTTACCACGCACATTAAACCCCCATGCGGCCGCATCCCCCATCCCTAAACCAGAGTGCTCGCCAACAATGGTTTCATTCTTGTCGAGCTGAATGAGGGTGGCGACGCCCACTTTGGTGCGTATCGCAATCACATCGCTTGGGTCGTACTCTGCATACACAATACGGCGGTCTTTGCCTTGATGCTTTGGCAAGGTTAAGGCGTGGGTGGAGAACGCCATCAAACACGCCAAAGAGACAATCAGTTGTTTCATCATTGGATCACCCTGTTTTCTTGATAACTGGTGACTCGGAAACCAAGTGGGTTAAGTTGGCGCTCCGATTCCTTTTTGATTTCCTTGAGGTAATCAAAGGTAACGGTGGCGCTCCATTTGGTCGGTAGGTAAGAGGTGTCTGGCGTGTCGTCGCTATTGAGTACCACTTTGGTGAAGGACACTTGCGCGAGCATTTGGTCTTGGCGGGTTGGCAAGAACGAAATGGTAACGTCTTCTAAGCGGATTTTCTTATAGTCTTTGAACACTTCAACAGGGGAGTTTTTGGCTCGTAGCTGCGTGCTGTAAGCGCTGAATACATCGTGACGACTGGTGAGTTTGATGTAGTCAAAGGCGTCTTGGACGGTTTGCCATTGGTAAGAGCCACGAGTAATGACATAGCGATTTAACCAATGCTTATCTAACGCTTCGCCGTAAGTGATTTCTCTTGCGTCAGCGAGTGGTTGAATGATTTGAGTCATGCCTGTTTGTGGATCGATGTAGAGCAATCGATAGTCCACGGTTTTTAGTGGCATCATCACAACAATGGCAATACCGAGCACCAACGCGAGAACGCCAGAGCCCGTTGCGACTTTCCATGCGGTCTTCGCGTTTTTCTTGGCGATTTCGACGCGGTCTTGCTCGAACTGCTTAAGCTCTTCGAGGTACACATCGGCTTGTTTTTGGTGGTTGGCGGTTGGTTTTTTCTCGGCCTTGGCATGATTGTGTTCCAAGGCAGAATCGATGGTTGTGCTCATTGCATATCTCCTTGGGTGTACAAATCAGCGAGGTTAACTTTGGCAGGGTTAACCGGAGTGATATTGCCTTTTGGCTCCGGTGGCGGCGGTGGAGTGCTAGAGCAACCCACAGTCAAACACGCCACCAATAACAGGGTGAACGTCTTCATAAAATGTCCTTTTTTAGATACAAAAAAACCGCGTAAAGCGGCGCGGTGTCTAGGGTGAGAGTGTGAGGAAGGTGTTAGCCTGGTCTAATTCGGTTTTTGAACTTATCGCCTAATGACTTGGCGCCACTGTATGTGCTTTTTCCTGCTTTTGTGGCGGCTCCTGCGCCACCTTTAGTGGCGTTACTTAGGCTTCGCATTCCCATCCCCATATTGCTGACTAAGCCGTTAATACCAACGCCACCCGATAGGGATGAACAGAACACAGGTATTTGGACTGATAACACAACAAACACAAAGAAGAGGATGAATGTCATTAGGTTTGTGATGATGTCCATTTCACCGTTTAAGGTATCTCCTAGAACTATGTCTAATGTTGTTTGAAACATACTGAATGCTATCGGGTACAAGATGGATAACAAAATGTAGTTTAGACACTGGCCTGTCCAAGATTGAAACATCGAACGCGTCGAAGGGAAAAATGCAAACATGACGAACAAGGGGCCGAGAATTAGCAAGAAACCGACCATCACCTTGGCGACCAATAAATAAGCGGTTGCAACACCCAAAAAAGGAAGACCGCCCAGAATAATAAGGGCGCAAAACGACAACACTAATGCAGCATCGATCCATGTTGTCCCATCAACTAAACTAACATCAATAGAGCTCCAAAACTCAGAAATAGTAGTCACCAGAGAGTCAAATATGGCTTGAATAGAGCTAGTTCCTCCTGTTCCTAAAAGTATATTGGCGATACTATCTCCGGTATTAAGAACCATTGGAACAATGCTTGCCAAATACCAAGATGTGTTAAATGCCACTGTGGTGCATAGAGCGAGAGAGCCTATAAACTTTAAGGATTCCATTATCATCATGTTTTCAGCATCATAGAGCGCTTGAAAAGCAAGGTAGATTGCATAAAGGGTAACGCAGGAACCAATTAAGGGGGTTATCACATCAGCAAATAACCCAACCATGCTACTAATGTTGCTTAATACGACAGATTCAACAAATGAAAATAATGTATCAAACATAACTGCAACCTCCCTATGATGAAGTGTTTAACCTTCGGCTTATACTGTCCTTTGCTTGGGCTTTTGTGGCGTTAATGCAGTTAGCTTTGATTTCCTCGCTAACGTCATTTTTACACTTATCTAAAAGTTCAGCTCGTTCTTGTTTGTGCTCTTGGTAATATTCAACAGTTTTTACCTCGCCTTCGGAGCAACCGGTCATTGCGAAAGTAACAATTGCAGTGAAAAGAAAATGCTTTTTCATTATAAAATTCCTTATCTTGTCATAGTGCCAGTCTCTTATTGATACGCTCTTTAGCTTCTCGGTGAATCTCTATCTGGCTCTGTTGTTGAAGCATGTTAGACATTGAATCCATCATGCGTTGCTCGTTTTGCATCTGCATGGTTTCAAAGTTGATGCTGTTCGCTAAGTCTTCTTTGGCCGCTGGCGTTGTTGCGCTGCCAAACTGGCTAAGTAGACGACTCATTCGTTCGTTGCGTTCAGTGCTGCGCTCATAAAGCATTTCCTGAAAACGAAGTTGTTTCAGTTGCATATCGTAGCGCCTCTGTATCACGGGGTCGTCGGAATAAAGGCCAAATTCAGAACGTAAGTCGGATATATCATCAATCGCGTCATACAAATCACTGTATGTGCTGAGGTCGATCACATCATTTAGGTTTGGGTCACTGAGTATTTCTTCGAATCCATAGTGGCCTTCAACCATCGATTTATAATGCTCCGCTTGGCTTTTGAGTTGATTAAGGCGGTTGCGAGCTTCACTTATTGACTGCGTAAACTCTTGAGCTCGCTGCGCACTATCAACCACCATTTGAGTAATACCCGCAACGTCAACAACGGGGATACCCGATGCTTGTGTTGTGGCGTTCAATGCCAATGCAATGCATAGGGCAAGTGTGGTTCGTTTAAGCATGGTTATCTCCTTTTCAGTAGTTCAGGTATCCACAAATCAGGATCATTGCCCACCTCTGCGCGAATGGTTTCACACAACACAATGTCATCGGTAGAGCCTGAGATAATCGGTAGGAACTCATCAAAGCCACCTAAATCCAGCTTTGCAAAACAACTGGTGTTCGACTGCTTTATGAGCATGGTTCTGCTTTGTTTATCGAGCGCCTTGAGTTTGTCGAACTCGCCTTTGGTTAGGTTGCATTGCTGGTAAGCGTCATACTCTGCATCAGGGTTCGGCAAGTACACTTTGGTTGCTGTTTGTTGGACGATGGCAGGGAATATTTCACAATGAATCGCATCTTCTGGTGACTGTGAAGACAGTACATCAAACTCATACATCAGACGCCCAGTTTTAAGTCCACGTTTCATTACCGCTTGGGTGAGAGGGAAGTTCGCTGGCATCCAGAACTCTTCAATAATGGTTTGCATTAGTTTGCCGGACTCTTGCATCAGCTCTTTTAAGAAGAACAAACAGGCAAGAACGGGCTCACTAGCAGGGTGAACATGACCGCTCGAATCCTTCTCTAGTAGCAGAGTGGAATCAAAGCCAATGCGATCCATTGCTTTCGGGTTGAACTGGTTATGAGGTGAGTCCAAACACCAAGCGAGCTTACCGTTTTCACTGCGACACCATTTGCTGAGCCTCATGCGCAAGTTCGGGTCTTGAATGGATTGCAGCATCATACTGAGGCCGCGCATTGGCGCGTCAAAGGTCATCACGCTGTCTATCGCGTCTTTGATTTCCTGCTCATCATGAGCGCTGATGTGGCCTTGTGAGTCTTGTGCCAAGCGGCAAACAAGACGGTTCAAGAAGCTAACGAGTTTTGGCGACTGTTCTAATTGGAAAGGGTTGATACCCGTATCTTCCCCTTCCTTAATCGAAAAGTATTCACCACCAAACGCTCGAATAAACAATTCGGTAGAGCGTTTATAGTCGATACAAAAGATTTGTTGATCAAAGCGAGTCAAGAAGCCAGTTATCGTCGCTAATAAAGTCGTTTTACCTGAGCCTGATGCACCGAGGAACATTGTGTGTCCCGCGTATTTCTCCCCCGTTACATCCTTTCCTATCTCAGATGCATGAAAGTTAAAGTGGAACAGGGAGTTAGACAGCGTTTTTAAAGGAATAATAGCACTGCCATCACCGACTGGGTTGCCTGTCGCTTTGCCTGTTGAGTAGTTGTGCAGTGACCATGTCGAGGCAAGGTTAGCAATGGTTCGTGGTGAGGGCTTGATGCGCATCTTTGACGCGGGAAGGGCGCTTAAAAACGAGAATTGAGACTTGAGGTTCGAACGCTTTAAGACCGTGCCTTTGGCTAGGAACTGACCATTTAAGTCAGCACTATCTATGATCACTTTGTCTGGTGAGTCACCAATGACGGCCAGTGATGCATGATAGTCTCCAAAACTGACCGCACCGGAGGCAACATAATCTCGCGCTGCTTGCAGTTCTTCTAATTCATGTTCCGCGTTGTCACTGGACTCAATGAAGTTGGTTTGCCTATCAATCATCTTTTGAGCTTTGAGGGACTGCATGAAGATCATGGACTGAGTCAGAATAAACTCGGTTGGTTGACTCAAGATAAAATCCCACATCCCCATTTCCGTTGCGATTGGTAGGGCGTCAAGCTCAAAGAAGGTGGCGAACTTGGTGGTCTCGTTGTTCGCGTTGCGAACTTCGAGCAAGTCGTGACCGAAGTGCCAATCACTGTGACCGATATAATTGCGCACTTTTTCTGACGCAAGTGGCTTAGGTTGGTCGTTGTAGTTGAGTAGGTAAGAAAGAAACTCAACGTGTTCACAGCGATGATCGTCACCGACTTCAAGCACTTTGCTATCAAAACGCTTTAATGCGGCTGAAACCGTCTTGAGAATATCACCAAGCTCATCTTCTCCTTCGGTGAGTGTGCCTTTGTAGTTGAGTACAAAGGTGATGTAGTACCGGACACTGAAAAAGTCCTCACCGGAAAAGTCTTGCAAGTAACGATCAGAAAAGCGCTGCATGAAGTCGCTCTCGAAGCGGTAGTTGGCTTCAAAGTGTTCTTTACGTTTAACGATGTGTGTCCAAATGGCAAGTTGACTGCCGTACTTTCTGGCGAGGGTGCTAAGGATGTTTTTCACGAGCTCAAAGGAAGGTTTGAGTGTGTTGTAAGATTCTGACTCGAAGGGTATTCCGTTAAGGCTTATGGTTGCCATGACTTTGGAATCATCCAAAGAGAGCATGGTTCGATTGATTGGGTAGCCATAAGCAGGAAGGTCAGTCAGGGGTATTGTTTTTAAACCATTCGCTGACATGTTGTTTTCTCCTGAATGGGTGATTATCGATAGAAGTGAATGAAATGGTGTTGGACTGGCAGCGAAGGCGAGTTAAGAAACCTTTTGCCTCCCATTTCATTTCATCGATGGCTCGGCTGTCTTCCTCGCTGCGAACGCGGATATACAGTAGCCCTAAAGCAATAAAGGCTGGGAAAACCAGCCCTTTTACTCCGAAGAAACTCAGTCCGAGCCAACCAGTTAGTAGCATCATCAACATCCCTATAATGAGAGGGATGATAGGCATGCCAAGCATGAGTGGTTTGCGTGCCAGCGAGTTATAACTGGCGTATTGATCTCGTTCTTCGTCATGCATGATTAGCTTCCCCAAATAGACCAAGCGTAAGCGACTGCCGCGCCGATACCGCCAGCGGCTGCTGCTTTAGCGATACTGATGCCCACATCCCCCCATGTTTTTTTCTCAGCCAAGGCCATTAAGACCATATAGATACTGTAAAGAACGACGGCTGAGCCTAAGAGTTTGTATGCCCAATCCGCGATTTCGTCTACCCAGTTCGTTGCTTCATCTAAGCCACCTGCGGCGATAGCTGGATGACCAAAAAGAATCAGCATGACGGCGATAAATGCCACGGTTAGGTTGCTGTATGCTTGTGTGTTTGAATTAAGGGTGTTCATTGAATATTTCCTTGTTAATAAGAGAAATCACCAAAGACATCCCATGACTGGGCTTGCTTTGGTGGTGTTGGTTTTGAAGGTTGAGAAGACTCAGAGGTTGAGTCGTAAGATTCAGAAATGGTGTTGGAGGGAAGCTTCTTTGCTCGGTTGAATTTCTCAACGTAGCTCAGTCCTTTTTCTCCTTCACCTTGATAGCCTCGTGTGAAGTTATTGGAGTAATAACAAGAGGCGGCATCATCAAGGTGTTGTTGGTGTGCCTTGTTTGGTGCTTGCGCTTTTGCGCGGTGGTAACACTTCGCGTAGATATCCGCTCCAACCTCAATGCTTTTACAAGCGTCAAATGCGGTTTCGATAGTCATGCCATAGGCGGGGAAGTTCTCTTTGTAGATTTGCATCAACCCCAAGCTGTACTTAAAGCCTTGCTTCTCCAAATTGGTAGCAATTTGGATGGCTTCAAGTTTAGTCTTGGGTTGATTGACAGGTTTAGCTCCGACTACGGCGATAGCGTAGGGATTACGAGAACTTTCATTATCGATGAGACGTTTGAGGATGCTTGCGTCAACTTGGCTTTGGCAGGTATTGAGTAGAGGGATTAACGCGCTCAACTCAAGGAGCATGTTCTTCCTCCTGTACGACACCAACTGCTGATATGGTTGGGTATCGTTTTAAGTGGTCTTTTAAGCGGATTGAATATTCATCAACCAAGGTTTTCACCTTGTACTTGCCTCGATATAGACACGGTATAACGCTTTTTCTTACCCTAATAGGGATCTTAATGGACGTTTTAAACACAATCTCATCAAGCTTGTTTTGTGGGCTGTGATGAAATCGTTGTACGTGGTCAATTAAGCGAAGGGAAGCTTCCTTTTTTAAGGAGCGAAAAGAACGTTGAGAAGCTTGGTTGAGAAGATCGTATGCTTGTTGGTCGAGGGTAAGTTTGCCCTCTATGAGCTCTTTATTATCCATGTGAGACTCCTTTCGTCCCAAGATTGGATGTTTTGGGTTAAAAAAACGCTAAGGTTTAGCGCGAGGGGTCATGTGTCGGTCGAACTTAGTCAGATGGTCACTTAAACGAAAGCTTGCTTCTTGCCGTTTTGTTCGCTTGTTGAACTCGGCAGATTCTTCTAGCTTTCGGTTGGTTTCAGAGTCCATCTTTAACCAAATTCCAGTTGTGTCTTTTTCTGCGTTTTGTGGCATTTCATTTACCTCAGTGCTAAGAACTCACGAGCATGAAATCGTCGGAAGTGATTACGTGTTCGTTCTAGTTCGATGTCATGTGGCGTTCGTTCTTTTATTGCTTTATCGACCTTGGATTGAGTTCTTAGGTAGCGATAAGAACGAAACTGTATAAGTTTGTTGGTCATAACTTTTTCTCCTTACGAGAATGCTCTTTCACTTTCATCGGCTCAGAGCAAAACCGAACCCAGCCCGTTTGCGAAACGTCGGGTGTGTTTGGGGAATATTTCTCTCCACTAAGTTTTTAGTGGGGCTTCCCCGTCGATAAAACTGATGCAGTGGAGCACGTTTCCAACGTTCTGTTGCGGCGTTTTATCTGCCTAGGCACAAATTAATAAAGAGCGATATTTATATGTATATTTATACATATGTTTTTGAGCTGGTGTCAAAGTTAAGGACTTCAATTTTGTGTACAGTAGTTCACAGTTTTTACATTCGGTCTTTAGTGTTGGTTTTTGCTTAAGTTGCTGTATTTTATGGATAAAATGAGAATAAAAGCTAAGGTCGTTCTTTGTCGGCTATTGTCGGAAGTATGATTATGAAGGGGGGAGTGTGCGTTGTGTATTACTAGTTGTAAGTCCAATCTTTAGATAATCCTGACCTTGATAAGAATGAATTGAATTCAAGCTAAGCGGTGGTATTTCTCACGACCTATTGGTAAATGGATGTATGCGCCTTTGCTGTCAGGCTTTAGGATGAATACTTAAGATAAAGCAGTTTTTCAACTTTTTAGGAAGTATAATCGAGGCTAAAGACTGCATTACATTCAAAACAAATACAGTAAAAACCTCATTTTGGGAGGTAGCATGAGGTACAACTTGCAAGACCGTTCTCAACGATAAAGTATAAGGTGGAAATTTCGTGTTGGATGAGTATGTACCAAGAGCTGATCATTTATCGGATAACACCTAAACTTTAGGTAACTTCAAAGCAAACAAAACAAAATACGTCGCCACATCATCGCCACTATTTAAAATTGTTTGATTTAACTAATTGATTTTATAGGTTTAAAAATTAAAGTGGATATAAAGCTTTACTACGTACATGACCCAATGTGCAGTTGGTGTTGGGGTTACAAACCAACCATTGAAAAATTGAAACAACAGCTGCCGGGTGTCATTCAGTTTGAGTATGTGGTGGGTGGCCTTGCGCCAGATACTAATCTGCCGATGCCTCCAGAAATGCAACAAAAGATCGAACAAATTTGGAAGCAGATCGAGCGCCAGCTTGGCACAAAGTTCAATTATGATTTCTGGACCTTGTGTACGCCAGTAAGAAGTACATACCAATCATGCCGTGCGGTTATCGCCGCGGGGTTCCAAGATTCTTATGAGCAAATGTTAGAAGCAATTCAGCATGCGTACTACCTGCGAGCTCTTCCTCCTCACGAAGAAGCAACGCACCTGCAATTGGCAAAAGAGATTGGTTTGAACGTTCAACAGTTCAAAAACGATATGGATGGCGCTTTGTTAGAAGGCGTGTTCCAAGATCAGTTGAGTCTTGCAAAAAGCCTTGGTGTGAACGGGTACCCAAGCTTGGTACTGCAAATCAACGATGCTTACTTCCCGATTGAAGTTGATTACCTATCGACTGAGGCGACGCTAAAGCTTATTCGAGAGCGCATCGTTGATAATATGCCCGCTCAATGATTGAATTGAAGCCTCTAAAGCGTTATTCGTAGGTATTCAAATTAACAAAAAGCCGCTCACTCGAGCGGCTTTTTCGTAACGAATTGTATCCATTCAAATGATGCGATTACAGCACCATTGCAGCAATCCAACCGAAGATGATCAGTGGAATGTTGTAGTGGATAAATGTCGGAACAACGGTTTCCCAAATGTGTTCGTGTTGGCCATCCGCATTTAGCCCCGATGTTGGACCTAACGTTGAATCAGAAGCTGGAGAGCCTGCATCACCTAGCGCAGCAGCAGTACCGACTAGTGCGATAGTTGCCATTGGTGAGAAGCCGAACGCTAGTGATAGCGGGACATAGATAGTTGCAAGGATTGGAATCGTAGAGAACGATGAACCAATGCCCATAGTGACCAATAGACCAACGATCAGCATAAGCAGAGCAGCTAGAGGTTTGTTATCGCCGATGCTTGTTGATAGTGATTGTACTAGTGTTTCAACGCCGCCAGTTTGCTTCATTACCGCCGCAAAACCTGCCGCTGCAATCATGATGAAGCCGATCATTGCCATCATGTGTACACCTTTAGTGAACACATCGTGCGTCTCTTTCCATGCGATAACACCACCGAAGGTGAATACCATAAAGCCAGCTAGTGCACCGATGATCATTGAGCCCGTGTATAGCTGTACGCTTAGCGCAGCAAGAATACCCAAGCCAGCAACCAAAATGTGTTTCTTATTTAGCTTCTCTTCAGATTCTTGAACAACGGTCAGTTCAGTTTCTTTGTATTCACGAGGTTTACGGTAGCTAAAGAAGATTGCCGTCAGAAGGCCAAACAACATACCTGCGCCCGGCAACAGCATTGCTGTCGGTACTTGGCTTGCCACGACATCTGTTAGACCATTGTCATGTAAGTTCTTCAATAGGATGTTGTTTAGGAAGATGCCACCAAAACCGATTGGTAGAATCATATAAGGCGTGATCAAACCGAAGGTAAGCACACAAGCGACCAAACGACGGTCCAGCTTCAGCTTAGCGAAAACGCCCAAAAGAGGTGGAATCAAAATTGGAATAAAGGCGATGTGTACCGGAATCACGTTTTGAGATGACATGGTGACAAGGACAAGCGCAACCAATACTGCGTATTTAAGACCAGTAGTCGACGCAGAGCTTTCTTTGCCATTTAGGCGCTTGATAACGCTTTTAGCAAGTAGGTCAGTAATCCCAGAGCGAGAAATAGCAACGGCAAATGTACCAAGCATTGCATAGCTTAATGCGATAGTTGCACCGCCGCCGAGTCCGCTTTCAAAGGCAGAAACAGTATCGGTAAGACTCATACCAGCAACAAGGCCACCAACGATGGCACTAAACGTGAGGGCAACCACCACGTTTACGCGCATCAATGCTAACACGAGCATGACGCACACAGATATAACGACAGGATTCATACTTTTCCTAATATGTTGTGTTTATTTATTATTCTTCGCTAACAAGCGGCCAACCGCCTAGGGCCTTCCATTTGTTCACGATGCCGCAGAATAGCTCTGCAGTTTTTTGTGTATCGTAAAGCGCAGAGTGTGCTTCACGATTGTCAAAGTCCATCCCTGCTGTTTTGCATGCTTTAGCCAGAACAGTTTGGCCATAAGCAAGTCCACTTAATGTCGCGGTATCAAAAGTGGCAAATGGATGGAAAGGGACTCTTTTTAGTTTGCAGCGTTCGTTTGCTGCATTAACAAAACTTAAGTCGAAAGCCGCGTTATGCGCCACCATGATTGCACGCGAGCAATCTTCTGCTTTTTGCTCTTTACGGATCAACTTATAAATTTCTTTCAGCGCTTCTTGCTCAGAGACAGCACCACGGAGTGGGCTAAAAGGGTCACGAATGCCGTTGAATTCTAGCGCTTCTTTTTCTAAATTCGCGCCTTCAAAAGGTTCGATATGAAAATGAATGGTGGAGGCAGGATGCAAATCGCCGTTTTCATCCATGCTCAACGTAACGGCACAGATTTCTAAAAGTGCATCAGTTTGAGCATTGAAACCTGCGGTCTCAACGTCAACTACCACTGGAAAATAACCACGAAAACGCTTTTTCAGGGTTAGAGCTTCATTTTCTATTGTCATGTTGGCTTATTTTTGTGTGACGAAGGCTGCATTATTGCAGATTCTATCGATGAGAAAAACCGCAATTTGGATAAATGTAGAATTCTGTTTCGTCCGTATTGGGTGAGACTTATAACTAAAAATAAGGGGGAAGGTCACCTGTTATTCTCGTGATGTTATTTCCCATTTTATGCGCTTGCCAAATCATCCCTTAAGTCCTTCTATCAAGTTGCTATTTTTATGTTGGCGGGATTTTTGCATTCTTTCACGTGTTTTTAATTCAGGCGAATAAGCGGCAATAGAGTGCCGTTTGAGAGATAGTACCTAGATGAATAAATGGCTTGTAACCAGTGGTGTCGCGTTATCTTTACTCAGTGCACATAGTTTTGCATCAATGGGTAAACGCTACGTTGCCACTCCGCAACAGTCACAATGGGAAATGGTGATGAATACGCCATTGGAATGCCAACTTGTGCATCCTATTCCTGGATTTGGTGACGCGGTATTTTCGTCTCGTGCGAGCAAAAAGATCAATTTGGATTTCGAACTGAAAATGCGCCGCCCAATGGGTGAAACACGCAACGTGAGTTTGATTTCAATGCCGCCTCCTTGGCGTCCGGGAGAGCATGCGGACCGAATCACTAATCTTAGGTTCTTTAAGCAGTTCGATGGTTACGTGGGTGGTCAAACGGCATGGGGCATTTTGTCTGAGCTAGAAAAAGGGCGCTATCCGACATTTAGCTACCAAGATTGGCAAAGTCGTGACCAACGTATTGAAGTTGCCTTGTCTTCGGTGCTTTTTCAGAGCAAATACAATGCCTTCAGTAACTGCATTGCCAACTTGTTGAAATACAGCTTTGAAGATATTGCCTTTACGATTCTTCATTACGAGTGGCAGGGCGATCAGCTAACAAAAGCGTCGAAGAAGCGTTTGGCTCAAATTGCTGATTATGTTCGTCACAACCAAGATATCGATTTAGTCCTTGTTGCAACCTACACAGATTCAACGGATGGCAAGAGTGCGAGTCAAAGTCTTTCAGAAAGAAGAGCAGAGTCACTTAGAGCGTATTTCGAATCTCTGGGTTTATCGGGTGATCGTATTCAAGTGCAGGGCTACGGCAAGCGTCGACCAATTGCTGATAATGGCTCACCAATTGGTAAAGATAAGAATCGCCGTGTGGTGATTTCGCTAGGACGAACTCAGGTTTAATTGAAATGCTAACCAAATAAAAACGCCAGAGTCAGACTCTGGCGTTTTTATATCACTGTGTTCTTGTTGAAAGTACTTATGCGCTTGTGTTGCTACCTTCATGTCACTTCAGCTAGTTTAAGCGAAATTTAGCAATGATTTCGCAATTCGTAGCCGTATCAATCTTTTCGACTTGTTTTGCAATCGCTGGATTCGGATGTCGTTTCATAAAATCAATCAGTGCTTTTGTACAGCAGCCAATCGAATCAATAAAGCTCGCGCAATCTTTGTTTGGGCACTGAGGAATCAGTGTGAGTACTTTTTCAGATGCGAGTTGCAGATATTTGAGTTCATACTCGGTATCGCCAGCCCAGCGCCAAAATTGAGCGAGGTTATGGCATGAAATCACTGAAATTAGTAAGCGTTCATCAGCTTCTATTTCCACGCATTCGCTAATATCTTCACTCAGGCTAAGGGCTTGCTGGTAATGAAGAATGCTGCGAACAGGGTCATCTAGTTGAAGAGCAGTATCGGCTAGAAGTGTGTGTTTTTCCCATTCACTGATCATTATCGTTTGTCCCACATATCGATGTTGCGAACAAATCTAAACGATAATTATTATCAAGTAAAGATATTTGTTTATAAATGAGCAGGCAGCTCTCAGATCTGCCTGTCATCTTTTACAGCATTTCAGAATGGGGGTTGGGTTTAGCCCTCTAAACCTGCTGATGCTTGCTTGTTTTGGATCAGCTCGATCATGTAGCCATCAGGGTCTTTCACGAAAGCGATGTGTGTTGTACCGCCTTTTACTGGGCCGGCTTCACGAGTGACATTGCCACCTGCTGCTTTGATTGCATCGCAAGTTGAGTAGATATCGTCTACGCCAATGGCGATATGGCCAAATGCAGAGCCTAAGTCGTACTCGGTTGTACCCCAGTTGTAAGTCAACTCGATGACGGCACCTTGAGACTCATCACCGTAGCCTAGGAATGCCAGCGTGTACTCGTACTCTTTATTTTCATTGGTACGAAGTAGCTGCATGCCCATTACTTCAGTGTAGAACTTGATAGATTTGTCTAGATCACCCACGCGTAGCATGGTGTGAAGAATTCGACCGTTTGACATTATTTGCTCCTAGCGATTGTTTCAGACGGGTTTATTCGTCTGGGTACACTTTTTCTTTGTATTCACAGAGATCTTCAATGATGCAGCTACCACAGCGCGGTTTTCTTGCCACACATGTGTAACGACCATGAAGGATCAGCCAGTGGTGTACATCAAGCTTAAACTCTTTTGGCACCACTTTTAGCAGTTTTTCTTCTACGTCATCGACGGTTTTACCCATCGCAAACTTTGTACGGTTAGAAACACGATAGATGTGTGTGTCCACCGCGATAGTTGGCCAACCGAAGGCGGTATTCAGTACCACGTTAGCGGTTTTACGACCGACACCCGGCAAAGCTTCTAGTGCTGCACGATCTTCTGGTACTTCACTGTTGTGCTTCTCTAGTAAGATCTTACAAGTCTTGATGGTGTTTTCGGCTTTTGAATTAAACAGACCGATGGTTTTGATGTATTCCTTTAAACCA
Organism: Vibrio sp. MMG023; assembly: GCF_021654215.1. NCBI lineage: Bacteria > Pseudomonadati > Pseudomonadota > Gammaproteobacteria > Vibrionales > Vibrionaceae > Vibrio > Vibrio sp. MMG023. The sequence goes on along the minus strand of NZ_JAKFZP010000002.1, from coordinate 344,808 downwards.
TCGACACCCAAATCAAGAATGCCTTGAGGCGTGTTCGCAACAGGATAGAGCTTGTCTGTTGCCTTGTTTACGCTTACGTCCGTCGCCTGCGCAGAAAGCAGTACGGCGATAAGCAACTCAAACGGCGTGCTCCAGTTGAGCTCCGTCTGAGGATTGGGATTGTTTTCTCGGAGTCGTTCGAGAATTTCAATTCTTTTGACTTTGTTCATTGCTGACTTCCAAACCCGTCTTTGCGGTTTATGAAAAAGGCCCTACGAGTGGTAGAGCCTTGATTTTAGAATTCTTGTATTATGCGTTAGTTACGCGGGCGCGCTCAATGGCTGGTTTTTCTTCTTTCGGCTGACGTTCCTGAATTGAGCTGTCGATAACGTTTTTCAACGCAATCAAAAGTCCTACACCGATAAACGCACCTGGCGGCAATAATGCCAGTAAGAAGCTGCTATCGAAGTGGAAAACTTGAATACGCAGTGCCGCAGCCCAGTCACCCAATAATAGGTCTGCACCATCGAATAAGGTGCCGTTGCCGATAAGTTCACGCATAGCGCCAAGTACAACTAATACGGTTGTCATACCAAGACCCATCCAGAAACCATCCAATGCTGCTGGTAATGGATCATTCTTCGATGCGTAAGCTTCCGCACGGCCGATGATAATACAGTTGGTTACGATCAATGGAATGAAGATACCCAGAGATAGATACAGTCCGTAGGCATAAGCGTTCATCAAGAGTTGAACACAAGTTACCAAGGCTGCGATGATCATAACGAAAACCGGAATACGGATTTCTTTTGGTACGTAGTTACGAATCAGTGAAACCGTCAGGTTAGAGCCGACAAGCACCAACAAAGTCGCAATACCCAGACCAAGGGCGTTGGTAATGGTCGAAGAAACCGCAAGTAGAGGACACAAACCCAGAAGTTGCACTAGGGCAGGGTTGTTGCTCCACATGCCGTTTTTCATTAGCAGTTTATTTTCACTCATGGTTGCCTCCTGCGCAGTCTAGGGGCTGATTCAGAATCTCATCACGAGACTTATTTACGTAGTTTACTGTGTTTCTCACCGCTTTCACTACCGCACGAGGGGTAATGGTTGCGCCAGTAAACTGATCGAAATCGCCACCATCTTTACGAACTCGCCAAGAATTCCAGTTACTTTCTGTCACTTGCTTACCGGTGAAGCTCAAGATCCAATCTGTAACGCGTAAATCAATTTTATCACCCAACCCCGGTGTTTCTTGATGGCTTAGGATACGAGTACCAAGGATCTTGCCTTGATTATCGATGCCGGTGATGATTTTGATTTCACCGTTGTAGCCATCTGGTGCGATGGACTCAATTGCCATTGCCGTAGGTTGGCCATCTTTGGTCGCAATGTAAGTTGGCATCGAGCGAACCGTACCTAGATCGGGTGCAGATACCATAGTACATGCCGCGACAAGGTTGTTGTCGTGCATTTCTTCCGGAATCACTTGGTTAAGAACCGACAGCAATTGCTTTTGTTCCTGAAGCTTAATTTGATCTTTTGTTAGGTACTGAGTCAGTGCCACAAGACCGGTTGTTGCACAGGCGAAGATCGCCAATGTCAGACCATTTTTTCTAATAGCGGTTAACATGTTTACCTCAGTGACCGTAAGTTCTTGGTTTGGTGTAGTAGTCGATCAACGGTACACACATATTGGCAAGCAGAACGGCGAACGCAACGCCATCTGGGAAGCCACCCCAACTACGAATAATGAATACCAACGCGCCGATGAGAGCGCCGAAAATCAAGCGACCTTTCACAGTAGTTGACGCTGAAACAGGGTCGGTAGCGATAAAGAACGCGCCTAACATCGTTGCACCTGAAAGTAGGTGGAAGATTGGTGATGCGGTTTCTCCCGGCATGATCAAGCTAAACACGGTGCTAAACAGTGTCAAACTACCTAGGAAACCAACAGGAATGTACCATTGGATGATGCGTTTTTTGATCATCACTAGGCCACCAACCAAGTAAGCTAGGTTTACCCATTGCCAACCGATACCCGCAAGCCCACCAAACATTGGCTGTGATAGTACTTCATTTGGCGTAGCACCAGTATGAATACCAGTTTTGAATGCATCTAATGGGGTTGCCATTGTTACGCCATCCACACCAGCGCGAACTTGTTGCAGTGACAAACCATCAAAGTCATAGCCAGTGAAGATCAGAGACAACGCGTCTGCAAACGTCACGTGCTCAGACATCAATGAAACAGGCGCGCTCCAACTTGTCATTTGGACAGGGAAGGAGATAAGCAATACGACGTAAGCGACCATCGCTGGGTTAAATAGGTTTTGGCCAATACCACCGTATAAGTGCTTTGCAATAACGATGGCAAAAATCAAACCGATAACCATGATCCACCAAGGAGACCATGGTGGGATTGCCACAGCTAATAGCCAGGCTGTCACAATGGCACTGTTATCACGCAGCGCACGCATTGGAGAACGTTTACGCACAAGCATAACTAATGCTTCAAGTGACACTGCGACCGCAATAGCGAACACAAGTTGAATGATGGTGCCCCAACCAAAGAAATAGGTTTGAGCCACTAAGCCAGGAATAGCACACAGTGCTACCCATTTCATCAAATCAGGCGTGCTGCGACGGCTGTGAGCGTGTGGTGAACTGGCAATAAAAAACGACATTACTCGTTCTCCTCAGTATTGTTCTTATTCGCTTCTTGCTGAGCTTTACGTGCTTTAGCGCGAGCAATGGCAGCGGCAACAGCAGCTTTCTTTGGATCCACTTCTGGTTCTTCAGAAGGAGCCTCTGCTTCTACAGGTTCTGTTTGCGATTCTTGCTGCGCTTTACGTGCCTTAGCACGAGCAATAGCTGCGGCAACCGCGGCTTTCTTCGGATCCACTTCTGGCTCTTCAGAAGGCGTTTCTTCAACAGATTCTGTTTGCGATTCTTGCTGCGCTTTACGTGCCTTAGCACGAGCAATAGCTGCGGCAACCGCGGCTTTCTTCGGATCCACTTCTGGTTCTTCAGAAGGAGCTTCCGCTTCAACAGATTCTGTTTGTGCTTCTTGCTGAGCTTTGCGTGCTTTAGCACGAGCAATGGCAGCGGCAACTGCTGCTTTCTTTGGATCTTCAGCTTGTTCAGCAGGTGCTTCCGTTTCTGCAGAGTCAGTAGAGCTTTCTTGCTGGGCTTTACGCGCTTTAGCACGAGCAATGGCAGCGGCAACAGCAGCTTTCTTTGGATCTTCAGCTTGTTCAGAAGGTGCTTCCGTTTCTGCAGATTCAATAGAGCTTTCTTGTTGAGCTTTGCGTGCCTTAGCGCGAGCAATGGCAGCAGCAACTGCGGCTTTCTTTGGATCTTCAGCTTGTTCAGCAGGTGCTTCCGTTTCAGCAGAGTCAATAGAGCTTTCTTGCTGAGCTTTGCGTGCCTTAGCGCGAGCAATGGCAGCGGCAACTGCAGCTTTCTTTGGATCTTCAGATTGTTCTGCTGATGTTTCCACTTCTGCAGATACCGTAGAGTCTTCTTGCTGAGCTTTTTTCGCTTTAGCTCTGGCGATAGCTGCTGCGATGGCTGCTTTCTTATCACCAGCTTCAGTAGGTGTTGATGCGTCTTCTTGTTGAGCTTTCTTCGCCTTAGCACGGGCAATCGCTGCTGCAACCGCTGACTTCTTGTCGTCAGCATTATCCGTAGATGCGTCGCCTTGTTCTTTTTGCACTTTGCGTTCGCGAGCAAGGCGTTTGCGTTCTTCGCGTAGCTTCGCCATTTCTGAGTTATCAGGCTCGGCTGCGCCAGATTGAGCCGCTGCAGCTTGTTTCGCTTTTGCTTTGGCAATCGCGGCAGCAACCGCTGGTTTCACTGCTGGCTCGGCTTTCGCTTCAGTATTCTCTTTCTGTGCTTTCACGCGAGCGATGGCTGCGGCAATCGCATCATCACCGCCAGAGGCTTTCATGTCTTTACGACGATCATCCGCGGCTTTCTTAAAGCGATTTTCACGTTCTGCTTTTTCGCGTTCCATACGCGCTTTCTTCTCTTCAAAGCGCAGCTTAGCTCGTTCAGCGGCTGCCGCTTCTTGAGCGCGTGTTCGGATTTCAGCTTTCGCTTGACGATAGTATTGAACCAGTGGGATTTCACTCGGACACACAAACGCACACGCGCCACATTCAATACAGTCTTTAAGGTTCAGTTCTTCCAGCTTTTCGTATTCTTGGCTTTTTGCATACCACTGAAGCTGCTGTGGCAATAGCGATGCAGGGCACGCTTCCGCACATTGGCTACAACGGATACATTCCATTTCGTATTGGTCAGAAGCGATCTCACGACGCTTCGGTGCCAGAATACAGTTTGCCGTTTTAGTGATAGGAACCTGAGCGTGAGGTAGGGTAAAGCCCATCATTGGACCACCCATGATCAGACGCTGCAGTTTCTTATCTGCTTTGTAGCCAAACTCGTCTAACAGTGCTTGTACTGGCGTACCAAGTAGCGTCCAAACGTTACGTGGTTGCTTGAAGGTCTTACCCGTCAGAGTCACGATGCGATTTACCACAGGTTCGCCATCGATCACTGCACGTTTAATTGAGTAGAGAGAACCAACGTTTTGAACCAGAATGCCAATATCAGCAGGGATAGCGCCGCTAGGAACTTCTTTGTTGGTTAAAATCTTGATGAGCTGCTTCTCACCACCAGAAGGGTATTTGGTTGGGATAACGCGAATCACGATGTCTTTGTTCATCGCCGCTTGTTCCAGCGCTTTGATTGCTGCTGGCTTGTTATCTTCAATACCAATGATGGTCAGTTTTGGCTTAAGGATATGCTCGACGATCTCGATCCCTTGGATCAGTTCGTACGCATGCTCCTGCATGAGTTTGTCATCGGCGGTGATGTAAGGTTCACATTCAGCCGCGTTAACGATAAGAATTTCGGTACGTGCAATGCCCGATTGGATCTTCTTAGCCGTTGGGAAGCCTGCGCCACCCATGCCCGAGATACCAGCAAGGCGAATCACATCGATCAACGCATCTGCAGATTCTTGGGTGTAATCGGCAACTGGCGTTTTCTCACACCAAGTATCGTTACCATCTGGCGTAATCACTGCGCACAGTTCGCTTAAACCCGATGGGTGAGCGACGGTTCGTGGCTCAATAGCTGTCACTTGCCCAGAAGTTGGAGCATGAACAGGAACAGTAAAACCACTGTCTGACGCCGTTAGCTGTTGACCTTTCAACACTGTGTCACCAATAGCGATCAATAGATTACCTGCTTTACCGATGTGTTGTTTCAGAGGTAGGACGATTTCCGACGGAATGGCAGCATGAACCAATTCAGTTTTGTTGGATTGCTTTTTGTTTTCTGCCGGATGCACGCCGCCTGGGAAATCCCATAGCGAACCAGTACGAATTTGTTCAATCAAAGACAACATACGAAACCTTATTTAATTGAATCAGTCACGTTCGCTGCATTGGCAGCATCCGTAATGTCAACTACTGGAATAGCGTTAAGCTTCCACTTCCAGCTCTCTGTGGTAGTTTCCACAGGAATCATTTCAATACAGTCAGTTGGACAAGGCGCCACGCATAAGTCACAACCGGTACACTCGTCTTTGATAACGGTATGAAGGGCTTTAGTACCACCAACAATCGCATCGACAGGACACGCTTGAATACACTTGGTACAACCGATACACATGTCTTCATGAATGAAAGCAACGGTTTTGACTTTGCTGTCGAGATCGTGTGCCGACTCTTCCGCTTCAACGCCCATTAGGTCCGCCAGTTTTTCAATGGTTGCTTGACCACCTGGAGGACATTTATTGATTTTATCGCCATTCGCGATTGCTTCTGCGTATGGACGACAACCCGGGTAGCCACATTGGCCACACTGAGTTTGAGGAAGAATAGAATCGATTTGATCGACAATCGGGTCCGCTTCGACTTTGAAGCGAATCGATGCAAAACCAAGTATGGCCCCAAATACAGCGGCAAGGGCAGCAAGAGCGATGATCGCAATTAAAATCGTACTCATCGTTTACTTCACCAAACCTGTAAAGCCCATAAAGGCAAGAGACATCAGGCCTGCGGTGATCATCGCAATCGATGCGCCTTTAAATGGCACAGGTACGTCAGCAGCGGCAATACGTTCACGCATTGACGCAAATAGGATCAGTACCAAAGAGAAGCCAACCGCTGCGCCAAAACCATAAATGATCGATTCGATAAAGTTGTGGTTCTCGTTGATGTTAAGCAGAGCAACACCCAGAACCGCACAGTTCGTTGTGATCAGCGGTAGGAAGATACCCAACAGACGATACAGCGTCGGGCTGGTTTTGTGCACGACCATTTCGGTGAACTGTACAACAACAGCGATCACCAAAATAAAGCTCATGGTTCGTAGATATTCGATGCCCAGTGGACGCAAAACATAGCTTTCCACCAAGTATGCACACACAGACGCGAGCGTTAGTACAAAAGTTGTAGCTAAGCCCATGCCAATTGCTGTTTCCAGTTTTTTAGACACGCCCATAAAAGGACACAAGCCTAAAAACTTCACCAGTACAAAGTTGTTCACCAGCACAGTGCCGACCAACAACAAAATATATTCGGTCATAGTTATTACGTTCTTAAAATCCGATCCCAATATTATCGTGTTTTGTGACACCAATAACAACCAGAGAACGGTGTGGTTTTATGCACCCGATGGAAAATTATACGTGTATGTGATGTGAGCGGATGAATTAATAAGAAATTGAAAAGTTTGGTGAATGGTTGTTAACAAAGAAAAACGCAATTACCGCCACTGATTTAACGCACGCGTTGTTGATGGTTTTGGTATCACTTCGTATGGTTTGCCAGAAACGACAAAAGCTCATCCCCCTAATGAGTTAGAGGCATGAGCTTCGATTATTTTACAATCTCGCGATTACAGTTTTTCTGTAAACGTTCGGCTGATCACGTCTTGTTGTTGCTCTCGAGTTAGCGAGTTAAAACGTACCGCGTAACCGGATACTCGAATCGTCAACTGAGGGTATTTCTCTGGGTGTTCAACCGCATCCAATAACATCTCTCGGTTCAGAACGTTGACGTTAAGGTGTTGACCACCTTCAATCGCAATGCCCTCGTTGCTTGCTTCGTGATGGAAGTAACCATCCATTAGCGCGGCTAGGTTTTTCTTCTGACTCAAGTCATCTTTACCCAGCGCGTTAGGCACAATTGAGAAGGTGTAAGAAATACCATCTTTTGCGTAAGCAAACGGCAGTTTAGATACCGATGCCAAAGACGCAACCGCCCCTTTTTCATCACGACCGTGCATTGGGTTTGCACCCGGGCCAAAAGGCATACCTGCGCGACGGCCATCTGGTGTATTACCCGTTTTTTTGCCGTAAACCACGTTAGATGTGATCGTTAGGATCGATTGAGTTGGCACTGCTTCGCGGTAGGTGTGCATCTTCTGAATTTTCTTCATGAAGCGCTCAACCAGATCACAAGCGATGTCATCAACACGGGCATCGTTGTTGCCAAATTTTGGATAATCACCTTCGATTTCAAAATCAACGGCGATGCCATCTTCATCACGAACAGGCTTCACGGTCGCGTATTTAATGGCCGCCAAAGAGTCAGCGACAACAGACAGACCTGCAATACCACACGCCATAGTGCGGTGCACGTCGCGATCCATCAATGCCATCAGTGATGCTTCGTAGCTGTAACGGTCATGCGAGTAATGGATGATGTTCAATGCTGTGACGTATTGTGTTGCTAGCCATTCCAACATGTTGTCGAAGCGTGGCATCAAAGCGTCAAAGTCGAGAATTTCATCTTGTACTTTGTCCACTACCGGACCCACTTGCGCTTTCGATTTTTCATCGATACCACCATTGATAGTGTAAAGCAGTGCTTTTGCAAGGTTGGCTCGTGCACCAAAGAATTGCATGTGCTGACCAACAATCTGCGGGCTCACACAACATGCAATCGCGTAGTCGTCATTGTCGAAATCAGTACGCATTAGATCGTCGTTTTCGTATTGAACAGAAGAGGTATCAATCGATACTTTTGCAGCGTATTGTTTGAACGCTTCAGGCAATTGCTCTGACCAAAGAATCGTCATGTTTGGCTCAGGAGCAGGACCCATAGTGTGGAGCGTATGTAAGTATCGGAATGTCGTTTTAGATACTAGTGTACGGCCATCAACCCCCATACCTGCCATTGCTTCTGTTGCCCAGATTGGGTCGCCAGAGAACAATGAATCGTATTCTGGTGTACGAAGGAAGCGAACCATGCGCAGTTTCATGATGAAGTGGTCGATCATCTCTTGCGCTTGCGATTCATCAATCAAGCCATTTGCGATATCACGTTCTAGGTAAACATCTAGGAAAGTTGATGTACGACCCAATGACATTGCTGCGCCATTTTGAGACTTAACTGCCGCCAAGTAACCAAAGTAGGTAAATTGAATCGCTTCTTGCGCTGTTTTTGCAGGTAGCGACATATCAATGCCGTATTTCAAACCCATTTGACGAATGTCTTCAAGTGCTTGAACTTGGTCTGCAATTTCTTCACGTAGACGAAGCGTTTTCTCAAGATCGCCACCGCGCTCTAGGAACGTTTGTGTCGAGTTGTATTGCTCTTTTTTGTCCGCTTTTAAGAAGTCGATACCGTAAAGGGCGATACGACGGTAGTCACCAATGATACGACCACGGCCATAGGCATCAGGAAGGCCAGTGATGATGCCTGATTTACGACACGCTAGGATTTCTTTGGTGTAAAGGTCGAAACACGCTTTGTTGTGAGTTTTACGGTACTCAGTGAAGATCTTTTCGACTGTTGGATCCAATTCGCGGCCATAAACTTCGCACGAGTTTTTCACCATGCGAATACCACCATTAGCGATGATTGCACGTTTTAGAGGCTGATCGGTTTGTAAGCCAACGATCTTTTCCAGATCTTTGTTGATGTAACCCGCATCGTGAGAAGTAATCGTTGATGGCAGATCGGTATCGAAATCAACAGGAGCGTGTGTGCGGCTTTCTTGTTTAATGCCTTCAAGCACTTGGTTCCATAATGCTGAAGTGGATGCGCTAACCTCGGCTAAGAAGGACTCGTCTCCCTCATAGGGTGTGTAGTTTTTTTGGATGAAGTCACGAGTGTTGACAGAGTTTTGCCACTCACCAGCAGCGAATCCAGCCCATGCGTCTAGCATATCAGTCGTCGGAATAGTCATAAGTAAATCCCTAAGTTATTGATAAATAGAATGGAGGCGACGAGTAGGACGGAACCATTCTTAACCCTGTCAATCGTATGGATTTAATCTGTATGAGTAAAATGAATGCTTTTCATTTTTTTAATGATTATTTTGCATTTATATAAAAATCAATGGATTAATTGTGTTTTAAGGCCAAAAAGAAGAAATAAATCTTTAAGAATAGAAAATAAGGCGGAATTTAAAAAGGGACGTTGCGCTAGAGTTAGTGAAGACGGTACTGGCAACGAGATGCTCTGAGGCGCTTATTGGTGCTGAGCCGTTGAATTTAGATACGAAAAAAGCCCAGTTTTTCAACTGGGCTTTTCGGGAATTTGGCTCCTCCTGCTGGGCTCGAACCAGCGACCTGCGGATTAACAGTCCGTCGCTCTACCAACTGAGCTAAGGAGGAATTGCTTTGCTTGAAAGCGGGACGAATCTTACCGAGCACCCACAAAGCTGTCAACACCCAAAAAACACATTTTGAGCAAAAAAGTGAGTTTTTACATCTTTACTTTTTTGTACTCCTTGCCAGTAAAGGGCTGGAGTTAGTTATCCACCAAAATTGTGGATAACTATGTTGATGAGATCTGAGTAAAGATCATTGTTATGCAACTGGGTGTGCTTTGTGTGAATTTTTACGCGAGAATATTCACTGATTAGTCAAGTAAAACAGTGATTTATTAAATTTACTATGAGATCAATCAAAGTGGATAAAATTTACACTTTTGGGGATAAAGGATGATTTTTGTGTTTTTTGGGGAAAACTTGTGGAAATTATATCGTGATGAGTGCAGACGCTTCATCGACTAGGGCGAAAGACTATATCAGAACGTGTTAAATAAGGCTAGATCAAAGTAGAGAAAGCACAAAATTTAATAGTAATGAGCTATAAATCATAGATAGACGTAGATTTCATCTTTGAAGGTGTATATATATACAGCCAAAGTGCAGTAATTTTGAGGAAGGGTATGAGTAAAGTTTATGAACTGGTCTCTGATTATCAACCATCTGGTGATCAACCAACAGCCATCAAGCAGTTGCTAGAAGGGTTAGATTCCGGTCTTGCCCACCAAACACTCTTAGGTGTAACGGGGTCTGGTAAAACATTTACATTAGCGAATGTTATTGCAGAAGCGCAACGACCAGCGATTCTACTCGCACCCAATAAAACACTTGCTGCTCAGTTGTATGGTGAAATGAAGTCTTTCTTCCCCAATAACGCGGTGGAGTATTTTGTTTCGTACTATGACTACTACCAACCGGAAGCGTATGTTCCGACCACGGATACCTTCATAGAGAAAGACGCGTCAGTTAACGCGCACATTGAACAAATGCGTTTGTCCGCTACAAAAGCACTACTAGAACGTAAAGATGCCATTATTGTCGCGTCGGTATCGGCTATCTATGGTTTGGGTGACCCTGAATCGTATCTACAAATGATGTTGCACCTGCGTCGCGGTGATGTGATTGATCAGCGCGATATGCTACGCCGCCTTGCAGAGTTGCAATACTCACGCAATGACGTCGCATTTGAACGCGGTCAGTTCCGTGTTCGTGGTGAGGTGATTGACATCTTCCCAGCCGAGTCAGATCAAGATGCTGTCCGTGTAGAAATGTTTGATGATGAAGTGGATTGCATTAGCGTATTTGATCCATTGACTGGGGTCGTAAAGCAACGCGATTTACCTCGTTACACCATTTATCCTAAAACGCACTATGTTACGCCACGCGAGCGTATTTTAGATGCAATTGAAAGTATTAAAGTTGAGTTAGAAGTTCGTAAGAAACAACTACTAGACAATAACAAGTTGTTGGAAGAACAACGTATCAGCCAACGTACTCAATTCGATATTGAGATGATGAACGAATTGGGTTTCTGTTCAGGTATCGAAAACTACTCTCGTTACTTGAGTGGTCGTGCCGAGGGTGAGCCGCCACCGACACTATTTGATTACTTGCCTCACGATGGTTTGTTGATCATCGACGAGTCGCACGTGACGGTTCCGCAAATCGGTGCCATGTATAAAGGCGACCGTTCGCGTAAAGAAACGCTGGTGGAATTTGGCTTCCGTTTACCTTCTGCTTTAGACAATCGTCCGATGAAATTTGAGGAATTTGAGTCGATCTCACCACAAACTATTTTCGTGTCGGCAACTCCAGGCAATTACGAATTAGAAAAATCTGCAGATGAAATTGCCGATCAAGTCGTGCGCCCAACGGGTCTGCTTGATCCTGAATTAGAAGTTCGCCCAGTGGCAACTCAGGTCGATGACTTGTTGTCTGAGATTCGAATTAGAGCGGCGAAAGACGAGCGTGTTTTGGTAACTACACTAACCAAACGTATGGCAGAAGACTTAACGGAATACCTGCATGAGCATGATGTTCGAGTGCGTTACCTTCACTCAGACATCGATACTGTCGAGCGAGTCGAGATCATTCGAGATCTGCGTTTGGGTGAGTTTGATGTGCTGGTTGGGATCAACTTGTTACGAGAAGGTCTTGATATGCCAGAGGTATCACTGGTGGCGATTCTTGATGCGGATAAAGAGGGCTTCTTACGTTCAGAGCGTTCTTTGATTCAGACCATTGGCCGTGCGGCACGAAATATCGAAGGTCGAGCGATTTTGTATGCAGACTCGATTACAAAATCGATGAAAAAAGCAATGGATGAAACGGATCGTCGTCGTGAGAAACAGAAAGCTTACAACGCAGAGATGGGTATTGAGCCTCAGCCTCTGAAACGCAATATCAAAGACATCATGGAATTGGGTGATATTACTAAATCTAAGCGCCAGCGTAATACCAAGCAGGTACCATTATCTAAGGTGGCAGAACCTTCGCAGTCTTACGACGTGATGTCACCACAGCAATTGGAAAAAGAGATCAGTCGTTTAGAAGCTGCGATGTACCAACATGCTCAAGATCTTGAGTTTGAATTGGCCGCACAAAAACGCGATGAGATAGAGAAACTACGAGCGCAGTTTATTGCCAATAGTTAACTCTTTAGGCCTACCAAAACCCGAGTGCATTTGTATTTGGGTTTTATATTTCCCCCAAAAAACAGACAAAAAAGAAGCCAATAGGCAGTCGGGTCTATTGGCTTGTTTTGTGAACATATCGTTCACTAACAACGTCAGTTGGCTAGGTGACCCGAGGGGTCATTAAACAAACAGCATGGTTTGTGCCATATTTTAACCTGTTGATATTCGGTTTAATTTGTTTAGAATACCCACAATCTAACGAATGTTTATTTGCAAAATGCAAAGCGTAATGCGATTATTATTTAAAACACAACAAAAAATCGGCTAGGCTATGCAACAAATAACAGAAGGTCAAAAGTCACGTTACCTATTAATGGTCGAAGATACCGCTTCCGTTGCGGCATTGTACCGTTCTTACCTAACGCCGCTCGGCATTGATATCAATATTGTTGGAACAGGCAGAGATGCAATCGAAAGCCTGAATCACCGTATTCCGGATCTTATTCTTCTCGATCTTCGTCTGCCAGATATGACGGGGATGGACGTATTGCACGCGGTGAAGAAAAGTCACCCTGATGTGCCAATTATTTTCATGACTGCTCACGGTTCTATCGATACCGCGGTAGAGGCGATGCGTCATGGCTCTCAAGATTTCTTAATCAAACCCTGTGAGGCTGATCGGCTGCGCGTAACGGTAAATAACGCGATTCGTAAGGCAACGAAATTAAAGAATGAAGCCGACAACCCAGGTAACCAAAACTACCAAGGCTTCATCGGCAGTAGCCAAACCATGCAGCAGGTTTACCGCACCATTGACTCGGCTGCGAGCAGTAAAGCCAGTATCTTCATTACTGGTGAAAGTGGTACTGGTAAAGAGGTGTGTGCCGAGGCGATTCACGCAGCAAGCAAACGTGGCGATAAGCCGTTTATTGCGATCAACTGTGCTGCTATCCCGAAAGATCTGATCGAAAGTGAGTTGTTTGGCCACGTTAAAGGTGCGTTTACCGGAGCAGCAAATGACCGTCAAGGTGCAGCTGAACTGGCTGACGGCGGGACGTTGTTCCTTGATGAACTATGTGAAATGGACTTGGATTTACAAACCAAGTTATTGCGTTTCATCCAGACGGGTACGTTCCAAAAAGTAGGCTCTTCTAAGATGAAGAGTGTGGATGTTCGCTTTGTGTGTGCGACTAACCGCGACCCGTGGAAAGAAGTACAAGAAGGCCGTTTTCGTGAAGACTTGTATTACCGCCTTTACGTGATTCCTTTACATTTGCCGCCACTACGCGAACGTGGTGAAGACGTGATCGAAATTGCGTATTCTTTGCTGGGCTATATGTCTCACGAGGAAGGCAAGAGTTTTATTCGTTTTGCACAAGATGTGATTGAACGTTTCAACAGTTACGAATGGCCGGGTAACGTTCGTCAGTTGCAAAACGTGTTGCGTAATATCGTGGTACTGAACAACGGCAAAGAAATTACTCTGGACATGCTACCACCACCACTGAATCAACCGGTGGTTCGTCAATCGATTTCAAAATTTATTGAACCTGAAATCATGACGGTGTCAGACATTATGCCGCTTTGGATGACTGAAAAAATGGCCATCGAGCAGGCGATTCAGGCGTGTGATGGCAATATTCCACGCGCTGCGGGCTACTTAGATGTCAGCCCTTCAACCATATATCGCAAGTTGCAAGCTTGGAATAATAGGGAAGAAAAACAAAACGTATGAGCATGGATGTATTGAATCAGCAAAAAATCGACGAATTGGCCGCGGAAATTGGCCTAGATAACGTTCCTATTTTGCTGGATATTTTCCTCGGAGAAATGGATGTCTATATCACCAACTTGTCGCAATACCAAGGCAGTGAGCAACTGATCTATCTAAAGGAAATCAGTCATGCTTTAAAAAGCAGTGCCGCCAGTTTTGGGGCTGATCGTTTGTGTGATTTGGCCGTAGCGATTGATAAGAAAGCTAAATCAGGTGAGTTAGTAGAAGGGGGGGGAGACATTACTTCGATGTTAAACTTGCTTCACGCTACTCGTGATGCGTATCGTTTATGGACGCAGTAGCCCTGTATTAAACCTTGTAAAAACAAAGCCCTTCACGTCGGTGAAGGGCTTTGTCATTTTATACGCTCAGGTGCCTCAATTGTAGGCCACTTCTTGTGTTATTTTGCAACCAATTGGTTTTCAATCGCTAACTTAAGTTTGTCACGATCATGACGCCAGTCGCGGTTGGTAGACGCCAATGACTCGGTGACCACATTCCAGTTATCCAGAACCTCTTGATCGGTTTCCTCTGCAAGTACGACATCAATCTGTCTGCCTTGGCATGCTCGCTCACACCATTCCAGCTTTTGTTTCATCGTCATGCGACCCGCTGGACCATATTCTGGACTAAGGTTCGCCACAAAAATGACTTTTGCTTTTTGGTTCGCTGCGATTGCTTTCCCCAATTCAGGTAAGAGTAGCGGTGGCATGATACTCGTTAGGAAGCTACCAGGGCCGAGGATGATGGCGTCAGCTTCTGCAAGAGCGGTTACCGCCTCTTTTGTTGCTGGCACTTCTGGTGAAAGGTCTAATCGGCGAAGATCTTTATCCATTTCATCCACATTAGTTTCACCTGTTACCCATTGCCCATCTACAGACAAAGCAGTGAGGTCGGAAGGATGTTCAGACATAGGAAGAATGTTGACATCGACTTTCAACATATTGCGAATCAGATTGATCGCGTCTAAAGGGCGGACGGAGAGGTTATCCAATGCCGTGAGCATCAGGTTCCCCAAGTTGTGGCCATCTAATTCACCAGTCCCTTTAAAGCGGTACTCAAACATCATCGAGCTGATCGATGGCTCTGTGATCAACTGGTTGATACAGTTTCGTGTATCGCCCCAAGCTATTCCGCCTTGACAATGGCGGATACGGCCAGTTGATCCGCCGTTGTCAGTGGTTGCCACAATGCCCGTTGCATTGCTGCCAAAATCATTAAGTGCGGCCAGCATTCGACCTAAACCGTGACCACCGCCAACTGCGACCACTTTCTTATTGGTGTAGATATTCATTACGTTCTTCTAATAATCTTGTAAAAAGCGACTACAATTTATCTTAATGAGTGTCTTAACGGTACTCACTTAGCGGTAAATTGTGTTTCTAGAGAGTTTTTTATCACTCTGCTCTGGATTCCATTACAAATTTTAAGTATTTTACACGGCAAAGCTATCAGGGGGCTTTCCTCTGGTTGCCATAACTCCGAGCTCACTATGCTAAGTCTAAGGATAGGCGTTTTGAGCCAGTGACATACTGTCACAAGGGCATAATTGGAAATGATTATGCCTCCCGTGTTTGGAAAGGTGTTCCGTGGCGCAACAATTCGAAGACAAATTTCATCGTAAGTTCTATTACTTGCGTCTGTCTGTGACCGACGTTTGTAATTTTAAATGTACCTATTGCCTTCCTGACGGCTACAAGCCATCGGGCAATAAAAACTCGTCTTTTTTATCTCTACCAGAGATCAATCGTGTCGTAAGAGCGTTTGCAGATTGTGGTACCTCAAAGGTACGCATCACTGGTGGTGAGCCGAGTTTACGCAAAGACTTTACTGACATTATCCACTCTGTCGCAACCACGCCGGGTATCAAAAAAGTCGCAACAACGACAAACGGTTACCGCATGGCGAAGCACGTTGCTGACTGGCGTGAAGCTGGCTTGACCAACATCAACGTAAGCGTGGATAGTTTAGACCCTCGCATGTTCCATCAAATCACGGGTGAAAATAAGTTCACTGAAGTGATGAATGGTATCGAACGCGCGTTTGAAGTGGGTTACGAGCAAGTCAAAGTTAACGTGGTACTAATGAAAGACCTCAACCACAACGAACTGCCCGCATTCCTTAACTGGATTAAAGATCGTCCAATTCAACTGCGTTTTATCGAATTAATGCAGACTGGTGAAATGGATGATTTGTTTGCGAAACGCCATGTTTCTGGTGTTGCTATTCGAAATCAATTAATTGCTAACGGTTGGTTACTCAAAGTTCGTTCTCATAATGATGGCCCTGCACAAGTGTTTGTTCATCCGGACTATAAGGGCGAAATCGGTCTTATCATGCCTTATGAAAAAGACTTCTGTGAGAGCTGTAACCGACTTCGCGTCTCTGCTAAAGGTAAACTGCACCTGTGTCTGTTCGGCGATCATGGCGTAGAGTTACGGGACCTATTAGAACGTGATGACCAAGAAAATGAATTGATTGAGCGTATTCAAGCCCAGCTGCAAACAAAATCGGTCAGTCACTTCTTGCATGACGGCAATACGGGTATGACGCCACATCTTGCGTCTATCGGC
Source organism: Vibrio sp. MMG023 (assembly GCF_021654215.1). NCBI lineage: Bacteria > Pseudomonadati > Pseudomonadota > Gammaproteobacteria > Vibrionales > Vibrionaceae > Vibrio > Vibrio sp. MMG023. The sequence continues at coordinate 328,267 of NZ_JAKFZP010000002.1, read as the reverse complement.
GGTTAAATTCAGATTTTACATTGGGAGCTGACGTGGCTTCCGATGACTTTCCAGAATCGATACTTTGCGTATCAAAATCAAATTAAAGAATAGGTGAACAAATGGGTCACGCTGAAAGCAAATTTCAACCTGCAAACATTGCCGTTCTAACGGTATCTGACACGCGTACAGAAGAAAACGATACTTCAGGCGGCTATCTAGTTGAGCACGCAAAGGAAGCGGGTCATAACGTTGTTGATAAACAAATCGTTATCGATGATATGTACAAGATTCGTGCAATCGTTTCTCAATGGATTGCTGACGAAAACGTACAAGCAATTATGATCACTGGCGGTACAGGTTTTACTTCACGTGATAGTACTCCAGAAGCGCTTAAGCCACTATTTGACAAAGAAGTGGAAGGCTTTGGTGAATTGTTCCGTCAGGTGTCTTACGAAGAGATTGGTACATCAACCATTCAATCTCGCGCCATTGCGGGCTTTGCTAACCACACTGTTATCTTTGCAATGCCTGGTTCTACAGGTGCATGCCGCACGGGTTGGACGAAGATCATCAAGCAGCAGTTAGACGCGAGTCACCGCCCTTGTAACTTCATGCCACACCTATCTGTATAACCTTTCCTAAAAGCGAAGGAACAACAATGACCCAATTTACACATATCAATGCGTCTGGCGAAGCTAACATGGTCGACGTGTCTGCAAAAGCGGAAACCGTTCGTGAAGCGCGCGCAGAAGCATTTGTACACATGGCGCCAGAAACACTGCAACTGATTGTTTCAGGCCAACACCACAAAGGTGATGTGTTTGCAACCGCGCGTATTGCTGGTATTCAAGCGGCAAAGAAAACATGGGACCTGATCCCACTTTGCCACCCTTTATTGCTTTCTAAAGTTGAAGTCCAGCTAGAAGCGATTGAAGCGGAGAATAAAGTACGTATCGAATCAGTATGTAAGCTGGCGGGTAAGACAGGCGTGGAAATGGAAGCGCTTACTGCCGCTTCTGTTGCTGCACTGACAATTTATGATATGTGTAAAGCGGTGCAAAAAGACATGGTTATCGAGCAAGTCCGCTTATTAGAGAAAACGGGTGGCAAATCTGGGCATTTCAAGGCGGAATCATGATTAGAGTACTTTTCTTTGCTCAAACACGAGAGTTAGTTGGTATCGATGGTCTTGAGCTCGAAGGCGCGTTTGATAACGTTGAAGCGATTCGTGCACATTTAGTGGATGCTGGTGTAAATAAAGAGGGTAAATGGGACCTTGCGCTTGAGCCGGGTAAACTGCTTGCCGCAGTAAACCAGTCTATTGTTCCGCTAGACGCAGAAGTGAAGTCAGGTGACGAAGTTGCCTTCTTCCCACCAGTAACAGGGGGCTAAAATGGATCCTCGCGTTTCAGTGCAAGCTGAAGACTTCTCTGTTGATCAAGAATACCAGCGTCTATCAGAAGGGACAGCCTCTGGTGCTGTGGTCACTTTCATCGGTAAAGTTCGTGATATGAACTTAGGTGATAATGTCATTGGCCTTCATTTAGAACATTATCCTGGCATGACAGAGAAAAGCCTGATCGATATCTGTGACGAAGCCGAATCGCGTTGGCCGTTATTGGGCATCCGTGTAATTCATCGTGTTGGCGATCTCGACACTGGTGATCAAATCGTTTTTGTTGGTGTTTCTAGTGCCCATCGAGGTGCTGCCTTTGATGCTTGTGAGTTTGTTATGGACTATTTAAAGACCAAAGCACCTTTCTGGAAAAAAGAACGCACGACCAGTGAAAATCGCTGGATCGAGTCACGTGATACGGACCATCAAGCAGCGCAACGCTGGGAGAAGTAGAACTCTTATTTGTTCTACAGCTTAATCCTAAAAGGTCAGATGTATAGAGCAGCTGGCCTTTTTTCTTTTTTACTCTGCCAAGTTATCTCCAATCCAATTCTCCAGCGTGCGTAAAAGCCGTGTATTCCTCCATTTTTGCTCCCGGTGACCTTGTTCACAATAAAAAATATCAAACAAGATATATGCAATTATTAATTAGACTCAATATGTCATAAATGTTAATTTTTGTTCATATATCTAGCATAAGATGCTATCAAAGAGTTTGATTTTAGAGTTATCGAAAGTTTAAGCTGCCAAATGGATGCTTGAATCCTTATTTCGCTAGGCAATACTTTTTGATTAGTATTTATTGCTAAATATGAGCACTAATTACAGAATTATTAGTTTTTTTGCTACATTTTTATGGCAAATTACTTTGAGGATTGCTAATGTGTGCCGCAGTCTTTGTAAGGTTTTAGACGTTTATGCTCAAAAAGTGCACTAAAAAGTTCTAAAATGCTGACCGTTCCAGTCCCTTGCAAAGAAGTCATGGATGCTAATGAAAAACTTGGAGTTTTACGCATGTATAAGAACAAAATCACTAAAGCCCTTCTTCTAGGTGCTGGTTTGGCAGTGGCTGCCACTTCAACTACCGCTTTCTCTGCTGATGTTCCAGCAGGCACTAAACTTGCTGACAAACAAGAACTCGTTCGTGGTAACGGTACTGAAGTTGCGACAATTGACCCGCATAAATCTCAAGGTGTTCCTGAATCTCATGTGATTCGTGATCTTCTTGAAGGCTTAGTGAATCAAAATGCAGATGGCGATACTATCCCAGGTGTTGCAGAAAGTTGGGAAACGACAGACAACAAAACGTTTACTTTCCACTTACGCAAAGATGCAAAATGGTCTAACGGCGACCCTGTAACAGCGCAAGATTTCGTATACAGCTGGCAGCGTGCTGTCGATCCAGCAACGGCTTCGCCTTACTCTTGGTACATGGAATACACCAAGATGAAAAATGCGAAAGACATCGTTGCAGGTAAAAAAGACAAGAGCGAGCTGGGTGTTAAAGCGACTGATGATCACACGCTTGTCGTTGAGCTAGACACTGCGGTTCCTTACTTCGTAATGATGGCTGGCCACACAACAATGAAGCCAGTGCACAAAGCAACAGTCGAAAAGTTTGGCGACCAATGGACAAAACCTGAAAACTTCGTAGGTAACGGTGCATACGTCGTAAACAAGTGGGTAGTGAACGAGCGTCTTGAACTTGTACGTAACGAACAGTACTGGGATAACGATAAGACCGTTATCAACAAAGTTACGTACCTTCCAATCGAGAACGGCGTTGCTGAAATGAACCGTTTCCTATCTGGTGAAATCGACTTCACGTCTAAACTGCCAACTGAGCACTTTAAGCGTTTGAAGAAAGAATACCCAGAGTCAGTATCGGTTGAAGGTAGCCTATGTACTTACTACTACTCATTCAATACGAAGAAAGAACCATTTAACGATGTTCGTGTACGTAAGGCGATCTCTTACGCGATTGACCGTAACATCGTAGCAAACGCAATTCTTGGCCAAGGCCAGAAGCCTGCTTACTTCCTAACGCCTGAAATTACAGCGCACTTCAACCCTGAGCTACCAGCTTACGGTAAGATGACGCAAAAAGAGCGTAACGAAGAAGCGGCACGTCTACTTGCAGAAGCGGGCTACGGCAAAGACAACCCTCTTAAATTCTCTCTTCTATACAACACAGATGAGAACCACAAGAAACTGGCGGTAGCGCTAGGTTCAATGTGGAAGAAAACTCTAGGTCTAGACGTAACGCTAGAAAACCAAGAGTGGAAAACATACCTATCTACTAAAGACCAAGGTGATTTCGAAGTAGCACGCGCAGGTTGGTGTGGTGACTACAACGAAGCATCTTCATTCCTAACCCTTATGGTTAGCTCGAACACTACGGGTGGTCAGCACTGGGGTAATAAAGAGTACGATGCTCTGATCGACAAAGCGATTAAATCGACTTCAGAAGAAGAGCGTACCAAAATTTACCTAGAAGCTGAGCAGCTAATGGCGAAAGATATGCCTATCGCGCCTATCTACCAGTACGTTCGTTCTCGTCTACTAAATCCGCATGTTGGTGGTTTCCCAGCAAATAACGCGGAAGAAAAGATCTACTCAAAAGATCTTTACATCAAAGCAGACTAATAAAGTCGCTTCAAGACTATAAGAAAAAGGCCCACACGTCCTAATCACTGGACGTGCGGTGCCTATCATCAAAATTTTTAACTGTCACAGACTGAAAGAGTGAGTTTATGCTTAAATTCATCGCAAAAAGGATATTTGAGGCGATCCCAACTATGTTGGTTTTGATCACCGTATCTTTCTTTCTCATGCGTTTCGCACCGGGTAACCCATTCTCGAGCGAGCGTCCATTACCGCCAGAAGTTATGGCGAACATCGAAGCTAAATACGGCCTAGATAAGCCAGTATTTGAGCAATATACGACTTATCTGACCAACGTTCTCCAAGGTGACTTTGGTCCTTCATTTAAATACTTAGACTACACAGTAAACGAACTGATCTCGGTTGCTCTTCCTGTGTCAGCAAAGGTAGGTTTCATTGCCTTTATCTTTACTGTCATTCTTGGGGTAAGCATAGGGACGATCGCAGCCCTCAAACAAAATACTTGGGTGGATTATGTGATCATGTCGACCGCCATGCTCGGGGTGGTTATGCCCTCATTTGTATTGGCGCCCGCTTTAATCTATCTGTTCTCGTTGCACTGGAACTTATTCCCTGCTGGCGGTTGGAATGATGGCGGATGGCAATACCTCGTACTCCCAGTTATCGGTATGTCACTGCTCTATGTCGCGACGTTCGCTCGTATCACCCGTGGTTCGATGATAGAAACGTTGAACAGTAACTTTATTCGTACAGCACGTGCGAAAGGTCTAAGCTACCGTTACATCGTTATCAAACACGCGCTAAAACCAGCACTACTTCCTGTTGTGTCATATATGGGGCCTGCCTTCGTAGGTATCATCACAGGTTCGGTTGTTATCGAGACCATCTTTGGTCTACCTGGTATCGGCAAGTTATTCGTCAATGCTGCTTTCAACCGTGACTACTCGCTAGTAATGGGGGTAACCATCCTGATTGGTTTCCTATTCATTCTATTCAACGCCATCGTTGATATTCTACTAGCAATGATTGACCCGAAAATTCGCTACTAACAGGGAAGTATGGTTATGTTAACGAAAAAAGAGAATCTTGAAGCGGTCGAGAAATTTGCAGAGAATCTGGAAGTTGAAGGCCGTAGTTTGTGGCAAGACGCCCGTATCCGCTTTATGCGTAACAAAGCGGCAATGGTGAGCTTGTTCATTCTTACATTGATGACACTGGCGGTAATCTTTTTACCAATGATTGCCCCTTACACATTTGATGACACTGACTGGTATGCGATGCACGTCGGTCCAAGTGCTGAACACTGGTTTGGCACGGACAGCTTAGGCCGTGACCTTTATGTGCGTACGCTGATTGGCGGTCGTATCTCTCTAATGGTTGGTGTTCTAGGTGCATTGGTTGCGGTTGTGATTGGTACGCTTTACGGTGCGGCTTCTGGTTTCATCGGCGGTAAAGTTGACCGTATCATGATGCGTATTCTTGAAATCCTGTACGCGGTTCCGTTCATGTTCCTAGTTATCGTACTGGTAACATTTTTCGGTCGTAATATTGTTCTTATCTTCGTCGCTATCGGTGCTATTGCGTGGCTAGATATGGCTCGTATCGTACGTGGTCAAACGCTAAGTCTACGTAGTAAAGAGTTTATTGAAGCGGCACATGTTTGTGGTGTGAGCAATTGGAAAATCATCACTCGCCATATCGTTCCAAACGTACTGGGTATTGTCGCGGTTTACTCGACACTGCTTATCCCAAGCATGATTCTGACAGAATCATTCCTTTCATTCCTTGGTCTTGGTGTTCAAGAACCGATGACAAGTTGGGGCGCACTTCTACAAGAAGGTTCGCAAACAATGGAAGTAGCAATCTGGCAGCTGGCGTTCCCAGCAGCGTTCATGGTTGTGACTCTATTCTGCTTCAACTACGTCGGTGATGGCCTGCGCGATGCGCTGGATCCAAAAGACAGATAATTAAAAATAGAAAGAATAAAGGAAGCAATGATGAGTTTATTAGATGTCAAAGATCTGCGCGTAGAATTTACCACTCAAGATGGTATCGTGACCGCAGTAAACGATTTGAACTTCTCTCTAAACCAAGGTGAAACCCTAGGTATCGTAGGTGAGTCGGGTTCAGGTAAATCACAAACCGTATTCGCTATCATGGGTTTGCTAGCGAAGAACGGTATCATTTCTGGTAGCGCGAAGTTTGAAGGAAACGAGATCCTTAATCTGCCAGAAAAAGCACTGAACAAGGTTCGTGCAGAACAGATCGCGATGATCTTCCAAGACCCAATGACGTCCCTTAACCCATACATGAAAGTTAGTGATCAGCTTATGGAAGTTCTGATGCTGCACAAAGGTATGGGCAAGGCTGAAGCGTTCGAAGAATCTGTTCGCATGCTTGAAGCGGTAAAAATTCCAGAAGCTCGCAAGCGTATCACTATGTACCCACACGAGTTTTCAGGCGGTATGCGTCAGCGTGTAATGATCGCAATGGCGCTACTGTGTCGTCCAAAACTGCTTATTGCGGATGAGCCAACAACGGCATTGGACGTTACGGTTCAAGCGCAGATCATGGATCTGCTGAACGAACTGAAATCTGAGTTCAACACTGCAATCATCATGATCACGCACGATCTTGGTGTTGTTGCAGGTTCATGTGACAAAGTACTGGTGATGTACGCAGGTCGTACCATGGAGTACGGCACTGTGAACGAAATCTTCTACAACCCAAGCCACCCGTATGCGGAAGGTCTGTTAAAAGCGATTCCTCGTCTAGATACAGAAGGCGAGATCCTGCCAACAATTCCAGGTAACCCGCCAAACTTACTGCGTCTGCCACCTGGCTGCCCTTACCAAGAGCGTTGCCACCGCGTGATGGGTCGTTGTAAACGCGAAGCACCAATCTTGACACCATTTGGTGATGGTCGTCAGCGTGCATGTTTTTCTGAATGGGAGGCTTGGAGCAAATGAGTACAGATAAAAAACTAATTCTGGATGTGTCTGATCTGAAAGTTCACTTCAGCATTGCATCGAAATCAGCGTGGCCGTGGTCAAAGCCTTCGAGCCTAAAAGCGGTAGACGGCGTAAATGTTCGTCTGTACGAAGGCGAGACTCTTGGTGTAGTAGGTGAGTCTGGTTGTGGTAAGTCTACGTTTGCTCGCGCGATCATTGGTCTTGTTGAAGCTACCGACGGTGAAGTGGTTTGGTTGGGTCAAGACCTGACGAAAATGAAAGACGTTCAACGCCGCGAAACGCGTAAAGAAATCCAAATGATTTTCCAAGATCCTTTGGCTTCTTTGAACCCGCGAATGACAGTGGGCGACATCATCGCTGAGCCGCTAGAGACATTCTACCCAGAACTGACTAAGCAAGAAGTGAAAGACCGCGTTAAAGAGATGATGGCGAAGGTAGGTCTATTACCTAACGTGATCAACCGTTACCCACATGAATTCTCAGGCGGTCAGTGTCAGCGTATCGGTATTGCTCGTGCTCTTATCCTAAAGCCTAAGATGATCATTTGTGACGAGCCAGTATCGGCGCTTGATGTATCGATTCAGGCTCAGGTAGTTAACCTACTGAAAGAGCTACAAAAAGAGCTTGGTCTTTCTTTGGTATTTATCGCGCACGATTTGTCCGTTGTAAAGCACATCTCTGATCGTGTACTGGTTATGTATCTTGGTAATGCGGTTGAGCTCGGTGAATCAGAGGCTTTATTTGCCGATCCAAAGCACCCATACACTCGTGCCTTGATGTCAGCGGTTCCAATTCCTGATCCGGAGTTAGAGCGCAACAAAAAGATTCAAATGCTAGAAGGGGACTTACCGTCACCTATTAGCCCACCATCGGGTTGTGTTTTCCGCACTCGTTGCCCACAAGCGACGGATGAGTGCTCGAAGACTAAACCAAATATCCAAGGCTCTGATGTTCACGCAGTTTCCTGTTTGAACGTAGCGATATAATCTAATTCAGCCTGTGACGGGCTTAAGCGCGGCTCCTTTTATAGGGTCGCGCTTTTTTTATGCCTACGATTTTTGTTGGTTTAAGTTCATTCGAAATTCTTGAACAAGATGTACTAAGTGAACGGATTCTAAGCTCAGTATGAATCGCTAATATAGTAGAAGACAAGATATGAGGAGAGCAGTTATGGGTAAGTTAGTTGAAGGCGTTTGGCAAGACGTATGGTATGACACTAAATCAAGCAGTGGTAAGTTCGTTCGTGAAGATGCGGGTTTTCGCCAGTGGGTAAAGAATAAACCGGATGCAACATTCCAACCTGAGTCAGGCCGTTACCACCTTTATGTTTCGCTTGCTTGTCCGTGGGCACATCGCACATTGATCTTCCGCAAACTCAAAGGTTTGGAAAAACACATAGACGTCACGGTCGTTTGCCCAGATATGCTAAGTGAAGGCTGGCAAATGGGGTTGCCAGAGCCACTGTTTGGCCATACTCGAATGCACCAAATCTACACTCAAGCCAAGTCTGATTACACAGGTCGCGTTACTGTTCCGGTTTTATGGGATAAAAAGACCAACACCATCGTGTCGAATGAATCGTCTGAAATCATCCGAATGTTTAACACCGAGTTTAACGATTTAACGGGGAACAAAGATGACTACTACCCGGAGCAACTTCAAAGTGTTATCGACCAGTGGAACGACTATATTTATCCTAACGTGAATAACGGTGTTTACCGTTGTGGGTTTGCGACAACGCAAGAGGCGTACGAAGAGGCGTTTGATTCATTGTTCGCAGCACTGGATAAAATTGATGCTCATCTTGCGACGCATCGCTACCTAGCGGGCAACAAAATCACCGAAGCCGACTGGCGCTTGTTTACGACTCTTGTTCGCTTTGACGCAGTATACGTAGGCCATTTCAAATGTAATAAACAACGCATTGCCGACTACGCAAACATTCAAGGCTATTTGAAAGAGCTATACCAAGTAGAAGGTGTGGCAGAAACTACAGACTTCTACCACATTAAGCGTCACTACTATTTCAGTCATACGGGTATCAACCCTACGCAAGTGGTACCAAAAGGCCCGGCGATAGATTTGGATTCGCTCCATGGTCGGGACCTAATTTAAAATTTAAGCTCTCCGAGAAACGCGCCATTTGATTTGGCGCGTTTTCTTTTTCTCAATATCTTCCCACCGTCACACCTTATTCCTTATGAACACATAAACTGATGATATAACAACCGATCTTGGACTTAGGTGGGGTATGGACGTCAATGAGTTTGTCAGTGGTGAGCATCTAATTTGGAATCTGTTTATTGCCCTGTTATTAGGCGCAATTGTCGGAACCCAACGCGGTTGGGTAATGCGTAACAGTGTTGAAGGCAGTCGAGTTGCGGGGATTCGCACTTTCTCTTTGGTGGGGCTACTTGGCGGCCTGATCGGTATTCTTGCTAAGATCTACACGCCTTTGTTACTTGGCTTTGCTCTTATTGCTTTGGTTATTCTTGCTTGTATTGCATTTGTGATTCAGCAAAAAAAGAGTGAGGATATCAGCATTACAGGTGTGGTCAGTTTAGTGATTACGTTTGTACTCGGCAGTTTAGCTGTTTCTGGTGAGGCCGTTCTTGCAGCAGCGGCGGCAGTTATCACTGCAGTTGTGCTGGACAATAAGAAAGAGCTTCATCAAGCGTTGCAGCGTTTACAAGAATATGAGTTGGATGCGGCTTTGCGTCTTCTGCTTATTTCCATCGTTTTATTGCCTCTTCTACCTAACCAAGCGTACGGTCCTTGGAAGGCACTGAATCCTTATGAGATTTGGTGGATGGTGGTGCTGATCGCCAGTATTTCATTTGTCGGTTATTTCGCGATTAAGATCGGCGGAGCGAAGCGGGGCATATTGTTTACGTCTGTCTTTGCTGGCTTAAGTTCTTCTACCGCACTTACGTTGCAGTTCTCTCATCTTTCACGTGAGCAGGAAGGTATCAGCCCTCTGCTCGCAAGCGGAATCTTGTTGAGTTGCGGCACTATGTTTCCTCGCTTGTTGATTGTCTTATCTGTTCTCAATCCTCAATTAGTCAGTCTGTTATGGCCGATTGTCTTGGTCATGATGATTGCACTTTATTTGCCGGCTTGGTGGATATGGCGTCGCAGTGAAGTCGAGAAAATAGAGCAATCAAACAAACAGACTAACCCGTTGGCCCTTCAATCGGCACTGTTCTTTGGTGTTGTGTTGGCGATCATTATATTGTTATCTCATGCGCTTTCAGATTGGTTTGGTAGTGCGGGTATCTTAGTTCTATCTGCGGTGTCAGGGATTACGGATGTTGATGCCATTTCACTGACTTTAGGGCGTCAAAGTACTCAGTCATTGGCGATAGAGGTTGCTGTGCTCGGGATATTTATCGCGGCGTCAGTGAATACCATTGTAAAGATGGGGATGGTACTCATGATAGGTGCTCGTCAACTGTGGGCTAAGGTTGTTCCACCTATGTTGAGTGCGGTTTGTTTGGGTGGGCTTGTCTATTTGGCGGTTTAGAACAAATAACCGTCTGATGCAAAAACAATTTATTAGGTCGCGAGCTAGGTTCCAATCTGTACTTATCAATCAAGTAAAACTCATTCCTTTTTCTATACTGATTCACCAAGTGCTGGGCTTTCGTTCCAAGCGCTAGGAATCTGAACAAGGAAGAAACGATATGATTACTGTATTTCCAGGAGTGGTCGAAGGGACGGGCTTTAAATGGAAAACCGTGGAACAACCTATCACTAAATATAACGACGCTGTGGCCTATTTACGTCAATCTAGTGCGGCGGCAGCACTATTAGATTTTCTTTCGGGAGGCGAAGAGGTCACGTTGCTTTGTACAACTGATACTACCAGCAGCTTTTTTCCTGCAGAAATCGTAAAACAAGCAGGCTGCAATGTTCGCGGCAGTTTAGTGACTTGGAATCCTTTTGATAGCTTGAATGTAAACGACATTAAGCGCAATAAACCCGTTGGACGCAGTCGTGTGCCAAATAACAATGTATCTAGAGGGACGCAGTCACCAGCGGTTGGGCTTATTCATGAGTTTGGCCACGCGCGTCAATACATGTTGAAACGAGATTGGTTCATGACGCACTATCGCGCTGCCTCAAGTGGTAGCGATAGCGATCGGCTCATCATAGAAAATGATAACTTGCTTACCGTGGAGTCCGTCGTTGCTCGCCAGCTCAATGAAGGTGTGCGTTGGAAGTATAGGGACATCGGATCGAGTAATACGAATTTGAACGTGCAGTATCAATTGAATCGTCCAATGGACCCGATTCTCGTATAGCAACATGAAATAAAAAACCTCGCCGTGGCGAGGTTTTTTCATTCAGAAAGGTGCGGTTAATTAGTTAACTGCTTTTTCTTTTGCTTGGTCAGCTTGATCTGCCTGAATCGCAGTTAGAGCAACTGTGTATACGATATCGTCTACTAGTGCACCGCGAGATAGATCGTTTACTGGCTTACGCATACCTTGCAGCATTGGACCGATAGAAACTAGGTCTGCTGAACGTTGTACCGCTTTGTAAGTCGTGTTACCAGTGTTTAGGTCTGGGAATACGAATACTGTCGCTTTACCTGCAACTGGAGAGTTTGGTGCTTTAGAAGCAGCAACGTTTTCCATGATAGCCGCGTCGTACTGTAGAGGACCGTCGATTACTAGATCTGGACGTTTCTCTTGAGCAAGTTTTGTTGCTTCACGAACTTTATCTACGTCTGCACCCTTACCAGATTCACCAGTAGAGTAAGAGATCATAGCAACGCGAGGGTCGATACCGAATGCCGCTGCAGAATCAGCAGATTGGATAGCGATTTCAGCAAGCTGTTCCGCTGTTGGATCTGGGTTGATCGCACAGTCACCGTAAACCAGTACTTGGTCAGGTAGCAGCATGAAGAATACAGAAGATACGATAGACGCATCAGGTGCAGTCTTGATGATTTGGAACGGAGGTACGATAGTGTTCGCTGTGGTGTGAACCGCACCAGAAACTAGACCGTCAACTTCGTCGTTCTCAAGCATCATAGTGCCTAGGAATACTGAATCTTGTAGCTTCTCACGAGCAACAACTTCAGTCATGCCTTTCGCGCCACGTAGCTCAACTAGACGAGCAACGTAGTTTTCACGAACTTCATCAGAGTTGATGATCGTTACGCCAGCACCTAGTGTTACACCTTGCTGCTCAGCAACGCGACGGATTTCGTCTGGGTTACCTAGAAGCACACATTCTGCAATGCCGCGCTCAGCACAGATCGCTGCAGCTTTCACTGTACGTGGCTCGTCACCTTCAGGAAGAACGATACGCTTGCCTGCTTTACGAGCGAATTCAGTTAGCTGGTAACGGAATGCTGGTGGGCTTAGACGACGAGACTTCTGAGTGCCCTCAGTCATAGACTCGATCCAGTTACCGTCGATGTGACCCGCAACGTGTTCGTTGATGAACTCGATACGCTCTTTATCGTCAGCAGGAACTTCGATGCTGAAGCTCTGTAGGTTTAGAGAAGTCTGCCAAGTGTTACCTTGTGCTTTGAAGATCGGCAGACCTGTTTCGAATGCTGGCTTACATAGACCAGAAATCTCTTCAGGGATGTCGTAACCGCCAGTCAACAGAATAGCACCGATATCAACGCCGTTCATTGCCGCAAGCGCTGCTGCAACGATAACGTCTGGACGATCTGCTGAAGTAACAAGTAGAGAACCTGGTTTGAAGTGCTCAATCATGTTTGGCAGAGAACGTGCACAGAAAGTGATGCTCTTAATACGACGAGTCGCAATGTCACCTTCGTTGATGATGTCAGCATTTAGGTGCTGAGCCATATCAATAGCACGAGTAGCGATCAGATCGATGCTCCATGGCACACAACCTAGTACACGAATTGGAGAAGTGTTGAAGATTTCCATCACTTTCATTTCGTTTTGCTTCGCGCTGTCTGCATCGTCAAAGATTTCAGATAGGTCAGGGCGAGTACGGCCAGCTTCGTCAACAGGTGCGTTTAGCTTGTTGATGATAACGCCAGAGATGTTCTTGTTCTTAGTACCACCGAAGTTAGAACATGCTACTTCGATGCGCTCTTTAAGTTGAGCTGGGTTATCGGTACCTGGAGTTGCAACAAGAACGATTTCCGCACCTAGAGTTGCTGCGATTTCCGCGTTCACTTGGTTAGCGAATGGGTGCTTACGAGTTGGTACTAGACCTTCGATAAGCGTCACGTCTGCGTCTTTGTTGATTTGGTTGTAACGTTCAACAACCGTTTCTAGCAGCTCGTCCATGTTGTCGTTACCGATTAGGCTTTCTGCAACAGACATCGCTAGAGGTTGACCGATCTTCATATCGCTGTTGTAACCAACGATTGTTGAAGTTAGATCAGGTTGATCGCCGCCAGAACGTGGCTGTGAAATTGGTTTGTAGAAAGAAACCTTAACGCCTTTGCGCTCCATAGCGCGAAGAACACCCATGCTTACGCTAGTTAGACCAACACCAGCACTTGCAGGGATAAGCATAATAGTACGAGACATTCGTAGAGTACCTTTAGCTATTGGGGGATAAAAGCTCAACTCTTATTCCATGAGGTTCAGAGAATAGGAGTTGAGCCCCTAAGAAATTCGTTTGGAAGAAAAACTGGCTAGCCGAGGGCTAGCCAGTTCATTCTATTAAAGACCTGCTAGGCGTGCAGTGTCTTCAGCAATTACTAGCTCTTCGTTAGTAGAGATAACCATTGCTGGGATACGGCTGTTTGCTGTAGTGATAGTACCTTCGCCGCCGAAACGAGCTTTAAGGTTAGCTTCACCATCAACTTCGATACCGAAGATACCTAGACGGTTTAGAACCATTTCACGGATAGGGCCAGAGTTCTCGCCGATACCACCAGTGAAAGTGATTGCGTCTAGACGACCTTCCATAGAAGCCGTGTAACCTGCTACGTATTTAGCTAGACGGTGACAGAACACGTCCATTGCACGAGTTGCTTCTTCTTTCTCACCGTAGTTGTCTTCGACGAAACGACAGTCAGAAGTCACTTCAGTTAGACCTTGTAGGCCAGACTCTTTAGTTAGCATGTTGTTGATTTCTTCAACAGAGTAACCTAGAGCGTCGTGTAGGTGGAATACGATAGCTGGGTCGATGTCACCACAACGAGTACCCATTACTAGACCTTCAAGAGGAGTAAGACCCATAGAAGTATCTACAGATTGACCGTTCTTGATCGCACAAACAGATGCACCGTTACCTAGGTGACAGTTGATGATGTTAACTTCTTCAACTGGCTTGTTTAGTAGACCTGCAACTTCACGAGTGATGAATAGGTGTGAAGTACCGTGCATGCCGTAACGACGGATACCGTGTTCTTTGTATAGTTTGTAAGGAAGAGCGTATAGGAAAGACTCTTCAGGCATAGTTTGGTGGAACGCAGTGTCAAATACAGCAACGTTTTGAAGCTCTGGGAAGTTGTGCTTAGCAGCTTCGATACCGATGATGTGCGCTGGGTTGTGAAGCGGTGCGAAAGTCGCAGCGTCTTGAATACCCTTAAGTACTTCGTCAGTGATCAGTGCAGATTGAGTGAACTGTTCGCCACCGTGAACGATACGGTGACCGATAGCGCCTAGGTTAGCTTTAAGCTCTGGCTTAGAAGCAAGAATAGTTTCAACCATGAACGCTAGTGCTTCTTCGTGTGCTGCACCGTTGCCTAGTTGAGCTTCGTGTTTACCATCAAGTTTCCACTTGATACGTGCTTCAGGAAGGTGAAGACATTCAGCAAGACCTGATAGGTGCTCTGCACCTGTTTCTGCATCAACAACAGCAAATTTAAGAGAAGAACTACCGCAGTTTAAAACTAAAACTAGCTTAGACATGTGTGACTACCTGTTATTCGTCTGATCAAAATCAGTTAAAGGATGAAAAATTAATCACAAGAATAGACGATACCATCGAGGGTGCGTACTAATCTTGGTCAAAAATCGTTCTAATTCCGTATAAAAGAATAGTGATGAACCCATCCATCACTATGATGCGATCCGTGCAGATAGGAATCTCAAGTTGCTTAAATTGTAAATAACGGCAACAATGAGATTGAGGGTCTGCAAAGGATAGCGATAATAGGCAATGATAACAAAAAAATTTTGAAAGAATATTAACTTTCATCAATTTTTTGCGCCTTCAGTTGAAATGTTCAACTATTTTTTAGTGAGAGAGTGGTATGAGTAATAAAGTCGGATTGTTCCATAGCCTGAAAGATGGCCAAAACTACATGGAGATCTGGCCGGTTCGTAAAGAGCTGACCGCCATTTTTCCCGAACAACGCATTATCAAAGCAACGCGTTTCGGCATTAAAGTGATGCCGGCAGTAGCGGCGATCAGTGTTCTCACTCAAATGGCTTTTAACAATTACAATGCGTTACCGCAAGCCATTGTCGTCGCATTATTTGCCATCAGCATGCCTTTACAAGGGATGTGGTGGTTAGGCAGTCGTTCTAACACCAAATTGCCGCCAGCACTTGCGTCTTGGTACCGAGAACTGCATCAAAAGATCACTGAGACAGGCTTTGCACTTGAGCCAGCAAAAGCAAAACCAAGATACAAAGAATTGGCGATTATCTTGAACAGAGCTTTCCGTCAGTTAGATAAAACTGCGCTGGAGCGCTGGTTCTAATCTCGACAACAACAACCCTCAAGTCAATGTTATGAAAATGGAGTGAGCCTTTGTCACTCCATTTCTGTCTGTTCTACATTTCTCCATCCCACCGTTTTCTGTGCTGTCAAAACTATCTTTATAGCGGCGTCGCGATCACAAATGTTACTTTGTTGTTAAATCTTACTTTTATTTACCGAGAGTTAGCGTTAATAATGAAAATGAGATGCACAAAAAGTGCACAAAAAACACGACATCCCATCTTCTGAATAACCATGCTGGCATCATAATTTTTACGAACGCTCGTGGTACAAGGATGAAGAGACATCAAGGAGTAATGATGAGAACAAAACGTTTACTAGCCACCGCCATTTTAGCTGCTACGGCGACTTTTTCTTCCGCTAGCGTGTTTGCCAACACCGCAACCGTAGCGGTGTCCCAAATCGTTGAGCATCCAGCGTTAGATGCTACCCGACAAGGCTTATTAGACGGTCTAAAAGCCAAAGGTTACGAAGAGGGCAAAAACCTCGAGTTTGATTATAAAACTGCCCAAGGTAACCCCGCGATTGCCGTACAGATCGCTCGCCAATACGTCGGTGAGAATCCAGACGTTTTAGTGGGTATTGCAACGCCCTCTGCTCAAGCTCTGGTTTCAGCGACACGTTCAATTCCTGTGGTATTTACTGCGGTAACGGATCCGGTGGGCGCAAAGCTTGTGAAATCCATGCATCAGCCGGGGAAAAACGTCACTGGCCTTTCTGACTTATCACCTGTGGCACAGCATGTTGCTTTGATTCAAGAAATACTCCCAGCCGCTAAAACCATTGGTGTGGTTTACAATCCAGGAGAAGCAAACGCGGTGACGCTGGTACAACTGCTAAAAGAAAGTGCAGCAGCAAATGGATTAGAAGTCGTGGAAGCGACAGCATTGAAGAGTGCGGATGTTCAATCGGCGACGCAAGCCATTGCCGCTAAGTCGGATGTGCTTTATGCGCCAACAGACAACACAGTCGCAAGTGCGATAGAAGGGATGATTGTTGCGGCGAATCAGGCGAAAAAGCCAGTGTTTGGTGGTGCAACGTCTTACGTCGAAAAAGGTGCCATTGCCAGCCTCGGGTTTGACTACTATCAGGTAGGTGTGCAAACCGCGGATTATGTTGCTGCGATATTAGAAGGTAAAGAACCGGGTGAGCTAGATGTCAAAGTTGCGACGGGCTCTGACTTAGTGGTGAATGAAGGTGCTGCGACCAAACTCGGTATCCAGTTACCTAGCGCTGTAGTGAAACGTGCAACTAGCATGCAATAAGAGTCCTTATTAGGTCGGTAAAATGCTGACCTGATTTATGCAGAGGGAGCAGTTATGTCTGCATTTGCTTTTTTTGGTGCGCTTGAGATCGGCTTGATTTATGGCTTGGTTGCATTAGGCGTTTACCTAACTTTTCGTGTTCTCGACTTTCCCGACTTAAGTGTTGATGGCAGCTTTCCAATGGGGGCTGCCGTGGCTGCAACTGCGATTGTTGCGGGCATCAATCCTTGGATTGCCACCGGAATGGCTGTCATTGCTGGTGGGATGACAGGGTGGGTAACGGCTTTTCTAGCGGTTCGATGTGGCATTCTTCACCTATTAGCTTCCATCCTTACCATGATTGCGGCGTTCTCTATCAATATTCGCATCATGGGCAAGCCCAATATGGCCCTTCTAGGTGAAGACACCATTCTTACCCCGTTTGAAGCCATAGGGGACTCTATGTACATCCGGCCGTTAGTTGTCGGTGTACTGGTCTTGTTCTCTGCTTGGTTTGTGGTGCGTTTACTGAACAGTGATTTTGGCCTTGGTTTAAGGGCTACAGGCGTCAATGCGCGTATGGTTGCAGCGCAAGGAGCCAGTACAGGGTTTTACACCTACTTTGGCTTGGCGCTATCTAACGGTTTTGTTGGCTTTGCTGGGGCCTTGTTTGCTCAGACCAATAGCTTTGCTGATGTGACCTCTGGTGTCGGTACGATAGTGGTTGGTCTTGCGGCAGTGATTCTTGGCCAGACACTCATTCCAGGTCGCAAAATATGGGTGGCGGTATGTGCGGTCATTATTGGCTCGGTTTTATACCGACTTGCTGTCGCGTTTGCTCTGAGCTCTGGCATGTTTGGCTTACAGGCTTCCGACCTGAATCTCGTTACGGCGGTGCTTGTAGCTGTAGCTCTAATTGCACCAAAGCTAAAACAAAAAATGAAAGCCAAACAACGCGTTAATGACGCCAAACAAACGGCATCTAAAAATGGTTCAGGGGAGGCGCTATGATTGAGTTAAGTAATATTCAAGTAACTTTTAACCCCGGAACGATTTTGGAAAACCGAGCGTTAAAAGGCGTATCTCTGGATGTGCCTGAGCACCAGTTCCTCACTGTGATTGGGTCTAACGGTGCGGGAAAGTCGACTCTGCTTGGTGCGGTGACTGGTGAAACACCGATGATTGGTGGGCAAGTCATTATCAACGGGCAAGACGTAACACGAAAGAGTGTGGACCAACGTGCTACGCAGTGTGCGAGAGTTTTCCAGGATCCTTTAGCAGGGACTTGTGGGGACTTATCCATCGAGGAGAATATGGCTCTAGCGTACATGCGCGGTAAGCGTCGTGGTTGGGGAATGGCGATTTCTTCCAAACGACGTAAACTTTTCCAGGAGAGAATCAGTATTCTTGGTTTGGGTTTAGAGGACCGGCTAGGAGACAGTATTGGTCTGTTGTCTGGCGGCCAACGTCAAGCCGTGAGTTTGGTCATGGCAACACTATCAGACAGTAAGCTGTTGTTGTTAGATGAGCATACTGCTGCGTTAGATCCGCGCATGGCGGCTTTTGTTATCGATCTAACCAAGCGTATCGTCAGCGAGTTCAATCTCACAGTGATGATGGTGACGCACTCAATGAAAGACGCGCTGGCTTGTGGTGACAGAACGGTCATGCTGCACCAAGGTGAGATTGTTCTTGATGTCGCAGGTGAGCAACGTGCCAATATGCAAGTTCCGGATCTCCTAGAGATGTTCTCAAAGGTGCGAGGAGAGGAATTAGCGGACGACAGTTTATTGTTGAACTAATCTAAGCAAACACAGAACTACGCCTACCAAACGTGATCCTCCTTGAGAAATAACCTAAATGGTCGTTTTAAAAGGAGGATTTTTCGGTAAATACTCTTAATTAAAATAGTGGAATATTCCAATACTAAGAGCACTTGCCATGACCCTTCCATTTATCTTCCATAGCCAAACTGATGATGGCCTCACTTTTGATGGCGATTTGCTAACCGTCATCCTGAAAACCGAGAACACTGATTTTGATAGCGTGCACGTTCGTTGTGAACCGGATAATGAAGAATACCTGATTAGCATGTCACGCAGCGGAGAAGCTGGTGAGCTTACTCTCTGGAAAGCTCAGTTTGCGTCAAATAAAGATCGTGATGTGACTCACTATGTCTTCAAACTGCTCAAAGGCAAGCAGCAGTTTTGGCTCGATGGCAGAGGTGTACATAAACGTATGCCGCCCAAAGAGTTTCACTTCAAACTCAACACTCAATCTCAACCGCCAAGTTGGGTACAAGAGCAGGTCTTTTACCAAATTTTCCCGGACCGTTTTGCCTCAAGTCGTTCTGAGCAAGTCACCCAAGATGATTATGCTGCCTATGACCCAGACGCACTGGTTAAGTCATGGGGAGACCCTGTTGGTTCTCATAAAAATACGGGTGCGCGCGAGTTCTTTGGTGGCGACTTAAAAGGCGTAGAGAAAAAACTGGATTACTTGGCCGAACTTGGTGTAACAGCACTTTACTTCAACCCAGTTTTCACAGCGCCAAGCAACCATAAATACGACACCACAGACTACTTCAAGATTGATCCAATGTTTGGCTCGAATGAGCAGTTTGCGCAGTTGTGTGAGCAAATTCGTGGTAAGCAGATGAAGATTGTTTTGGATGCGGTGTTTAACCACACATCAGTTCATCACCCTTGGTTTGATCTTAAACAAGAAGGCCAAGGGGCTTATGGGAATCCAAATTCTGACTTTCGTGATTACTACTTCTTCGAGGGACAAACCAACAATTACATTGGATGGAAAGGTATTGGCAATCTACCGGTTCTGAACTTTGAGAATGAACAAGTTCGTGACCATATCTACCAAGGTGAAGAGTCGGTCATCAAATATTGGCTTAAACCGCCTTATGCTGTCGACGGTTGGCGCTTCGATGTGATTCATATGTTAGGTGAGGGCGATGGCGCAAAGAACAACGCACACTATGTGGAAGCTTTTCGCAAGGCCACAAAAGAGGTCAATCCCGATGCCTATGTGTTAGGGGAGCATTTCTTTGAAGCGACACAATGGCTTCAGGGGGGACAAGAAGATGGCGCGATGAATTATTACGGCTTTGCTCATCCGGTTCGCGCTTTGATTGCAAAACAAGACATCATGTATGACCCAATTGATATTGATGTTATGGAGTTTAAAGAGTGGATAGATGAAGCTCGGGCTAAAATCCCATTTGCAAACCAACTCTCTCAACTTAATCAGTTAGATAGCCATGATACTGCCCGTTTTCTGACGCTTTTGAATGGCGATGAAGAAAAAATGCGAGTGGCATTGTTATTGTTAATGACTTATGTCGGTACTCCATGCCTTTACTATGGTAGCGAAGTGGGGTTAGGAGGGAGTTTAGATCCGGACAATAGACGTTGCTTCCCTTGGGAGGAATTAGATGGTTCTCAGTGGTTTCCTTTCTATCAGCTATTAATTGTAATTCGTAATAAATACAAGTCATTACAGTCAGGGAGTATACAATGGTTACACTGTGATGAAAGCACAATGGTGTATGCCAGACAGTGGAAAGAAGAAACAATAGTTGTGGCATTTAACTTAAGCGAATACGACAAAATTGTTAATTTACCTTTATGGCAACTTGGCTTAAATGCAAAGCACTTGCATCAATTATTAGACAATGGTGAAGTTATCGATGCGCAACGTCATTTTTCTGTCAATATCCCAGCAATGAACTGCAAATTATGGCAGTTGGAGTGACACGTTAGCTCAGATTTATTAAAATTTATGAATACATAAATGAAAAACTATAAATAGCCCTTTGGTAACTTACGTTGTTGAGGGCAAATAATAACTGAAACAATGGTGTTTAATGGGTAATAAAAGGCGATTTAGCCTCAAGTTTGTCATCTTCTTCCCGCTATTTTTGTTTATCGCAGTCATGATCGTGACTGCGAAGAACTATTACGATGCAATGAATCGCTACATTACGTTGGAATACGCGCAGATTGATCGCGCGCTGAACCGAGCGATTAAAGTACTTACCGCTTTAGACTACAGCTTTGTTAATTACTCAAATCCAGCCCATCCTTTGTTTCAAGAACACAACCATATGATAAGAAATGGCATGTGTTACGTATGGCCTATCGATGTATTGCTCTTAGAAAATAAACATTCGGGAGGTTTACCTGCGGTCGAACTGGATTACATGATTGTTGGTCAAAAAGAATTATGTGAGCAAGGTTCTGCTCTGTTTAATTTGGCAGAAAAGAAAGCGGGTTTTGCGCCGTCTTTGTCGTTCCTGCATGACATTGAATCGCACATTATAGGTATCCACTATATCGACCAGCGTGGCTACGTTATCTCATCACCAGACACCTATGCAGAGAACTTTTCCCAAGAGCTATGGAATACGCTAAAAGCGCGACCATTTTGGCAAAAGACAGCTCAAGAAACCGTAAAAGTCACCATGTCTGGCCCTGCGCCGATGCTGGCACGTCGTGATGGTCAAGTTATCAGCTTAACAGTGCCGATTTATGAGAAGGCTGTTCATCAAGGGGTTCTATCCATTGATTTTGATGTCGATGCACTCCTCAAGACCAATGAGAATCTCGCGGGTAAGCTGCATATTATTTCTAACGTCACGCCGATACCTCAAAACGCAATGCGAATTCAACCTGTGGAGCACGACCGTTTAAGTGCTAACCACAGTATTTTTTATGAATACAAGCTTTGGGATGAATTTAAAAACCTGATTGCGTTTGAGAAATACAGTGTGGCTGTGGCTTTCTTTATTTACGTTTTGAGTACAGTGGCGTTGTTCCTAGTGAATACACAAACAGAGCGCCGTTACTTCAAGGAATTGGCCGCTAAAGACCCCATGACAGGACTATTAAATCGCCGCGGTATTCAAGCGGTGTGGCGAAACAAAATGACCAAAAAGCACGTTGCTTTAGCAGTGTTTGATATTGATGATTTTAAGGCGATTAACGATACTTATGGTCATGATGTAGGTGATGATGCGATTCGCTTAGTCGCCAAATGCATTCGAGATAACATTCGACATTCTGATGTTGCGTCACGCTTTGGTGGAGAAGAGTTCGTCTTGGCTATCTATGATGAAGACTTCGACAGCATGCTAAGAATTTTAGAGCGTGTAAGAAAAGCAATTGCCAAACACTCCATTAAAATCGTCGACGGAGGCTTTACGGTTTCGGGTGGGGTTGAATTTAAGTCTGCGGCTCAATTGGAAGGTTTTGATGAGCTGTTTAAGCTTGCTGATGAAAAGCTTTATGAAGCGAAAAGTACAGGTAAGAACAAAATCTGTTATTAAGCGACTTAAGCAATTTATTGTTGGAAATTAGACATAAAAAAGGGCGAATTCATCGCCCTTTTTTAATGTCGGTAGGTTAAGCGACGCGCGCGTGCAATTCATCTCGATAGCGTTGAATGTACTCGACAATAGGGGCGGCTTTGTTAAACGTACGGATTTCTCGGAACAGTTCTTTCGCTTCTGGATACGCTTGTCGCAGATAAGAGAACCATTGTTTTACGCGGTTCGGGTAGTACAAGCCTTTGTCGCCCTTCATTTCAAACTGTGAGTAGTAAATCAATAGATCAACCACTTCTGACCAAGGCATAGGCTGGTGGTTGTGTTTAACCATGTTTCCAAGGTTAGGAATGTTGAATGCACCTCGGCATACCATCAAAGAATCAACTCCTGTGGTCGCAATGCAACGTTGACCATCTTCATAATTCCAGATTTCGCCGTTAGCGATTAATGGGATATCGAAACGCTCACGAATCTTCGTAATGTATTCCCACTTAATTTCAGAAGCTTTGTATCCGCCTTCTTTGGTACGAGCATGAACCGTGAGCTCATTCGCTCCAGCTGTTTGAATTGCGTCTACAATCTCAAAACAGTCTTCAGGGTTCTCCCAGCCAAGGCGAATCTTTGCGGTCACTGGAATATCATTAGGCACGGCATCGCGACATGCTTTAACCACATTATGGATGAGTTCAGGGTGCTGTAACAAGGCTGCACCACCTTTACTCTTGTTCACCAACTTTGCTGGGCAGCCAAAGTTCAAATCAATACCGCGCGCGCCAAGCTCCGCTGCTTTTATCGCGTTTTCAGCCATCCAGTTTGGTTCTTGCCCGAGTAGTTGGACATGGACAGGTACACCAGATGCAGTTTGAGAGTCTTGCAGAAGTTCAGGGCATAAGCGATGGAAAACATGATCTGGAAGAAGCTGATCGATCACGCGAACAAACTCTGTCACACAAAGATCATAGTCGTTTATTTCAGTCAGGATTTGACGCATCAAATGGTCCAAAACCCCTTCCATCGGGCCTAATACAACTCGCATAGTTTGCCTAATACAGTTTGGTGAGAAAAAGGAGGGCGATTGTAGCGATGTGAGTGAAGTTTGTCATTAAAAGAGTCATCCGCTTGGAGTGACATCAACTTGCATTCTATATACCCAAGCATCTCGAGGTTACTTGGGTATAAGCTCTGAGGTATAATGCCGCCAAATTCATGGGAAACCAGATGTCATGCAATATACATTGATAGAAAAAGGTGAAGTCCAGCTAGGTGAGTCTTCACTTTTTATTGAAGGCGCGGTACTCGCAGCCAACTTAACGACGAAACCTTTAGCTCCAGAAACTTGGCTAGAGCCGCTATTAGGTGAGGGTTTTAAAGCGATTCAACCAGTAGTAGAAGAACAGATTCACAAGCAGCACAACTATATCCTGCGTAATGAATACTCGATTCTAGAGTTAACAGATAGCAATACAGAGCAGCTAGCAGACTTTGCAGAAGGCTTTATGTCTGTATGGACAACCATTGAGGAACAATGGCATGACGTTGCGCTTAATGATGGCTTAGAGCGCATGCTGCAAGCATTATTGACGACAATGATGTTGGCGATTGATGAAGAGCAAACACAGCAACAAATGCGTGATGCTGGCATCGCAACACCGCCTGCGCTTTCTGATTTTGTGGGCCAGCTTGACTTGATGATCAATGAAGTCGCATTAGGCGCTGATGAGCTGATGGTCGGTAAAAAGTCGAAGAGCTTAAATCCATTCAAAGGTGTAGGCCGTAATGATGCATGCCCATGTGAGAGTGGTAAGAAATTTAAGCAGTGTTGTGGGAAGTAGATTTCACTCGCTGACTTGACGTGAAAAAGCCGACCTGAGGTCGGCTTTTTCATAACTATCGCTTGGTTATTGAACCGTGTTATTGGATCGGGTTCTTTCTTTTTGGGCTTACAAATTGAGCAATAAGAACAAAAGCAAAAGCGATCAAGTTGCCGGCAAAAATAACAACGAGCCATTGTGGCATCGATAATCCAAAGAATTGCCATACGATTTTTGCACAATCACCATACGCTTCAAACATCCATGGTGCCCATTGATTTAATGGCGCCCAGCTTGGGAACGTAACAAAGAGATCGCATGTAGCAAACGGCGATGGATTAAATTGGTAATCGACATGCTGCATTGCCAGCATTAAACCCTTATATGCACTTGCTCCCCAAGCTGCAAGCGCAATCCAACGCGTGATTGGGTTGTTTGGTGCAATAAGGCCGAGCATTGCAGCTGCCCCAATACCTAGCATGGCTACGCGTTCATAAATACACATAACACAAGGGGCTAGCATCATAACGTGCTGGAAAAATAGGGCACAGGCTTCAAAGAAGACAATAGCAAGAAGAAGTAGAAGCCAAGATAAGCGTCCCTTCGAAAACTGGTTTAGTGATGCGAAAATAGTCACGGGTTTCAATCCTGTCTGAAATATAAAAAAGCTCTGATTACTCAGAGCTTTTTAACGTGGATAAGTTTCCTAATCAACTCATATTTTTAGTGTCCACCTGACACAACGGGTGCTAGATCACCACTACTAGGCACAATCCAACCAGCATCGTAGAAGAATGCGGTTGCAGGTTCTAGGAAGAACATGATGCCCATCAAACCTACAAGAGCAAGTACGATAGTGTATGGCAATGCCATGACAACCATGCGGCCGTATGATAGACGAATCAATGGTGCCAGTGCAGATGTTAGCAAGAATAGGAAGGCTGCTTGACCGTTTGGAGTCGCAACAGAAGGTAGGTTAGTACCTGTGTTGATTGCTACTGCAAGTAGGTCGAATTGTTCACGGGTGATTTGACCGTCGATCAATGCCGCTTTCACTTCATTGATGTAGACTGTCCCTACGAATACGTTATCCGATACCATCGACAATAGACCGTTTGCAACATAGAACAACGCAAGTTGCGTACCTTTGTCTTCAACGGCGAGAACCGCGTCGATAACAGGCTTAAACAACTCTTGGTCAATGATAACGGCTACAATCGCGAAGAATACCGCTAGTAGTGCCGTGAATGGCAGAGCCTCTTCAAACGCTTTACCCATTGAGTGTTCTTCAATCACACCCGTGAACGAAGTCGCGAGGATAATTACCGAAAGGCCAATCAGACCAACTGCTGCCAAGTGTAGTGCAAGTGCTGCAATTAACCACACGGCAATAAGACCTTGAATCCAAAGTTTAGCGACGTCTTGATTTGTACGTGTTTTGCGTTCTTCTCGGTCGAAATCAACAAGGATTTGACGAACGTTATCAGGCAGTTGTGCACCGTAACCACAAATTTTCAGCTTCTCTACAACTGCACAAGTGATTAAACCGCAGAAGAAGACTGGAAGTGTTACCGGTGCCATGCGAATCAAGAACTCACCAAAGAACCAACCAGCTTGGTCAGCAATGATTAAGTTTTGTGGTTCGCCAACCATCGTCGTTACGCCACCTAGTGCGGTACCTACACCAGCATGCATAAGCAGTGAACGTAAGAAAGCACGGTAGTTTTCTAGGTCGTCACGAGTTAGCTCAGTGATGGTGTCATCTTGAGTATGATCGTGGTCGCCAATTGGGTTTCCTGAAGCCACTTTGTGGTAAATCGAGTAGAAACCAACGGCAACGCTGATAACAACTGCGATTACGGTCAGCGCATCCAAGAATGCTGACAAAAACGCGGCAGCGAAACAGAATGCGAGCGAAAGTAACGTTTTAGAACGGATACCAAGCAGGATCTTCGTAAAAATGAACAGCAGAAGCTGTTTCATGAAGTAGATACCCGCAACCATGAATACCAATAGTAGAAGTACTTCGATATTGGCAACTAGCTCATGCTTCACCTGGGCAGGGCTAGTCATACCGATAGCAACCGCTTCTATTGCGAGGAGGCCTCCGGGTTGAAGTGGGTAACACTTCAGCGCCATTGCTAATGTGAAAATAAATTCCGCTACTAGCAACCAACCTGCAACAAATGGGTCAATTAAGAAGAAAACAATCGGGTTAATAATTAGGAAGGCTATAATGGCAACTTTGTACCAATCAGGCGCTTTACCAAGGAAGTTCTTGATAAAGGCATTTCCGAGCGACATCGGCATGATAATTCTCTTTATAACAAAATTATGAATAGACACTACAATAGTGCTTAAGTATCTGTTTGTTAGACTTATTATTTAGTCTTTTAAAACAATAACTTAGAAAAACAACAATCCATTGTCTTACTGTAGTCTTGCCAAGTTACTTCCCCTGAACTTAAGCACCGCTCACTTTCGACCGCAACTCTACACCTCGGCATTTTATAGTCAATAACAAAACGTGATGCTTCCGACTAAAACTGCTTTTTATTTGTAATAACGCGATCAAAACGGCGTTACTATACCACGAAAAGCTTAAAAAAAATCACCTTGGAATTTAAAACGAAGTCAATTACGAGAAAAGATCAATTAAGAAAGAATATTAATCGTAAAACACAAATTTATTTTGCATATTTTGAGCAGAAAAATGTGACGAGGTAGGCTTTATTTTATATGACTTTATGACTGCTGTATTTTATACAGAATATGACTTTTGCGCCTTTGGTTCCAAGTGGTTGGTATTTTAAATTGAAGATATATGTAGAGTATTAACTCTATATTGAGAAATCGTTTCATTTATTGATCGTTAATTTTCGCTAATCGTTAAGTAGTGGTATGATGAGTGGTATCGACCCTTAGAAATCAATATTGGATAAAAACAGAATGGTCATTAAGGCTAAGAGCCCTGCGGGTTTCGCAGAAAAATACATAATCGAGAGCATTTGGAACGGCCGTTTTCCTCCTGGCTCAATTTTACCCGCTGAACGTGAACTATCTGAACTGATCGGGGTTACTCGAACTACACTACGTGAAGTATTGCAACGTCTTGCTCGTGATGGATGGTTGACTATCCAGCATGGTAAACCAACCAAAGTGAACCAATTCATGGAGACTTCTGGTCTGCATATCTTGGACACGCTAATGACGTTAGATGTTGATAACGCGACAAACATCGTTGAAGATTTGCTTGCGGCACGTACGAATATCAGTCCAATTTTTATGCGCTATGCGTTCAAAGCAAACAAAGAGGCGTCTGAGCGTACAATCCAGAACGTAATTGAATCTTGTGAAGCACTTGTTAGCGCACCTTCTTGGGATGACTTTATTGCCGCGTCTCCATATGCAGACAAAATCCTGCAAAGTGTCAAAGAAGACAACGAAAAAGATGAAGCAAAACGCCAAGAGATTCTGATTGCTAAGACGTTCAACTTCTATGACTACATGCTGTTTCAACGCCTTGCATTCCATTCTGGCAACCAAATTTACGGCTTGATTTTTAACGGTTTGAGAAAGCTTTATGATCGTGTAGGCAGCTACTACTTCTCGAACCCAGCATCACGTGATCTGGCATTGAGATTCTACCGTCAGTTGTTTGAAACCTGTGAAACAGGTCAGCGTGATCAGCTACCGATTTTGATTCGTCATTACGGTATGGAAAGTGCACAGATCTGGAATGAGATGAAGCTGCAACTTCCAACCAACTTCACTGAAGACGACAGCTAAGCTTCAACTTAACGACGTTTTCAAGAATAAAGAAACCGCAGTCACTCGACTGCGGTTTTTTATTTTAACTACTAGGCTAAAGATAACTTTGGTAGCGGTTGATACAGGACTTCAATAATATCTGACAGAATGTGGTCGTAAGTGTTAAATATGGTCAAAGATAAATCCGAAGTAATATCATACAACTTCTCTACTTTAAGCGTGTTGATATCCCCATCAATGTATTCGTTGAGTGCCTGTATGGAACTTACTGATGTAGGAGAGGCAAGGCTCAAAGGGCTGATAACCGCAAGCTGATTAAGCCTTCTTATCATTACTGACGCATAATTGCGCATTCGTTCAGGACCGCCGCGATCTTCCATATCTTGGATACTGATCCGTAACTGAGTTAATGTTTCTAAGCTGTCGATGACAGTTTGCCAATTCATGTGATATTCGTCATTAAGTTCATCTCTTTGAGCGATAGCCAACCACGCAATGGTCACTTCATCCATCAGGAACAAACAGTGACGAATTAACCGGCCATGTTCCATCTGATTACGTGCGACAGAGTTATCCTCCCATTGCTCCATGAGTTTATCGATTTTGATTTGCAGCACGCGATACATGGGTTTGTTCTCGAAGTGTGACGTATCAAGTAATAGGTGTAACTTATTGCTCAACTCACGATGGACGTGTTCTATCTCATTTTCGTGGTTTTGATGATATTGGAGAGAGTGGTGAGTCATTGCTCGATGACGTCGTAATAGGTAGACAACATCACGCAATAAACTGAGTAGCTGGTATTTACGAGCATGTTGCTTCTCGCGCTTCGCAGCCAAGTGATAAATCCCCGCCAGAATGGCAATTGAAATGAAAGTTGAAATCAAAACAAACATAACCAACTCCTTATTAGTGCTTTTGACCTAGCAAGTAAGTAGGAGCAGTTTTAATGCCAATAATTAAAGTCAATAAAAACAGAGTGTTATGAGTTTTTATTAAAATCAGGCGTACAAATTTGGTGCGTACTCTCACCAAAAGTGTGAATTTGGTCAAAAAAAATCCCCGCCGAATTGGCAGGGATTTTTAAGCAATACGATAACGTAATGAATTACATTACACGCATACCTGGCTGAGCACCTTCGTGTGGCTCAAGAATCCATAGGTCGCTGCCGCCAGGGCCCGCTGCTAGGATCATGCCTTCAGACATACCAAACTTCATCTTACGAGGTTTTAGGTTCGCTACCATTACGGTTAGCTTGCCTTCTAGCTCTTCAGGTTTGTAAGCTGACTTGATGCCAGAGAATACTTGGCGAGTCTCACCACCGATGTCCAGTTGGAACTTCAGTAGCTTGTTTGCTTTTGGCACTTCTTCACACGAGATGATGCGCGCGATACGCATATCAACGGCTGCGAAAGCATCAAACTCAATCTCTTCAGCGATAGGATCTTTGTCTAGCTCAGTTTGGCTTGCTTTTTCTTTCTCAGCTTCAGCTTTCTCTTTTGCTGCTATTTCTGCCGCTGCATCTTCTTTAGAAGACTCAATCATCGCTTCCACTTTCTTAGGATCAATTCGGTTAAATAACGCTTTGAACTTAGTGATCTCGTGATCAGTTAGCGGAGTAGCAACGCCTTCCCACGTTAGCTCTTCGTTTAGGAAAGCTTCAGTGCGAGCCGCAAGCTCAGGCATCACTGGTTTCAGGTAAGCCATTAGAACGCGGAATAGGTTGATACCTACAGAAGAAACTTCTTGAAGCTCTCTCTCTTTACCCTCTTCTTTTGCAAGAACCCAAGGTGCTTTCTCATCGATGTACTGGTTCGCTTTGTCTGCTAGCGCTGTGATTTCACGGATAGCACGGCTGAATTCACGAGTTTCGTATAGCTCACCGATGCGCTCAGCAGCTGCAACAAATTCGTTGTAAAGCTCTGGTTCTGCAAATTCAGCAGATAGCTTGCCTTCGAAGCGTTTAGTGATGAAACCTGCATTACGAGAAGCTAGGTTAACAATCTTGTTTACTACGTCAGCGTTTACACGTTGAGTGAAGTCTTCAAGGTTAAGGTCAAGGTCGTCGATACGGCTATTTAGCTTCGCTGCGTAGTAGTAACGTAGACACTCAGGGTCTAGGTGGTTTAGGTACGTGCTCGCTTTGATGAATGTGCCTTTAGACTTAGACATCTTAGCGCCGTTTACTGTTACGTAGCCGTGTACGAATACGTTGTTTGGCTTACGGAAACCAGAACCTTCTAGCATCGCAGGCCAGAATAGGCTGTGGAAGTAAACGATGTCTTTACCGATGAAGTGGTAAAGCTCAGCAGTGCTGTCTTTCTTCCAGTATTCGTTGAAGTCTAGGTCATCACGCTTGTCACATAGGTTCTTGAATGAACCCATGTAACCGATAGGTGCATCTAGCCATACGTAGAAGAACTTGTCTTTTTCACCAGGAATTTCGAAACCGAAGTAAGGCGCATCACGAGAGATATCCCACTGTTGCAGACCAGACTCGAACCACTCTTGCATTTTGTTTGCTGTTTCAGCTTGCAGTGAGCCAGAGCGTGTCCACTCTTTTAGCATGCTTTCGAACTGAGGTAGGTCGAAGAAGAAATGCTCCGAGTCTTTCATTACTGGAGTTGCGCCAGATACTGCTGATTTTGGGTTAATCAGTTCAGTTGGGCTGTACGTCTCACCACAGTTATCACAGTTGTCGCCATATTGGTCTTCTGACTTACACTTAGGGCAAGTACCTTTAACGAAGCGATCTGGTAGGAACATTTCCTTCTCAGGATCGAACAACTGAGAAATAGTACGGCTAGAGATAAAACCGTTTTTCTTCAGCTCAAGGTAGATGTGAGAAGCCAGTTCACGGTTCTCTTCTGAGTGTGTGCTGTGGTAGTTATCAAAGCTAATATCAAAGCCAGCGAAGTCTTTTTGATGCTCTTCGCTCACTGCAGCGATCATCTCTTCTGGCGTAATACCCATCTGTTGTGCTTTTAGCATGATCGGCGTGCCGTGAGCATCGTCAGCACAGATGAAGTTTACAGTGTTGCCACGCAGGCGTTGGTAGCGAACCCAGATGTCAGCTTGAATGTGCTCAAGCATGTGACCTAGGTGAATCGAACCATTAGCGTACGGAAGGGCACAAGTTACCAGCAGTTTTCTTGGATCGTTTGCCATACTTAATAATCGCTTTTTGATAGGTATAAAAAATAGAGACTAATACTACCCCATGAGTTCCCTAACGCCAAGGCATCAAACCATGGATTGCCTTAGTTTTTTTGGGGTTCTGAATCTCGCCGCTGGGTGCTACGATTAGATGCATAAAGGAGGCCTCATGCATCAGTTCACTTCAAAACAAGATTTTTGTCATTGGCTTAACCAGTTTCAACATCCGCAGTTGGTGGAAAACTGGGCAGATATTAATGGTATGGTTGCGATCCCCGCGCAAGGTGGTATTCAAATTACCTTGCCGTTTGCGAGCAACGAACTTCAAGTTGCGTTGAGCCATTGGGTTAAAGAGCAACAAGCATCGGGTGATGTTCCAGCGTTCGATTTTCAAATCGAGTTGAATATCAAAGCGCTTGAGACGCAAGTTACCAATGCCGTTAAAGGCGTGAAAAACATTATCGCAGTTAGCTCAGCAAAGGGAGGCGTGGGTAAATCGACAACGGCTGTCAACCTTGCTTTAGCCATTGCACAGTCGGGGGCGAAAGTTGGCTTGTTAGATGCTGATGTCTATGGCCCATCGGTTCCTATGATGCTAGGTCAAGAAGACGCAAAACCAGAAGTTCGCGATGCGAAATGGATGGAGCCTATTTTCGCACATGGTATCTATACTCATTCTATCGGTTACTTAGTGGATAAGTCGGAAGCGGCCATTTGGCGCGGCCCGATGGCCTCTAAAGCGCTTTCACAGTTGCTGACGGAAACCGATTGGCCAGAGCTTGATTACTTGGTGATTGATATGCCACCTGGTACGGGTGATATTCAATTGACGTTGTCACAGCAGATTCCAGTAACAGGTACTGTGCTTGTTACGACACCACAAGATCTTGCATTAGCGGATGCTCGTAAAGGGGCGGCGATGTTCCATAAAGTGAACGTCCCAGTTGTCGGTGTAGTTGAGAACATGAGTTATCACATTTGTGGTCAGTGTGGTGCGGTCGAGCACATTTTTGGTACTGGCGGAGCTGAAAAAATGTCGCAAGAGTTTGGCTTAGCCTTACTGGGTCAAATCCCATTGCACATTTCAATGCGGGAAGACATTGATTTGGGCACTCCAACCGTCGCAAGACGTCCGGAGAGTGAGCATGCTGGCTACTACAAGCAATTGGCCGATCGTGTTTGTAGCATCATGTATTGGCAAGGAAAGACCAAGCCAGATGCAATCAGTTTTACAATGGTAAACTAAGTTCTTAAACAGTACTGGTTGAAAACTGTTCGTTTTATCGTTTGCCTAGAGGTTGATCCTCTAGGTAGACAGAAACTTATAACGAAACTCTAATTCCAGCTAGTAACTATGGGGTGAACTCCCTATAATCACGCAGTTTATCTTTTTATGTGACTAGAAAATCATCATCGGGTGCAAACTAATGTCTGATAATAATCAATGCGTCATCGTAGGTATTGCTGGCGCTTCTGCTTCTGGAAAAAGTCTGATCGCGAGCACGATTTACAATGAGCTTCGCGAGAAAGTGGGCGATCATCAAATCGGTGTCATCACGGAAGATTGCTACTACAACGACCAAAGCCAACTAAGCATGGAAGAGCGTGTAAAGACTAACTACGATCACCCGAGCGCGTTAGACCACGACCTACTTTGTGAACACTTGGAAAAATTGGTGCGTGGCGAAGCCGTAGAAGTGCCTGAGTACAGCTACACTGAGCACACTCGTACAAGTAACACCACACCAATGACCCCTAAAAAGGTAATCATTTTAGAAGGCATCTTGCTGCTAACGGACCCACGCCTGCGTAACTTAATGCACGCAACTGTGTTTATGGATACGCCTTTGGATATTTGTCTACTTCGTCGTGTTAAGCGTGACGTTGAAGAACGCGGTCGTACAATGGACTCTGTTCTTAAGCAATACCAACAAACTGTTCGTCCGATGTTCATGCAATTTATTGAACCTTCAAAGCAATACGCAGATATCATCGTTCCTCGTGGTGGTAAAAACCGTATCGCAATCGACGTTCTTAAAGCGCACATTGCAAAACTTCTGAAAGCTTAAGCCTTTAGACGGCTATATCGCTTTATTTTTGTGATAAGAAGTGGCACCTTAGGTGCCACTTCTTTTTTTTGTTTTTAAATTAGTCAGTTGCAGATAAAAATTGGATGTTTTTCACGCTTTTGCGGAACTGTCTGCGATAAGTGGCGTCAGCTATTATAATTTTAAAAACACACGAGCAAGGAAAAAGCGAATGAAGAAACTGCTCTTAATTATCGCCATACCTGTTGTGGCAATTTTGGCCGTTGTTTTAGCATTAATTATTTTCGTCAATCCGAATCAATTTAAACCCCTTATTGTGGAACAAGCGCAGAAGCAAACGGGTTTAGAGTTGGTGATTGAAGGCGATATCAGTTGGCAGTTTTTCCCATCGATTGGTTTCGAACTGGGACGCACCGAGCTGCGCAATCCTCAAGGCTTTAGCCAACCAAACTTATTCAAAGTCGACGCCGTCGGGGTGGATGTCTCAGTTACGCCTCTGTTGAGCAAACAATTAGAAATTGGCAATGTCACACTGGATGGCGCTGAGTTCTATTTAGAAACCTTGAAAGATGGCAGCAGAAATATTGATTCCCTTACCAAGGCGCAAACTCAACAAGTTGAGCAAACAACGGATACTACGCCGGAGCAGGAGAGTGCAACACAAGGTTCTGGTTCCGATTGGACAATCAATCTTGCAGGTGTCACCATCTCAAATGGTTATGTTGAAATCCAAGACAAGCAAGCAGACAGCCATATTAAGCTTTCTGATATCTCTTTAAATCTCTCCCAGTTTGCTTTTGATAACTGGACCACCGCAGATTTTGGTGTGAAAGGTGAGATGAATGAGCAGAAGTTTACCGCCCAAGGTAAAGCTGACTTTAAGTTGGCGAAAGGTCTTGCAAACTATGCTCTGAAAGACATTAACTTTGATGCGACTTATGCGGATGCGACAAACAAGATTGATTCCGCAACTATCGGTCTGGACACTTTTGAGTTCGATAAGGCCAATAACCTAAGCTATGCGCTCAAAGGCGAAGCGGGTGGCATGAAACTCGATATGAAAGGCGGCGGTGAGCTGAACGTTGATAAGGCGATTAGCAAAGTGCAATTAAACAAGTTGACGCTCAACTCAACTTTTGAGGGGGATACGCTGCCGCAATCACCAATGAAAGTGGATATGGCTTCGGATCTTTCATTTGACCTAACTAAGAGTCACCTGAGCTTTGTGTTGGAGAAGCTAACGGCGAACGCCATTGCACTTGATGGTAAAGCGGATGTCACTCTGGGGGATATTCCTAAGGTACGCTTTGCTGTGCACAGCCCTAATATCGACTTAGATGAATTTTTGGGCTTGAATAATCAAGCTCCTGCGGGTGATAAACCAGCATCTGGTGATAGCAAAGCACCAGCAGGACCAGAAGTTGAACCGGACCTGTCTGCATTGAAAACGTTAGACGTGAAAGGCGATATCACGATCGATAAATTCAAAGCGGCGAATGCGAAGATGGAAGCAGTAAAAGCAAGCCTCTCTATCAATCGTGGTGTGTTTGATCTGAACTCGTTCACCTCTAAGCTGTATCAAGGTACGATTTCTGCAACAGCTAAGTTGGATGCTCGTAAATCACCTGCGACTTATACGGCTAAGAAGTCGATCAAAGGTATTCATGTTCAACCGCTACTTATTGATGTAGCGAACAACGATATGCTTGAAGGAACAGGTAATATTGACGTTAATGTGAAGGGCAGCAGCCTCACTCCAACAGGCATCAAAAAGAACTTAGTTGGTACTATCGCGATTAACTTTACCGATGGTGCGGTTAACGGCATTAACGTTGCACAATTGATTCGTGAAAACTACGCACGTTTCAAAGGACAGAGCTTAGACGGCACAGATGAAGTGAAGAAAACCGACTTCAGTGCTATGACAGCAACATTGAAACTGAATAAAGGTGTCGTTTCAACGGATAACATGAAAGCCCAATCACCGTTATTGCGTGTGCGCGGTAAAGGTAAAGCCAACTATCTGAATGAAACCGTCGATTTTACGATCAGTACCTCAGTAGTTGGTTCTTTAGAAGGGCAAGGTGGTAAGAACATCGATGAACTTAAAGACATTACCATTCCTATCAATGTATCTGGAAAATGGGCAGAGCCTAAATTCAAACTGGTCTTTGATGATGTGTTAAAACAAAAAGCGCAGAAAGAAATTGATCGTGGTGTAGAGAAGCTAACGGACAAGATCAAAGATGAGAAAACCAAAGAAGCCGTTGATGGCCTATTGAAAGGCTTGTTCAATTAACTGCGGTCTAAATCTAAAAGAGAAAAGGGTTGGCAATACGCCAACCCTTTTTTATTAATTATTGCACGATGAATAGATTACCAATCCACACCTTTTAAAGCTTTTACGCCAGATTCAAAAGCGTGTTTGACGTTCTTTACTTCCGATACTGTATCGGCCATTTCAATCAGAGTGCGGTGTGCTCCGCGGCCAGTGATCACGACAGACTGCATTTTAGGACGGTTGTTTAGGGCTTCTACGACCTCATCCAAGTCTATGTACCCATAGCTCACCATGTAAGTTAATTCGTCAAACAGAATCACATCGATCGATTCGTCTTTAAGCATACGCTTACATTCTTGCCAAACTAACTGAGCAGCATCTGTATCCGCCGTTTTATTCTGTGTTTCCCATGTAAAACCCGTGGCCATCACTTGGAATTCTACCCCAAGCTTTTCAAGTAGATTACGCTCGCCGTTGTCCCAAGTACCTTTAATAAATTGAGCAACGGAACAATTCAAACCGTGACCAACTGCACGAGCGATCGTTCCGAAGCCCGAAGTTGACTTCCCTTTACCGTTACCTGTGATAACCAGTAGCAAGCCTTTTTCCTCTTGAGCCGCAGCAATTTTTGCGTCTACCTGTTCTTTTACTTTTTGTTGGCGAGCCTTATGGCGTGCTTCTTTGTTTTCTTCGATAGACATATTACTTCCTCAATTCCTTGTCGTGCCTTGCCCAAGCTGACTTGGGTTCATTAGATTATCTCGCTATGATAGACCAACACATCGTGAAGAAAAACCATCGATAATTCAGGGAATAAAATGAAGAAAATACTCGTTGTTTGTATGGGAAATATTTGTCGCTCTCCAACTGGAGAGGCGGTACTGAGAGCGAAAGCCGAAAAGCTTGGTGTGGATGTCGAAATTGACTCGGCTGGCACAATTGGTTACCACGCAGGTAATTCACCAGATGCACGCTCTATGCAAGCCGGTAAGCAACGAGGCTATTCTTTTAAAGGAATATGTTCACGTCAGGTAAAGGTTGAGGATTTTGGAGAGTTTGATCTTGTACTCGCAGCAGACAAGGCGAATCTTGCGGATCTTTTGGATATTTGCCCGGTAGAGCATCGCCATAAAGTCTCGCTATTTTTGAGCCATTCGGACTCCAAATACGATGAAATTCCTGACCCATATTACGGTGGAGAAAGGGGGTTTGAATTGGTATTAGATTTGATTGAAGAAGCTTCAGAAGCGATTTTGAACAAGCTATAAATGTAAATAACAGATAACAAAAAGGGACGAGTATGACTCATCCCTTTTTCGCTTTCTAAAGAACTATACCTGAACAATCTAATTTGGGATTAACCCGCTAGAATGTCTGTTGCTACTTTATAGCTTGGATCTTCTTTCACATTGATTTCAACCAAGCTTCCCGCTTTATCAAGAAGCTTGCGACAGTCAGGACTTAGATGACGCAGATGAAGCGTTTTACCAAGTGCGGCATAGCGCTCTGCAAGCGTTTCAATCGCTTCGATTGCGGAGTGATCTGTTACGCGAGAGTCTGCGAAGTCAACGATAATATCTTTTGGATCGCCGTGCGCGTTAAACAGTTCTAGGAAGTTTGCCGCTGAGCCGAAGAAGATAGGGCCATGGATTTTGTATTCTTTAGAGCCTTCTTCATTCAAACGAGTGTCTGCGTAGATGTGTTTTGCGTGCTGCCATGCAAACATCAGCGCTGATGCAATAACACCGACAGCAACGGCGACTGCAAGGTCAGTCAGCACCGTAACGACAGTTACTAGAACGATAACAAAGAAGTCTTGTTTAGGAACACGTCGTGCAAGCTTGAAGGTCGCCCATTCAAATGTGCCGATTACAACCATGAACATCACACCGACTAGCGCAGCTAGAGGGATCATTTCGATAAGCGATGATGCAAATAGGATAAAGATCAGAAGTGCACTTGCTGCAACGATGCCAGAAAGTCGACCACGACCACCTGAATTTACGTTGATCATTGATTGACCAATCATTGCACAGCCACCCATCGCACCAAATACTGAACACGTCATGTTTGCCATGCCTTGACCGATACATTCACGGTTCGATTGACCGCGAGTATTCGTCATTTCATCTAGAACAGTCAGCGTCAACAGAGACTCAATCAGACCGATAGCTGCAAGGATGATTGCGTACGGCAGAATGATTTGTAGTGTTTCAAGTGTCAATGGTACCGCTGGAATGGAGAATGTAGGGAGAGAGCCCGCCAAAGTCGCTGCTTCATCACCAGACATAGTACGTAGGAAGTCTACTACTGTGCGAGTTTCCAGATCCAAACCAACAACAAGCGCTGTCACTGTCACGATCGCAACAAGCGAAGATGGCACAGCTGTGGTGATCTTAGGTAGGAAGTGGATGATGCCCATCGTCAAAGCAACCAAACCTAGCATAAGGAACATTTGGTCCTGTGGTAACCAAGTTAGCATACCGTTGATATCAGGCGCTTTAAACTGACCTAACTGTGCTAGGAAGATAACAATAGCTAGACCGTTTACAAAACCAATCATTACTGGATGTGGAACGATACGGATGAATTTACCTAGTTTGAATAAACCAGCGGCAATCTGAAGAATACCCGCCAGCATAATCGCGGCAAATAGATATTGCACGCCGTGGGTTGCAACTAGCGATACCATTACCACTGCCATTGCACCGGTCGCACCTGAAATCATGCCAGGACGGCCACCAAAGATAGAGGTGATAAGGCCTACAATGAATGCAGCATATAGACCGACCATTGGATCTACACCTGCAACGAAGGCGAATGCTACTGCTTCAGGAACCAGCGCAAGCGCAACGGTTAAGCCTGAAAGCACATCATTTTTTACGGAGTGCTTAGAAAATTGAGGAAATTCGAACATGGTTTGTATTGAGTTCTCTTGGCGATGAATTTCTCTCGACACATATTCATATTTGCACAAGTACTGATAGGTGAAGTGTTAGCCACTTCGATCAGCACAAACCGTAGTAAAAAAAGAGCAGCATCAGAATGGTGTCGAAAACTTGAGTCGGCGAATGCTACCGAAAAGTGTGATTAAGTTCAAGAATGATAGGGATAATGACCGACAAATGTGATCAGTCGTTGATATTAATATGAACAATTTCAGTTAACACGATAAGTAACAAAAAAGGCTGCCAAATGGCAGCCTTTTATTTAGCTTTAAGCTATGACAGTTTTAAACTTAGTTAAAGTTCGGTTTTGTCATTGCCGCTGTTGCACTGTTTGTTGCTACTTGGCTACCAGCGCCTTTCGACGTGTAACGTTCAGCTTTAAGTGGTGCTGCGGTAACAGAAATTTCGCGAATTTCTTGAGGGCCCGGTGCTTTCGTCATTGGTGCGCTAGCTTGTGGTTTAGCTACAACTTTGATGACTTCTGCTTTTGGCTCTGCTGTTACTGCTGGTGTTTCGATTGCAACGGCAACTTCTTCTGCTGCTTCTTCAATCGCTTCTATCACAGGTGCTGCTTCTACAACGGTTTCTGTTGCGTCAACCACTGGAGCTTCAACAGCCTCAACGACTTCAACAACTGAAGCTTGTTCAGCCACGACTGGTGCTTCAACAACAACCGTTTCTACAACTGGTGTTTCAGTTTTTGCTTCAACAGTCTCTTGAACTTTCGGTTCAACAGCTGGTGCTTCAGTAACAATAGGTTGTTCACGACGAATGATAACTTTACCCATCGCCATTTCTGGACAAGCAAAACCACCTTGCATTGCTGGTACCGCTGATGTTGCAATAACGGTTTCTTCCTGAACTCGCTCTTCCTTCTTAGGCGCTGGTTTTGGAATGTAACGTGGCATTACCTTACCCATTGCCATCTCTGGAGAGGCTACACCACCTTTACGTAGGCGGAATGGGTTAGGGCGGCGATCACGACCACGACGACGACGTTGACCACTTGCACGTAGGTGACGTGGAGAACGACGGTTACGACGTTGCTTCGACTCTGCCTTGTTGTCTTGTTGTGCTTCTGCTGCTGCCTCTACTGGCTTTTCAACTGGCGTTTCAACAGGTTCAACGGCTTTTACAGTTTCAACTGCTTGCTCGGCGGCTTGTTGGTCCTTCACACGAACAGATTTGTTCAGTTTGCGACGTTGACGACGCTCTTTCACTTTTTCTGCTTTCGCGTTTGGCTTCGCTTTGTTTTCTTCAGGCTTCGCCTCTGAACCAGTACGAGCTTCGGCAGCTAGTTGTAGACCTTTTTCCGCAACTTTAGCGTTTGCCTTTTGCTCTTGAGCTTTTTCAGCTTGTTGAGGTTTTGGCTTGCGCTTTTGGTTACGGTTTTGCGGTTTATTAGACTGCTGCTGTGTTTCGTTCTGCTCTGTTGACTGCTCTTCACGTGGTTTACGACGACGTTTGTTGTCGCGGTTGCCATCACGGTTATCTCTGTCACCACGATTCTCACGGTTTTCGCCACGCTGATTGTTGCGACGGCGGTCGTTGCGATCACGTTTGTTGCGTTTATTGTCGCGGTTTGGTTTCTTCTCTTCTTGTTTCGGCTCTTCTTTAACTTCTTCAGAGCCACCAAATAGGAAGCTACCTAGTGCTTTAAATAGACGGCTGAACAACCCAGGCTTCTCTTCCTGTACCACTTCTTTCTTCTTAGCAGCTGGTGCTGGTTTAGAAGCCGGAGCTGGTGCAGTTTGAGTTGGTGAAGCAAAGCCTTTTAGTACTGGTTCTTCAATACGTTTTGGTTTGATTTCAACTTCAACAGGTTCTTTGCCTTCTGCTTCTTTCATTGCTTCCAATTTCTTAGGAAGTAGGTAAGAAAGCAGGTCAAACTCTTCACCTTCGCGTACACGAATCACTTCGAAGTGTGGCGTTTCCATATCAGAGTTAGGAACAACGGTGATCTTAACTTCTTGGATACGCTCGATGTGGTTTACTGATCGACGCTTTTCGTTCAAAAGGTAAGAGGCAATCGGAACAGGTACAACGGCAAGAACTTGCGCGGTGTTGTCTTTCAGTGCTTCTTCTTCGATTAAACGAAGGACGGATAGAGCTAGGGATTCATTATCACGAACGACACCTGTACCGCTACAGCGAGGACAGATATGGTGGCTCGCTTCTGCAAGAGAAGGGCTCAAACGTTGACGAGACATTTCTAGAAGGCCAAAGCGAGAAATACGACCAATCTGAACGCGAGCACGGTCTAGGCGAACAGCTTCACGTAGACGGTTTTCAACTTCACGTTGGTGGCGAACTGGTGTCATATCGATAAAGTCGATAACAACCAAACCACCAAGGTCACGTAGACGCAATTGACGAGCAATTTCGTCTGCTGCTTCTAAGTTAGTATTCAATGCTGTTTCTTCAATATCACCACCCTTTGTTGCGCGAGCAGAGTTGATGTCGATAGAAGTTAGCGCTTCTGTTGGGTCGATTACGATAGAACCACCGGATGGTAGACGCACTTCACGTTGGAAAGCCGATTCAATTTGGCTTTCGATTTGGTAGTGGCTAAATAGCGGTACTTCGCCTTCGTATTTTTTAACGCGGCTGATGAAATCTGGGCGTACCAGCTGAATGTGCTCTTTAGCACGTTCGTAGATGGTATTGCTGTCGATTAGAATCTCACCGATATCACGACGTAGGTAGTCACGGATTGCACGAACGATTACGTTACTTTCTTGGTGGATTAGGAATGGAGCAGGGTTAGAATCTGCTGCGCCCTTAATCGCACCCCAGTGGTTAAGTAGTACGTTCAAATCCCACTCAAGTTCTTCTGCACTCTTACCTACGCCTGCAGTACGTACGATTAGACCCATACCTTGTGGTAGTTCTAACGTACTTAAAGCGGCTTTCAGTTGAGTGCGCTCGTCACCTTCGATACGGCGAGAAATACCGCCAGCACGAGGGTTATTAGGCATGAGAACAAGGTAGCTACCCGCAAGAGAAATGAACGTAGTTAGGGCTGCCCCCTTACTACCACGTTCTTCTTTTTCCACTTGCACGATTACTTCTTGACCTTCAGTCAGCACTTCTTTAATGCTTGGGCGACCTTGGTAAGTGTAACCTTCAGGGAAATATTCGCGGGCAATTTCTTTGAGAGGGAGGAAACCGTGACGCTCAGCACCGTAATCAACAAATGCGGCTTCTAAGCTTGGTTCGATACGTGTGATACGTCCTTTGTAGATATTCGCTTTTTTAGATTCATGACCTGGACTCTCGATATCAAGATCGAAAAGTCGCTGGCCATCAACCAGAGCGACACGCAACTCTTCTTTTTGAGTTGCGTTAATTAACATTCTTTTCATTGAAAATTTCTCGTTGTCTTTTCTTTTATATTTCTTTGCAACTTGTCACTGGTTTTTCGCTCTTTCACGGTGCCTGATCCCATGGCTTATATTTTGCAGCCTCCCGGCTGGAAGGGGATGCTCTCGGGCACTTCAGTCATCACAAATTCTTTTGGGTTTCGTTGGAAACGGAAACTTGTGACCCGCTATTCGGGCGGTTGATACTCAACGTGAATATGCGAGGAGTAGAGTGACAAGTGTGTTGAACTCAATGTGTCTTACGCCAATGCTGCACCTGACATTCAACAACCTACTCACATTGCTTGGGGTAAATGATTGGTAATGAACAAAATGTAACCAAACCTTCCTTAGCAGCTGTGAACTATAGCAGCGCAGGTTGATATCAGCAATCTGCTTTAGCGCAAACGATGGAAAAATTGGCGCTAAATTCAATTTTTGTAATTTATAACTGGCTGTTTCATAAGCACTTGAGTCTCGCAAACTGAGAAAGACGAGAAACAAATAGAGAAGTTGATAAAGACTTTTAATAATCTAAACAAAAGCTTGGCGTGTTTTGGGGCTATTTATGACTACAAGTGTTTCTTTTGCAGCAAGAATAATGTGAAGTCACACAGATTTGGGTTTACAATAGCGGCCATGAGCGAAATAAGAACACAAGTCCAGTTCGTCGATATCGACGAAGATATGGCGGGTCAACGCATTGATAATTTCTTGCGTAACCAATTAAAAGACATCCCAAAGAGCATGATTTATCGAATTGTGCGCAAGGGCGAAGTACGCGTAAATAAAAAGCGCATTAAAGCAGAGTACAAACTAAAAGCAGGCGATCTTGTTCGTATTCCTCCAGTTACGGTAGAAAAGAAAGAAGACGACGTTGCACCAAGTACGAAGCTAAATAAAGTGGCAGAGTTAGAAGATAAGATCATTTTTGAAGACGATCATCTTTTGATTCTCAACAAGCCATCCGGTACGGCAGTACACGGGGGAAGTGGTTTGAAGTTTGGTGCGATTGAGGCACTCAGAGCACTGCGTCCACAAGCTCGCTTCCTTGAACTTGTTCATCGCATTGACCGTGATACATCCGGAATCTTACTTGTTGCGAAGAAGCGTTCAGCACTGCGTCACCTGCAAGCACAGTTCCGTGAGAAAACAGTGAAGAAGTTTTACTTCGCGCTTGTGATGGGCGAGTGGAAAAACAGCTGCAAAGTTGTTAATGCGCCACTTCTTAAAAACGAAGTGAACAGTATTGTTCGAGTGAATCCAAACGGTAAGCCGTCTGAGACGCGTTTTAAAGTGTTGGAGAAGTTCGAGCAAGCAACGTTGATTCAAGCCAGCCCAATTACGGGGCGTACTCACCAGATTCGTGTGCATACTCAATACACGGGCCACCCAATTGCATGGGATGACCGCTATGGGGATCGTCGTTTTGATGCGTACACTGGTCAGGTTGGTTTGAACCGTTTGTTCCTACACGCAGCTAACATCAAGTTCCAGCACCCATCGAATGATGAGTGGATGGAAATCAACGCGCCGATGGAAGCGAAATTAGAGAAAGTCTTAGCGGGTTTGCGTAAAAAGTAGAGGTAAGAGTATCTACTCCTTCTGGACTGCAAAAAACTATGTAAAAGCCGATGTTAATACATCGGCTTTTTTGATCGTTGAGTTGGATTACAAGGGCGTTCGGAATGCAGCGCTCTAATATTCGGAAGCGCTCCGTTGGAGGGCATGTGAAAGAAGCTAAGTTCTAACTGGAGTTGACAGAATTGGTATGTAGAAAGACAAAATAGAGCTGATTCCTGATTCCCTACAAAATATCTAGCCCTTGTTTTTGCAGCATGTCGATCAA
The DNA here is from genome assembly GCF_021654215.1 of Vibrio sp. MMG023. Lineage (NCBI taxonomy): Bacteria > Pseudomonadati > Pseudomonadota > Gammaproteobacteria > Vibrionales > Vibrionaceae > Vibrio > Vibrio sp. MMG023. The sequence goes on along the minus strand of NZ_JAKFZP010000002.1, from coordinate 284,801 downwards.
ATCAATGAGCGGCAGCCCGACTAACGTATTCGGATCTTTGCCGACTAACTTCTTAAACAGACAAATCCCCATGCCTTCACTCTTAAAACTGCCTGCGCAGTAAAATGGTTCTTCTCTATCGACGTAACGTTCGATTTGTTCTTGGGTTAACGCTCTAAAATGCACTTCAAACGTATCGAAGCCGACCTCAGTATGGTTCGTATTAGTGTTGTGTACGGCAAAGCCAGTATAGAAAGTGATAGTTTTACCGCTTTGAGCTAATAATTGCTTAATGGCGTTTTCTCGGTTCAACGGCTTGCCAACTATATTACCGTCAATAACACAGACTTGGTCACTGCCTATCACTAAGCTGTTATCGGTTGTGTCACAAGAGGTGGCTTTACTAATTGCGAGCCTTTGCACCAATTCTAAAGGTGTCTCGTTCGGCAAAGGTGTCTCGTCGCTGTTCGGTGACAAGCAAGTAAAAGGCACTGCTAGTTTTTCCAGCAGTTGTTTACGAAAAGGGGAGGTTGAGGCTAAAACCAGTTGGTAATTTTTCATTTTGAATTACAATTCGCACAAGCATTTCCAATAGGATAATCGATCAAAATCGATTCTGGCTAATGCTCTGTATGTTAAGCGTAAAAAAGTACAACTTTTTTGCCTTTTTCTTTGACTAATTTTGATTTGGAAGATAATATTCGCGCCCTATGCAAAAGGTAAAAATACCGCGAACGGTTGATCCGGCGAAGTCCGCACAGAAACGATTAGATTACGATGGCATCATCCAAGCTAGTCTTTTCAAGCGCTTAGCGGAAACAACTGAAGGCGTAAAACGCGACGCAGAAGTCTCATTGTCATTTGATCTTGATGAACAGCGACTTGTTGTTATCTCTGGTAAAGCTAACATCGAAGTCGATTTAGAGTGTCAGCGTTGTAATGAGGTATTCACACATCAGTGTGAAGTTGAATTCCTTTACACTCCTTACTACGGTGAGAAGACGGAAGAGGAAGCACCAGAAATTTATGATTTGGTAGATCTAAATGAGTACGGTGAATTAGACCTTATACAACTAGTTGAAGACGAGTTCATCTTAACATTGCCTCAAATCGCAATGCACGACGAAGCGGATTGTAGCGTTGATTCAAATAACATGGTTTTTGGTGAGATTCCTGAAGAAATTGAGGAAGAAAAACCGAATCCATTCGACGTTTTGAAAAATCTGAAAAAGTAACTGGTGTGGTAGCCGCTTCTTCTTTAGGTTTTTAACCCAATAGTATAGGAGTAGGGTCAATGGCCGTACAGAAAAACCGTAAAACTCGTTCTAAGCGCGGTATGCGTCGTTCACACGATGCGCTAACTACAGCTGCACTATCTGTAGACGCGACTTCTGGTGAAACTCACCTACGCCACAACGTAACTGCTGAAGGTTACTACCGTGGTCAAAAGGTTATCAACAAGTAAGGTTGAACCTTTGCAAAGTATTACCGTTGCACTTGATGCAATGGGCGGGGATTTCGGTCCACGCGTAACAGTGCCTGCCGCCGTGCAGGCACTGTCTCATTTCCCAGAGCTAAAAGTGATTCTTATAGGTGATCAACCTCTGATCACGTCTCAATTATCCCAACTAGGCACCTCGACCAGTTCTCGTTTGAGCATTCTTCATAGCGAGAAAGTGATTTCAAATTCAGAAAAGCCTTCATTAGCATTACGTAACAGCCAAAACAGCTCTATGCGTATGGCTATCGATCTCGTTTCTGAAAACGGAGCAGATGCATGTGTGAGTGGTGGGAACACCGGTGCCCTTATGGCGCTCTCACGATTTATTCTTAAACTGCTTCCTGGTATTGAGCGTCCTGCTTTAGTTTCCGCATTACCAACCATCAGTGGCAAACGTACTTGGATGTTAGATCTTGGTGCAAATGTGTCGTGCGATGCTGACAGTTTATTTCAGTTTGCTGTAATGGGCAGTGCATTAGCCGAAGAGCATCTTGGCCACCCACCTCGAGTGGCGGTACTGAATATTGGTGCTGAAGAAATTAAAGGAAACGATTTAGTCAAACGCTGTGCAGAAATGCTTTCTCAAACCGACGCAATTAATTTTGTGGGTTATATTGAAGGTAATCAAATTTTGCATGACGTGGCCGATGTCATTGTTTGTGATGGCTTTGTCGGTAACGTATGCTTAAAAGCCAGCGAGGGAACAGCGCAACTCTTTATCGAAAAACTAAAAACCAGCATGATGGCATCAACGATAAAGGGATGGATTGCTAGAAAACTGTTTTCTCGGCTATTTAATGAACTAAAAACACTGAACCCCGACCAGTATAACGGCGCAAGTTTGCTAGGATTGCGCGGCATCGTCATAAAAAGCCATGGAAGTGCGGATGTATCTGCGATTGTCAATGCACTTGGCGAGGCAGTACACGAGGTCAAACGACAAGTACCAAGCCGTATTAGCGATCGTTTGGAAGCGGTTTTACTCGAGAGGCATTATTAGTCTTCATGTATAGCAAAATTTTAGGTACTGGCAGCTACCTGCCATCTCAGGTGCGTACTAACGCAGACCTAGAGAAAATGGTAGATACAAGTGACGAGTGGATCGTAGCTCGTACTGGTATTAAAGAGCGTCGAATTGCAGCTGAAGATGAAACAGTTGCAGATATGGCATTCTACGCAGCTGAAAACGCTATCGATATGGCCGGCATCGACAAAAACGATATCGACCTGATTATCGTTGCTACTACTAGCAGTAGCCATACTTTCCCTTCATCTGCGTGTCAGGTGCAAGGAAAGCTTGGCATTAAAGGTTGTCCTGCATTCGACTTAGCCGCTGCTTGTTCAGGCTTTGTATACGCATTGTCTGTTGCTGATCAACACATCAAATCTGGCATGTGCAAAAATGTGCTTGTGATTGGTGCAGACGCATTGTCGAAAACATGTGATCCAACGGATCGCTCAACTATCATCTTATTTGGTGATGCTGCGGGTGCCGTTGTCCTTGGTGCAAGCGAAGAGCCTGGTATTATCTCTACGCACGTATATTCAGACGGCCAGTTTGGCGATCTATTGAGCCTGCCTGTTCCTGAACGTGGTAAAGATGCGAACAAGTGGCTGCATATGGCTGGAAACGAAGTGTTCAAAGTAGCCGTTACTCAGCTTTCAAGGCTAGTAAAAGACACGCTTGAAGCGAACGACATGCATAAGTCTGAACTAGACTGGCTAGTTCCGCATCAAGCGAACTACCGCATCATTTCAGCGACAGCGAAGAAGCTTTCGATGTCACTAGACCAAGTCGTGATTACACTTGATAAACACGGCAACACATCAGCAGCAACCGTGCCAACAGCACTGGATGAAGCGGTACGTGATGGTCGTATTAAACGTGGTCAAACTCTGCTTCTTGAAGCGTTTGGCGGCGGATTCACTTGGGGCTCAGCTCTGGTGAAGTTCTAACTTTCATAAGAATTCAAAATTTAAGATGCGCTGCGGTGCATCTTATTTCTTTTTACTTTGCTTAAAGGAAAACAACATGAGCAAGTTTGCTATCGTATTTCCAGGTCAAGGTTCACAAGCTGTAGGTATGCTTGCTGACCTAGGCGAACAATATGACGTAGTGAAACAAACATTTGCAGAAGCATCTGACGCACTAGGTTACGACCTATGGGCGCTTGTTCAAAATGGACCTGCAGAAGATCTAAACCAAACTTTCCGTACTCAGCCTGCATTACTAGCATCATCTGTGGCTATCTGGCGTGTATGGCAAGATCTTGGTCTAGAGCAACCAGCAAACCTAGCGGGTCACAGCCTAGGTGAGTATTCAGCGCTTGTGTGTGCTGGTGTGATTGACTTTAAAGAAGCAATCAAACTGGTTGAGCTACGTGGTCAACTGATGCAAGAAGCGGTACCTGCGGGTACTGGTGCAATGTACGCGATCATCGGTTTAGATGACGAAGCCATTGCAAAAGCTTGTGAAGAAGCAGCACAAGGTGACGTCGTTTCTCCAGTAAACTTCAACTCGCCTGGTCAAGTTGTTATTGCAGGTAGCAAAGATGCAGTAGAGCGCGCCGGCGCACTATGTAAAGAAGCAGGTGCTAAACGTGCTCTTCCTCTTCCAGTTTCTGTGCCTTCACACTGTGCACTAATGAAACCAGCAGCAGAGAAACTAGCTGTTGCGCTAGAGTCTATTGAATTCAATGCGCCACAGCTTCCAGTAATCAACAACGTTGATGTGGCAGCAGAAACAGATCCTGCAAAAATCAAAGATGCACTTGTTCGCCAGTTACACAGCCCAGTTCGCTGGACTGAGAGTGTGCAGCTAATGAGTGAGCAAGGCGTAGAAAATCTTCTTGAGCTTGGTCCTGGTAAAGTACTTACAGGTCTAACAAAACGTATCGTGAAAACACTAAGCGCAGCAGCTGTTAACGACGTCGCGTCGCTAGAAGCCGCTAAGTAATTTACTCACGATAAGAAAAGGGAAACACAACATGATGAATCTAGAAGGTAAAATTGCCCTAGTGACAGGCGCGAGCCGTGGCATTGGTCGTGCAATTGCTGAACTTCTTGTTGAACGCGGTGCGACAGTTATCGGTACTGCAACGTCTGAAGGCGGCGCAGCAGCGATCAGCGAATACCTAGGTGAAAATGGCAAAGGCCTTGCACTTAACGTAACTGACGTTGAGTCAATCGAAGCGACACTAAAAAACATCAACGATGAGTTTGGTGCGATCGATATCCTAGTTAACAACGCTGGTATCACGCGTGATAACCTACTTATGCGCATGAAAGATGATGAGTGGAATGACATCATCAATACGAACCTAACGCCTATCTATCGCATGTCTAAAGCGGTTTTACGCGGCATGATGAAAAAACGTGCGGGTCGTATCATCAATGTAGGTTCAGTTGTTGGTACTATGGGTAACGCTGGTCAAACTAACTATGCTGCAGCAAAAGCGGGCGTGATTGGCTTTACTAAGTCGATGGCTCGTGAAGTTGCTTCTCGTGGCGTGACAGTCAATACAGTAGCACCTGGTTTTATTGAAACTGACATGACTAAGGCGCTAAATGATGACCAACGTGCAGCAACGTTGTCAAACGTGCCTGCAGGTCGTCTAGGTGACCCACGTGAAATTGCATCAGCAGTTGTGTTCCTGGCTTCACCTGAAGCGGCTTACATTACTGGTGAAACTTTGCATGTAAATGGTGGCATGTACATGGTTTAATGCACAGTTCGCGCAAAATAAGCTGTTTTACTTTGTGAAAAATAGCCTATAGTTGCTGTTAACTGTCATTAAGTTGTCATGCTCATGCGCAAGATTTGTGCATGATTTAAGTCAAAAATGTATTGAAATTCGGTTAAATTCGCTAATTTTGTGGTTTGACCAGCAAGGACCCCCTTGCAACTTTCAATAGTTCGAATAAACTACGGAATCATCGCATTAGGCGAAATCTGTAAAGGAAAAGAAAAATGAGCAACATCGAAGAACGCGTAAAGAAAATCATTGTTGAACAGCTAGGTGTAGACGAAGCAGAAGTTAAAAACGAAGCTTCATTTGTTGATGATCTAGGTGCTGATTCTCTAGACACTGTAGAGCTAGTTATGGCTCTAGAAGAGGAATTCGACACTGAGATTCCTGACGAAGAAGCTGAGAAAATCACTACTGTTCAAGCTGCAATCGACTACGTAAACAGCGCTCAGTAATTATCTCTCCCAGGCGGTCTCCTAGACCGCCTGTGTTCTTTCTAACTTCTTCTATCCTCTCATAGAAACATTCAATTCCCGGAGAATTATATCGTGTCCAAGCGTCGTGTAGTTGTCACTGGCATGGGTATGTTGTCACCGGTAGGCAACACAGTCGAATCATCTTGGAAAGCCCTGCTAGAAGGTCAAAGTGGTATTGTTAACATCGAACATTTCGATGCAACAAACTTCTCAACTCGTTTTGCAGGTCTTGTAAAAGATTTCGATTGCACAGAGTACATGTCTAAAAAAGATGCGCGTAAAATGGATCTATTCATCCAATACGGCATTGCTGCTGGTATCCAAGCGCTAGATGACTCTGGCTTACAAATTACCGAAGAAAACGCGGCTCGAGTTGGTGTTGCAATCGGCTCAGGTATTGGCGGCCTAGACCTTATCGAAACAGGTCATACAGCACTTGTTGATAAAGGCCCTCGCAAAGTTAGCCCATTTTTTGTTCCTTCGACCATCGTAAACATGGTTGCAGGTAACCTATCTATCATGCGTGGTCTTCGTGGTCCAAACATCGCGATCTCTACAGCATGTACTACTGGTCTTCACAACATTGGCCACGCGGCACGTATGATCGCATACGGTGACGCTGAAGCTATGGTTGCTGGTGGTGCTGAAAAAGCATCTACTCCACTAGGTATGGCTGGTTTTGGTGCAGCAAAAGCGCTTTCTACTCGCAATGACGAACCACAAAAAGCGTCTCGTCCTTGGGATAAAGGCCGTGATGGTTTCGTTCTTGGTGACGGTGCCGGTATTATGGTTCTTGAAGAGTATGAACACGCGAAAGCACGCGGCGCTAAGATTTACGCAGAGCTTGTTGGCTTTGGCATGTCTGGTGACGCTTACCACATGACTTCTCCAAGTGAAGATGGTTCAGGTGGCGCTCTAGCGATGGAAGCAGCAATGCGTGACGCAAACATCACAGGTACTCAAGTTGGTTACGTGAATGCTCACGGTACATCAACGCCTGCGGGTGACGTTGCTGAAATCAAGGGTGTGAAACGTGCTCTTGGTGAAGAAGGCTCTAAGCAAGTACTTGTCTCTTCGACTAAATCGATGACTGGTCACCTACTAGGTGCTGCAGGTTCGGTTGAAGCTATTATTACGGTTCTATCGCTGGTTGACCAAATTGTTCCACCAACGATCAACCTTGATGATCCAGAAGAAGGCTTAGATATCGACCTTGTGCCGCACACAGCGCGTAAAGTTGATATGGAATACGCTATCTGTAATTCGTTCGGCTTCGGCGGAACAAACGGTTCGCTTGTATTCAAAAAATTTGCTGAGTAAAAATCTCTAACACTGTTTAGAGACACGAAACTTGTATTCTAACGGCTCGATGCTTAGCATTGAGCCGTTTTGTTTTATTTGGCGCTCACAAAGCAAGGGTATTTGAATGTTCTGGGTAAATGGACTTCCACAAACGCACGTTTCAGTTAGCGATCGTTCTTTTCAGTATGGCGATGGTTGCTTCACCACTATTTTGACTAAAAAAGGTGAACTGGTTTATTGGCCAGAACATATCGAGCGGTTGGAGGCGTGCCTAAAAACATTGCAAATACCTTCTCCAAATTGGTGCACTGTCCATGAATGGGCTACCCAAGCTATTTTGAAAGATGAATTGGCAGGTATCAAAATTCACATCAGCCGTGGTGAAGGTGGGCGAGGGTACAGTCCAAGTGGCATTGAGGGACCTACGGTCAGTGTATCTAACTTTGCGTTCCCTTCTCATTATCCTTTTTGGCAAGAAAATGGTGTTCACTTAGGGGTCTGTGAAACCCGCCTTGGTATTCAACCGCTTCTGGCCGGACATAAGCATAATAACCGAATAGAACAAGTTCTCGCCAAAGCAGAAATAGAGGGCTCTGAATTTACCGATGCTGTGACGTTAAATGTGCAAAATCATGTCATTGAAACTACAATGGCAAACCTTTTTTGGGTTAAAGATAATAGTGTGTTTACACCGGATTTGAGTTTATCTGGTGTCGCTGGCGTCCAGCGCCGTAAAGTTCTGGAATATTTAGATGTTATTGGTATTAAAGTGGCAGTGAGTACTTATTCGCTTGCCGAGCTGCTTGAGGCCGATGAGATCTGGATGTGTAACTCTCTATTAGGTGTTGCTCCTGTTAGGAGCATTTCGTCGCAAAACAATAAGACTCTATTTCCAATTGGAAAATTGACACAACGACTTCAAGGGAATCTAAATACGTGATTAAAAAACTGTTTGCTTTTGTTGTACTGATTGCCGTTATTGGTGCAGCTGGTGTTTTTTACGTTGTTTCACAGACTAAGCAATATGTTAACTCGCCAATTCTTATAGAGCAGCCTCAGCTGTTTACCGTAGAAAATGGCACCAGCTTTCACCGAGTGATGCGTGATCTTGTAAAAGACGACATCATAGAAGCTTCTGATTACATTCGTTTAATGCCCCACCTTTACCCAGAGCTTCTTCAGGTGCGAGCAGGCACTTACCAACTTGAGCCTAGTGTGTCGTTGTACGAAACTCTCGAACAACTTAATACTGGCAAAGAGCATCAATTTGCGATTACGTTTGTTGAGGGGAGCCGTTTTTCTGAGTGGGTTGAACAACTGAGTGCTGCGCCATATGTTAAGCATGATATGACAGATTTATCTGAAAAACAGATGGCGGAAAAATTGGGTATTAAACGAGATAAGCTAGAAGGTTTGTTTTTAGCAGAGACGTATCACTACACTGCGGGCGCAAGTGAAAGTCAAATTCTGAAGCGTGCTCATGATAAGTTGAATGCCATTTTGGATGCTCACTGGGTGCAACGCCAAGAAAAACTGCCAATCAAAGATAAATATGAAGCATTGATCTTAGCGTCTATCATCGAGAAAGAGACGGCGATTGATTCTGAGCGTGAACGTGTAGCTTCTGTGTTTGTAAACCGTTTGAATAAACGTATGCGCCTACAAACAGACCCGACGGTTATCTATGGTATGGGCGATGCGTATGATGGCAACATCCGGAAGAAAGACTTACGAACACCAACGCCATACAACACTTACACGATTAATGGCTTGCCGCCAACACCAATTGCCATGGCTGGTGAAGCATCGATTGAAGCGGCTTTAAACCCAGAAAACAGCAACTATCTATATTTCGTAGCAAGTGGAAAGGGCGGACATGTATTTTCGAAATCCCTTGCTGAGCACAATCGTGCTGTACGTGCCTATTTAAGAGAACTAAGAAAGAACAAATGATGAAAGCAAACTTTATTGTCGTTGAGGGCCTAGAAGGCGCGGGTAAAAGCACTGCCATTAAAACAGTTTTAGATACGCTCAAGATGGCGGGTATCGAAAACATTGTTAATACTCGTGAACCTGGTGGCACACCGCTAGCAGAAAAAATGCGTGCGCTTGTAAAAGAAGAGCATGAGGGTGAAGACCTAAAAGACATGACCGAACTGCTTTTGCTTTACGCAGCGCGTGTTCAGCTAGTCGAAAACGTCATCAAGCCAGCTCTAGCAAACGAACAGTGGGTGGTGGGCGATCGTCATGATTTGTCTTCTCAGGCTTACCAAGGTGGTGGTCGTCAAATCGATGCATCTCTTATGAAGAACCTACGTGATACCACGTTAGGTGAGTTCAAGCCTGCATTCACACTGTACATGGATATCGATCCGCGTGTCGGTCTTGAGCGTGCTCGTGGTCGTGGCGAACTTGATCGTATTGAAAAGATGGACATCAGCTTTTTTGAGCGTACTCGTGAGCGTTATTTAGAGCTGGCGAATGCAGACGATTCTATTGTTATTATCAACGCACAACAGACGATTGAAGAAGTGTCACGAGACATCAAAGCTGCTCTTAATGAGTGGTTAGAGCAACAATAAGTGATATCTGGATTGAGGTGATTCATGTTGAATGATTTTCCATGGTTACAGCCAGTTTGGGATAACCTAAAAACGAGCCTAGATTCCGAACGGGTTCCCGGCGCTTTGATGCTGCAAAGTGAGAAAGGTTTGGCCGTGGATAAGCTCGTGGAAGTTTTCAGTCTTACTTTGTTGTGCCAAAACTACGCCAGCGAAGCTTGTGGTTTTTGCCATAGCTGTCAGTTGGTGAAGTCTCAAAGCCATCCCGATTTACATTGGATAAGGCCAGAGAAAGAAGGCAAAGCGATTACGGTTGATCAGATTCGCGCCTGTAATCGTCTTGCTCATGAGTCTTCTCAATTGAATGGCTATCGTGTGTTTATTATCGAGCCTGCGGATGCAATGAATGAGTCTGCATCTAATGCTTTGTTAAAAACACTCGAAGAACCAGGACACAAATGCTTGTTCTTACTTGTCACGCACAATCAAGAGCGATTACTGCCAACGATTCAAAGTCGTTGTCAGCAGTGGGTGGTGGCATCCCCTTCGACTGAACAGGCAATGAACTGGATTAAAGAGCAAGGCGAGTCAAATGTGCCTGCTTATGCGCTGAAGTTGAATATGGGGTCTCCAATAAAAACCCTAGAAGCTGTGAAAAGTGGCGAGTTAGATGAATATCAAACGTTTGAACGCTGTTTTATCGACACGCTATCTTCGCCGATATCGGATGTTTTTCAGTGCGCGACTATGATTGCGAAGAACCCTGATAAAGCGTTGGACTGGGCATGGTATTTATTAACAGATGCGCAGAAGGCTCAGTTTGGCGTTGTCGAGGTGGATCAACTGCCTGGCGCGACGAAGTTCCCAACAAATAATTATGATGGGTTGTACCTATCAACGAAAAAGCTCCTTGAGCTTAAAGCACAGGTGCAGAATTTTCCCGGTTTAAACCTTGAACTACTATCAATGAACTGGTTAATTGAATCACGAGAGGCATTATGTTCGTAGATTCGCATTGTCATTTAGACAAGTTGAATTACGACGATCTTCATATCAATGTTGAAGACGTTATTAACAAAGCAAAACAAGCTAACGTAACCGAACTTCTATCGGTCGGTGTGACGTTGGACTCTTTCCCTAAGATGTTAGAGCTGATCACGCCTTACGATAATGTATACGCGTCTTGTGGTGTGCACCCACTTGATGTAGAAAGTGCATTTTCACTAGAGACGCTGCATCGTCATGCTTCTCACGAGAAAGTCGTGGCGATTGGTGAAACGGGGTTAGATTATCATTACAAACCAGAGACAGCGGGACTGCAAAAAGAGCGTTTTGAGCAGCAAGTTGAATTAGCGGTAGAACTAAATAAACCACTCATCATTCATACTCGTAACGCACGTGAAGATACATTAGAAATTCTACGTAAAGGTGGAGCGGATAAATGTGGTGGTGTGATTCATTGTTTTACGGAAGATCTGCCATTTGCAGAAGCTGCGTTGGATTTGGGGTTCTACATCTCAATTTCGGGTATTGTGACTTTCCGTCAAGCGACAGAATTGAAGGAAGTAGTGAAAGCATTACCGCTAGAAAAGCTACTTATTGAGACGGACTCACCGTATTTAGCTCCCGTGCCACATCGTGGAAAAGAGAACCAACCCGCTTACGTAGTCGAAGTTGCAGCCTATATCGCACAGCTAAAAGGATGCTCGCTAGCAGAGGTAGGGCAAAAAACCACCGAAAACTTCCGAAATCTTTTTTTGCGATGAAAAATCAATAAGCGTAGTAAAAAAGGGGCAATAGCCCCTTTTTTGTTTAGAAATACGCCAAAAAGATCATTTAGTTTAATGTTTACTAAATTTGTTGATTTAACCGCATTCAAATTCCTCAAATGTAATTTTGTTACTAAAAATAACATCAGTCTTTATTTTATTTACGCCTTAAAATTAATTCTGTTGATAATAAAGTCTTTATAAAACAGTAATATAAGTTTAATGCAAACCTTTTCATTAGCGCTTTTTCGGTGTGATCTGAGACTTGTTTTGAAACTAAATTTCGTAACTGTGTGGAAAGTTTGAGGGCCATCAATATATATTTAGAGCCGGAAAATATAATGCAACGTGTGGTTACATTTTCATTGGGTGCTAACATTGAGGCTACGGGGGTGTGCCGTTAGTGCCCAAATAATACTTATAATTTATCAGGAGCATAAACATGTTTAAGAACCTTTTTGCAAACCTGCAAAAAGTTGGTAAAGCTCTGATGCTACCAGTATCAGTTTTGCCAGTCGCAGGTATTCTACTAGGTGTTGGTGCTGCCCACCTTAGCTTCATTCCAGAGATCGTTTCGAATCTTATGGAACAAGCTGGTGGTTCAGTATTCGGCCAAATGGCACTTCTATTTGCTGTTGGTGTAGCACTTGGCTTCACAAACAACGACGGTGTAGCAGGTCTTGCTGCTATTGTTGGTTACGGCATTATGACAGCAACGCTTGGCGTTATGGCTGGCATCATGGGCGTTGAGAAAATCGATACAGGCGTACTAGGTGGTATCCTTGTCGGTGGTGTTGCTGCTTGGGCATTCAACCGTTTCTTCAAAATTCAACTTCCAGAGTACCTTGGTTTCTTCGCTGGTAAGCGTGCAGTGCCAATCATCACTGGTTTTGCTGCGATTTTCCTTGCGGTAGTACTTTCTTTCGTATGGCCACCAATCGGCGGTGCAATCTCTGCATTCTCTGACTGGGCTGCACATCAGAACCCACAACTAGCATTCGGTATTTACGGTGTTGTTGAACGTTCTCTAATCCCATTCGGTCTACACCACGTATGGAACGTACCATTCTTCTTCGAAGCTGGTACTTGTGTGAACGCTGCGGGCGAAACTCAAAACGGCGTACTAACTTGTTACCTAGTTGCTGATGAAGCATCTCGTGCTGCTGGTAATGGCTTCGGTCAGCTAGCGGGTGGTTACATGTTCAAGATGTTTGGTCTACCAGCTGCAGCAATCGCAATTGCTCACTGTGCTAAACCAGAAAACCGCGCGAAAGTAATGGGTATCATGGCATCTGCTGCGTTGACTTCATTCCTAACAGGTATTACTGAGCCAATCGAATTCTCATTCCTATTCGTTGCTCCACTACTATACGGTATCCACGCTCTACTAGCTGGTTCTGCATACGTTGTTGCTAATACTCTCGGTTTCGTACACGGTACATCATTCTCACACGGTCTGATCGACTTCCTAGTTCTATCTGGCCACGCTCAGAAGATGGGTCTGATGGTTGCTGTTGGTCTAGTTTACGCAGTCATTTACTACGTAGTATTCCGCACAGTAATCACTGCTCTTGACCTAAAAACTCCTGGTCGTGAAGATGAAACAGAAACTGCTGCGGTTGCGACTGGTTCAGACATGGCTGGTGAGCTTGTTGCTGCATTCGGCGGTAAAGCTAACATCACAGGTCTAGACGCATGTATCACTCGTCTACGTGTAGCAGTTGCTGATACAGCAGCCGTTGACCAAGACAAGCTAAAACAACTTGGCGCTGCTGGTGTTGTAGTTGTTGCAGGTGGTGTACAGGCTATCTTCGGTACTAAGTCTGACAACCTGAAAACAGAAATGGATGAGTGGATTCGTAACCACGGCTAATCTCAGTCATTCATAAAAAAGGAGGCTTCGGCCTCCTTTTTTGATCTGTAAATTTTGGTCTACCTTTTTCTTTTCTATTGTTACTGTTTTCTCTCTTAGTCACTTCCTTAGTTACAGTGCGTGATCTTCTTCTCAGCCTTACCTTTGTAGCTTTATTCGTACGTCATCCTTACTCGTTACTGACAAAATAAAATGGTGTTATGTTTGAATTATGCACGCTGTTTTTTAGAGGGGGAGATGTTGATGAAAAAACTAATTTTGTTGGCAGCAGCTGCATTGCCAAGCGCCGTAATGGCTGCAGATGGACCAAAGAATTTTTCTGTGGGTATGGCTGTTGATCAGCAGTTGAGTGTCGTGATTGAAATTGAAGATAAGTATCGCGGCATCATTGGTAATGATGGGATGGCGTTTGACTACATTGCGAAGCGCGGGACGTTCGATCAAAGCATGCCACTGACCTGGTACGTCGGTATTGGTGGTTGGTATGAGTGGGATGATGAATTTGGTGTCCGTGTTCCATTGGGTTTGAACTGGGACTTATCTAAAGGTTGGGACGTCTACGCTCAAATTCACCCAGAACTTGAGCTTTATAAAGGACCTGACCTACAAATCGGTGGGGCACTTGGTATCAAGTATAATTTCTAACAGACACAAAAATGCCGGCTTTGTCGCCGGCACTTTATTTTTTAACTTCTAATTATGATTATTGCTTGTTCATCGCACGTTTGATGCAAATTGCGGCTCCGCCCCAAGTAATACCCAGACCGATAATCATCATGATGATTGCACTTGTCGTCATTACGCTTTCTCCTTGCTCATTACGTTAATTAATACACCAAACACGAACAGCGCAGCAATCATTGCCCAACCTAGGGTTAGGTCGTAGCCACCGTAGCCTTCTGTTAGAAGCGCGTACAGTTTTGTTGCCAAGATAATCGCTAGCATGATAGGCGTCACGAAACGTAGACAGATTTCAAACCATTGACCGATAGAGAAGTCAGAGCGTTCATTAACGTAATTGCGAACTTCTGGCACTTGTTTCAATAACCAAGCCATCAGAACGATTTCTACAAGGCCGCCAACCATAATACCAACGTTGTTTGCGAAGTGGTCGACAAGGTCAAGTAGAAGCAGTCCGCCGTTGGTCGCGAATGCCATCGAGACAACAAATCCCGCACCAATTACGACGTTAGCGGCTTTTTTACGACTCCATTTTAGCTTGTCGATAACCGCTGAAGTGACTGCCTCCATGATCGAAATGTGCGAGCTTAAACCAGCAACAACCAAAGCAAAGAAGAACAGCGGGCCAAGAATGTATGGTGCTGGTAATAAGTTAATTGCCGCAGGTAATGTCACAAATGCCAATCCAACACCTGCAGATACAACTTCAGTGAGTGGTTTGCCTTGCTCTTGCGCCATATAACCCAACACTGAGAAAATCATGATACCCGATAGAATTGAGAAGCCACAGTTGATCAATACCGTCATAAAGGCGTTATTGGTGATGTCCGATTTCTCTGGTAGGTAGCTTGAGTACGCCAGCATGATCGCAAAGCCAATGCTCAACGTGAAGAAGATTTGACCATAAGCCGCAGCCCATACCTTCACATCCCAAATTTTGCTGAAATCAGGCTCGAACATGTAGTTCACACCATCTAGCGCACCAGGTAGGAAAATCATGCGGCCAATCAAGAAGATCACCATAACAAACAAAATAGGCATCATGATCTTAGAAGCGCGTTCAATACCCGATTTAACACCGCTCACAATGGCTGTGTAGGTAATCGCCCAAGCAATCAACATAGATACTGCGATCTTCCATTGAATACTGCCTAAATCCGTTGGTGAATTATCACCAAGCTTTAGGTATTCACTAAAGAAGAATGCATTCGTATCTGAACCCCAACTTTGAGTAAACGACATACCAAAATAAGAAATCGCCCAACCAATAACGGCAACGTAATAGACTGCGATAACTGCAGCAACACCCACCTGAAACCAACCTAACCACTCAAACTTAGAGTGGATCTTCGCGAGTGTTTTTGGCGCAGAACCACGGTACTTTTGACCCATACTGAACTCTAGGATCATGAATGGAATACCTGCTGTGATCATGGCGAAAAGGTAAGGAATAAAAAA
Source organism: Vibrio sp. MMG023 (assembly GCF_021654215.1). NCBI lineage: Bacteria > Pseudomonadati > Pseudomonadota > Gammaproteobacteria > Vibrionales > Vibrionaceae > Vibrio > Vibrio sp. MMG023. The sequence goes on along the minus strand of NZ_JAKFZP010000002.1, from coordinate 269,452 downwards.
GGCACCGCCACCATTCTCATAAGCCATATAAGGGAAACGCCAGATGTTACCCAAACCGATGGCTGAACCGACTGCGGCTAAAATGAATCCCGCACGGGATCCCCATTGTTCTCGCTTCATATTTGACTCCTGTACAACTCCCTAAGGAATGAAGCTCTTTCAGGCATTATGAAAAAACCAGCAGAAGAAAGGGCAACTGTTATCCATCAGTTTTTATCCTTAATTCCGAATTGTTACAAAATTCTGGTGTTTTACTTTGTAATGCATGCAAAGAAATAGAATTAAATGCTTAGTATTTTGATGTGTGTTTGTAAAAGCTGAAATATTCTTCTGCTTTCTGTGGTTAGACTAACTTTTTACATTATTTAGCGCAATAGATTCTAAATGTTAATGGCAGGATTTTATGTGGTTTAAATATTGTTAAATGGTGTTTTTGTAGGGCATCCGATCGGTAATTAGTGGTTGTTTTTGAAATAAATATCTAAATTATCAATGTGATCTTGGTCTAATAAACTGTTTTTGTTTTATAGGGCGTCTGTCTGTATTGATGACACCCTATAGAAGATATTACGTTAAAACGACGTGTTAGAAGCGGAAGGTAAAACCAATATTTGACTGGAATTGGTTCATCCAATCGGTTTCAAACTTGATAATACAAGATGAACCGTCAGTCGGTAGGACGCAGGCTCCTGATGTGTCGTTATCGACAACAGTGCCCAACCAACGGATCTGAGCTGTCATCGCAAAGGTTTTCGAGAATTCGTATTCAAGACCGGCGAAAGCACTGCCAGAAAACCCGTATTTGTCATTAACCCAATCAACATCGGCATAAGAGGCTCCTAATCCCAAGCCAACATAGGTTTGCCATCCTTGAGAAAGAGGGTAGTAAATACTGCTTTGAAATTGGAGATAGTGAATATCTGCGGAGTTATTGATGTCTTGTAGCTCTGAGGATTGGTTTGAATAGAAAAAACCAATACGACCCATCTCGAAAGGTGTTTCTACGGATATCGCATAATTGATGGAAGGGTCTAAATCGTAGGTGCGGCTGTTTTCATCCTCTACTTTTCCGCCCCCTGTAAAGCCGACGTAGGGAGTAACAATAACGTTTGCTTGAGCAGCCATAGAACTGCTCAATAAGATACTCCCAACTAGCCAGCCAATTTTATAGTTCATTTGCTATCTCCTTATTATGACTAAGCTAATTGTGATGCCTTAGTCAAAATCGTGCGACTAAATTAGGCAATTCTTGAACATAATTCACACTGGTGTTATTAATTTGTTACAACTAAAGGAGGTGTCTATGGAACACGATCTAAAATCCGCCCTACTCATTGTCGTCACGGTGTTCGCAGTTTTACTGTCTTTTGGGATTATTGCGATTACTACGGCTTAACTAACATACTGGCATCACGCCTATGATACGTAACAGCGGTATAATCACCGACAGCCATGCAGAGCTTGATGTAGATGTTTACGAGCGCTTTAGAAATGGCAAAACTGCCCTTGTCGCACAAGGTGGAGGGCAGAGAGGGATTTTTACCGCTGGTGTATTGGATGCATTTCTTCTTTCCAATTTCGACCCGTTTGATGAGTTCTATGGAACTTCAGCCGGCGCGCTTAACCTCTGTGCTTATCTCTGCCGACAACACGGAATGGGGAAAGCTTTCATTACTGACCTCACGACATCTGACGAATTCTTCAATCTCTTCCGCTACATCCGTAAAAAGCAGTATTTGGGGCTAGAATGGGCCTTAGAGCGGATTCAGGATTACCCTTACAAACTTGACTTAGATATGGGTAAAAGTGTGTTAGGAGCCCGTAGCGCCTTCGCAGCGGTTACTAACGCCGACACTCTCTCAGATCAATACCTGCCGATTTTGAGCCAAAATTGGGTTAATACTATGGTAGCGACGTGCGCCATACCAAAATTGTACCAAAGCCCCGTGAGTATTAATGGTCAGCAGTTTGTGGATGGAGGTGTATCTGCGTCTATCCCAGTGCAAGAAGCATGGCGACAAAATGCACGTAATATTATTGTGATTCGTACTGAGCCTTTTTCTGAATCAGAAGCTAAAGCGCAAAGTGAGATTGGTGATGGTGGCGTTGAGTGGTATCGAGAATCTATCAATTCAGTACAAGAATCTTGGCAACAAAAAGTTACTCAATGGAAAGATGATTGGAGTGACTTCCTTCAACAAAAAATCAATGCCGCTCATGACTCTAAGTTAACTGGCCACAAACTGCTGAATGGCGGACGTTGGTTGTTTGGGGCGGACAATTTGTATCGTTTGAGTCATTTGGTCGGAGAGAACTTCGACTCCGGGCTGGCAGATATGTTGATGATTCACTACCAAACGTTCGAACTGACACAAGCTTTCTTGTCTGCGCCGCCGGATGATACCTTTATCCTCCAGTTGGCTCCTAAAGAAGAACTCCAATCCTCTTCTCTACTTAGTGACCCAGAAGCGCTAGAGCATGACTACCAACTCGGACTACAAGCGGGTTTTAACCTAATTCAGCTCTATGATAAGTTAAACGTAGATGGCCGAGAGACCGCTTAGGTTTGAATCCGTAATTCGATAAAAGAAAAGGCTCCAGTTGGAGCCTTTGTCATGTATTCGAGTCAAATGCTACGCAGATAGGATTCGCATACAGTTCGTTGAACCAACCACATCCATGACATCACCTTGAGTGAAGATCACGAGATCCCCTTCATCGAGCAATCCTTGTTCTTTAAGCGTTACAATTGCCGCGTGAGCGGTCGTCAATCCAGCGCCCCCCTTAGAATCAAAGAACACTGGTGTTACACCACGGTATAGTGCTGCACGGTTCAATGTGGACTCGTTACGAGAGAGTGCGAAAATCGGTAGACCAGAACTCAAACGTGACATCATCAATGCTGTGCGGCCTGATTCTGTTAATGAAATCATCGCTTTTACGCCTTCCATATGATTGGCAGCATACATAGTCGACATTGCAATGGTCTCTTCTGCGGTCGCAAACGTGCGATCCAATCGGTAAGTCGAGAGGCTTGCTTCTGACATTTTTTCTGCACCCATACAGACTTCTGCCATGGATTTAACGGTTTCTACTGGGTATAAACCCGCAGCTGTTTCACCTGAAAGCATAACGGCGTCTGTACCATCAAGCACGGCGTTGGCAACGTCCATCACTTCTGCACGAGTTGGCATCGGTGCGGCCATCATAGATTCCATCATTTGGGTTGCAGTGATAACAATGCGGTTTAAGCTACGCGCACGGCGGATCAGCTTTTTCTGTACGCCGATAAGCTCTGGATCGCCAATTTCTACCCCTAAGTCACCACGAGCCACCATCACCACATCGGAAGCGAGGATGATGTCATCAATTGCTTCATTGTTCGCTACCGTCTCTGCTCGCTCGACTTTAGCGACAAGCTTCGCTTCTAAGCCAGCGTCACGCGCTAAACGACGTGCGTAGTTCATGTCTTCCCCGTTGCGAGGGAATGAGATGGCTAAGTAATCCACTTTGATTTCTGCTGCGGTTAGGATGTCTGCCTTATCTTTTTCTGTTAGAGCATCCGCAGAAAGACCGCCACCTTTTTTGTTGATGCCTTTGTTGTTGGACAATGGACCACCAACAGTGACTCGGGTGTGAACTTTATTTCCTTCAACGCTGGTAACTTGGAGCTGTACTCGGCCATCATCAAGTAACAGGATGTCGTTAGTTGAGACGTCCTGTGGAAGTTCTTTGTAATCTAAGCCAACCGATTCTTGGTTGCCTTCGCCTTTAGGTAAGTCACTATCTAAAGTGAACTTGTCTCCGACACTGAGGATGATTTTACCATCTTGGAAAGTTGAGACTCGTATTTTAGGACCTTGTAAATCGCCGAGAATAGCAACTTGTCGACCCAGTTTAGCCGCAATCGCACGGACTTTATTGGCTCGTTGAATATGGTCTTCGCTCGTACCGTGGGAAAAGTTCATACGTACGACGTTTGCGCCCGCTTTGATGATTTCTTCAAGGACATTGTCTTTGTCGGTTGAAGGGCCTAGCGTTGTGACGATTTTTGTTCTTCTCAATATAGAAGTCATAGATTCTCCGAAGAATGCAGGTGTAGGACGAGATAACTGGAATTCTATTCTCGCTAAGTATATGCACACTATGTACATATTGTTCGTATTTAGGTCAAAGTGCTGAAAAAACGCTGAGTCTCAGGCTTTGCTTCCTAATTTGATGAATAAAATAAGTCAATTTTCAAACAATTTAACAGGAGTAGATTTCTCGTTATTTGATTGAATACACAAACAAACATGTTTATACGTGATGCTTGTCACGGGGATTTATCAATTCACTTCACAATTACTTCGCAAAGTAAAAAAATTATCCCGTTATAGAATTTCGGAGTGCAAGATGTACATGGCTCAACCGGGCCATATTGATCATATCAAACAGGTCAATGCTGGTCGTGTATACAAACTAATTGACCTGAAGGGTCCAATTTCTCGAATCGATTTATCCAAGAAAAGTGAGCTTGCACCTGCGAGTATCACTAAGATCACTCGAGAGTTGATTGAAGCACATCTGATTCATGAAACTACCGTGCAAGAGGCGACCAGTCGTGGCCGTCCAGCGGTAGGTTTGCAAGTCAATAATGAAGGCTGGCAATTCTTATCGATGCGTTTAGGGCGAGGGTATTTGACCATTGCTTTGCATGAACTTGGTGGGGATGTGCTTATCGATACCAAAATCGATATCCACGAGCGCGATCAAGATGATGTTTTGGAACGCTTACTCTACGAAATTGATGAATTCTTTCAAACGTACGCCGATCAACTTGATCGTGTGACTAGTATTGCTATCACGTTGCCTGGTCTGGTGAACTCAGAGCAGGGTATTGTGCTGCAAATGCCGCATTACAATGTTGAGAACCTTGCTCTAGGACCTGAGATCTACAAAGCAACAGGTTTACCAGTGTTTATTGCCAACGATACACGTGCGTGGGCATTGGCTGAGAAGCTGTTTGGTCACTCACAAGAGAACGATAACTCGGTTCTGATTTCGATTCACCACGGCTTAGGGGCCGGTATCATCTTAGATGGGCGTGTCCTACAGGGCCGTCATGGTAACATTGGTGAACTTGGCCATATTCAAATTGATCCGAATGGTAAACGTTGTCACTGTGGTAACATTGGTTGCTTAGAGACCGTTGCGAGTTCACAAGCTATTCGTGAAGAAGTGGTGACTCGTATTGCTGATGGCGAACCCTCAATTCTTGCTGATCAGGAAGAAATGAGCATCGAAAGTATTTGTGAGGCGGCGGCAAATGGCGATCCTTTGGCTGTCGATGTTATCGAGAAGCTTGGTCGTTACTTGGGATCTGCAATTGCTATTGTGATCAACTTGTTTAACCCAGAGAAGATTTTGATTGGTGGGGTAATCAACCAAGCGAAAGAGGTGCTTTATCCTGCCGTTCGCCGCTGCATTGAAGAGCAGAGTTTACCGGTCTACCACCAAGATCTTGAGCTGGTGGAATCTCGTTTCTACAAACAAGCGACCATGCCGGGTGCCGCGCTTATCAAACAAGCGTTGTATGATGGTCAGTTACTGATGAAGGTAATTGAAGGCTAATTTCTCGTATTGTTGTGGCGTAGTTTTAAAGGGTGAGCTTTAAGAGTTCACCCTTTTTTGATCGCCAATTTGATGCAAAGCGCCAATCTGAGCTTTGCTTCATTGCTATATCAATAGCATTAATGTAATTTCCCTAAGTAATGTAAAACACTCATACAAAAGTTTTACTTTGTTGTTTCAGCACGGTTTTCTTTAAAGAGTGAAGGATAGTTATTCAGAGTTAGGTAGTGGTATGTCCGGAGTGTTAAATACAGTGGATCAGCGTACGAATCTAGTGGGTGAGAACCGACTGGAGCTTTTGCTGTTCACATTAAATAGTCGCCAGTTATTTGCGATCAACGTTTTCAAAGTGAAAGAGGTGATCAAACTGCCGCCACTGACCAAGCTACCTGGTTCACACTACAATATTCGTGGTGTCGCTTCTCTCCGTGGTGAAGCAGTACCTGTGATTGATTTGCGTGGTTCAATTGGCTTTCCCCCTTTGCGTGGTGAAGCGGAAGAAGAAAACCTGATCATCACGGAATATAACCGCTCAGTTCAAGGCTTCCTTGTTGGGCCTGTACGAAACATCATCAATACAGCTTGGACCGAAATTCAGCCTCCACCTTCCACATCTGGTCGCTCTAACTACCTCACGGCAATTACCCAAGTGAAAGAAGGGGATAGCTCTCAAATCGTCGAAATCATCGATGTAGAAAAGGTGTTAGCGGAAATCATCCATTACGATGTCACGATTTCTGAAGGCGTGTTAGACCACGAACTTGCTCAAGCTATGATTGGTCGTAATGTGCTGATTGTGGATGACTCCTCAACAGCTCGTAACCAAGTACGTGATACCTTGTCTCAATTAGGTTTGAATATTATTGAGTGCCGAGATGGCCTTGAAGCATTGACGGTATTAAAACGTTGGTGTGACGAAGGTAAAGATGTCGCGAACGAGTTACTGATGATGATTACTGATGCTGAAATGCCAGAAATGGATGGCTATCGACTGACGCATGAAGTCCGTAGTGATCCGAGAATGTCCAAACTGTTCATCACGCTAAATACTTCTTTAAGTGGGAGTTTTAATGAAGCCATGGTGCAAAAGGTGGGCTGTGACCGCTTTATATCTAAGTTCCAACCAGATCTTCTTGTTGAAGTCGCACAAGAACGTTTGCGTCAGGTGGTTTAGGTTATCCAAGGTATAATTATCTTGTTACAAACTCATTCATAAGTTTTTATGATGTCTGCTTCATGAGTTGCTATACTTTACTTACATATTTTTTACAGTGAAATATGTCAGGTATATCACGTTACTTTTCACCTACGAGTCAACTCGACTCATCAGTATAGGGTACTTCCTTTTAATGATATGGCTAACATCTAAAGTTATTATGACTTTATCTTTGTTACTGTATAGGGAATACAAGAAAAAACGTACGGAAGCGGAAGCTGATGACTAATTTCAGCGGAATTGAAAAGGGAGGGTCGACCTCCCTTTATTTTATTCAGTTTACCCTGTGTCAATCTGTCTCTATTCTCATTTCTTTAATGAAAATCCCGCGATTTATTTTGCAGTCCCGCAAGGTGTTGAGTGCAATCAATGAGCCTACCTGCAATGATGTGCGTGACTTCTCCCTCTCTTTCTAAAATTCCTTTTACCATTAACACCTTTGAGGTGAGATAAGCTTGTTTCTGCGCGCGCGCTGTTGCTCGCCACACAACCACATTAATGTTACCAGTGTCGTCTTCTAACGTGAAAAAGGTGACGCCAGCTGCAGTGCCTGGGGATTGCCTGCCTGTGACGACACCGACAACCGTCACCAAGGACTTGTGCTCTTTTTCTACGAGCTGTTTCATACGAGTAAAGCGTGGTAGTTTGCCAGCTTCCTCCAGTAGGGTAATTGGGTGACGGCTAAGTGATAACCCTGTACTGGCATAATCTTCAATGAGATTTTCGTACTCAGAAGGCTGAGGTTGATAGCTCACCTCAGGCTCTTCAATTTGATTAAATAAGGGCAAGTCTGATAACGAATCCATAGCTGACCAACGTGCGTTATATCGGTTACCTGAGAGTATTTGAAAAGCATTCGCAGAAGCTAATAACTCAATATCACGACGACTTCTCAGAATTTGTTTTACCTCTTGGATAGAACGATAACCATGAGTTGGGCGGTGTTCAACCAAGCGGATAGCGTTTTCTTCATTGAGGCTTTTGACTAACCGCAAGCCTAGTTGGATACCAAGGCGTCCATTGGGGCGTTTTACCAAGTGGTGCTGGTAGTGTGAGTGGTTCACGCAAGTAGGCAGTACTTCCACTCCGTGTCGACGTGCATCCTGAACCAGCTGTGAAGGGCTATAAAAGCCCATGGGTTGGCTATTCAGTAGCGAAGTATAGAATTCAGCGGGATAGTAGAACTTTAGCCATGCAGAGCAATAAGCCAGTACCGCGAAAGAGGCGGAATGGCTCTCAGGAAAACCATACTCACCAAAGCCACAAATCTGATCAAAGATACGTTCGGCAAACTCAAGATCGTAGCCGTGTTCAAGCATCCCATCGATAAGCTTTGGTTTGAACTTAGCGAGATCGCCGTTCTTCTTCCATGCTGCCATTGCTCTACGCAATTGATCCGCTTCACCGCCGCTAAAACCAGCCGCGACCATTGCCAACTTGATCACTTGTTCTTGGAAAATCGGTACGCCCATGGTGCGCTCTAGTACGTTTTTCACTTCTTCCGATGGGTAGCTGATCGGTTCTTCACCATTTCGTCTTTTTAAAAACGGGTGCACCATATCTCCTTGGATTGGGCCCGGACGAACAATGGCAATCTGCACGACTAAGTCGTAGTAACGTGCAGGTTTTAAGCGTGGCAGCATGCTCATCTGCGCGCGAGACTCAATCTGGAATACGCCAACAGTATCGGCTTTTTGGATCATGCGGTATACGTGCGGATCGTCTTGCAGGCGCGTGATCTCGGCAATCGACAGGGATCGCTGGTGGTGCTTCTCGACTAATTGAAAGCATTTACGGATCGCGTTCAACATGCCAAGTGCAAGTACATCGACTTTCAATAGCTTTAAGCTTTCTAAATCATCTTTATCCCATTGAATAATGGTGCGATCTTCCATCGAGGCATTCTCGACAGGCACCAGTTCATATAAAGGGCCAGATGAAATCACAAAGCCGCCGACATGCTGAGATAAATGGCGCGGGAATCCGATGATCTCATTCACCAACTGGATAAACTGCTGGCCTTTTAATGACTCTGGTTGTAACCCCAATTCGATGATTTGCGCTTGCCAACCTTGGCTACGATCACGGCGATTGACGTTTTTGATGAAGAAGTCTAGCTGAGTTTCTTCAATCCCCAGTGCTTTACCCACTTCACGCACGGCACTTTTAAAGCGATAGCTGATCACGGTGGCCGCCAAAGCGGCACGCTCGCGCCCGTACTTTTTGTAGATGTATTGAATCACTTCTTCACGACGCTCGTGCTCGAAATCCACATCGATATCTGGCGGCTCGTCTCGCTCTTTACTAATAAAACGCTCGAATAAGACAGAGATTTGCCTCGGGTCAACCGCGGTGATTTCTAAGCAGTAGCACACTACGGAGTTAGCCGCGGATCCACGTCCTTGATAGAGGATGCCTTGCTGCTTAGCGAACATCACAATGTCGTGAATGGTTAGAAAATAATAATGGTACTCTAGCTCTTTAATGAGTGTGAGTTCACGCTCAATCGTTTGATTGATGTCTGTTGGAACCCCTTCGGGAAAGCGTCGTTGCTTACCTCGATCAACTAAAAAACGTAAGTAAGAGTCTGGTGTGTAACCATCTGGAATGAGTTCGGCTGGGTATTCGTATTTCAGGTCAGACAGCTCGAATTCGCACAAATCTGCGATGGTTTTGCTTTCTGCAAGCCACTCTGGTTTATAGATGCGGAGTAGCTTATTCATTGGGCGCAACGCTCTTTCTGCATTGGATAGGCGATCAAAACCAAGTTTATCGACATTGCATCCATGCTTAACGGCAGTGAGTACGTGCTGTAGAGGTAGGCGTTCGACAGCATGCATCAAAACACCACCACAAGCGGTAATAGGAAGCTGAAATTCATTAGCCAATAACTCACAATGAGTTGTGTATGCTTCATCACTTCCACTGAGGTGGCGTTGAATCGCGACCCATAATCGTTCGGAATGGTGTTGATTAAGCCAACGTCCCCAGTAGTGATCACTTTCCTGATGTGCAGGTAACCACAGCACGAAACAGTGACGAATCGACATTAAATCCCATTCGGAAAGTTGGTAGCTGCCTTTCTCGCTGCGTCTTCTTGAATTGGTGATGATACGGCACAGCTCAGCGTAGGCTTTTCGACAAGGGCAAAGCAGCACGACTTGGCATTCCTCGTTCAACCAAAACATGCTGCCGACGATTTGTTTAATATCAAGCTTGTGCTGTTTAATGGTCGCGTACGCTTTGACGACACCGGCAACAGAGCATTCATCAGTAATCGCAATAGCTTGATAACGATAAAAAGCGGCTTGCAGTACTAACTCTTCCGCATGAGAAGCCCCAGTGAGAAAGGAAAAATTGGACTGACAAAATAGTTCTGCGTAACTCATAACAACCTAACAAAAATAACTGCCGATTTAACAAAAATAGCCATGAAGAAACCAATGCTTGTGTTGATCGCGAAAGACCCATAACCAGCGCCCTTGCTTGGTATGTGCTACGTAGTAATCACGCATGATTTCATCGCCATCCCACCATCCAGAGACAATTCGCTCTGGTCCATGAATGAGAGATACTTGCTCTTGTAGCGCGATAGGTTCGGGTAATTGCATCGCTGGGCGTAACAACGCAGGGATGGTGTTAATCGACACATCCGGCTCATCGGCTGGGCGATACTGACTGGCTTTCTCAGGTCTTGGGTCGCAGGCGATATTCGGTTTGAGTACTGCGCTTTTACCCAATTTAGCTTGCAGTAGAGAGAGCAACTCTAATGCATTCATTTGGCCCTTTTGCCCAGCAAAGAGATCACGAGTTGCGCTTAAAGGCTCTCCTTGACGGACGATTTTTAACGTTAAGCCCATCACTGGGCCGTTTAAGGTCAATGATTCTAGATTCAAACTGGCGAGTTGTTGCCAACGCTGATATAAGTAATCGCCCTGCGCTGAAGTCAATTGAAGATGTTGTTCTTGCTTATCTCGCTGGTGGAGCGTCAAGCACAGCTCAAACGCGACTTTATCGCGCAGCTTGAGGAAGGTTTCGAGCTGCTGAAGGAGCTTGGCTAACGGTCTTTCCACCCATTGCACGTTTTCAATTTCAAACAGCAATTCTAGATAGACTTGGAATGATTCCGTTGGATGATAAAAATCAACAGGATGTTTGAACTGGCCTGTTAACCGCCCAACGTAGTTGACTAAATCGATATCAAATCGGCGAGCAATATCTTGTAACGGCAACTCAAGCAAACCTTCGAGGGTTGTAACTCCAACGCGCTGTAGCTTATCGACAGTGGAGGTCGACAAATCGGTCAATGTCAGTGGCAAAGGTTGTAACGCTTGTAGCATGAAGGCTTTATCTTCACTCAAACAATTACTGCCAGATAAGGCCATCAATTTGGCTGAAAAGGGTGAAAAGCCGCTGCCGAACTGAAAGCTCAGCTTGAGCGTTGCTAGGTGAGTCGTGACTTTTTGCCAGTAATTTTGCAGCCCTTCATATAAGTTAAGCATCGGGGTTGCGCGTAGTAGAACCCCTTGGCTTGGCATCAATACGACATCAGACGTAATCAAATACAGCCATTGAGCAATTTCTTGTAACTTGCTCAATTCGGTTTGCGGATGATAAGGATGCACTTGCAAATCTCGGCACAAAGAAGCCGCGCTACCCAAGCCCATATTTGGCTTAATGCCTTGTTGCTCGGCAATCTCGTTGTATTGAATGATCCGACAACGTTGGCTTTCTACAATCACCATGGGCTGCTCTTGGTTATCACCAAAGAGTGCATCTAACTGTAGGCGAGGGAAGTGCAAGTATATCCACAAAGCCATATCACTAACCTTGATTCGCCAATGGGAAATTGACCACCGTGGATGGAATACGAGTTGTGCTTGGAATCACCAGTTGCGGGTAGTGGTGCTGGAAGTTGATATCGACGCTGCCTTTGCTCCAACCGCCTTTTCTTTTGAGCACTTCTACACTCACACCTTGCTCGTGACCGTGAAGTTTTAAGCTGAGTGACACAGGCAAAGACAAGCGATTTGCCATGTTAGGTTTGAGCATAAACAGAGGGCAAGCGCCTTGCTCACTTGCCACTTGCAGGCGTTTTACTTGGTGGATCTCTAGTTCATCTTGCCATAGCAAAACGTTAGTACATACGCCGCTTTTGAGGCATTGCTCTGCTGCCCATAAGGCATCGCGTTGATGTTCCGGTGTGACAACCCATACTTGGTTGATGTCCAACCCAATGCTGTGTAGGAACAATGAATTCATCAATGCGGGAGGCTGAATGAATGCCGTTACTCCTCTTGCCAGAGATGCTTTTAAATAAGGCGCTAAAAGACGCAATTCACCAATACTGCCAACGGACTCCATTTCCACGACGCCATGGGGAGGAAAACCGCCCCCAAGCAAGGTATCTAACTCAGGAAAACCTGAGCTATGGAGAGTCTGGTGTGTATCAGCTTTGGTTAAATTTGCTTGCCAAACAAGATGTTGGCTTTTTAAATTCTGGATAATGTCTTGCATAATAAAATACCTGTATATATGCACAGTATATTTCTGTGATGGAAAGTCGCAAGATTTTTATAGGCAGAAATACGAAAAAAGGCAGCGTTTGCTGCCTTTTCAATCGATTATGCGAGGTCGTGAGAATTTATCACTTACGCTTTGGTTGTGCGTCAATACACTGACCGTTGATATCAGTGACGGCTGGATCCATTAAATGCAGGTACAACGGCATAATATCTAAAGGTGTTTTTAATGTATTTGAATCTTCACCAGGGTAGGCTTTTTCACGCATACGAGTACGAGTTGCACCGGGGTTAATGGCATTAACTCGCATTGGTGTGTCACTCAGTTCGTCGGCGAGAACCTGCATCATGCCTTCGACGGCAAATTTAGAAATAGCATACGAACCCCAGAAAGCGCGGCCTGAATGGCCAACCGTTGAAGAGGTAAAGACAATACGACCAGCATCTGATTTGCGCATGATAGGCAGCAGTGCCTGAGTCATCAAGACTTCTGCTTTCACGTTAATCTGCATGATGTCGTCAAAGTCTTCTTCATTGATTTGCTCAAACGGGCACAGCGTGCTTAAAACGCCAGCGTTGTGCAGCAGGCCATCCAAACGACCAAATTGACCTTCGATGGTTTCTGCCATATCGATGTAGTGCTGCTTAGTTGCGCCTTTTAGATCAAGTGGAATGATCGCGGGTTGAGGGTAACCTGCAGATTCGATTTCATCGTAGATGGATTCAAGGTTTTGAACGTTTCGACCAAGTAGAATCACAGTCGCACCGTGCTGAGCGTAAGAAAGTGCCGCTTGGCGACCAATACCATTGCCTGCACCAGTGACAAGAATGACTTTACCTTTTAGGGCATCTGCTGAAACGGAGTAGTTCACGGTAGTTAATCCTTATTATTGTATCTAATTCCGACGAACAGACGTCATCTTGGTGTAGAAATGCGCCTGTTTCTCAATGGAAAATCTTGGTAATCGTGACAAGTTGGTTACAATACACCAATTCATGTGTTATACCAATTCCAGAACGGTTGTCCGGTATGTTATTTGAACACCATCAATCAGAACAAGAGGTTACCGATTTTCTTGCCTTCTCTCTGATTTTTCTACGTAACATATTGATGACTATTACTGGTATGAGATAGAGGAACTCTCATTGGAATTTTTATTAGATTATGGTCTGTTTTTAGCCAAGATTGTTACCGTTGTTGCGGCCGTGGTTGTGCTGCTGATTATTGCAAAATCGGCGGGTGGTAAATCGGGTGCTGCGAAAGGCGAATTGGAAGTCACCAATCTTTCTGAGCGTCATAAAGATGCAATCGAACAGTTAGAACATCACCTGCACGATGACGCTTTCATCAAAGCTCGTGATAAAGCGGCTAAGAAGGAAGAGAAAGAAAAGAACAAATCTCGTGAGAAAGAAATCAAACAAGCGAGCAAAGAAGGTTCTCTTGATAGCAAGCGCGAACCGCATCTGTTCGTGTTGGACTTCAACGGAAGTATTGATGCAAAAGAAGTGGGCTCTCTACGTGAAGAGATCACTGCAGTATTAGCAGTAGCTCGTGAAGGCGATGAAGTGCTGCTTCGTCTAGAGTCTGGTGGTGGTATGGTCCATGGCTATGGCTTAGCATCTTCTCAACTTGATCGAATCAAAGCTGCAGGTCTGCCTCTGACGATTTCTGTCGACAAAGTGGCAGCAAGTGGTGGCTACATGATGGCATGTGTGGCAGACAAGATTGTGTCTGCGCCGTTTGCGATTGTAGGTTCTATCGGCGTTATCGCGCAGATCCCTAACTTCAACAAACTGTTGAAAAAACACGATATCGAATATGAGCAGCTAACAGCTGGTGAGTACAAGCGTACACTAACGATGTTTGGTGAGAACACCGACAAAGCGCGTGATAAGTTCAAACAAGAACTTGAAGAAACACACGTACTGTTCAAAGATTTCATCAGTGAACGTCGCCCAGCGCTAGAACTTGAAAAAGTCGCAACCGGTGAGCACTGGTTTGGTACGCAAGCGAAAGAGCTAGGACTGGTAGATGAAATCAGCACTTCCGACGATCTAGTTGTTGCAGCATGCAAAGAGAAAACCGTACTAGCAGTGCATTACGTGCAAAAGAAAAAACTGGCAGACAAGCTTGCCGGTGTTGCAAGTAAAGTGGCTGATAGTGTCGTACTTAAACTTGCAGAACGCGGTCAAAAGCCAATTGTGTAATGCTTAAGAAGTAACAAAAAAACCAACTGTTTAGTTGGTTTTTTTGTCTCCGCTGAGGGTTGTTAGTTCAGCTCTAACCGTTATTGTTTCAGTTCTAATTGATAGAAGCTTGCTTGAGCATAATCACCCGCTTCCATGCCGCGCCATTCACAGTCTGAACTGCTTTTCTTCGTATTACATTGGTTGTAAGCACCGGCTTTGTAATACATCCAATCGTTACCATAGCCTTGGTCTACTTCATGACCTTGGTATTTGCCTTTTGCTAGATTCACATCAAATGTCTTAGTGACTTCATTTTTCTCACCAGGGTTCTTAGTGAAAGTCAGGTGCATGATGTCACCTTCCACATTCACGCTGTATGAGAAGATTTCACCCAGTTTGATGCCGTCTTGTGGGTCTGCATCGCCTTTACGTAAGTTGTATTGTCCGAACACGTTGTGGCGGATGTCTTGGCGAAGTTTCTTACCATTTTCATCTTTCGCGTCTTGAAGTTCTTTGGTTGGGTTTAACTCGTAGTTCCACGAAAGAGAGCCGTATTCATGCTCAGGCAGTTTTCGGTAAGAAATCTTTAAAGGCTCATTGTCAGAGCCATGAATTTGGCCAATCACGACAGCGAATGCGCCATTCTTTTTGTAGTTGCCACTTGTACTTACTTGGTCAACAGATAGGGTCGCGTTTAGCTCGCCACCAATCGCACCATACTCAGCAGCATTTGGGTGAGAAGCGACGACAAAGTTGTTTTTTGGCTCACCGTAGTGCGTAGCAAGCATGGCACGAAGTTCACTACGGGTGTTCTTACTATTAGGAGTGGTCGGTGCTTCATTTGGTGCAACAAAAACCACGGCGCCTGTTTCTTTGTTGGTATAGAACCACTCAGGGTGAACATAAGGGTTTTCTGTATTGCCCAGCTCATCTTTGGCTATTTCTAATGCTTTACCTTTGCGTTCACCTTCTTTAGTTAGTTCAGGCAAGGTAATTTTCCAATTCGTCATATCAAAGTTTTGAGCTGGAGCCTTTGTCGGATCTAGCTCATATTTGTTCGCTAATTCATTAGACGAAGTCGCAGCCATAGCAGACGCAGAGGCAATGCTGGCAGCAAGAAAAGTAAGCGCTAATTTCTTCATATGGTGTTCTCAATTTTTATAGGGTCGTCGATAAGATGATTTAATATACAATAATATTGTATTACTAATGTGTGATCGGGTCGGAAAAATGAAACTTAGAGAAAATCCGCCATTTGGTATTGCGTTTTAAAGAGAAAAAATCAGAAGAGAGAAAACGGCAAATTCTGAACCGGGGAGAGGGCAAAGAAATGGTATCCTGAGGCTATTAGGTATATACTCCCGCACCGTAAAATTAAGAATGAAATGAATTTGGGTGGAAGCACCGAAATTCGCACATCAACGTGGAGAAAAACATGTCCTCTCAAACTCCGGTTGTTACCGTAGATGGACCTAGTGGTGCAGGTAAAGGCACTTTATGTATGTTGCTGGCGAAGAAGTTGGGCTTTCATCTTCTTGATTCTGGCGCAATTTATCGTGTACTTGCACTCGCAGCGATTCACCACGGCGTAGACACTGAGTCAGAAGATGCGCTTGTTCCACTTGCTACTCATCTAGACGTTCAGTTTGTTGCTGAAGGTGACCTAGTAAAAGTGATTCTAGAAGGCGAAGACGTCTCTGGTGAGCTTCGTAAAGAAGAAACGGGGATGGCGGCGTCTAAAGTAGCAGCTCTGCCACGCGTTCGTGAAGCATTATTGCGCCGTCAGCGTGCATTTGAGACCGCTCCGGGTCTGGTTGCTGATGGCCGTGATATGGGTACGGTCGTATTCACGAATGCACAAGCGAAAATTTTCCTTGATGCGAGCGCAGAAGAGCGTGCAAATCGACGCCTTAAACAGTTGCAAGAGAAAGGGTTAGATGTTAGATTTGCTGACCTTTTGAGCGAGATCCAAGAGCGTGACGATCGCGATCGTAACCGCCCAGTGGCACCACTACGCCCTGCAGAGGATGCGCTTGTGCTAGATTCTACGTCGATGAGTATCGACGAAGTAGTAGAAAAGGCACTACAATATATCGAATCGAAGCTAGCTGAGTAATAACACTCGGCTAGACTAAGAGCGTTGGTCGCAAGGATGATGACTGGCGAATTTAATAACCCCATGCGGTAGGATACCCGTGGACGTTTAATTTATTGAAGATTAAATAAATGACTGAATCTTTTGCTCAACTCTTTGAAGAGTTTCTAAACGAAACAGAATTCCAACAAGGCAGCATCGTTAAAGGTACTGTAGTAGCTATCGAGAACGGTTTCGTTCTTGTTGACGCTGGTCTTAAGTCTGAATCTGCTATCCCTGCTGAACAGTTCAAGAACGCTGCTGGCGAACTTGAAGTTGAAGTTGGTGCTGAAGTAGACGTAGCTCTAGACGCTGTTGAAGATGGTTTCGGTGAAACTCAACTTTCTCGTGAGAAAGCTAAGCGTCACGAAGCTTGGATCGTTCTTGAGAAAGCTTACGAAGAAGCTGAAACTGTTGTTGGTATCATCAACGGTAAAGTTAAAGGCGGTTTCACTGTTGAACTAAACGGTATCCGTGCTTTCCTTCCTGGCTCTCTAGTAGACGTACGTCCAATCCGCGACACTGCTCACCTAGAAAACAAAGAGCTAGAGTTCAAAGTTATCAAACTTGACCAAAAACGTAACAACGTAGTTGTTTCACGTCGTGCAGTTATCGAATCTGAGAACAGCGTTGAGCGTGACGAGCTTCTAGAAACTCTACAAGAAGGTTCTGAAGTTAAAGGTATCGTTAAGAACCTTACTGACTACGGTGCGTTCGTTGACCTAGGTGGCGTTGACGGTCTTCTACATATCACAGATATGGCTTGGAAGCGCGTTAAGCACCCATCTGAAATCGTTAACGTTGGTGACGAGATCCAAGTTAAAGTTCTTAAGTTCGACCGTGAGCGTACTCGCGTATCACTAGGTCTTAAGCAACTAGGCGAAGATCCATGGGTAGCAATCGCTAAGCGTTACCCAGAAGGTCACAAACTAACTGGTCGCGTAACTAACCTAACTGACTACGGCTGCTTCGTTGAAATCGAAGAAGGCGTTGAAGGTCTAGTACACGTTTCAGAAATGGATTGGACTAACAAGAACATCCACCCATCTAAAGTTGTTAATGTTGGCGACGAAGTTGAGGTTATGGTTCTTGAGATCGACGAAGAACGTCGTCGTATTTCTCTAGGTCTGAAACAGTGTAAAGCTAACCCATGGCAGTCATTCGCTGAAGCACAAGCTAAAGGCGACAAAGTTACTGGTAAGATCAAGTCTATCACTGACTTCGGTATCTTCATCGGTCTAGAAGGCGGCATCGACGGTCTAGTTCACCTATCTGACATTTCTTGGAATGTTGCTGGCGAAGAAGCTGTACGTGAGTACAAGAAAGGCGACGAGATCTCTGCAGTTGTTCTAGCAGTAGACGCTGAGCGTGAGCGCATTTCTCTAGGCGTTAAGCAAATGGAAAACGACCCATTCAATGCTTACGTTGCTGACAACAAGAAAGGTGTTCTAGTTAACGCTACTGTAACTGCTGTTGACGCTAAAGGCGCTACAGTTGAAATCGCAGAAGGCGTTGAAGGTTACATCCGTGCTTCTGAAGTATCACGCGATCGCGTAGAAGATGCTTCTCTAATCCTAAGTGCTGGTGATGTTGTTGAAGCGAAGTTCACAGGTGTAGACCGTAAGAACCGCGTAATCAACCTATCTATCAAAGCTAAAGATGAAGCTGATGAGCAAGAAGCAATGGCATCTATCAACAAGCAAGACGAAGCTGCTTTTGGTAATGCAATGGCTGACGCTTTCAAAGCTGCTAAAGGCGAATAATTTACTCGCTTAAGCTAAAAAGGGGCCGCAAGGCTCCTTTTTTATGCTTGCTATAAACTAAGTAGTAATACTAATGTTGATAAACTATGCTAAAAAAAGACATTTTTTGATTGCACATTTTGTGTAAAAATTGTCTAGAATTGATAGCAAGTGTTTGTTGGAATTAGTATTACTTACTATAATGAGTGATAAAGATACTCAAAGAGGGCAACTATGACTAAGTCTGAACTGATTGAAAGACTCTGCGCTGAGCAAACACATTTATCAGCGAAAGAGGTAGAAGATGCTGTAAAAGATATTTTAGAGCACATGGCCTCTACACTAGAGACCGGTGACCGTATTGAGATCCGTGGCTTTGGTAGTTTTTCTCTTCATTACCGCGAGCCTCGCGTAGGTCGCAACCCTAAAACGGGCGACAAGGTGGAGTTAGAGGGTAAATACGTTCCTCACTTCAAACCAGGCAAAGAGCTTCGTGAACGCGTAAATATGGATAGCTAAGGCTCTCTTATTAGTTTGAAAAAGCGGCATACTCTCGTGTATGCCGCTTTTTTATAACTAGATTATTGGTAATATACATGGTCTGAAGAAACATTTTACTGCATAATCTTACCTACTTACTCCTCGAAGGGTGATGTAACATGAAAATTATAAAAATCATTGCTGTTTTAGCTCTCTTTTTAATTGCACTGGCTTTAGGTTCTCAAAACCAAGAGATCGTAACCTTTAATTATCTTCTGGCGAAAGGTGAGTTCCACTTATCAACCCTGCTGGGTGTAGTGTTTGTCGTTGGTTTTGGCATAGCATGGGTTATCTTTGCTAGCATTCAGTTCAAAACTCAACTGCAAGTGCGTCGTCTGAAAAAGAAACTTAAAAAGTATGAGCCCGCTGAAGCAGAACAACCTGCAAAACCAGCAGTAGAAAAACAGGCATAAGGATAAGGCTTAACTTTAATGCTTGAACTACTCTTCTTGTTATTGCCAATAGCCGCCGCCTATGGTTGGTACATGGGCCACCGTAGCGCTCAGCAAGACAAGCAGAAGCAATCTCATCAGATATCCCGTCAGTATGTGACGGGTCTTAACCTGCTCCTATCTGATCAATCAGATAAGGCGGTTGACCACTTCATTGAATTGCTCCAAGTTGATAACGAAACGATAGATACTCACCTAGCGTTGGGTAATCTTTTTCGTTCTCGTGGTGAAGTCGACCGAGCAATTCGAATCCACCAAAATCTCATTTCTCGTTCTGGCCTCACGCTAGACCAGAAAAATCTCGCGCTTCAACAGCTCGCTAAAGATTACATGGCTTCTGGTTTCTTAGACCGTGCAGAAAAAATCTTTGAACAGTTAGTGGAAGAGCCAGACCATCGTGAAAGTGCACTTCAGCAACTTGTCACCATCTACCAACAAACGCGTGAGTGGGAAAAAGCCATTCATTACGCAAACCAGTTGGCGAAGATGGGTAAGAAGCGCACTCGTATTCGTGCCAACATTGCACATTTCTGGTGCGAGTTAGCCATGCTTGACCAAGCTGATGGTAACACCAGTAAAGCGATTCAACATTTCAAGAAAGCACTGTCAGAAGACCCTAAATGTGTTCGTGCGAGTATTGCCCTTGGCCGGGTGTATTTAGAGTCAGAAGATTACAAACACACCATCAAGTACCTGACAGGCGTGCTTGAGCAAGATAAAGACTTTATTAGTGATGTCCTACCAACGATTGCTGAGTGTTATCACCATTTAGGTCAGGAAGATGAACTCGTAGAATTCTTACGTGCCTGTATCGATAAAAAGGCGGGTGTATCGTCCGAATTAATGTTGGCGCAACTTGTCGCGCATCATGAGAGCGTTGGTGCCGCGCAAGAGCTGTTGACGAAACAACTACTGAAAAACCCAACGATGAAAGGCTTCTACCGCCTTATCGACTACCATATTGCTGAAGCAGAAGATGGCCGTGCGAAAGACAGCTTATCGACGCTACAAGCGATGGTTGGTGAACAGTTAAAAGTTAAACCGCATTACCGATGCAGGAAATGTGGTTTCTCCACCCATTCTCTTTACTGGCATTGTCCATCATGTAAAGGATGGGGGACGATCAAGCCAATCCGAGGATTGGACGGTGAATAGTTTTAATGCAGCTGGCAGAGTTTCTGTCCGCTGCATTTTTTTGACCTTTATTTAATAAGAACCAAAAACAGTTAGGAGATGAAATGATCGACCAAAAAGTTATTGTCGCACTGGATTATGATAACCAAGCAGATGCGCTTGCGTTTGTGGATAGAATTGATCCTGCGTCATGTCGCCTAAAAGTAGGCAAGGAAATGTTTACGCTATTTGGTCCTGATTTCGTACGTGAGCTTCATCAACGTGGTTTCTCTGTATTTCTAGACCTGAAGTTTCACGATATCCCGAATACGTGTTCAAAAGCAGTTCGCGCTGCGGCTGAACTGGGTGTATGGATGGTGAACGTGCACGCGAGTGGTGGTGAACGCATGATGGCGGCATCACGTGAAATTCTTGAGCCTTACGGTAAAGACCGTCCGTTGCTGATTGGTGTGACGGTATTGACCAGTATGGAGCAAAGCGACCTTGCTGGTATTGGCTTGGACGTTGCGCCTCAAGAGCAAGTGATTCGTCTAGCTACGCTGACTAAAAACTCTGGCCTTGATGGTGTGGTATGTTCAGCGCAAGAGTCTTCTTTGCTTAAGAGTGAATTAGGTAAAGAGTTCAAGTTAGTGACACCTGGTATTCGTCCAGCAGGCTCTGAGCAAGGTGATCAACGCCGTATCATGACGCCAGTCGATGCAATTCAAGCAGGCTCTGATTACTTAGTGATTGGCCGTCCAATTACTCAAGCGACAGATCCAGCGGCTGTGCTTAAATCTATCAACGAAAGTTTGGCGAATATGTAAACATTGTTGAAATGGAAGATGGAAAGGTGAAGTGAAAGTGCTTCACCTTTTTTGTTTTTTTAACACAGAAAATCTGAGGTGTAAGCTTGAATTGAATATCGCCGGATAGTGTTAGATTAGGCGATAGGACTGCTACGATCACACTTTGGTAACATAACTCGCTGTGATGATGTGAAATTGCAAGCATGTGTTATGGATGGGTTGCGTTACAAATGTGTAACGAATACTATGAGGTTGATGCATTCACTGCGTTGTAAGGTCTAGGATGACCTCGTGAAACTCTCTGATATTAATACGTAAAGTGGACAGGAATTCACTTGGTATTAGCGCTTATTATTTCCTTTACTGTGCCTTGGCATAGCCTCTCCGAGATTCACTTGTTGTCGCTCCATCAGTCTTACCGCGTAAACACAACAAGGAAGAATACAATGATAAAAACCCTGCCATTTGCAGCACTGGCAACCTTGATGGCAACCAGCTTTCAAGTTAGCGCAGCTGAGCTACCAGCAGAGGTAGAATGGATTTCAAACAATAATGAGCCTCTGTTTGCTTCAGAAGAAGCGGTACGAGGTGGAACATACCGTACTTTTATTCGAAGCTTCCCTCAAACGTTACGCAGTGTTGGTCCTGATGCGAACTCTGGTCTTCGCCAATACTTAATGGATGGCACTCCTAAACTCGCTCAGCGCCATCCTGATACGGGTAAATGGATTCCCCAACTTGCTAAGGAATGGGCATTTGGCGATGACAACAAAACCGTTTATTTCAAGTTAGATGAGACGGCAAGATGGTCCGATGGTGAGAAGATAACCGCCGATGATTACGTGTTTATGATGAAGTACTACACGTCAGAAGACATCATTGATCCGTGGTACAACGATTTCTTTAAAACAAGCATTGTAAGCGTAGAGAAAATCGATGACTACACCATCCAAGTAAACCTTGCTGTGGAACAGAGCCAAGATGCTTTGATGGTTCTGATCAACATGCCAAGTAATGGTTTTCAGCCTCGCCCAGAGCACTTTTTTGAAGGGGAAAAAGATGAAAACAAAGATGGTATGCCGGACAACTTTGTTCGTAAGTTCAACTTCAAATCAGAGCCTACCGCGGCACCTTATTACATTGATAAAGTGAAGAAAGGTAAGAGCGTGACGTTTAAACACGTTGGTGAAGATTGGTGGGGTTATAACAACCGTTACTATAAAAATCGTTACAATGTAGACAAGGTTCGTATTACCGTGATTCGTGATGAAGACATCGCAATGAAGCACTTCGAGAAGGGCAATTTAGACTACTTCGAGATGGTGTTACCTAACTTCTGGCATGATAAAACAGACAGTGAAGTGTACAAGAAAGGCTATGTACAAAAATACTGGGGCTTCAACCAGTCGCCTCAGGGGGCGGGTGGTCTGTGGATGAACACGGCAATGCCGATGCTAGACAACTTAGAAGTGCGTAAAGGTGTGATGGCAGCAACAGACTACGACGGTATGATCGCAAACATAATGCGTGGTGACTACTCTCGTAAGCCACATGGTCTTGGTTTTGGCCACGGTGAGTATGATGATCCAAGCAACACACCACCGAAGTTTGATGCTGCAGAGGCAGTAAAACATTTCGAGAAAGCCGGCTTTGATAAAATTGGTTCGGATGGTATCCGCGTCAATGATAAAGGTGAGCGTTTGAGTTTTGCGATTACCTACGGTTACAACTCACACACTCCACGTATTGCGTACTTAAAAGAGCAAGCGAAGTTGGCAGGTTTGGAGTTTACCTTAAACCTTGTTGATGGTTCTTCGGCGTTTAAATACATTCTGGAGAAGAAGCACCAACTAGCATTTTTGAATATGGGCTCTGGTGAGATCCCTGCGTACTGGGAATACTTCCACTCAGATAATGCGAATAAGCCTCAAACTAATGCACATACAAACTACAGCAGCCCAGAGCTAGATAAGCTAATTGAAGCGTATGATAATGAGTTTGAACAACAAAAACGCTACGACTTGTCTCGTCAGATCCAAAAATACATCGGTGATGCAAACGTCATTGTTCCTGGTTACATGGTCCCTTACACACGTGATGCCCATTGGCGTTGGGTTAAGATTCCTAAGAATGGGATGACAAAAAATACCGAATGGATTTTGCACCCAATGGATATTTCAAACTTCTGGATTGATAAGTCTGTGAAGAAAGAAACAGAGAAAGCGATGAAGGCGGGCAAATCGTTCCCTGAAGTGACGGTTATCGACGACCGTTACAAGCTGTCATCGAACTAGTTGTTAGATAGCAAACAACAAAAAGCCCCGAAACTCGATTGTGTCGGGGCTTTTTTATTCTTGAGGCATTTAGCTTACTAGGTAAGAAGCTTCCAGCAAGTAAGTCTTAACGTCACCAAGTGAAGCAAATTCTTTGTCGATAGCTTTAAAACGTTCATCAATAGAGTCCGTCGCCACGATTTGGCTAAAGGCTTTTACCGAGAAAGTTTCGTTAGACTTAAAAAACTGATGCACGTTTTCCAATTGAACTTTGTGGATGTGCTCCACCTTGCTTAATGCGGTGGTTAGATCTGAAATGTTAATCGACATTGCTGCTCAAGCGCCTTATCTATTGACCATGGGGTCATATGATTGGGTTTTATAGTTTTCGCTAAGGGTATCTCATGCAATGTGTCTCAAATATGATTGAGATCAGGGAGGGAGCATTTATTGTACATATCCGTCGGTAGGCGGGGGGCATTGGTGCTTATTTGCCGCAGTGACCATGAGACTGACGACATAACTCTTCTAGCCATTTGAGCTGGTATCTTCTCAACCTTTTTGGTGCAAAGTATTTGGTAAGCCAAGTCATGCCACCACGCTGCGTGCTTTCGGTGACAATACTGCAACCGGTTTTGGTTGGTTCCAACACCCACGCGTGATACATATCAACGCCGCCTTTTTTCCCTTTCCAAGCCAAGCGCTGATGCTGTGTGTATTCCACAACCGTACAATGAAAGTCGAGCCAAGAGGCTTTCCAACGAAACATGGTGTTTTTGCACAATGTACTGTCACCACTTAGGATCTGAACCATGGTTTTTCCGTCTCGCCACGCAGGCCATTCATGAGCACGAACTAAGTGTTGCCAAACAACCTCGGGAGGTTCAGGGATTTCGATTTGGCTACGCACATGAATATGAGAATGTTTGGGATGATAATAATCCGGCCAGATAACTTCCGATTTGTTCATCTAAGCAACACCTTATGACACTCGTTCTTATTAGCTTAGGAGAATCCGGTACGAAGTGCCGAAACACTTCGCCCTAAAGTGATTAAAAGTACAAACCAAGACCGATTAAGAAGCCATGCGAGGCGGTATCGTATTCAAAGGTTCCTTCGTTTACGTAATCCACCCAAGTGGATTTGTAAGCGAGGTTAACGTCCGACCAATCATTAATGTGGTAACGCAAACCAAATTGGGTCGCATAGGTAAAGTTGGTGTCTTTACCTAAACCGGCATCCAAGCTGGCATGAAAGCGCCAATCTTTGGTTAGGTCATTGATCCATCGAACACCCATTAGAAAATCAACCCAGTCTTCTTTGATGTTGAGTCTATCCACCAGAATACGGTTATCGTTGCGGTAAACCTTGCCCTTGATGTCGTTATCCCACCAACGTAAGCCAAACATGTAATCGATCATACCGAATGAGTAGGTTTCACGCTGAAATGCTTTTGCTTCGAGAACGCCTTGGCGGATTTCCAAATCAGCACGATAACTGACACTCGGGAGAATACCTGACAGGTTATTTACGTCACCACTGAGGTCCATAAAACTGTAATCGATGTAGTAACCCCATTTGTTTTGATATACCCCTTCAAGCCTTGCCATAGCGCCAATGTCGAGATGATCCATGATGAACTTTGGATCGACATCGAGACTGGAAGAGAAGTTACCCATGGTGGTATCACCATTGATATTTAAGGCGAGCATGTAGATCTCGACACTGTGTTGCCAGTCGCTTGGTGGGGATTGCGTATCTTCTGCTATTGCGTTTGGCGCCACTGCAAGCGAGGAAATGAGGGCGATAGAAGGGAAGGTCATCTTAGCCATATCAACGTCCGTGTTTGTAATCGTTATTAAATGAGTTGCACAAAATTAGCGTAGAGCATGGATTGCAGTAATTCAAAATCTCAGGTTTATGGATAACTTTCTTTTCAATTCAGCGTGATAGCGATTCCCTATGATCGAGCTAAGATCTTTTTTGTAAATAGCTCTAGACCGACCGGTTTGTATTATGTATTCTTTGACCATCGAAGAACGTGGTAATGCGTTCAACATTCAACGTCGATGGAATGATATTTGACGGAGAATCCCAGATGAAAATCGAAAACGTCCTGCTATCTGGTTTGTGTATTTTGGCGCCTTTATTAATGTTTGCTTAAAGACACACAGGCTTCATCAAGCCTCTTTCAAAAAACCATTAGCTATGCAACTTGTTTAATTTGTTAATTTAACTACGCTGTATGTGAAACAGCGAATCAGGAGACGTCATGAAAATTCAAAGTATTTTTCTTCTCTTAGCTGCGGCAGGTCTTACCCCGATTGCACTTTCTTATGGTTTTTCACCGGTTGACTCGCTCTCATTTTTATTTGGGATTGATGCATCCTCGGTGAATGTTAGCCACATTTTCCGAGCGGTCATGGGATTGTATTTAGCGCTCTCTATGTTTTGGGTAATGGGGGCGATGAGCACCAAATATCGTCTACCTGCACTGTATAGCTTGGTCATTTTTATGTGGGGCTTAGCGATGGGAAGGCTCTTGAGTTTGCTAGTAGACGGAATGCCGCATTGGTTGTTAGTCGTGTATCTATTTTTGGAGTTCGGCTTTGGCTTAGTGGGGCTGAAGATGATCAGAAAAGAAGAGCAAACTGCATAAGGAAAATCTATGAAAGGGATACTTCGTCGTATAGCGCTAGGATTAGCTTCATTGGCGTCCTTCGCTGTAACCGCAGCGCAGGACCAACCCAATATCTTCGTGATATTTACTGATGATATTGGTGTATCTAACGTCAGCGCTTATCACCGAGGGTTGATGAGTAGCCAGACGCCAAACATCGATAGCATTGCTGAAAAAGGCATGTTACTTACCGATTATTACGCCCAGCCATCTTGTACTGCTGGGCGTTCTGCTTTTTTAACTGGGCAATTACCGGTAAGAACAGGTATGCACACTGTCGGCCTACCTGGTGGTCCTGTTGGGCTTAACCAAAATACTCCAACTCTACCTGAGTTACTTAAAGAGCTTGGCTACGTTACGGGGCAGTTTGGAAAAAACCATTTAGGTGACCGCGATGAGTTTCTTCCAACCATGCACGGCTTTGACGAGTATTGGGGTTGGCTTTACCACCTAAACGCAATGGAATACACTGAAGACCCTGATTGGCCAAAAGATGAAGCTTTCCAGAAGTTTGCGCCACGTAATGTGATTCATGCAAAAGCCGATGGAAAAGGCGGTCAGTCGATTAAAGATGATGGCGCTCTCACCATTGAGCGAATGCGTACTCTTGACGATGAGGTCAACAAGCGTGCGATCGATTTTATTGAGCGTGCGGTGAAGGCCGAAAAACCTTTCTTTACTTGGTACTGCCCATCAAGAGGTCATGTATGGACGCATCTCTCTCCAAAATATGAAGCGATGCTTGGTACTAACGGTTGGGGATTGCAAGAGGTCGTAATGAAAGACCTCGATGACCACGTTGGAGAAATGCTTGCGAAGCTTGAAGAGCTCGGCGTTGCTGACAACACCATAGTGATCTTCACCGCCGATAATGGGCCTGAGATCATGACATGGCCAGACGGTGGTATGACGCCATTCCATGGTGAGAAAGGCACAACATGGGAGGGTGGGGTTAGAGCCCCTTTCTTGATCAGTTGGCCTGAAAAAATCCCAGCTAATAAAGTCAGCAACGGTATGTTTGATGGGATGGATCTGTTACCGACGTTGGTCGAAGCTGCTGGTGGCCCTGCTGATTTAAAACAGCAAATGCTGAAAGGTTACAAAGGCCACAAAGCGCACCTTGATGGCTACAACCAAATGGAAATGCTAACCAACAACGGCAAATCTAATCGCAATGAAATCTTTTACTATGAGCGTGATAAACTGCAAGCCGTTCGTGTGGGAGATTGGAAAGCGCATTTTGTGGTACAAAACCACGGTTGGAGTGGTCCGAAAGAAGAGTTGAATGCGCCACTGTTATTCAACCTACGCCAAGATCCTTATGAGCGAGCGGAAGAAGAATCCGGTATGTACTTAAAATGGATGGGGCAGAAAATGTGGGCCTTTGGTCCTGCCCAAGCCGCAGTTCAGCAGCATTTGGAAACCTTCAAAAAGTGGCCTCCAGTGACACCAGAAACACCTGCAGAAACCGTCGGTGGGGTCGGGAATTAGCATTACCCATCTAATAAACACAAAGCCAGCGAAATGCTGGCTTTGTTGTCTTTATCTTGATGGTTTCTCTCGATATATGTGTTGCACAGTGTTTTGCCGAGTATGTGAGAGGTTCTGCTTATTCGTTGAGAAGCTTAACGGTGGTTTGCATCGCATCATCTAAAATTGCGCGATCTTTTTGCATTGCCGCAAGCAAGGTATAACCCAACCACAAGCTAAACAGTGTTTTTGCTGTTTGTTCCGGTGCAGACAAACAAAGCGTACCTTCTTGATTGCTGCGCTCAAAGAAAGTCGTCATTTTCTCAATCATTTTCTTAGTGCCGGCAGCCATTTCACTTTGCATTTCAGTGTCGTGACCAGAGACTTCACCTGCGAGTTTGACGACTAAGCATTGAATATGAAAGTCTTCGGTCAACTTAACGACGCACCAATCATCAAAGTAGGCTTGTACGCGTTCGCTTGGCGCTTTGGATTCGTCACTCAAAAAGCGTTCGAGACGCTCAAGGTGCGTTTCAAAGTAGTCGTGCAGCAAAATCGCACCAAAGTGTTCTTTTGATTTGAAGTAGTGATAAAACGACCCTTTAGTGCCTTCTGCTTCGTTAATGATCTTCATTAAACCCACACCAGCAAAGCCGTGTTCATTGATCAGATGCAATCCGGCATCGAGCAACGCTTGTCGCATGTCTTTCATTCTTTATCACTCACTAAAAGGGCAGGGTTACAGTGTATCGGGAAAACAAGGGGAGAAAAAGTCGCCCACTCAGAGAACTGAATGGGCGAGGAGTGTTATAGCTGAGCGGCGATTTGATCTGTCAGGTTGTTCAAACCTACCGATAGTGCATCGACAAGCGCATCGTAGCCTTCATCTTGTAAAGGCATGCTGATTTTGACCGGTGCACTGGTCTTCACTTTGCCGTTAGCATCAACAAGGATCCATTCACCTTCGATTTCAGCGTTGCCTTCATAACTGCCATTGAACTTACTTAACGACAATTGAAGCTTGCTTTCGTCACTCTGGTCGAGCAGGTTATTCACTTCTACCGGCCAGTATTGGCTTTGCTTGCTACGCAGTTCGTCGATTACACGCGTCGTGATTTGCTCAGAGATACTGTGTGCCCACTGATTGTGCTTCGCTTGGATGATCTGGGTCTCTGAAGCGCGATACACAATACCACTGTCGGCAAGGTAGCTTGCCAATTCAACTGGGCGAACTACAAGTTGTGGGCGTTGTGCAATCATGGTGTCGCTTACCTTTGCTGAGCTTGCTTCCGGTAAGACATACAAAGCGCCTGTGTCTTCAGGAGCGCTACTGCAACCTGCCAGAAGGGCAGAAATCAATAAAAGTCCGCGTTTCATTATTTTTGTCCTCTAACTGGGATTGGGTCGTTGACTTCATCTTCGCCAAATACCAATGAATTTGGTTTTTCGTTCAACTGCTTAAGGACTGGTTTGAACTCAGTCATTACTTGTTCTAGCTCTTTCAGCGTCGACTCCATTTCACTGTACATGGTGGAGTTCGGACCGTAGCCATCTAATGTTCTTTGCAGCTGTTCTAGGCTCTTACGAATGTCGGCTGGAATCGCTTTGGTGTCTTCTTGGTTGAGGAGACGATCCACACTGCTCGCAACACGCTCTGCTGAAGCAAGCGTTTTTTCCGAGTTCTTCAACGTCTTGTTCAGTGAGTTCAACGTGTCTTCCATTGGTAAGTTGTTTAGCTTGGTTAGGAAGTCATTCACTTGGCGTTGAACCTGAGCAAAGCCACCTTGTTTGGTTGGGAAGACATCTAAATCTTCAAATTGGCTCGGCACGTAAGGTTCATCATCAGGATAGAAATCCGCATCGATATACAGCGCACCCGTTAACAAGTTACCTGTTTTCAGCGTACCGCGAAGACCTTTGGCAAACTCTTCTTTTAGCTTCTCTTTGAACCTTGGCAGTTGGCTTGATGGTAAATTTTCATAAACTCGGCCAAGCTCAATACGTACAAGCACTGGGATTTTCTTCGCGGAGAAGTCTTCTTCTGGCGTTGGCATTCGCATAGGCACTTTGATAACGGTACCAATGCGTAAACCACGGTATTCAACCGGTGCTTTAGCTTTCAGACCACGAACAGACTCTTCAAACATCATCACAAACTGAATGTATTCATCGTACATGCCTTCGCGCACTTGTTTAACATCATCGAACAAACGGAAGTGTGTCATGTCTTCTTTAAGCTCATCTCCTGCGCCCATTCCTGGCAGGGTATCGAAGGTTACGCCGCCCGTAATCATGCTTTCTAGTGAACCGAACTTCACCTCAAAGCCTTCCGCATTAAGCTGCAAATCGACACCTGAGCTCAACCAAAAATGAGTTTTGGTACGCACAAGGCTGTCATATGGCTTGAAGATAAACAGTTGGTACAAAGCGCGGCGAGTGTCGACATCGAAACTAGTGGTTTCAACTCGACCCACGGTAAAGCCTTTGTAGATCACTGGGTCACCAACACCAAGTTTTCCGGCTTCGCGGTGTGTCAATACAATGCGTAGACCTTCTGCGTCAGGGGAAGCGACAGGTGGCACATCGAGAACATCAAAATGCTCTTTTTCGACCTGAGAATTGCCTGGTTGAAGTTGAATATAGGCACCAGATAACAGGGTTTCTAAACCTGACACGCCCTCACGACCAATACGAGGCTTAACGACCCAGAACATGGAGTCTTCACGCAGCATGCGTTTCGCGTCTTTGTTCATTTGTGCTGTAGCGATGATGTGGTCATAGTCTTCGCTGAGTTTAACGTCAGTAACCACGCCAACTTTTACGTTCAGTGCTTTGATCTCTGTTTTACCGACTTCAATACCTTCTGCTGTTGGTAATTTCAGTGTGATCTCTGGCCCTGTGCTGTTGATGTATTGGAACAGCATCCACGCTCCCATCGCTAACGCAAGGATCGGAATGATCCAAATCGCAGAGACCTGCTTTTGCGGTTTTATTTGAGCGGTTGCCTTGTTCTCATCACTCATATTTGGCTTTCTCATTTAAGTTATTAGTCATTGGCTCCTGCGCTTCGTTTTGTGGTAATTGCCACAACAAACGCGAGTCAAAAATCATTGCAGAGAGCATGGTGAGTATGACCACAGCAGCAAATGAAAGCGCTGCTGGACCAGGGTAAATCGCCATTAGGTTTTGCAACTGCACGAGCGCAACCAGAATAGCGACAACAAAAATATCAATCATCGACCAACGACCGATAAATTCTGTAATTCGGTAGATTTTCAAGCGTGAAATACTTTCTTCAGGAGGCAAGTATTGTGCTTTTTGAGCGTTGAAATACAGCCAAGCGAGTGCCAACATTTTTGCCATTGGGATAAACACACTGGCGAAGAAGATAACCGCTGCAATAGGGTAGGAGCCCAGTTGCCACAGAAGAACCACACCTTCCATGATGGTCGAGCCTTCGGAATGACCGAGGCTCACTGTGTACATCATTGGATAAAGGTTCGCGGGAATGTAGAAAATGATTGCCGCAAAAAGTAAGGCCCATGCTTTCTGCATGCTGTCTGTAGGGTTGTATTTGTGTATTGGGCTATCACAACGAAGACACTTTTGATGTTTTTTGTCTTCAATAGGGTTGAGTTGATGACAGGTGTGACAACCAATGTGGTTTTCATTGTGGTGCGTATCACCTTCTTTCACATTTGGCAGTTCAATCGCAGGAATGAAGTGTCCCCACAGCCAGCTCTTATCGACCATTGAAATACATTTCACGACCAGCACGGTGTAAACACAGAATGCCCAAAACGAACTACCCATGCCAATCTCAGCCAGTGAGGCGATTTTAATTAAGCTCACTAAGACACCGATCAGGAACACATCGACCATCAACCATGGTTCAACACGGAATAAGATCCGGCATAGGGTTTTCGCCATCCGAATCTGCTTCTTACCTAATGGATGCTTGAGTGACTTCAAGGCTTCAAGGTGTAAAAACAGAATTAATCCGACGTAGATTGCGGGCAGCACCACGACGGTCGCCAGAAGCAAAGCCCCTAGCAATGCGTTATGAAACTCGGCTAGCATCTTAGCGGCATGCATCAAGGTAATCTCTTGAGATAAGCCTTGAACACTGAATGACATAAACGGGAATGAGACACTTAAAACTAAGGTGATCAAGCAAGCCACCGATACAGCAATGACGCTTTGATACGGTTTCGCGTTCACTTTGGTAAGCGAATGTTCGCAACGAGGACACTGCGCTTTTTGACCTTGCTCGATATCTGGGATACGAACGACCAAGCCGCACTCCTCACAGGAGACTAATTGACGTGAATTGGGTTGAATGCTCATTCAGTTATTATTTCGTACTTTTAATCACTAAGAATAACCCTTTTTCAAGATATGCGCTTGTTTTTGCGGGAATGTTTTACAAGCTTCTTACCTGTTTAAAAGAAAAAACCAGCCACACAGGCCGGTTTGAGCTTTATTTGATGCTGCCAACGGAAGAGCGTCTGACCAGAATTGGCATGAATAATTTGTGTTCCGTACGCTCTGTTTCTTCGTTATTGACCAACTGAAGTGAGAGCTTCACCGCCTCGTTTGCCATGACTTGAATTGGGTAACGAATGGTCGTTAGGCGAGGGTAGATATAGCGCGCGATATGACCATCATCGAATCCAACCACAGACATGTCTTCAGGAATACGGATGCCGTTTTCTTGCAGCAAGGTCATGCAGCCCGCTGCCATGTAGTCGTTGTAGGTAGCAACAGCAGTGATGGGCGTGTTCTTCGCCATCAAGTTCACCATAGCTTGCTCGCCACCGGTTTCATCTGGCTCGCCGTACTCGATGTATTCCTCACGAATCTTGATGCCGTTATCTCGCAGAGCATCAAGATAGCCGTCGCGGCGATCGCGTGCATCTTCAATATCATGACCTGAGCAGATATAGCCGATGTGTTCGTGTCCATTGCGAATCAAATGCTCAGTGGCAATGTAAGAGCCTTTTCGGTTATCCAACGCAATACAGCGTGAAGCGATGTCTGGCACGATACGGTTGATCAACACCATGCCCGGAATTTCATTGGCGAGCGTGGCTAACTCGTCATCTGTCATGCCTTTGCTATGCACGACCAAAGATTCACAGCGGCTGTTGATCAGCAAGTTGATCGCGTTGCGCTCTTTCACGGCATCATGATAGCCACTGCCAATCAGAAGCTGTTTCTCTTGCTCACTGGCAATGGTGTCGATGGCTTTGACCATGGTGCCAAAAAAGGGCGCAGAAACGTCGTTCACCAATACCCCAATCGCGTTGGACGATTTACTGACCAGTGCGCGCGCATTGGCGTTCGGGCGATAGCCTAGTTTCTTCATTGCTTCTTTGACGGCGACAATCGCGGATTCACTGGTGTGTGGGGCGTCATTGATGACGCGAGATGCGGTTGCAATGGATACGCCAGCTTCTTTTGCGACGTCTTTGATGGTGGCCATAGGGAACTCAGGATCTGAAATTTGCTTCATTTAACAATGCACAGCGGATGAACTCAAACACCCAATTGAGAATAGTGGCGGTGTATCAAGGTTTTAAAACAAAAAAGCGTGCTCAGGTGAACACGCTTTTAGTCGAATTGAAGTTACGCCTTAATCTACCGTAGTTGGTGGGAAGGCTTTACTGCCTAAAACATGACCATTCACTTCTTTACCGTAGTACCCTTGGTGGTTGTGGTACTTCGCTGCGTTTGCTTGCAAATCACCTTTGTAGCGAGGATCCTGTGGTCTTTCGTGGCTATTGATATAAGCCGCGACATCCCATGCATCTTGCTTACTCAATTGAACGCTTTTGCCCAAAGGCATGTTCTCATAGATGAAGTAAGCCGCGGTGTTAATGCGGTGCATGCCAGCGCCCCAGTTGTAAGCGTATTCACCCCACAAAGGTGGAATGTAAGAGCGATCGTTTTCATCGTGAATGCCTTGACCACTTTCGCCATGACAGGCCGCGCAGTTATCAACGTAAACTTGCGCACCACGCTCTGGTGAAGGCTCAAGCTCTGGATTGTCAATTTTTGGATAGCCACGGCCTGCGAGGTTGCCACGTTTCTTCGTAGGTAAGGCGTTAGCGATTTTTTCTGGCAACGGGAAATCTTCCGCCTTACCGCCCGTCAATAATTGCTCAGTACTGATGGCAGGAACTGGCTCATCTTGCATACCGTATTGGTCTAATAAGCCTCCCATTGCTAACCAGTAGGCATAAGCGCTGAGCGCCTCTAGTTCTTTTGAGTCTTTTGCTGGTGGCTTACCATTCATCGAATAGGTGAAACAGCCTTGAATGCGGTCGGCGTAACTGTTTACTTTGTCGTTCTTTTTACGATAAGCAGGGTAGGCCATATAAGCCGCCCAAAGTGGTGCTGCGTTGGCTTTACGTCCGGCTTCCATATGGCAATTCACACAGTTTTGCTCGTTACCCACATAACGTCCACGCATTTGCTGCGAGTTCACAAACAGTGAGTAGCCGTATTTCACTTTCTGACCAAACTCGTCGTTTTCGATGGTGCTCAAATCACGGGGTTTAAGATATTGCGTATCAGCGTGTTTTTGTACCGCTGGTAGTTCTGTTTGGCTGTCTGGCAGTTCATTGTTTGCGGCATCACTGGCGTGTGCGAGGGTAGAGATGCTTGCAAGCAGCAGAGAGTAAATCAGTTTCATTTCGACTCCTCATAACGCAAAGAAGCGAAGTAGTAAGACAAGTTTTCGATTTCTTTATCGGTGAGCTTTTTCGCAATGCTGCCCATCATATTGAGCGGATCACCGCTACGTGTGCCGTTCTTCCAAGCATGAAGTTGGTTTTGTAAGTAATCGGCTTGTTGGCTCGCAAGACGGGGAAATTTATCTACGCCCATACCACTTGCGCCGTGGCAAGTTGAACAAGCGGGAATGTTTCTATCCCAGTCTCCTTGATAAACCAATTTTCGATAAGGATTACTGATATCCGCTTGATCACCGCGCTGCTCAAGGTCGGTAAATTCCCAAGTCGGCAATTGAGCAAAATATTGCAGAACTTCTGCACGAAGTGTTGGGTCACTCAGTTCATCGGCCATGCCTTTCATGATGACATTGTGGCGCTTGTCGTTCGAGAAGAGTTCGAGCTGACTTTCCATATAGTCGGCATTCAGTCCGGCAAGCATAGGTGCGATACCTGCTTGGCCTTTACCGTCGACACCATGGCATCCGGTACAGATCTCACCGTGTTCGGGGAGTGGGGCAGAATAAGCTGCGAAAGAGGCGGCACTCAAGCAAAGCGCAGCCAAAGATAAGTTACGAAACATGCTGACTCACATTTGATTATTATTTGAGCGCATTATTGTGAGTATTGTTATTAGTTGTGGCTATTGTGGAAATCCACATAAATCTTGTGGAGAGGCATTGCGGCTTGCTGCAGAAATAAAAAAGGCTTCCACCCTAAAAGGGAAGAAGCCTAACAAATGAATGGTGGCTGAATCCGCTACGCTTTGCGAATCTTCGCTGGCAGAGATTGACGTGCCGCTGCACCAACCACCCAATCCAACATCACGCCTTTACCTTCACGAGTAGGGTCAATCAAACCGACGTCGTTGATGTTGACGCCATCATTGCCGCTGGTTTTCACTGGTTGTTGTTTATCACCAATCCAGTGCGCACGCTGACCTAGCTCTGTGTGGCCAAAGCCATGTTCAAAACCGAGCGCCCCTTGGCGAATACCAGACATGACCATTGCAAGTGCGGTAGTGCTGGCTCCCGGTGTTTCAATCACGAAATGGTCGCCAGTTTGAATGCCAACCGCAGCGGCATCCGTTGGATGGATATAGACAGGGTTAACACCTTTAATCGAGTTTAAGCGTGGTGATAAGTTGGATACTGCGCTGTGAATGTTCGATTTAAAGTTGGTCAGGCTGAATGGCCACTCGGCTTTCGGGTACTGAGTCTCAAGTGGTGTGCCATCTGCGAGCTTTTGTGGATGCCAAGTCGGACAGCCACTGTAGAACTCGCCTGTCATGGTGTTTCTTGCGCTGCCAACACGCTCGTTCCAAATCGCGACTGGACGCGTCCACTTGTACTTCATTTGCTCGCCTTTGTAGGCTTCTGTAGCGTTTTCAAAGCGACCACCACGAGCAAAAATGTATGCCACGCGCTTCATCTCATCTGGTGTTAGTGCTTTTTGCATGCTTGGCAATAGACGCTCAAGACCAGACCAAGCAATGTCTTCTGCACTCACTTCCGGAACGCCACCTTTCACGTAGGCAAGGTTGGCTGCTGAGCGAAGATAGAAGTCTTCAGCAGAGTGAATACCGTGTAAACGACCTTGCGTGTCTTTGATGGCGTTGTCACCAAAGCCGCCCAGTTGCATCTTTTTGGCGATATCAATCAGGAAGTTCTCGAGACAAATACTGCGACCATCGGCGGTTTTTTCTGTGCGAGCTTCCACGATTGGCCAGCGAGCAGTCACTGCTTTCACTGGAACATCATGCCAAGGTGATGCCATGCCCCAGCTTTCGTAAGTGACGGTATCTGGCACGATGTAGTCCGATAGTGCCGTTGTCTCGTTGATGAAGGCATCGACAGAAACAATCAAACCGAGCTGCTTTGGATCTTTTAGCTTGTCTTCAAGCAGCGTTTTTAAACCCGGCACGCCATAGATTGGGTTTGCCATATGGTTGATCCACGCTTTCACTCGGTATGGATAACCATCGATCGCCGCCGATAGATGCTCGGTAAGCAAAGGCGCTGCAAACGGATACCAAGGTGCACGAGTCGGGTAAGGGGATTCTCCCGCCTCCACGCGACGTTTGTATTCGCTGGTTTTCTGGTAAGGGAATTTGCTGCGCGAAAGGAACACGCCTTTTGGTCCCACTTTGCCTTCAAATTGAGTGAAGTCATAGCGAGGGCCTGCCGCAGATGTCGGATAACCACCCGCTTTCGCCATTGCGCCGCCTTTCATGTTGATGTTACCAATCAGAGCATTAAGCATCATGATGGTGAAGGCGTTGTAGAAGCCGTTGGTGTGCATGTTGCCGCCGTGAGTATCAACCACCGCTTTAGTGCCATGACTGGTAAAGCGTTTTGCTAGCGCGATGATTTGATCCACAGGGATCTCACATTGCTCGCTGTAGAAGTCCAGATCGTATTTAAACGCTTCTTCTTTCAAACGTTGCAATGATGACTTAACGCGAACGACACCAGATGCCAGCTCTACATCTTGGTCGACAAACAACGATGCTTCACCTGCCTGCTTGTGTACGCTCAACTCACCGCTTTGCGCATCGACAATCACGTATGGATCTGTCTCTGACAGTGCTTCCCCTTCAAATGGCATACCCATTTCCGATGCACGTAAGAAGTGCCCGTAGCGTGGGTGGGATTCATCGCTGATCACAAGGTGAGTGGCATTACACCAATGTGCCGTGCCCGCTCTTTGCATCGCCGTTGCTCCTGGCTGCGCAAGGAAGGTTTTGTTGTAGCGTTCGTTGGCGATGATCCACTGAATCATGCCAAGAACCAAGGCAGAATCGGTGCCCGGCTTGATAGGCATCCAATGGTTATTATCACCCGCGGCAAGGCTGGATGAACCTGCTGGCAAGCTCGGCGTGATAATGGTGTATTCCAGTTTGCCTTCGGTACGTGCTTTGGCTAGCTGACGAGCCTGACGTTTGAATGGGTTACCCGCTTGTGCTGGTGACATGCCAATGAAAATAACGTATTCGGCATTGTCGAAGTCTGGCTTTAAGTGGGCGTTCTTATCCAGATCGTTCATGAACGCGCCGCTGCCTGCGCGGAAAGCGTAGCCACAGTAAGAACCATGATGACCGAAGTTCCGCGTACCAAAGCTGTTAAAAGCAAAACGTTTGAAAATGTCGTCACGGCCTTCGTTACCGGCGTTGGTCATCAACAGTTGGTTGGCTTTTGGGCCGTATTCAGGGTTTTGCGGATCAACGGGCGTCGTTAGGTCACGAATGTCTTTCAAACCTTCAACATGACCTTCGCCAAATAGATCACCACCGTTGACGACTTCGTCCACCAACTGCTCGTAGCTGATCGGTTCCCATTTACCTTCACCACGTTTGCCCACACGCTTCAGTGGTTGGGTTATACGATAAGGGCTATTACGAATTTCCATCATGCCGTTACCGCGAGCACACGCTGTGGAACGGCCCTCTAAACCGTTTTCACCCGCCAAGCTCAAGTAAGCGTCTTTTATAGGCGTCTCAAATGGAATGTGTTGCTGATGTGATAACGGATGGTATGGGTTGCCCGAAATGCGCAGGATCTCGTCGTTACGATTGTCGATACGAACGCGCAAACCACATAGACTCCAACAACCAAAACACATTGATGGCGCAACACGCTGATTCGGATTCGGGATTAAGTTGCCCTTGTCGTTCACCTTGTATTCGGGCTCAAGTGAGTTGCCGTGGTGAATATCACGGGTTTTCTCACCCGCAGTACCATGAATAGCACCTTCTACCATGTGTTTGGTGGTGGTTGCGTAGCCCGCAGCAAAGGCACCAAGCCCTCCCACTGCAAGGCCAGATTTCAAAAACTGACGGCGTTTGTTATCCATAATGAAATCCTCTTAGATCAGTGTTGAGTTAGGGTTGAAGATGTAGATTCACGCTTTGGTTGAATCAGTTCGGAACCAAGTAATGCCAGCGCAATCCATAGTCCAAACATGCCGATGATGCCGAGTAGACCATTACTGCCAATTGGCAAGTCATATGGATATGGGCCAACATCAAACTTAGCGATGGTTTGTACTTCCATCATGGTGATCCAACGAACCGTCCATGCTGTGGTCAGTGCCATCCCAGACATGAATAACACTCGAATGAAGTGACGATTAGTATCACGCAGTGTAAACAGTGCAAGCAGCACGCTACCCAGCAGCAAAGACGTTAGTAATGCGATGTGCTGTACCCATAATGGGGAAGCGTAAAGGGATGAGCTGGCATTGTTCGAAGCCCAGATAGGAATCAACAGCAACGATAATGCGCCGCTAATTGCGGTCGTCTGACGCAGTAAACGAGTATCTCCGAAGGTCAGGCGGTCCGACTTCGATGGAATCAAAAGCCAAATAAGTAAGGTAAAGCCGACCGCGCCAATAAACGCAGTCACAAACCAAAGCACAGGTGATGCAGGTTGATGCCACAACGAACGAGATTTCACGATCGCAATCTCTGCGCCAGTGTATAGCGCGATGGTGAGGCCAGATAGGACCGTCACAATCGACGCTGTCATCATCAGCTTACGGTTGGTTTTCCAACGACCTAGCGAGAGCTTCGCAAGTAGCGGAAATACCTTACCCGGTTGGTTTTCAAGGTTGATCAAATCATTACGCAGATATAGCCATGCCGTTGCCACTGCCAAGCCGGAGAACAGAGGTAAGAATAACGAACCTAATGACATCCAAGACCATGGCGTTAGGTGTGCGTAGAAATGCCACGCGCGTCCCGGCTGGTGGAGATCGCCTGTTAACGCGAGCGGGCCAACGATTGCGCCAATCGCCAGAGTCAGCACCAATGCAGCGCGCAGACGATGGCTGGTGTGAGATTCAAACAACAGCGCGATTAAGAACAAAATAGCCGCCGCATAAGCTGAGCCGATGTAGAAGAAATATTGCACTGCCCACGGAAGCCAAGCGATGGCCTGAGGCTGTACGAGCACTTCGGTTATGTTCATGCTTTTTCTCCTTGTGGATCGTAAATCGCAGGCTGACCTTCAATGTGTTGAGTGAAGCGTTCATTCATGCCGATGTAGAACACGTGAGGTTTGGTGTCTTCGTTTGGTTTAAGCACCTTGATGTCGTCTTGGTGCTCTGTCATCAGGCGGCGAACTTCGCTATTCGGATCGTTGATGTCACCAATCACGCGAGCACCACCGACGCACGTTTCCACACAAGCTGGCAGCAAACCTTCTTCAAGGCGATGTGCGCAGAAAGTACATTTGTCCGCAGTTAGGGTCTCTTCGTTGATGAAGCGCGCATCGTAAGGGCAGGCTTGAACGCAGTAAGCACACGCCACACAGCGACTGTTATCGACCATCACGATGCCGTCTTCTCGTTGGAAGGTGGCTTGCACTGGACAAACGGCCACACACGGCGGGTTATCACAGTGGTTACACAAGCGCGGCAGCATGAAAGACTTCACTTCTTCCGTCGCGGTTGAGCCATCATCGAGGGTGACTTCATACTGTTTTACTGTGGTCCGGAACTGGCCAATAGGGGCTTGGTTCTCGATGCTGCAACCGACAGTACAAGCTTGACAGCCAACGCATTTACGCAAGTCGACAACCATGGCGTAGCGTTTACCGACTTGGCCTTTACGGTCTGGTTCATTGTTGTTTCTGATCACCGTGCCTGCTGTGGCTGTGCCAATTCCGGCGATCGGAATCAGCGCAGCGCCTGCGGTAACGGCACTGAGAAAACGGCGTTTGGTGGAATCCATAACTCACCTGCTAAGATTGATTAGAGCTTGTTTTCATTGTCAGAATTGCAGCCGTTTGCCGATATAGTGGATTTCCACATACCGAGAGCAAAGTTGATCTAAAACAAATGTGGATTCCGCTATGTTGCTGTTATTCTGATGCTTCCCAATACCGAGGATTAAGAAACAATTCATGCTGAAAAAATCGCTAAACTTCATTCGCTTATGGATTGTTTTTATCAGTCTTATGCTCGGCTGCCTCACGATTTCTTTTGCACATGCAGCACCAATGCAGACATTAGATTCCAGCGCTTTCTCTAAACCGCAAGTCGATGTGGGTGTGCTAGCCATACGGGGCCATTTATATGCGGAGCAGCGTTGGCAACCGACGATTTACTGGCTTAATCAACAGATCCCTGAAGTGCGGTTTGTTCTCCATCCGTTAGATCTCGATGGCATGACCAACGCAGTCGAAAACCAAAGCATGGACTTCATTCTCACTAACCCCGGACAAGCAGTGCGTTTGGGGCGTCAGTACGCGTTGTCTTGGATCGCGACGTTGACCAGCCAAGCGCCAGAAAACTCCAATTACGGCATTGGGTCGGCGTTGGTGGTGCGTTCTGATTCGACTTATTCCACTCTCAATGATGTTTCCGGTTTGCCGATTGCGGCGGTGTCAGAGAAAGCCTTTGGCGGTTACCTCACATTGCGTTATCAAGTGATAGAGAAAGGATTAGATCCGAATGACTTCTTCTCGGACGTGCGCTTTTTAGGCTTCCCAATTGATGCCAACCTCTACCAACTGCGTGACCACAATGTGGAAGCGGCGGTGGTTCCAGCTTGTTTGGTTGAACAAATGGAAGGTGAAGGGTTATTGGAAGAGGGGCAACTTCGGGTTTTAAGTCCGCTTAAACTTCCTCAAACCGAGTGTGCAGTATCGACGCCCCTATATCCAAACTGGTCTTTTGCGAAAACGGAACGTGGATCGTCTCAATTAGCCAAGAAGATCAGTCGAGCCTTGCTTGCGATGCCTGCCGATAATCCCGCTGCGATTGCTGCTAAAGCATCCGGTTGGACATCACCAGTCAGTTTGTTGTCGATAGATAAACTCTACCAAGCGATGGACTTGCACCCATTGCAACAACCTTGGTGGAAAGAGGCGCTACGCTGGCTACGTTTCCATCAAGAATGGGCGTGGGCGTTATTTCTATTTGTGATTGTGTTGAACATTTACCACTTCTGGCTGGAGTATCGTTTCAGCAAGAGTAAACAAGCGCTAGAGAAAACCTTACTGCGTTTAAAAGAGAAGAGCGAAATGCTAGAGCACTCACAACGAGTGGCCATTGTGGGCGAATTAGGCAGCAGTCTTGCGCACGAGATAAACCAACCTTTAGCGGCGATCCGAAACTACAGCGAAGGTGGCTTGTTACGATTAGCTAAGAAGCGTCCTCATGAAGATATCGTGCCGGTATTAGAAAAGATCCAGACCCAAGTAGAACGTGCCGACGCGATCGTTTGTCGCTTGCGAACCTTAATTAAAAAGCGCAGTGTCGACATGGCTGCGTGCGATATGGAGCAGCTGATCTCTGATACGGTTGAGTTGCTGAATTTCCGCTTGCAGAAGCAAGGCATTGAAGTGGTTCGCAGCACCGAAGGACAACCTCAATTGGTCGAAGCTGATGCCGTTGGTCTACAGCAAGTGTTGGTGAACGTGATGAACAACTCGATAGATGCTTGTGTGATGTACGCAGAAAATCACCCTAATAGTTATCAAGGCAAAATTGCGCTTCACACGGATTATCAAGCCCAAAGTATGTCGATTCGAGTGTTGGATAACGGTACGGGTTTGGAGCATGAGAACCCAACCGCCGCCTTTGTGAGTACAAAACAGGAAGGGTTAGGGCTGGGCCTGGCGATCTGTCGTGATGTGATGGAGATGCATGGTGGTGAATTCGTCATCCAATCTACTCAGCCACATGGTTGCTTGGTGGTATTAACCTTGCCGTATCAAACCATGAAAACAGCCAATACAAAACGCAACGAAGAAGAGCAAACAAAAAGAAACACAGGAGAAGTGAATGAGTGATAAGCAACTGCCCGTATTTGTGGTCGACGATGATGAGTCGGTGCGAGATTCGTTGGCGTTTATGCTCGAAGAACATGACTTCTCTGTGACGACGTTTGCCGATGGGCAGGCATTTCTCGACGGAGTAGATATCCATCAAGCGGGCTGCGTGATTCTGGATAGCCGAATGCCGAATTTGCGTGGCCAACAAGTGCACCAAATTCTCAATGAAGCCAAAAGTCCATTGGCAGTGATTTACTTAACCGGACATGGCGATGTCCCAATGGCGGTGGATGCGCTGCAAGCTGGCGCGGTGAATTTCTTCCAAAAGCCAGTAAAAGGGGATGAGCTGGCACAAGCGATTTTGAAAGGCCAAGTTCAATCTGCGGCGAATTTGGATATTGCGGGGGCGAAAGCGGCGTACGAATCACTGACGCCAAGAGAGAAAGACATTCTGCGTTTGATCATCGCTGGCAAGCGCAATATTCGCATTGCTGATGAGCTGTGTATTGCGATGCGAACGGTGGAAGTACACCGCGCAAGTCTGTTGAAAAAGTTCTCGGCGAAAACCGTGGCAGAGCTGGCTTACATCTACGGCAAACTGGCGCAATAAAACAGGCATAAAACTTATGCTCAAATAAAAAAATCCCCAAGCCGAAACTTGGGGATTAAAGCCACACTGACGTGTTTTGTGTTTAGGGTATCAATCGATTACTGAGCAGGTTTAAACGTCACTTTGTAAGCGTATTGATTGTCCGTTAACTGGAATTCCTTGTGCACACTTGGGCTCCAAGAGTCATCACCGCCAACGCCCATGTGTTTATGGTCTAGGCGCACGTAAATCTTCTCTTCTGCGACCAAATCATTGGTGTGTTTCGCTGCTGCTAAGTGTTGCTGAGCGTACTGACTCACACTGAACTGGAAGTCACCCGTGATTTCTAACTCATTCACTTTCAGCCATTGCGTACCACAGCGCAGACCGCTGTCGGTTGGGAAAATGTATGGTGTGTGCATTTGCTCAAGTGTTTGTGTGTGCTGGCCGAAGCGCGCCGCTGCCAAACGGTCAGGGTAGTTTTCAAATGGACCTAAGCCTTGCCATGTGATCGGAGCGTTTTGCTCGTTCAATGGCAGTTCAAGTTCCAAACCGATACGTGGCATTGGTGGTAAATCATCAGCTAGCTTCACGTTGACAGCCAATGCCATCTCACCGTTATTGCTCAGGGTGTGCGTCCAAGTCGTGATCGCCTGTACTTCACCATTAAAGTGGTAAGCGAACGTCGAAGTCACTTTCACCGCATGTGCCAGAGTTTCACTGTGGCAAGCGACACATTGGCGCTCCCACTGGCCGATACCCGCCATGTCCCAACGACACATCCAAGCGTTTGGATCGACGTTGTCGATTTCGCTCACACCGATGTCGTTATCTAATGGTGCACGGAAGAAGTTATCTTGTGGTGCCGCAAGCATTTGTGCTTCACCACCGACACGCCAATCGGTCATCAAGCCAGTTTGGCTATCCCAACGCCATTGATGTTTTTCATCCACACTAGACACCAAAACGGTGTTGTCTTGCTGCGTTAGCATTGGCGCCGGTTGCGTTTCTAATGTAGGTAGAACAAGGCCTGCTGTATTGCGTAGTGACATTTGCTCAGAAGCGACTAGGTGTTCTGCGTCTGCCCAAGGCGTTGCAGCAATCAGAGTAATGTCAGTATTTAAGTGATATTGCGCTTCCGCTTTTGGCGTGAAATTAAGGGCAATCTCAATGCTTGCTTGGCTGTCTGCTTCTACGTTAAGCGCCAATGAACCCGTTTGGATGACTTTGCCATCTTCCAACAGAGACCAGTTCAATTGCTCGTTATCGGTCGTGCGGAACAAGTTCTCGTTAGTCACTAACAGTGTACATGCGTCTTTGGTTTGTTCTTGCAGTGACACAGTGATCATGCGTTGGCAGTATTTTGCTTCTTCCAACGTTGGATGAACCGTGCGATCTGGGAAGATCAAACCGTTGATGCAGAACTGACGGTCATTGATTTCATCGCCAAAGTCGCCGCCGTAAGCCCAGAAGTGTTGGCCGTTTTCATCCCATTGGCTCAAGCCTTGATCTACCCAATCCCAAATAAAGCCACCTTGTAGGCGAGGGTAATCGCGGAACGCATCCCAGTAGTCATTAAAGCTACCCAGACTGTTGCCCATCGCGTGTGCGTATTCACACAAAATCAGAGGACGAGTTTCGTTTGGTAACGACACCCATTTCTTGATTGCCCATTTAGGCACGGCTTCATCTTCGATGACTGTGTTCACACGCGCGTACATTGGTGCAATGATGTCGGTTGCCGTGGTGTTTGAACCGCCACCTTCGTACTGCACTGGGCGAGACGGGTCGTAGTTTTTAGACCAAGCGTACATCGCATTATGGTTGCTGCCGTGACCGGATTCGTTAC
This sequence comes from Vibrio sp. MMG023, assembly GCF_021654215.1. Classification (NCBI taxonomy): domain Bacteria; kingdom Pseudomonadati; phylum Pseudomonadota; class Gammaproteobacteria; order Vibrionales; family Vibrionaceae; genus Vibrio; species Vibrio sp. MMG023. The sequence continues at coordinate 224,748 of NZ_JAKFZP010000002.1, read as the reverse complement.
CTAAAGACCAGATGATGATCGATGGGTGATTCTTATCGCGCATCACCATTTGGGTGTAGCGGCTCATGTAAGCGTGCGTCCATTGTGGATCGCTCGATAGGCGGTTCATTGGTTGCATGCCATGCGTTTCGATGTTCGCCTCATCGCACACGTACAAGCCGTATTGGTCACACAGTTCGTACCAACGAGGGTGGTTCGGGTAATGTGCTGTACGTACCGCGTTGAAGTTGTATTGTTTCATCAAGCAGATGTCACGGATCATGTCCTCTTCCGTCATCACATGACCAAGCTCTGGGTGATGTTCGTGACGGTTTACGCCACGGATCAACAAAGGCTTACCGTTTAGTTTCAATTGGCCATCGGTGATTTCGACTTTACGGAAGCCAACAGGGTACGCTTCGCTTTCTAGGTGCGTGCCGTTTTCATCCAATAGTGAAACGACTAAGCGGTAAAGGTTCGGTGTTTCCGCTGTCCATTTCTTTGGCTCGCGTACGTGCAATGTTTGGAATACTACGTCATCCCATGTGCCACGTTCGTCAATGCGACGGTTGTGCGGACGGTCGATGCGTGGCTCTGTCACGGCTTGTTCGCCATCAAACAGCTGCACTTGAATTTGGTAGGTGTCCGGCGCAGAAATCGAAGTCACAATCGACAGTGAACCATCGCGGTAACACGCGTCTAAATCCGGTGTGATGAACACATCTTCAATGCAGTGTTGTGGTTTAGACAGCAGAGTCACGTCACGGAAGATACCGCTTAGCCACCACATATCTTGGTCTTCTAGGTAGCTGCCATCACTCCAACGAATCACCATGACGGCTAGGCTGTTGTCACCCGCAACAAGGTAAGGTGTTAGGTCGAATTCAGAAGGCAGGCGGCTATCTTGACTGTAGCCAACCCAAGTGCCGTTACACCAAAGATGGAAAGCCGAGTTCACACCATCAAAGATAATGCGCTGCGTATTGGCTAAATCTTCTGCTGAAAGTGACACGCTAGTGCGGTAGCAACCCGTTGGGTTATCACTTGGTACAAACGGCGGGTTTACTTCGAATGGGTATTTCACGTTGGCGTAGATAGGCTTGTCGTAACCTTGCATTTGCCAGTTGGAAGGGACAGTAATCTCATCCCAGTCTTTGTCATTGAATTGTGACTCGATGAACTCGCCGTCAACTTGCTCTGGCGCATCAAACAGTTTGAATTTCCATTGTCCGTTCAGCGATTGACGCTGGGCTTGAATACCGTCGCGGGCATGGTCAATATCGCGGAAACTGGAAAGAGGGCTGTGAGCCTTAAGACAGTGAATGTTCACTGATTGCGGGTTTTCCCAGTCGCGTCTTTGGAGAATTTCTGAAAATGCCTTCATGGTTTTCCTACTTAACTTTTTGTTTCTAATCTTGTTTCGCTACGGAGTTTGAGCCCGTAGCGAGAGTGTCTTTGTTCTTGTTGTGAAGCGTTATTTCGCTAATTGCTTCACGAGATAATCTTTTGCTTGGGTAAAGCCTTGCTCAGCTGCTTGGTTGGCAATCGCCGCAGCTTGTTTTACGTCGTTGTCTTTGAGCGCTGCATCGATTTGAGATTGGTACAACGTCCATTCATCTTGTGCTTCAGGCGATGTGGCAGGAGTTAACTCTGCTTTTGCAGTGTCGTTGGTTTGTGTGCCCAATTCCGCCAAAAGCGTTAACACCGCGTTGTTGTCAGAGGCGCTCGCCGTGACATCAATAACGCCAAAAGGTTGGAACTGCGCTGTGAGCGGAAGCTGTTTACTGCCAATGACGTTTTGTGTTTCTGCGTAGACTTCTTCTGGGTGCTTACGAGTCAATTCGGTGCCAAGCAGTGTCGAATCTGAAGCGATGACCACGTATTTCGCGCCATTAAGTTGTGGGTTTATCGTGATCACTTGTTCAACACGTTCTAGGCCGCGCATACTCGTTGTGTGGTAGTTAAAGTCCTTTGCGGAGTATTCGGTTAGAAGCTGCCATTTCGCGTCATAAATAAGAACGTTCGCAGCAAATAGCGCATTGTTATCTACATAAGAGCGAACAAGTAGCGAGAATGGCGCGTCAGAAGTGATTTGATAGCTCATCACTGGGAGCGGTTTGGATGAAGCAGAATCTGAAGAAAGTAAAACCGCACTGCTAACACTTGGCAGATTTGCATCCATAACCACCTGCTGGTGGAAAGGAATCGATAGGGCGGTCAGAGGCAAAGCATCTAACGTTGAGCAACATTGCGGTTGGCTCAAATCGGTATTGAAGGTTTGCTCTGGTAATCCACTGCACGCGCCAAGAGACAGAGCCATGAATAGAGTTGCTAGCGGTTTTAGTTTCATCTGCGTTGTCCTTTGTGGGGTGAGCGTATTACTCACCCCGTTGGGTTCATAAATAGTAGCGGGTTTGGATTACCACCATGTTTCGACGTTAAAGCCGAAGGTGATTTCGTCGACGTTTTGTCCACCAGTGCTGCGAGCATGGCCGTAGACTTCGCCGCCACGGTTCCACTCATCGGTTTTCTCTGAGTAGGTCGCGAACAAGCGCAAAGATGGACGAGCCCAAACGCCTTTGCCTGCTTGGAACATTTGCGCCACCGTCACTTTGTACATGTCGTTGGTGCCAGCGCCGTTTTGTGCTTCCACTGATTCGTAGCCAACTTCAAGTGCGGTTGCCATGTATTCTGTCCAGCTGTACTGAGGACGAGCACCCACGCTGAACCATTTTTCACCTTCGTTGTTATCCAGGTTTTTGTCTTGGTAAGCGATGGAGTACATCACTTGGAAATCTTCATTCACGTTAAGATCGCCAGAGTTGAAAATACGCCAGCTGTAACCATCGTGCTCCACGCCTGTGTTGTATTTACGGTTTGAGCCGCCTTCAGCACTCATCAAGCCGCCCGCAAGCGCATCCGTACCGTATTGGAAAGCGAATGTGTTTGAACCATAGTTCCAAGCTTGACGGTAAAGTGCAGAAAGCATGGCGCCAGAAGTGGTGATGTCACTTTCGTCATAGCTAGAGTTTTGCGTGAACACATAGTTCAAACCGACCGTAAGATCTGCGCTGTCGCTCAGTTCAATGCCGCTCAAACGTGCGTCGATGTTGTGTAAGCTGCGGCCATCTGCGCTAGAGTTTGGCGCCATCCATGCGATGTGACCTTTAGCAAAACCAAGATCCCAGTTTTCAATACCGATACCTGTGCTCGATGTGTCCCAGTATTTAATGTCGATCATGTGCACTTCATGACGGCGATAAAAACGTTCGCCCGCCCAAACAGTCGCATCCGCTTGGCCTTCAAACAGACCATGACCTGCCGACCACATTTGGATCAAGCTAACGTCTCCCCAGCTTTCGCCACTACCAAGGTAAAGTGTGGTATCAAAGTACGCGTCGCCTTGTTGCCAAACGTCGGCTTTGAGGCCCGCTTCCCACCAGTTCAGTTCGTTACCCAAACGGTAGTTACCGTAACCTTGACCAGCACGAATCACATCGTTGCGTTCGCCTTTGCCACCATTGTGTTCATCGTTATCGGTGTAAATGTTGCCCCACTTGGCGTAGCCGAAGTAAGTGATGTTCTCCACTGCAGCCATACCAGCAAGCGGTGCTAGGGCGAGGGTTAACCCAAGCGCTCTTACAAGCGTCTTTTGTTTCATGAAGTGTCTCCATTCTATTTTTATGGATTTAATTTTTATTGGTTTGAGTCCTAACTCGCTGCGCAGTGTAAATAAACTCTGGAAACGTTTTCATGATGAGGTTGGCATTTTTGTCGTAATGAGGGGTTTATTACTATTTTGTGTGATTGCGATCTCTTAAATTGAGGTTTTAAGCGCGATTTTCGATTGATTTCTGACCGTGTAAGTTGGAATCGTTTACTTTGGTTGGACGGTGTTTGAGTTGGAAGATGGAAGTTTATTTTGTTTAAGGGGCTGATTTAAATGGTTTTTATCTAAGGGGGAGTTGTCAGGAAGAAGAGGAAAGAGAGCCCAATTGAAATCAACTGGGCATGTGAGACAAGGAAGTATATACAACAAGTGGTTCGCGGGCGCACTGCACACGAGCATTTGCGGTATCGTCAAACTGGGATTTTGAGTTAGGACCCAAGAGAGACACTTCATAAAGAATCTCGAAGCCTCAAGAATACGGTTGTCGGTTAACCACTTCAAGAGGTGAGGCGTTCAACTGAGCGGTCTGTAACCTTATTTATGGTTTTGTTGTTGTAAGGTAATGAATTAAATAACGAAAATTTCTTTATAAATCAGTTTGGTATTCGAGTTTACGTGCAGTGCTTTAAAGAACTCGGTCACCAAAGAATCTGAGATTTTTGGAGCTGATCGTAGCGTAATATAAGAAGGAATAAGGCGTAGCGGGTGATGGCACAAGTTTGAAAAATTAACTGTAAACGTTTCCATGATTTTGGTGTGGCTCACAGATTCTTTTGTTTTTTTCATTATGATGCAGCGTAATTTCCAGTTTCAAGGTAAGACAAGATGACGGACAAAACACTGATTGAGCTAACCGGTCAGCAAACTCAATTGATTGTAGAGTTGGGCGAATATGCAGAGATTCTGCATTGGGGACAAAAAGTAAGTGGTGACCTTAGTGGTTTCCGCATGGCTTTACATCGTCCCGTGCCATACGGTCGTTTGGACAGCGACGTATCCATGACTCTACACCCAGAGCTTGGTCGTGGCGTTTTCAGCAGCCCTGGTGTGGAAGGGCATCGCGATGGTCAAGATTGGGCTCCAGTGTTTGTCATCTCCCATATTGAACAACAGCAAGACAGTATTGTGATTGAGAGCGAAGATGCAATCGCAGGCCTTCGTTTACAAACCGAACTTAAGCTTGATAGCAACGATGTAGTGAAAACGCGTCATACGCTCACCAACAAAAAAGCAGGCGTTTATCATGTGAACCGTCTTGCCAATACGTTGCCTTTGCCAGCTCGTGCTAATGAGTTGATGACTTACTACGGCCGTTGGGTTCATGAGTTCCAAACGGTGCGCCAGCCATTGCTACAAGGTGGCTACCAACAAGAAAACCGTCGTGGACGTACTTCTCATGAGCATTATCCTGCGCTTGTTGCTGGTACGACTCACTTTGATGAAATGAATGGCGATGTGTGGGGCTTCCATTTCGCATGGAGTGGTAACCACAGATTACGTGTAGATGTGAAAGCCGATGGCCGCCGTTACATGCAAGCTGAAGTCATTTATTTACCTGGTGAAGTAGCACTAAAAGAAGGTGAGAGCATTACAACGCCTTGGCTGTACGCGAGCCACAGTAATTGTGGTTTGAATGGTATGAGCCATCACTTCCACTCTCATGTACGCGAAATGATTTTGCCGAGTGATTTCACGGACAAACCTCGCCCGATCCACCTCAACACGTGGGAAGGCATCTACTTCGACCACGATCCAGAATACATCATGTCGATGGCAACTCAGTCGGCAGAGATGGGTGTAGAACGCTTTATCATTGATGATGGCTGGTTCAAAGGGCGTAACGGTGACAAGGCAGGGCTAGGGGATTGGTTCCTGTGTGAAGCCAAGTACCCAAATGGCTTGCACCCGATTGTGGAACACGTAAATAAATTGGGTATGGAATTTGGCTTGTGGTTTGAGCCAGAGATGATCAACAAAGATTCCGAATTGTTCCGTACGCATCCTGATTGGTTGCTGGCTGTAAACGGTTACGATCAGCCAACCGGTCGCAACCAATACGTGATTAACCTGCAAAACGATGATGCGTTTAACTTCTTGTTTGAGCGATTGGATCATTTCCTCTCGACTTACAATATCGCTTACATCAAGTGGGATATGAACCGTGAAGTGGTTCAGCCTGCGCACTTAGGTCAGGCTGCGGCGCACAATCAAACCCAACGTTACTACCAGTTAGTTGATAAAGTTCGTGAAAAGCACCCGAAAGTGGAGATTGAATCTTGCGCGGCAGGTGGTGGTCGTATTGATTTTGAGGTTCTGAAACGTACGCATCGATTCTGGGCTTCAGACAATAACGATGCACTTGAGCGCCAAACCATTCAACGCGGTATGAGTTACTTCTTCCCGCCGGAAGTGATGGGCAGCCATATTGGTGCTAGCCACTGTCATAGCACGCGCCGTCGTCACAGTATCGAGTTCCGTGGGCTTACAGCGCTGTTCGGTCATATGGGGATTGAGCTTGACCCAGTGAAAGAAGAACAAACGGAAAAAGAAGGTTTTGAGCGCTACATCAAGCTGCACAAGATGCTGCGCCCATTGCTACACAGCGGCAGAACTTGGCGAATCCCAACGGACGATAAAGCACATCAAATTCATGCGGTTGTCTCAAACGATCAATCGGAAGCCGTGGTGATGATTGCTCAGCTCGCGATGCCAACGAACTCTTTAAGTGGGCATTTGCGTGTACCGGGCTTGGATCCACAAGCGACATATCGAGTGACGGTACTGGACAAACCGTCTAACTACGATGACATCGTGAATTACCAACCGCCTTGGACTGAATCCGGTTGTGAGCTATCTGGCGCATGGTGTGAAGAGGTTGGCTTAACCATGCCAATCCTTGACGCGGAAAGTGCCATGTTGGTGAAGTTCGAACGTATTCACTGAGCCTTATCTATTTAGAACCTTGCCTATTTAGAGTCATAGTTATTTAGACGATTTCATCATTTCTCATTGATTTTCTATCGCCGTACAGACATCAAGTTTGTACGGCTTTTTGCGTTGGTTTTAATTGGCCGCTTTGAAATCGTTCTCACGCTTAATGAGCGTAAAGTGTTGATAAAATGACGTAAATAACACGATCTCCTCGCATTAATAGGTCTAAATATTGTTCGATGTCTCATTTTGAAAACTTGCCTGTAAACGTTTCCATAAAGCGGTTTTTGATCACAGTAAGGCATTCAGTGTGTGAGTAGCATTAGCATCGAAATATAAATAAAAGACGTCGACGTTATGAATTCTAGTTAGGGGAATGAATAGCAGTACGACACTAAGGAACTATTATGTCTGATAAAATTACGCTACAAACCAAGCTGTCCTACGGCCTTGGCGCACTCGGTAAAGATTTTGCCTGTGCACCTATCTACATCTTCTTAATGTTCTACTTCACTGACGTAGCCGGCTTGTCTGCTGCTTTCGTTGGTACTATCTTCTTAGCCGCTCGTGTTATCGATGCCATCACTGACCCAATGATGGGAGTGATTGTTGACAACACGCGCTCAAAATTCGGTAAATTCCGTCCTTGGATTGTGATTGGTACGCTTTTAAACGCAGTAGTGCTGGTCGGCCTTTTCAGTACTCACATGTTTGAAGGCACTACGCTTTACATCTACGCAGCGGCGGCATACATCCTTTGGGGCCTAACGTACACCATTATGGATATCCCATACTGGTCAATGATTCCAGCGCTATCAAGCTCTCGCCAAGAACGTGAAAAGCTTGTGGTATGGCCACGTTTGTTCGCGAGCCTTGCATGGTTCATTACTGGTACTTACGGTCTGCACATTGTGGGCGAGTTAGGTAACGGCAACCAAGGCGACGGTTTCTTCAATGTTGCGATGCTGATTGCGGTTCTGTTTGTGATGAGCGCATTCTTAATTGCTCGTAACGTAAAAGAGAAAGCGGCACCAGCTAACGCAAAACCAGCAGAGAAATTCAGCTTCAAAGACGTTTTGACTATCATCGGTAAAAACGACCAGCTTAAAGCGCTAATCGGCACGGTTCTGTCTTTCCAAATTGCGAACCTATTGGTTGGTGGCTTTGCGATTTACTACTTCTCTTACGCACTGGGTAACGCAGAGCTATTCCCAGTTTACATGGCGGTCGCAGGTGCGGCAGAAGTCGCGGGTGTGTTCTTATTCCCACGTCTTGCGGCATTCCTTCCACGTAAGCTTCTATGGCCTATCGCGTGTGGCTTCCCAATTCTGTCTTGTGTACTTCTACTGTTGATGGGCTTTATCGCTCCAGCTAACGCGCTAATGATTGGTATGGCGGGTGCAGCAATTAAGTTTGGCGTGGGTATTGCGAACGCGCTGCAAACTGTAATGCTGGCTGACGTTGTGGACTACGGTGAGCACAAAACAGGTCGTCGTAGCGAGAGCGTTATCTTCTCAGTACAAACCATGCTTGTGAAGTTCGCGGGCGCAGCAGGTGGCTTCATTGTGGGTGTTGGTCTGTCTGTTGTGGGTTACGTACCAAACGTAGAGCAATCAGCAAGCACCATTATGGGCTTAGAATTTATGATGATTGGTCTGCCTGCCATCATGATGACCATCAGTGGCGTGATTTACCAACGTTACTACCATCTACACGAAGGCTTCAACAAAGAAGAAGCTGAGCAACAAACTCAAGTTGAAAGCGTTCCAGCACAAGCATAATCGTTACGTTTTCACTTAAGTACCCCAACTCAATTTAGTCACTAAGATAAAGCGCCTCCCGATGGAGGCGTTTTTGTTTGCTTCGATAAAATTTCGTGATTGGCTTAAATTCAATTTTTAGACAATAATTTCAGTTGGTTAAAGGATTAAGGCGCTTGGATTACTCCAAGCTGAAACGATGAAGAAACGTAAACGGATTTCGTTAAGGACAGTGCTAGGGTTGATGTTTGTCTTCTGTACCTTAGTGACAGCAGGTGTGGCGATTACTTTGCAATACCATTTTGCAAGGAAAACTGAGCTGCAACACACCCTCACCCGATATCAAACCATCGCGACAGGTGTATCGAGTCATTTATCTAATCTACAAAATTTAGCTGAGAACGTGGCACGAAGCGGCGCGCAGCTAGTGTCGCTCATCGGGGTAGATACGCCCGAAGAGAGCATCATTATCCCTTTGTCTAAATTGTTGGTAAGAGAACCCGGCATTCATAGTATTTTTGTTGCCAAAGCGAACAACGACTTCTTCCAGTTGATCAACCTTTCCTCAGAGGAAATTCGTTCACGCATAGGTGCTCAACCAGGGGACAAGTGGTTGTTGATCGCGCACAGCGGGGAGAAGCGAGATCGCCGTAAGGTAAGTATTTACTATGATGAAAACTTTGTATCACGCCATGTTTTAGATGAGTTTAGTAACTTCATCCCGACTCAACGCAGCTGGTTTGAAAATGCTGACCATGATGACATTTACAATACTTCTCCATATTTGTTCAACACTCTAAAAGTATCTGGGGAAACCTTTTCCATTAAGGTGCCAGAATCCGATACTGTGGTGGGTGTGGACATTCTTCTCTCCTCGTTAGAGGCGCAACTCACCAACCGTTTTGTCGAAAACAAGAAAGCGCCAGAAGCGGAGGCGTTTATTTATCAAGCCAATGGCCGATTGATTGCAACTAACAAGATGGTCGACATCGAAGATCGCTTACCTTTGGTCTCTCCGGTGAACTTAACTGATGAGCAACGAGCACTGGTCGCCCAAACGCCAGAATTGAAAGTGTCGAACCAAAATAATTGGGCTCCGCTTGATTACACCGTTGGCGGTCGCCCAAATGGCTTCTCGATTGATTTGTTCAAGATGATTTCTGAAATGACCGGCTTAAAGTTTAAGTTTGTGAACGGTCGACGTTGGAATGAGCTCGTCAACGATTTTAAAAATGGCAATATCGACATTCTTCAATCGATTGCCGACCAAGATGACCTTTCGAGCATCGGTGTCGTCGGTGAACCTCTTTATCACGCAAAGTTTGCTTTGCTCACCACAGAAGAGAACAAGCACATCAATACCTTAGAGCAAGTGAAGAACGAAAGAATTGGCTTGCTGAAAGGGTGGAGCATTCAAGATGACTTGTTAGAAGCTTACCCACAAATGACCATCGTCAATTACGCTTCTTTGCACGATGCGATCGACGGGGTATTGAATGGTGACATCGTCGCTGTGCTCGACATCCGTCAAATATTGGCCAACAAAATACGCGAAACATTTCGTCAGAACTTAGCCATCACTTTGGTTAAGGATTCAAACCTCTCCAACGCGTTTTACTACTTGGCGAATGAGGAACAAAGACCTTTAGTTGAGATCATTAACCGCGCTATTGACGCGATTACGCCAGAGCAAAGAAAAGAGCTGCGTGAAAAATGGTTTGAGGGTAAGGCAGCAGTGTCGACCTATACCTTTACGCCATACGAAGAGCTGGTCAAATTTGCCAAAGATCCTAAGTTCATCAATTCCGTTCAACTAGTGACGCTCAATGGGAAAGACAAGTATGTTTTTGTCTCCAAACTCACTCATAAGGAAGAGCGTTACTTTGCTGTCGTGATTCCACAGTCTTACGTCATGTCAGGCGTAAATGAAGTGACGCTATATGCTGTGGGCGCATCGTTGTTTGTTCTTGCACTACTCATTCCCGTCGCGTGGGAAATGGCAAAACCGATCTCAGACCCCATCAATGCATTGAGAAAGCAAGTCAGGTTTGTACGTGATCGCGAATACGACAAAGTGCAGCGTGTGCATTCTCGCATTGAAGAAATTCATCAACTTAGTCTTTCGCTGATGCGAGGCAGCAACTCGCTTAAGCAGTTTGAACAAAGGCAAAATGAGTTTTTTGATTCCGTGATTCAACTTATCGCACGCGCCATCGATGAAAAGTCACATTATACGGCAGGTCACTGTAACCGTGTGCCGGAGATTGCGTTGATGCTTGCGGACGAAGCAGAGAAATCTGACCAAGGCGTGTTTGGAGCTTTTGAGTTTGCCAATGACGAGGAGCGCCGTGAATTCCGTATTGCCGCTTGGCTTCATGATTGCGGTAAGATCGCCACGCCGGAATACGTGGTCGATAAAGGCAGTAAACTAGAAACTAACTACAATCGAATTCACGAAGTTCGCATGCGCTTTGAGGTGCTGTGGCGAGATGCGCAGATTCAATATCTACTCAAAAAACTAAAAGCTATGGGTGTCGATGAACAACCTGAGCAAGCACTTGAACAAGAATTTGCTGCGCTGAAAGAAGAGTTCGAATTTGTCGCCAGTGCGAACGTGGGGGCGGAGTTTATGTCGGATCAAGGCATCGAACGTTTACACAAGTTGGCTGAGAAAGAGTGGACGCGTTACTTCGATTGCGGGCTTGGCTTATCGCCATTAGAAGAAACACGCTATCAACCACAACCAACGCCAGCAACGGAGAAGCTGCTTTCTGACCGTCCTGAGCATGTGATTGAGCGTGAGCAGCCGTTTGATCTTGACCCTGAGTTTGGCATTAATATGACGGTGCCAGAGAAGCTTTACAACCATGGTGAACTTTATAACTTGGCGGTGCAGCGCGGTACGTTATCAGCAGAAGAGCGCTTTAAGATTAATGAGCACATGATCAGCGGCATTAAGATGCTAGAGAGCATCCCATTCCCGCCAGAGTTAGAACGTGTACCTCGTTATGCTACGACTCACCACGAGGCGATGGAAGGGTTTGGTTATCCACGTGGATTGATGGGCGAAGACCTGTCGATTCCGGAGCGTATTCTTGCGGTTGCTGACATCTTTGAAGCATTAACCGCGGCCGATCGACCTTACAAGAAAGCCAAATCCTTGAATGAGGCAATCAGCATTATGTCGAAAATGGCACTCGGTGGTCACATTGATAAAGACGTATTTAAGCTGCTGTTAACAAGTGGCACTTACCTAAGTTACGCCAAGCGCTATTTACCGGATGAGCTTATCGATGATGTCGATATAGAGAGCTATTTAGAAAAGTTATCTTAGCCTTCAATCCAGCTTGAAAAATGTGCGTAAGAGCTTCGGTTCTTACGCACTTTTTTATGCGCCAAACTTAAACATCAAAGTCTTGTGCAAATTTGGTTTTGACGAAATCGATGAAGGTGCGCAGGCGCTTAGGTTGGTAGCGATCACGGTGGTAAATCGCTGATAGCGGCACCGACGGAATTTCCCATTCCGGCATTACTTTAACCAGTTTGCCTTGTTCGACCTCGTCATCACAATAACTGAGAGGGACACGGATGATGCCGTTATCGAATAGCGCGCCCATTACCAGTGCACGTCCGTTTTTACAGCGTAGATTACCTTTCACGATGACATCGCTGTGCTCTTGTGGGTTAGCCACGTTACGGTAACTCCAGCGAGTGACTGAGCCTGTCAGAGTACGATGCTTCGCCAGTTCTTTTGGCGTGACAGGTTCGCCGTACGTTTTGAGATAGTTCGGACTTGCAAGCGTAACCATATCGATCATCATCAATTTGCGTGCGACGAATCCTGCGTCTTCCAACTCGCCCATGCGAATCGCGACATCGAATTGGTCTTCAATCAAATCAATACGTGGTGAAGAGAAATCCAAATCTACGGTGATGTTCGGATATTCCAACATGAACTCATTGACGTATTTAGCAATGATGTCTTCACCGATGTAGCCACCCACACAGTTCACTCTAATCAAGCCGCGCACTTCTTGAGTATCGTCAACAGCAGCGATTAACGCTTGGTCGATGTCGTGCAGCGCTTTTTCGCACTCTTGATAGAAATGCTCGCCAGCGTGAGTGAGGCGTAATGTTCTCGTGGTGCGAGTCAGTAAGGTCACACCCATTTGTGCTTCAAGTCCACTGATTTGGCGAGACACATGAGACCGAGAGACGGAAAGCGCTTCTGCCGCTTTGGTGAAGTTACCCAGTTGAGCGATCAAAACGAAGGAGCGAATATCAGCAAGATTAACTTTATTGAGCATGTTGAATTATTTACAGAAACGGTAGTCATAAGACTATCACAGTTAGTTACGAAAACGCGCTGTTCAAAAAATCATACTACTTGAGGTTTATATTAACTTGCGTATGATTTCCCGCGTTTCCACATTTATCGAAGTTAGAATGCACTCATCCACTCTACAATCTGCCGCGTCCCGACAACAGGGAAAATGGTTCCTAGCACTAATCGGCTGGGTGATTGTTGTGTGCTTGATGAAAAATTCTGGCTTGATGTTCAGTTGTGCTATGCAATATGACTCTAGCCCTACCTCTGTGCTCATTGGCGATGAAGTTAAAATCGTAAAAGCAGAAAAAGGACATGATACGAGTAAATGTGAATTGTCTGAAAAGCTGATTCAATTTGCTCAGCAGCAACTGGAAACCTTGGTCGTTGTATTATTTGTTGGCATTTTCGCGCTTGTCGTGTGGCGCTGTTGTGCGTTCGCCAGCAAAAGACAATGGACCGAACCGATAGTCCAAAAGTATCGAGTCCATCTCACCCTGTGTGTATTCCGCGAATGACAAGTGATTTCTGACGAGTTTCGTATCGTCAGTTTTTCTCTACACTTGTTTTTAACTAGGAATAACTATGAACCACATGAAAAAAACGACTCAAGCCGCGTTGATGCTTATCATGACGCTGGCACTGAGCTTATTCTCGCTAATTACCCAAGCACAAACGACAGACACGGGATGGTTGACCAACCCTCAGCATCCACCTGTGCAAACACGCTTTGTCCTTACTGGCCAACACGATCCTAAAGCAAAAACGCTGACGGGATATCTCGATGTCAAATTGAGCGGCGACTGGAAAACCTACTGGCGTTCGCCGGGCGAGGGCGGTGTTGCGCCATCCATTGATTGGGAAAAATCACAAAACCTAACTAAGGTGGATTGGCAGTGGCCATATCCGCAGAAATATGAACTGCTTGGTATTGAAACGCTGGGTTACAAAGGCGACACGCTTTTCCCGATGACCTTGCACGTTGAAGATATGACTAAACCTGTGACGATTGATGCGACATTGACGCTTTCTTCGTGCACAACGATTTGTGTCCTGACGGATTACCATATTCAATTGTCCTTCATGCCTTCTGACTTACAAGTCGATGAAGGTGTGATGTTCAGCTATGCGCAAGCGGTGAGCAGTGTGCCTCAAGCTTCGCCATTTATTGATGTGACAGAAGCAAACTGGGATGCAAACCAATCTAAACTACAAATCAAACTGACCAATTCACAAGGTTGGCAAAAACCAGAGGTGCTGGTTGATGGTGTTGATGAAAGCACCAGCGATTACAGTTTCAAACTGCTTGGGCTGCACCAAGAAGGCAATACCCTGACAGCAAACTACAAAGTAAACACGTGGCTGGGTGATGTGGAACTGGATAACCAATCGGTTTTCGTTTCAATTAAAGATAGCAACTTGCTAGCAGAAGAAGTGGCACCTGTTAAAACAGGATTGATCACAGAGACGTTGCCAAGTACATCACTGGTGAGCATCTTCCTATTTGCGTTGCTCGGTGGCTTGATTCTCAACATCATGCCTTGTGTGTTACCGGTTCTGGGCATGAAGCTAAGTAGTATTGTTGCCGCGCAGGGGGTAGAACGCCGCCAAATTCGCACGCAATTCATCGCGTCTTCATTAGGTATTTTGACTTCGTTCTGGATCTTAGCTGGCTTTATCTTGGTGCTTAAGCTTACAGGCAGCGCTATCGGCTGGGGCGTTCAATTCCAAAGCCCTTGGTTCCTTGGTGTGATGGTTTTAGTTACTGCACTGTTCGGTGCCAATATGTTGGGCTTGTTTGAGATTCGTCTTTCTTCAGGTACCAATACTTGGTTGGCGTCAAAAGGCGATAACTCGTTAGTGGGGCATTACGTTCAAGGCATGTTTGCGACACTACTAGCTACGCCTTGCTCTGCACCTTTCCTTGGCACAGCGGTGGCTTTCGCATTGGGTGCTGATGTCATCACGTTATTCGCAGTCTTTACCGCACTTGCGATTGGTATGGCGCTGCCATGGATTTTAGTGGCGATCTTCCCAGGTATTGCCTTAAAACTGCCAAAACCGGGTCAGTGGATGAATGTCGTAAAAATCGTCTTTGGCATCATGATGCTGGCAACTAGCGTTTGGTTGTTGTCATTGATGGCAAACCACTTACCAATCTTCTGGGTTATCTTGATTGGCTTGGTAGCATTTATCGCGGTCATGGCACGTGTGAAGCATATTTATGGCAACAAAGCGTTAGCTATCTCAGGCAGCGCCTCTTTGATTCTGATCGCTGGTGGTTTGGTGTTAGGCAGTGTGACTGCAAATCATTGGGCTACGCCATTGCCAGAAGATTTGGCTTGGGAAAAACTCTCTAACGAAGCCATCACTGAGCACGTGAAAAATGGTCGTGTGGTATTTGTCGATGTGACGGCAGATTGGTGTGTGACCTGTAAAGCCAACAAGATTGGTGTGATCTGGCAAGATCCGGTTTATTCACTGTTGCAAAGTCCGAACGTGGCGACACTGAAAGGCGATTGGACACATCCGAACGGCTCAGTGACCGACTTCCTACGTGCACACGGTCGCTTTGGTGTGCCATTTAACATCGTATATGGACCAGCAGCGCCAGAGGGTATTCCTTTGCCTGTGATTCTGACTGACGATGTTGTGGTGAAAGCAATCGAACAAGCAAGTGGAGGCACGATTAAGTGAACACAGTAAAAAAGCGTAAATCGCTGAAATACTGGCTTAGTCAAGCGTTGCAAATGGTGCTTATGGTGACCGTGATTTCGGTCGCCATGGATTGGTATCGCACCAAAGACATTCCTAAAGAGCAAGCGCCGCCGCTAAGCGTAGTCATGGCTGATGGTGAATATATGGACGTGATCGCCAAAAGTCATGAAGAGCCCGTTGTGGTCTACTTTTGGGCAACCTGGTGTCCGGCATGTAAGTTTGTTAGCCCAAGCGTGAGTTGGCTGAGTGATTACTATGAAGTCGTCACTGTGTCAGGTGCGTCAGGTCCGCAAGAACGGGTAGACCAATTCATGCAGGCGAAAGGTTACCAGTTCAACAACATCAACGATCCGAAAAGCAGCATTATGCAAGAATGGAGCATCAGTGTGACGCCCACTATCTATGTATTAAAAGATGGAGAGGTGAGCTCAATCACCACAGGAGTCACAACGCCAATTGGCATTCTGGCAAGGATCTGGATGGCATAAACTAATGTGTAACACGTCGACCTTTTTCACGCTTTTACAATGACATAAGTGTGTAGGTGAATATGGCGTGCTACATTGGCAGCGTTCAACGATCAAGGAGGAATCATGGACGTTGCCACAATGTATGATGAAGTATCTGAGCGGTATCAGAAATTAATCGAAGACAGCCAATATGTTGGTCCGCGTTGGATAGATGGGAAGCTAAAAACGCTTAATCTCCAACAAGTTTCTGCTCTTGATTTGGCTTGTGCCACAGGCAGCATCGGGGAAGTCATCAAAACTCATTACCCAGAAGTTACTCTGCACGGCTTAGATATCTCATCCAAAATGGTCGATAAAGCACGCGAGACAAACCTCTATCAAAGTGTCAACGTTCATAATCTCGACCAACCTTTCTCTCCGATTTTCAATCAAACCTTCGACATCATAACCGCGCTTGGTTTCACGGAGTTTCTTGCCAAACCCCAGTCGCTACTTCAATGCATTGCTAACAAGCTCAATGCTGACGGGCGCTGTTTTATCAGTTTCCAATGTCACGACCCAGATGGAAAAGACCTGCCAAGAAATACCTACAGTGGCGCGGTTGTACATACCGCTTACACCGAGAGCGAAGTCCGTGAATTCAGCCAAAACGCAGGGCTTGAAGTCGTATCACTAGAAAACCTCGTTGGTTACACATCAGGTGCTGGCTATGTATGTCGTTACCTGCTCTTAGAGCTAAGAAAGCAAAGTTAATTAACTGTCATGGAGAGCAACATGCAAGGATATCGTATTAGCACCGCCTTTGAAGATATGGATCTTGATTGCATCCATCAGTTCATTTCACAGAGCTATTGGGCGAAAGGAGTGCCAAGGGACACGCTAGATAAAGCAATACGAAACTCCTTTTGCTTTGGTGTGTTTACCGAGTCGAATCAGCAAATCGCGTTTGCTCGCCTTATTACTGACAAAGCCACCTTTGCTTATCTCGCCGATGTTTTCGTGCTCCCTGATTACTGCGGCAATGGCATTAGTAAGTGGTTGGTTTCTGAAATTGTGTCCCACCCAGATCTTCAAGGTCTACGCAGAATGATTCTTGCGACGCGCGATGCACACGGCCTTTATGAACAGTGCGGCTTTAAGCCTATTGAGCCTGTCGAGAACTTTATGCAGATATGGCAACCTGATGTTTATCAAGACAAGATAGGTTGATTCAACAGATAAGTTGCTAATTATCTTCTATATTGAATTCATGGATTTACAGATAAAAAGGACGATGATGCTTAACCGTAAAGAAGTATGCATACTTGCTGCTTTTACATCGATATTTGTAACAGAGGTCTATGCAGAGGAGAGACGTTTCTCTGCTCACGAAGACAACTATTTATTGCCTTTCTATACGGAATCAAAGGTGAATCAAGAGCGCTTCGCTCCGCTTAATCCTAACGGTCATGATGCGAAAGATGTCATGGTTCAGTTCCAAATCAGCATGAAATACAAGCTACTGGTTTTTGGTGATGATGGGCTTTTTGTCTCTTACACCCAGCGTTCTAACTGGGAGGCATACGATGATTCTGCTTACTTTAGGGATGACCAATATAATCCTGCCGTCTTCTATCGTTGGAACTTAAACCCTTGGCGCATTTCGCTTGGTTTTGAGCATCAATCCAATGGTGCGGGTGGCAATGATGAGGTCAGTTGGAATCGCGTATACCTAGATAACAAGTGGCGCTTTGACTCTGGCTTTGTCCGTTTTAAGACGTGGCTTGATGTTGGTAGTCACCATTACAACCCGGATATCGTTGACTTTCTTGGGTATGGCGAGCTAGAAGCAGCTTGGATTTCTGAAAATGATCACAAACTAAAGTTCACGGTATCCAACGTGTTTACAAAAGATTGGGAAAAGGGTTTCTATCGCGCATCTTGGAACTTCCCCGTTTATCAAGGGCTAAGAGGTTACATGAAAGCAGAAACAGGTTACGGCCTAACAATCTCTAATTACAACTTCGACGAAAGTGCGTATGGAGCCGGATTTGCGTTCGACTTTTAGTGGCCAACCTTTAACACCCAAAGAAACTTGTTCGAGAGGGAAGTGAATGAGGGTTGAAGCGCAAGATGTGGCAATTAGGTACCTTGAAGAAACAGATGCCGCTCCTTTGTTTGAAAACTACCTTGGTGATGAACAAGCGTGTTTGTACCTAAACCGACAAGCGCATCAAAGTTCAAGTCAAACGTTACAAGCTATCAATAGATGGCGAACCCAATATGAGCTGGATGTCCCTAGTATTTTGGTACTCGCAATTGAAGAAAGCGCAACTCAAGTTCCCATTGGTTGCTTAGTCTCAATCCCTGAAAACAGTCATAGCGAAATTCACTTTGGGATCTCTAGAAATTATCAAGGTAAAGGGTATGCGACTCAGGCGTGTAAGCTCGGGATTGAGTATCTGAAAAGTGTCGGAGTCAAGCAGATTCATACAGCGCCTCATATCGACCATCAAGCCAGTATTCGCGTGCTCGAAAAATGTGGATTTAAGAAACAAGGTGTGTTGAAAGAGTATGCGGTGTTTCCTGCACTCAGCCCCAATCCACAAGACTGCTTGTCTATGTATTTAGTGATGTCTGCCGCAAGCGTGTGTAATTAATATTTCCAACAGCTTATTTCGTTTTAGCAGTCTATCGTGTACCAGTGTTGTATTTGTTCAACTAGTCCATAAACTTAACTACTCTCTCAATCCAAGCTTGAGGGAGAGAAAAAGTTGCAACTGAAAATTCGTAGTTCTGTAGGGGTCGGTGGTATTAATGCAAAGAGCGATATCATAGCTGTTCAACAAGTTTTGAACCATCATTAAAACGCGATTGGGTTTAGACCAAAGCTGGTTGTTGATGGCTCACTCGGACGCAATCCAATGTCGTCCAAAACAGTAGCTGCGATCAAAGCTTGCCAACGTAGATTGATATTTATGGTAAGGCCAGATGGGCGTATTGACGTGAATGGGAAAACACATAGAAAGCTCAATAGCGTCGCGTCAACTTCGCCTAGAAAGAGCTCTAAACCTCAGGTGGAAAGTTTAACAACCAAAGTTACTTGGATGAAAACCGCTTTTGGTGAATTAGGGCAAACGGAAGTTTCTGGGACAAAAGCAAACCCAAGGATCTTGGAGTATTTTTCTGCATCAAAATTTTGGGGAACCGATGATTCTGGAGGTCAAAATGCTTGGTGCGGTTCATTTGTTGCGTGGGTGTTCAAACAACATGGCATAAAACCAGTGAAAGAGGCATACAGAGCAAAGGAATGGGAAGCTTTTGGTAAAAGTGTCACTAGTCCAATTCATGGTGCATTAGGAATTAAAACGAGGAGGGGTGGTGGTCATGTTGCGTTTGTCGTAGGTAAGAGCCCCGATGGAAAGTACCTTTACATGTTGGGTGGAAACCAAAATAATCAAGTAAACATTGCTAAGTATCCCCTTACAGCATGGGATAAATTTGTTGTTCCTAATAGTTATGATGATACAAAAGGCACGCTACCTATCTATACAAAAGGGGCGGTGAAAGCAGGTGCAGAAAGTTAAGTATGTATAAATTAATCAGTTTATTAGGTCTAGTCAGTTTGTTTGTTTGTGCCTCTCAAGATAACGCGCCTACAAGTGAGGCCCTGATTGAAGCAATAGGTGAGACTCCATACTCGGCTGTTGTGGTGCTAACTGGTTTTGAAGGGCCAGAGAAAGACGGTGGAGATAACTACTATAAGGTTCAAGCTAAGGTGTTGGATGGAGTTCGAGGCCACATTACTACCAACATCACTTTCGATATGTACACAGAGATTGGAGACTCCCCTAAAATTGGAAATGACCCAATCATCATCACTCTTTGTCATGATGAGCAAGGGTACTACTGGCCGGGAACAGGCTCTGAATTCAAAGCTACCCAAGAACAAATTTTGTTAGCGAAAGAAGCCGCTAAAAAACTATCTGACAAGCAAAGAGTCTTTGCACATTGTGACCAGTAGAATCTTATTCAACTAAGCCCAAAACAAGTGTTTTGGGCTTTTGTTATTTAGGCGTTATTGAACCTGTTCGTCTGGATGACCCCACATCAATGGTTCTGCATAAGGGCCTTTGATTGATGAAGTTGATTCGCCAATACCATCTAATGCGCCAGGTGTAAGCTCACGTGCAAACCAACACTCTAAAGGAGCCTGCGTTCTTACTGGTGGCAACACATTGTGCGGCGTGTTGTAGCGGTTTCCGTAGTGGAACGGCTCACCCATCACAAAGATAACGTCTGCATCTAACTGCTTTTCTGCTTCTTCCATCAATCTTGTCGCGTAGCCTTTGCCTTGGTATTCAGGTAGTACGGCTAGTGGCGCAAGTACATAGCATTTTAGGTGTGGTGCTGCATCAATCACGATAGGGGTATAGCATGCGTGTGCTACGCCTTCGTAGACGATTGAAAAGCTACCATCCGCAATAAGATTGTCGGCAAATTCTGCATAGAGTTTGGCGTGTCTCTCGTCATATAGTCCACCTGCTTTTGCGAACGCTTCGTATTGAATTTGATAAGGTGTATTCATTGGTTTCTCCTTCGTTTTTAAATTTAATGAACACACTGACTGACCGTGCGGTCAGTGTGTTTGGTCAAAAAAATCACGCATCGACATGTGCATGATTTTTTGTATTTCTAACAGTACTTTTTGATGAACTCTTGTCTGATTTCTTCGATAGGGAAGTCCTCATTCAGTAAGTAGTTCATGGCAATGCCGTCGATCTCTGCGATGAACATTTTTGTCACCACTGCCGGGTTCGTGTGCCCTAGCGAGCGGAAGACTTCTTCAGTGGATGCCTGCAAACCTTGGTAGCGTTCATCTATCAGGTCGACAACAATCGCTCTGGTTGTCGGGTGCACCATCACACTAAAGTTGAACTGGTAAATCTTGCGATGTTCAGGAACCGTCATGCCATCGAAGATCGAGTGGATCATCGCTTCAATGCCACCTTCTTCGTTGGATAAATGCTCATCATTTTTATCCGTTTCTTCAATGATCTGAGTGATATGAACAAAAACTTGTCTCAACAGCTCGTTTTTATTTTTGAAGTGATGAAACACCAAACCTTTTGAAATCTCAGCCTTCTCACAAATGGTGGAGACGGGCGTTTTCTCAAAGCCATGTTCCGCAAATAACTGCGTTGCAACTTCAATGATCTGTTGTCGTTTGTCCATCGTGCTCACTCTACATACTGACTGACCAACTGGTCAGTTTTGCAAATGATAGTGCGTTTCTTGATCCTCCGTCAAGTATTAATAGGATCAAAACCGCTTGATTGATGTGTTAGCAGCGAAGTGAAGATCAAGCATGATAGAAAACGGATACTGTAAACCTCTGTCTAATCACACAATTACCATTACTTTTTTCTACAAGCATCAAACCTCGTTATTGTCTCATCCACTAAAGCGGTTCAACGCCATTAGGAGGCACAATGATCGTTACCACTCTCGTTGATAATGCTCGTCTTGAGCACAGAACCGATCTCTGTGTCGAGCGCGGTTTATCGCTGCATATCGACACTGAAGGAACCAAACTGTTGTTTGATATGGGCAGTGGGCGAACGTTTTGCGACAACGCACCTTTACTTAATATTGATATTCAAGAAGTGGATCTCGCGGTTATTTCTCATCGGCATCATGACCATTGCAACGGCACATCTCATTTTCTAGAGCAAAACGATGTAGCCAAAGTCTACTTAAAGTCGTGTGGAGACAAGGATTACTACTTTCGAGCTTTTGGTTTCAAGAGTGATGTTGGTATCGACAAAGTGTTGTTGGAGAGAACAAGTGACCGTATCGTGCTGGTCACTGAAACGACACAAGTTGCTCCGAATGTTCATGTTATTACCAAGATCAGCGACAAGTACCCACAACCCAAAGGAAATCAGTACCTCTATACCCGATCAAAAGACGGCCGTTATGAAAAAGACACCTTTGAGCACGAACTACTTTTGGTGATTAAGGAGGAGGATGGCTTAGTTATCTTTACTGGATGTGCGCACAGCGGAGTATTGAACATGATTGAAACGGCCGTTGAGTTGTTTCCAAACGACAGGATCAAAGCGGTAGTGGGTGGCTTTCATCTTGTGGGCTTACCCGTATTTAATAGCATTGGCGGCACTAAAGATGACATCAAAGCATTAGGGATAGCGCTATCTAGATACCCTGTTGAGAAGTTTTACACGGGCCATTGCACGGGCATGAAGGCGTATCATTTACTGAAAGAAGTGCTTGGTGATCGTCTGGAGCATTTGCCAACGGGTCGTTGTGTTGAGGTTTAATCATCGACCCTGTTAACGTTTATGATTGTGAGTGAGCCAAATTCCAATCTCAGCTATTCATCTTGCCTATTGTCAAAGCGCCCTGACAAAACCTTACCAAATATGACAGTTTTAGCGGCTTCAAACCACGGTATCCTTAGAACTTTATGTTCATCAGATGGTCACAAGACTACAAAACAATAATTGGAATCAATAATGGCAAAAACTTGGCTTGTCGCTGCTGTGAGCGTTGCATTACTTGGCGGCGGTGCGTATTTCTATCTGCAATCTTCGGCTCAACCAGAGGCGTTTCCGACGTTGGCAGTGGAAAAGGGAACCATCGAGAAACAAGCGGTGGCAGTCGGCAATATTGTCCCTGCACACTCAGTATCTATTAAGTCACAAATCGATGGCATAGTGGGCGAGATGTACGTTCAGGTCGGTGAAAAGGTCAAGCAAGGCCAACCATTGATTAAGGTTCGTCCGAACCCGACGCCTCAAGCGCTTACTGATGCTTCAACAGACTTAATGCGCAGTGAAGCGGACCTCGAATCAGCCAAACAAAAGCTGGCTAACCTTGAAAGCTTGGTGAAACAAGACATCATTCCAAACAACTACGACGAATATGTCAGTGCGCGTTCAACCGTGAAATCGGCTCAAGCGAACGTACTGCAAAAACGCCAGAACCTCGAATTAATTCGCAGCGGTGAAGCTTCCATTGGTGACGCTCGTTTAACCTCAACCATTTACGCACCAATTGATGGCACAGTATTAAACCGCAAAGTCGAAGTCGGTGAGCCAATCATCTCAACTGAATCTAGCCAGGCCGCGACAGAAATGATGTCTCTTGCGGACATGAACAGTCTGATCTTCAAAGGCAGCGTGAGCGAGCATGATGCCGCGCAGCTTTCTCCGGGTATGCCAGTTCTACTAACCGTGGCGCCGTATCCCGATGTGGAAATCTCTGGTGTGCTAACCAAAGTGGCGATTCAATCAGAAAACCTAAATTCGCCTGAAGGCAATGCCTCTGCAAAAAGCTTCGATAACGGATTTGAGGTCGAAGTGGGTGAGTTGAAGATCCCGAAAGAAGTATTGCTGCGTTCAGGCTTTTCATCAACGGCACAAATCACACTGAAGAAATCTGAGAACGTATTAACCTTGCCAGAACGAGCGCTGCAATTTGATGGCGATACGCCAAACGTATTGATCCCTGATAGTTCAGAGCAAGGCTTCCACAAACAGGAAGTGAAGCTAGGCTTGTCGGACGGCATCAATGTAGAAGTGTTAGATGGTGTTGAGCTAGATGAAGAGATCATCGATAACAGCATGATGATGGGAGCCGCACATGGCTAAGCTGCACTTATCTAAAATTGGTGTTGCGATCTTAGCGGCAACACTCAGCTTACCAAGCTATGCAATTTCGATTGAACAAGCGTGGCAACAGGCAAAGCAAAGTGATCCAAATTACGAGAAAGCCAAAATTGGTGTTCAACTTGGTGAAGTGGGTGTCGATGCAAGCCGTAGTTCACTCTTACCCGGTTTGAGTGCGACAGCATCAGCGAATTGGAGCGAATCTGCCGACAATACTAATAGTTATGGGGCATCGCTTTCTCAAACCATTTGGGACAGCAGCTTGTGGTCGGATCTAGACCAAGCGAATGCCAACTACATCAAAGCTCAGCTTGAACTGGCTCAATCACATAATGAATTAGCACAAAGATTGCTTTCATCGTATTTGGATGTTGCGAGTGCACAAGGTGATTTGCAGTTGGCGCAATCCAAGTTGGAAGAAGGCAACAAACTGCTGAAGATCATCGAGAAGCGTTACCTCGCGGGTAAAGTGAAATCGGTGGATGTCGAAGAGATTCGAGCAACACAAGTTGCGGACAGAGCCGGTATCTTGAATGCGCGTTCTGACTTAGAAGTGAAGCGAGCGGAACTGGCTGCGTTGATCAATCAAATCCCGCAAAACGTCGATCAAATTCGTACTGATTCCCTTGTTCAACCGCCATTGCTGGTGGACTCTCAAGAGCAATGGTTAAAGCTCGCGAAGGACAGTAGTCCAGAACTTTTAGTGGCCGCGCAAAACGTGAAAGCCAGTGAGTTTGCCAAAGATTCTGCACAAGGTGGGTATTACCCAACGTTAAAAGGGAATGTTGGCTACAACGATGATGACCGACGTAAAGACGGCGAGTTCAATGCAGGCATTACACTCAGTGTGCCCATTGATTTGAACGGCGCAACACGAGCCAGAGTCGATGAGGCGTCACTCAATACCCTAAGTGCAAAGCAAGATCTACGTCGAGTGGAAATCGATATTCAAAAGCGCGTGATCCAGCAGTTCACTCAAGTCGACATCAATTGGAACCAAGTTTTGATGGCGGACGAATTGGTTACTTCTCGTGAGAAAGTACTGCGCAGCAAAGAGAAGCTTTATGATGCGGGTTTGCTCGAAGTATCAGAAGTGATTAGTGCACACAACAGCTTGTTTGAGGCGAAAAACAGCCTACAAACCAACTTGTACAACTATTGGCGTCAGCGTATCGGCTTGTTGCAAACTGCAGGTAAGTTAGATGACGACACCATGGCACTGATCTCTCGAGCGTTTATTTCATGACCAGTTTATTGCAGCAAACCTTATTGCAGCAAACATGGCAAACGCTGATGGCACACCGCATGAAAAGCATGCTCGCCATCATTGCCATTGCGTGGGGCGTAATATCTGTGGTGGTTTTGATTGCGCTGGGAGAGGGCTTTTATCGCCATCAAACTCAGCAGTTGTCGTTTATGGTCAATAATGTGCAAGTCGCGTTTCCATCGAGCACCAGCAAACCTTGGCACGGATTACCTTTACGACGTCAGATTCAGATCCCGCAGGATAAAGTCGATATGATCAAACAATCTGGCTTTGTGAAATCTGCATCCAGTGTGTATGCCAAGTGGGATGCAAACATCACCAATGAAAAAGGCCAAAAACTCACGAGTTTTGTTAGCGGCATAGACCCGTACTATTTCTCATTGATTCAACGCAAGTTGGAGTCGGGTTCGCGTAATCTGTCGCCTAGTGATATTGCCAATCACACTCGCGTAGCGATTTTGGGCGACCAAATTGCCAAAATGGGTGAAATCAGTATCGGTCAAATGGCCAAAGTTAATGGCGTGCCATTTTTGGTGATCGGCATTATGAAAGACGAAGATGCGGGCATTTCATTTGGTGATAGCCGTAAAGTCTTCATCCCTCAAACTACCTACCTTGATTTGTGGGATGCCAAACCTTGGATGCTGCTACTCAAGCCAGTCGACGGTATGGATGGCAACGCATTCCGACAAGCCATTGTTAACTTTTATGCCAAGCAATTGCACTTCGACCCAACTGACAAAGAAGCGATTAACTTGCCAGACTTCAGTGAGGGCGCAGCGGTGATCACGGGTATTTTTCGTGGCATTCAAATCTTCCTTGGGGCAAGCGGTGCGATGACCATGGCCGTTGGCGCTCTTGGTGTCGCAAATATTATGTTCCTCTCTGTGACAGAACGAACGCGAGAAATCGGCGTACGCTTGGCGATTGGTGCAACGCAAAAATCCATACTCAACCAGTTCATCCTTGAAGGACTCATTTTGGTGGCGGTCGGTACAGCTCTCGGCTTAATGGTTGCTTATTTAGTGGTCGCATTGCTTGGTTCCATTACCTTACCGGAGTGGTTAGGTTTTCCGGTTATCACGCCAGACTCTATCGCTTGGTCACTGTTAGTCACGCTGGTTTTGGCGTTGCTGGCGTCTTACTTTCCGGCAAGGCGAGCATCGCGTCTCACCCCCGTAATTGCATTAAGTGCGAGGGCGTAATCATGTTGCTACCGATGAGACAAATCTTTCAAGAAATGGCAGCAGAAAAGCTGCGTTTGGGTTTAACCATTCTTGCTGTGGCATGGGCGACCTTGTGTATCGCTGCAATGCTTGCCGTGGGCGAGGGCATTCGTCAGGGCGTATTGAGAACCGCGCAAAATGGCAACGGTAATCTGATTTATTTAACCGGAGGCATGGCGACTGTCGATTATGGTGTGTTCCACCAAGGTAAGTTTCTAACCTTAAAAGCCGACGATACCGATGTTGTTAAAGCCCTACCAGAGGTGAAAAGCGTTGCGCCAACCGCAGTATGGGATGAGCGTATCACCGTGGACGATAGAGGTTCATGGCAAGAGCCATTAGCCGTCACGACGGATTTTGCGTCCATGACCAATCTGATCCCAATGGATGGCGGTCGTTGGCTCAATCCGCTCGACCAAAAGCAGATGCGTAAGGTGGTTGTCTTGGGTTATTCACTCGCTGCGGATCTGTTTAATCCTAATGAAGACTTCAGCTGGTTTGCTCCTGTGACGTTACAAGCCGATCCAGTGGGTAAAAAGGTCAAGATTGGCAGTGAAGAGTTTACTGTGATTGGCGTGTTGAAGAAAAACAGTGCTGAAATCGAACAGGGTGATCAAATTAACTACGCCAGTTTTGTGCCGTTAGCCACGTGGCAACGCTTTCATACTAATGGTGATATTGGCGGTATCAACGTAGAGCCGAATGCTAATGCAGATCGTGAAAAACTCGCAGAGACCATTCGTCAGGTGATCGCTCGTAAACATGGTGCCAGTGTGAGTGACGAGCAAGTCGTCCAAGTGGAAGACATGTTTCTTAAACAGAAAAGCATGCAACAGTTCTTAGTTGGTCTACAAAGTTTTCTTGGCATCATTGGCTTTGTCACGCTTGCCGTGGCGGGCGTCGGGATTGCGAATGTGATGTACGCAACCGTGAAACGTTCAACCAGAGATATTGGCGTGCGCATGGCCGTTGGTGCTACGCCAACCGCGATTCGTCTGCACTATTTGGTGCAATCACTGATGACGATGATGTTAGGTGGCGTATTGGGATTAGGAGTGACTTATGCGCTTGTTAGCGCAATTAGTGCGATTAATTTAGAAGGCAACATGTTTTATGAACGCCTTGGCAGACCCGTCCCTGAGCTCTCATGGATAGTCGTTGCAATTGTGATTAGCACCTTGGTGTTTATTGGCGTCGCATCTGCTTGGTTACCTGCTAACCGAGCAGCAAAAGTGAGCCCGCTGGAGGCGCTACAAAGTGAATAATAAAAAGAATTCTGGAGAGAAAATGTCAAACGCCCCATTGGTTGAGCTGACTAACATTTGCAAATACTACGCAAGCGGAGAGGCTGAAGTGCGCGCTCTAGATGGCGTCGACTTAACCATCAACCAAGGGGAGTTTCTGTCGATTCTTGGCCCATCTGGTTCGGGTAAATCGACTTTGATGAACATGCTTGGCTGTTTAGATAAACCAACCGATGGCCAATACCAATTGGGTGGTCAAAACGTCGCAAGTTTAAGCCCGAACGAGCTAGCCGGTATTCGTAACCAAAAGATAGGTTTTGTCTTCCAAAGCTTTAACTTGCTGGAATACGCGACAGCGTTGGATAACGTGGCACTGCCGTTGGTTTACTCTGGCATTAAAGCCAAAGAACGTCGCCAGCGTGCCGCTAAATTGCTAGAGCAAGTCGGGCTAGGGGATCGTCTCGACCACAAACCAAACCAGCTTTCTGGCGGTCAAAAACAGAGGGTCGCGATTGCAAGAGCCTTGGTCAACGATCCGCAAATCATCCTAGCCGATGAGCCTACTGGTGCATTGGATTCGAAATCTGGTGCAGAGATTGAAGCCTTGTTCAATCAACTCCACGCTGAAGGCAGAACCTTGATCATCGTGACGCACGATAACGCCCTAGCAGAGCGCACCAAACGCATCATCACCATCAAAGATGGCAAGGTGATTTCGGATAGAGTGCCGGCGTGAAATTCTCGCAGTTTGGAGCTTTATTAAAATAAAGACCATTTGCCTATAAAAATGGTCATTTTGGAAGTGGTGTTTTAGCCGGCCTTGTTTAAAATTTACATCTCAATTTTAAACAAGGCTGTAATATTGTAATGCATATAAATCACGCACTTTATAGAAGCGAAAAATATAGCGATGAACCAATAGAAGAGATTCTTTCTCGGTTAAACAATACTGATTATTTTTATTTGAATGAGAGTAACCCTAGTGAAGGTGCTTACTTGACTAAGAAGAAGGAAAATATCCTAATAATACGAAGAAAAACTTCTCGAAGTTTTGAAGCTCATCAAGACAGATTGTTTAATACTCGTGAGCTCACAAACTCAAGTTCAATTCTTGCGGGGAGTGAAATTGGGGGCGAGCTTCGATGTAAATTAGAACAAGAAAAAAATCAAACGAAAATAACGTACTCTTGGTATCCCGATGAGTTTGTTCAAAAGTTTTGTTATGCATTTATCCTTCTAGCTTTTTTAATGTCAGCTCTTAAATTTACTCCTGGTGATTACGATATTATTTTAAATTTATTAAAAGCTGTAGTCATATTTTCAATGCCTAATTTGTTACAGATGATTTATCTTCCTGGTCAAATAAAAATGGCAAATAAGATTTTAAAGATTAATTAGTGATTTATATCGTATGGTTCTATATGAATAGTTACTATTAATCTTTCTAAGAGCCTTTTCTCTATATGAGAGAAAGATTCGCTCAAATCAACAAATCAACAAATCAACAAAACAACGACCATGGCTAACAGCCCACCTTCATTGCTTTGGTTAACCTTGCTGCATACAAAAACAAACAAAGAAAGCAGGTAGTTATGCAAGGTATTACTAATATCTCTCCTATCAGTCGACCAATCATCACTGCACCAGTCAGCCAACCACAAAACCAAGGTCAACTTGGTGGTTTGAGTGCAAGCACGCAAATGACGCCAGATGCCATTCGCAACTTTATGCTGCAACAGATGAATAGCGGTGCTACCGCAAACCCCGCACCGATCAGTTCGTTTTCTCTGCAAAGCGCGACACCAGAACAAAGCGCAGAGCCTCGCTCAAAGTTACAAAACTTCAAAACAGCGGTACAAACGCTGGGCGATCGTATTTTGCACGCGCTGGTCAGCACTAAAACCGCTTCATTGCGTAACTCGGCAGCAAAACACAACGGCGAAGTAAGCATGCAAGTCTCTCAGGTAACGGGCAGCATCAAAAACGCCATCCTAAAAGACACCAACACTTCTGGCGGATGTTGTGAAGCACTGAGCGCTCATTGGATGAAGGCACGAGCAGAAGGCTCTAACCTTGGCGAACAGCTATTTCAATCAGGAACGGCAAGCGACAAAGGTAAGTTGAACAAAGAGACAATGCAGTCTGTCGCGCAACTGCAAACCGATGGCATGGTGGGTTATGACCAAGAAGCGATCACAGAAGGTTGGCTAAGAAGCAACAACATCGAATCGCCTTACCGAGAACTTGGGGCATTATCACGTGTGCATGGACAAACAAGCCGTGGCCGAAATAGTGCAGCAGAGCTTGCGGCAAAGATTGTTGATAACGGCCCTAAAACATCACTATTGAAGAAGATCGGCCTTGAAGGTCCAAGCAATGCACACGCCGTTGCCGCCGCGGTAGATGGAGAAAAAGTGACCTTCTTTGACCCGAACTTCGGTGAGTTTTCTTTCCCAAGCAAGGAAGATTTCACCAGCTGGTTTGTTCAGGACTTCTGGCACAAATCAGGCTACGACCTACCGAAATTCGGCTTATCGGGAGAATTCAGCATCGTCAACTTGGAGGCTAACCACTAATGACAACCACATTCGATCACCTAGTTAAACACTTTTTCGAAAAGAACGGCCTAGAGAACCCAACCGCGCAAGATGGTATCTACAGCCTGTTGATTGACCAAAAGTATCAACTTCATTTCACGCATCAGAATGAAGAGTGGATGGTACTGTATGCAGAACTTGGTGAGGCAAACCCGATATCGGAGCAGCTGGCAAAGAGCAATATCTTTGGTGAATACTGGCCTGCGCACGTTGTGTCGCATCAAGAAAACAGCGCCGTTTTATGGTCGCAACAACCGATGGCGATGCTAAATGTGGCAGCGTTAGAGGCGTGGACAGAGTGCTTTATTCAAGATCTTATTGAAAAGCAGGCGGCGATTTCTGGAGTAAAGCCAACGCCAGCAAGCGCAGAGCCAACCAATATCCGACCTCATATGATCTCAGTGTAAACCCTAGATCTAGATTTATAGGGCACAAGTAACGCCCGCATGATCGGGCGTTACTTTTTTGTGGTTTAAGCACGGCTTTTAGCCAGTAGCAGATCCACTTTTCCTTTCGCTGTCTTACTTACCGTCTGCATAAACTTAAAGCTTGGCGCTGCAATGCCGGATTGTTCAAGCTCTTCTACCATCAACAACCACAGCTTTGCCGTTACCTGTGCATCGGCTAACGCGCGGTGGAATACGCCGTCGTTTTCGATGTTCTTATAACGAACCAACTCCCCCAGCTTGTGTGACGGTGCATCTTGAATAAGGCGTCTTGCCACCAATAAAGAACACGCGAACTCACCAGAGTAACCGCAGTCGATTCGCTCTAGCTCTGCATCCAGAAATCGCTTATCGAACGACGCGTTGTGCGCGATAAGATTCTCACCCGCAATAAACTCACTGAACGATGCCATCACTTCATCGCAACTTGGTGCTATGCGCAGCATGTTATTGGTTATACCTGTGTAGCCCTCAATAAATGAGCTCACACGAAAGCCAGGATTCATAAGTTGCTGAAAACTATCGACCACCTCACCATCAACGATCTTAACCGCACCGATTTCAATCGCGCGATCACCCATATTCGGAGACAGACCTGTGGTTTCAAAGTCGAGTACGACAACGGAGTTAGCTTGAGGCATGAAGTTTTCCAACTGAACAATAAGGCGCAAGAGTATCGTTGAAAGTGTGGGAAAAGGGAAGGAGCGAACTTCAAGTGATAGCTGGACCTGAGATTTAATTTGGCATGCTAACTGGATCGACGATGCGTTCTACGGTTAGTTTTATTCGATTTACTACGGAAGAATTGGCTTTGTCATCTTCTTACGAGTAGAAATCAATGCAAATTAGCAATCTAATGTTATGCAACAACTTTATCTTATTGAAACTATTAGTCTTGTAAATTGAGCGTTATCGTTTAATTCGGCACAATGTACGGATTAAAGAGGGTGAAAACCTGTAGAACGTGTCAAGTATAGAACGATTTAAAATAAGGAAAATTGAATGCCAAATGTAAATTTGGATGCCTTAATTTCTAGAGAAGATTTTGAGGTTGTAGAAACTAACTCTAGAGTTTCTTCATTTAACCAAAATGTTGGTGTAAAGGACTTGGAAAGAGGAGAGTTTTTTTATGCAGGTTTGCGAAAACCTGATTTTCAGAGGGAAACTTCAGACTGGACAGATGACCAGCTTTGTGAATTTATTCAGAGCTTTATTGATGGTGATCTTATACCAGCTGTCATTTTATGGAATTCAGGTCCCTACAATTTCGTAATTGATGGAGCTCATAGACTCGGGGCACTAATTGCTTGGATAAACGATGACTATGGAGATGGAGCTATATCCAAACAATTTTATAATGATGAAATTGATGACGAACAAAGAGATATTGCTAGTAAAACGAGAGAAAAGATAAAGAATACTGTCAAATCCTATAGTGAGTACAAAAAAGCTACAGCAGATAGCAACAACGCCGATCGTCAAATGTTAGAAAAGGCTCTTAGTTTAGGTCGTACTTCCATACAATTACAGTGGGTTACTGGTGGTGCTGAAAAAGCTGAACAATCATTTTTTAAAATAAACCAGAAAGCATCTAAGATAAACGATACAGAAATTGAACTTTTACAATCCAGAAGAAAGGCATTCGCTATAGCTTCGCGAGCTATTATGAGAGCTGGTGCTGGTCATCAGTATTGGTCGCAATTTGAACCTTCTGTCATGAAGGAAATAGAAGATATAGCTCGAGAAATCAATGGACTTGTTTTTCAACCTAAGATATCTGGTGCTATCCGTACGCTAGATCTACCTTTAGTAAAAAAATATAACTCACCACAAACAAATAGTTTTATATTTGATCTGGTGAAAAAATGTAATGATGTTCCAAATAATACAAAAAAAATTGATGATGATTTAGATGGTCAATTAACCGTTCAGTATCTGAAAAATACAAGAAAATTCTTAAGAAGGATTAATTCCTCTCATCCATCATCTCTTGGACTACATCCTTTAGTATATTTCTATAATAAAAGAGGAAATCATATCTATTCAGCAATATTAGCCTGGGTAGATGTCATTAAAGATGTAGAAAAATCTCAGCAGTCATTAAAATCTTTCTGTTTTATTCGTGGTGATTTAGAAAAATTCTTGATCAAATATAAGCACTTTCTATCTGGTCTAAATGCTAAGTACGGCAGTGGCATGAAGAGCTACAAACACATAAAGAAAGTAATAACTTTAATTATAAGCTTGTTACAAAAGAAGGAACATGAAAATACTATCGTTGACCTAATTTTGGGTGAATATGCATTTCTCACGAGAGATGACGAAGTCAATGTTACGTCACCTAGATTTTCTACAGATATAAAATCTCAGATTTATATTCAAGAAACACTACCTAGAAGTAGTACATGTTCGTTATGTAGTGGATTTATACACCAAAACTCAATTTCTTTCGATCATATTGTTAGGAAACAAGATGGTGGGAAAGGCAGTGTTCAAAATGGTGCGTTGATGCATCCATACTGTAATACTTCTGCTAAAAACTGACATTGTATATATACTATAGTGTGTTCTTAAACTACAAGCGACTAAGTTAGTTTTTCTTGGTTACAGTCAGTAAAATATTTGAAAAGGCGTAGTATTACGCCTTATTTAACCTCAAACAAACAACTGTACCGCGCAGTAAAGTAACGTCGCCGCTAAAGTCATATTGATCGCTTTACCATATTTCTGGAATTGCGATTGAAGCAGTTTGCCTGCGATAGCCCAGATTAAGTTGCTCGCCAATGCGATAAAGACGAGCACTAGGCTGGTGGCTAAGACCCAGTAGATGTTTTGCGTGTTAGGCAACACTAATGTAGAGATAGATGTTACGCCTGCAATGGAAGTCTTTATCGACGGTATGCTTATGCGCACTAGACAGGCTTTTTCCTCAAACCATGAAATTCCTTCATGTTCAACGTGAAGTATTACCAATGTTATTCAATTAACGAAGCAAGTATAAAAAACAGACTGCTCTGGTGTTAGGTACTGTGACAGCTGTTTTTGAACTGAATTTTCGAGGTAAACGCTGCACATACTGACGATTGGGAAAATCAAAAAACACAACCATCCCCAAGAACAGAGTTAGGAATCAGTCAGCGTTTATCTAAGGAAATAGGATACCAACTCACCATGAATAACGATTTCAATTTTGCTATTAAGAGCATCCGTTTTGATGAGAACTACCAACCATCAGACAGTACGCGCATCACGACCAACTTTGCCAACCTAGCTCGTGGTGACAGCCGCCAGAATAACCTTCGCAATGCACTGCGTATGATCGACAATCGTTTTAATGCTTTGGCACATTGGGATAATCCAAATGGCGATCGTTACAGCGTCGAGTTGGAAATCATCTCTGTGGATATGGACATCCAAGGCAGTGGTGAAGCATTCCCTTCTATCGAAGTGCTTAAAACCAACATTGTTGACCGCAAAACCAACGAACGTATCGAAGGCATTGTGGGTAACAACTTCTCTTCTTATGTGCGCGATTACGACTTTAGCGTTCTGCTATTAGACCACAATAAAGACCAGCCTCAATTTAGCATTCCCGCTGATTTTGGTGAGTTACACGGCAAGCTGTTTAAAGCGTTCGTGAAGTCGGAATCGTATCAACAACATTTCCAAAAGCCGCCAGTGATTTGTTTGAGTGTGTCGGACAACAAGGTTTACCGCCGTACTGACAACCAGCATCCAGTGTTGGGCTTTGAATACCAGCCAAACGAATCATCATTGACCGAGCAGTACTTCAAAAAGATGGGCTTACAGGTGCGCTACTTTATGCCGCCAAACAGTGTCGCTCCGTTGGCGTTTTACTTCTTCGGTGACTTATTGAATGACTACTCGAATCTAGAGCTGATCAGTACCATCAGTACCATGGAGACGTTCCAAAAGATTTATCGCCCAGAGATTTACAACGCGAACGCGGTAGCCGGCCAGTGCTACCAACCGAACTTGAAGAATCTTGATCACTCGTTAACCCAAATCGTTTATGACCGCGAAGAGCGCAGCCAGCTTGCAAAAGAGCAAGGGAAGTTTGCTGAGGAGCACTTCATCAAGCCTTATCAAGCGGTCCTTGAGCAATGGTCTGCAAATTACGCGTAATCGAAAACGAGAATCTAGAAGGGAATGACGATGAAAACATTATTACCGACTTCAACGGCGGGCAGCTTACCTAAGCCTTCTTGGCTGGCTCAACCAGAGACGCTTTGGTCTCCATGGAAACTGCAAGGCGACGAACTGATTGATGGCAAACGCGATGCTCTGCGTGTCTCTTTACAAGAGCAAGAACTGGCAGGGGTCGATATTGTCAGTGACGGTGAACAAACTCGCCAACACTTTGTGACGACCTTTATTGAACACCTTAGTGGCGTAGACTTCGAGAACCGTAAAACCGTGACCATTCGTAACCGCTATGATGCGAGTGTACCGACGGTAGTGGGCCCAGTGAGCCGAACCAAACCTGTGTTTGTGGAAGATGCGAAGTTCTTACGTCAGCAAACCAAACAACCGATCAAGTGGGCGCTACCGGGACCAATGACGATGATCGATACACTGTATGATGATCACTACGGTAGCCGTGAAAAACTGGCTTGGGAATTCGCAAAGATCCTTAACCAAGAGGCGAAAGAACTTGAAGCGGCAGGCGTCGACATTATCCAATTTGATGAGCCCGCGTTTAATGTGTTCTTTGATGATGTGAACGAGTGGGGCATTGCGTGTTTAGAGCGCGCTATCGAAGGGCTAAAATGCGAAACTGCAGTACATATCTGCTATGGCTACGGTATTAAAGCCAATACGGATTGGAAGAAGACGCTGGGCACTGAGTGGCGACAATACGAAGAGGTATTCCCGAAACTGCAGAAGTCCAATATCGATATTATCTCGCTTGAGTGTCACAACTCACGTGTACCTATCGAACTATTAGAACTTATCCGAGGCAAGAAGGTGATGGTTGGCGCAATTGATGTAGCAACCAACGAGATTGAAACACCAGAAGAGGTTGCAGAAACTCTGCGCGAAGCACTTAAGTACGTCGATGCCGACAAACTTTACCCATGCACAAACTGCGGCATGGCGCCTCTATCTCGCGAAGTTTCAACTGCGAAGCTCAATGCACTCAGCGCAGGCGCAGAGATTATTCGAAAAGAGTTGGTGGGTTGAGTCTTTAGCAATACTCAATATTCAGTTATCAACCCCTAGATAAACAAAACCAAGAGTCAGACTCTTGGTTTTTCTGTTTGCGAACGATGATTAATAACAAGCTTCTCTAAATCATTCTTTGAATAAACTCCAACATATTGGCTCTTGCCGGTGTCGGATTTTGCTTAAGTAGCCTGTCCGTGAAGTCGTACAAGCTTTCGCTAGTTTGCGAGCTTAGAGCTTCAACGCTTGCTCCATGATCAATGAGGTATAGAAACGACTCATAATCGTCAGATAAAACGGCACTGTGTAAAGGTGGAAGAGAAAGTCCGTCTAGGGTGTTGATGCTGTTGATATCTGCCCCTTGTTGTAACAGCACATTGGCGACTTTGAACTTATTCTCATGATCTGAGTTCAATATCGTCATAATGCCAAGCTCAGAGTTGATTGAATCAATATAGCTTTCACTCAGATTGAAGGTCTCGATATAGGTTAAGCAGGCGCTGTCATTGAAGAGGACAATATTGCTACCTAAAGCACAGAGCACAAGTCTTTCATCATCAACTGAGCTCGCGAAGACGGTAACCGTGGCAGCGACGACAACCAAAATTGCAGTTAACTTTTTTAGCATAGTTACGCCCAGAGTTTGAGTTTTGTGGTGAATGGATGGATTTTTAGACGGACTGAGGCGACAAGTAAATAAGAAAGAAGGAAGCTTCTGCCATCGTGCGAAGAGCTTGTAAGAATGTTGAAACTAATAGAGTTATCGTTTCACAGGGGTTGTAATCTCATCGCACATCGTAAGGCGCAAAAGCACGCATTGAAAAGTACAGTAGTTTGCAGACCTTAACAGCACTTTGCGGGTAGATCCTGAATCACCTCGTCCCTCGTTGTTCAGGATGACGGACGTTGGTAGATACGTTGCTCCCCACAAAACAGTTATCTGGTTAGAGCCCGAAATAGGGTCATTCCAGCGAGTCTAGACGAGACTAGGAATCTGCTAACAACTCGCTTGGAAAATGGCGATAACCTCAGGACTTAATAGCACTCTTTGGGTAGATCCTAAATCACTTCGTTACTCGTCGTTCAGGGTGACCGGTTCTAAATAAAAATTCCGCTCCCAGTAAAGTGAGCGGCATACTTCGTTTTCCGTCAATTCAATTCCACATTTTTCATCTCTGGATGCTTCAATAACATCACGCGAATCCAGTGGTGTACTACCCACATCACCATTGCGGTGAGCATTACCGCTACGAATATCGAACTGAATCGGTACAAGATGGAGAAGAACGCGTCTTTCTGCTCAGGCACTAATGACGTGGTCAGTGGAACAGACAGGGCAGACATCGCCGAGAACGCAATGGCGGCTTTGACTTGTCCTTTCGTTAGCCACAAACAGAATGGCCCCATAGCGATGGTAAACGTCAGCCAGAACAGCAATCCATGACCAAACCAACTGCCCAAGATTAACTGCACCGCCATACCCGCGATACAACCCAGCGCTGTACCGATGATGCGGATTTTCGCCATGGCCATTGAGCCTGCCAATGTCATTGGCGTTAGGATAATGAGGATCGAAGCCTGCGCCGAAAGTGAGTCGTACAAATCACCGATTTGGAACACCAAAAACGCCGCCATTGCTACCACCCAGCCCATTGCTACTTGGCTGATGTAGTCGATATCGCTTTTTACTGGCGTAGTCATTTCTGTTTGTAAGATCTTCGATTCTGGCTCTGGAAATAGCCAATAGGCGAGGGCACAGACAAAGATATTGCTGAACGAAATTACCCAAAGGTTGACGTTGAACTCTTCAATATCCATGAAATCGTAACTCGCGAAGTTGAGCACGATCGAGCCAACCAACAACCCCATGTAACCAAACAAGTAGGTTTTCGGGTTCATCATCGCGATGCATTTAAACAGCATCATAATGCCCACTGCCGCGAACATCAGAGTAGGATGGAACTGCAAGTATTCGAGAATAAAGGTGGCTTGAACCGTGGTCCAAACCGCCGAGAACAGCACCATCAATACCAATGGCAGACTGAAGTGGTCCATACGGCCGAGCACGAACAGTGGCAGCATGACGGCAAAGAAACCGTAAGACCAACCAAAGATCATGCTCAACGCCAAACCCATTGAGCAGCCAAACCAAATACGTAAGGTTTTCATCGCAGCCGCCTAGTAGATAAAGTGGAACCAGCTAGCAAGGTAGATTTGAACTTGTGCCATCAATGCCCAAAACGGACTGTTGTCTGGGTAAAGTACGATGGTGGCACGAGAACCAACGAACAGAGAGGAAGGCAGTGCTTCTTCACTGGTCAGGTTCACGCGAGTGCGCTGTGCATCACGTACCCAACGGTTGTTCACTTCGACTTTGGTCAGTGCGCCATTTGGGGTTTGCTGTGCAGCGGCAACGCCGTAATCTCGACTAGATAGGTCGAAGTCATAAACTGAACCTGGGTTAGCATCAAACGCAACCATGGCGTGGTAACTGTTGTCGACGCCCGCTACCGATTTCTCACGAAAATCCGCAGCAACCCACATTGATCCGGTTGGTACAAAGGTAAGCAATGGCATGTTGGTGTTTGCCATGGTGCCGACTTCCAATTGCAGGTTAGTTACTACGCCGTCACTTGGAGCAAGGACTGCGGTATTAGTTAGATCGAGTTGAGCTTTCTCAATACCGTTTTGAGCAATGCGTACTGCGGTGCTTTGGCCTTTTTTGTCTCCAAGTTGTGCTTCAATCACTTTCAAGTTTTGTTGTTCTGCTTTGAGCGCAGCTCGTGACACTTGGTTTTGTGCGTAGGCACTGTCTAAGTTGGATTGAGAAATGACTTTTTGCTTCGACAACTTTTGTAGACGTGAGTACTCACTGTGCGCGTTGTTGTAAGTCGCTTGAGCACGAGCAATGTTTGCCAGTGCAGCTTCCCGCTGCGAATACAGTGTTGCTTCTTTTTCGTAAGCGGATTGCAGTGAAAGCTGCGCTTGTTCTAAAGCGATTTTGTATTTACGAGCATCAATGGTGAACAGCATATCGCCTTTGTGTACAGACTGGTTGTTGGCAATCAGCACATCGGTCACTTTGCCAGACACTTCTGGCGCAACTTGCACCACGTAACCTTGGACTCGCCCTTCGGTCGTGATTGGTGCGTGTCGATCCGCAATGATGATGTAGAAAAATAGTACAATGAACAGGACAATAAGTGTTCGCATCCAGTGTTTGAATTTATGATCTGCCGTCATAATAGATACCTGAATCTATGGTGCTCGCAAGCAAATTAGACAGGCGATTATAGAGAACTTGGTCACAATTCAGTAGAATGACAATAAGCGCATGAATGACCTAAAAGTAGGACAATGAACGTTAGTTTTGATGATCTTCACCTGTTTAGCCAAACCGTCGTGCACGGTGGTATCAGTGCGGCGGCAGAGGCGAACCAGTTACAACGCTCTAAAGTGAGCCGACGTTTGCAAGAATTAGAGAAAGCGTTGGGCTGCCAATTGCTGATTCGAACCACGCGAACCATTGAGTTGACCGAGCACGGCAAGCGTCTGTTTGAGCTGGTGGGGCAACCCATAGAGCATATTCAACAAGGTTTGAATATGATGCATGAATACCAACAAGAGTTGACGGGTAAAGTGCGTGTTGCGATTCCCTCTGCATTGATGAGCTCGGCGGCGTTTAATTCGATCATTAACGAATATACGACCCGTTACCCTGAGATGTCGGTAGAGATTGAGAACCACCAAGAGAGTGTGGATCTTAAGCGACAAGCGTTTGATCTTCAGCTTTTACCGAGCGTGGCGAAAGTCTCGGATGACAGCTATGTTCAGTTCAGCTTATTGCCTTACCGCAGTCACTTTGTCGCTTCCCAAGCTTATTTAGATGCCCATCCTCCTCTAAAAAGCATGGACGATTTAAAGCATCATCGTTTGCTGACTAACCGATACAATGCCGGATTGTTAGATCCAGAATTGCACGTGGCGGTTAGGTCGGACGATTTGAACTTGCTGCGGTTAATGGCGATTACAGGTAACGGCATCGCCTTTATCCCGCAAGTGCACTCTAAACCAGCTTTAGAAGACGGCCAGTTAGTCGAAGTATTGCCAGAGTTCACGCACCCTAAACAACATCTGACGTTGATTTACCCATCCAATCTGTTTTTGCCGAACAAGGTCAAAGTGTTAATCGAACTGTTTCGGGAAAAATTCCAATAGCGTGAGCGGACAATAACTTTGCGAATTTGCTCATCAGAATAGGCGGCAGTTCTGGTACATTCTCTTTATTCAAACGCTTGAGTATATTCACCTTCAAGCGGCTCATAGGAGATGAGAATGTTATCGAAAAATTCCACCGGTCTGATTGTTGTCGATGTGCAAGGTAAACTGGCAACGCTAATGCACGAAAGCGAAGCGATGATTGAAAGTACGACTAAGTTAATCAAGGGCGCAAAGGCTCTCAAGCTCCCTATTGTTTGGCTTGAACAAAACCCAGACCGATTAGGCCCGACGGTAGAACCGATTCGTGAAGTGTTAGCGAAAGAGCACTTGGCGATTGCAAAGCATACCTTTGATGGTTGCAAAGAACCGACATTCAAACTCGCGGTAGAAAACGCCAAAGTCGATACTTGGTTGGTTTGTGGTATCGAAGCGCACATTTGTGTGTATCAAACCGCGGTGTCGCTGCGTCAAATGGGTTACAAAGTGGAACTGGTGACGGATTGCGTTTCTTCTCGAACGCCAGCCAACAAAGCGCTCGCGCTTGCAAAACTGACTGCGAATGGCGTTGGCCTAACAGGCGTAGAAATGTGTTTGTATGAAATGGTAGAAGATTGCCGAGCACTAGAGTTTAAAGAGATCTTAGGGCTCATCAAATAATAAACAATGGCAGAGATGAAGATGGAACTGAGAGCATTTGAAAAGGAAGATTACGAGGCACTCATCCGTTGGATTGATTCAGAGCAACTGAACTATCAATGGGGTGGGCCAAATTTCAATTTCCCTCTAGACCACCAACAGATTAGCCTCCATTGCGCGAAACCTGAAGTCTTCCCGTTTATGCTCGTTTGTGACGGGAAGCAGGCTGGCTATGTTGAGCTGTTTAAAGAGTCTCAATCCCAATTTAGAATTTGTCGTGTTTTTGTTTCCAATGATTTTCGAGGGAAAGGTCTTTCGAAAGTCATGCTCACGCAGCTCATCGAACTGTCTCAAACTCAGTATCATGCTCAAGTCTTGTCGTTGGCGGTCTTTGAGCGTAACACCGTGGCCAAGAATTGTTATGAATCTCTTGGGTTTGAAGTGACGTCGCGTGAATCAGGAGAGCGTTCTTTTGATGGCGAGATCTGGGATTTGTTATTCATGGAAAAGCGTTTTTAGTACGAATATAACCCCCTTACTATCGACAAATTCAGGAAGAAACAAACACCACAACGCGAGCAGTATGAGTTTGTATCCATCTCCCCTGGCGCTATCGGCCTGCCAAGGGAAACACGTCTTATTATGGCTTACGCTTCGTCATGTGTATGACTCGACTCTTCATATGGATAGAGTGCGGCATTCGTCTCATCCAATCCTTCCGGCTCAAACTGATAGCCAGACCCCATGCTCATGTCTTTGTACTTCACCAACATCTTTTCAATAACGAGAGACTGAATACGCAGAGAATCCTTTCCTAACGTTGAGGCGATGTATTCACTGAACGCCTGAACCGTCACGTTATGCTTTTGTACGTTTGGTTTTGTACCCGTTTTCACTTGAATGACGAGGTTTTTTTCGTTCTCAGATATTTGAGTCAGATGTGCTTTAAACTTGTCATTGTAAACGTTGGATGTTGCCTTTAATCGCAGCTTGTTGATTCTTGGATACTGACTTTCGAGTTCGTCATCGAGCTTTTGGTGTAGCTTCAGATCTTTTAACGCAATGGATTTTTGCTGATCAATGCTGTTGAAGAACTTCATTTCGTTGGAGACATCAATATCTTCTGAAGAAGATATAAATGCAGGGTCAAACAACACATTGTGGTTGAGCATAGTGAACTGTTCGATTGGTCGGCCTTTTACTGCCCCTTCATTGAGCAAGCTGTTTGGTGCTTTTGCGCCTTTCTCGTAGGTGTCACCACTTGTGACGCCAAGTGCAATATACAGCGTGGTATCGTCTTTGACTTCTGATGTTGCCTCTTCTGCGGCTGAGATTAGATCCATTTCAGACATGAGTACGTTGCAGTCCATCATGGTGATTTTTTTAAGGTGGTTGAGTTTGCAAAAATCCACGACAGCTTTTCTTGTTGCACCGAAACCAACGGTACCGGACTCGAATGACCACCCAACCAAACCTACGCCAGCGGCTTGAAGTAGTGTCCCCATTTGCTCTTGATATAAGTTCAGCTCACTTTGGTGAACGAACAGATAGACGGGGCGACTCATCCCCTCAGTGTACCAATACAGCTCTTGCAGCTTTTCTTTGGATTTAAACTCTTCCGGCATTCCGACAGAAGGTACCATTAACGCGGTACCTGAGTTGGATTGAGGTGGGATCTTAATATCAAATTGAGACATGCTTTCCGAAGCAGAATCGCGGCTTTGTTGCCGAGTTTGCATTGGGCTTGGGTCATTGATTTGTCGGCGATAATAAACGCGCTCTAGCTCATCATAGTTATTTAGAACTTGATCGACGGTGACTGGCTCGTACTTCAATGCGCCGGTGTTGTCGTTAACGACATAACGGTAGTTAAAACGAATCAGCGCTTCTGGCGGTCTGTCTTGGATTGCCAAGTTATTTTCTTCAACGTGGTTTTGCCAGTTGAGTTGGAACTCGTTCCACTTCGCTAAGTTTTGAACGTCTCGTAATCGTTTCGCCGGAGCGCCTTCTTGTGAGTGGTGAGACGCGTCATTTTTTCTTTTTTTTGTTTGGCTTGAAGAAGAAGCCGGTTGGTTATTTTCACCGTACATAAACGTGTTCACTTTTTTTAAATTCAGGCGATGATAGGCTGATTTTTATCGTATTGGCGTTTGGGTAGGCGCTTTGTTCGAGCGCAGCTGGCGGCCGTTAAGCCTTTGATACACTGGT
Source organism: Vibrio sp. MMG023 (assembly GCF_021654215.1). Classification (NCBI taxonomy): domain Bacteria; kingdom Pseudomonadati; phylum Pseudomonadota; class Gammaproteobacteria; order Vibrionales; family Vibrionaceae; genus Vibrio; species Vibrio sp. MMG023. The sequence goes on along the minus strand of NZ_JAKFZP010000002.1, from coordinate 182,191 downwards.
TATATGCGTCAGTTGTATGTCGTCTTCAATAAAAGAAACGGCCACACGTAACAACCGATTTTCCACCTTCTGTACATTCAACACAGGTGTATTCTGTGACAAGTTGGAATGGTTAAAGATATTGATGACGGTTGATGGTTGGTTTGCACCGCAATACTCTCCCCATACATCTCGCTTTGAATATTTTCCCCAAATATCCCCAAGCGGATAGGCACGCCCGACGATGAAGTCGTTCTGTGGGCAACTCTGGTCAGAATTGCCCGTTGCTTGAGCCGGCTGCGTAATGTTGACCGTTAGCACATCGCCAACTTTTAATGAAATAGGATCACTTTCAAACGTCGGATTGAGTTTGAGCAGCGCTTTTGCTGACAAACCGTAGAGAGGAGCAATGTCTGTCCACCATTCTTGTTTTCCGTCGTCTTTTGTTCTCACCTTATGATTTTTTATGTGGACGGGTTTAATGTCCGATTCAGTGGCTGCTTTGGTTCGTGGCAGCAAAGGCTGCTTCCCCACAGCTTTAAGTGCAGCAATATCGATTAAAGTGGCGTGTTGATCGAGCCAAGTTTGGTTGATTTCTGCAAGCGCGTCATTGGTGAGTTTTTCGCGACGATAGAAAATATGTTGCGCTGCTGCCTTCTTACCTTCAATAGCGACAGGGGCGAGTATCATGTTAAACGTTTTTGGGCTAATGAGCTCATCTTTCATGCCGTTGGCCGTAGAAGCCGTCACTTGCCAAGAGAATTTATCATTCCCTAGGATCGCCATTTCATACATTAGCTTCCCATCATGGAAATAATAGTAATAACCTTGCGCTGCCCATCCTAATAACCCCTTGGTTTCTACCGCTGGAATAAATGGTAAGAACTCAGCATTAATATATTCACTACCAACTGGCTTGGGGGTGATTTTAAATTTTTGATTCAGGCCGATGTCTTGAAAAAGTTCATGTAAAAGGGTTTTGTCTTCGGCTTCGAAACATTCGGCAGATAACACCGTGCAGAGTGATGGTTGATTTTGCTCCAATTTGCTCCAGCGTTTTATCAACGGTTCATTTTGTGTTTTCGCTAAAGAAAAAACACCAGACTGCAGGGTATTTAAGTCATCTTTGGGAGCATGAATTTTTATTCGACATTCGAATCCAGCCTCGGCTTGAGATTGACTGTTGCTAACGACCGCACCGTAGCTTGCTTGGGTCGCGTTCTTTGACGTTGATGAGTAGTTTGTGCGTGAGCGGTTACTTGACGAAGACGTTACTGGGTCGATAAGTGGCGCGTAGCCAGCTCCCCTCACACGTGTTGATGTTGGACGCTTCATTAATATCGCCTCTTGAATTTAATTGGTGATAGCTTAGCGGCAAATAAAAGAACGCACTATAGACAAAACAACCAATTCCTTTTGCTTACTTACTAAATCTATAGTCAGAACGAAAGTCACGCAGGGTAAGGTATTTAATGATAATAATGTTTTTTAAAGCGAGGAGGTGATGCAATAAATATTATTAATGCGAAGGGAGGGTAGATATATTTAAGGTTTATTTTAGCAAAGCGTGAAGCGCTAATTATTGGTTATTATTGACGAAAACTTAATAACCAATAACTGTTAATCACTCACTAGCGCTGTGGCTTATTAGAAGTACTAACAAGCTTATTCAAACTCTCTTTGGTATCTCGGCAGCATGGACTCATTGCCAAGCAACCCGCCTTGATGGATATAGATGAGCGTTTTATCCTCGTTTTCTGCTAACCACGGCTGCAAACATTGCCACATGTAAGGATCATAAAGCAGGTCAAACTCGAGGTTGGTATGGTCGTACAAGGCATTCCAGGTTTCGTAGTCGCTTTGGTATAAACGGCCAAAATGGTGTTTATTGCGCACCGAAAGTATGGTTGGGTGGTTTTCAGTTTCCAGTGTATTGAATTGCTCAGTCAGGTAGTCGGTATCCCCTACGCAAGCACAGGTAAGGACTTCGATTCCATGTGGCTTGAGGTGTTTACTCAGGTACAACGCGGTGGTTCCTGTTCCCGATGGCAACGCTACGGCAAACTGTTTTTTGCCTTCAAGGCGTGTCCAATCAAGCAGTTCACGCGCCAGTTGTTTTACCCCGGCTTCGGCAATTGTCGCTTTTCCACCTTCTGGGACAACCAAGGTTGTGTCGTCCAACCCACGTACTTGCTCGATATACTCGGTTGGATGCAAAGTGGACTCGATGTCCTGCATCGCTGTGATATTCATACCTAAATCGAGCGCGCCTCGATAGTTGCCGATAGGGGAGTCTTTAAGCCAAGACGGAATGTGTTGAACGTAGAACTCGAAGTTCCAGCCTTTGATTTGCGCCAGAGCGGCAAGCGAGTACATCGCATTGGATTGAGCAGAGCCATAACTGATGAGGGTTTTGATGTCGCTGTTCTGCGTTTCCATCAATGCCATAAACTTACGTGCTTTGTTCCCAGAAAAGTGAGAATGCAGCATGTCATCACGCTTAAGGAAAAACGTATGACCGTTGAAGTTGTGTTGAGTTATCGGGCTTTCAGAGAGTTTCATGCTACTGCTGACGTGTCCAACCACGCGACCTTGCCGTTAAAAAGGGCGCGTAGTGTAACGCCATTAAACCCAGATAAAAAGTCTGGGTTTCAGTACAACCATTTCGGTTATTCCTGATGTTTTGGCTGTTTTGATTTCAGGGAATTCAATTCCATGGCTCGCCTTTCTGTCTCAAGGCAAGTAGACTACGCCGCTTATTTCAACTCAATCAGAAGGCTTGGTTTTGCAAACTCTAGAACAATTAAAAACAGGACAATTAGTAGGAACGAAACAACTGAAGTTGGCGGAAGGGCTAACTGAGTTTCCTATGGAAATCTTAGAGCTTGCAGAAACGCTTGAAGTGTTAGATTTATCTGGCAACGCACTGTCAGATTTACCACCAGAGCTGGAACAGCTGACCAAGCTAAAAATCATCTTTGCTTCCAACAACCAGTTCATCCATCTGCCAGAGGTGTTGGGCAAGCTGCCAAACCTTGAGATGGTTGGGTTTAAAACCAACAAGATCAAAGTGGTGAGTGAAGCCTCACTACCAACTCAGTTACGTTGGCTTATTCTGACCGATAACGAGATTGAAGTTCTCCCCAACAGTCTGGGTGAAAGATCGCGCCTAAGAAAACTTGCACTGGCGGGCAATCGCATCAAGCAACTGCCAAATAGCATGGAAAACTTGGTTAATTTGGAATTGATTCGTCTCTCTGCGAACCAGCTAGAGCAGTTCCCTGATGTGTTGATGAAGCTGCCTAAGTTGGCGTGGTTTGCTTTTGCAGGTAACCCATTCTGCAAGCACCCATCGTCGCTAAATAGTGTGCCGAGAGTGACCACAAAAAGTTACTCACTTAACCATGTTCTCGGGCAAGGTGCGAGTGGCGTGATTTCTCATGCTAACTGGACTGACGTTCAATACGACTTCCCGAGTGAAGTAGCGGTAAAAGTGTTCAAGGGTGAAGTGACCAGTGACGGCTACCCACATGATGAACTTGAAGCATGTTTGCAAGCTGGACATCACAACAACTTGGTGAAATCCATCGCACAAGTCGATGATGGCGATGAACTGGCGTTGGTGATGGAGCTGATCCCAAACAGTTACTACAACTTAGGTTTGCCGCCAACGTTGGAAACCTGTACTCGAGATACATTCCCACAAGGGTTTACACTGACAGTCGAGCAAGTCAATTCTATTGTGGAGCAGATGGTGGACGTATTTAATCACCTGCACGACAACAAGGTGTGCCATGGCGATTTGTATGCGCACAATACTTTGGTGAATGAGCAAGGTGAGATGATCTTCGGCGACTTTGGTGCGGCGAGCATTTACGGTTACTTATCAGACGAGCAGCAAGCCGCAATCAGAGCCATTGAATCTAGAGCGTTGAAGTGCTTTATCGAAGATGTGTTTTCTGTGTGTGAAGCGTCGGAATCGGCATCACAGGCATTCAATCGACTCGCTGCGCTTGCGGCATAAGACTTTATTTAACTGCGAAAGGTCGACAGACGATAGAAAGAGGTATCGAATTGCTCGTTTTAATACTGAGCCAATGAGATACCCCTTAATTGAATCAAGTGCTGAGGAAGTTACTCTGAGCAAGTCTCTTGATGCTCTGACGCAAGAACAATCATTGCCTCACATCCACCCTCTGGATGTGTACCAATCTTAAATTGCCAGCCATAACGTTGGCATAAATCATCCACAATCATCAAACCCAATCCGTGCCCATCAGAATGTGGAATGGTCGAAAAGCCTTCGCCTTCATCACGTACCGAGATGGTGTTTTCCCCCATGCTGATATGAATTGATCCCGATGGTGTCGCGGCGATGCCGTTGCGAATCAGGTTGCCAAGAATAATGGTCAACACAGCATTGGTCGCGCGCGTTTTTGGGTTTCCGTCGATCTGTACATCAAAGCTGAGTGCTTTCTCATCCGCCTGAGCTTGGCTTTGGAAGATGATTTGTTTCAGCTCTTCTTCGGTGATACTGCGCACCGGTGAATCGTCCGCATTGCGTTCATAACGCACTAAGCCGAGTAGGGCATCCACCATGGTCGACATTTGCTGCGTCGCATCCTGAATTCGGTTCACTTGGCGGGTCTGAAAATCCGTGTTCGCACTTCTCGCCAGTAAGCTGCTTGAGCCTTTCATCACGGTTAAGGGTGTGCGCAGTTCATGGCTCGCGTATCGTGCAAAGGCTTGTTCGCGTTTGATGACCTGATTAATTTTATGACGGTATTCATTCAACTCATCGGCAAGGGCTTGGAACTCTTTGGCTGAGCTGTCTGGAACATTGAACGTTTGTGAAGGGTCACCTTGATGTTGGTCTAGCTGGTTTTTCAGGGTGTTGACTGGTTCGATCAAACGTTGCGACAGACGGAGCAATAAACTGCCAAACAAGAAAATCAAAACCGCAACGATAGAAAGCACCATGGCGACGACCATAATGAATTCTTCAGAGGTAATTTCGATTTCATCGATTAAGGAAATCAGAATGATGGGGTGTTCGACACCTTTGTAAGTGTACGTGCTCATGTAGATCATTCTGGAGCTTGGCTCGTCACCCACTTCGTCTAAAAATCGGCTTTTTCCAATCAGGTATTGTTGGAACTGTTCTGGTATGAGCTGGATGTCATTGTATGCGGTAGTGAGAAAGTCGAGTTTAATCACGCCTTGCTCAGGGTGAGACTGAAAGTGCTCGATGGCTTCTTTTTTATCGATCATGATACGGCGTTCACCGACACGATCCTCAGACCAAAGCAGTGCGCCTGTAATCAGCAGAAAACAAAAAATGCCAATCACGACCGACACCAAAGAGAAAAACAGAGCGAGTCGCCCTGTCATACTTTGTGTGCTTTGCGTGCTAGCAAGTAAGCGATTGATCATGCATCTGGCTCCAAGCGAAAGCCAACTTTCGGCACGGTGATCAGCACATGTTGTTCAAATGGCTTATCGAGTTGGTTACGTAGCTGGTAAATGTGGCTGCGCAGAACGTCGTTGTTCGGCTCGTTCTCTTGCCAAAGTTGGAAGGCGATTTCTTCACGTGTCACCACGTCTGGTGCGCTTTTTACAAGCATTTCTAGAATGGTGTAAGTGGTTGGATTGAGCGCCAGCAGTTTATCTTGGCGGTACGCTTTACGCGTTTTTTGGTCGATAGACACTTCACCGTATTCCAACTTGCTCGATGCGACAGTGCCACGGTAACGACGAATCAGTGCCATCATGCGCGCTTCAAGAATATCCAGGTCGAAAGGTTTGGTCAGATAGTCATCGGCGCCGTGTTGGAAGCCTTTGAGCATATCGTCACGGCTATCAAGTGCGGTCAGCATAAGTACCGGTGTGTTGTTGCCCGCATCGCGAAGTTTATTACACATGGTCAGGCCATCCATGCGTGGCAACATGAGATCGAGCAAGATTATGTCGAAGGTGTTTTCCATCGCCAGTTTCAGGCCGAGCTCGCCGTTGTCTGCATAATCGAGTTCCATACCTGCACACTCGAAATAATCGAACAACATGCCTGCGATTTCTCGATTATCTTCGACTAAAAGTACGCGTTTCATGTATTTCTCTCCAAGTGGGCGGGTTTTCGAAAATAAGACTTCGTCTTAACCGAACATTATTCACTAAGAACGTGAAAAAGATGTCAACAACATCTCTTTCACATTGATGTTTGTAGACTGGATTCATTCATCGGATTTAGTGGAAGAGTAGCATGTCAACCTTCAACATTCACGCTGCAACCTTTTCAAAGGTGAGCCAACACACTGAGCCTAAAACAGTTTTGTCTGTTGTGGTGCCATTCTTTAACGAGCAAGAAGTCTTGCCTGAATTTCATCGTCGTTTAGCCGCCGTTTTGGATGAAATGCCAGAACGCTGCGAAATCGTTTATGTCGACGATGGTAGCAAAGACGACAGCCTAATGATCGCGCAAAGCTTTTCTCAATCTTCTAGCGACGTTCGTTGTATTGCATTAAGCCGTAACTTCGGCAAAGAGTCCGCCATGAGTGCGGGTTTGGAGCACTGCCAAGGTGAAGCGGTGATCGTGATTGATGCCGACTTGCAAGACCCGCCTGAGTTGATCCCGCAAATGGTATCAAAATGGCGTGAAGGGTATGACGTAGTGAACATGCAGCGCAGTGAACGCCACGGTGAAACTTGGTTCAAACGCTTCTCGGCCGCTTGTTTTTACAAAGTGCTTAACAGCATGGCGAAATTGGATGTGCCGGAGAACGTGGGCGATTTCCGTTTATTGAGCGCAAAAGTGGTTAAACACATCAATGCGCTGCCAGAGCGTAACCGATACATGAAAGGCATTTTTTCTTGGCCTGGTTTCAAGCAAGTGACGGTTCAGTTTGAACGTGACGCTCGTTTCTGTGGTGAAACCAAGTGGAACTACCTCAAGCTGATTGGCCTTGCAATGGACGGCATTACCTCGTTTTCCATTCGCCCTTTGCGCTTAGCGACACTTGCTGGTGCCTTAGTGGCGGTCAGTGCTTTTATTTATGGTGCATTCATTGTGATGAAAACCGTTGTGTTTGGTGAGCCTGTCACTGGCTACCCATCCATGATGGTCGTCCAACTTGCATTGGGCGGTGTGCAATTGCTGTCGATTGGCCTTTTAGGCGAATACATTGGCCGCATTTTTGTCGAGACCAAGCAACGTCCTCTTTATCTTGTTCAGTCTGTTTACGAGCAGCCTGCAAAACATCAATCCATCCAAACCATGAAGTTTAAACTGGGAGAAACCGCGTAATCATGAGTATTAATAAAACCCATCTGTGGTTGTTGTTGGCGTTTGCTCTTTTACTCCGTCTTATTTCACTTGCCGCTTACCCTTTGATGGACACCACAGAAGCCCGCTACGGCGAAATGGCGCGCTTAATGGTGGAAACCGGCAATTGGCTTACCCCACAGTTTGATTACGGCGTGCCTTTTTGGGGGAAACCACCCCTATTCACGTGGATGAGTGCTTACGGCATTGAGCTGTTTGGATTGAATGAATTTGCAGTGCGCGCGCCTCATTGGTTAGCGGGTGTTGCGACGATTGTTTTTGTTGCTTTCATGGCGCATCGCGCAGGCTTTAATGCAGTCATCGCAGCGTTGGTATTGGCGACGTGCGGCATCTTTTCAATTGCGGCGGGCGCAGTGATGACCGACATGGCACTGACGTTGGCAATGACCATGGCGATGGTCGGCTTTTACTATTGCTGGCTCGGCAAAGACAAACACAGCCGATTGTGGGGTTACCTCGGTTTCTTTGGTTTGGCTTGTGGGTTGTTGGCAAAAGGTCCCGTAGCGATAGTGATCATGGGCATCGCAGTATTTCCTTGGCTTGTAATTCAGCATGGTTTCTTTGGCGCTTTTAAAGCCTTGTGGCAGCGGTTTCCTATCGTATCGGGTTTGGCGCTTATGCTGGCGGTTGCTCTGCCTTGGTACATCATGGCAGAAATGGCAACGCCGGGCTTTATTGATTACTTTATTGTTGGTGAGCACTTTAAGCGTTTTGTTGTCAGCGGTTGGGAAGGGGACCTGTATGGCTCTGCTCATGATCAACCACGTGGGATGATCTGGGTATTCTGGCTGCAGTCGGCTGCGCCTTGGTCAATTGTATTGCCTATCTTGGCGTGGAAACGTCGTAAGGTACTCAAAGCCATTGAAACTGATCATCAAGGCCTATTTAGCTTCCTGATGTGTTGGCTGATTTCCCCAATGATCTTGTTCACTATGGCTGGGAATATTTTGCCTGCTTACGTACTACCGGGTGTGCCTGCGTTGGGTATCTTAATTGCGATGCTGGTGGATAAACACGATTTTAAATGGTTGACCGGAACGGCGGCGGTGTTACCAGCCCTGCTTATGATTGCGATGTTGGTTTTGAATATGGGCAAAGCAGACAGCCGCAGCGACCGCATCATCTTCGCGCAAATTAATGACAACGCTCCGGTCTTTTATATTGGTAAGCGCCCGTTCTCAGGCCAGTTCTATAGTCATGGTCAGGCGAAAAAACTTGAAGATAAGAATGACTTAAACAATCTAAAGAAATTCCACCTGATTGGTAAATCGCAGCAAGTGGATAGCATGATTCATGAAAATGCGTTGAGTTGTACCAACGAGTTCACAGCAAAATCGAAACGCTCACTCTACACCTGTGTGATTGGGTAACGGAATGCACAAATTAATCAGGTTTGCTCTGGTTGGTGGTGTCGGCTTTATAGTCGACACCCTTATCTTTTCGCTGTTGTTCCATTGGTTTGGTCTGGAGCTGATGCTGGCTCGTGGGATAGCATTTTTGTTTGCGGCAACCACGACTTGGCTTGGCAATCGCTGGTTGACTTTCTCTCAAGCAGAAAAAACCGATCCGTTTGCTCAATGGCAAAAGTTTATGGTGAGTGCTTGTATTAGTGCAGTGCCGAACTTTGCGGCTTTCAAAGGTTTGACGCTTATGTTTGGGACTCAAAACTATATGGTGTACGTCGCGTTGGTTTTCGGAATATTGGTAGGCATGATGAGTAACTACTTACTCAGTACAAAATGGGTATTTAGCGAATATTGATCCTAGCTTATTTGCTTTAATACTGAATAACTACATTAAAAACAGGGAGATGAAGAAAATTAAACGTGACTCAAGTCACGGTTTGGCTAATCTAATACTCAGTATAGGAGAGTGAATAGCTATGGGTACTTTCGTATAAGATTCATCTTGAATGTTGATTTTAAATTCTATAAATACAATGACTTAATGATCGATTCTCTAGGTTTTATTTATTGTGGGGCTCATGCACTTAAAATATAAAACTGGCCTCATACGTAACCCTGTTAATAAGTTTGATCTTTCCATTCTCTTTCCATTCATATCTTGACGTCTTCTGTTCACCTCTGTTGTTTAAAATCCATGAAATTTCAGAAAATAATGCCAATCTATCATCAGTTACAGAGGCGACTATGTTTAACAGTATACGTACGCGAATCGCAGTCAGTGCGGGCGGTGCAATGGCCTTCACCTTATTGATTGCAATGGGTATGACAACCAACGCATTTACTGACGTGAACAAGCAAGTGAACGAGAAAGTAAAAGCGCAATTGACGGATGCGACTAGCACCGATTTGCAAAATACCGCGATTCAGCAGGGGTTGGATATTGCTAACCAACTTGATCCTGTATTGGCAAACTTAAAACAAGTACGTTCGATCATTGAGTTGAGCGCAGAGACCAACGCAAGCGCAGACCTTATTGTTAAACAGTTTACTGCCGCGCTAGAAGCACAGAATAAAGCCGTATTTGCGGGCTACATGGTTTGGCAAGACAAAACGTGGCCAGAACAAGTGACGTTTAATCCAGAAGAGGGTTTTAACAGCCAAGGCTATCTGGCGCCTTTCTTCTCGCCAAATGACCAAAATAGCTTTGATGCAGTGGCGATGGAGAGCTTTAGCAACACGGAGCTAAATAGCAGTGGTGAACGTAAAGACGATTGGCATTTAATGCCTTATGAAACGGGTAAAACGTTCGTTATGGAGCCGTACTTTTATCCTGTACGTGGTAAGCAAGAGTTGATCACAACGATCAGTCAACCAATCAAACAAGATGGCAAAATCATCGGCTCTCTTGGGTTTGATCTGTCTCTTTATGAACTACAAAGCCAGAGCGAGCAATCTGCACGTAACTTGTTTGATGGCAAAGGTAAAATCCTCATCACATCATGGAAGGGCATCACCCTAGCGAACAGCCGCGCTGCTGATATGGTCGGTAAGAAGGTCTCTTCTGAACTGGCCTCTGAATGGTCTAACATCCAATCTATTGCAAAACGTCAAGGCGCTGGTCTTGTGACCTTTGGCGGTGATGAATATGCGATTACTTCTATCGATACGAGTGACGCTCCATGGGTAGTCATGGTGTCGGTTCCCAGTAGCCACCTTGCAAGAAGCGTCGATGACTACGCGCAATGGAGTGATGAACAGAATTCAAAAGCGCTTGAAAAAGGTGTGTGGGCGGGGATCATCGCTGCTCTTCTAGGTATTGCCTCGATGGCTTTGATCGCGAACTCTCTGGGTAAAGTGCTAAACAATCTGGTTGAGCGTTTTAAAGATGCCGCGCAAGGTGAAGGTGACTTAACTTACCGTATCGAAGTGAAAGGTAAAGATGAAACTGCGCAATTGGCACATTGGTTCAATACTTTCCTATCGCGTATGCAAGAGATGCTGCTGACCGTGATGGTGACTGCTGATCAAGTCGATAAGAATGCGACCGAAGGTCAAACGCGAGCTGCGGCTTCTCGCGATCAATTGAATACGCAAGTAAATGAGGTGAACTCATTAGCGACGGCCATCAATGAAATGAGTGCAACCGCTCAAGAAGTGGCGAACTCTGCGGTCCAAGCGGCAGCGGCGGCGAGCCAAGTACAAAGCAACAGTCTAAATGGTATGACTCGCATGGACAATGCTGCGAGTGCGGTAGATAGCTTGGCAATGCAAGTCAACGATGCGCAGCAACAAACACAAAACCTAGTGGATTCCAGCACGGCGATTCAAGGTATTCTGAGTGAGATTGGTGGCATTGCAGAGCAAACCAATCTGCTGGCTCTGAACGCGGCTATTGAAGCTGCACGTGCAGGTGAAGCGGGTCGAGGCTTTGCGGTGGTTGCCGATGAGGTTCGTAACCTTGCAAATCGTACTCAAGGATCAACTGAAGAGATTCGTACGATGCTGGCCCGTCTAGAACAAGAAACTCAATCAATTGTGGTCTTGATGGAGCAAAGCCAAAAGCAAGCTAATGATACTAAAGGTGAAACACAAGCTGCCCACTTAGCGCTGTCTGAAATCAACCAAGCGATTGAAGTCATTAATGATATGAACAACCAAATCGCCTCGGCAGCAGAAGAGCAGAGCTCAGTATCAGAAGAGATTAACCGCAATGTAGTGATCATCAACGACACGGCGGTAGAGGTGATGGATACGATGACCTCTTCAGTAGAAATCAGTAACGAGTTGACGGTAAAAGCGAGCGATCTTCACGGTGAGCTGAGTAAGTTCAAGCTGTCTTAATTCGTCTTTCCTCATTTTTCATATAAAGCCGAGCAGGTAAATCTGCTCGGTTTTTTTGTTCTGTACTTCCTTCTTTTCACTTCGATCACCGCTTTTTCTCGGTATTTTCTTCAACGTTTGCGTCTTTTTAAAATTCACGTCGTCTTATCAGCATGGACTAAGGTTGGAGAGAGCAGTTATTGATGTTTTATTCATTCACAACCATTGTTTTGTATCGTAAATGAATGGCATTTTATAAATATTATTGCCTTTTAAATTTGTTATTACCGTACGCGATTTTTACTGACTTTAAGAACTTGTTCTAGATCATTAAAGTGTTCAAAAATGCAATCTTTGATTTTAAATATTTAAACTTTGATGAGGTTTAAGAAATTAAACCCAATTCATATGTTTTTGGTGATCTTGTTCAAGTATTGTGCGTGATTTCGATCAATTCTTCGGTTTTTGGCGGTGTTTTAGACGCATTTTTTAGGTTTACAGAAGTTTACCCTGTATTGCTCAACTAACTCGAAAGGAGTACTTTTTAGTCATTGAGTTCAAAAATGTAAACCGAGATGATGAGTGTAAAGCAAGTTCGATTCACCGACGAAGACAGAGAATGTTTAAGCAATTATTTTCGTTTAGCAGACACGATTGCCGATTTAATCGGGCCGTACTGCGAAGTGGTCATTCATTCATTTGAAAGCTTAGAAAATTCAGTCGTGAAAATCGTCAATGGTCATCATACTGGCCGCGAAATCGGCTCGCCTATCACGGATTTGGGTCTACGTATGTGGAGCACATTCGAGAAAACCGGAGAGGTCTCGCCAAAGAGTTACTTCACTAATGCTGCGGATGGTTCGTTACTGAAATCGACCACATGCATTTTGGCGGGCCCTGAGCAAAAGCCGATTGGCATGCTTTGCATCAATATGAACTTATCCTTCCCATTCCCAGAAATCGTTAAAACGCTTATGCCGCAGTGCAATGTGTCTCAAACCTTAGTCAGCGAGACGTTTAGCAAAAATGCTAATGAGGTCATTCAAAAAGCCTTGAGCGCCGCGATCACAGAGGTGGAGCAAGACGAGACGATTTCTTGCAAAGGCCGTAACAAAGCCATCATTCGTTGTCTGTTTGATAACGGCGTATTTGAGCTAAAAGAGACGACCACACAAGTATCAGAGCAGCTTGGGATCAGCCGTCAGGCGGTTTACAAGTTTATCCGTGAATTTAAATCAGAATAAAATTAATAACTTAGGAGTTACATCGTGAAACAGATCATTGCCACTGAACAAGCACCAGCAGCTATCGGCCCTTACTCACAAGGTACGGCTTATGGTGACATGGTTTACACATCAGGCCAACTACCACTGGTTCCAGAAACCATGCAGTTTGTTGAAGGCGGCATCAAAGAGCAGGCACGTCAGTCTCTTGAGAATTTAAAAGCGGTTCTAGAAGCAAGCGGTGCAGGCCTAGACACAGTATTGAAGACAACATGCTTCCTATCAGACATGGAAAACTTCGCCGCATTTAACGAAGTGTACACAGAGGTATTTGGTACAGAAAACGCACCAGCTCGCTCTTGCGTTGAAGCAGCAAGACTACCAAAAGACGCATTGGTTGAAGTTGAAGCCATTGCATACAAAAAGTAACCGATCTTCGGACATAAATGGGTATCAATAGGAGATTCTCATGAGCGTTTCATTTATTGGATTGAGCATCCTGTTCTTTGGGTTCTATGCATTACTTGCGAACTTCAAAAAACAAAAGAAAAGCTTTAACTTCCGCGTACTAAGTGCGCTTGCTGCTGGTCTGTTATTCGGCGGTGCGATTCAGCTCGTATTCGGTGTGGGCAACGTGGCAACCGCAGGCTTTGCTGAACTGATTTCCGTGTTCGGTAAAGGCTACATCAAGCTTCTACAAATGATTGTAATCCCGCTGGTATTTGTGGCGATGATCTCTTCAATCATGAACGTAGAAGGCGGTGGTGCGCTATCGCGTATCGCACCAAAAATCATCGGTATTCTACTTTTCACTTGTGCAATCTCAGCAGCCGTTGGTATCGCAAGTATTTACCTATTCGGTATCGATGCAAACGCACTAGTCAGTACAATCGGTACGAATGGTGCGATTGAAGCTCGTGGTGATGCATTAGTAGCAACGCAAGATGCAATGGCGAACAGCGGTTTGTCTGGTATGGCGCTATCTATCATTCCAGCTAACATTTTCGACATGCTAACGGGTTCTGAGCGTACTTCAACACTATCAACAGTATTGTTCGGTATGTTCCTTGGTTACTGTATCCTGCAAGTGAAAAACCGTAAGCCTGAGAAAGTGCAAAACTTCGTTGATTTCATCAACTCTGCAAAAGAAGTAGTACTTTCAATGGTACGTGAGATCCTGAAGCTGACGCCTTACGGTGTATTTGCTCTGATGACCACGTTCATGATGACAAACGATTTGTTCGCACTAGCAGAAATGGGTCGCTTCCTACTAGCAAGCTACGTGGCAATCGGTGTAATGTTCGCTATCCACTTCGTGATGGTGTCTATGTTTGGTCTGTCTCCTGCGAAGTTCATGAAGAAAATCTGGCCAGTGCTTGTATTTGGCTTTGGTTCTCGCTCAAGCATGGCGGCAATCCCACTAAACGTTGAAACTCAAACTCAACGTCTAGGTGTGGACGAAGAAACAGCAAACATGTCAGCAACGTTTGGTACCAGTATCGGTCAGAACGGTTGTGCAGGTATCTACCCAGCAATGCTCGCTATCATGGCAGCTCAAGTAATGGGCATGCCAGTTGACCTAGGCTTCATCCTACAACTGATTGCTGTCATCGCGATTGCCTCATTCGGTATCGCAGGTGTTGGTGGCGGTGCAACGTTCGCAGCAGTAGCGGTACTGACTATCATGGGTCTAGACATTACGGTTGTAGCGATTCTGGTTTCTATCGAAGCGCTTATCGACATGGCTCGTACCGCGCTTAACATCTCTGGCTCAATGTTGTCAGGTGTACTAACCGCGAAGAAGAATGGCTCACTAAACACTGAGCAATACAATGCTGACGTTACTGCAACAGTAGCAAAAGAAGCAGCAGTGTAATTTCCAAACTTAATAAAGAGCACCCAACGCGGGTGCTCTCCGTTTTTCCTGAGTTCAGGTTATTTAGGTAATAAATATGAAAGTTGTTGTCGTAGGCGGTAGCGCTGCAGGTATGAGTTTCGCAGCGAAATACAAACGTAATCAGCCATCAGATGAAGTGATTGTGCTCGATAAGCGCGATTACATCTCGTTCGGTGCGTGTGGTTTACCTTATTTTGCTGGTGGCATGTTTGATGACACTGAGCGCATGATTTCTCGTACGCCAGAACAAGCGATTAAATCTGGTTTAGACGTGCGCATTGAGACTGAAATGGTGGCACTAGACCGAACAGAAAAGCAGATTAAAGTTCGTCACCAAGGTGAAGAAAGCACCATCGATTACGATATGTTGGTGATTGCCACGGGTGCGCGCCCAATCGTGCCATCGTTCGGTGAGTTCAACCCAGAGCATGTATACACGCTAACCAGCATGGAAGATGGTTTGGCAGTAAAAGAAGCGCTTAAGGACAGCAACAAACAACGCATTTGCGTTATCGGCGGTGGTTTTATCGGGCTAGAAGTGTTCGATGCGGCACACTTACTAGGTAAGCACGTCACCATCATCGAGCGTGAACAACACGTGATGAGTCGTCAGTTCAGCCCTGAAATGATTGAGGTGGTAGAAAGCGCGATTCGTGAATCTGGCGCTGAGCTTAAAACCGGTTGTAGCGTATCAGCCATTCGCGACGCAGAGCAGGGCGGTTACATCGTAGAAACCGACAACGGCAATGTTGAAGCTGACGTTGTGATCATGTCACTTGGCTTCAAACCAAACACAGAAGCGTTCGAGTTACCAAAAGCAGCGAACGGCGCATTGTTAGTGGATGAGTTTGGCGCAACAGAAGATGCGCACATTTACGCTGTTGGCGACTGTGCCGTGGTTCACCATATGGCGCTAGGCAAATCAGTGTATGTTCCACTGGCAACCACAGCGAACAAGCAAGCGCGCATGATGGCCGACAAACTTGCAGGCAAAGACACTTACATGAGTGGTTTCTTGGGCTCGTCTTGCTTGAAAGTGTTGGATTACGAACTGGCATGCACAGGCGTATCGGAACTTCTAGCTAAAGAACACGGTTTGGAAGTGAAGGTTTCAACCATTTCAGATAAGAACCAAACCGACTACTACCCAGGCCAAGAAGACATTAAAGTGAAGTTGGTTTACCACCCAGAAACCAATGTACTGCTTGGTGGCGAAATCGTTGGCAAGAAGGGTGCAGTAGGCCGAATCAACGCACTTGCTGTTGCCATCACTGCGAAGATGACAACACAGCAACTAGGCTACATGGACTTCTGCTACGCACCACCATTCGCACGTACATGGGATGCACTAAACGTTGCAGGTAACGTAGCGAAATAATTTAGCTGTCCACGTAATTCAGACAAAACAAAAGGGCTCCAGAGTTAAATCAGGAGCCCTTTTTCATGCTTGGAGCGACTATGAAGCGGTTTTTTGTGCGTATCGATTTATCAACTTATTTAGAAACATCAATGCAAAGAGATTCTTCTCTAGCAAACTTAGTTGCGAAGAATGGTAGGTAGCCTTCAGGGGAACGAGAGCACTCTTTCAGACCTGCATTTTCATATCGTGTCTGATAAATCGAAGGGGTTATCAGAGTCAAGACGATAGCAACAGCAAGAGAACCTAAGATCAAATATTGTAAGCCGTTTCCATATACTTCATCCCAGCGTTTCTTTTTAAATGCAAAAAACAAAGCACTGATTAATCCTCCAAGTAATACGAAGCCAAATGGAATCATCGCTAAGTCAAACCTTGAGTAAACCGCAACGTCTCCAATTTGGGAAGTTAGCGCTGAGATTTTTTGATATCCAAAGTAAAAACAGAAGCTCGTTAAGCCAGCAAGGAGCAATAAACCACTTAAATACATAAATTGACTAACCAGAAGTTTTAGGCTTGGTTTGTGTACCTTATGTTTTTGCATTCTCAAAAACATAAGGTACGGGGGCAGGTTGATACCTGGAGCCCTTCTTTTAGTGCTTGTTGTGAACTATAAAGCGGGAGTGGCTTGCTGTTCACCAGCTGCTTTTAAGCGTTCGATTTCAGATTCCGTTTGCCACTTGCCGTTGTATAGGTACTCTCGCTCTGGGAGCGGGGCTTTCGAAGCCCTTAAATCAAACACCTCATCGGTTTTATATTCTCGACTACAAACAGGAATACTAAACAGTCTTGATTCTGGCTTTGCTTCAAACAACTTTTTATGGTCATCGACCTCGGTACAATTCAGTTTGTAGACCTTTGACAGTTGCGCGACCATGGATTCTAAATCCGCTTCAGTTTTAAAGAAAACATAACAATCGAATCGATCTTGTGAGCGAAAGATAGTCTTATGAGCAGTATCTCGATATCTGCATATGTCATGCTTAAAATAGAACTGGATCACTTTCCTTTTCTTGTTGTAGTCCGCAAAAAGCCAATCTTCTCGTTCGCCCACTTTAACTTCTGTTCGTTCATCAGGCTGGCGTTTTAACATACCAAATGAAAGCAAAATGAAGGCACCTGCTCCAGCTAATGCCATCGGACCAACCAGTGCTACCATAATCACACACACCACTGCACCTATCCAGCCAACAGCTTGCGTAGCGGTATTTACCCATTTAGGCATATTGCGACGCTTTTTGATCACAAAGCCTTTGCTAGAAAAAATATAGTCATAGCGATAATCGAGGCCAAACAAAAGGTAGCTGAGTCCGTACCCCATTATTAGTACACCAACAGCAACATACCCCATCAGAGGGTCTTGGCCTAAGGTATACCAAAACAAGAAAAGAACCACTGACATGATGGCAATTGGAACTAAGCTGTCAAATATATATGCAAAACGATTCGTTTCCTCGATATCATATTTACGCCATGTTGTTAAATTGTCTCCTGAGAGGATCTCTTGCTCTTGCGCCTCTTGATAAACCGCCAACTCTTCTGGGGTGATATAAAATGGTGAATATGCCAAGGGTTACTCCTTGGTTGTATTCAGTTCTGCTTTGCGTTGGTCGATTTCCGCTTCGCTTAGCCATAAGTCACCACGCAAGTATTTTAGTTCGGGTAATGTGGCATTCTGATTTCTCAGGCTATCTACTTCGCTTAGTAGATATTTAGTTCCTCTTACTGGAATATCTTGAAGTTTTTCGTACATTAGGTCTGTATTGAAAAGCTGTTTAATATTGTTTTCTTCAGAGCATTCGATGTTCCACTTGTTAACGAACAACTTCAACAAGTAATCCACTTCTGATTCAGTTTTGCAAAATATATAACTACGACCACGAGTTTGGTTTCGACTGACTTCTGTATGCTCAATGTCAAAGAAATAGCAGTCGTCAAATTTGTGATAAATCACAATGAGTTTTCGCTGTTTGTTGTATTGAGCAAACAATGAATCTTTGCGAAGCCCCACTCGTACTTCAGTTTCTTCTTCAGGTTGGCGCTTCAGCATGCGAAATGAAACTAAAATAAATCCACCAGCACCGACTAGAGCCATTGGTCCTACTGCGATTACCATAAATACGCAGACTACTGCTCCAAACCAACCCATCACTTGCGCTGCTGAGTTCACCCAACTAGGGAGATCACGTCTCTTTCTCAAGACCATGCCTTGCTCGGATATGGTGTAGTCATAACGATTGTCTAAACCAAATGTAAGATAAGAAACACCGGACATGATTATCGTTAAGCCTGATAATATGTAGGTCAAGAGCATCTGACTACTATCGTGGAGAAAGTAGGTAAGGAAAAATAATGGGCTGACTGCGGCTATAGCAATTGATAAGTATAAGTATCGAAAAGGCTCTTCAATATCGTGCTTGTGCCAGGTTGTGAGCTCTTTCCCTTTTAGAATTTGTTGCTCTTGTTCTTCTTGATAAGCCGAAAACTCGTCTGGCGTGATGTAAAAAGGTAAATAAGCCAAGGGTTACTCCTGTAAGCTAAGTTCACTAGTATCTGAAGTTAATGAACTTCTGATCGTTGCTTGTTTAGTATTGTCTGAAATCGCCGTATAAGTTGCACGCTGTTTTGCATTATTTTGGAACCAGTACTTACGGCTTAATTCGTTTTCATCATCGAGGATGTATTCTATCTCAAATGCTAGATAGTCAGCTGAGTCTTTCATAGGTAAACTCAATTTATACACGCTTTGAGAGTTTGCGGAGTTCATCGGGCTATTCAAGGTTTCTAGATCTACTCCGGTGTACCAAGTTCCTGATATCAATTCTCCCTTAGTTACAGAAGTATTTGTCCGAAGTTTAATTCCATCTCTTGCTATTTTGGTAGGAACTTGGATATGCAACTCAACACCAAACAGCTCCTGCATTGCTGATGGGTATTGCGTTGATGAATTGGGAACAACCCGCATCATTGGCACTTGGTAGATTGATGGTTTATCTATGATGGTTTGTAAATCAAATAGTGCCTTTTGTACTAATGAAGAGTTGTGTTTTTCTCGTTCTAACAGATCTGGAGACTGACTCCATTGTGCTCTGGCGGAATGATATCCCCACGGTAATTTATCTAACCATTTTTGAAAATCGTCTTGTTTGAACTTGCTCATTACATAGTTGCTCAAAAGGTAAATTGCAGTTAGCCCCATAATGACGAACATGATTGGCCCACCGAAAAGAACGTTTGCTGACCATACGCCAGTTATTCCTCCTACAGCTTGAAAGGTCCCTACTGCTGTAAGTCCAACTAAAGAAGAAAAGTTGAAGTATCCCGCAATTTTTGCAGTGCCATTCAAACTATCAAGTTGTTGTAACGACCGGTAAGCTTCTATCCCTGAAGCTAAAGCACCTATTATTCCTGTTACCGCAAGCCATTTGTTGAAAATTTTAAGATCACTCAAAGAAGAAATAGGTATTGTGGTATCACGTTTCGCCATTTCTTTTAGGGCAGATAAAGAACGTGCTCGTAGCGTTTTATCTACTCTTACGTTGTCCCAAAGTTTACCAGTGCGAATTCCCGTCCAAGCGTTTACTGTATAAAAAAGCTTTTGCTGAATATCCAAAAATTCATCTGAGGACATTAACCCCGTGTCTTGGATACTACTCACAGCATCACCAAGCGCGATGCAGTTGAATATTAGTGCTAAAAAGCCTAGGCTACCTGCATTCTCGAACAGTTTATTCAAATCATCGAGCTTATTCATAGCGATCCGAGTTCTAAGCTCGACGGTTCTTTGCGGTAGATTATCGGGTAATTCAATATACTGTGGGTACTCCAATGTAGTCACAGCGAGTGCCTTCTTAATTCTCTTTTTATTTTTTAAAGCTGTTGTGTATTTAGAGTCGGCTTTGCGGTTGTTTTTCTGGAAGTCAGCAATGATCACATCGTTTTTCTTGAGCTCATTTAGGTAATCATTTACGCGTGTTTTCCATTTTTTAAAATCGCGAGCGTAGCTTTCATTTATAGTCACCGGCATATTGTGTGCCATATGCTCTGCAATAATGGCAAACAAATAATAGCTATGACGGTTCAGAGGTTTAGCGAAAACAGGCATCAGTAAAATCGATGCTTGTGAGGTCAAGCTAACGCCAAACTCTATAACGCCTTTTGCAAGCGCACCTATTGCAGATTTAAAGATAATATCGAGCTCTTGGAAACCTTTAGCGATATCCTTGAGAAAGTCCGTTTCCGCTGTGTTTGGGTTGGAAACAAAGTCCATGATTTTAGAGTACATACTCACGCGGTTGCTAGTAGCAGAGATCTGGTCCATCAGCTGATTATCAGCATCAGAATTTTCTGAGGCGATCGACTGTTCATTCTGCGCCTCAGTAATATTCTTCTCTATTACTTTAAATAAGCTTCGGCTAAACCCAGAGGCATAGAGAGCAAGTAAACTGGTTGGTTTCTCCCATTGGCTTTCAGCCCATTGGCGGTCTTCTTCTTGTACCACCAAAGTAAATGATTCAACGGCTTGCTTGTGCAGTTGATACAAGCTGTACTGCGTGTCTTCGCTGTATAGGTCGAAGGTTCTCTCGAGATGATGAGGTGTCAAAGATTCCATTACAGCAATAAAGTCGCTTTTTACCGAGACAACTTGAGCTAGCATGGTTTCTTTTTGTTCTGACAGCTCTTGCATTTCGCTCAGCATTTGCTTCCAGTTGAGCTGCTTGCGCCAGCGTTCAGTCGCTATCCATTGTTCGTATTTACCAAATCGACTCGCAGAAATTCGATATTTGTCCTGTATTGCTTTGGCAATGTCACTTTGGGTATGTTGGTGTGATTCAATCGCTCCAGCGGAAAATTTAGCAGGATAGCCTGATTGAACTGAGCTTTTGTTTTGTTCTGCCAAATCGAGTTGACTAGATGAGTCATAATATTCTGCCATGTCGGTATAAAACGACAGCTCTTCGCCGTTACGCTTAACGCTAGCTGGCATGTCTATCTCGTCACTTGCCCCGAACATGCACAGCTGCATGGCGGTCTGCATCAAGTTCCACTGGTTTGAAAACTGGTCAGTGAAAAGGCGGTAAGGGCTTGCGGCACCAACAAAATGCAGTGATATATCTTGAATGTCTGCGGCGTAATCTTTTATCGCGACGAAGTAGCCTGACTCTTCTTCTGGAATCGCAGAGGTTAAGTCACTCTCGGCTGCGACAGGTTTAAAGTCAGAGCCATCTTCGTCAGCTTTGGTGGCGATGCCAGAATCGGCAAAGCGCCCATCATCAACGGCAGAAGATTCAATATCAGCCACTTGAGTTAACTTATCGATTGGTGCAATGTTGTGCTGATTCTCGTTTGCAGACAGAACAACAGTCTGCATGCGATCGATATGGTTGCTCGGATTGTTAAGGACGCGCATGAACATGTTCCATGTCCAACGGTGTTCAGAGTAACAAATCGACAGCACGCTCCCGTCTTCGTAGGTAAGGAAAGGTTTTGCCCCTTCTGGTGTCCCACGCTGTTCGGATTCTGGGCTTTCCGACTCTCCCAGCTTGTAGAGCGTGAATTGCGTTCCTTTGATTTCGTATTCGTCTAGGCTTTTGTTGATTGCATCATAGACATACAACCAACCATCGCGAAGCTGACGCAAGGTGTAGCCAACGGTATTGAGTTTGGCTGGGCCTTGGCCTTTCCATTCATCAGGCAAACCAAAAGGTTGTGTTTCTTCTGTTTCTAGCTGATCGATAGCGTAGCGAACAGGGATGAAGTGTGCCGGTAGAGCCTCTGTTGGTTCTTTCTCGGTTTTTAGGTTGAGAGGTTCTGGTTCAGACGGCGGTGGCGGATCGATTTTTTTGGTTTCTCCCTCCCAAAACATACTGCGCTCTGGAGGCGAGCCAGCCATATCATCGGATGCGGTGGTTGGAACGGTATTCAGAGATTTCAACGTGCCATCGCTTTCAAATGCCTGAACAGCTTCTTCGTGGGTATAGCTGTTGTCGTGCCAAAACATCGAAGTTTTTGGAGGAAGTGGATTACTCATCGTCAGCCTATGTTTAAGAGTTTTACTCCATTAGGCAAATATCGCACCAAAATAAAACAACTAAAAATCAGTGGGTTATTCCTTGCGTGATTCTGCTTTAACCAAAAAGTTGTTTGTTTTTCCAATAAGTTGGTTGGCCCATACCATTTTTTGTATCGATAGGGCTTAAGGGTGACTTAGAGCCTAATTGTGAGTTGTGATAGGGACTATTGAGAGCTGTATACAAAAAAAAGGCCCCGGAGTTACCCCAGGAGCCTCTCTAGTATCTGTTTCTAGTACGATTTTTGGGGAAGCTGATGGCTTAAAAAGGGAATATGAAGTTCAGAGCATCGGTTTTATTACCATCGATTACTGTAGGGGGAGCTTGAGCCCCCAAATCGCTTAGTAGTTTCTGGTCATCAGGCCAAGGATGGAAGCGCTATTCTCATCGAAATGCAAAGTGACGGACTTCGTTTCTCCTTGAGCGAATTTATCGCCCTGTTCAATCGAAGAAGGGGATAAGTACACTTGGCCACCAAAGTACGCTTTGATTTGAGATGATTTGAGCTTAATACCACCGCCTGAGTTGTTGGTAATAACGGCTTGAATCATACGCTTACCAGAAGGGCTGCTGAATATGTCGTAGCTCTCTATCGTGAAGTAACTGTAAGAAGGCATATCTTTAGTGTGTTTAGGCTCTGGTACAAAGGTGGAGCCAGAAACCGACCTCACGAATTGCATGGTGTCTTGCGATTGAGAGAGGCTATCTTGGATATCGCCAATTTTGTTTTTAATGTTATCAATGTCATCTTTGCTTTCCGCACTTGCACTCGAGGCAAAGGCACACAACAGCATTAAGGTGGTTACATAGTTCTTGTTTGACATACTTATACTTCCTATTTTAATTATGCGAAATACAGTAAAATTGATTTAGATCAATTATGTCAACGTTGAGTCAATTCAGTAATTTGTATTCCTGCGCTCATGTACATGACTAGATATCACGTGCTTGCTTACCTTAATCCGATTATAGGAAGGGATACTCGGATGCTCTAGAAAGGCGGTTCTCTGAGGGGGTAGTTTCTAGTGTGAAGTTCTTAATGGCATCGCAGTGATAGTCACAAACGAAAGACAAAACAAAAGGGCTCCAGAGTTACCTCTGAAGCCCTTTTTTCTATTCAAGCTCTATTGAATTAACGGCGCTTAGGTTTGCGTTGACCCGCTGGTTTGCCTTGTCCTTGAGGACGACCTTGACCTTGTGAACCTGCACCGTTTGAGCGGCTTTGGCTGTTGCTACCAGGACGTGATCCCGTATTAGGACGCTGACCGTTTTGGTTGCCACGACCTTGGCCGTTTTGACCACCTTGCGCTTTACCTGAACCGTTGCGGTTGCCAGATGGCTTGCCGTCGCGAGAGCCGCCTTCTGAGCGTTTATTCAAGTGACCACCGAAACCCGGTTGGTTCTTGGTGTGTTTGGTCGCAAAACGGTTTGCACCGTGACGACCAGACTTACGACGCTGTGCTGGAGTTTGCGCATCAATGTCTTCTGCTGGAACCAAACAGTTCGGTTTATCACCAATCAGGTGTTTTTTACCCATGTTGATCAGCGCTTCGCGGATCATTGGCCAGTTCGCTGGATCGTGGTAGCGAAGTAGGGCTTTGTGTAGGCGACGCTGACGTTCACCTTTCGCCACTGGTACATCTTCACGTTGTTTGTACTTCACGCGTTTCAGAGGGTTTGTCTCTGAGTAGTACATCGACGTTGCGTTACACATTGGCGATGGATAGAAGTTCTGTACTTGGTCACATTCGAAGTTGTTCTTCTTAAGCCATAGTGCCAAGTTCAGCATGTCTTCGTCTTCTGTACCTGGGTGTGCTGAGATGAAGTAAGGGATTAGGTATTGTTTTTTACCTGCTTCCGCGCTGTACTTCTCAAACATCTCTTTAAAGCGGTCATAAGTACCCATGCCCGGCTTCATCATCAGATCCAGTGGACCTTTTTCTGTATGCTCAGGTGCAATCTTTAAGTAACCGCCGACGTGGTGCGTCACAAGCTCTTTCACGTACTCTGGTGATTCAATCGCGAGGTCGTAACGTACGCCAGATGCGATCATGACTTTCTTCACGCCTTCTACTTTACGCGCTGCACGGTAAAGATCGATGGTGTGCTTGTGGTCCGTGTTTAGCTTGTTACAGATACCCGGGAACACACAAGAAGGGCGACGACAGTTTGCTTCTGCTTTTGGATCGCTACAGCCAAGACGGTACATGTTTGCCGTTGGACCACCCAAGTCAGAAATCGTACCGGTAAAGCCAGGCACTTTGTCGCGGATTTCCTCCAACTCATTGATGATGGATTCTTGTGAACGGTTCTGAATGATACGGCCTTCGTGCTCAGTAATCGAACAGAAAGAACAGCCACCAAAACAGCCACGCATGATGTTAACCGAGGTTTTGATCATGTCGTAAGCAGGGATCTTTGCTTTGCCATACATAGGGTGAGGAACACGCGCGTACGATAGGCCGAATACGTAGTCCATCTCTTCCGTAGTCAAAGGAATTGGCGCTTGGTTTACCCAAAGTTCACGGTCACCATGACGTTGCAGTAGAGCACGACCCGAATATGGGTTGGTTTCTAAGTGCAGAATACGGCTGGCATGCGCATAAAGAATACGGTCATTGTGCAGCTTTTCGAAGGCAGGTAAGCGCACCGCTGTATTCGCAGCATCATGACGTGATGGGCGAATCGTGATTGGCTGTGCAACAGGCTCTTCTTTTTTGGTATCGCACTGAGTTTCCACTTCGTATGGGTTCTTTGGTACGAACGCTTCTTTACGAGGTTTCTCAATACGAGAAGAATCAATAACGGTGTAACCTTCTGGTTCGGCTGGCAGGTTAACCGCAGTACCGCGAATGTTGGTCATGGTCGAGATGTCTTCGCCATCAGCAAGACGGTGCGCGACTTCTACTAGGGCACGCTCAGCGTTACCAAAAAGAAGAATGTCTGCTTTTGCATCGAACAGCACAGAACGACGAACTTTGTCTGACCAATAATCGTAGTGAGCAACACGACGCAAGCTGGCTTCGATACCACCAAGAACAATAGGTGTGCCTTTGTAGGCTTCACGACAACGTTGTGAGTACACCAAGGTTGCACGATCGGGACGCTTGCCGCCTTCGTTGTTTGGTGTGTAAGCATCATCGTGACGAAGCTTTTTGTCCGCCGTGTAACGGTTGATCATGGAGTCCATGTTACCCGCAGTGATCCCGAAGAACAGATTTGGCTTACCAAGCTGCATGAAAGCATCTTTGTTGTTCCATTCTGGTTGAGCAATGATACCGACACGGAATCCTTGTGCTTCCAACAGACGACCAATGATTGCCATACCAAAGCTTGGGTGGTCCACGTACGCGTCACCCGTGACAATGATAATGTCACAACTATCCCATCCTAGGGCATCCATTTCTTTGCGGCTGGTCGGCAAGAAAGGTGCCGTACCAAAACACTCAGCCCAGTATTTTTTGTACTCATGAATAGGAGTAATGTCGTTGGTCATATTTTGCTCTCTGTTCCAGGGAGCGCGAATTATAGCGATTTGATGATCAGGTATCTATACCCAAGTGATTATATAAAGCTTAGTTCGACTAGATTTATTTGGAGATGAAAATCACTCTCAATTCCATCGCTGACTTTTACGCCATTATGTCCTTCAATCCCTTATGGTTATTGAGTTTTTTAACCTTGTAAAAATTAGCAATAAGCAATGGTGTGCTTATCGAATTCTGTTCCTATAATTGTATTAGTGCATACTAAAATGCACGCGCTTGTTGACTGAAACGCGCCGTAAACATCGTTGATGTTTCAAATTGTATTGACCGATTTGCAATCAAAAAACTACAGCAAACAATCGTCATACATGGGTGGCGCTCTCAAAGTCTTAAGCCGATACAATAGGGGGCTAGGTTATGAGTGAAATGCTATCCGTAGCACAAGGAGAAGTGCAGCCTGCGTCCGGTCATTCTCAAGTGATCGAGTGGTCTTATGATATAGAGACACATGAGTTTGAATGTGACCAGCAAAGCATGATGTCTGTTTTGGGCTTAAAACAGACAGTGAATAGTTTGGATGATGTTTTTCAATACATGTTGCTTGGTCAGGGTGACAGCGCGAAGCAACACATCTTAGATGTAGAACAAAATGGTGGGCATGGTAAGTTTTCTGGTTGCCTGATGCTAGATAATGATCGACTCGTGCATGTAGCGTTGAGCTTTGAGCGCCTTAACGGTCATATCGTGCAAGGTGCCATCATCCCGCAATTGAGTATTACCGGGTGCGAAGAGTTAGCCAAAATTCTGGAAACCATTTTCAATTTACCCAACGTAGGCGTTTTGGTCGCCGATCAAGACACTCGCATATTAGGCTGCAACCAAGCGTTCGAGCAGCAAATGGGTTATGACAACCGTGACCTTGTTGGTCTGAAAACCCATATTTTAAGTTCTGAACATCATAGTAAAGCGTTTTACGAACAGATCTGGCAAGACATTGATACTGAAGGTTTTTGGAGTGGTAACCTTCTTAGTCGTACCGTGAATGGGAGTAACCAAGCGCATCATCTTTGCATTTATCGGTTAGTGTTCAATTCTGGTCGTACGCTTTACCTCGGTTTTTCTACCGATATTTCTGCCTCATTATTGTGGATGAAAAAGGCCAGTGACCAACCTCAACAGTGGACTACTTTTCTTCCCCCTCGCGAAGAGTTTGAACAACAGTTAGCACGATTAGTGGATGAAAATAGCCACAAAGATCTCAATATCATCGTGACAATTAGACCGAAATTCTCACAGCAGTCCCTACTTGAGCAGCAGTTAGGTTTTTCCGATTTTGTGATGCGAAGTCGCCACGCCAGTATTGCGGGTCAGTTGTCGCGGGACGTATTTGTAGTGTGTTTGCAAACGCCTCGATGCCAATGGTTAAGCCCACTGCGTCTTATTCAGATTGCGTTACGAGGCTTTTTTTCGGAATTAAGAAGTGAGTTGGGATCAAGTATGCATGATGCAATAGTAGAAGGACAAACTGGTGTATCGGTGCTCGGTTACGATACTGATAATCCAAAACAAGCACTGGTGCATGCAGCGCAAGCGATGGTTTCCTCTCCGAGTGGAGGCCAGAACTACTTCAGTTTTTATAATAGTGAACTGCATGATGAACTCGTCAAGCGTCATCATCTCGAAGCCTTTCTAAGAACACAAATTGAGAGCCAACTTGTTGATGTCTATTATCAGCCGATCATTGAAACACGTACGGGCAAAGTGGTGAAGTTCGAAGCGTTAGCGCGTTTCTATCATCAGAATAAAACCTATGATACCCAAGAGATGATCGCAGTTGTCGAGGATTTAGAGTTGATTGCTGCGTTGGATGATCTCGTTTGCCGCACAGCACTCAAGCAACTTCCTCATATCCAGAAAGTTTATGGAGAAGAAATAGGATTAACGTTGAATCGTTCACTGAATACCAAGTTGGATGCGCTGCAAGTTTTGCAAAGTTCCTATGATTTGATTGCTGGAAGTGGTGTTGATCCGAATCGAATCACTATCGAACTCACGGAAACTGCGTATTTTGAACAAGATAAAGAGCATACCCTTGCTTTGAGTGAACTGCGTGACAAGGGCATCAAGATCGCTATTGATGATTTTGGTACTGGCTACTCTTCCTTTTCTTACCTTGAAGAAGGGCAGTTTGATCTGCTCAAAATAGATCGAAAATTTATCAGAGGTATCGAAGAAGGGAGCACTCGTTACAACATCGTCAAAATGATCACTGAGTTAGCACACAAGCTTGGCGTGAAAGTGGTTGCTGAAGGGGTTGAGTCGCAACAAGAACTAACAGAGCTTGCAGACCTTGGTGTTGATTTTATGCAGGGTTTTTTGTTTTCTCAAGCGGTACCTGTGGTGCTACTGGACAAGCCACAGTGTCACAAAAAGCACTTTAACAACGTGAAAGTAAAACCGACGCAAGATGCACCACTGATGTCTCTCAGCCATACCGATGTTCGTCGACTTGATCCGGGTGAGCCATTGTCACTCGCCGTTGAGTACATGAACTTGAGCCCGACGGCGCCTTTGGTGGTCATTAATGAAAAGCAATGCGTTGGTCTGATTACTAAAGCTCAAATCAACTTGCACTTAACACCAACGATGGGGACTGATTTGGAATCGGAACGTGAGAATAGGATTTGGAAGCGACCAGTGAATCAAATCATGAGTACAGAGTTTGAGCTGGTGGATGCGAACTTGCCTGTCTCGACCGTTCGAGAGCTAGTGACAGCAGGAACGGCATTTCCATGGATACTTTGTGATGCACAAAATCAGTACCGTGGTTTGTTAACTCAAGAAGATGCGTTGAGTTATCTGGCAAAGAGCTAGTATTAGTTGCATCGATCTTTTATATGGGCAGTGTTGGGGACTGGTAAAAGTGCTCAATGCTGCTTTCATTCAGTTCACTGCTCATTACATACAATTACGGCACCTTTTTCTACTTCTGTAATAGTATTTGGTCGGTAAGTGGTTGGTACTGAGATGGCCATCGGTGTACCAGTTTCGTACGACAGCCCCACTTGAGTTCCGTATTTCTGATATTTCGTTTGAAAATCCATCATATTTCTTGAGCGAAATGGCTTTAATGTTCCTAGGTTGAGTCCTTTCTCTTTGCAGAACTGTTCCGCTTCAATTGGTGAGAGTGTATTTACTTCATTGGTGAAGACGTTATTGTCATTTTTATTCCATTGCTTGGTTAGATAGACGAACTGTCCATCTTTGCTGACAAATCCTCCTGAACCTGAGTAGTTGATTACGAGGTTCGCTTGTTGCTTTGTATCTTCCCTGTTACCACCGATAAAGATGATAGACGTAGGGATGTTGTTTGTATTTGCTTGTTCTGGTTTATCAAAAACAAAAATGAGTTTTGACGCGACTGGTTCAGAGTTCGCCTCACTTATGCTTTGAGGTTGAATTGGCTCAATATTGTTAAATACATACGTGTGCTCATAACCAGAGTCGAGTTCTGGGTAAATTTCGATGGCATTGTTATTATGATCAATTAGATAGCTACGCTCTAATTTAGCCAAAGAAGTGGTGAGTAAGATGAACTTATCAATATGTCGGTTTGATGGCGCCGATGTGCTCTTATCTAAAAATGAAATCTCTAACTTAAACTGTTTACCCAGATCTTTGAGTTCGTATTGGCTTGCTAGTGTGGGTGTCGATGCCTCAACCGCGCCATCTTCGTAAAACTGTGTCCAAGATTGATTCACAAACTTGCCAGTCTCTGCGGGGTAGCCATAGGTCATCCCTCCTTTATGACCGAAGCCGTGGTTGTGCATCTTTTCGTGTAGGTAGGTTGTTTTAGGTGATGTAGCCCCTTCAGAAAACAACCTAAAATCACGTACGCTCAACCACCCATCTCCAACCGTTGCGACGCCGTTGGCTTCTCGGGTCAGCATCATGTAGGTCGCACTCGGCTTATTTGCGATAAGACTTACGTGTTTCAATGTATGTGGTGAAGTATCGTTACCTTTGAATTTAGCAAAGTGGTCAGAACTGCTTTCTATTGAACGAGTTGATGTCAGTAGCGTTTTTACTTCACACCAATGATCTTCATGCCGGATCATGCGGGTTCTTGAATTCATATAGCTTTGAATGAAGCCGATAAACCGATGGTTATAGTCATAGTTATTCATTAACTGTTTGAAGCCACGCAACTCTTTTTCATATTGATAAACGTTTTCTGTCGTTGGCTGTGCGTATTTGTCGTCATTTTGTCTGACGTCGGCATAAGCTCGTATATGTGCTTTGAACAATGGTTGCTCATCAACGAAATAAGCAGAAGCGATGGGTTCATCAAACCATTCTGGCAGTTCAAAATTCACAGCTTTAAATGGTGAGACAACCCCCGTAATGCGAAAGTGTTGTTGATTGACTCTGACTAAAGGATTATTCAAGTAGCGTGGTGTTGTGTTCAACAAATCAAAGCTTGTTAAACCGTTATGCCTAATTTTTATATCATCGATGTCATAACCTTCGAAAACGGAGCGACTTAGAGGAGATATCGCTTCTTCTACCAATGTAATCGTGTAGTCCTTAGGGATAACAGTGAATGTTTTCTGAGTTGTGACCATTGAGGGAAAAGACTCCGCAGTAACAGAGACTTTTATTTCACCTTTTTCAATTCCGGTAAGCGTTATCCCTTCCGTTGATTGAGTAAGCTCTGCGCTACCAACGGGTTCGACGCTCCAATCTAATGTTGAGCTGTTTGTTACGTTAACCTCAGAGCCGTCGGTCATGGTTGCGATAGCTTGCAGTACCAGAGGAACACCAGCCGTTATTTCTGTAAATGTTGATTCTAGAGAAAGTCGTTTTATTACGGGAGGCATGACGAACAATGTCATATGGTTTTGATGTTCTAATGAATTAAATTTAGCGAGTGCTGTAATTGTGGTCGAGCCCATATTCTTTCCAACAACCACATTTCTTTCTTGGGCGTCAAAATCGGCAAACTCTTTATTGCTAACAATAAAGCTAATCTCAGGAGAGTTCGAAATATCAATGACACTTCCATCTGACAATAGGGCGTTTACTTTCAAAGGATGCTCTAGCCCTACGGGTAAAGAAAGCTCAGTTTCATCAAAGCTGATCTCGGTAACGATAGCATCTGAAACCGTTAATGTAGCGGTACTACGCCATCTATCAGAAAGTGTACCTGTTATGTTGGTTTCACCAACTTGAATGCCCGTTATCATTCCTTTATGAGGACTAAGTTCAAATGTCGCGATGTCTGTATTATCTACGCTCCATTGAAATTCTGAGGCAGACGTAACTTCGGCAATGGAACCGTCCGAGTATGTGGCCCAAGCTTGAAATGAATGAGATAACCCTTTAGGCAATGAATCGACATTGGGAGATAAACTAAGTTTGGTCACGACAGGTTCGGATACGCTAAACGGTACTTGCGAGCGTATTTGTCCATCGTTCAGCGAGGCAATGAGCGTCGCTTGACCAGGTTTAAGCGCTTTGATGGTCAGTTTGTTCTCTTTTGTTTCTATTCGAGCAATGGTTACAGGGAGCACAGACCAAATCACTCGAGGGTCTCGTGTGACATTGATAGTGGATTGGTCTGTAAGTTCTGCCAGTGCTTGAACATGCGTTGAGAGGCCCAAGGGTATTTCATCTTTCTCGAGGGTTACATTGAGTGTAGAAAACTCAGCTGGAGTAATGACGACTGATACTTCGTCGGACAGCTCTGTGTTTTTAATTTTCGCCGTCAAGATTGCTGTCCCGGTAGAGGTAGCAAATAATTGGGTTTGATCTTGTTCTTGAATAATAGATGCCAGCGAGCGATCCCTGATGTCTAAATGGATCTCCGGCGAGTTTGTAATTTCTTGCGTTGAACTATCTGAAAATTTAGCGAACGCGAGTATTTGAGAGCTCGAACCGACAGGCAGTTCTGAATGCTCTAGGCTAAGGGACAATTCGACAGGTATGGCTTTGCTGATAGAGATTTTCTTACCTGCCTCTAAGGCGGTATCTCCATATGTGCAGTTAAGTACAGTATTCCCTACACTCATTCCTTGGATGAGGTTGGCTGGATTCCCGAGTGTGAGTTGGGCGACAGTAGAGTCTGCAATATGACACTGAAGTTCCGAAGAGTCAGTCAAATCAATGCGGTTTCCATCTGAATATTCCCCCATGACTTGAAAGGGAAGCGTTAAGCCTTTAGCTGTTGAACCTTCGTTTACCAATACGAGAGTTAATTTTGAGAGCATTGCTTCGGATACTGTGATTTCTAAGCTTACAGAGAAGGCGAGACCATCTTTATTTACTGATGCGGTGATGGTTGTGGCTCCTTGTGATTTCGCAAGCAATAAGCCGCTTGAGTTAATCGTCGCGACCTTCTCATTCGAGCTATTCCAAATCACGGTATCTGTTTCGGTAAGCCAACCGTTATTCTCTGAATCAAGGAGTTGAGCGCGTAAATAGAGCTTATCCCCTTTGGGTAGTGACTGAGATTCAGCATGAATGACTAACTCATGAGAAACCGTGGACTCTTCGTATGATAGGGAGAGGACTGGACCTTTGTTGAAATCACAGCCTGTTAACGAAAATAGACAAAAGAGAATAGAGATGAGCGTTCTGTTTTTCATGTTGTTTTTGACTTTACACTTTCATTTTATTGCAAAATGTAAAGTTCAAGCGGAGAGATTAAATAGCAGGTTTGACGGCTATTTCGCGGCGATGCTAACACGGAAAGCGAATCAGCCCCTCAAGAGATGCTGACTTGTGAACTCTGCGAGCGAGTGGTGAAGTTACGGGCTAGTCGACCATTAGGTGATTTGCTATTATCGCCACCCCAAAATGACTTTTGAGTTTGCATTCAACATGATTCAACAATTGCTGTTAACTTTTCCTCCAATGCTATTTGGCGCCCAAGCGCTGTTGACCTTACTTTTGATTAAGGGTGATATCTGCCCTGGTCAACGTGGTCGCCTGCATAAGATGTTGCCATCAATTGGCGTACTTTGGTTGGCAGTGGCGTCGCTTCGTATTGAAGCTTTCATGATCGTATTCGCGATCTTTTATTTTTACTCTCAAGTTCAGACTAAGAAGACACGTGAGAAAGGGCCATTATGGGCTCTGCATCTAGCGAACGGTTTGGCGTTCGCGTACGTGAGCATTCAACTATTTGAGCAACCGCATTGGGCGGCAAGCGCTTCAGTGGCATTGATGATCTTCTTCTTAGGTGCCGTGTTTGCGCAGTTACTTCTAGTTATCGCACGTAGCCGCTTGCAAGCATTTCACCGAATCTTACCGGTTACGGGTGTTGTTTCGGGCATGCTGTTGGTCGTAATGACGCTGTTTTCTGCTTATCAGTTGGATGAAGCGACATTGAATGGCGTGACACAACATATTCTAGCGTCACTGGCGATGCTGATTATGGCAATCGTGGTTTGGTGCTGGCATATCTTCACTCATAAAGCGCCAAACAAAGTGCAATTGGCGGCAGCGTTGCTTCTTGCTTTGGCTTCAATGACAAGCTTACAGGGTCTGTTCCTATTGGGGGCATAGACCGAATGAACTAACACTTCTGTCTTCTTTTCTTTTTGTGAGCTCGGGATTTAGATCGAGCTCACTTTCAAATCATTCGATTAAGTCTACGCTTTAGTTATAGCCTCATTCATTTCGAGAGAGTCTTGACGCACGTGCTCAACGGAATTGGGGTCAAATACCTTGTCTTAGAGGAGTGTCGCGATGGATTTAAGCAACGTAAGTAACTGGGACAGCATTATCTTGTTGGGTATCGTTAATGAAAAGCTGCGCTTAGAATGTGATAGCTTTGAAGAGTTGGTATCGATGTACGAGATGGATGTGGAATCGGTAGTGGGCAAGCTCGATATGCTTGGCTATCAATATGACCCACTGACCAATCAATTTAAATCTTACGAACGTTAGTTTCGTTTCAATTGTCGATCTTTAAGCCATCTTGATCCCATCAAGGTGGCTTTTACATTGTTGGCGAGCTGTTGCAAAGAAAGCCTGTAAGTAACGCTTCTCTTTTTCTGAGTTACGTGTTGCTGCGAACAATCTACGCCATAACCCCTCTCCAAAAGGCATGCTGGTAATCAAACCTTGGCGCGAGAACTCAGAAATCGCCCAATTTGGTAATGCTGCTACCCCCAATCCTGCTGACACCATTTGTACGAGCATTAACGTGTTGTCCGCTTGTTTCCACTTGGCTGGCTCAACTCCCGCAGGGTGTAAGAAGTGTTTGACCACATCCAATCTTTGTTTCTGTACTGGATAAGAAAGCATGGTTTGATCAGCAAGATCTTCAGGCTCAATGACGTTTTTGTTCGCTAGTGGGTGGCTAGTCGAAGTAATCAAGCGCATTTCGAAGTCAAACAACGGTTCATAATGGACTTCGGAGCGTGGCTGAATGTCTGATGTAATGACCAAATCAAGCTCGCCAGCCAACAGGGCTGGTAGAGGTTCAAAACCGAAGCCGGAAGAGAAATCGAGCGTCACACTTGGCCAAGTTAATTGGTATTCCTTCAGTGCTGGCATTAACCATTGGAAGCAAGAGTGGCACTCAATCGCCATGTGCAAACGACCGTTCACGTCCTCTTTCAAGCTTGCAAGCTCGTTTTCTGCTTTGGCGAGTTTTGGCAAGATTTCATCAGCGAGACGAAGCAAAATTTCACCTTCTGAAGTGAATTTAACGGGGCGGGTTTTGCGCAAAAAAAGCTGCCCACCAATACGAGATTCAAGATCTTTGATTTGATGAGAAAGGGCAGATTGCGTCAGGTGTAAAGCGGTTGCGGTTGCCGTTAATGAACCCGTATCCCTCAGTGAAGTGAGTGTGCGTAAGTGTTTCAACTCTATCATGAATCCCATTCATCCTTTTATGTCTGCCATGAGCTTTATTAACTTACCCATAAAAAATGGATATGTAAACGTCTAGACGTCCATTTGTTTTAGTCTAGTGCGAGTGAGATCGCTCAATATGAAATTTTTTAATAAACAAGTTGAATAATTGGATGTTGTTCAATGCGGTTGCCAGAGCGATAGTTTTAGCCATCCAGACATCTTGATAGGTTTTCTCTCGATGTTCTGACCTCAATATCAGACACTGAATAAGGAATACGGACATGGCAACGACAACGCATATTCTTGGTTACCCACGCATTGGTGAAAAACGAGAACTTAAGTTTGCTCAGGAAAAATACTGGCGTGGTGAAATCGATCAGGCGGAGCTTAAGCGAGCAGGGGCAAGCTTGCGAGCACAAAACTGGAACACACAAACAGAGGCGGGTTTGAGTTTCACAACCGCGGGTGATTTTGCTTGGTACGATCATGTCTTAACCACAACATTGCTATTGGGACATGTACCAAAGCGACACGCAAGTGGGTTTCCAGATTTAGACACACTATTTAAAGTCGGTCGTGGTCAATCTCAATCTGCTTGCGACTGTGGGGGGGCGGCAGCCTCTGATATGACGAAGTGGTTTAATACCAATTACCATTACATTGTGCCTGAGTTCAGCAAGGATGATACGTTTGAAGTCAGTTGGCCACAGCTTTTTGAAGAAGTGAATGAGGCAGTCAAAGCCGGTCACAAAGTAAAACCTGTTTTGCTTGGGCCGCTCAGTTACCTCTATCTAGGTAAGGAAGTGGAAGAAGATTTTGATCGTTTGACTTTATTGCCAAGGCTACTCTCCGCGTATCAAGCAATTCTTTCTAAACTTGCTAGTCAAGGTGTGGAATGGGTACAAATTGACGAACCGATTCTCTCGCTTGAGCTGGAAAGTAAATGGTTGGATGCGTTCAAGCTAGCTTATCAGGTCATTCGTAGTGACGTAAAAGTGTTGCTAACCACTTATTTTGATTCGGTCACGGACACGTTGGATAAAATCATCGAGCTTAATGTTGATGGACTTCATGTCGATTTATCTGCATCGCCTGAGCAGTTTGAAGAAGTGGTAGCAAAACTGCCTAGTGGCTGGGTATTGTCTGCGGGCGTGGTGAATGGACGTAATGTGTGGCGATCGGATTTAAGTGCTCAATTAGAGCGCTTACAGCCAGTTAAAGAAAAACTTGGCGACAATTTATGGGTAGCCAGTTCGTGTTCATTGCTACACAGCCCGGTAGACCTAGAGTTAGAAACGGAGTTAAGTGACGAAGTAAAAAGTTGGTTTTCTTTCGCCAAACAAAAAGTAACGGAAGTTGCCTTGCTTGGCCGTGCACTTGATGGAGACCAAAATGCGATTTTAGCTTGTGATACGTATAGTCAACCCATTAAAGATCGTAAAGCCGCTTCACATGTTAACAAACCACACGTTCAGTCTCGTTTGAACCAAATCACGGCGGCGCTCAGTCAGCGCAGTGCACCTTATGAAGAGCGTGCCGTACACCAAGCTGAAGTGCTTGGCTTGCCACTCTTGCCGACTACGACTATCGGGTCTTTCCCACAAACGGGAGAAATTCGGGTTCAGAGAAGTGCGTTCCGCAGTGGTGAACTTTCAGAATCAGATTATAAACAGGCATTGAAAGGACACATCGCTGATGCGGTGAAACGCCAAGAAGCGCTCGATCTTGATGTTCTTGTGCATGGTGAGGCTGAGCGTAATGACATGGTGGAGTATTTTGCTGAAAACCTGGCGGGCTTCCAAACCACTCAATTTGGTTGGGTACAGAGCTATGGTTCTCGTTGTGTCAAACCAGCGATTGTGGTCGCAGATATTGAGCGCATAAAACCGATTACGGTGGAATGGTCGACGTATGCACAATCGTTGACCAGCAAGCAAATGAAGGGCATGTTGACCGGTCCAGTGACGATTCTGTGTTGGACATTCCCACGTGAAGACATTACTCGTAAAC
Organism: Vibrio sp. MMG023; assembly: GCF_021654215.1. Taxonomy (NCBI): domain Bacteria; kingdom Pseudomonadati; phylum Pseudomonadota; class Gammaproteobacteria; order Vibrionales; family Vibrionaceae; genus Vibrio; species Vibrio sp. MMG023. The sequence continues at coordinate 145,673 of NZ_JAKFZP010000002.1, read as the reverse complement.
AAATTGCAGACCAGCTCGCCCTTGCACTTCGTGATGAGGTCTCTGACTTGCAAGAGGCGGGTATCAACATTATTCAAATCGATGAGCCAGCGATTCGTGAAGGCTTACCATTGAAGAAGCGTGACCATAAAGAATACCTAAATTGGGCCGTCGATGCGTTTAAGATCTCTGCGGCTAGCGCAAAACCAGAAACGCAAATTCATACTCACATGTGCTACAGCGAGTTTAACGAAATCATTGATTCAGTTGCCGCGCTTGATGCTGACGTGATTACAATCGAGACATCGCGATCCAATATGGAATTACTGAAAGCGTTCGAAGACTTTAATTATCCGAATGAAATTGGTCCGGGTGTGTACGACATCCATTCTCCGAACATTCCAACGGAGGAGTGGATTGAAGGCTTACTCAAGAAAGCAGCTGAAAAAATACCGGCGCAACGCTTGTGGGTGAACCCTGATTGTGGACTTAAAACGCGTAATTGGGCAGAAACCGAAGCCGCATTAGGTAACCTTGTCTCTGCTGCTAAGAAGCTCAGAGCTGAACTCGTATAAGCGCTTAGTTTTTCAAACTGGCCGCAGAAACAAAAAAGCGAGGATATCTATCCTCGCTTTTTTATTTTATCGAGCGTCTAACTCAAGAAGATTGAGTCGCGTATTACTGTGCTTTTTGACCTGCGCTGCATGTTTGCGCTGACACCAACTCATCCGCCATTAATTGGCCGCGGGAGTTGCGTACTTTGATTCGGTACATCAAGCCCATATCAATTTGCTCACGCACCGCTGGTGTATTGCAGTAAGTGTATATACTGGTGTTCACTACTTGATTTAACGGCTTGGCACCAAGCGCATCATCGTTATAAATCATCATCATCTCAACCACATTTTTGTTGGAAGAAATGCGTAAGATTTTTAATGGACCGTATTCAAGCGGTAAACCTGCAGAAAGAACACCAGCGCGGTTAGAAGCCATCAACTCAAGTTGATGTTGCTTGTCATCACTTGATGAACAACCTGCTAGTGCACCGAATACGAGGAAAAGACACAGTAATTTTTTCATAACTTAAAACACTTTCTTGAACGGTTTTACGATGACATTTTCGTAAACGCCCGCTGCAATGTATGGATCGGCATCAGCCCATGTTTGAGCTTCTTCCAAAGAGGAAAATTCTGCTATGACTGTCGAGCCAGTAAAGCCTGCTTCACCCGGATTATCGGAATCAATGGCTGGCATTGGACCTGCAGTGAGTAGACGTCCTTCGTCTTGAAGTTGCTGCAAGCGCTCAAGATGTTGAGGGCGAACACTCAGACGTTTTTCTAATGAGTTCTCGATGTCCTGAGAAAAAATGACGTACCACATAGCATATTTCCTTAATTGGTAGGTAAAGTCCTAATTTAACGCCTTTTTTGTGCCACTCACAAGTCAACAATGGAATTTGTGAGGTTGTTCCTAGCAATTCGTTATATTAAACCAAGTTATTACTTTTGAACTGGGCGTGGTTTACCTTCGCTATCGATCGCAACATAGTTGAATGTGGCATCACAAACCATGAAGCGCTCTTCTACACCGTCGACTTTAACAGGCTTCACCCATACTTCTAGGTCTACACTCATCGAAGTTCTGCCGATCTTTGAGCATACTCCGTAACAACAGACAACATCGCCGACGCTGACAGGTTTTTTAAATGTGATGCTAGAAACCGAGACAGTAACAACTCGGCCTAAGGAGATTTCTTTAGCCAGAATCGCACCAGCTAAGTCGAGTTGGGACATGATCCAGCCGCCGAAGATATCGCCATTGGCATTAGTATCAGCGGGCATAGCAAGGGTGCGAAGCAATAATTGGCCTTTTGGTGTATGACCTTCTTGATTCATGATGACATCCTACAATCTTTATTAAGCTCAAAAATGGAGCAAATAATGCACCAAGATTTCTGGCGCAAACAACAAAACAGCGACCCTGAGGTCGCTGTAAATAATCAATGTAAGAAGATTATAGCAAAATTGAGCTTTTAATCATCAACCGAAACATCGGATGAGTTTTCTTTCTTCTCTTTTTGATCTTTTGGCATGTGCTTGTAGATGTAGAAGCCCGTAGCGATCATGTAAGCGAATGTCGCGATCAGTAAACCGAACACTTTGAAGTTAACCCACACATCGAGTGGGAGCTTAAACGCTACGTATACGTTTAGGCCGGCACAGAACGAGAAAAAGCCAACCCATGCCCAGTTGATTTTGGTCCAGATCTCTTCAGGCAAAGTGATTTCTTTACCAAGCATGCCTTTGATCGCGGACTTGCCCATAACATGACTTACGGCTAAGCCAACAGCGAACAGTGCATAGATGATGGTTACTTTCCATTTGATGAAGTTGTCATCGTGGAAAAATATGGTCATGCCACCGAAGATAGCCACCATTGCGAAAGTAACCAATTGCATCTTTTCTACTTTCTTGTATAGAGCAAACGTCAACACGATTTGAATAGCCGTTGCGATGATAAGCGCGCCTGTCGCAACATAGATATCGTGCATCTTGTATAGGACAAAGAAGACAATGAGTGGAATAAAATCAAGGATTTGCTTCATGATGCAAAAAACTACCTAGTTATTGAGTTGAGGACAGTCTAGCGGAATCTGAGGCAATGTGAATATTTATAGAATATAGAGGAAAGAAATAGCCGCATTCAGCGGCTATTTTGTTGGACAGAAGGAAGAGATTTAGGCAACGTTTTGGTAACGAGTGATGAGGTTTTTCACATCTTCCAAATAGCCTTCGCGTAACAGGTTATCGACAGTTGCTTCTAGTTCGTCATGGGACATGGTGAAGCAGGTTGATTTTCCCGTCATCAGGTTGAGGTACTGATGGTATTCTTCTTCTGTATAGTGTCCAACACGGTCTAAAAGTAAGGTTTTAATACCGTGGTGAATCAAGCCGTAATAAGTATGTCGATGAAGCATCATGGTCATCTCCTTATCAAGTTTCCCCGCTAATAAAGAGAGGGCTTGAATCTATGGATAATTCGTTTGTACTTCAGTAATGCATATCAGATGCCAATTATTCGTTCTCAATTTCGAAAGAATTCGACGCGGTGTCTTTGTTGAGCCAATTGTTCAGGACATGCCTGAGGGCATTTAAAGTCGTCGGCTTTTCCAAACGCCCATCCATGAGCTTGGCAATCATTTCAAGCTCGCGTTCTCCAGACTCTCCTGAGAGCGCAATGATCGGCGTGTTAGGCGATAGCGCTTTTATCTTTTCACTGGCTTCAAATCCATTCATTACAGGCATTTGCACATCCATTAATATCAAATCGATGTGGTTAGCTTCAAACAGTTCGACCGCATTCTCTCCGTTCTTGGCTTGCAAGCTATTCACACCAAGTTGGTTTAAATACATTTGCACTAATGCTCGTTGCACTTCTTTATCATCAACGATGAGTACGGTTGGTGCGTTCTTATCTATTTTTACGTTCGATTTGGCTTTTTGTTCAGTGTGACTATTCTTCCAATCCGTGAAATAAGGCGTACGTAAGGTTTCAGCTTTTGGCGCATTGGGGACAACAGGGAAATAAAGGTGAAACTCGGTGAACTCTTCCAGTTTTGAGTGGCACTCAATTCTCCCGCCAAATGAACGCATTACGCGTTGGCAATAACCAAGCCCCAAGCCGCTACCACCACTTTTCTGGTAAGAGAAGAAGTCGTCAAAGATTTTGTGAGAGATGGTTTCGTCGATACCAGGACCGGTATCGCGGAACACAAGCACGTTTTCATAAGCCCCCGTACTGGTGCTGATTTCAATTTGACTATCTGGATAGGAATCAAAATAGTAAATTGCGTTACGAATGAGGTTAAAAATAACGAAGTTAAATAAGGTCTCATTTAGCTTGGCCACAAAATCAGTATGTTGTGGTAAACGAATTCTCTCAATTATCTTCTCATTTTCAAAACCGTAGTGGCTGACCGCTTGATCGACCGCTTTATGAATTGAAGAGAGGGCAATGGGCTCATGTTCAGGGGCGCTGTCGCTGACCTCCCGAAGAATGATATCAATCAACTGACGGCCACGTTGGATGGCCGCCTGACCATTTTCGATGTCAATTTTTATCTGCTCAATCGGTGCTTGGTTTTCAATATGCTGCTTCAGAGCCTCAAATTGCAATTGAACTTGAGCGAGAGGATTACGCATTTCGTGGGCAATTGAGTTAGCCAGCGCACGGCTTTGACGAATACGTCGATCGGCCTCAATGGTGCTTTGAACACGTGTAAGCAAGGTTTGCAACGCGGAGATCTCTTCATTTGAGAACAACTGATTGTTGATCTTATGTGGTGAGACCAATAGGTGCGTCACGGATTTGCCTTGCCCGAACAGTGGCATAACCAAAGCCGTATTATTTGAACTCATTTTTTCGTACAAGGCTTTTACGGAGCCCTTTGATGAGCTTGCATAGTCAATCTCGTCAGAGAGTTCGTCTAACACTAAGACAGATTTGTTTGACGACAAGTAATCTTCGTAAAATGTCTCAGTGTAATTACTGGTCACCAAGCGGAGCTTGTCGTTCGGGATTTGAAGTAATATTCCCAAACGTCTCATCGCATCATCAATCGACAGTTTGAACTCATCCTCAAGCGCTAAGATTTGTTGCACAGGTGTTTTCTTATTGCCGTAAATCAAAAACGATGAATAACGGCTTACTCGTTTATAAAGTAGATGCCAAGTAATGCCGATTAGGGCGCAGATTGGTGTGGCGATTAACCATTGTTTGCTATCTGTCATTGGGATGAAGATTGCACCTAAAGGCAAAACGAATATCGCGCATACGAGCAATGCGCTGAGTGACATGTATGCGAGGTATTTGACGCTATAAAAACGTGAGGTGAGTAGCGCATAACCTACGAATAACATTTCACTGATAGACAACGCTGGTGGTAGCCAAGTCAGTGAAAAGTCACCCATGAAGTAAGTCATGCCAAGGTGTATGGTTGCCGTTGATAGCATGAACACCAAGATGCCTGCGATCATGTAGTTGGTTTTGGCTAGCGTTAGTCTGCTGCTGTTAGCGCGCATGGCGACTAAGTTGACCAAAGTGAGCACAACGAAACTTACCAAACCTATGAAGAAGTAGGAGGTCTGTGGGCCAAACTCAATGACAAACTCACTAGGCCCAACGATTTCGACATGCTCTACCGTTAAGTTCGGTTGTAAGTTGATAAATAATGAGTAGACCGTCAGGGTGACGAAGATCAGTTGTTGCCAAGGGTGTACTTTGCCCTTTCTTTGCTCGGCTGAGAGTTGGCAAGAAAAGTAATAGGCGAACGCAAATGCGAAGAAGGACGCAAGGTTAGCAAACTTTGCCATAAAGATGCCGACATCCGGCCCCAAATCAGGCAAGAGCTCGGTATGGAAATACGCATTGCTGCTTATCCAAGCAATGATGCAAACAGAGTAAGCAATGTAAGGCGCGTGATGCGTCCCAAAGATAACCTCGTTTTTTTGTTTTAAGCGAAAGCAGTAGTAAATCAGCCACATAAAAACCACTGCTACCGTGGCAAGTAGCGTAATGGCTTTTGCGTAGATGATTGTCTCTAAACCGAAATCAAACATATTCATCCCTTTCGGATGACGCTCGTTTTCGGTTGGCTCTCACTGCGCGTTTGTAGGCGCGGAAATCGGTTTGATTGAATGCTTTGACCATCATTTCGAAATTCCAGAATCCCCGGTAAGTTTCTTTGCCGTCATTATTGAGATCGCAATATCCAGAATGGAAATACGCTTTCTTATCGATCGACTGATAAAAGTTGAGCATGAAAGGTTGCTCAATGATGGTGAAGCCTACTTTATAACCAGCTTGATACAGTACGTTCATTAGCTCTTTTTGCGCAAGGTAGAGAAAGTAGAGTTTCTGCTGGGCATTTCCACTTACTGTCAAGCGCAGGACTTCACACACGGATTGTGTATCGGATAATAGTAACTTGAATTCGCGATCAAATTCTGGGAGAGAGTAACATTTTAACAGTGTAGATGATGTAAAAAGCTGTAATCGCGTTAGTTCTTCGTACCCATGGTTTGGTAAACAGTAGTGCCATTGTTCGTTGCTAAATTGTGGTGCGTAGCTCAACCAACGGTTGTGAATAGCCCAATCCTGAACCAAAGCAGAGGCAACAAGGGTAGGGACCGCTTCATTGTCTGGATGTTTTAGTAATATAAAGTGCTTCCCTGTTTGCGACAGCGACAGTAACGGCAGCATTTCGTACCACTTTTCACCTTGTATAAAAAGCTCAAGATTACTTAACGTGACTGCATCACTCAGTGATATCGCTTGAGAGTGAGAGGGTGTTTTTACCATAAGTTGAGCATCTTCTATGCGTTCAATCATGGCACCGTAATAAGCGCTATCTTCAAAGGGCAGTTTGGTACTTATTGTAGAGATTTCCTGTACAGGAGGCTTCGTCTTGATTGCTGCAATTTCACATTCACACCAAAACTCCAGCCAGTGCGTAAAGCACTGAGATGCGACAAGCTCTAACGCCGTAATGTAAGGCGATAAGGTGGAAGGGTAACGTTGTACTAAATCACGATAGTCCATCGATTCAAACAGCACTGAAAAGCTCTTAGCCTTATGTTCTGGGAAGAGTGCAATGAGTTGATTTCTTCGGTAGTCAGTAACGGATTGGAATATAACTTGACGTTCTTGCGTATCGAAACCACTAAGAACCGCATTGATCAGCGCGAGCTGCTTTTTTTCAATAGGCATGCTGCTCGCAGATAGCACCCCTAAAGACGACGTAAAATTCATGAGATAACCTAGCCAAGGTTTATGGTTTTTTATTTATGCCGCTCTTATATCATTTAAAACAAAATATGCCATTAGTTTCTATTTAAACGGTTACCTAAGGCAGGTTTATCGTAAAAAAAGCCGCTCGATGGAGCGGCTTGAATGAGCGTTAATTTAAATTATGCTTCTTGCTTTTGAAGCTCAGTTTGTTGTGCTTCTTCTTCAATAAGTGCATCCACGATAACGGCACATGCTGCATCACCTGTGATGTTTAGTGCGGTACGAATCATGTCGAAGATACGGTCAAGCGCAAACAATAGTGGGAGACCTTCGATTGGAATACCAGCAGCAAGCAGTACCGCGACTACTAGGAATGAAGGACCAGGAACACCTGCTTGGCCTACTGCGCCCAGTGTCGAAGTGACGATGATCGCAACGTAAGCGCCCATGCCTAGGTCGATGTTGAACAGTTGCGCAAAGAAGATTGCCACTAGGCCGTAGTAAATCGCGTTACCTGACATGTTGATGGTTGCGCCAAGCGGTAAAACAAATGAAGCGGTTGAGTTTCTTACGCCCAACTCTTTCTCACACGTATCCATTGTTACAGGCAGCGTTGCCATTGAAGAGGCGGTAGAAAGGGCAACTGCTTGTGGCTTCTTCATTGCTGATACGAATTTCTTCGCCGATGTCTTAGTGAAGATATGTACCATTGCTGGGTAAACCACGAAGCCGAACACTAGGATTGCCGCTACGTAAACGACGAACAGTTTGAAGACCACCATTAGGGCACCAAAACCGAACGTACCTACCGCTTCAGCCATCAGACCAAATACACCGATAGGCGCAATGATCATCACTTTGTTGATCATCCAAACCATAGCGTCAACGATGCAGTTAACACCATTGATGATTGGCTCGCGACGTGATTTTTCTTGTTTTGAAATCGCGATACCGAAGAACATACAGAACACAAGGATCTGAAGGATGTTCGCTTCGTTTAGTGATTGGAAAACGTTGGTTGGGATCATACCAGTGATGGTTGCCCAGAAAGTAGGTAATTCACCTTTTGAAGCGTATTCAGCTGAGAACATACCTTCAACGCCAGAAACGTCGATGCCCATGCCTGGTTGGAATACTTCACCCATAAACAGTGCTAGTGCGACAGCTAGGGCAGACGTTAGACCAAAGTAACCTAGGGTTACCAAGCCCACTTTACCTGCAGATTGGCTATTGCCTAGACCTGCTGCACCTGAGATAAGCGCTACTGCGACCAGAGGGATCACAAGCATCTTGATCAGGTTGATGAAGATAGCACCTAGTGGTGCAAATACTGTCGCGCTTTGACCCATGAAGGCACCAACGGCAGTACCTACGATCATTGCAATGACGACTTGTACGCCAATGTTGTTTAGCAAACTCTTTTTGTTTAACACTTCCATAACCTCTGTGCTAATAAAATGTAAAATCCTAAAATTACCCACCAATATAAAGTTGTTATTTGGATAATTATATCGCCTTGCTTTTTACACTTATCATTCACAATTAGCAATACAATTTCCGTACAAACTTATCAACTGATCGGGAATTCATTGATGAATGGTAGTTTTTTAATCACAAGCAAACGATTGCTATCGATCGTGCTGATATTTTTACTAGGTGATGTTTATAAAATATATGGTAAGAAAGAGGGAAATTTAGAGAATGGATGTTAAAAAAAAGATCGATTCCGAATGGTAAATAAGGAATCGATCTCATATTCATGCGAGTAGTAATACGTTATTTTTGTGTTGCTGCTTTCATAGCAGAAACGAATTCACTTAGCTTATCTAGCATGATTTGTGGTTGCTCAACGTGCGCTTCAATGATCTTCACCACGGCTGAGCCAGAAATCGCACCAGCGGCACCAGATTCTAGTGCTTGTTTCACCTGTGCTGGCTCAGAGATGCCAAAACCAAGTAATGCTGGTGGCGCATCAAATTGGTTCAGTCTATCCAGCATGTGACCTACAGGCATGTTTGCTTTGGTTTCTGCGCCAGTAACACCTGCACGAGATAGTAGGTAAGTGTAGCCGCCACCCAGCTTCGATACTTGCTTCAGTGTTTCATCACTTGCCGTTGGTGGTGCGATGAAGATTGGGTGAATACCAAACTTTTCTGCAGCAGCAACAAATTCGGCACTTTCATTAGTTGGTACATCTGCAATCAAAACAGAATCGATGCCTGCTTTTGCACAACGCTCATAGAAGTTCTCGATACCACGAGAGTAAACAAGGTTCGCGTACATCAGAAGACCAATAGGCAGCTCTGGGTACTTAGCTCGGATCTTACCAATTTGCTCGAAGCAGATATCTGGTGTTGCACCTGAATCTAACGCGCGAATGTTAGCGCCTTGGATGGTTGGGCCATCGGCTAGCGGATCTGAGAATGGAATACCAAGTTCAAGGGCATCTGCGCCAGATTCAACCAGTGTTTCCATGATTTTGTAAGACTGCTCTGCGTTTGGATCGCAAACCGTTACGAACGGTACAAATGCGCCTTGGTTTTTCTCGTTTAGACGCGAGAACATCTTTTCATAACGGCTCATTAGATCGCTCCTTTTTCTTCTAGGATGGCATGCACAGTGAAGATATCTTTATCACCACGACCAGATAGGTTGACTACCAGCAATTGTTCTTTCTCAGGATTCTCACGAGCCATACGCAGTGCGTGTGCCACTGCGTGAGAAGATTCTAGGGCAGGGATAATGCCTTCATGGCGTGCAATCTCTTGGAATGCTTCTAACGCTTCATCGTCTGTCACGTTGTCGTATTCTGCACGACCAATTGCGTTTAGGTGCGCGTGCTGAGGACCAACTGAAGGGAAATCAAGACCCGCAGATACAGAGTAAGACTCCTCAACTTGGCCGTTAGGATCTTGCATCAATGGCGCTTTCATACCAAAGAAGATGCCCGTTTTGCCATGTTTAAGTGGTGCACCGTGCTGGTCTGTATCGATGCCTTTACCTGCTGGCTCAACACCAATTAGGCGAACGCTTTCTTCTTCGATGAAGTCAGCAAACATACCAATCGCATTTGAACCACCGCCCACACATGCGATAACCGCATCAGGAAGACGACCTTCACGTGCCAAAATCTGATTCTTCGTTTCTTCACCAATCATGCGTTGGAAGTCACGCACGATGGTTGGGAATGGGTGAGGACCTGCCGCTGTACCTAATAGGTAGTGCGCGTCTTCATAAGTTGCAGACCAGTCGCGTAGCGCTTCGTTACATGCATCTTTAAGTGTCGCTGAACCCGAGTGAACAGGAATGACTTCTGCACCCATTAGCTTCATACGGAATACGTTCGGGCTTTGACGCTCAACGTCTTTTGCACCCATGTAAACGCGACACTTAAGGCCAAGCAGCGCACACGCTAGTGCCGTTGCTACACCGTGTTGACCTGCTCCCGTTTCAGCGATGATTTCGTTTTTACCCATGCGTTTCGCAAGCAGAGCTTGACCTAACACTTGGTTGGTCTTGTGCGCGCCACCGTGAAGTAGGTCTTCACGTTTTAGGTACAGTTTAGTTTTCGTACCTTTGGTTAGGTTACGAGTTAGAGTCAAAGCCGTTGGACGGCCCGCATACTCTTGAAGAAGCGTCATGAATTCGCTGCGGAATTCTGGATCTTCTTGCGCGTCGATAAACGCTTGCTCTAGTTGCTCCAGTGCTGGAACTAGAATTTGCGGAACGTACTGACCGCCGTATTCGCCAAAGTAGGCATTCAGTTTTGCCATCGTTATATTCCTTCTCGTATTTTTCGCTACGAATAGCTTTAAATTTTTTAGCTGATGTCCAGCTTTAGTAGTTGCGAATGGCGGTGAATGCCGCAAGCAACTTCTGTGAATCTTTTTTGCCTGGTGCGCTTTCTACACCAGAGTTTAAATCTAATCCCAAGCAACCTAGTGTCGCTGCTTGTTGAGCATTTTCTGGCGACAGTCCGCCCGCTAGCATAATTTGACTTGGGTCGCCGATCAGTGACCAGTCGAACACTTGACCGGTTCCGCCGGTTTGAGTGCCAACTTGTGCATCTAATAAATGGCGGTCAATGTTGTCTGCAAGCAGTTCTGGCTTCGCATCTGTCACGCCGTAAGCTTTCCAAATTTCTACCGCTGCTGGCAGTTCGGCTTTGAGTTGGTTTACGTAAGCTTGGTCTTCTTGCCCGTGCAGTTGCACCGCTTTTAAGCCCAAAGAGGTTGCGACTGAAGCAACAAAATCGATATCGTGATTTTGGAAAACGCCAACGTAATTCAGTGGGGCACCGCTCATAGTTAAGCGAGCACCCTCAAGGTCAACCGCACGCTTCGACTTCTCGACAAAAATCAGGCCACCAAATACTGCGCCAGATTGATACGCTTTTGCTGCGTCATCTGGGTGCGTTAAGCCACACACTTTGTTTTCGCCTAACGTCACTTTACGTACTGCAAGTTCAAGGTTGTCTTCCGCCATCAGTGAACTACCAATCAAGAATCCGTCTGCGTATTCCGCTAAATCACGAACTTGTTGATGCGTATAAATGCCAGACTCTGAAATCACGGTCGCATTTGGTGCTAATTCGCGAATTGTCGGTGCCAGTTCTTTAGTACGATTCAAATCAGTACTTAGGTCGCGCAAGTTACGGTTATTGATGCCGATAACGCGTGCGCCTAGCTTAACGGCACGATGAAGCTCTTCTTCGTTGCTGACTTCGGTCAGGATACCCATGTTCAGGCTGTGTGCTGCTTCTTCTAGCGCTTTGTACTCTTCGTCATTGAGGACAGACAGCATTAGCAAGACAGCATCAGCACTGTAATGACGCGCTAGGTAAACTTGGTAGTTATCTACCATGAAGTCTTTACAAATAACTGGTTGTTTGACTTGACCACGCACTTGAGGAAGAAAGTCAAAGTTACCTTGGAAGTACTTTTCGTCTGTTAAGACTGAAATGGCATCTGCATGGTTGTTGTAAACCGATGCAATGTAATCCAAGTCGAAGTGATCACGAATTAAACCTTTAGAAGGAGATGCCTTCTTACATTCGGTGATGAATGCCGTCTTTTCGCCACTCAGAGCATCGTAGAAGCTGCGGTCCGATGGCAGCAAATCAGACTGAAATGTGCTTAGCGGTTGAGACACCTTACGGTCTGCTACCCACTGATATTTGTCGCGGACAATTTTCGCCAGTACTTCTGCCATTTCTGCTTCTTTCTTAGAAACGTGTTCAGACAGGTTGCCAGCTTGCTGAGTGTTGAAGTCAGTCATCTTCTTCAATTCCTTAAGCGTGTGCGGCAAGTTGTTGTACCAATTGGTACGCCTTGCCTGAATTCATTGCCTCAATCGCTTGCTGCGTGTTGGCTTTTAAATCTTCGCGGCCGAATAGACGCATTAGCAGAGCAACGTTTACTGCCACTGCGCCCAATTGTGCGTCTGTACCTTTACCCGTCAGAATATTGGTAATGATCGCTTTGTTTTCTTCAGGATCGCCACCTTTGATCGCTTCTAGTGGGTGTGCTTCTAGACCGAAGTCTTCAGGCGTTAGTTTGTATTCTGTGATCTTACCGTCTTTGATTTCGGCAACGGTTGTTTCACCGTGAATTGCTACTTCGTCCAAGCCACTGCCGTGTACCACCGCGGCGCGCTTCATACCCATTTGTAGCATGGTTTCTGCGATAGGACGAACCAGTTCTTCACTGTAAACACCCATCAATTCGATGTTTGGACGAGCTGGGTTAATCAGTGGGCCAAGAATGTTAAAGATGGTACGTGTTTTCATGGTTTGACGCACTGGCATCGCATGGCGCACACCACCGTGGTATTGAGGTGCAAATAGGAAAGCAACACCGATATCGTCTACCGCTTTGCGCGTATCTTCTGCGCTCATTGCTAGATTGATACCAAATGAATCAAGAAGGTCAGAAGAGCCTGATTTGCTGGAGACGCTGCGGTTACCGTGTTTCGCTACTTTTAGACCACATGCTGCAGCAACAAACGCCGCAGTGGTTGAAATGTTGATGGTGTTGTGACCGTCGCCGCCAGTACCTACGATATCTGCGAAATCGTAATCTGGGCGAGGGAATGGGTTTGCGTTTGCCAGAAGTGCTTTCGCCGCGCCTGCAATTTCATCTGGTGTTTCGCCTTTGATTTTTAGTGCAGTCAGTGCTGACGCCATCAAAATTGGGCCTAGTTCACCACGGATAATGATGTCGAATAGCTGTTGGCTCTCTTCCTGAGTAAGCGATTCTTGCTCGTACAGTTTAGTAATAATAGGGTTGATGATTGCTTCCATATTTCCTCTCCTAAATTTCTTATGTGCCAAGTGCTTTTTAAGCAGTGAGTGGGTTCGCTGAAGTTTGTTCTTCAAGTGCCCATTCAATGGCATTGGCCAACAGTGTTGCTCCGTAGGTCGTCATAATAGATTCCGGGTGGAACTGGAACCCGCAAACTTTATCTTCTTCATGTACAACAGACATTACCAAGTCATCCACTTCTGCTGTGATGGCTAGGCTCTCAGGAACCTTGGTCGCAACTAGCGAGTGGTAACGCGCAATCGCAAGTGGTGATGGTAGGTTTTGGTAAATCGCATGGTTTTGGTGCTCCATCATGGAGACCTTACCGTGAATGATTTCGCCTGCACCAGCAACGGTACCGCCGTACGCTTCAACAATCGCTTGGTGACCAAGACAAATGCCGATCATTGGAACTTTGCCTTTCATCAGTTGAATCAGTTCTGGCATTGAGCCTGCTTCTGACGGTGCACCAGGACCAGGCGATAGCAGAACCACTGGGTTTTCAAGCTCGTTCACCGCTTGTTCAATGGTTTGTGCTGGGATGTTATTTCGGTAAATCTTGACTGAGTGACCTAGCGAGCGGAATTGATCCACAAGGTTGTAGGTGAACGAGTCAAAGTTGTCGATAAAAATGATATTAGCCATCTCTGAACCCTATTCCTTATTGTGACTTATGCGCTGCTTGGATAGCAGAGATTACTGCTTGTGCTTTGCCGCGCGTTTCGTCTGCTTCCGCTTGTGGATCAGAATCGAATACCACGCCAGCACCAGCTTGAACTTGAGCAATGCCGTTCTCAACGTACGCTGAGCGGATCACGATACAGGTGTCGAGTGTGCCTTCACCAGTTAGGTAACCCACAGCACCACCGTAGCTACCGCGACGTGCGCCTTCTACATCGCGAATCAACTGCATTGCGCGAATCTTAGGTGCGCCTGTCAACGTGCCCATGTTCATACACGCTTGGTATGCGTGCAGTGCGTCTAGGTCTTCACGTAGTTGACCGACCACACGAGATACCAAGTGCATTACGTGGCTGTAGCGGTCGACTTTTAGAAGGTCTGCTACGTGGCGAGTGCCAGCTTGAGCAATACGAGCGACGTCGTTACGTGCCAAGTCAACCAACATCATGTGTTCTGCGTTTTCTTTCTTGTCGGTGCGCAGTTCAAGTTCGATGCGGCTATCTAGGTCGAAATCAATCTCGCCGTTAGGGCGCTTGCCACGGCGACGAGTGCCTGCGATTGGGTAGATTTCAATTTGGTTGGTATCGGTTTCGTACTTAAGCGCGCTTTCTGGTGATGCGCCAAACAAAGTGAATAGCTCATCTTGCATGTAGAACATGTAAGGGCTTGGGTTGCTTTGTTTAAGTTCTTTGTAGGCTGCCAATGGAGAAGGGCAAGGTAGTGTGAATCGACGAGATGGTACGACTTGGAATACATCGCCTTTCACTACGTACTCTTTAAGGTCACGAACGATTTGGCAGAAGTCTTTATCTTCGATGCTAGGTTGGGCGTGAACATTCTCAAGTTGGGCGGCACTAGGTAGCAGCTTAGGAGAAGTACATTGAGTACTGATTTCTTCGATTCTTGCTTTTAACGCTGACTTTTGAGAATCATCGACAAACAAAGTTGCCTGCAAATGGCAAGACTCTGTCTGATGATCCACAACCAATAGCGTTTCTGCTACGTAAAACACGTAGTCTGGGCATTGGTTAGTTGCTTCTGCATTGCCCAACGGTTCGAAGTTCGCAACTAAGTCGTAGGCAAATAGACCACCAAGGAAAATTGCATGTTTGTCTTGCTCTGAGATATCGAAGCTGTGCTGAACCAAGCGAAGTGCATCAAAAGATGACGCTTCACGTAGACGAGAATCTTCATCCAGTGTGTCGCATGGTTGTGTAAATTCTAGCGTTAATGTGTCAACGTCAAATTGACGAGAGACATCACCACGGACATTTTGGTTTAAGTGTGCTAGTAGGTTTTTGCCGTTATCCGTGAGAGCTTGCATGGTGACAGTGTGACCAAAGCAGACGATACGAACTGCCGAATCAACCAGTAACAGGGATTTCAAGTCTTGCTTTGAATCGATTTCAGCAGATTCCAGCAATAGGCTGTCAGTTTTGTTCTTACATAGCGTGTGGAACAAGCGAGTCGGGTCTTGAGTATAAGGGACGGAAGCCGTTAGCACTTCAAGCTGTCCAAGTTTCTTAATTTCAATGGCCTTGTTCACAAGACCTCCTTATAGCTGTTTACATCTTCCTGCCGTACATAGTCGCATAAAGCAAACGTTCACCCAATCAAGTTTTGGTCATATTCGATGAATGTTTAAGCAGTTGAATGTGAGATGGACGACAAAACAAAAAGCCCGCTGAAGTAGCGGGCTTTGTGACATTTAATTCTCTAAACTAGAAGTACACGTTCGCCCACCAAGAACTTGTCCAAGTGCGCCACCAAGCAACGTCTGCGGAATTCATCTTATTCAGACGAACCGCAACTTTCGCTTTCTGGTTTTGGTTAAATTCTTGTAACATGGTGAGCCTTAAATAGGTACTTCGTATTTGTGTACTAGTTAACTAGTGCAGAGATAAAAAGTCAACCCCAAAACAGCATTAAAACGACAAAAAGATGAGAATTGATTTACACAGCCACACTACAGCCTCGGATGGTCGATTTGCACCGAGTGATTTGGTGGATCGGGCACTAAGTTTTGATATCGAGGTTTTGGCGATCACGGATCATGATACGGTTGACGGCTTAGCTCCGGCCAAGCAATACGTTGAAGAAAATAATCTGCCGCTCAAAATCATTAACGGTATCGAGATCTCGACTGTTTGGCAGAACAAAGACATCCATATTGTGGGTTTGAATATTGATCCGGAAAGCCCAGCATTGGTTGAGTTAATTCAGCAACAGAAAACGCATCGCGTAGCAAGGGCGCAGCTGATTGCGGAGCGTCTACAGAAAGCCACTCGCGATGGGGTGCTCGAAGAAGTTCAGTTAATTGCCGGTGATGCGCCAATCACACGAGCTCACTTTGCTAAATGGCTTGTGGACAATGGCTACGCAAAGAACATGCAGATGGTGTTCAAGAAGTTTTTGACGCGTAACAATCCAGGTTATGTTCCACCAAACTGGTGTTCGATGAAAGACGCTGTCGACGCGATTCATGCTGCTGGTGGACAAGCGGTTTTAGCACATCCAGGGCGATATCAACTTACCGCCAAATGGGTGAAGCGAATGCTGGCTGCGTTTGTGGAGGCGGGTGGTGATGCTATGGAAGTGGCTCAGCCCCAACAAGCACAACAAGAAAGACGCAACTTGGCTGATTATGCTATACAATACAAACTATTAGCTTCTCAAGGCAGTGATTTTCACTATCCGTCACCGTGGATGGAGTTGGGAAGAAACCTCTGGTTGCCTGCGGGTGTAGAACCAGTTTGGAAAGATTGGGGTATTGATCCTTCGTTGAATACTCAACCTGACGAAGTCGAAACGCCATAAAAAATATAGAGCCGAGAGGTTCGATAATGAGGAATTACAATGAGCCAGTTTTTTTACGTTCATCCAGAAAACCCACAGGCTCGCTTGATCAATCAAGCAGTAGCAATCATTCGTAACGGCGGTGTGGTGGTTTACCCAACCGATTCAGGTTACGCACTAGGCTGTCAATTGGAGAACAAGCAGGCGCTGGAACGAATTTGTCAGATCCGTCGTCTGGATGACAAGCATAACTTTACGTTGTTGTGCCGCGATTTGTCGGAGCTTTCTCTGTACGCACGAGTGGATAACTCGGCATTCCGACTACTAAAAAACAACACACCGGGTCCTTACACTTTTATCTTCAAAGGCACAAAAGAAGTGCCGCGTCGTTTGATGAACGCAAAACGCAAAACGATTGGTATCCGTGTTCCAGATAATCGTATCGCATTGGACTTATTAGAAGCGCTTGGCGAGCCGTTGATGTCAACATCGCTAATTTTGCCAGGTAGTGACGTGACGGAATCGGACCCTGAGGATATTCGTGACAAATTAGAGCACGCGGTTGATGTCATCCTTAATGGTGGGTATCTGGGTGAGCAACCGACAACAGTGATTGACTTTAGTGATGGTGAGCAAGTGATAGCGCGCGTAGGTTCTGGTGACCCAGCGCCATTTGAGTAAGCTCGTCAACTCAAAAGCAAATACGAAACTAGCACAAAGCTAAATAAGAAAGGGAGGCGAAGACGCCTCCCTTTAATTTTTGAATCTATGAGTAGAAGTTCACATTCGTGGATTATGCGAAGTCAAAGATATCGATATTGTGGTGCTCAACGTAGTTCATGTAACCCGCATCAATACCTTTCAACGTTACTTCCACATTAAACTCGTCGCTAGAGAACACAGCCCAACCAAAGTCGTTGTATGACAGCGTTAGGTCGTCTGCGGAATCGAGGAACGTGTCGCGAATACCATCGTCGTTGGTATCGAGACCCATATCAAATACAAGCTTATCGTGGCAAATGTTGAAGTCTAGGATCTCTGCTTTCACTTCAATGTCGTTTGAGGAAACTGGCTGATCTGGAACGCCAACCGCAAGACGGTTTGTCATTACGAACGTGTCATCACCACATCCACCAGCAATCACAGAGTTGCCATCACCAACGACGACCGTATCATCACCCCAACCGGCATTGATGAAGTTGTTGCCAGAGTAGTCGAAAATCGTATCGTCACCACAACCACCAAATAGAGAGTCATTACCCAAGCCGCCAGACAAGTAATCGTCGCCTGAACCACCAGCCAGTAAGTCATCACCTCTGCCGCCTAATAGAGTGTCGTCACCACGGCAACCAAAGACATAGTCATTTCCGTCGAAACCAACAAACTTATCATCGCCACCAAAACCGACGAAAACGTCGTTGGTATCTGAGCCTTTTGTTCCGGTCATGTTGTCGTCTTCTGAGGTGCCAAATATCCAATTTAGGTCAAGATTTGTATGAGACATTTATTATTCCTTTTCATCTGATTAAGGGAGCTAGCAAGCTGAACAGTTATCTTTCTTATAACCTTGATAATTTTATCAGGTGCACCAAAAATTCAGAGGTGTGGACAGACCCATAATAGTGCGGTTCTACCCTAGTGCGGCTTAGTACTAAGTTGGAGAAGATGATGAGTTAAGTGTGAGTTTTAGAGCGAGATTTTAACGAGAGAATCTGGACGATTTCACTTACATTAAATGGGAGAATCTCGTATAATGTCCGACCGAAAAAATCCCATTTACATGGGTAACTTGCAAAATGAAGACCAATTCTGGTCTCGACGTCTGTGAAGACGACACATAGGTAGATAAATGAGCGAAAAGTTACAAAAAGTATTAGCACGCGCAGGTCACGGTTCTCGTCGCGAGATTGAATCGTTAATTAAATCTGGTCGCGTTAGCGTGAACGGAGTCGTAGCTAAACTTGGTGAAAGACTAGAAGATGAGAACAGCGTAGTTCGTATCGATGGTCACGTTGTGTCTGCGAAGGTACAAGAAGAAGTGATCTGTCGTGTTTTGGCTTATTACAAGCCAGAAGGTGAACTGTGTACTCGTCACGACCCAGAAGGTCGTCGCACTGTTTTCGATCGTCTGCCAAAGATCCGTGGTTCTCGTTGGATTTCAGTAGGTCGTCTTGATGCTAACACATCAGGTTTGCTGCTGTTTACAACAGATGGGGAACTGGCGAACCGCCTTATGCACCCAAGCCGTCAGGTTGAGCGTGAATACCTTGTTCGTGTTTTCGGCGAAGTAACTGAACAGAAAGTGAAAAACTTAGTTCGTGGTGTTGAACTTGAAGATGGTATGGCACGTTTCGAAGATGTGGTATATGCGGGTGGCGAAGGTATGAACCACACGTTTTATGTTGCTATCAACGAAGGTCGTAACCGTGAAGTTCGCCGTCTGTGGGAATCGCAAGATACGACGGTTAGCCGCCTAAAACGTGTTCGTTACGGTGATATCTATCTGGATAAGAAACTGCCTCGTGGTGGTTGGATGGAACTTGATCTTAAAGAAGTAAACTACCTACGCGAATTGGTAGAGCTTCGTCCAGAAAAAGAAACCATGCTTGATCTGAACAAAGACAACACCTCACGTAAACGTGAACGTGCTCGTAGCCAAAAAATCCGTCGCGCTGTTAAGCGTCACGAAGAGCGCGTAAATACGCCTAAAGGCCGCAGCAACAACCCTTCTCGCCGTAAGCCAAAGAAGAGCGCAGGTGATCAGGGTGCACGCAACAAGCATCGTTAATCGATAGCGAAAATTAGAAAGGCTTGCCACTTGGCAAGCCTTTTTCTTATCTAGCGTTTCGCGTTCGTAATCTTTCGTGTTTGCCAATCACACGTAACTTTAACTTACTGACATAAAAAAACACCAGCGAGAGGCTGGTGTTTTTGATCATGATGAGGAAATCGTTAATCACGTTTCCAAAGCATATGGCAGAACTTATGTTCTGGGTCTCGACTGATTAGCATACGAGCAAACACGTCATCAAGTACGTCATTTTCCTCGTTTACTAAGCCGATTCGAACTTCTGCATACACTTCTTTGTCGATGTCGAAGCCAACATGTTCAACCCAGTCATCACCGGTTTCAACAAGTTCTGCGGCACCACGATCTTCAAATTGCGCGGTAAACAGAATGACATCAGCTGGCTCTAGGTTATCTGGAGCCATTTCAAGGAAGATGTCGTACGCAGCGTCGATAACGTCGTCGTAAGAAATCAAATCAGACATGCTTATGCTCGGCTCATGTATTTACGTTCAGTCGTGTTGATGATCACGCGGTCACCAGTCGCGATGTACTCAGGAACTTGAATTACAAGGCCTGAAGCAAAGCGTGCTGGTTTAGTACGTGCAGATGCAGATGCCCCTTTAATTGAAGGGTCAGTTTCTTCAATCACTAGCTCAACAGAAGAAGGAAGCTCGATACCAACAGCAGAGCCGTTGATTAGAATAAGGTGGATACCTTGAGTGTCTTCGTTGATGAACAGAAGCTCATCTTCAACTTCGTTGTGTTTGAATGTGTATTGTGAGTAGTCTTCGTTATCCATGAAGATGTGCTCATCGCCATCAGCGTATGAGTACACAACTGCACGTTTGTTCATTTCTACCGTTTCAACCACATCATCAGATTTGTAACGCTCATCTACACGAGCGCCAGTGTTTAGATCTGTACAACGCATTTTGTAGATCTTAGCGCCGCCACGACCACCAGGAGTCGTAACTTCGATGTCTTTAACTAGAAGAGTTTTACCATTAGACTCGATTGCGAAGCCTTTTTTGATTTCACTTGCCTTTGGCATTGTATTTTCCTATTTACACTTATTAAGCAAAACTTGGTGATTATAGCGCTAACTTGTTTGTCTGGCACCAAAATTAATCGTTGTTGTTTAATCCTAATGAAACGGCTGAATGGGCTTGATTCAAAACCATAGCTAGTGGATCATATTGACCATCGTTCGCTAAAAACTCGAGATCGCGTTTCAATCAATGTCTCTCTCTGTTATCAATCCAAAACAACCTTTCCAACCAGAATTTGAACCTCTTATTCGAGAGGTGCTAGCGTGCCTAAAAGGCGGCCTCGGTGCTAACCTGCATAGTGTTTACGTGTATGGCAGTGTTGCGCGAAAAAGTGCCATTGCAGGTAAATCAAATCTTGATCTGGTGGTGGTAACGAAGTCCAGTTTTGAAAACAACCGAGCAACAATACTCAACACCATCAAATGGCGAGCGCAGCAAGGACACCCACAAGTTCAAGGTGTTTCTATTCGTACCGCGCTGGTGAGTGAGGTAGCAAACCTAGACAGTATTTTTACTTGGGGGTTTATGCTCAAGCATTGTTGCGTTTGTGTGTATGGTGAGAGCTTAGGCGATTGTTTTGGCGATTATGTTCCAAGTTGGGAAATTGCTAAACACTGGAATATGGATGTGGAAGATTGGATCTCAGTCTATCGAAGTAAGATTAGCCAAGCCAGCAGCGTAAAAGAGCAGGTAGCGGCACAAATCGTGATTGCGAAGAAATTACTGCGAGCGTCTTATTCGTTGGTGATGTATCGAGATAAACGTTGGTTTGATGATCCTGTTGAATGCGGTGAGGTATTTTTGAAGTATCACCCTGAAAAGCAATTGGAGATCGAACGTTTGGGTATCTTGCTGGCTGGTCGAGCAATTCCCAAACGCTCTGTACTTGGTTTGATGGATGGCTTTGGAAGTTGGCTTGTAAAGCAGTATCAAAAAACCGAGTTCCGAATAGGTTAAGCCACGCCATCTATGCGCAGTATCTTCTAAAATAATCCCATTTGAGGCGCTGACAGTTGCTCAAAGTCAGTGCCGATAAACGGCAGAATAGCATCGGCGACCGGCTTTAGTTGTTTATCAATGTAATGTTGGTAATCGATAGGACTGTTTAGGTATTCGTGTGGCTCTGGTCCATTTACGGTAATCAGGTATTCGATTCGACCACGGTTTTGATACTGCAACGGTCTCCCAAGTTTAGCATTGATGTCATCTGCTAAGCGTGCGGCTCGTACCTGTGGTGGAATGTTTTTTTGGTATTCGTGCAGCTTTCGACGTAGGCGTTTCTGATACACCAATTGATCATCGAATTCACCGCTGTTGGTTTTCTCGACCATTTCTCGCACATAGTCACTTGGATCTTCACCGTGAAAAACCATTTGATACAAGGTGTTCTGGAACTTCTGTGCCAGAGGCGTCCAGTCAGTCCGAGCGCTTTCTAATCCTTTGAAGATAATGCGCTCTTGTTCGCCTTCGCCAATCAGCCCGGCGTAACGTTTCTTAGAGCCTGTCTCTGCCCCACGAATTGTCGGCATTAAGAACTTGCGGTAATGGGTCTCGTATTCTATTTCGAGAATAGACGTTAAGTTGTATTCACTCCGTAAGTGTTCCGTCCACCAGTGGTTGATGTAGTCGACCAGCGTATTCCCAACCTCATCCGCCTCTTCTTGGCTATAAGCGCCATTTAAAGATACGAAGGTGGAATCGGTATCGCCATAAATCACTTGATAGCCTTTGTCTTCAATCAGCACTTTGGTTTGCTTCATGATCTCGTGGCCACGCATGGTGATGCTTGAAGCAAGGCGGGTATCAAAGAAACGGCAGCCAGACGAACCTAGCACACCATAGAATGAGTTCATGATGATCTTAATTGCTTGCGAAAAGGCTTTCTCGTTATTCTTTTTGGCGACATCACGCGCGGCCCACAGCTTCTCAATCATCTCCGGTAGGAAGTGTTTCGAGCGATGGAACTGACCGCCACGGAATCCCGGGACGGCTTCATCATCTGCCTTGCCGATTTCAAGCTGTAAACCTTCGACTAAGCCCATTGGGTCAATCAAGAAAGAACGAATGATCGATGGATATAGGCTTTTAAAATCCAATACCAAGACTGAGTCATACAGATTCGGAATAGAATCCATCACATAACCGCCTGGGCTAGCGATCCAGTTCTCGGGGTGTAGGTTAGGTGCGACATAACCTGCACGGTGAATCTGTGGCAAATACAAGTTAGTAAACGCTGCCACTGAGCCCCCTACGCGATCCAGTTCCACTCCCGTTAAACGTGATCGTTCAATAGCGAAGTCGAGGAGGTGGGTATGGTCGAAAATCTTATTTACCAAAACGCAATCTTGCAGGTTATATTTTGCAAGAGAGGGCTTATCCAATCGGTACATGCGATTGATCTCGTCCATTCGGTCATGCACGTTATGAATTTCTTTACCTTCGCCAAGCAACTCTTGAGATACAGACTCAAGTGACCATGAACGGAAATGATATGTTGCTGTCTTTAAGGTATCGATACCATCGAGAACCACACGGCCGGGAATCGAGATAAACCCTTGCTGGCTTTGCGCTGAACTCCGGAAAAAGCTGGCTTGATCCGCGCGACCAATCATTAGCTTCATACTGTGCCATTCTGCACGTTTGTGTAAGAGGCGGAAGTCGAAGTCAATGACGTTCCAGCCAACAATGACATCCGGGTCGAACTGCTTAAACCAATCAATCATAGCTTCAAGTAATGCTCTCTCGTCTTTCACCCATTGGATTTTTGTTTCTGCGGGCTCCGGGTCGCCAATCATAATCACGCGTGAATCAACAGGGCTATCTAAACCAATGGAATAAAGAATGCCTTTCTCTGAACATTCCAAATCAAGGGAAACAACGTGCAGATTTGGTTCATATTCGCCACTACGGCATTTCGCATTTTGGACACGTTGGAAGCCATTAAGGAACTGTTGGTTGCCCGTAAACTCAATACTACCTTTGATAAAACGTTCCATAAGGTAGCGATCAGCTAAGCGCACATCCCCTTCATAATGAATGATGTCATTTTGTGTCAGAGCATCTTGCAAAGTGAAAGCGTCTTTGGTGTTGTGGGTGTAGCAAGCCGCGAGAGCTGAGTGTTGGAAGTTTTTGAGTTGGAGTGGTTTTACTGACACCTCGAGCTGTTTTGAAGCAGCCAGCATATTGACTTGTTCAAGGTGCGCTTGTTCAACAAAGAACACCGGTTTTTCCCCATGAATCAGCAATTGAGATGGTCCGTCCTCTGTCGAAAGCCAAAGTTCAATTTGCGTTTGGCCTTTGATGTCTCGTGCTTGACGAGTGAGTAGGAAGCCTTGTTGGATATTCAAAAGAGAGAAACCTTATAATTCTTTGAGTTCACTATTCTAACATTAAGAACTGTAAAAATAACCAGTAAAACCCTGAGTCGGTATGGGGGAAGAAGAACCCATGTTTTCGCTTGTTAGGCAACGTTTGCTCGCTTATGGAATAACCATTTAGGGTTGATATTGCGCACTGCTAAACAATATGAAACCTAGTTGCTTGATTTATGGGAATTTCTGTTGTTAATTAGCTTGTCTTAAATTTCGGCTTTGCAGGTCTTTCACTCAAATAATAGAGTGGTTTATGAATAAGTTCTTGCCAAATTTTGCGTTTGAGCACATATTCATAGAAAGCAATTTTTTGCCTAATGCGTTATTATATAGGCACTCATACTGATATCCACATTTAACCAAGTTATGTGGGTGCAGAGCCAATAAAAGTGTGGAGATACAAGTTTGATAAATGTTTTCCTTGTAGATGATCACGAGCTGGTTCGCACAGGGATACGACGTATTATTGAAGACGTCCGTGGAATGAACGTAGCAGGAGAAGCTGACAGCGGTGAAGAAGCAGTAAAATGGTGTCGCAGTAATCATGCCGACGTTGTTTTAATGGATATGAACATGCCAGGAATTGGCGGCTTGGAAGCCACGAAAAAAATTCTTCGCGTGAATCCTGATGTAAAAATCATCGTACTAACCGTTCATACGGAAAATCCGTTCCCTACTAAGGTGATGCAGGCAGGGGCTTCTGGTTATTTGACCAAAGGCGCAGGTCCTGATGAAATGGTTAATGCAATTCGTGTTGTTAATAGTGGGCAGCGTTATATCTCCCCAGAGATCGCGCAACAAATGGCGTTGAGTCAATTCTCACCAGCCTCTGAGAACCCATTTAAAGACCTTTCAGAACGCGAATTACAGATCATGATGATGATCACCAAAGGTCAGAAAGTGACGGATATTTCTGAACAATTGAATTTAAGTCCAAAAACAGTCAACAGCTACCGCTACCGTCTGTTTAGCAAACTGGACATTAACGGTGACGTTGAGTTGACACACTTAGCGATTCGCCATGGAATGCTGGACACCGAGACCCTTTAGTGTGAATCCTCCCTTCGATTCGGCTTCCTTTCTCAAGACAGTAACTCATCAGCCCGGCGTTTACAGAATGTACAACGCCGAGGCTGTTGTTATTTACGTAGGCAAAGCCAAAGATCTCCAAAAACGTCTTTCCAGTTACTTTCGTAAAAAAGTAGACAGTGAAAAGACCCGCGCCCTCGTTAGCAATATCGCCAAGATTGATGTCACAGTAACTCATACAGAGACGGAAGCGCTCATTCTTGAGCATAACTACATCAAGCAGTATTTACCTAAGTACAATGTCCTACTACGTGACGATAAATCCT
Organism: Vibrio sp. MMG023; assembly: GCF_021654215.1. NCBI lineage: Bacteria > Pseudomonadati > Pseudomonadota > Gammaproteobacteria > Vibrionales > Vibrionaceae > Vibrio > Vibrio sp. MMG023. Next base: position 120,560 of record NZ_JAKFZP010000002.1, on the reverse strand, counting down.
ATCCTTACATTTTTATTAGTGGACATAAACATCCTCGATTATCTATGCATCGTGGTGCTAAAAAACGTAAAGGTGAGTACTTTGGTCCATATCCTGATTCTGGTGCAGTGCGCGAGACGTTGCATTTATTGCAAAAAATCTTACCCGTTCGACAGTGTGAAGATACGGTTTACTCTAACCGAACTCGACCGTGCTTGATGTATCAAATTGGTCGCTGTGCAGGACCTTGTGTCAGCACCATTATTTCCGACGAAGAATATGCTGAACTGGTGGGTTTGGTCCGGTTGTTCTTGCAAGGCAAAGATAAGCAAGTGCTAGAGCAACTCATCGAAAAGATGGAGTTGGCCAGTCAGCAGCTTCGCTTTGAAGACGCGGCTAAGTTCCGAGACCAAATTCAAGCTATTCGCCGTGTTCAGGAGCAGCAATATGTTTCTGAAGACAGCATGGACGATATGGATGTACTCGGTTTTGCACAAGAAAACGGCATCGCTTGTATCCATATCCTGATGATCCGTCAGGGTAAGGTGCTAGGCAGTCGCAGTCATTTCCCTAAGATCCCGCACAATACCAGTCAACAAGAAGTCTTCGATAGCTTTCTTACTCAGTACTATTTGAGTCATAACGAGGCGCGCACCATCCCTTCTCGCATTATTTTGAACCAAGAGCTAGGTGAGGATGTGTTGTCTATACAGCAAGCGTTAAGTGACGTAGCAGGGCGTAAGGTGCAATTTCATACTTCACCGACAGGCTCTCGTGCTCGTTACCTCAAACTGTCCAACACCAACGCATTGACGGCGATTACGACTAAGATTAACCATAAGATGACCATTAACCAACGCTTCAAAGCGCTGCGTGAGGTGTTGGGAATGGAGTCGATAAGTCGTATGGAATGTTTCGATATCTCGCACACGATGGGCGAAAGTACGATTGCGTCGTGTGTGGTATTTAATGGTGAAGGCCCGGTAAAACAAGAATATCGCCGTTACAACATCACGGGCATTACAGGTGGTGATGACTATGCTGCGATGGGGCAGGCGTTAGAGCGTCGTTATTCAAAGCAGTTGGACGTAGAAAAGATCCCAGACATCATCTTTATCGATGGTGGTAAAGGTCAGCTAAATAGATCTCATGAGATCATTTCGCAATATTGGGGAGACTGGCCAAAGCGTCCAACGATGATCGGTATCGCAAAAGGGGTAACCCGTAAGCCGGGGCTTGAAACCTTAATTACCGTAGATGGTGAGGAGTTTAACTTGCCAAGTGATGCGCCAGCACTGCATCTCATTCAACATATTCGCGATGAAAGCCATAATCATGCTATTGCAGGTCATAGAGCCAAACGTGGAAAAACCAGACGTACCAGTGCGTTAGAAGGGATTGAAGGCGTTGGTCCCAAACGTCGTCAAGCTTTGCTGAAATACATGGGCGGTTTACAAGAACTCAAGCGGGCAAGTGTCGAAGAAATCGCCAAAGTGCCAGGAATTAGTCACTCTTTGGCAGAAATTATTTTCCAAGCATTGAAACAATAAGGAAAATCCCGCAACATTAACACGCAATGTGTAAGAGAATAATAAAATGCGTTTGAATATCCCGAACATTCTGTCTCTACTTAGACTGTTCCTAATCCCAGTTTTCGTGGTTGTTTTCTATCTACCTTACTCTTGGGCTCCTTTTGCTGCGGCAATGGTTTTCTGGGTTGCGGGTTTTACCGATTGGTTAGATGGCATGTTAGCCCGTAAGTTAGGCCAAACCTCTCGATTCGGTGCTTTCATTGACCCAGTAGCAGACAAGGTACTGGTGGCGACAGCGCTGATTTTGATTACTGAGCATTACCACTCGATTTGGGTAACGATTCCAGCCGTCACAATGATTGCTCGTGAAATCATCATCTCTGCATTGCGTGAATGGATGGCAGAAATCGGTAAACGTGCGAGTGTTGCGGTTTCTTGGGTCGGCAAAGTCAAAACCGTATCTCAGATGTTCGCCCTTTGGGTTCTGATCTGGCGTTACGACGACTGGATGGTATGGCTTGGCTTTGGAGCGCTTTACGTTGCCACGTTCTTAACATACTGGTCTATGGTTCAATACCTAGCTGCGGCGAAAGATGATTTACTTAATGAAGAACATCACTAAGTAATCGAAACAGATGAATTTAGAAAGCAGGCTATTAGCCTGCTTTTTTATTGCTTGAGGGAAAGCTGCCTTAAATAATAACTGTGATCTAAGTCTGGTTTTTGCTCGCTGGGCCGTGGTCGGATACTCAAGTACGAATTTCTCTACTGTTGGGGGCTAGCGGAATACATGATAAAGGGAAGGAAAGTAGCCCAAAATTCATGATAAACAAGTGTATTTGGGAGATTCTCAGTATTAAAACTAATCAATTTACCGTCTTTCGCACAAAATCTGGTCAAACGATTTAAAAAAATAAAAATAGTGTTGACTCGATCGCTCGAATCCGTAGAATGCATCCCGTACCCAAGAGAGCATTGCTCGAAAGGGTGGTGAAAGAAGTTAACCTTCCTTCACAAATGAGGCGCCTTGGCAGAGTGGCTATGCAGCGGATTGCAAATCCGTGGACCTCGGTTCGACTCCGGGAGGCGCCTCCATTATTCTCTTTGAGAATGAATGCGACACTAGCTCAGTTGGTAGAGCGCAACCTTGCCAAGGTTGAGGTCACGAGTTCGAACCTCGTGTGTCGCTCCAAATAAAAATGATATGGCGTTAAGCGGTATCAGATGATGGTGTTTTACTTTTCTGTAAAGGCATCACAAAGAAATTTGTGTGCCCTGGTGGTGGAATTGGTAGACACAAGGGATTTAAAATCCCTCGACGTTCGCGTTGTGCCGGTTCAAGTCCGGCCCGGGGCACCATCTCAAAATCTGCGACACTAGCTCAGTTGGTAGAGCGCAACCTTGCCAAGGTTGAGGTCACGAGTTCGAACCTCGTGTGTCGCTCCAGATTCGAAAGCCCAGCATTTATGTTGGGCTTTTTCGTATCTGTCATTCCTCATGGCTGTTTTCATCAAGGATTCATTTTTAGTGGTGGGCTTTGAATATGCCTCTCACGCTTTTTCTTTTCAGATCTTCTGAGCCGTTTCTTCCGTTCCTCGAATCGCTGTTATCGATAGTTTGTTTCCTCTAAAGCACGAACCTTTGCGGTGCAAAACTGCAGCGATACGGTTTGATATGATTAAAAATGAATGGAGTAAACGTTTGCTGTTGTTTGTGATCTCAATCAATATGCAACCTGTGAAAACATATTGCCAGAAGATTTTATTTTGTGATAAATTCGCGCGCAATCTCGGAGCGTAACTTTTACGACATTTGATTCTCTGGGGGATACGCGTAGTGACCATTCAAGCTGATTGTGACACTACGTAGGGTAGGTATCGGCAAAGCCATTTGTCGATAGACGGGATACTAATGCTGTAAACGCAGCATGTTTATGGGAAACCCAACATTGAAACCTTTTAACAACCACACACTAATCAGCTTCATACTGCCGAAATGTCCTGTTTTACAAAACGGATGCATTACGGAACCTTGATTACTTCCCAATATTTATAAAAGTCGCGCTTGTCGTGACGGGTTATCTGTATTTGTCATTTAAGTAATGACGAATGCGGAGGTGTATCTGTATCTCCTGTTATTTAATACTAACGATAATAAATACAGGAAAGAGAATCATTATAATTCAAGGGATTATGTAGTATGAGCACTGCCTTTGAAGTCGATAATACTATCGCAAACTTTTTTTCTTCCCAGGTTCCTGTAGTTGAAGGAACGTATGATTTAACGCCAGATCAAATTCTTATTGATCAGGCGGAGCATGAATCTGAGGTTCGATCTTATCCACGTCGTCTACCAATCGCGATAAAACAAGCCTATGGTTGTTTGGTTGAAGACACTCGTGGTCAAATCTTCTTAGACTGTCTTGCGGGGGCGGGCACTTTGGCTCTGGGTTATAACCACCCAGAAATCAACCAAGCGCTAAAAGAACAATTGGATTCTGGTTTGCCGTACCAGACTCTGGATATCGCAACATCTACGAAAACGCATTTCATTAAGTCTGTTAAAGGCTTCCTACCTCAAGAGTTGAGCGACAATTGTGTGATTCAGTTTTGTGGCCCTTCTGGTGCAGATGCTGTTGAAGCCGCGATCAAACTGGCGAAGCAAACCACAGGTCGTAATACCATGTTTGCTTTTCGTGGTGCCTACCACGGCATGACGAACGGCACTATGGGCATGATGGGTAACTTGGGCACTAAGGCTCGTCGTACCGGTTTGATGTCAGACGTACACTTTATGCCCTTCCCATACAGCTTACGTTGTCCGTTTGGTCTAGGCGGTGACGAGGGTGCGAAAGCGAGTATTCGTTACATCGAGCGTCTACTGAACGACGACGAAGCAGGCATCATGAAACCTGCTGCAATCATTGCAGAACCGGTACAAGGTGAGGGCGGTGTTATTCCTGCTCCTGCGTTCTGGCTACGTGAACTACGCCGTATTTGTGATGATCATGGGATCTTGTTGATCTTCGATGAAATTCAATGTGGTGTTGGCAAGTCGGGCTACAACTTCGCGTTTGAAGAAGCGGGTATTGTTCCTGATATTTTATGTTTGTCTAAAGCGATCGGTGGTGGCTTGCCAATGTCACTATTGGTGATCAACAAACAACACGATACATGGAAGCCAGGTGAGCACACTGGTACTTTCCGAGGCAACCAGTTAGCAATGGTGTCAGGTGCGAAAGCACTAGAAATCATCCAGCGCGACAACCTTGTAGAGCATGCAAACGTTGCAGGCCAGTACCTACGCTTTGGTCTTGAGAGCATTCAAAAACGCGTTAACTGTATTGCAGATGTTCGCGGTAAAGGCTTAATGCTAGGTGTAGAAATTAAGAGTCCAAACGGCGAACTAAATAAGTTCGGCGAGCCTTTGTCGGATGGCCAACTTACTCTAGATATTCAACGCGCGGCACTTGAACGTGGCTTGATGGTAGAAAAGGGCGGCCGTGACGGCTCTGTGATTCGTTTCCTTCCACCACTTATCATCTCTTTCGAGCAAATCGACTTTGCCCTCCGAGTATTGGAAGACGCCATTATCGCGGCGGGTGGTAGCCACGTTGAAACAGACCCACAAGAAGAGTGGAAGAAGCACTTCATTCAAACCGGTGAGCTTGGTGGTACTGAGTTTGCGTCTGTGATGAATCACATGACTGCAGCAATGAAGTCAGTGTTTGAGCAGGTGAATTCACCATACTCGGGAATGGAACCTAAACTGCTGGAAGCGGCGATTAACGCGGTCGACCTAGACAACAAAAACGCATCGCTAAAATCAGTGATTGATGAATCAGCAGAGCTTGTTGCGAAGAATGCGATTTTCACTCAGCACCCTGATTGTATTGCTCACTTGCATACGCCTCCTCTCATGCCTGCGGTAGCGGCAGAAGCCATGATTGCAGCGTTGAACCAATCAATGGATTCATGGGATCAAGCATCGTCTGCGACTTACGTTGAGCAGAAGGTAATTAACTGGCTGTGTGACAAGTACGAGCTTGGTGAGAAGGCGGATGGCATTTTCACTAGCGGCGGTACACAAAGTAACCAAATGGGCCTAATGCTGGCGCGTGACTGGATTGCAGACAAGCTAAGCAACCACTCAATCCAAAAGCTCGGTCTTCCTGATTACGCAGACAAACTGCGCATTGTGTGTTCTAAGAAATCACACTTCACGGTTCAAAAGTCAGCATCTTGGATGGGGCTAGGTGAGAAAGCCGTGATGACCGTCGATGCGAATGCTGACGGCACAATGGACATTACTCAGTTAGATCAAGTTCTAACGCAGGCAAAAGCAAAAGGTTTGATTCCATTCGCTATTGTTGGCACAGCGGGTACGACTGATCACGGTGCAATTGACGATTTAGATTTCATTGCTGATATGGCAGCGAAACACGAAATGTGGATGCACGTGGATGGCGCTTACGGTGGTGCATTGATTCTTAGCAGCTACAAATCACGCCTGAAAGGTGTAGAGCGTGCACACTCGATCAGTGTCGACTTCCACAAACTGTTCTACCAAACAATCAGCTGTGGCGCGTTGCTGGTGAACGATAAGTCGAACTTTAAGTTCTTACTTCATCATGCTGACTACCTAAACCGTGAACATGATGAGCTACCAAACTTGGTCGACAAATCTATCGCAACCACGAAGCGTTTTGATGCATTGAAAGTCTTTATGACGATGCAAAACGTCGGTCCTAAGACGCTTGGCGATATGTACGACCACTTATTGGTACAAACGCAGCAAGTTGCTGACATGATTCGCAACCACGAGCAGTTCGAACTTCTCGCTGAACCAGCACTTTCTACAGTTCTATTCCGTGCAACAAACGTTCCCGTAACAAACGTGTGTGCTGATCTAGATGAACTGAACAAAGCATTGCGTCTTGAAGCGCTGACTCGCGGTATTGCAGTTCTTGGTGAAACCATTGTTGATGGTAAGACCGCTCTTAAATTTACGATTTTGAATCCTTGTTTGACGACAGCGGACTTTGAATCTTTGCTCTTGAAAATCAACACGCTAGCAGTTGAGCTAGTTTAATAAAGGTAACGGAAAACTATGGCAGTTCTACAGATTGGTGCAGGCGGCGTTGGCTGGGTTGTTGCACATAAAGCAGCACAAAACAACGACGTTCTGGGTGATATCACAATCGCATCACGTACTATCGGTAAGTGTGAGAAGATCATCGAATCGATTCAGAAGAAAAACAACCTGAAAGATTCAGCTAAGAAGCTAGACGCGCGTGCAGTGAATGCTGACGACGTAGATTCTCTGGTTGCTCTTATTGAAGAAGTAAAACCGGATCTAGTGATTAACGCGGGTCCTCCGTGGGTTAACATGCCAATCATGGAAGCGTGTTACCGAGCAAAAGTTTCATACTTAGATACATCAGTAGCAGTAGACCTATGTTCTGAAGGCCAACAAGTACCAGAAGCTTACGACTGGCAATGGGGCTACCGTGAGAAGTTCGAAGAAGCGGGCATCACGGGTATCCTAGGGGCGGGTTTCGATCCAGGCGTAGTATCAGTATTTGCGGCGTACGCAGTGAAGCATCTGTTTGATGAAATTGACACGATCGACGTAATGGACGTGAATGCAGGCGACCACGGTAAGAAGTTTGCGACGAACTTTGACCCAGAAACGAACATGCTTGAGATCCAAGGCGATTCATTCTACTGGGAAAACGGCGAGTGGAAACAAGTACCTTGTCACTCTCGTATGCTAGAGTTCGATTTCCCGAACTGTGGTTCACACAAAGTGTACTCAATGGCACATGATGAAGTTCGCTCAATGAAAGAGTTCATCCCTGCTAAACGCATTGAATTCTGGATGGGTTTCGGTGACCGTTACCTAAACTACTTCAATGTAATGCGTGATATCGGCCTATTGAGCCCAGAACCACTGAAGCTACACGATGGTACAGTCGTACAACCTTTGCACGTACTAAAAGCGATGCTACCAGATCCAACGTCTTTAGCTCCGGGCTACACTGGCCTAACGTGTATCGGTACTTGGGTTCAAGGTAAGAAAGACGGCAAAGAGCGTAGCGTGTTTATCTACAACAACGCAGACCACGAAGTGGCTTACGAAGATGTAGAACACCAAGCGATCTCTTACACTACGGGTGTTCCTGCGATCACAGCAGCGCTGCAATTCTTCCGTGGCGAATGGGCAGGTAAAGGTGTGTTCAACATGGAACAACTAAACCCAGACCCGTTCCTAGAAACGATGCCAACTATCGGCCTTGATTGGCATGTTCAGGAATTAGAAGCAGGCCAAGGTTTGCCGCTGATTCACGAACTGAACAAATAAGTTTAACGTCAAACTTATTTAGATAACTCGAGCAGTCATGGCATGAAGCCGTGGCTGCTTTTGTCGTATTTAAGGTTAACCCCTCCCAGCCTCCCCTTGAAAAGGGGAGGAGCAAAGACAGGCCGAGCTTAGTTTCAAATCTTCCACCTTTAAAAGGGGGGAAGCTGAGGCAAACCGAGTACGGTTTCCACTTTCCTTTGTAAGGAGAGGAACAGGGATTTACTGGGTGTAGCTTCAATCTTTCCACTTTTTTGGCAAGAGTAGAGGTGGCTTGGTTTAATCCTCCCCCTTTCTAAGAGGGAGTTAGAGGGGGTTAATCGTTGATAAATGGTTAGTTATGAGTAAAGAGCAACTGAAAACCCCGTACTTCATGATCAATGAAGACAAGTTGGTTGAGAACTTAGAGAAAGCAAAACAGCTGAAAGATATCTCTGGTGTGAAACTGGTGTTGGCACTGAAGTGCTTCTCAACATGGGGTGTGTTCGACATCATCAAGCCTTACTTAGACGGGACAACCAGCTCTGGCCCGTTTGAAGTAAAGCTTGGCTATGAAACTTTCGGCGGAGAGACACACGCATACAGCGTGGGTTACAGCGAAGATGATGTCCGTGAAGTAGCCGATATCTGTGACAAGATGATCTTCAACTCTCAGTCACAGTTGGCGGCATACCGTCATATTGTTGAAGGCAAAGCGTCGATTGGTTTGCGCTTAAACCCTGGTGTGAGCTACGCAGGTCAAGACTTAGCGAACCCTGCTCGTCAGTTCTCTCGTCTTGGCGTACAAGCAGACCATATCAAGCCTGAAATCTTCGATGGCATTGATGGCGTGATGTTCCACATGAACTGTGAGAACAAAGACGTCGATGCGTTTATTGGCTTGTTGGATGCCATCTCTGAACAGTTTGGTGAGCATTTAGATAAGCTTGATTGGGTAAGCATGGGCGGCGGCGTGTTCTTCACATGGCCGGGCTATGACATTGAGAAGCTAGGCTTAGCACTAAAAGCTTTCTCGGAGAAGCACGGTGTACAAATGTATTTAGAGCCGGGCGAAGCCATTATTACCAAGACCACGGACCTTGTGGTTACCGTAGTGGACGTCGTAGAAAATGTGAAGAAGACGGCGATTGTGGATTCTGCAACGGAAGCGCATAGACTAGATACCTTGATTTACAATGAGCCAGCGTCGATTCTAGAAGCGTCTGAAAACGGCGAGCATGAATACGTTATTGGTTCATGCTCTTGTCTGGCTGGTGACCAGTTCTGTGTGGCGAACTTTGAGCAACCACTAGAGATTGGCCAGCGTCTGCACATTCTGGATAGCGCGGGTTACACCATGGTGAAGCTGAACTGGTTTAACGGTCTACGTATGCCGTCTGTGTACTGCGAGCGTTCAAGTGGCGAGATTCAAAAACTGAACGAGTTTGATTACTCAGATTTCAAACGCTCTCTGTCTCAATGGACAGTGAAGTAATCCTATTTCATTTGGTTGAACGTAAAAAGAGCAGCATAACGCTGCTCTTTTTTATTGGATGAAAGCGTTTGAATAGTGCTTTAACCTTCCACAATAACGCGTGTATCTTCACTTAATGCTTCAAGCTCATTCGCTACGTCATCAATGCCCAACTCACTTGGTAACTTAATCGCCATTTTTGCACTGAAGAGGCTCGAGCTAACGCCACCTCCGCCAGCAATAAACACACGTTGGCAGTCCATATCGAGAATAGAGATGCCTTGCCCGTCGAGGACATGAGTGATTTCATTGACGATACCAGCTCGATCGTTCGCATCTAGACGTAATTGAAAAACCGTATCTTCTGAGTGAGCATGCGGCTCTGAATCAACAAATTTTACGACCAATGTTTGGCACGCTGAAAACGCTTCTTTAACAATGTCTGCGTTTTCTTCAGGAAGTTCAACCTTGATAACACCGGCGACCTGATCTTCAATAAAGTTCACTTTACTGATTAACCATTTGCCGTCGTTTTCGTGTGTAACAGCTGCAAGCTGTTTAATGGTCGCTGGTGATGCCTGACCGACAAAATTAACGATAAACACTGTGTTCATAATGTCCCCTCCCGGAATAAGGTTTGGGTGCGGCACGGATAGACGTATCGCTATAGTTATTTGGGCTTAAGGTTCAAGAACTTAAGTTATTAGAGTTTTTCCTTAAATTCAGTGTAGATGTTGGGGGAGGGTTAGGTTTGACAAAGGTCAATTTTTAACACTAATTCGTGATGTAAATAATGAAAACTATGCTTGGGGCACAAAAAAAGCAGCTCGTGAGCTGCTTCTTAAATGTTTGGTTTTAGAAGGTTACCTTCATTTCAAAACCGTAGAAGACGTTGTCGTAGCTTGCGCCTGCGTCCATCGCGAATTTCGCGGCATCTTGGTTGCCGAACCAAGGCGATGAACTGAATTGGAATTCTGCGCTACCACCCCAAGCGTCGGATACCCAATAGTGGATATGACCAACCGGGTTTAGGAAGAACAGAGACACATCCCCCATTGTTTCTGAACCCATCACCTCGCCACCACCTGCAATAATGTCTTGCTCGGCTGTTAGCATCATCTCACCAACCACGGCACCAAAAAATGGAGTAATAAACAAGTCTTGCCATGATGGGATTTCTGCAAATGCTTCTACGCCGTATTCCCAGAAGAACGTCGACATGGTCGCAGAATATAAAAACGATTCAAACTCGTTGTAGCCTGCGTGACGTGCAGCCGTATAGTAAACACCGCCAAAGTAAGGGTGCATAACGTAGTTTAGGAAGTGTTCATCACGATCCCAAACTGGACCGCTTGAAACGTTGTCTTTCCATTTACTACCAAGCTTACTCATGTCACGATCTTCATCGTCCCATTTCGTGATGCTTTCAGGTAACAGTGTCATCAAACCGACGGTTGCGACACTCAAGCCAAGAATGGTGTATGTCTGCCCCATTAAATAGTCCCAATCTTTATCTTTAGGGATGATGAGGTGTTTTGGTTGAAGACCAGCGTCAAGGTTTAAAGAGTCATCATTATCCAGACCCATAGCGAAACTACGATTTTGTGGCTCGAAGCTATACAGAGTGGTTGTTTCGCAGTAACCTGACAAGCAATCAGGCGTGTAAGAAAACTCAATATGATTAGTCATATCGTACTGGCTTGCGTTTGCTGAAGCAGATGCTGTCAGAACAAGACCACTTAGCGTTTTCTTGAACATGGATGATTTTGACACAGAGGTCTCCGAGTTGTTGGTTTGATGATCGGGCTCACAATTATCCCTTAAAAGAACAGCCATTTAAATACTTGACCTACATTTAATCTCAACAATTTGACTAAGAGATTAGTCTAATAAAAAGAAAACGATATAGGCACAATGTCGAAAAAAAGTGAATTTTGCCTATTTCCAGGAGTCAGTTGTGAAAATTGCGATGCTTAGTACCGGAGAAGAAGTGCTTCACGGTGATATTGTTGATACGAATGCAGCTTGGTTGTCGAGCTTGTTTTATCAACATGGATTTGGCTTAACCAAGCGCTCGACGGTCGGAGATAAACAGTCGAGCCTTATTGAAGAATTTCTCATGCTTAGCTTTAACAACGATGTTGTTATTGTTAATGGAGGTTTGGGCCCAACTACAGATGATATGAGCGCCGCGGCAGCGGCAAAAGCCGCCGAATGTAAGTTAGTACTGTTCAAAGATTGGTTAGAGAATCTGGAGTCGATGTACGCTCGTCGTGGTATCCCAATGCCAGACAGCAACCTCAAGCAAGCGATGTTGCCAGAGACGGCAGAAATCGTAGATAACCCAATCGGCACCGCTTGTGGTTTTAAGATGCTGATCAATGATGCGGTTTTCTATTTTACCCCTGGTGTGCCAAGTGAATTTAAGTTGATGGCAGAGGCGCAGATTCTGCCTGATTTAAAAAAACAGTTTCCTGAAATCGAAAGCTCGTCATGCAGTCGAATTTATACCTTTGGTCTCTCTGAATCTGGTATTTCTGACAAGCTCGATCAAATGAAATTGCCGCAAGGTTATGAGCTTGGCTACCGCTCTTATTTGCCTTTTATCGAAGTGAAGCTGTTTGGGCCATCTAATCAACTAGAGCAGCGTATGAAGCTCATGCAGCTCATTCACAAACACCTTGAGAGCAACACGGTGAGCGTTGACACACCAATGGTTGAGCACGTCGGCCACTTGCTGGTGGAGAAAGGGTTAACCTTATCGGTTTCTGAGAAGAGCAGTGCCGGGCATTTAACTTATTGGCTCAATGGCGATGAGAACGTCGAAAAACAATTTGGACATGGATGGGTGCTCTCAGCGCAGAGCCAAACCATTACTGATGAAGGTGATCCGTTAGCGGCGACGTTTGCGTTGGCGGGTGCGACGCGTGAGAAGTGTGGTACTGATTTAGCGTTAGTCACAGGTAAGCTTGATGAGGGCGTTTTCTCTGTCGCACTTTCCACTTCAACGGGAGAGTGGGGCGCGTTGTATAAGTTATCGAGAAAATACCAACGTGACGACCAAGTGAAAGTCATCAGCGCGGCGGCACTAGATATGCTACGTCGTTATTTGGAACGCAAGCCAATGTCTGCACAATACGCTTTCTTAGAGAAAGTCAAAGAAATGCACATTCCAAGTAGTGCGCTTTAGTCTAATGGCAGACTGCCCAATTTACATAGCAAAAAGCCAAGACGATTGTCTTGGCTTTTTTGTATTTGTTAGAGCTAAGCTTATGCGCGTTTTTCTTTCATCGCATAGTTTACGCCACTAAGCGAAACACTGGATTTCGCTTTGCAAATACAAGGCAGAATCTCATCTGGCTGAGTGTAAGCCATTGCAAAACCTACATACTCTACCTCACCAGATTCTAACTTGCAGCGACAAGCACCACAGTGGCCGTCTCGGCAGTTATATTCTGGTAACAGTCCAGCTTGCTCCATCGTCTCCAAAATAGTATTGGATGGGTTAGACTCAATGCTGACGAGTTTGTTGATTTTGATGGTTGGCATTACAGCTCAAATCCTTCGAAGTCGTCTGCGCTTACTTCGTTGTCAATTTGACCAACAAGGTAAGAAGAAATCTCTGCTTCTTGTGGCGCTACTTGAACGTTATCCGATGACAACCAAGCGTTGATCCATGGGATAGGGTTCGTTGTTGCTTCTGGGTATGCCATTGGTAGACCTACCGCTTGCATACGGATGTTGGTGATGTACTCAACGTATTGGCTCAGGATATCTTTGTTCAGACCGATCATTGAACCGTCTTTAAATAGGTACTCTGCCCATTCTTTTTCTTGCTCAGCCGCTTCTTTGAAAAGATCAAAACAGTCTTGTTTTGCTTCTTCAGCGATTTGCATGAATGTGAAGTCATCTTGGCCGTTGCGTAGCAAGTTGATCATGTGTTGCGTGCCGTTCAGGTGAAGGGCTTCATCACGTGCGATCAGCTTGATGATTTTCGCGTTACCTTCCATCAGCTCACGCTCTGCGAAAGCGAATGAACAAGCAAAACTTACGTAGAAGCGGATGGCTTCTAGTGCGTTTACTGACATCAAGCACACGTACAATTTCTTCTTCAAGTCGTACAGGCTAACTTTAACCGTTTCGCCATTTAGAACGTGCTCGCCTTCACCGTAGCGGTGGTAGTCATTTGTCGCTTGGATCAAATCATCATAGTAGTGTGCAATGTCTTTCGCGCGCTTTAGGATATGCTCATTTTCAACGATGTCATCGAATACAACACTTGGATCATTCACGATGTTACGGATGATGTGCGTGTATGAACGAGAGTGGATCGTTTCAGAGAAAGACCAAGTCTCAATCCATGTTTCTAGCTCTGGCAAAGAAACAAGCGGAAGTAGTGCTACGTTCGGGCTACGACCTTGGATTGAATCTAGAAGCGTTTGGTACTTCAAGTTTGAGATGAAGATGTGCTTCTCATGATCTGGTAGCTTGTTGTAATCGATGCGATCGCTTGACACGTCAACTTCTTCTGGACGCCAGAAGAACGACAATTGTTTTTCGATTAGCTTTTCGAAAATTTCGAATTTTTGTTGGTCGTAACGAGCAACGTTCACGGATTGACCAAGGAACATTGGTTCCTTTAGCTGGTCATTTTTGTTCTGGTTAAAAGTACTGTAAGCCATAATGCCTCAATTCCTTTTAGACCTCCCCAAGAGGGGAGGCGTTCGATAGTCTGTTTTTACGTATTGTTCAGTGGGGAAGTTTAAATCTTACAACCGCCGCCTGCACAATCGTCATCTTGTGGTTGAACTGCGTCTTTCTGGTCGTCTTTCGCGCCATCACGAGTGTTATGGTAGTAAAGTGTCTTCACACCAAACTTATACGCAGTTAGCAGGTCTTGAAGAAGCTTCTTCATTGGAACCTTGCCAGTTTCGTAACCTGATGGGTCGTAGTTTGTGTTAGCTGAGATCGCTTGGTCAACGAATTTCTGCATGATACCCACAAGATGCAAGTAACCGTCGTTAGAACCGATGTTCCAAAGCAGTTCATAGTTGTCTTTCAGCTCAGTGAAATCAGGCACAACTTGCTTCAGGATACCGTCTTTCGATGCTTTTACTGATACATAACCACGTGGTGGCTCAATACCATTTGTTGCGTTCGAAATTTGAGAAGAAGTCTCTGATGGCATCAGCGCAGTCAGTGTTGAGTTACGTAGACCGTGTTCAACGATTTCTTTGCGTAGACTATCCCAGTCGTAATGAAGTTCTTCTTCACAGATAAGATCGATGTCTTTCTTGTAAGTGTCGATTGGCAATAAGCCTTTCGCGTAGTTCGTTTCGTGGAACGAAGGACACTTACCTTGTTCTTTCGCAAGTGCTACCGATGCTTTCAATAGGTAGTATTGAATCGCTTCGAATGTACGGTGCGTTAGACCGTTTGCGCTACCGTCAGAGTATTTAACACCGTTCTTTGCTAGGTAGTATGCGTAGTTGATAACACCAACGCCCAGCGTACGACGGTTCATTGTCGACTTGTATGCTGCTGGTAGTGGGTAATCTTGGTAATCAAGTAGTGCATCTAGTGCACGGACTACAAGTTCAGATAGCTCTTCGAAATCATCAAGAGATTTGATTGCACCAAGGTTGAACGCAGAAAGCGTACATAGTGCGATCTCGCCTGAGTCATCTTCAACGTTCTTCAGAGGCTTAGTTGGCAGTGCGATCTCTAAACATAGGTTTGATTGACGAACTGGCGCGACTTCTGAGTCGAACGGGCTGTGAGTGTTACAGTGGTCTACGTTCTGAATGTAGATACGACCCGTTGATGCACGCTCTTGCATTAGCAGAGTGAACATTTCAATCGCCTTAACGGTCTCTTTCTTGATTGAAGGATCGTTCTCGTATTTTACGTATAGACGTTCAAATTCTTCTTGGTTTTCGAAGAATGCGTCATATAGGCCTGGTACGTCAGATGGTGAGAACAGCGTGATGTTGCCACCCTCTACCAAGCGTTGGTACATCAGTTTGTTTAACTGAACACCGTAATCCATGTGACGAACACGGTTCTCTTCAACACCACGGTTGTTTTTAAGAACCATCAGTGAACGAGCTTCACCGTGCCATAGTGGGTAGAACACCGTCGCAGCACCACCACGAACACCACCTTGAGAACAACATTTCACAGCAGTTTGGAAGTATTTGTAGAATGGGATACAACCAGTGTGGAATGCTTCACCACCACGGATTTCAGAACCTAGCGCACGGATACGACCTGCGTTGATACCGATACCAGCACGTTGAGATACATAACGTACGATTGAGCTCGCCGTTGCGTTGATAGAATCAAGGCTATCACCACACTCGATCAGCACGCATGAGCTGAACTGACGAGTAGGAGTACGTACACCAGACATGATCGGTGTAGGTAGAGAAATCTTAAATGTCGATGTCGCATCGTAGAAACGCTTGATGTAATCAAGGCGTGTTTCTTTCGGGTAATTTGCGAACAGACAAGCTGAAACTAGGATGTATAGGAACTGAGCACTTTCGTAGATCTCGCCAGATACACGGTTCTGTACGAAGTACTTACCTTCTAGCTGTTTTACAGCAGCGTAAGAGAAGTCTAGATCGCGTTTGTGGTCTAGGTACGCATCAAGTTCGTCTAGTTCTTCTTTTGTGTAGTCTTCCAGAATGTGCTGATCGTACTTACCCATATCAATAAGACGAGCTACGTGATTGTATAGCGTTGGCGGCTCGTATTGGCCGTATGCTTTTTTACGTAGGTGGAATACCGCTAGGCGAGCAGCTAGGTATTGGTAGTCCGGTGTTTCTTCTGAAATCAGGTCTGCGGCAGACTTGATCATCGTCTCATGGATATCTGACGTGGTGATGCCGTCGTAAAACTGGATGTGAGCACGCAGTTCTACTTGAGATACTGAAACGTTGTTAAGACCTTCGGCAGCCCAAGTGATAACGCGATGGATTTTTTCCAGATCGATAGTTTCTTTACGGCCATCACGCTTGGTGACGGTAAGTTGTTGGTTCATTCTGCTTTATTTCCCTAAGAAAACTGATAAAAGCCGTGTTTTTGTTTGTTTATGTGCAAAACTTGTAAAATTTGCGGCGGCTTTGTGATCAAAGTCTATCTATATATTGTAGCTTAAACACAACATATAGGGGTTAATTTGTTTTCGAGTTACAAGATAGTGCTGTTACCCCAATTTTTCAAGGCACAGGTTTGGGATGACTTGTGGATAACTAACAAAATAAAAAAAATCAGTAAGTGAACACTAACCGATGAGAAAAGGGCGGACTTGAATGGGGAAAATTACGTTTTTCAGATCGGTTCATAAATAGCCGCATGTAAAAATATTTTCCTTGATCTTTGATAGTTTTTGTCTGTTAAAAATAGATTGGTCAAAATGGAATCTAGAGCACTATTTTTATACAGGATATGACAAAAAAACGGTGCATTTATGCTACCGCTTTTCACTTAATTTCATATTTTAATGAAAGGATATCTCTTGGCGAGATGGTGACATTATCAATACTTCTGAGTGTGTACGATGTAGTTTACATCCACATTACGGCCTAGTTTGTAACTGTCGTTTAGTGGGTTGTAATGTAAGCCGGTGATGCCCATTTCTGTGAGGTCAGTTTGGTCTATCATCTTCATCATTTCTGCTGGCTTGATGAACTTTTCATGGTCGTGCGTGCCTTCAGGAACAATCTTTAATAGTTTTTCAGCACCCACAATCGCAAACAAGTAAGATTTGATGTTGCGGTTTAGTGTAGAGAAGAAGACATGGCCACCAGGTTTCACAAGTGCCGCACACGACCGAATAACTGAAAGCGGGTCTGGCACGTGCTCAAGCATTTCCATACAAGTGACGACATCGTAAGACCCCGCATTTTCTTCTGCATGGTCTTCAATCGTGCTTTGGATGTAAGTCAACTTGGTGCCTGTTTCAAGCGCATGAAGACGAGCAACTTCGAGAGGCTCTTTACCCATATCTAGCCCGGTAACGACGGCGCCTTCTTTTGCCATACTCTCGGCAAGGATGCCACCACCGCAGCCAACATCGAGCACTTTCTTCCCAAACAGGCCATCGGCTTTGTCTAGGACATAGTTCAAGCGAAGCGGGTTAATTTGGTGAAGTGGTTTGAACTCGCCCTCTAAATCCCACCAACGAGAAGCCATCTCTTCGAATTTCTTAATTTCACTAGGGTCGACGTTTTGTGCTTTAGTCATGATAGTTATATCGCTTCGCTAATAGTCCTTTGGAAGGCGAGATTATACTCCAATGGTACGATACGTTAAAACTGCTTCTTTTCTCACAATCGCTACAGGGGAGATTTTTGAACGACGTTGGTGGAAATGTAGTCAGTTTTCAGAAAGATATGGGATGAATGTGCAAATTCTCTTCATTTAACTCATAACGAAGCTCACAACCTGATAAAAGGAGCGGGAAAGTGATGCCCCGTTGATGAATTGTGTGTTATATTTTTGCACCTTACACGTATCGTAATTACGATCAGATAATAGAGGGATAATGGCTCTATGAGCGATTTAGCTAAAGAGATCACGCCCGTAAACATTGAAGATGAGCTTAGAGGTTCATACCTAGACTACGCGATGTCAGTAATCGTGGGTCGTGCTCTTCCAGATGTGCGTGATGGCCTAAAACCAGTACACCGCCGCGTTTTATTCGCGATGAACGTACTAGGCAACGATTGGAACAAACCATATAAAAAATCAGCCCGTGTTGTCGGCGACGTAATCGGTAAATATCACCCACACGGTGATAGTGCTGTGTACGACACAATCGTACGTATGGCTCAGCCGTTCTCACTTCGTTACATGCTGGTCGATGGTCAAGGTAACTTTGGCTCGATCGATGGCGACTCTGCTGCGGCAATGCGTTATACCGAAGTACGTATGGCGAAAATTGCCCACGAGCTTCTGGCTGACCTAGATAAAGAAACCGTGGACTACGTACCTAACTACGATGGTACGGAGCAAATCCCAGCGGTTCTTCCAACGAAAATTCCTAACCTATTGGTAAACGGTGCTTCTGGTATCGCGGTAGGTATGGCAACCAACATCCCGCCACACAACCTTGGCGAAGTGATCGATGGCTGTCTTGCATTCATCAATAATGAAGAAATCACCATTGATGAACTGATGGATTACATTCCTGGTCCTGATTTCCCTACGGCAGCACTTATCAGCGGTCGTAAAGGCATCGTAGACGCGTACAAAACTGGTCGCGGCAAAATCTACATGCGTTCAAAAGCGGACATCGAAGTGGAGAAGAATGGTAAAGAAACCATCATCGTCACTGAAATCCCTTACCAGGTAAACAAAGCTCGCTTGATCGAAAAGATCGCTGAGCTAGTGAAAGATAAGAAAGTAGAAGGCATCAGTGCACTGCGCGACGAGTCGGATAAAGACGGTATGCGTATTGTTATTGAATGTAAGCGCGATGCAGTGGGTGAAGTTGTACTAAACAACCTTTACGCACAAACTCAGCTTCAAACCACTTTCGGTATCAACATGGTTGCGCTAAACAACGGCCAACCACAGCTATTCAACTTAAAAGACATGTTGAAGTGCTTCGTTGACCACCGTCGTGAAGTTGTAACTCGTCGTACTATCTTCGAACTACGCAAAGCGCGTGAACGTGCTCATATCCTTGAAGCACTGTCTCTTGCTCTTGCAAACATCGATGAAGTTATTGAGTTGATCAAAAACGCACCAACACCAGCAGAAGCAAAAGTTGGCTTGGTATCGCGTGGTTGGGATCTTGGTAACGTAGCATCAATGCTTGAGCGTGCTGGTACTGATGCAGCTCGTCCAGAATGGCTAGAAGATCAATACGGTATCCGTGATGGTCTGTACTACCTAACTGAAACTCAAGCGCAAGCAATCCTAGAACTTCGTCTACACCGCCTAACCGGTCTAGAGCACGAGAAGATTCTTGATGAATACAAAGCACTTCTAGAAGAAATTGCAGAGCTAATGCATATCCTTGCAAGCACTGAGCGTCTAATGGAAGTGATCCGCGAAGAATTAGAAGCAGTTCGTGATAGTTACGGTGATGTTCGTCGTACAGAAATCACAGCAGCAACCCATGACATTGACATGGAAGAGCTGATTGCTCGTGAAGACGTGGTTGTGACTCTGTCTCACGAAGGTTACGTTAAGTACCAAATTCTAAGCGACTACGAAGCTCAGCGTCGTGGTGGTAAAGGTAAGAGTGCAACGAAGATGAAAGATGAAGACTTCATCGAGCGTCTACTTGTTGCAAATACTCACGATAACATCCTATGTTTCTCTACTCGTGGTAAGACTTACCGTCTGAAAGTTTACCAATTGCCGCATGCAACTCGCACTGCTCGTGGTAAGCCAATCGTAAACATCCTTCCGCTAGAGGAAGGCGAGCGTATTACTGCAATCCTTCCTGTTGATGAGTTCTCTCCAGAGAAATTTATCTTCATGGCAACGGGTGACGGTACGGTTAAGAAGACCCCACTGAACCAGTTTGCAAACGTACGTTCAAACGGTCTAATCGCTGTTAACTTGCGTGATGATGACTCGCTAATTGGTGTTGATATCACCAACGGCGATAGTGACATCATGCTGTTCTCTAAAGCAGGTAAAGTGGTTCGCTTTAGCGAAGACAAAGTACGTGCAATGGGTCGTACAGCGGCGGGTGTTCGCGGTATGAAGTTAGCAGACGATGACCAAGTGGTTTCTCTGATCGTTCCATCGAACGAAGGTGACATCCTAACCGTTACTCAAAACGGTTATGGTAAACGTACTGAACTAGCAGAATACCCAACGAAAGGTCGTGCAACTCAGGGCGTTGTGTCTATCAAGGTTTCTGAACGTAACGGTCCAGTAGTTGGTGCGGTACAAGTAGAAGAAGGCGACGAGATGATGATGATCACCGACGCTGGTACTCTAGTTCGTACACGTGTTGCAGAAGTTAGCCAAGTTGGTCGTAACACTCAAGGTGTGACTCTGATCCGTACAGCAGAAGACGAATCAGTGGTTGGCCTACAGCGTATCGATGAAGTTGAAGAAGTTGAATTGCCTGAAGGCGAAGAAGCAGAAGCAGCCGAAACGACAGAAGTGAATGCAGAGCAACAAGCACCTGAAGCGCCAAAAGCAGATGACGCAGAAGAAGGCTCTGAAGAAGAATAATCTTCACCTTCATAGCTAAATGTGAAAGCCGAGCTAAATGCTCGGCTTTTTTGTATTTGTATCACCGCAATTCAAATCATAAACCAGTAAACTGTGCGTACATTCTCCGATAGGTCGTGTTATGTCTGTTTGGTTTTTTGTTGCCATCACGTTGATGGGTTTGTTCATCGTCTTGTTGTCCTTGAGCGCGTCTCGAATAAAACCGGCAAAATGGTTTGGTTTTTGCGTATTAGTTTTCGTTCTGACGACCGCTGGCTTTTTGCTATTTCGACAACCGCCGCCACCGCCGATTCAAGCCGAAATGTCACGCATGATGACCACTCGCGACATCATGGAAGAGATTCAAACCCAACTTCGGGAGGAGCCTAATAATGCCGAGCTTTGGTTCCAGCTAGGGCAGGGCTATTTGCTCGAAGGAGAGTTTGATGGTGCTCTTATTTGTTTCGACTACGCGATCCAATTGACTGACCCAGTCAGTGCTACTCAGCTTGCCGCTAAAGCGACGACCCTGTATTACATTCATAAGCAAGCAATGACGGATGAAGTGGGTTTGTTGCTTGAACAAGCGCTACAACTTGAACCTCACAATGAAGCGGCTTTGTCTTTGATCGCAAATGACCATTTTTTGTCATTCCGCTTTCAGGAGGCCATTGATACTTGGGTACTATTATTAGATTCTAATGATCCAAACTTAGATAGAGTGCAAATCATTAACTCTATCAACAAAGCAAAAGAGCTGTTGTAGGCGTACAATTTAATAAGCAGTAGAGGGAAAGGTGGGCAACGAATGAAAAATAAAGCACTGAGCATATTGGTTTTGCTGTGCGGCTCTATATTGGCGGGTTGTAGCTCTTCCGATCATTCTGGCTCTTCCTCTTCGGTTTATTATTCTTCAGGTTACTATGATCCTTGGTGGTACGATCATGACGACTACTGGATTTATTACTACCCGGGTTGTTGCGACAACGACGATGAATACAAAGAGAAGCTCGAAGAATGGTGGAATGGCTTAGATGAAGACCAACAGCAATCGATTAAAGACAAGGTAGAAGATTGGAAGGACGATGATATGTCCGCCAATATTGACAATATGAAGCGTCAGTTAGACGACCATTGGCAATCGCTTCCTGAAGAACAAAAGCAGGAGATTCAAACCAAGTGGGAAAATCGTCCGGAGCGTATTGAGCCAGCAGCTTTACAAGACAAAGCCGTGAAAGAAAAGGTTCAACAAAGAAAAGCATTACCGGAAACGAAAATCCAGCGACCAGTTGCTCGTCCAAATGTGCAGATGCCTAAAGCACGTCCAAATATCCAACCTAGGCCGAGGCTTCCTCGTCGCTAGTGAATCTAATTTTTATCTCTCGATAAGATTGAGGATGAAGAAATAAAGAAAGGGGCGTACTGTGCGCCCCTTGTCGTATCTATTTAACCATATCTGTCAGTTTAATTAGTACGTGGCTTCGCGTTCGGCTGCAACCTTATCCCAATCTGGAGCAATGGTTTCCAAGAAGTCTTTTTTATCGGCGTTCATTTTCTCCATGTCCATACCGAGTGCTTGCTGCGCTTTCGCTTTAGTGGAGATGTCCGGGATCTGTACTGGTTCGGTAATGCCTTTCTTCGCAAGTAGACGAACAAGTTTAGTACGCGCATCCGCAGCACGGTCAACGGCGGTACCGAGCACTTCGAGCGCAACTTCAGGTGCATGCATGTGGACACCGTGAGACGCTATTGCATAGTCCCAACGCCATTGTGCGTGACGGATGTCTTGTAAGATTGGTTGCATTTCTTCTTCTGTTGCACCGGCATCCCAAGCCGCTCCTGCTTCAAAGTGTGCAGCAACGATTTGTTTCTCGGCGGTTAGCTTCATGTTCAATACTTGCGCCTTACGTGTTGAAACGATGCCCTGTAGCTGCTCTTTTGTTTGAGTGTGGCATTGCGCGCACGTATCATCAAAGCGATCAAATGGGTTACCGACTTTATGATCGGTATACACAGTGCCATCTTCTTTGGTTACTTTCGGCATATGGCAGTCTACACAAACTACTTTGTTCTTACCGTGGATGCCTTCTCGCCAAGTTTCGTAACCAGGATGTTGTGCTTTTAACATGGGTGCTTTAGAAACGGCATGCGTCCAATCTTTGAAGTTTAGTGCGTCGTAATACTTCTCCATGTCGTTTACTGAAGTTCCCATATCCCAAGGGAATTTGACCGCTTTTGTTGGGCCTGTGAAGTAGTATTCAACGTGGCATTGTGCACAAACAGAGGCTTGTTGATCGAGGCGGGATTGCTCATCAAATTTTTTGCCAATCGTATCAAAAGCTCGCTCAACATACGGGCGAGTGACCGCAAGTGCTGGCTCGCCATTTTTGAACTCCTCAGAGCGAGTATCGTGACAGTCAGAGCAGCCAATAGGATTTACGATTTCTGAGCCCAAGCGTGCCCATTTTCCCTCGAAATACCCATCTTCACCTCGTTCATCAATCACACGTGCGACATCTGGGCTCTTACAGCTCCAACACGCCATTGGCATGGGACCTGATTTTTCATCGGTGGGAGCACCAGTGCGAAGTGTTTGACGAACATCATCGAGAGCGTAAAAGTGCCCGCGAGCCTTATTGTAGTCTTTAGCGAAGCCATAGCCAGCCCAAAGAATGACCATATTAGGGTCTTCTCCGAGTGCATCTTCAATATGTTCGCTTTCAGATGTCGCTTTCCAAGAATGGTATTGGTCAGGGTGGTTTTGTTCGAAGGCGTCATTGCGTGGATCGATGAGACCTTTATCTTCCGCCGCCAAAGGAGCGCCGACCAAAAATAATTGGCTGGCGAATAAGGTCGCAACCGCGATAGGTGTGCTCATCCAGTGTTTTATGCTCACGGTGTTATCTCCATATTCATTTTTATTAGCAGCGTTGTGAGAAGCTATTCCAAATAAGAATCGGAGATCTACTGTTTATAATATGGCTTAATTAAGTAGATGAAATAGTGAGCGGAACTTGTTTTGTTTTAGATCAATTTATACCAGTGATCTCAATCATGTTTGAATTTATATAACCCTAAAGGGGTAGTTATCAATGCTTTGTTTGATAAGGGGTTAGCTTTTTAACCATTTTAAAAATAGGGTGATTAAGCTCGCTTTTTGAACGGTTGTCTCTACCTCTTATGAATAATAGAGGTATTATAAATATAGGTTTAGCGTTGTGGCTTTCTGAAATAAGAATTGATGTCATTTGAAGATGTTAAAAATATCTTCAGAGGAAATTAATTGTCGCTCAAATAAATAATTGAGAATAATTATCACTTATTTAAGAGCTAAGGAAAGAAAATATGGGCAATATAAAATTGGCCATAGAGACAATGTTGAAACTTCTCTTCATCTTTGCCGTCTATGGTTTTTCCATCGCCGCCCATGCGACTTCTTCAGAGCCAGTTGAAGGTGCTCAAACCGAGCGCCATCAAGTCGAATTAATCCGTGACAGAGACTATAAATGTCTCCAGTGTCATAAGGACGCCAAAGATACTCTGAATCTATCGCATGACCCGCAAGCGCTATTAAGCCAGGGCAAACAGCTCAACTGCACGAATTGTCATAGTAATATCGGACCCGATCACCGTGAAGATGCTTCGGAGGTGATTAAGTTCTCCGCAGCACAATCTAAAGCCGTTCACGATAAAGTTTTTCTTGATCCAAGTTTAATCCTTAAAGCCAATAGTCAATGTGTGGATTGTCATACCCCGTTGAAGTTACGTGAAAGTCACTGGACGCATGATGTACACGCGAAAAACCTGACGTGTTCAAATTGTCATGATGTGCATGCTGCGAAAGCCAAAGCGCTGGCATACGACCGTAAAGAACTGATTAAGCAATGTGTCGACTGTCACTCTGAATTTGCCATCGAGCCTGAACTTGCAAAAGAGGAGGAGAGATAGCATGAAATGTTCTAGAAGAAATTTCTTAGCCGGTAGCGGCGCACTGATTTTGACTGCAGGCGTTGCAGGCACTTCCGTTGTGAGCTCTTCTCTTTATGCCAGTGACAGTGAGCGAGCTAAACGTTTAGGTATGGTACACGATGAAACGGCTTGTATTGGTTGCACCGCGTGTACTGATGCGTGTCGTGAAGTGAATAATGTTCCGGAAGGTGTGACTCGTCTTAAAATTCATCGAGGAGAGCCGATAGGGGAATTCCCTGATGTGGAATACCAATTCACTCGTGAATCTTGCCAGCACTGTGATAACCCACCTTGTGTGTATGTTTGTCCAACAGGTGCTGCATATAAAGACGAAACGACAGGCATCGTTGATGTGCACAAAGAGAAATGTGTCGGCTGTGGTTATTGCTTAGCGGCCTGCCCTTACCAAGTGCGCTTTTTCAACCCTGTTGACCACTCTGCAGATAAATGTAATTTCTGTCGCGATACCAATTTAGCGCAAGGTAAACAGCCAGCTTGTGTGGAGTCTTGTCCGACGAAGGCACTGATATTTGGTGATTTGAACGATCCGACGAGTGAAGTGAGCAAAGCGATAGAAGGCCACGTTGTTTACCGGGATAAATCGCACCTAGGTACGCAACCTAAGCTGTATAAAATTCCGCATAGCAAAGGGGAGGTGTCATCATGAACGGCTTTGAAAGTGCTTTCCACTTTGACTCGTTAGTCTGGGATTGGATTATCGCGATCTATTTGTTCTTAGCGGGTATGTCCGCTGGTGCGGTGATGATTGCCATCTATCTAAAACGTAAAGTCATCGAGGGTGACCCAGCAAATAACGGCATCATGAAGGCCATGGCTTGGTTGGCGCCATTTGGTATCATTGCTGGTTTGGTTATTCTGATTTTCCACCTAACTAAACCGCTAGAGTTTTGGAAGATCATGATTTACTACAATCCGACTTCCGTGATGTCGATGGGCGTTATCCTGTTCCAAGTGTACATGATTGTGTTGTTTGTCTGGATCGGCGTAATTTTCCGCCATCCAATCATCAACTTCAGTGAAGGAAAGCTGCCAAGTAAGCTACTGGACTTTGTTGATGGTCTGCTTATTAAGTTAGGTAAAGGCAACAACGCGATAGAACTTTTTCTGGGATTCTTAGCGATAGTCTTAGCTGCATACACCGGTTTCTTACTGTCTGCATTGAAGACCTATCCAATGCTTAACAACCCAGTGCTGCCTATTTTATTCTTGTTCTCGAGCTTGTCTTCTGGCGCAGCGGCTTGCTTGATGTTCGGAATTCTCGTCTTTAAAGAACCGACTAGCAGCCCTAGCGTGTCTTGGGTTCACGGGTTTGAACGCCCAGTGGTGTTGTTCGAATTGTTCGTATTGGTGACATTTTTCACGGGCTTAATCTTCAGTGGAGGGCAAAATGAAGCAGCTGCGTGGAACGCGATATCCAGTGGTTTTTGGGCGCAGTGGTTCTGGGTTGGTGTAGTACTAATAGGTATGCTAACACCTCTTACCATGAACTGGCTGATACCTTCAGAAGTGCGCCATAAAGGCAGTTATGTCTTTGTCGTTACCACTTTGAGCTTGGTCGGTGTACTCATGCTACGTACGTTCATCCTTTATGCAGGCCAAATGACGGTTGTATAAGGAGGTAAAATGGAAGCTGAATTGGGGTTTTTCTTACTGGTATTGGTGGTCATGGCGTCCAGCAGCGCGGCATTGTTGCACTGGTTTCGACGTGCTATCGGAAAGAACGTGGCGTTAACACATCAAATTGCCACGTCGCACATCATCAGTTTAGCTTCCGTTATCTGTCTATTGCTTCTTGTTCTTTGTTTCATTAAAGACAACTTCGCTCTTGAATATGTCATAGCTCACTCTAATAGCCATTTGCCAGTCGCTTTTAAGGTTGCTGCCGCATGGGGAGGGCATCAAGGCTCGATGCTGTTTTGGGTGGTAACGCTTAGCGTGTGGGCGTCATTTATTGCGTTCAAATCTCCTATTAGTACGCAATATACAGGTGACTGCTTAGGCATCATGAACGTGTTAATAGCCGTCTTTGCTTGGTTCACATTAACAACTTCTAACCCCTTTGAATACGCTCAAGTCCTAGCTACAGAAGGACGAGACTTGAATCCGATGTTGCAAGACATTGGGCTTATTATTCATCCACCACTGCTTTATTTAGGTTATGTCGGTTATGCCGCGATATTGGCCTTTGCTTTAGCTGCTTTGCTGGGTAAATGTCCTCTGAATGAATGGTACGGGATTGCTCGTCGTGCCGCTTTCTTTGCTTGGGGGACACTCACTGTCGGTATTTTGGTTGGCTCTTGGTGGGCTTACAACGAGTTAGGGTGGGGCGGTTGGTGGTTCTGGGACCCAGTAGAGAACGCTTCATTATTACCATGGTTAACCGGAACTGCACTGTTGCACAGCGGAGTTCTAGCTCAAAGACATAAAAGTGCTCTATGGAGTACCTATGCGTTGGCATTTGCGACTTTTAGCTTGAGTATTTTGGGAACATTCATTGTGCGCTCTGGGGTTCTTACCTCGGTGCATGCTTTTGCGGTTGATCCAACCAAAGGCTTATTACTGCTGGCGGTGTTGAGTCTGTTGGTCGTGGTCACTTTTGGGATACTTATTGTTCGAGGTGACGGCATCAAAGCTTTTAAGCTAGTTTCTCTTCTTAGCCGAGCATACTTGACTTACGTTGCGATAGGCTTGTTCGTCATTACTACAGCGATTGTTTTCTTGGGTACGTTCTACCCGATGGTCTACCAACTGTTTGGACTTGGTAATATTTCCGTTGGTGCTCCTTACTTCAACAGCTTGCTATTCCCATTATCATTATTAGCATTGGGCGTAATGGCGATTATTCCTTTGCTTAGGTGGCAAAAGGGAGCGGATAAAAATGTTTTTATCTTTGCCTTGATTGCTATGTTGGCAGTGGTGAGCTCTGCTTTCGTGTTTGTTTTCTCGGTTGAAAGCGTGCGTACAACCAGTTTGATCACGATTATGTTAGCGGTGTGGGTTGTGGTCGCCCATTTTTTGCTGATATTAACGTCTGAGACTAAGGTGACGCTGGTTCCTATGGTAATGGCGCATATTGGTTTTGCCCTCGCCGCAACTGGGGCGGTGATAAACAGTGACTATTCTTATGAATATCATTTGCGAGTTGAGCCTGAGAGCTCGCACCAACGTTCAAACGTGAGTATTGATTATCATGGCATTGAGTGGGTAATTGGTCCAAATTACACCGCAGAACGAGCGAGTATTTATCTTCATTTGGAAGATGGTCGTACCTTGTCCCTTCAACCGGAAAAACGCCATTATCCAGTTCGAGTTATGAATATGACCGAGCCAGCCATTCGCTCATTGTGGCATGGAGACTACTATGTCACGCTAGGCGATAAAGTAGATTCCAATGCCTATGCAATTAAACTTCAGTATCGAGCCGGTATCTGGTGGATTTGGAGTGGTGGGCTAATCGCAGTATTTGGTGCGTTAATGACACTCGCGAACAAAAGAAAAAAGGTGGCACATGGTGTCGAAGAATACGCTTAAGTTGTTATTTCTTGTTAGCGTTGTGGCTTTGTTTGCTGCTCTTACGGCAACCGCTCTGTCTGACAGGCCCAATGTTGAATTGTCTGAGCAGCGCAAGTTGGTGATTCCTAGCTTTACCTCGATATCATTGCTTTCTGAAAAGGAAGTAAACCAAACCGTGTTTAAAAGCGAAGGTTATAAATTGCTGAATATTTGGGCTTCTTGGTGTGGAATATGCAAGAGTGAGCACGATGAATTACTTCTATTAGCAGAGCAGGGTGTACCCATCATTGGTTTGAATTATCGAGACCAAAAACAAGCTGCTCGTGAATATTTGAGCTTTAAACGAAATCCATATAAAGAGGTGATCAGTGATCCCAATGGAAAGCTTGCTGTTGAACTTGGTGTAATAGGTACACCAGAAACTTACTTGATTGATCAAAATGGAATCGTGTTGATCAAATATCGTGGAGAGCTCACTAAAGATAAATGGAATGATATATTTTCGGAGTATTTTGATGTTTCGATTTAATTATCTACTCGCCTGTTTGTTGGCTTTTACGTTATTTTCATCTTTAGTGAAAGCGGAAGACATTAAGCAGAATGTTGATCTATTTCAGTTTCATTCTGTTGAAGTGCAACAACAGGCAACCGCTCTAGCCAAGACATTACGCTGTCCTCAATGCCAAAATCAAAACCTTGTTGAATCAAATGCCCCAGCGGCAAAAGACTTACGTTTAAAGGTCTACACGATGGTGAATGAGGGGAGTAGTGAACAAGAGGTCAAAGAATATTTAGTTGCAAGATATGGGAATATTGTTCTTTATCAGCCGCCGTTTAATTATTCCACAGCATTGTTGTGGATCTTTCCTGCGCTATTTTTGATCTTTTTTGTCTTATATTCGATCCGAATGACAAAACGTAATTAATGTGATGATAATTCCACTATTAAAAATAAATTGTGCACATAACAAGCAGAATGTTATCATTTTGCAGAATTTATGAAGGCTCCAGTGAATAGCAGACCATAAAAATGAGCTGGAGAAGTAATAAAAGAACGAAAGGTGTACGCAGTGGATTCAGTTATATCGCAATTAAAAAAGGACTTTTATTCGCAGATTCGTGCATTGCAGTCACCGAAGCTGCCACAAGTCACTTCGTCTCTCGCCGTCTTAACCGACGAGGAAATTCAAGAACTCGAAGCCGTTTGGATTGAGCTCGCTGTATGGAAGCGCAGTCAAACTCATTAAACCGATTCAAACTTAGCGACTTTAAACCCCAGGCAAATTTGTCTGGGGTTTTTTTATTGTAGTTAGCTGTAAATGTTATACTATAACAAATGTAAAGTCGGCAGTTGGGGATCATTTTCGCTATGAATTCTCGCTGTTGCTAGAATAAGAGTACGCCTCGTTGTGATCTCAACATTGAAAAATACGGTATCAATCCCCATAGTTGAAGAGCAAATGAGAGCAATCCCATGAATGCGATAACGAAAATGCATCAAGCAATAAATCGAGTG
The DNA here is from genome assembly GCF_021654215.1 of Vibrio sp. MMG023. NCBI lineage: Bacteria > Pseudomonadati > Pseudomonadota > Gammaproteobacteria > Vibrionales > Vibrionaceae > Vibrio > Vibrio sp. MMG023. The sequence continues at coordinate 91,030 of NZ_JAKFZP010000002.1, read as the reverse complement.
AGTGTAGATATGGCGGAAGTACGTGCCAGAGTAGATTTTAAAGTCGGGGCTAACAGCAACATAGATGCCGAAATCCTGTCTTTCCATGGCCTAAAGACAGATAAAGAGCATGTAGCAATTATCTTTAAACAAGCGGATCAAACGCAGGATATGCCTTTAGTGCGTATGCACTCTGAGTGTCTGACTGGCGATGTGTTCCACTCTTCACGCTGTGACTGCGGTGAGCAACTAGAAGAGACCATCAATCGAATGGGCGAATCAGGTGGCATTATCCTATACCTTCGTCAAGAAGGCCGCGGTATCGGTCTTTATAACAAGATTGATGCATACCGTCTTCAAAGTCAGGGTATGAATACTTACGAAGCAAATAATCATTTGGGCTTCGATGATGACTTACGTGATTTCACAGAAGCAGCACAAATGCTTGAAGCACTAGGTGTGAATAAGATTCAGCTTGTTACTAACAACCCTAAGAAGATACGCGAGTTGTCAGAGTACGGAATTGAAATCGCAGAGGTTGTCAATACGTCTGCGCACATCAAAGATGGCAATGAAAATTATCTGAAGGCGAAAGCTTCCCATGGTAAACATCACCTAAAGGTTTAATCTTTAAAGATAAATCTAACAGTAAAGCATTTTAAAAGCCTCATATTTATGAGGCTTTTTTTGTATCTAGAGTTGCAAATAAATTGTAAATTTGTATTATCTCGGGACAAAAGTGCAAATAAGAATAATTAGCACTACGAATAAGATTATTAAAAACGCTCAACAAGGATGCTTCTGATGAATGCAAAAAAAGTGTTAGTCCAATCTATTGCTGCATCACTTCTCATTGCTAGTGGTTCTACGGTTGCTGCTTCAGTAACTCAACAACAAGTTGTCGAACATTACGCGGACGTTGCTCATGCTGTATTTGCTGATTCAGTGACAACAGCTAAAGCACTCGACGTAAAAATCGACGAATTCCTAAAGTCCCCATCTGCTGCAAAGCTTGAAGAAGTAAAACAAGCTTGGCTTGACTCTCGTGTTCCTTACCAACAGTCTGAAGTTTTCCGTTTTGGTAACGCAGTCGTTGATGATTGGGAAGGCCAGCTAAATGCATGGCCACTGGATGAAGGGCTGATCGATTACGTTGCGACAGATTACCAATACGAATTAGGCAACGAAGGCGCCTCTGCTAACATTATTGCCAATACAAGCCTACAGATTGGCGCGTCTAAACTCGATGTATCAAAAATTACACCAGAATTAATTGCGGACTTGAACGAAGTTGGCGGCTCGGAAGCAAACGTGGCTTCTGGTTACCACGCGATCGAGTTCTTATTATGGGGCCAAGACTTAAACGGCACTAACGCAGGTGCTGGTCAACGTGCTTACACAGATTTTGTTGTGGGATCTGAATGTACTAACGGTCACTGTGACCGTCGCGGCGAGTATCTAAAAGCCGCTGCTGATCTGCTGGTTCAAGACCTTGAGTGGATGGAAAAACAGTGGTCTGCAGAAGTGAAAGGCAACTACCGCGAAGAGCTACTTGCTGGCTCGGCTGAAAATGGTCTACGCAAAATGCTATTCGGCATGGGTTCTCTTTCTCTAGGTGAGCTGGCGGGTGAGCGTATGAAGGTGGCACTAGAAGCGAACTCGACAGAAGACGAGCACGATTGTTTCTCAGATAACACGCATAACTCTCACTACTACAATGAGCAAGGTATCTACAACGTTTACACTGGTACCTACAAAGGTGTAAACGGTAAAGAATTGTCTGGTCCAAGTATCGCTGATCTTGTTGCTCAAAAAGATCAAAAAGCAGCGAAAGAGATCCAAAAGCAGTTTGACATGACTCGTAGCCAAGTTGGTGAATTAGTAACGTCTGCTGAGAAGAACAACCAGCACTTCGATCAATTGATTGCAGCGGGCAACGCACAAGGCAACGCGCTAGTAAACGACACCATCATGTCGTTGGTAGCCCAGACCGGTGCGATTGAGCGAGCGGCAAACATTGTCGGCATCGACAGCCTAAGCCCTGATACTGCTGACCACGAGTTTTAATCGTTCATAACCATAATAAATAAGGGCTCTTTGTGAGCCCTTTTGCCGTTTGAGCTCGTTGTTATCACCCTTGTTGTATATGTAGAGCAATGATATGAAGCCATACCTAATTTCTGCGCTAGCCGCGCTCCTTTCTTCTTCTGCCATGGCTTACGATGTTAAGTCTGGTGGCAAAACCAGTGTTAAAAAAGACGGCGCGAATGCGTATTCTCTTCCTGCTGCCAACTTGCCGATGAGTAAGCGCCTCGATTTCAGTGTAGGTAACAGCTTTTTTCGTAACCCTTGGGTACAAGCGCCAGCGTCAACAGATGCTCGTGATGGCTTAGGCCCGCTTTTTAACACTAATGGTTGTCAGAACTGTCACATCAAAGATGGCCGTGGTCATCCACCAGAAAAAGACGATTTACATGCGGTGTCTATGCTGGTGCGCTTAAGCATTCCTGCGATAACGCCAGAACAAAAGAAAGCTTTTATTAAGGATGGCGGAATCCCTGAACCAACATACGGCGGCCAGTTACAAGATTTTGCACTCCAAGACCAAAAACCAGAAGGAAAAATCGACATTACCTATACCGATGTTCCGGTGCAGTTTAAAGACGGAACGACAGTCGTTTTGAGAAAACCAAACCTGAAAATTACCGAATTAGGCTATGGTGACATGCACCCAGATACGGAATTTTCCGCGCGTGTGGCACCGCCAATGATCGGTCTTGGTTTGTTGGAGAGTATTCCCGACGAAACGCTACTCGCTTGGGTTGATGAACAAGATGCCAACAAAGATGGTATCTCAGGCAAAGTAAATAAGGTGTGGGACATTGAGAAGGGTGACTTCTCAATTGGTCGTTTTGGATGGAAAGCAGGACAACCGACGTTGATGCAGCAAAATGCGGCGGCATTCAATGGCGATGTGGGTTTGACAAGCCATTTATTCCCGAACGAAAACTGCACCTCGAAGCAAAGCATTTGTGACGACATGCCAAATGGCGGCAAACCAGAAGTGAGTGAAAATATTCTCGACTTCGTTGAGTTTTACAGCCAGCACTTGGCGGTGCCAATTCGTCGCAATGTCAAGGATCCGAAAGTGCAACTAGGACAGCAGACCTTTGCATCATCGGGTTGTGAGAGTTGCCACAAGACCAGCGTAAAAACGGCGAAACGACCTGAATTGCCAGCGCTTTCTGAGCAGCTTATCCACCCATACTCAGACATGCTTCTGCATGACATGGGTGAAGGCTTAGCCGATAACCGCCCGGAATACTTAGCAAACGGCCGTGAGTGGCGAACTGCACCGTTATGGGGCATTGGTTATACCGAAGAAGTAAACGGTCACACGTACTTCTTACATGATGGCCGTGCTCGTAACCTAATGGAAGCGGTGTTGTGGCATGGCGGTGAAGCTGAAACAGCGAAACAAAACGTCTTAGCACTGAACAAAAAAGAACGAGATGCATTGATTGCGTTTCTGAATTCTCTATAAGGAAGCAACCATGAAAAAAACACTGTTAGTGAGTGCGATTACCGCAACGTTAAGTTTGGTTGGTTGCCAATCGACCATTAGTTCGAGCTCTGCAAAGCCTGAGAGTACAAGTCATATTTCTCAAAGCGTGTACGAGGTCGAGTTTCAATCAGCTCAGACGTTTTTAGCGCAAACCACAGAACTTGAACAACGCTTCGCAGATTATTGCGCATCAGAGTCGAAAAATGATGCTCAAGTAAAGCAGCAATGGCACCAAACCATGTTGTCTTGGATGTCACTTCAAGGCCAAGAGCGCGGTCCTGCTACGGCATTAGAGCAAAGTTGGAATGTTCAGTTTTGGCCAGATAAAAAGAACACCACTGGACGCAAAATGTCGGTACTGACGAAATCTGAACAAGAATGGACATCAGAGCAGATTGCGACACAAAGCGTTACTGTGCAAGGACTGGGGGCGTTGGAATGGTTGATTTACGACAATGCATCGACACTTTCTACCAATCACAACACTTGTGCAACTGGCGTTGCGATTGCTGAAAACTTGCATGAGAAAGCACAGATCATCGCAGATTCTTGGGCAGAAAATCCATGGAATTCATTAGAGATGGCGGAATGGGAGTCAGAGTACATTTCTCTTTTGTCGAATCAGCTTGAATACAGCATGAAGAAGCTCAGTCGACCACTAGCGAAGATTGGTAAGCCTCGCCCGTATTTTTCAGAATCGTGGCGTTCAGAGACCTCGCTTTCAAACTTAAAAGCCAACCTTCAAGGGATGGAAGCGTTGTACTTTGCTAACGGAAATGGTCTAGATGCGCTACTGAGAGAGCAAGGCCATACAGATCTCGCAGACCGTGTCGTTCATCAGTTTGAAATGGCGTTAGAAACTTGGCCAGAAGATAAAAGCTTATTTGCTGCACTACAAACAAAAGAAGGCTATCGCATGGTGCTCGCTCAATACAATAAGCTAGAGCAATTGAAGTACTTGATCCACGAAGAAGTGGCGATCGAACTTGGTGTCGTAATAGGATTCAATGCTACCGATGGTGACTGATCAAACCCGCCGCACATTATTAAAGGCCGCTCTGTTTGGAGCGGCAGCGCCCGTTATGCCATTTGGTTGTGCTTCGACAATATCGCGAGAGCCTGCATTGATTGGCTGTTCAATCATAGGCCGAGATAAGTTTGCAGCTGTCGTCGCTGATGAACACGGTATGCCGATCACGACATTGCCGATCCCAGAGCGTGGTCATGGTGTGGCGACAAACCCACAAGGTCATGCCGTGGTTTTTGGCCGCCGGCCTGGTACTTTCTTCATGGTGTTTGACTATCGCTCAGAGCAGATGATCAAACTGCAGCTAGCAAAACCGAATCGCCATTTCTATGGTCATGGTGTTTACTCCCATGATGGCACGTTGCTATTTGCCACAGAAGGGGAGAGGGGGACAAGTCGTGGGATCATTGGTGTTTATGATGTGCAAAAGCAATATCAAAAGATCGATGAGTTAACGGGCTTTGGCCTTGGGCCTCATGAAGTGATCATGATGCCGGACGGCGCATTAGCGATTGGAGTCGGTGGAGTACACACCAACGGTCGTGAACCGTTAAACCTCGACAATATGGCACCTAGCTTGAGCTACCTCTCGCAAGATGGCGAGTTATTAGATCAGGTTTCTTTACCAGATCATAAGCTAAGTATTCGTCATTTAGCTCATGATGGTGCGGAAACCGTGCTTTGTGGTCAGCAATATCGTGGCGAACCGGACGAGTATCCAGCCTTGATCGCCATGCATACGCGTAGTGGTGAAATTCAAGATCTTCAAGCTGAGCCTGAAGAGTGGGCCCGATTCAATCACTATGTGGCGAGTATTGCTGCGACAGATGAATGGATTTTAGCGACTTCTCCCCCTGGTAGTTGTTATGGAATCTGGTCTAAATCTACCGGCAAGTTGGTTGAGCTCAATGCCTTGCCGGATGCGTCTGGCGTCGTGATTTATGGCGATGAATTTCGAGTGAGTTCGGGTGCAGGAAAAGTGGTTGAGCAACGGCCATTAGAGTCAAAAAAAAGCTTCTCTAGCGGCATCCAATGGGATAACCATTGGTCGCGAATTATCTAGAAAGATCATGACTTAATTGCTTATTGAGAAATTTGTTGTCGATTTCATCTTCAGATTCTTAATTTTAAAGCTGCAACCCGTGAGATATTTGCCATACTTTTTTTATGGCAAACAACGGAAGGATCGATTCAGTGATTGCTAGATTCCTTATAATAACGGCACTTATGGTGCCGTTTTGCAGCTTTTCTACTGTAGTTTCTCTCGATGCTTCTGCACAAACAGAGCAAGAAGGGGCAGTCGCTCAGCTGTCAGTCGAGAAGATGATCCATTACCCAGAAGTGATTGATCAACTTTACCAAAGCACCAATTATCGCCTGAATTGGGAAAATGACAGTGATGTCGATCGATTAGTGTTCCAGATGAATTTGGTGGCACTAGCAGACGTAACTCAAGAGTTTGACGATCAGCTTCGTCGTATCGAACAGGTTAGAGCACAAGGTGATAAGCTTGACTTCGATCTTGTGATGACGGACTCATTGCTCATGTATCTTAGTTACCTTGAACAAGTGCCTGAAGAAGGCATCAATTGGTTGTTCGCAAACAAAGACCACATCAAGCTTCCTGCTCCGAGCATTGAAACCCTTTCTCTGTTGAGTAATGAAATCACTGTCGGAAAGATGGGCCAATTTCTTGATGGTCTTCGTTCCCCCCTGCAAATGGATGAGTCGTTTAACACGGCATTTGCGTCCTTGTCGACGTACGCCAAATTTGAGTTCCCTTTGTATCAGCAAGATCAACGCTTGGCGAAAGTGGGTGACGACTTGTTTGATAAAGCAAGTTTGATTGCACGAATGCAAATTGTCGGTGTTGACGTAGGACATTTGGAGACAGAAACAACACTTTACGATGAAAATCTAGAGCTTGCAGTCAAAGAGTTTCAGCGTATTCATGGCCTAAAACAAGACGGTGTGATTGGTCCAAACACGCTTCGTTGGATTAATTTCTCGCCACAACAACGTTTACATTCATTAGCGTTAAATGCTGAGCGTTCTCGTATTTGGGCAAAAGAGCGTGACAATGTCGTATTTGTTAATGTTCCTGGGTATGAGGTCACTTATTGGCATGATGGCCAAGCTCTGTTTGAATCGAAGGTAGTGGTTGGGCGAGCGTCACGTAAGACACCAATCATGACGGGAACATTAGATTCCGTCATTCTTAATCCTACATGGAACGTGCCTTGGAAAATCATGGTGAAAGACATCATTCCTAAGGTGAAGCGTAATCCAATGTACCTGATGGAACACAACATTCAGATTATTCGCTCTTGGACATCGCGTGAGATCATCGACCCTACGACGATCAACTGGGCAACCGTAAATCCAAGAACGTTCCCTTACCGCATGCGACAATCTTCTGGTGCGCACAACGCATTGGGTCTGTACAAATTCAACATGCCCAATCCACAAGCGATTTACTTGCACGATACGCCGAGTAAAAACTTGTTCCAGCAAGATCGACGGGCTTACAGTTCAGGTTGTGTGAGAGTAGAGAATGCCGATCAATTAGCAGAATTGCTGTTCAAAACTCAAGGCTTAGAAGAGCGGTTAGCTAAGAAGCGTCAAAGCTCACGTCGTTCAAATAACTCCGTACCATTGAGTGAACGCATTCAAGTGCATATCATTTATCAAACGGCATGGTTAGAAGAGGGTGTGCTTTACTATCGTGATGACATTTATCAATACGATCATCAAGGGTGAGATTCGTTCTCAATTTAAAAAAATTTACAATTCATAAAATCTGTTTGCTGTTCAATAAGTAAACAAGAATTCCAGCCTAAATGTGACAAGCCGGACCAATTTATGCATTTGACGCGCTAAATTGGTTTCGGTAATGTCCGCTGCTTGTACAGTAAATGAGCAGTATCTTTTAAATGGTAAGTCGTAATTTTTCCCGTCGTGATTTTCTTAAAATGACCGCTGGTAGTGTGGTTGTCGCATCTGCAATGCCAAGTATCTCTTGGGCTGCGTTGCCTGATGAACCACGCGTACTCGCTATGAACAACTTAAACACAGGTGAGTTGCTAGAGTCCTGCTACTTCGATGGTAAAGGTTATGTGGATGAAGAGTTGAAACGCTTGGATCAGTTCTGCCGCGATCATCGCCGTAACGAAGTGCACCCAATGGATCGACGCTTGTTCGACCAAATCAGCCAAATTCAAAAGTTAATTGGGACTGAGTCAGAAGTCATTGTGATTTCCGGCTATCGCTCTCCGGTAACCAATGCATCTTTACGTAATGGCTCTTCAGGTGTAGCGAAGAAAAGCATGCACATGGAAGGAAAGGCCATTGATTTCCGTTTAGATGGCGTGAAGCTCTCTACCGTGCGTGAAGCCGCGCTTAGCTTAAAAGCGGGTGGGGTTGGTTATTACCCACGCAGTAACTTTGTTCATATCGATACCGGAGCAGTACGTTCTTGGTAACACCTTATTGATACTCTATTTTTTGTGATAAATCGCCGTGAACAACCCGTCCCACAAAGCTTGAAGTCGCTTAGGGTTAGTGTCATAGTTGCGGCAGTTTTCATGCAAATTTATTCGGTATAGGTTATCTATGGCTCTGAAATACCAAGTTGTTCCAGTAACATCTTTCTCTCAAAACTGCTCTATCGTTTGGTGTGATGAAACCATGAAGGGGATTGTGATTGATCCGGGTGGTGACGAGAAGCAACTAGCAATGTTAATCAAAGAACTGGGTGTTGACGTTGTGAATCTAGTATTGACCCATGGTCATTTGGACCATGTAGGTGGCACTGAGCCTTTGGCTGCTATGCTGGGCGGTACAGAGATTGTTGGGCCTCATAAAGCGGACAACTTTTGGTTGCAAGGCCTAGAAGGCCAAAGCCAAATGTTTGGTTTTCCTTTGACAGAGGCCTTTGAACCTCATCAGTGGTTGAATGAAGGTGACAAGGTCACTTTTGGCCAGCAAACCCTAAATGTCATCCACACGCCAGGCCATACTCCGGGCCACGTAGTGCTTTACAGCGAAGACGCGCGTTTGGCATTTGTCGGTGATGTTCTGTTTAACGGCAGTGTTGGTCGTACAGATTTCCCACAAGGTGATTTCAACACGCTTATTGGCTCGATCAAAGAGAAACTGTGGCCACTTGGTAACGACGTTACTTTCGTCCCGGGTCATGGACCTCAATCGACTTTTGGTCATGAGCGTAAAACTAACCCGTTTGTCGCTGATGAGATGCCGCTATACTAGAGCATGCAGATTTAGCTCTCGTAAATTATGCATCTGGCTCGGCTGCCGCTAGGTACCGTCGAGCCAACCCCACAAACTCTTCCGCCTCTCTATCCAAATCACTGGCCGAAATAAACACATCATAGCCATAGAACTTCCTTTGATATCTCATTCTATTTGCTAGCATGGCTTGTAGGCCGTCGAATTGCATTCCGTCCTCATTGATGTAGGGAGCAGGGTCGAGCACAATGTCTTCGAACTTTGTCTCGCAGTTATTTTGTCTCGCTCCCAAATAGAGCAGTGCGCGTTGGCCCAATAAAATTTCAGTTGCGATACGTGGACATATCGCGTTGAGGTAGGGCGAGTAATGCTTGAGGCGTATGCCTATCCAAGGTAGTGGTTGATGCCACCCTTCTTGCTCATAAGTACACACACCAATGGAGTCGATATTCTTCCAACGGACGACCCATCCGCCTTTGAAAAGGTGCTGCTGAAAATGCGAAGCGGTCAAGGTATAAGATACTTGGCTCTTTTTAATCATCATGATTGCAAAGCCGATGATGATGGCCATCAGCACCACAGAGAGCATCGCTTGCTTCCAGCCAGGTGCAATTAGAACCAGAAACAAGGTAATCAGCACCACAAGGAGCATGATCAGTTTGTTCACTGGGGAGTTGGATTTGAAATGTGAGTTAGTCAGATGCAGCGTTTCCATGCTTTTAACCTCAATGAATAATGAGTCTGAGGTCTCTGATATTGATTGCTCAACTTGTTGCCTATTAAGTGCAAAGAACCTCTGTTTTTATACCCAGTATTCAATAAATCCGTTCACAATTAATCTGATTAAATAGTAGACGTTCTATGCAGTGAGCGCATTTTTCATCGCGTTTCGCCGCTAAAACCTACAAATCGCTTGTGAATTTTGGTATAAAACGCGCTTCAAATTTTCATCCCTGCTGAGATGCAGTGAACTGGAGAAATATTCGATGAGACTTGCTCATAAGCGTAAGGTGCAGATGAAACTGCAAAAACGCATTAAAGCGACAGTAGCAAAAGTAGCTGCTGCACCTAAAGCGGCTAAGCCTGCTGTTGAAAAAGCAGCAGCACCTTCTGTTGCTGAGAAAGTTGTAGCTGAAAAGAAAGTAGCTGCAGCAAAAACGGTTGAGGTTGCACTTACTCCTAAGCAGCAACAAGTACTAGACATCGTTGTAGCAAATGCTGAAGGTATTAACCCTAAAGGTATTGGTCAAGCTGCAGGTCAAGAAGACACTAAAGCGGCATCATGGGCTACTGGCGCACTGAAGAAGCTTCTTGAAGAAAACCTAGTTCAAAAAGAGCAGTTAGCAGGTAACAAAGTTATCTATAAAGCAGTTTAATTACCGCTGTAATTCTGTTTTCTAATTAAATGCCTCGACATTGGTCGGGGTATTTTTTTACCTGCGATACGCTTAATAGAGTTTCTAATTGAGAATTCTAAAGATATAAAGCCGTCATTTGTCACATTTTTTTAAATACTGTGTAAATTCTTCTGCAGTCAGATACTTAAGTAGTTCCTTATTCTTATAATCCAGAATGCTAGCTTAACTGTCTGATTAATAGACTTTATAAAATTTAGCCATCATAACGACTACGTATAACTACGTAATACTAATGGCTAAAGCCCGTTTCAAAGCACAAATTTGTGCGTGTTCATGCCCATTTCTTACTTCCATGTAATGTCCCATCTTCTATAGCGAATCCTTATGTAATGGATGACAACAATAACCTTGGTGACAAAGGACGTGAACGATGAGTCTTATCCAAAAATCTCTGAAACGAGTGCTCAAAGCGACAGCGATGGTTGCTGCTATGGCATTTGTAACTACTTCTGCTCATGCTGCTGACGACAAAGTTTATCGCTTAAAACTGGCGGAGACATGGGGGCCGAACTTCCCAATCTTTGGTGATGCGACTAAAAACATGGCGAAAATGGCAGAAGAAATGTCAAACGGGCGCTTACAAATCCGTATTGACTCTGCGAACAAACATAAAGCTCCACTGGGTGTGTTTGATATGGTGAAATCTGGTCAGTACGACATGGGGCACTCGGCGTCTTACTACTGGAAAGGCAAAGTACCAAACACCCTTTACTTTACCTCTATGCCTTTCGGTATGTTGCCTACAGAGCAATACGCGTGGTTCTATTACGGTGGCGGCATGGAATTGATGGAGAAGGTTTACTCTCCTCATAATTTACTCTCTTTCCCTGGTGGTAACACAGATACTCAGATGGGTGGCTGGTTCCAGAAAGAAATCAAATCAGTCGATGACCTACAAGGTCTGAAAATGCGTATCCCGGGTTTTGCTGGTGAAATTCTTGCAGAACTGGGGGCGAAGCCTACCAATATCGCACCGGGTGAGCTGTACACTTCTCTTGAGCGCCGTACTATCGATGCATTGGAGTGGGTAGGTCCTTCTCTTGATTTACGTATGGGCTTCCACAAAATTGCGCCTTACTACTACACAGGTTGGCATGAGCCGGGCACTGAGCTGCAGTTCCTAGTGAACAAGCGTACTTGGGAACGTCTACCAGATGATTTGAAAGCGATCCTTCAAGTTGCGATGAAAGCCGCCGCGTACGACATGTACACTCAGTCTAAGCACGAGAGTGGTAAGAACTGGGCATCAATTCAATCAGAATACCCTGATGTTCAAGTCAAAGATTTTCCGCCGGAAGTTATCTCTGCGCTACGTGAAGCGAACGAACGCCTTCTAAAACAACATGCGGAAAAAGATGCATTGGCAAAAGAGATTCAAGAATCTCAAGCGAGCTATATTGAGCAAGTGCGTCCTTGGTCTGACATTTCTCACCGAGCTTACTTAAACAGCCAAGCTCAACAATAACTTCAATATGCTGGCTGAATCTATTGGTTCTAGCCAGCTAGCGAAGCCCAAGAAAAACTTCTCTTAGAGAAGATCATAACAAGTGCTCCGTGAGCCAGCGGAGCCAATTCACACGTTCCATGGAGTTCGGAATGAGAAGCCTTATTTATATTGAGCGAATCTTTAACCGCTTCGGTGATTTTCTGGGGTGGTTATCCAGCATCCTATTTATATTGTTATTAGCGAACGTGGTGTACGACGTTGTCATGCGTTACGTGTTTAATGATGTCTCTATTGCCTTTCAAGAAATGGAATGGCACCTCTTTTCTGCGGTATTTTTACTCGGTGTTCCTTACGCGATTAAATCCGGTGGTCACGTTCGAGTGGATATTTTCTATGAGCGTTTATCTTATAAAGCTCAATCCGTTATCGATCTCTTAGGCACACTCTTTTTCTTATTTCCTTTCTGTCTATTGGTGGCTTGGTACGGCATCGATTTTGCCAAAGAAAGTTATGCCTTGGGTGAAACATCGGGTGATCCTGGTGGCTTACCATATCGTTGGATTATCAAAGCAATGATCCCACTTTCTTTCTTGTTCATGGCAATCAGTGGTATGGGATTGCTGCTGCACTCCATCAACAAAATTGTTAACCCTCATCTTATCTATGCCGGTAATAACGGTAAGTCGTAAAAGGAATTCAGTATGATCGGTATAGTGATGTTTTTTGTCGCCTTGTTTGCGCTACTGCTCGGTTTTCCTGTTGCTTTTACTTTTGGCGGGATCGCATTAATTTTTGGCGTTTGGGCAGAAGGGGTCGAGATGTTCGCCTTCATGCCATATCGCATTCAATCCATCATGGAAAACACGGTATTGATGGCTGTACCTCTCTTTGTCTTTATGGGGTTGGTATTACAAAAGACACGGTTAGCAGAGCAGTTGTTGGAATCCATGGGACGTCTATTTGGTGGCGTTCGTGGTGGTATTGCGATTTCTACCGTGCTAGTGGGGGCGTTATTGGCGGCATCGACCGGTGTGGTTGGAGCGTCTGTCGTCGCGATGGGTTTGATCTCTCTTCCCGTCATGCTCAAGTATAACTACGATAAAGGGTTAGCTTGCGGCACTATTTGCGCGTCGGGGACACTCGGCCAAATTATCCCACCTTCGATTGTATTAATTTTATTGGGCGATGTACTTGGTGTCCCAGTTGGCGATTTGTTCCAAGCTGCGGTGTGGCCGGGTATTGTGCTGGTGGGTGCTTATGTTATCTATATTCTGATTTACGCCAAACTTAACCCAGAAGCAGCCCGTCCTATTGATCGTGATGAATCGATCAGTCGCAAAGAGGAAGTGATCACCGCACTGAAAGCTGTATTGCCGCCTTTAGCATTGATCATTGTGGTGCTTGGCTCTATTTTTGCGGGCATTGCGACGCCAACAGAATCTGCTGCACTCGGTGGTGCAGGCGCGATTGTGCTGTCACTGTTGTATAAACAGTTTAGCTGGTCGATGGTGTACGAAGCATCGAAAGAAACGGTAAAAGTCACAGCGATGGTATTTGCTATTTTGTTGGGTGCGACGGCGTTCTCTATGGCATTTACTTATACTGGTGGCGACTACTTGGTAGAAGAGTGGATGCTGCAAATTCCGGGAGAAAAATGGGGCTTCTTGATCATCACCATGCTCGTGATTTTGATTCTCGGTTTCTTCATCGATTTCGTTGAGATTTGTTTCATTATTGTCCCAATCATTGCGCCTGTTGCTGAGCTCATGGGCATCAACATGACGTGGTTTGCGATTCTGATTGCTATGAACTTACAGACTTCATTCCTCACGCCACCGTTTGGTTTTAGCTTGTTCTATCTGAAAGGGGTGGCGCCAGCAGGTGTGACAACACGAGATATTTATAAAGGGGTAATGCCGTTTATCGCGATTCAAATTGTTGTACTCGCCTCTCTGTTATTCTTCCCTGGTTTCTACGGCATGTCGTAATACGCATGCAGTGACACTAGCGTAGCAATGCAAAGGTGAAAGGCGAATTTGTGAGCTGAGAGTTTTTACCTTTTGAGACAAGTTGTTAAGCTGATTAGTCATTAAGCTAATCAGCGTTTCATTGGAGGAAAGGGATGCCTCTTAAAGCCAAACTTATCTTGCTGGCGTTGATCCCTGTGTTGTTGGTGTCCGCAAGCATCAGTTGGATTTCCATTTATCAAGCGAAGACGCTAGGTCAACGAGAGGTGGAAATCTTTCATCAAAGCTTGATTCAATCTAAAGAAGTCGCGTTGAAAGACACCGTTGATTTGGCTTTCGACGCGATTTCGCACATCTACAATGATCCCACCATAGAAGAGCATGCTGCCAAAGCACGAGTGAAAGCGATCCTCAATCGACTTCGCTACGGTTCCGATGGCTACTTCTTTGCCTACGATAAACACGGAACCAATTTAGTTCATCCTATTTTGCCCGATTTGGTTGGGCAGAACTTACTGCATATCCAAGATGAAAACGGCGATCACCTCATCGAAGCGTTGCTCTATCAGGCTCAGCTTGGAGGCGGCTTTCATCAATACCTTTGGCAGAAGCCTTCTACGGGGGAAGTCGTGCCTAAGTTGAGTTATGCCGCTTGGCTGGATAAGTGGGAGTGGATGATTGGCACAGGTTTGTATATAGAAGATGTCAGTCGCGAAGTGGCTAATATGCGCGCCGCTGTAAATCAAAATATCGAGACAACATTTTTCACCGTGGTTGTCATTTTGGTGGTGACAGTCGCGGTCATCATTGTTCTAACTCTTGCAATCAACCTACATGAGCACAGGTTAGCCGATAAACATCTAAAAGAGCTCGCTCACAAGACGGTGATGTTCCAAGAGGACGAGAAGAAGCATTTAGCTAGAGAGTTGCATGATGGCATTAATCAGTTATTGGTTTCGAGTAAATGCCATTTAGATCTAATGGGGCATCGGATTGACGATGAAAAACTCAAATCACACCTCGATAAATCTCAGCGTTCGTTGATTACGGCAATCAATGAAGTTCGCCACATTTCCCATCAGTTGAGACCAAGTGCGTTGGATGACATTGGTCTTGAGGCGGCGCTATCAACCTTATTGCAAGATTTTCATTCGCATTCCGGTATTGATATCGACTGCCATTTTGATACCAACCATGTGAAGTTAAAATCCGAAGTAGCGACAACGTTGTATCGCGTTGCTCAAGAGTCGTTGAACAATATTGAGAAACACGCGAAGGCAAAAAAGGTCACGGTAATTTTGCAAAAAATGGGCAATATGCTGCAATTACTGATACGTGATGATGGTACGGGGTTCTTAGTTAACCAATCGGTTCATCGGCAAGGTATAGGATTGCGTAACATGCGTGAGCGGGTCGAATTTATTGGTGGTGAGTTTGAACTGATGAGTGAACCAAGGTTAGGGACAGAGATTACCGTTTTGTTAGATTTGGATGGATTAGTTTATGGATAAACCGATTAGTGTGGTGATTGTGGATGACCACCAAGTCGTGCTTGATGGTTTTATGGCACGCTTGGAGCTTGAGTCTGACATCAATGTTATCGGTACTGCGAGTAACGGGCTGGAAGCCATCGAAGTCGCTAAGTTACTTAACCCTGATGTCATCTTGATGGACATCAGTATGCCGATCATGAACGGTATCGAAGCCACGGGGGTGATTAAGGAGGAACTACCCGAGAGTAAAATCTTAATGCTTACCATGCATGACAATCGTGAATACATCATGAAGGTGATGCAAGCGGGTGCGGTCGGCTACATGCTTAAAGAAATCTCGGCAGAAAAAATGGTACAAGCGATAAAAACCGTCAACCAAGGTTCAACATATTTTTGTGAATCGGTTACTCAAACATTATTTACACAAGATGTTGTACCTGCGGCACAAAAGCCGAACCCACTCAGTCGCCGTGAAGAAGCGGTATTGAAACTGGTGGCTCAGGGCAATAGCAGCAAAAAAATTGCTACGCTTTTAGATATTAGCTATCGAACGGTAGAAACGCACCGCCACAACATTAAGCACAAGTTGGATCTGCACTCGACAGCGGAATTGGCTAAATACGCGTTTGAGACTGGTTTGACAGAGTGATTTCTGGGTAGGAGAAAGCGCTCATCACTGGACGAATGAGCGCTAACAAAGCATGTTATTCAGGTTTGGTGATGCTGCCGATCTCTAGCATTGGTGCAACATCGATATCTTCCGCATTCATCATGGTAGAAATGCGCTGAACAGACGAAAGCAGCAAGCTTTGCTCCCATTCTTCCAGTTTTTGGAAGCGGCTGATGAAGTGCTCTTGAAGTGGCGTTGGCGCTTGTTTTAACGCTTCTTGTCCTTTTTCTGTTAGCACTGCATGCACTTTACGCTTGTCTTCCACACTACGGCGGCGTTCAACAAGCTGATTACGCTCTAAACGGTCTAAAATAGTGGTAGCGGTTGCCTGACTCATATTGGTGTGGCTAGACAGTTGCTTAATCGTGACATTGTCTAATTCACTAATGGCACGCATAAGAATCAGCTGTGGAGCCGTCAAACCAGACTCTTTGCTCAACTTTTTAGAATGTAAATCAATGGCGCGGATGATCTGACGAATCGAGACCAAGACTTCTTCGTACTTTTCCAATTTAGTAATCCAGTCATTAAGGGATCATGTAACGACGCGACACTAACTCAAAAGCGTTGCTAATAAAAGGGGTTAGTCAGGGATCGCGACACCATTTTTCAATTATTTGCCTTGGCTCTCCTTATTAAATTTATGGTTTTTTGCGGGTAAAAAAGGATGACCTAGAATTATTATAGTAAGAAATGTTTGTGGTCTAATTATTGCTGTGGTTGTTTTCGCTTTTTTTGGTGGATTTTTCTGATTTAAAAGTAAGTTATTGGATTTTTTATCAGCAAAAGATAGACAAAAACGCCTCAAATGGTAGGATCTTCCACTTTCATGGAAAATAAAATGTATCGTGTTCGAAAGGTTTTTTGGCGCTGCGTCGAAAAACTAGAATGCAAAAGAGAGGAACAATGACAAAAGGTATAGATAAGTACAGTATCGACAGTACCGACTATACGGTTGGTCAAGACAACGTGCAAAAATGGGGTTTTGACGTACATAATCCTGTTTTTGGTATCAGTGCGGGTTTCATTGCACTATTTCTTATTGCTGCATTAGTTCTTGATGCACATACCGCAAAAACAGCGTTAGATGGCATTAAGCTGAAAATCATCAGCTCGTTTGACTGGCTGTTCATCCTTTCCGGTAACATCTTCGTTATCTTCTGTTTGGTATTGATTGTTTCACCAATGGGTAAGATTCGCCTTGGTGGTAAAGATGCCGTTGCCGATTACTCTTTCATATCATGGCTTTCTATGCTGTTCGCTGCAGGTATGGGTATCGGCTTGATGTTCTGGAGTGTTGCTGAGCCAGTGGCTTACTTCACCGGTTGGTATGAGACACCGTTGGGTGTTGAAGCGAATACACCAGAGGCGGCTAAGTTAGCACTAGGTGCGACCATGTTCCACTGGGGTCTACACCCTTGGGCAATTTACGGTGTGGTTGCGCTTTCACTCGCCTTCTTTACCTATAACAAAGGTTTGCCGCTATCAATGCGTTCGATCTTCTACCCGTTATTGGGTGATCGCGCTTGGGGTTGGGCTGGCCATATTGTTGATATCCTAGCGGTACTAGCAACTCTATTTGGTCTTGCGACGTCTTTGGGTTTAGGTGCACAACAAGCAGCAAGTGGTATTCACCACGTGTTCGGTGTTGAGCCTGGGCTTGGCTTGCAGATTGTTGTCATTACTGTTGTGACTTTACTCGCTGTTGTATCCGTTATTCGCGGTATTGACGGTGGTGTGAAAGTCATTAGTAACATCAACATGGTTATTGCCTTTTTACTTCTTATCCTTGTTGGTTTAATTGGTTGGGCTGTGAGCCTTGGTTCTATTCCGACGACATTTATGTCGTATGTAGAGAACCTAATTCCGCTGAGTAATCCGTTTGGTCGTACTGATGAAGCATGGTTCCAAGGCTGGACTGTATTCTACTGGGCTTGGTGGATTTCATGGTCACCATTTGTTGGTATGTTCATCGCGCGAGTTTCTCGCGGCCGTACAGTTCGTGAGTTCATCACGGCGGTACTGATTGTCCCTACAGCTGTGACGTTGATTTGGATGTCAGTATTCGGTGGTCTGGCTATCGACCAAGTGATCAACAATGTGGGTGAGCTAGGTGCAAACGGTCTAACTGACGTTTCATTAGCGATGTTCCAAATGTTTGATGTTCTGCCATTTGGTAACATCCTATCTATCATTGCGGTTGTTCTGGTATTGGTATTCTTTATTACCTCTTCAGACTCTGGTTCTTTAGTTATCGACAGCATTACCGCTGGTGGTAAAGTGGATGCGCCAGTTCTACAACGTGTATTCTGGGCATTTATGGAAGGCGCAATTGCGGTTGCACTACTGTGGATCGGTGGCTCAGAAGCGGTTCAAGCACTGCAAGCTGGTGCAATCTCAACTGCGCTTCCATTCACATTCGTATTGCTTGCCATGTGTGTCAGTTTATTGATGGGCATGAGAACAGAACGACAATAATTGATAAGATTTATAAATATCTCTTAGATATTAATAAGTTAAAAAGCCAGCGTAATGCTGGCTTTTTTTGTGCGATTTTTCTGACGCTTGCCAAAAAAATGGCGAATCAAATTCTTTATTTTACAACAGGTTATCGTATTAAATTTGTGAACAATCTTCGTGATTACTTTGTCAGAAGTGTGTAAGATTCAGCCTCCTTAACTGTTCTCCCAACTTCTTATAATAATTATGAAATTATCATTAAAACAAAAGCTAATTGGCGCAAGCCTCTCTGCTGTTGTAGTGATGGCAACAGCATTAACTTGGTTGTCGGCTGGTCAATTGTTTGATCAGACGCGTTCAGGTGTCTATTCACGAGCACAAAGCCTAAGTAACGCAGCATCAGAAGGTATTTCTGACTGGGTTGCGATTCGCAAAGACATTGCGACGGCTTTCAACGATTACTCAACTGAGCAAGACGTTGTGCCTTTCCTACAACAAGCACGCAAAGCGGGGGGCTTTGACGATATCTTCCTAGGTACTCCGGAAGGTGGTATGTACCGTTCTCATCCAGAACGCAACCGTGCCGATTACGATCCTCGTACTCGCCCTTGGTACACTGAAGCGAAATCAGCGGGTAAGCAGATCATCACTGAAGCGTATCAGGATGCGATCACTAACGCGCTACTGGTGACCATTGCCGAACCGGTAATGAAGAACGGTAAATTCATTGGTGTAGTGGGTGCTGACGTTTTGATTGATCAGTTGATCAATGACGTGATCAGTTTGGACGCGGGTGAAAATGCGCATGCCATGTTGATCGACATGAACGACGGTACTTTCCTTGCGCACCCGAACAAGAGCTTGACACTTAAGCCAATTACGGACCTTTCTAACCAATTTTCAAAAGATTCGATTGAGCGTGCAGCCAATACAGGTTCGATTGAGACAACAACGATCAAAGGTCAAGAGAAGCTTTACTACTTCAGCAAAGTGCCAGGTACAAACTGGATGTTCGCGATTGAAATGGATCGTGCAACTGAAGAGGCGAGCCATGCACAATTACTACGCGAAATGCTGATTACAGCTGTTCTCATCACCATCGTAGTGATTGCAGCGGTGTCTTGGTTAGTCGGCTTCTTGTTCCGCGATCTTGGCCGTGTATCGCAGGCGCTTGAAGAGATTGCTTCTGGTGAAGGTGACTTAACACAACGTCTTGAACCACGTAGTGATGATGAAGTTGGTAAACTTGCCGAAAACTTTAACCGTTTTGTGGGCAACATGCATACTATGGTAACCAAGCTTAGCCACGTTTCTGCATCGTTGTCAGAGCAAGCTCGTACGACCGCTCAACAGGCTGAGGAGCGTAGCCAACGTATTTCTTACCAGCAAGACGAAATCAATATGGTTGCGACTGCGGTAAATGAAATGGCTGCGGCGACACAAGAGATTGCAGGCAATGCTGACAATACTGCATCAAGCTCGGAAGAAGCGGTGCAAGCGTGTGTTCATGGTTCAGGTCAAGTGACTCAAACTCAAGGCTCTATCCAGAACCTTGCACAAGAAGTCCAAGTGGCGACGAACGTGATTCAAGAGCTTGAGGCGCACGGTAATGCAATCAATACGATTCTTTCCACGATCCAAGGTATTGCAGAGCAAACTAACCTACTAGCACTAAACGCAGCTATCGAAGCGGCACGTGCGGGTGAGCAAGGTCGTGGTTTTGCGGTGGTTGCTGATGAGGTTCGTGTTCTGAGTCAACGTACTCATGCGTCTACTCAAGAGATTCAAGAAACGATTGAGATGTTGCAAGGTACGACAGCAAAAGCTGTAGGTATTATGGATGACAGCCGTCGTCTTGCTGACACCAGCGTGGATGATGCGAACTCAGCAGCGGTGAGCCTCACTCAGATTCACACTGCAGTAGAACGCATTAGCGACATGGCAACACAAATTGCGTCTGCTGCTGAAGAGCAAGCGTCCGTAACAACAGAAATTACGCGCAACACAGAAGGCATCCGCGATGTCTCCAACGAGTTGTCAGTTGAAGCGCATCAGGCCGCAGAGCAAGCTGCGCACCTATCTGAACTTTCTCATGAGCTAGAACAAGAGATTAATCGATTTAAACTGTAAGTGATTTGAACATTAAAAAGGAGCCGATTGGCTCCTTTTTTGTTTATCAGCGGAAAGTATTCTCGATTCGCTATGACCTACAGCCAAAGACTACTGATAGGTTGCTCTTCGCTGTAGTGATGGGCAATTTGGGCTTGAAGTAGTTCTGCTGTGGCGATTGCATCCGTTAACGCATGATGAGGTGTATAATCCGGCAGACCATAACGGCGACGAGATTGAGCTAAGCGCAATGACTTCGGCTTATTCCCTTTTAACTTGTTCCAAAGGCCGCCAGAGAGGCGCTGTTGAATGTCCTCTTCAATTTGCAGCGTATCCAATACAGGGAACTCGATGCCTTCTTTAATGCGCGCTCGTAGCGCTTGGTCGAGGAATTCGCGCTCAATACGACGATAGTGAACGACAACAATTTTGCCCGCTAAGCTTTCCAATAATGGTCCGAGGATCTCTCCTAAGTCGGGTGCGTCTATCAGCTCACTGTGTGTAATGCCGTGAATGATGACTGATTCTTCATCGAGCTTTTCTTGCGGTCTTACTTTCCAGTGCTTTGCTTGGCGAAGGAAAATACGATTAAGATTAAACGGCACCAAACCAATGGTGATAATGCCGTTCTTTTGCGGATTCAACCCAGTAGTCTCAAAGTCCAAGGCGACAAACTCTACCTCAGATAATGGTGTTTCTGGCGCAGGCAGTGCGGTGCTATAGTAAGCGACCAGACGTTCATCCTTCGCGCTTTCTAATTTGCTTTGAAACTTGGTTGGCCATTGGACAAAAGGTTTTTGAAACAGCTTCTTTATCATTCCGTGTCTCACTTAAACTTATTGCTTGCCTGATAACGGAACTTGAGGAAGTTCTGACCATTACTCAAGATTTGGAAAGCATCCTTAAGATTACGTCGTTCAAAATCCGATAAGTTCTCTGGTTCGATGTTGTTATCCGGCTCAATACCGAGTTCAACATCGATGGCTTGGTGACGGATACGAACCATAGAGATGAACTCCATTGCGTCCTTCAAGTCCTGCGCACGTCCTTTCGGTAAGATGCCCGCGTCAATGATGTCATCCAAACGCTCAAAAGAGTTTTGAGCTCGAGAACCTACCGCCAAAGAGTGAACACGAATCAAATCCACCAATGGTGCAGTACCACGACGTTTTAAGTTGATCGAGTTTTTGTGTTGACCATCTTTTTCCATCACGAAGTCTTTGAAGAATCCAAGTGGAGGCGTTCGATTTAAGGCGTTGCGAGCCAAGCAAGCGAGGAAGCGGTTATTCTTACGCGCGCGACGAACGATAAAGCTGGTCAGTTGTTCTGCCCATTTTAAGCGGCCATAAACGCCATCTAAGTCAAAGAAAATAGACGCATTCAGTAGCGCTTTCGGGTTAGGGTCATCAATCCAGTCTGCAAAGCACTCTTCCCATTGCGAGCGAGTCATACGCCATTCAGGGTTGGTTGCCATAATGTCGCCGGTACAATACTTGTAACCACATACGTTCAAACCGTCACTGACATATTGCGCCAGCGCTTCAAAATACTTGCCGTGCTTGTCTTCTTTGTATGTATCATCAAGGATGATGGCATTGTCTTGGTCTGTGACCAACAACTGCTCATCTCGACCCATTGAGCCCAGTGCTAGGAAGCAATAGGGAATGGGTGGTGGGCCTAATTCTTCTTCTGCCATCTCAAGCAAGCGCTGTTTGAAGCTGCGCCCGATCACTGACATCGCACTGCCAACCATGTGAGAGTTTGCGTCTTCATTTACTAAACGTACAAAGCTGCTTTTCACTTCGTCGGCAACGATCGCTAAATCTTCGATGGTTTGTTGCTGGAAAATACTGCTCACCAACAACAGAGAGTTTTGAGATTCGTAACGAACGATATCGGTGGCTTCAATAATGCCAATTGGCATCTGGTCTTTCACGACAGGCAAATGATGCACGTTATAGCGCAGCATGGTTAGCATGGCTTCATACACATAGGCGTTGTGATCGAGGGAAATAACTTCTGTCGTCATCACCGTTGAAACGTCATCTTGAGGCGACAAACCTTCGGCCAAAACACGGGTACACAAATCGCGGTCAGTAATAATACCAACGACAGGCGATTGCGGGTCATCTTCATCAAGAACAAATTCAGGGTCGACAATCAACAACGAAGAGACATTGTCTTGCGCCATAAGCTGTGCGGCTTCTTGAATGGTTTGGCCTCGCTCAATGGTCGGCGCATCGCGCGTCAGCAGTGTTTTTACTTTCGATGTCGTCAGATCATTCGCGTCATTATTTTCAGACACGGCTTGGCGTAGTCTTGCACTGTTTTCAACTTCGACAAAGTCGGCAAATGAGTCAAAGTTATCGTAAAGCTCTTGGAAAATGTCTTGCGGAATGCAGTAGAGCAGGGAGTCTTCGATTGCCTTTACTGGAAAGCGAACTTTGTTGTTAGTAAGAAGGCCCATTTGACCGAAAAGATCACCTTCATCGAGGCGGTTGTAGAGCTCACCTTTGCGTCGATAGACTTCAACTACGCCACTTCTTACCATATATAGGTCGTCAATTTGGTCTCCTAAATGGATGATAGGGGTGTCCTGACGGTAGTAAGAGATCTCGATGTTCTCTGTCACTTTGATGAGCGTTTCTTCCGGAAGCTCGTTGAATGGGGGATACTTGGCGAGAAAGTTATATATCTCGAGAAGTTCTGCTTCCATTAAGGTGCCTTTTGGTTTGCAAGTGATAGAGTAATCTTAACTTAGTTTTAAAACAGAATCTTATCGGATCACTGTTTTTCGTGCGCAATGATAAGATTCAGACAAGTCGCACGGCAAAGCGCCATCAATTCGGCTACGCTGTCATCAAGATGCCGAATTAAATCAATAAACTGTAGTCGAACTAGAGAGCATAAGTACTTTTGGATGACACTCATGGAAGGAAGTAAAATGGTAAGATTGTTATTAGCTGCACCTCTTGTAGCATTACCTATAATGAGCGTTGCCTCAGAGGCAGAACAAGCCGCAAAATTTGGGTATGAACACATTAACCTCGACCTCGGCGCGGGTACGACCAACGAAGAATGGTTAGATAACTCGAATGCCACCACCGTAGGATTGGGTGGTAACTATCTGCTGACCGATAACTGGTTGTTTAATGTGGATTACTCCGCACAGTTTTTCCACCCAGACGACTTCACTTTGCGCATTGACCGTTTAATGTTTGGTGGTGGATACCGTTATGGTATTAACGAAAAACTGGATGTGTATGGCGTTTATGGGCTCGGTGCCATAAAAGCTAAGGCAACCGATGATAAGAGTGACAATACGATTTCATCAGAAAGCGAGTTTATCCAAGGCGTGACGATTGGTGCTAACTACCTATTCAGTGAAAAATTAATGGGTACGGCTGAAGTGCATTTAAATCGAAGTGATATCGTTGATGAGAACAACTACAAGATTGCTTTCAATTATCAGTGGCATGATGTGATTGGTACAGGTTTGTACTATCAGTTCCGAGATACGGATTATCAAAATCAGAGCTCTGATCATATTAACGAAGTGGGCATCAGCTTTAAGTTCGTTTATTAGAGCAATGGTTGAATTACATCATCGGCTTGTGACGATGCTGTTTGAAATGAAACACACAAAAACAAAAAGGTCAGCATGTGCTGACCTTTTCTGATTGTGCTTTCTATTAGCTAAAGCGGAGTTATAGAACTGCCGCAATGCCTTTACATAGAGGACCCATGTTTGACTTCGTCATGCCTGCTACGCTGATACGACCAGAGCCAACAATGTAGATTGCAAACTCTTCCTTCAGGCGGTTTACCTGTTCTTTAGATAGACCAGAGAATGAGAACATACCGTTTTGGCGCTCGATGAAGCTGAAGTCAGCGTCTACACCTTCAGCTTTCAGAGTTGCAACGAATAGCTCACGCATCTCTTGGATACGGTCACGCATTTCTGCTACTTCAGCTTCCCACTCTGCGCGTAATTCTGCATCGCCTAGAATGTGAGTCACAACTGCACTGCCGTGCGCTGGTGGGTTAGAGTAGATAGAACGGATGATAGCTTTCACTTGCGAGAATGCGGTTGTTGCTACTTCTTCTGATTCAGCAACTAGAGTGAATGCACCTACACGCTCGTTGTATAGGCCGAAATTCTTAGAAAAAGAGCTCGCCACTAGGATTTCTTTGTTGTACTTCGCGAAAATACGAAGACCTTCTGCATCTTCTTCGACACCTTTCGCAAAACCTTGGTATGCAAAGTCAAATAGAGGCAGTAGTTTCTTGTCTGCCACTAGCTTCGCCAGAGCTTCCCACTCTTCAGCCGTTGGATCGATACCAGTAGGGTTGTGGCAGCAGCCATGCAGAAGCACAACATCGCCTTCCGATGCAGCTTGAAGATCTGTCAGCATCGCATCAAAGTCTTTGTCTTTCGTTTCTGCGTTGTAGTAGCTGTATTGTGCCGTTTCAATGCCTGCAGCAGTGAACACGCCGTTGTGGTTTGCCCAAGTTGGGTTGCTGATCCAGATCTTCACTTCGCCAAGCTGACGTTTAATAAACTCGCCGGCAACGCGCAGAGCGCCCGTACCACCAGGTGCTTGAGCTGTTTTAGCTCGCTTGCTCGTAACGATTTCTTCGTCTGCACCAAATAGCAGTTTTTGTACTGCCAGACCATATTCTGCTGTACCTTCGATTGTTAGGTAAGATTTGGTTTTTTCAGTTTCAATCAGTGCTGCTTCGGCTTTCTTTACGGTAGCAAGAACAGGGGTTTCACCTTGTTCGTTCTTGTAAATACCAACGCCTAGGTTGATTTTTTCAGCGCGAGTATCTTTTTTAAACTCTTCAGTAAGTCCAAGAATAGGGTCGGCCGGAGCGGCAACTACTTTTTCAAACATAATCTTCATCCATGTTAATCGAAGGGGTCTGCTGACATTTATACCTTTCAGCAATATTCGTTACAACAGTTAGTGAAAAGAAAACTTAAAAAAGTTTTGATTTGAAACAGAATTCTAACATAAGCAAAGATTTTGCTATGAAAACCCCTCTTAACTGTGGAGTTAAGAGGGGGATAATTCGCTAAGCGGCGAGATCTTGAGCATCTTGATATTGATGTGCGATATGCTGAAACTGCGCTTCTACAGCAAGGAAAGCGTCGACAACTTGCGGGTCAAAATGTTTGCCATTTCCTTCAAGAATGATTGATTTTGCCTTGTCATGACTGAACGCTGGCTTGTATACACGCTTTGAAATAAGTGCATCATAAACATCTGCGAGTGCCATCAATCGGCCAGAGAGGGGAATGCTTTCACCCGAGAGTTGATTTGGATAACCACTTCCATCCCACTTTTCATGGTGTGTCAGCGCGATCTCTTTCGCAACTCGCAAAAATGAGCTACTTCCTAGCTGTTTTTCTGCAATTGACAACGCTTCGGCACCAATTTCAGCATGACCCTTCATGATCTCAAATTCTTCGTCGGTCAATTTACCCGGTTTGAGTAACACACTATCAGGCACGCCGACTTTACCCACATCGTGAAGCGGGGCCGATTTATACAACAGTTCAATGTAATTGGGAGTCAGTAACATGCGATGTTGTTCAAACTGACTTAAGTGTTCTGCCAGCACTTTGACGTATTCCTGCGTTCGCATGATATGAGCACCAGTTTCGTTATCGCGAGACTCTGCCAAGGCGGACAGGCTGACAATGGCAACATCACGCGTCGTTTTCACCTCGTCTTGCGAAACTTGCAAGCTGTCTAGCATTTGGTTGGTGAGGCAGGCCATTGAGCCTAGCTCATCATGTTGGAAGACCGGGAGGCGTTGAGCCACCTTACCTTGAGTGACTTCCAATAATGCTTGTTCTTGGCTAAACAAAATCTTCTGCATCAAGCGAGTCCATAACACCATGATGGCAATAACGTATCCCCCTACAACCAACGCGATATACACCAGTTCCTTGATAAAACTGATCTTGCCTAAACCATTGCTGATTTGTTCTGGGTTTTGCTCTAACCAATAAATGTCTTTTACTGCGACCATGGTTAAGATTGCGGTGAGAGTGATCAGTAACGCAATCATCATCCCGATCATCTGTTTGACCATAGACTGGCGTTGCCCTGAGAGGACAAAATCGAATTGGTTTTGCTGACGCAAGTCATTAAATTGAGCCAATTTGCTTTGCAGTTGAAGGATAGAACCTGTCAGGAAACCAAACAGCCCCATGCCAAACAAGACCTTTACATTACTATCGAACGTAAAGTCATATTGAAGGTTGTAATAAGCGGCGAAAGGGATGCTAACCGCAGTAAATAAAATCGTATCCAGCTTCGCTTGGCGGTTTTGTGCAATTAACGGGTGTGTTGCGAGAATAAAGTGACGCACTAAATAGATGAAGGTAAACACCACGGCGCAGTGCAAAATGACTTCGTAAACGCTGAGCGTACTGAGCATGGGGCAGACGCGTCCGCCATAGGTGCCAAAAAAGAATGCAGCGGCTAAATAAAGTTGCAATGTTAGCGGTGCGTTGTAGTTAGTATTCGCCATGATTAACCTTTCTAAGATCATCCTCAACATCATTGTCTTCGCTCTTGGTTGCGCTTCTAGAGAGGAACTTGGTTATGTTATTGATGCTGTTGATTGATCTGTCACTTGTAAAATCAAAGACCTGCGATTCTAGCGATAGATTTCATTAAGCGCTATAAGGACAGGGAAAGGGAAATAGGGTGCATCTTTAACTTGAAAGTAAAACCGCACTTCGACTTGCCTCACAGGGACACTCATTAATGTGAACAGAGCGGCGAATAGATGATTGCATGAATATCGAGATTTCTAGGTTTTATAAGGTCTGATGATGTATTTACATAATTTATTTAAAGTTTCGTTCTAATTATCTTACTCTATATATTTGTTCTTCCTGTGTTGCGTTTACCTCGAAAAATCCGAAAGGTTAAAAGTGCCTTTAGGAGACATTTCTTTCCTCAAAAGCTCTTTGTTGATGACGAAGTTTCGGTAGAAAACAAAAATCGGAGCCAGTGCTCCGATTTTTATGTGCGCAATCTAAGTCGACTTAAGGCATGTACATGTCATTGAGCTTTGACACTTCTTTGTGCTTTCTGCGTTTGATGAAGTAGTTAGAAACTACACCGAACATCAAGACCAGACCACAGAAGCCGTACACTTGCATGATAGTCGGATCGCTTGAGACAAAACCGAAGTCTGAAAACATCACGTAAGCACCCAATACCATGTAGATGATGACCGCTGATGCTTCAAATCGGAATGACCATGGCGTCACATCGATATTCTCATTCACTGGCATTACGTAGTCTGTATCACGCGGCATGAAGTGACCAATCGCAAACATCAGAGCAGTACACACGACGAATAGAATCGCCAATTGGTGTAGGAAGTGGATTGGTGTACCAAAGACCAATTGCATCGCAGCGTAGGAGCTAACAAACACGACCAAAGCAACTTTAGCGGCAATAGCAGGAACACGTTTTGAAATGTAGCCCACAAACACGATGGTGAAGATAGGCACACTAAAGAAGCCCGCAACCATTTGTAGGTATTGGAACAAGCCTTCTGGTGCGTACATGATGAAAGGGGCAATACAGACCGAAATGATCGCAATGATAACGCCGAAGATACGACCTTTACCGACCAACTCTTCATCCGATTTGTCTTTGCCAAATAATGGTTTGTAAACGTTCAAAGCAAACAAGGTGGTTGAGCTGTTCAATACGCCGTTAAAGGTACTTAGGATAGCGCCGAACATGACCGCAACGAAGAAACCAACAAGCGGCTTAGGCAATACTTCGTTCACTAAGCGTGTGTACATCGTATCTGGGTTGCCCGCATCTGCGCCAAACATATGGAACGCAATGATGCCCGGAATGATTAGGAAAAGTGGAGAGATAACTTTAATCGCACCCGCCAGAATCACGCCTTTCTGACCTTCTTTGAGGTTCTTCGCACCAAGTGCACGTTGGATTATTGATTGGTCAGTACCCCAGTAGTACAAGTTAACCAGCAATAGACCTGTGAACAGAGTAGAGAACGGCAGTGGATCGGTCTCTTTACCTACGGATTGCAGCTTTTCCGGTGCGGCTGTCAGCAATACGTCCAAACCTTCCATAAAGTTACCGCCGCCTAATGCCATCAGACCAAATACAGGGATCATCAAACCGCCGGTGATCAAGCCAACGCCGTTGATCGTGTCTGCAATTACCACGGCTTTTAGACCGCCGTAAATCGCGTAGAAGAAACCCAACAAACCAATAGTGGCGGAAATCAGGGCGATAGAGCTGAACTCTGAAATGCCCAGCAAAGCTTGCACATCAAAGATTTCGCCCAGTACCACAGCGCCAGCGTAAAGAGTGGTAGGTAGAATGTTGATGACGTATTGGCACAAGAACAACAGGGTAACGAACTTCTTCACCGACATGTCGTAACGACTTTCTAAGAAGTCAGGAATGGTGGTGATGCCTTGCTTAAGGTAGCGAGGAACAAGCAGCAGCGCAATGATAACCAGTGTGACGCCAGAGGCCACTTCCCAGCCCATCACACTCATGTTGTGGGTGTAGGATTGCGCACTCATGCCAACGAAGCTGGTGGCACTCAGGTTGGTTAGAATCAAGGAGCTGGCAATCAGCCCGCCTGTTAAGCTTCGTCCACCAAGGAAGAAACCGTCTTGAGAGGTGTTTTTATCGTTTTTAACTTTGCTGTAAGTGAACACCACAACAAAGCCTGTAAACAGCAAGAACGAAAGTAATACTGTAATAGACATTTTGTTTCCTTAACAAGTTAAGCAATTAAGTTTTGCTTGTTAGTTGTAGGGTGTCCCTCTAGCGCGTATAGGAGTGTTTTATCAGGAACAACGCGAAGTTGAAACCCGGTCGCTAGAGGGCACAGATAGAGTTTTACATTTTCTTAAGATGAACAATGAGCGCCGATTCTGGATCGAGAATCGGAAGCGTTACCCCAATTTCTTTTAAGTTATCGCCACTTAGCGTCAGGGTTTTGTCTAGCCATTGCGGACGTTGCTTCATCAACTGGAAGCTGGTTTTTGGCATTTCAACAATCTTGACTTCGTAACGGGCGTTTTTATCCGCACAGCTAACGCGAAGTGGAGATGGCAGCGCATGATTTGGCATGGCCAACTGACACACCGTAATCAGCATTTCTTGCCCGTTCTCAACGCCATAGATGTTCTGGTTTTGATCGGCAGGATCGATGCGGAAAGTACGTCCCGAATGAAGCAAATCGCGATACTGTTTGTGCAGTTGAATGTAATGAGCAAAAGCCTGTTTTTCTTCCGCGCTTTCTTTTACTGGGTCGAGCTCCACACCCATGTGACCACTTAACGCCGTCACGCCACGCATGTTGATCGCATGGCGACGATTGGTTGAGTGACACTCTGCGGGACCAATGTGAGCGCCCATAACTTCAGGTGGGAAGAAGTAGCTCATACCACGTTGAATCGCTTGACGTTCCAATGCATCGTTACAATCAGAAGCCCAGAAACGGTGAGTGCGTTTAAGGATTTCAAAATCAATACGACCACCACCCGAAGAGCAAGACTCAATTTCAACCGCCGGATGCGCAGCTTGAAGTTCGTCTAGCAAGCGGTATAGCGCTTTCGTTTGGCCATGCACAGCGGGTTTACCTTGATGCCCAGGTTGAACCAATTCACGGTTCATATCCCATTTCAGGTAGCCGATGTTGTAGCGAGTCAGTAAGTCATTCAAACGCTCAAACAGATAGTTGAAGCAATCTTGGTTTTGCAAATCCAACACGTATTGCCAGCGACCTGAAGGCTGGTGGTAGCCTTGCAGACTCAATACCCAATTTGGATGTTGGCGATATAGGTTTGAGTCTTGGCTGACCATCTCTGGCTCTACCCAAAGACCAAACTCCATGCCTTTGCTGTTTACGTGCTCGATGACAGGCTCAAGACCATTCGGGTACTTCGTTTCATCCAAGTACCAGTCACCAAGCGCTGCGCGTTCGCCATCACGACCAATGAACCAACCATCGTCAATGATGAAGCGCTCGACACCCATCTCAGCAGCTTCGGTTGCCATCTGCATGATGTATTCAGGTTTGTGCTCGAAGTAGATGCCTTCCCACGTGTTTAAGTGCACAGGACGAGGCTTATTGTTTGGAAATTGAATAATATTGGCACGAACAAATTCGTGGAATCGCTCTGATATTTCATTCAAACCCGAGTTACTGTATGTCGCGTAAAGCCATGGTGATTGGTAGGTTTCACCGCTTTGTAGACGCTTTTCACCAGACAGTAGCAGTTCACCAGCTTGAACAAAGCGACGACCGTCACTGCGAACATCGGCACGAAGTTGGTGGTTACCACTCCAACCAAGATGGAAGCCCCAAACTTGCCCCAATTGCTCACTAAAGCCATTAGTGCCTGCGAACAAACCTGGGAAGTTTTCGTGAGAGGTGCGACCGCGACGGTTTTCTTGCATAAAGCCACCATGCTCAAAGCTCAAACGCTGAGTTTGAAACTCATGACACCAACGCCCGTGGAACGTCATCAGCTCGTTTGCATGGTTAGGAAGTGGCAGGGTAGAGGAGAGCTTACCTAAGCAATACTCACCGGCAGTCGTATTTTTTACTGTGATGCGTTTTTGTACCACGTCACTGTTAAAGTCCAGTTGTAGCTCAATCAATAATTCAAGACCCGCAATGTCATCTTGAAGGGTAAATGTCGCGTTGTTGTCATCGTGCTCAATGGATGTGGTTGTGAACACGGGAGCCCAGTCTTCGCCATTGCGATGCCCCTCAATCCCGGGTGCATTAAAGTGACCGCTGCCCAACTCAGGGCAAAGCGATAACGGTACGTCGACATCAAGACGAGCCTGAGAGATAGGACGCTCGGTTGAGAGCATTAAATCGGGATCGATCTGAGCGATCTTTGCGCCCCAATGAAGGATTTCAGGAACACGATCCACTTTAATGATCATGCTGTGATTCTTGGATTTTAAGTGAACAATTTTTTGCATGTTGTTTCTCTGTTTTCGCAAACATTTAATCTGCAAATAATCATGCGCTTGTTTGGTTTTATTTCGATTGAATAGCCGTTTAAATGTGACTTTGAACAGGTTTTAGAACGTGGTTTTGTGTGCTAGATCTGCTGTTTTCGGGAACATTTTTTCATGTTTTTTACGACATTGTTCACGAGAACATTCGAATGAATTTGGTAGAGTGAACAGTAAATCAGAATAGGAGAACGCAGTGGCAGTTACGTTTAAAGATGTTGCACGGTTAGCTGGAGTATCGACGCAAACCGTGTCGCGCGTAACCAACGGCGCGGATAACGTCGCAGAAGAAACACGAAAGCGAGTCAACGACGCAATCAAAAAGCTTGGCTATGTGCCGAACAAAGGGGCACAAATGTTGAGCCGAGCGAAGTCGCGGATCATCGGTATTGTCTCTTTGGATATCTCACTGCACGGTGTTGCTCTTATTGCTAATGGCGTTCGCAATCAAGCGCACGAGATGGATTACGCGACGGCGCTGGCAGTGTTAGGTGACAACTCCATTGAGGAATTCCGTAGTGCAATCCGAGAGCTCATTGCCCAGCAAGTTGATGCCATTATCATCAACGCCCCGGTAACCAGAGAGATGGCAGAAAACCTTGTGGAGCAGTTCAGTCAGCTCACGCTGGTTTTTATTGATGTACCCGAGGGGACGCCCGTCAATTCTCTCAGTTGTGACCATAAAGCTGGGGCAAATTTAACGATCTCTCACTTGATCGAACATAAGCGCGAATCCTTCGTGTGTATTTCTGGCCCCAAGGCATCTACGGCTTCTCAGATTCGTTACCAAGAATGGCAATCACAGATTCAGCAACATGAATTGGTGCAAGCGGCATACTATGAGGGAGATTGGCAAGCAGCCAGTGGCTACAACGCTATTAAAGACGCCGTGTTAAAAGGTGTGCCTTTTGATGCTGTATTGGTGGCGAATGATCAGATGGCGCTTGGCGTGTTATGCGCGCTTTCGGAGGCGGGTATTAATGTACCTAAAACCGTCTCTGTGGTTGGGTTCGATGGCATTCAAGACAGCCAGTTTTTCTCACCCCCTCTGACAACGATTAAGCAAGATTTCAATGAACTTGGACGTAGGGCGGTCAAGTTAGTACTGAGTCAGATGGAAAAAGGGCAAGGCGTTGTGTCAGAAGTATTGCCAATCAGCTTGGTTGAACGACAAAGCACATCAGCAAAGGCGGACACGCTTTATGACAAGCAAGAAATACTGACGCACTTAGAGAACATACGTCGTCTATTACCTTAGTTGAACTGTTAATGATTTTTGCCGTGGTTACAAAAAAGCCCCGTCCATGCGGGGCTCTATCAGGAATCGCTAAGTTTACTTCTTCAGATTCATTTCTGATTCTACAGCGTTGGTTTCGATGTCTGGGTTAGAAGACAGTTTGCCTGTTGCCCAGTCATTCATGTGTTTTAGAATAGCTTTTAACGCATGTTTTTCAGTCGGCGCTTCTGATGTTTCAACTTCAATTTTTTGCTTAGGGTGAGAACCCGTTGCGTCTTCAGCCACGTGCAACCAATCTGGGTGCCAGTAATAAGGTTGACCTGATGGTGTGCTCCATGCATGAACACCGTTGGTTTCGCCTTTGTATTGGATGTCGTTTTCGTTGTACTTAGTCATTATTATCGTCTCTCATAGTCATGAGTTGAGGTGTGCATCACCATTACTCTATAAATGTAACAGATGTCATCGAAAATAATGTGACAACTATCTATTAATCTTGTTGATAAATAATCGATTCCGCTGCACAGCTCTCATTCAGGTCAGTTAACGTGCTTTTTCTGATAGTAACCCTATTTAAATTAGGTGCTTAGCTCGGTTTACTGACCATTCAAATGCTTGATAATAGCCGCTTTAGCGTGTTCTTCAGTCGCCGTTTCACCAATTGGAACGTCTAAGTCTGCTTTTGGGTGGACTCCGAGTGCATCTTCTGCAATATGTAGCCAATCTGGATGCCAATAATATGGGTTACTTCCTTCTGGGTGATCCCAGCTATGAACGCCTTGGTGTATACCTCGGTATGAGAGGTCATCCATCGTAAACATTTTCATCATTTCCTCCCGTGTTGATTTTCATGCCTCTGAAAGTATGGAACATAAATTCTCATTTCGTATAGCGAATTGGTATCACTAAGATTGATTAATTACGTTACGACTTTGATAGTGGTGATATCGGATTGCGGGCGTGAAGTATGCTAAGGTGCCCCGGTAGTGATGAATGAGGGAAACATGAACCGATACCGCCAACTCGCTGAATTGTTCAAAATTCAAATTCAGCAAAATACATGGAGAGCAGGGGAGAAGCTCCCTTCAGTGCGTGTCACCAGCCGCAATCACAATGTTAGTGCAGGGACGGTCTTACAGGCGTATCAACTGCTAGAGGCGCAAGGTTGGGTGAGCGCTAAACCTCAGTCTGGTTATTTTGTTACGGCGGAACTGGAACGTTTAGAACCGAATGACCTAGATAAGAGTCTCTATCGCACTTCGGTAAACGATGAGTTGTATGAGTTCCTTAAACACCAGTCTGCGTCAGAGAGTATTAAGCTTGGATCGGCATTTCCTGATCCGACGTTGTTTCCTCTGGATGCGCTTAACCGCAATCTAGCCAGTTCAGGTCGCAAAATGGGGCCAGAGACACTACTTGATAATCTTCCTCCAGGCAGTGAATCGTTACGCCGTTTAATTGCACAGCGTTATATTCAGCAGGGACTTGTGTTGAGTCATGACGATATGGTCATTACCTCTGGCGCGATGGAAGCGTTAAATTTGAGCCTTCAAGCAGTGACTCGACCTGGTGATACGGTTGTAATTGAAACTCCGACTTTCTATGGGGCACTTCAAGCGATCGAGCGATTGGGCTTAAACGCGATAACAGTCCGTGTGGATGCTAAGGATGGTCATTCGCTTAAGCAAATAGAGGCTGTGTTTGCCAATCATGATGTGCGTGCTTGTTGGCTAATGACCAATTTCCATAATCCGACCGGAACTTCCCTTAATGACTTGCAAAAGCAAGGCATCGTTGAGTTGGCAAATCGTTACGATGTGTATGTAGTAGAGGATGATGTTTATTCAGAGTTGTATTTTTCAGAGACGAAACCTGCGCCTTTAAAATCGTTTGATACTCAGGAGCGAGTGCTGCATTGCGGTTCATTTTCGAAAAGCTTATGCCCTGGTTATCGGTTAGGTTGGGTAGTAAATAAACGCTTTAACGAGCCGATTCAAAAACTTCAACTCATGTCGACCTTGTCGGGCAGTGCTCCTATTCAACAAGGCGTGGCGCACTATCTGCAAAATGACAGCTATGACAATCATCTTAGAAAGCTGCGCAAAGCATTACAGTTACGCCAAACAAAGTTTGTGGCTTTAATAGATAGATACTTACCTAAATCCGTTGACTATTGTCTTCCTCAAGGCGGGTACTTCATGTGGCTTAAATTACCTCCAAGCTTGAATGGTAAGGCCGTTTACCAAGCTCTCATCACTGATAACGTGACGGTGGCGTATGGCAAGCTTTTCTCTGTTGATGACCAGTATCAAGACTATCTAAGGCTGAACACCTCGCTGCCTGTTGATGAAAACCTAAAACAGGCTATATGCAAATTGGGTGACTTACTTCACTAAAGGAACTGTTTAACGTTTTTTTGGCCTAACTGTACTAAAGCGGTTTACCGGTCATGTGCTTCAATCGATTGTAGAGTAATTGCAATGTTGGAGTGACAATGAAAAAACAGTTGGTAAAACATGAAGTAAGATTGATAGCTGTTGCTATTTTTAGCGCATTTCTGTTGGTATTTGCGCACCTTATTTTGGCGAAGTCTTTCTCGCATATGGCTTGGACAGAGTACACCGCGGCCGTGATCCCTTTCATTATGTTTGGCTTATGTGTGTTGGGCGTTAAGTACGCAGAACATGCAGATAGAGAAGGGGATGGAGAGCAGTAAAATCATGAAAAATTTAGGAAGAGAGAATGAAGAGTGCATGGTTGCTTGCGTTATCTATGATCGCCTTTGGGTGCTCAGCGAAACAAGATGTAGAACCTAAGTCGGTTACCCTAGTCTATGATCACTCAAAATTGACTGCGGAGATACAAGCCGATAATCATTTCGAGGCTCATGTCGATAATGATAAAGAGCGTATCGATTTATCTGGCTTGGTACGGAAACTTCACCCTGACTACCAGTTAGATGTCTCGGTGATTAAGTCTAGTAAGACTCAGCATGCAACAAATCAAATTAGTACGTCATTGTTGATCAAACAAAAAGAGATTGAAAAACCTATTTTGATTGGTGGTGTTTATCAGCATACGGTGGT
This sequence comes from Vibrio sp. MMG023, assembly GCF_021654215.1. Classification (NCBI taxonomy): domain Bacteria; kingdom Pseudomonadati; phylum Pseudomonadota; class Gammaproteobacteria; order Vibrionales; family Vibrionaceae; genus Vibrio; species Vibrio sp. MMG023. Next base: position 55,261 of record NZ_JAKFZP010000002.1, on the reverse strand, counting down.
CAATGACGAGAACAACAACCCAACAGTGACAGAATCAGCCAGTGTGATGAGCGTTAAGTTGAATTTATAGTAGTTGGCAACGGAACCTATCTGTGAGATCCGCGACAAAATAAAAGACCTCCACAAGGGAGGTCTTTTTTAATTCTTTATCACTCAGCAGCGATTAGAAGTTCGCAGAGCGAGGTGTACGTGGGAACGGGATAACGTCACGTACGTTGCCCATACCAGTCACGTAAGATACTAAACGCTCAAAGCCTAGACCAAAGCCAGCGTGTGGCACTGTGCCGTATTTACGTAGGTCACGGTACCAGCTCATGTGTTCTGGGTCGATACCCACTTCACGCATGCGCTCGTCTAGGATGTCTAAACGTTCTTCACGCTGAGAACCACCGATGATCTCACCGATGCCCGGTGCTAGTACGTCCATTGCAGCTACCGTCTTACCGTCATCGTTAGCACGCATGTAGAATGCTTTGATGTCTTTCGGGTAGTTCTTCACGATTACTGGCGCTTTGAAGTGCTCTTCCGCAAGGAAACGCTCGTGCTCAGAAGACATATCGATACCCCATTCAACTGGGAATTCGAATTCACGACCTGAATCAAGAAGGATCTGGATTGCGTCAGTGTAGTCTACTTGTGCAAAGTCAGAAGATACGAATTGCTCTAGACGAGTGATTGCTTCTTTGTCGATGCGTTGAGCAAAGAACTCAAGGTCATCACGACACTCAGCAAGAACCGCTTTGAACACGAATTTCAGCATGTCTTCAGCCAGTTTCGCTACGTCATCCAGTTCTGCGAACGCAACTTCAGGTTCAACCATCCAGAATTCCGCTAGGTGGCGGCTGGTGTTTGAGTTTTCAGCGCGGAAAGTTGGACCGAACGTGTAAACTTTACTTAGTGCACAAGCGTAAGCTTCTGCGTTTAGCTGGCCAGATACGGTTAGGAACGTCTCTTTACCGAAGAAGTCTTCGTTGTAGTCCACTTTACCAGCGTCAGTACGAGGTAGGTTTTCCATGTCTAGCGTAGATACGCGGAACATTTCACCAGCACCTTCTGCATCTGAAGCTGTGATCAACGGCGCAGATACCCAAAAGTAACCTTGCTCATGGTAGAAGCGGTGGATTGCTTGAGATAGGCAGTTACGTACACGTGCTACCGCACCGATTACGTTTGTGCGCGGACGTAGGTGCGCCACTTCACGTAGGTACTCGATAGAGTGACGAGTTTTTGCCATTGGGTAAGTGTCAGCATCTTCAACCCAACCAACTACTTTAACGTCAGTCGCGGCTAGTTCGAAGTCTTGGCCTTTCGCAGGAGAGGCAACAATCTTACCAGTTACTTCAACAGAGCAGCCAGTGGTTAGCTTAAGTACTTCGTCGTCGTAATTATTAAGATTATTAGGGACCACGGCCTGAATCGGGTCGAAACAAGAGCCGTCATAAATGGCAAGGAAAGAGATTCCAGCTTTGGAATCACGACGTGAACGGATCCAGCCACGAACAGTTACTTCACTGTCTACTGCTAGCTGACCTTTCAAAACGTCTGATACAGGCGCGTAAGTCATGTTTGAAATATTCTCCATTGAGGTAAAAATTCAATTCAACACTTACTACATTGCTTGCTTTAAACGGCTTTGTTTAAAAAACGAGCGAAGCGTTGAATTGGATAGAATTTTACAGATTCATCGGGACATATTACCTGTCAATTCGTCAGCTTCAACCTTTATATTCAATTTGGAGGGGAGAAATTTCTTATTTACTCGCCCTTTGTTCCTCAGACAGCGTAAATTGGTTAAGTAATAGCTCTAGACGTTCCGAAAGCTGCTCCAAATCAACGCTGATGTCACGTGTGTGAGATGCAGATTGCGAAGTTTCATTCGCGTGTCTTGTGATGGTGTCGACTTTTAACTGAATGTGTTTGCTCACCTCTGACGTCGTTTGTGTTTGATGTTGAATGTTTTCAGCATGTCTCAAAACTTGATGCATTTCGTCTACTACATCGCGCATGGTTTCGGAGAGCGCTTCGACATCGACGGAACGCTGATGAGCAAACTGGCACACATTATCGACCGAAGTGAGCGACTCTTCACTGCCTTGTTGAAATTGCACGATGATGCTTTCTATATTGCTGGTCGCTTGCGCTGTCCGAGATGCAAGGTTACGGACTTCATCTGCGACAACGGCAAATCCACGGCCTTGGTCACCTGCACGAGCTGCTTCAATTGCGGCATTGAGAGCCAGTAGGTTGGTTTGTTCCGCAATACCTTTGATGACACCCAGGATGGATGATACTTCTGCGGTTTGTTGATTCAATGTTGTGATCTTCTCGCGCACCTTGTCGATATCGGTCACTAGGTTCTTGATGTCTTCACTTACATGGTGCGCTTGACCAGCACTGGCGGTTGCGACATCAACGGTATGGTTGACCAACGTTGTTGCATCAACGGTCGCTTGTTCTACGACACTTTGTTGTTGCAGCATGTCAGTGATATTGGTTTGCACTTCATTGGTTTCTACTTGCTGGTTGTCTGCCGCTTCATCGGTAGATTGAGCAACGTCGGTTAAGCGTCCGGCTGACCCCGCCAGTGAATGCGATGTTTCCTGAACTTTGTCCAAGCTTTGTGAGACCGTATCCATAAAGGAATTGATAGAATCCGATAACTGTCCAACTTCGTCTTTTTGCTTATGCTCTAAACGTATGGATAGATCCTTGCTCGCACTGACATTCGACATAAAACGCGACGTCATTTGTATTGGTCTAACGATGATTCTACGAATCAATCCCATGGTAATTAAAAAGCCCACAAACGCGATAACTGACATGATACCCATCGCAAACATGGCTTGTTTATTGATAAGAGAATTCACATGGCTCATGTTGTATTCCAAGCGGATTGCACCTAACACTTCGCCTTCTGGGGCAATATGGCAAGACACACAATTCGTACCACGATAGTTTTCGCTTGATTTCATAGGCAGTGCAACCACCAAGCCTTTCCCCCAATCCGCACTGAAAGGCTCAATCACCAACTCACCGTTTAATGCTCTCTGGTCAATGTCATCTATCGGTTTTTGATTCGCATCGCCAGCGCCGTAAAATTTAGAGACTGCATCAGCACGAAGTACGCGCACTTGCTCTATGCCTTCTTGAGCGAGCGCTTTTTGTCGTAGGGTTTCTTTTTGCGACATCGTACCGGTGAGCATCATCATATTTAGGCTATCGAAGTAGTTGCTTGCCTTATCGTGTAGTTGTTCACTCAGCACGTCATTAATAAGTGTCTTTTGTTGAAAGTATTGATAGCCAGTCGATGCAGCTAACACGCAAGTGAAGACAACTATCAGTGCCAGTAACAGTTTGAAGGTAATCGTTGAGCGCATATTTTTATAAATGTAATTGGAACGAATTCCACAATATTAAGGGCTTAGCGTGGTATGAGCGATGGATAGGGCGAATGAATGTGACCCTAAACAACGTAGGGTTATGTAAATGTGATGTAAGTAGGGTGTAATCAATGGATTGGTGCTGCGCCAATTTTTAGACGAAGGGGGGCCTAAATTTCAATTATTTTTTCTTGTTTAACCGGTTGTTAACCCGAGGTCGTGTAATCTCTTTTTGTACTCTTAGAGTCGTCAAAGTAGGGAAGTTTGGGGTATGTATGACCCTACTTCATTTTCCTAACCATTTTTCTGGAATCTCCAGATTTGGCAATCTTCAAGATGCTTGGAGGTTGCCGTTTTTTATCAGTTAATCATTCTGAATCAGTGAATCGTTTTCCTCTTTCTCATGTTATTGATAAAGGTTGTCATTAAAGGGTGAATTCCTTAGTATTGCGTGTCTTTTTAAAGCCTGAGAATCAAGATGAAAACAGAATTATACAAAGAGTTTATGTTCGAAGCAGCACATCACCTGCCGCACGTACCGGAAGGTCACAAGTGTGGTCGTTTGCACGGACACTCTTTCTTAGTTCGTCTTTATGTAGAGGGTGAAGTTGACCCACATACAGGTTGGGTGATTGATTTTTCAGAAATCAAAGCGGCATTCAAACCAACTTACGACCGTTTGGATCATTACTACTTGAATGATATCGAAGGTCTAGAAAACCCAACAAGTGAAGTACTCGCGAAGTGGATTTGGCAAGAGCTTAAGCCGAGTTTGCCACTACTGAGTAAAGTTGAGATCAAAGAAACTTGTACCGCAGGTTGTATCTACAAAGGCGAATAATTTCGTTCTGTACACAGATAATAAAGGCAAGCTAATCGGCTTGCCTTTTTCTTTTGTTAGCCTGAGATCAGAGACAAAAGAGGTCAGTACCCAATTCCGTTTCGTAGGGCGAATTGGACTAACTCAGAATGAGTTTCTAATTCCAGCATGTCCATCAACCGGTATTTGTGAGACTCAATCGTTCGTGGACTCAAATTAAGCGCTATCGCGATTTGTTTTGCAGACAAGCCGTTGGCTATGTGCCCGAGGACATCACATTGACGACGACTTAGTCTTAACATTTTGTTGTTCTCATTACTCGTCTTCATGTCTGGCTTGTGTAGGCTGCGATGCAACTTAGAGTGCTGCCAATAAGAAAGCCAAACTTGCGAAAGAAATGTGACTTGATTCAATTGGGCTTCATTCAAACCACAACGATTTTCGCCAAAAATAGTAAATGAAACGCCACCCCAGCGTTGACCAAACTGGCTCAGTGGGATGGTGTAATGGCAACATGCGCCTTGTGCTGCCAGCATTCTTAGTAATGCCACATCACTACTTTCAAGCGAAGCTCGGTTGAAAATCTGAGTTTGTTCCGAGTTACCGATAAGACGAAGGTACCTCTCGGCGTCTTCTATGCCGACTTGCTCTGCTGTGACGACTTTATGTGGTGGACGTGCGACAGCAAGCGTTTTCCCTTGGTTGAAAAACAGCATTGAGTTGGGAAACATGGTCATTCGATCGATTTCGAACCAGTTCATGGCTTCCGTCATGAATTCGCGAAGTTTGACTTCGCACTTGTCTGCTTCAGAGGAGGTAAGTGATGTTGCTTGCCTCATCATAAGCGCTTCAAAAGTTTCAGCTTCTATTGTCTTACCTATCTCACTGTCCATTAAAACGACTCGTACGGAATGAATTTTATAAATGCAGTAATTTTACTCTACATTCTGACTATCAGATTTTGCAAAATGTCGGTGCTTTATTTCGAACTTCTTGGAATAACGCACATGCTTCCTATTTGGTGAATGGGTGGGGGAAGATCTATTCTAAACCTAAATATTACACCTTTATAGGCAGATACACAGACTTTAAGTATAGGTTTTTGGCGAGCAGCTGTTTCAAATTTGGCTAATTTTATCGCCATCCGGAGGGGTAACAATGAAAATGATGAAGCTTCGCTACCGTGCAGGGGCGTATGGTAAATGGGTTGAAGTAGTGGTGTCTGCGTTTGTTGCAGAAGAGTTAGCAAAGGAGTACACCGGTTACGGCTGGCAAGCTGAAGTCGTAACGGTATGATTTTGGGAGGAAGGCAGGTGTGCTAATTACCCTGCCTTTACAACATAAATAACATCGATGCCTAATCTATCAGTTCAGAGAATGACGCAAGATCAGCGCTTTTCCACTCTCTTCATAAATTGTCTTTTGGGTGTTATCGAACCCTGCCGATTCAAACAATCTAATTCCAATGTCATTACTACTAGATACTGTCGCACACACAGAGCTGCTTTCAGTGTCAATCGCGTAGCCATAGATCATCAGTTTTTGTAGCGTTGCTTTTCCAATTCCTTGCTGTTGAAAGCGCTTATCGACCATAAGATAGCTTAAACCCAATTCATGGCGTTTGGCAAAGGGAGCGTGTTGGGCGAAGGCTTTGTCTATCACTAAATATCCGACAATAAGATAGTCATGAAAGATGGTATAAAACACTTCTGACTTACTACGTTGCTGGTAAGCCTGTTCAAATGGCTTAAAAAATCCTTTTTGATCTTCTTGCACTTCCAGTTGCATCAAGCTGGCAAAATCTTTCAGCTTGGCAGGTTTAATGGCGATCATGGTCTGAATCTGTTCAGAGGCGGTAAACACAATACCGCCATTATAGTTGTGGACATTAAAAGGACGCAATCTGGTTCTGTGTGGATTTTACTATTAAATAGAGGTCGCTAGCGGCAAAGCGGATAATAAAAGCCTTGATGAATGTGCGCACCAAGTGTGGTTAGTAAATGGGCACACTCTGCGGTCTCCACACCTTCCACGATGACTGCACAGTGGTATGTGTGTCCCATCGCAATAAGCTGACGTAACGTTTCTACTTTTTTGTCGTCTTGCTTCAGGTTGATAACAAACAAACGGTCAATCTTGAGATAACTTGGCGTAATTTGACTGATGAGCTCGACATTGTTGTTACCAGTCCCGAAATCATCAATGCTGATTTTGCACCCGATGGCTTTGAGCTTGTTGATGTTATTGAAGATCTCCTGCGTGTAGTACATCGACGCATTTTCTGTGATTTCAATCGTCAGAAGTGAACAGTCCAATTGAGCCAATAAGCGATACAAGCGTGTGAAATTACGCTTTTCCAGTAGAGAAGGGCACACGTTGATACTCAGAGGAGCGAGTAAGGATTTTGATTTGCCATAGACAAGCCTGATGACCAATAAGGTATGATTGATTAGAAATCCATTGGCGATTAATGACTCAATAAACTTTTGAGTGTTTTTAACCTTAAAGCGCGACAGGACTTCATAGTGGATATTCTGTCGATTTGATGTGTTGTGGATAGGTTCAAGTTTGAGATTGAACTGACGGATAGCCCAAAGGTAAGTGGCTAACGAGCGGAGTTTCTTATGTCTAAAGGCAAGCATTAGAATAAAGCTCAAAACAAGGATGCTACTAATAGGCCCTTTTACGTAATACACCTCTTTGTAACCGTTTTCGTTGACGTTATACAAGAACGATTGCCCGTTGGTATCGCCAATTTCTAGCGCTGTGCCAGTATTGGTACACACTTTCATGCCAGACAAAAACATGCGAGACATATGGCTCTCAAAGCTATTTGATACATTCACGTTTTTTACTCTGACGAGGACTTGTGCACCGTTAAATAAAAACGAATGGGTTGTGTAGCTTTCGTTGTTTAACCAGCTTTCTCTGTCTTTTTGGTTCACTGGGACCACTGCTTCTGGCGTGACTAGACAGCGAATGTTGTGCTTGTCGATCATCAATGCTGACTCGACTAATTGAACATTATCAAATAAGCCTTTTAATTGGTCTTCATGCCCAAAACAACTCTGTTGAGCGAGATCTTGTGCGAAGTTCATTGCATCATCAAAATAGTTTTGCTTAACAATCGTCCCGATGCTGTAAAAACAAATGGCGATATACAGCGCGATGGTAAAGCCAATAAAGCACAACAAATTAAGGTATAGCGCTCTACTACGTAAGCAAATAGCAGCGGCCATTCTTACGCTATGAACGGCTTGCTGGTGGATTCTCGCTTGTTGAAGAAGCCCATCTTTTTGTGCGTGTTGGCTATCGTATGGCACAAAATATCCCTTTCGGTGAATGTTTTCGATGAGAGACTTTTGGGTCTCTATATGATTCTTTGTTAGTTGCCTGAACTTTTTCCTTATGGACGCAACAGCGTTCTTAAATCCATTTTCCGGCAACATCAAGTGATGTTGCGCTGACAACTTCTTTTCGATTTTCCTCTGGCTAATGGGCGCGTTTAAGCTCCCAAAAGCGGCAATGGTGCTAAGGATTAAGTATTCGATTCTGCTTACGGGAATAGAAGAGTGGATGGAGTTATTGAGCTGTAATGAAAGTTCTTTTTCGGACAAGCAAACGCAGATTTGGTTTCCAAGTTCAAACCTAATCATGTGTTAAAGCGCTCCAGGATTAATTTTTGAATACGTTATCAATATTGAGATTGCAGGTATGTGACCTTCTACGGGCATATCCTAAACTTCTGGATATAGTGACAATTTTAGATTTTTTTATAAAGCTCAATCCAGAGAGATTTTACATGGGGAAAGATCTTTAGGCGAAAAAAAGCCCGAGCGAGTTGCTCGGGCTTCTGATGGGAGAGGTTGGGAGATTAGCAGATAACTTTTACTGCTAGGCCGCCTTGAGATGTCTCTCGGTATTTTGCGTTCATGTCTTTACCTGTCTCTAGCATAGTTTCGATAACCTTATCTAGAGAAACTGTCGGTGCAGATGAGCGACGCAGTGCCATACGAGTTGAGTTGATCGCTTTTACTGCCGCGATACCGTTACGCTCGATACACGGAACCTGTACCTGACCAGCAACTGGGTCACACGTTAGGCCTAGGTTGTGCTCCATTGCGATCTCTGCTGCCATACATACTTGCTCTGGGCTACCACCCATAAGTTCAGCAAGACCAGCTGCCGCCATAGAACATGCCACACCAACTTCACCCTGACAGCCAACTTCTGCGCCAGAGATAGACGCGTTGCGTTTGTAAAGACCACCGATCGCGCCAGAAGCGGCGAAGTAACGGATGTAATCTTTTTCAGTCACGGTTTGGATGAACTTGTCGTAGTAAGCCAGTACCGCAGGGATGATGCCACATGCGCCGTTTGTTGGTGCTGTCACAACACGACCACCTGCTGCGTTCTCTTCGTTTACTGCGAAAGCGAACATGTTTACCCAGTCAACAACCGACATTGGATCGTTTGTTGTTTTTTCAGAAGTAAGCAGTTGCTGACGAAGTGCTGCTGCACGACGAGGTACGCGTAGTGGACCAGGCAGAATACCTTCTTCGTTCATACCACGATCCATACATTCGCGCATGGTGCGCCAGATGTTCGCGAAGTATGTACGAGTTTCTTCATCAGAGTGAAGAGAGTGTTCGTTTTTCATCACAAGTGCACTAATAGAAAGACCACTTTCTTTACACTGGTTAACGAGCTCTTCTGCTGTTGTGTATTCGTAAGGAACCTTGATTGGGTTCTCAATCTCTTTACCGAAGTTTTCTTCATCAACGATGAAGCCGCCACCGATAGAGTAGTACGTCTTTGAGTACACTTTTTCGTCTTCGATCCACGCGTGGATCTGCATGCCGTTTTCATGTAGCTCAAGGTTAGTAGTATGGAAGTTCATACCACCGTCTTTCGGGAACGATACTGTGTGACAGTGCATGCCAACAGGAAGGCGTTCAGTTTCTTCTACTCGAGCGATGAAGCCCGGAATAGAGTCGATATCAACTTTCTCAGGGGAGTTGCCTGCAAGACCCATGATTATGGCGATATCCGTGTGGTGACCTTTCCCTGTCAGTGATAGTGAACCATAAACGTCAACGGTGATTTTAGTGATGTCGCGCAGTTTTCCCATCGCACGAAGGTCATCAATAAACTCTTTACCCGCTTTCATTGGACCTACAGTATGTGAGCTTGAAGGACCAACACCGATCTTATAGATATCAAAAACACTAATCATATCGATTACCTCAGAACAAAGCCTCCCAAGGGGAGTTGGGAGGCTTTTTATTATCGTTATATTCTTGGATTAATCACGCTTTATAAAAGAGCAGTGATTAAAGAGCGCCGTAGATTACAGAACTAATTGCCGCAAGACCACAGATTGCTGTGAAAATCTGTACAGGTGCTGAAGTTTTGTACTTCGCCATTGCTGGCACTTTCTGCATCGCGAATACAGGCATCAAGAATAGGATAGCTGCAATCATTGGTGCACCCATCGTTTCAATCATGCCTAGGATGCTTGGGTTAACGATAGCAACAATCCAAGTCGTCACAACGATGAAGATAAGAGACGCTTTTTCAATCTTGCTCTTAGGAGATTCAGAGCGAGACTTGATTAGACCTACTAGACCTTCGTGAGCACCTAAGAAGTGACCGAAGTAGCTAGAAGTGATTGCTGCGAATGCAACCAATGGGCCCATGTAAGAGATCAGTGGTGATTCGTGAACGTTCGCTAGGTAAGAAAGAACTGAGATGTTTTGCTCTTGCGCAGTTGCTAGTTGCTCTGGAGATAGAGAAAGCACTACAGAGAATACGAAGAACATTACAAAGCCCATCAGCATCATCGCTGCGCCGCCAGTGATAGAGTCAGTCTTCTTAACTGCGTCATCACCGTACACACGACGTTGTTCTTTAGAGAACTGAGAGATGATTGGGCTGTGGTTGAATGAGAATACGATGATTGGAATTGCTAGCCAAACGATTGAAGGCATTTCGCCCCAGTTTGGAGACACTTCCATCATTGATGTATTCCAATCAGGAATTAGGTAGAAAGAAAGTGCTAGTAGGATGAATACTAGAGGGTAAACCATTGCTGATGTTGCTTTCAGCATTAGCTCTTTACCGAATACTACACCCGCAGTCATCGCAGCGATTAACGCGCCAGAAAGTAGCCAGCGAGGAATAGATTCCATACCCATTTGGTTAACTAGGAAAGAGTCAACCGTGTTTGTGATACCAACACCGTAGATAAGTACGATAGGGTAGATAGCGAAGAAGTATGCAAAAGTAATAAGGTTTGCGCCTGTCTTACCGAAGTGCTCTTCTACTGTGTCAGTGATATCAGCTTCAGGGTTTTTCGCAGAAAGTACGAAACGGGCGAGAGATTTGTGTGCGAACCAAGTCATTGGTGCCGCGATTAGAGCAAGGATAACCAATGGCCAGAAACCGCCAGCACCTGCTTTAATTGGAAGGAAAAGTACACCTGCACCTACTGCTGTACCAAATAGGGACAAACACCAGGTGAAGTCTTTGTAAGAAAACTTACTAGACGATTGTGCGGTTGAAGCCGCAGTAGTAGTTGTATTCATTTTTGAGTTACTCATTTTGGGAACAGGAAATAAGTCGGGAGCAATTTTGCAAGATTTTGCACTAGGAAAATTAGATCTAAATCATGTATTGCTCGAGCTTATTGAATGATATGTCAAAAACCTGCTTTTTATCACGAAAATGGCGTGCTACACGTGATAATTGCTAATGAGTGAAATTAGAAAAACTTATCTGAAGCGGTTGTTGTATAAATTTTTCTCACCGCAAGCGTTTGCCTTATAAAAATCAAATTAAACTAATGTGAATTGATGTTTGAAAAATAACTTTTTATTAATATAGATGCACATGATGTTTGGTTTTAAAGTCAACTTAATATTGATAAAGCAGTTACTTAGAAATGATGTGTTTTTGCATGGATTCGATGATCTGTGCGGTCATTCCCCAAATAAAATGCTGTTGATATGGGATGGCAAAGACGCGATGGCTAGTGTTTCTTAGGTTGAATTTTGAACTGTACAGCTTTTCAGGGTTTAAAATATGATTGGCTGGGACTTCAAAAACTGAGGCAACTTCGTTGGGGTCAATTTGCGTTGTGTAGTCTGGAGAAATGAAGGCCAAAAACGGTGTCACATTAAATTGGCTAATCGTTGGCAGCTTTGGCAGCTGACCAAATACCTTTATATGCTTTTCATGAATACCAATTTCTTCTTCGGCTTCTCGCAGTGCCGTATTCACAAGAGTGTGATCCTCCGTCTCATATTTTCCCCCTGGGAAGCTAATTTGGCCAGGATGGTGTCGTAAATGTTCGGCTCGCTTGGTCAAAATCACTTGCATCCCTTCTTTTCTCTCAACAAAGCCAATTAACACCGCGGCATCACGAAGTGAGGTGTCTTTCAAATGTGCTAATCGCCCCAAAGACTCTTGGTGATAGCCTGTCGGTAAATGGAATTGGAAGTTTTGCAACAATGTCGTTTTATCAATGACCAAATCGGAGTCCTTAAGAAGTCAGCTGACGAATGGATTCGTATTATATTAATTTGAAACTTATAGCGTTATACACCATTCTTTATTTTAAGACGTCACTATAAGGTTAGCTGAATACGATGAAAGGAATCATTTTCACGGAGTTCATGGAGTTAGTGGAAGATAAGTTTGGTCTTGAGGTTCTCGATCAGGTTTTGGACTTATCTAACGACGAAGGTATTTACACCTCGGTAGGCAGTTATGACCATCGAGACCTTGTTAAGTTGATCGTTAATCTCAGTAAAGTGTCTGATATCCCCCCAGAAACGCTTCAAGAAGTGTTTGGTGAATGTGTTTTCCAGAGCTTACTCAAATCAATTCCGAATTATGCCAGTTTGCAGCAGTGCAGTACGACGTTTCAATTCGTACGTCATGTAGAGGATTTCATTCACGTGGAAGTGAAAAAGCTATATCCCGATGCAAATCCCCCGCAGTTTGACTTTATTAGTGAGGCTGAATCTGAAATGGTGTTTGATTATAGAAGCGCACGTTGCATGGCTCATGTATGTGTGGGCTTGATTCAAGGCTGCGCGAACCACTTTAATGAAACGATAAAAATTAAACATCAGAATCAATCGGAAGATGGAAGCCAAGTGCGTTTTTGGCTGGAGGCTCAATAACCAAATATGACGGGAAACTCCTTATTAGAAAGGAAACTCAAACGAGAGATCGCATCGCGTAAAGCGGCTGAATTACTGTTAGAGCAAAAGAGTTTAGAACTGTATGAATCTAACCAACAGTTAAGTGTGGCGCTAAAAAAGCTCGAGATGAAGTCAGAGAAAGATCTGCTCAAATTCGAGTTCGAAGAGCAAATCGATGCCACCTTGATTAGGTTCGGACGTACTTTCCTTTCTAGCACCTTCGATGAAACCATGATTGCCAGTTTCTTGGAACAGCTGACATCAAACTCTGTTGTGTCGGGGGCTTACCTGTATTTAGAAGCTGAGCGTTTAAGCTCATTACGTCGGCATCAATTTGGACATTTGGCGTTAGCGCATGATGCGCCTATCGCCAATAAACCGCGTTGGAACGGAAATGCTCTCTATCTCCCAATTACAATAGACGCCAACATTCTTGGTGAGTTGATCTTTTCTGTTGCGCTTGATCAAGTCGATCAGGAGTTTATTTCTAAGCAAATGGTGTTGGTTTCAGACTTGGTTCATGGCGTTATCAGCCGTCACTTGAGCTTAGAACGAGAGGTTGAGCTGCGTAAGCGTGCCGAAGCTTCCGAGAAGGCGACCAAAGAGTTCGTTGCCATGATCAACCATGAGCTGAGAACGCCGCTAAATGGTGTGCTCGGCAGTGCCGATCTGCTGAGTAAGACCGCCCTTGGGGATGAGCAACAACAGTATCTGAGTAATCTTACGCATTCTGGGGACCTGCTTAGAGTCATCATCAACGACTTGCTCGACTTCAGTAAGATGAACGCTGGGATGATGGAAATCATCGATAAAGTTTTTGCTTGGAAAGCGCTAGAGGATGCATTAACTGGCGTATTTGCGGCTAAAGCTGCCGAGAAGCGCATTCATTTCTCTATTGATAAGAAACTCGGGATACCTGAGTTTTTGGTCGGAGATTTTGAGCGGATTACCCAGATCTTGGTTAACCTAATCGGTAATGCGATTAAGTTTACTCAACTAGGAGGTGTGGTGCTGCGTGTCGAATGGAACAATGGCTTTGCACATTTTGAAATAGAAGACACCGGTATTGGTATTCCGCTAGAAGCACAACAAGCGTTGTTTGACCCTTTTGTTCAAGCAGACCGCTCTACAAAGCGCAGTTTTGAAGGGTCAGGTTTAGGTTTGGCGATTTGTAAGAACCTTGTCGATCTGATGAAAGGACAGATCAGCTATGTCAGCGAGCCACGCAAAGGGACAACGTTCCAAGTCGTGGTACCGCTTAAACGAGGAGAAGCGCCCGCAAATTTAGCCGGGTCGGAGGCAACCGGTCGACAAATTGAGTTGGCAGGAAGAAACATTTTAGTTGTAGATGATATTCGGATGAATCAGGTCATCGTCACTCAAATGCTTAAAAAACTCGATATCACACCCGATCTAAAAAATAACGGCTTGGAGGCATTGGAGGCTGTTAAAAACAAAGACTACGAATTGATATTCATGGATTGTCGAATGCCAGAGATGGATGGGTATGAAGCCACGGTTCACCTTAGAGAGGATGGCTTTAACAATCCCATTATTGCACTCACAGCGGGGACGACGTTAGAAGAAAGGAAAAAGTGCATCGAATCTGGTATGGATGACATCCTTACCAAGCCCTACACCGCGGCAGATATCGAACAAGTGATGTGTAAGTGGCTCAAAGAATAGCGCTAGTAGAATAAAAACAAACGGCTCTGTAAGAACAACAGAGCCGTTTTTAGTTTAGTTTCTTCCACGTTAACTTTTACTTTAGTGCTGGTAGAATTTTCGAAAGCTTGTCTAAGGTTTCTTGATATTCCGAGGCACAATCACTGTCAGCCACCACACCGCCGCCAGCCCATGCATACAGTTTGTTGTTTTCTGCAACGAGCGTTCGAATAGTGATGCTGGTATCCATACGACCATGGCGTGAGATATAACCAATACTGCCACAGTAAGCGCTGCGACGATGCGGTTCTAGTTCTTCAATGATTTGCATCGCACGGACTTTAGGTGCTCCGGTGATTGAACCGCCTGGGAAGCAAGCTCGAAGCAAATCCGCCGCGGAATATTGCGGATCTAGATTGGCTCGAATGGTACTCACCAAATGGTGAACGGCAGGGAAGCTCTCAATATCAAACAACTTTGGCACATGGACACTACCTGGAGAAGCAACACGCCCAATGTCATTACGCAGCAAGTCCACAATCATCAAGTTTTCTGCCTGATCTTTCTCTGCGGTTTGTAAATCTTGCGCATTGGCTTGGTCTTGAAGGGTATCCGCACCGCGTGGTCGAGTGCCTTTGATTGGTTTGGTCTCGATAACGTTGTCTTTCAGTTCCAAGAATCGTTCAGGAGAAATACTCAACAGCGTAGATTTTGGCATACGAATAAATGCTGAGAAGGGCGACTGGTTTGCCGCTTCCAGCTTTAAATACGCTTGCCACTCGCTTCCTTGATAAGGAGCATTAAAGCGCTGCGCCAAGTTGATTTGGTAACAGTCGCCACTCAACAAGTATTCTTGAACACGATCAAAGCGTGTCGCGTAAGACGCTTGAGTCATGTTGGATTGCCAGTCACCTTCTAGCTGAAAGCCTTCTGCCGTGCCAGGTACTTGTTCGTTCAGCCATTGCCATGCGGCTTGCGTGTTTTGGCCAACAAGGATCGCGGTCTTCAACTTATGATCGACAACCAAAGCCCATTCATACAGACCAACTGCCATATCTGGTGTTTGTAGATCTTTGGCGGCGAACTCCGGCATAGATTCGACTCTACGGCCTAAATCGTAACTGAAGTAGCCAAGTGCACCGCCTACAAACGGCAGATCCCACTCTGCACCCAACTCAAGGTTTGGCAAAAGCTGTTTTTGAAGCTCGTCTAACAGCGAAAATGGGTCATCTTGAGAGGCGTACTCTTGCGTGTCTGTTTTGATTTGCGTATCGCCAGCGACTGTCTCTAGCGTTGCGATTGGGTTGGCCACCAACACATCAAATCGGCTGTCGATATGGGTCTCAGAAGCGGAGCGTAAAAGCATCGCCCAAGGTTGGTGTTCGATACGAGAAAATAGGGAAATGGTGAGGTCGTCGGCGTAATCCAATGCCTTAAAATCAAGCAATTGCGTATCCATGTTGTTCATTTGTTTAAATTGTGACAAAGAGTTCGTTCACTGCATGGCATGTCATGGGCTGCAAGAGTATCATAAACGCCTGTATAGCCAAACTACCTCTATACAAGGGTTTGAGGTGGTTTTACTATATGGAAGGCGACTTCATTTAATCGTGTGTCGATATCAGCCGTTCGACAATTTGTTCACATAAAACGAAGCTCATTTAGAGCAATAAGCTCAACAAACACGAAAGAAGCCAGCCAATAATGGAAGCAAAGCATAACAATAATGAGGCATGCAATGACGGTAATACGCACGCAGGATGTCATCAGCAGTGTTGCTGATGCGCTACAGTATATTTCTTACTACCACCCGCTAGACTTTGTTCAAGCCCTTGAAAAAGCCTACCATCGAGAAGAGAGCCAAGCCGCGAAAGACGCGATTGCGCAAATCTTAATTAACTCCCGTATGTCTGCTGAAGGTCACCGACCGATCTGTCAAGACACCGGCATCGTCACCTGTTTTGTGAACATCGGTATGGGCGTCCAATGGGACTCAACCGACATGACAGTACAGCAAATGGTGGATGAGGGCGTTCGACAGGGGTACACAAATCCGGATAACCCATTGCGTGCTTCGGTTCTGATGGACCCAGCAGGGAAGCGAATCAATACCAAAGACAACACGCCAGCCGTTGTGCATATCAACATGGTGCCAGGCGATAAAGTCGAAATTCAAATCGCGGCGAAAGGCGGCGGCTCTGAAAACAAAACCAAGATGGTGATGTTAAACCCATCTGACGACATTGCAGAATGGGTAGAGAAAACCCTACCAGCAATGGGCGCAGGTTGGTGTCCACCGGGCATGCTTGGCATTGGTATCGGCGGTACCGCTGAAAAAGCTGCGGTATTAGCAAAAGAATCTCTGATGGGGCACGTCGATATTCAAGACTTGATTGATCGTGGCCCTCAAAACGCAGAAGAAGAGCTTCGCCTCGATATCTTCAATCGCGTAAACAAATTGGGTATTGGTGCACAAGGCCTTGGTGGTCTAACTACTGTTGTTGATGTAAAAATCAAAACGGCGCCAACGCACGCGGCTTCAAAACCAGTGTGTTTGATCCCGAACTGTGCAGCAACACGCCACGTTCACTTCACGCTTGATGGCAATGGCCCAGCAGAGCTAACGCCACCGAAGCTAGAAGATTGGCCAGACATTACTTGGGAAGCGGGCGCAAATACACGTCGTGTTAACCTAGATACAGTAAACAAAGAAGAGGTCCAAGAGTGGAAGACTGGTGAAACGGTTCTTCTGTCAGGCAAGATCTTGACCGGTCGTGATGCTGCGCATAAACGTATTCAAGGCATGCTAGAAAGTGGCGAAGGTCTACCTGCTGGTGTTGATTTCAAAGGCAAGTTCATTTACTACGTTGGTCCGGTCGATGCCGTCGGTGATGAGGCAGTAGGTCCTGCAGGCCCAACAACCTCAACGCGTATGGATAAGTTCACCGACATGATGTTAGAAGAAACCGGCATCATGGGGATGATTGGTAAAGCGGAACGTGGCCCTGCGACGGTTGAGTCGATCAAGAACCACAAAGCGGTATACCTCATGGCCGTTGGCGGCGCAGCATACCTTGTCGCGAAAGCAATCAAGAAAGCTCGCGTGGTAGCATTCGAAGACCTAGGTATGGAAGCGATTTACGAGTTTGAAGTCGAAGATATGCCTGTAACGGTTGCCGTCGATTCTAATGGTACGAACGCTCACCAGATCGGTCCTGACACTTGGAAAGTGAAAATCCAAGAGATGGAAGCGTAAGAGACTTGGTCATCATTCGAACGTCTCAATTGGGAGAATGTGACAAAGTGCTGATTTACCTAGCAAACATTTGACAAAAGTGCAGCGAAAGCTGCACTTTTTGTCTATATAATCAAATATAAACTTATAGGCATAGCAAATCTCGCTGTTATGCTGACCATGATTAGGAGACGGCATGCCTCGTTTTATTCAAATTCTACAAATAGTTCTTGCTGTTGTGATCGGTAGCTTTGTTGGCTACGACTTGATTCTTCACGGCATCAGTATCTTCGATGAAAAATACGTCACCATCACTTGTGTGTTGTGGCTGATTCTAGAAGTCTGCCTATTCGTTATCTACAAGTTGATAGAAGACGATTAGATTGCCCTAGCGCAGATAGAATCACTAAGCCTCTGATATTCTCAGAGGCTTTTGTGTTTTTGATGTAGGTAAATTTTGTCGTGAATACTTTGTTCATCTTTGATTAAGGTTGATAAAATTACACTGCGTAGCAAGAATTGATGAGATAAATAAAAAGTATGAAAAGAATAACGCAAGAAGTGAATGACTTTATCAGCCGAGGAATGGATTCTAACGTGCGAATCGCAGTGACTGGCTTGTCTCGTGCGGGTAAAACCGCCTTTATTACTTCTCTGGTTAATCAATTACTGCATACAGCAACACACGACAACTTGCCGCTGCTGACAGCGGCGCGTGATAAGCGCTTGATTGGTGCGAAGCGTGAGCCTCAAGCCAATATGATGGTACCGCGTTTTGCTTACGATGATGCGATGAACCAAATTCACGCAACGCCGCCTCAATGGCCAGTACCGACTCGTGACGTCAGTGAGATTCGTCTGGCTCTAAAATACAAGCCAAATAAAACCACCAAAAAACTGCTGAGTAAAACGGCGGTACTGAACGTTGACATCATCGACTATCCGGGCGAGTGGTTATTGGACTTACCACTACTTGATATGGATTTTGCGACATGGTCGCAGACGCAATTTGAAGCGTTAAAAGGGCAACGTAGCGAGCTTGCTCAAGCTTGGCTAGAAGAGCTAGACCAAGTCGACCTCAATGCGGACGTCAATGAGAAAAAGCTAGAGAGAGTCTCACAGGCATACACCGATTATTTGCATGCGTGTAAAGCGTCTGGTTTGCACTGGGTTCAGCCGGGACGATTTGTTTTGCCTGGAGAGCTTGCAGGCGCACCTGTTCTGCAATTTTTCCCCTGTCGATTAGAGGCCGAAGGAAAAACGGTAAAAGGCAGCAATTTAGCGATGCTAGAAGCGCGTTTTCACGAATATCAACAAAAGGTCGTGAAAGCATTCTATAAACACCACTTTGCGACATTTGATCGCCAAATTGTGCTGGTGGATTGCCTGCAACCATTAAATGCGGGTGATGAAGCTTTTTATGATATGCGCCAAGCACTTGAGCAGATCATGCACAGTTTTCGTTATGGTCGGAGTAGCTTCTTACGCCGCTTGTTCTCGCCAAAAATCGATAAAGTACTGTTCGCTGCGACGAAGGCTGACCATGTGACGCCAGATCAGCATCCTCAACTTGTCTCTTTGCTGCAACAAATGGTGCATCCTGCATGGCAGACCGCAGCGTACGAGAACATAGAAATGAGCTGTATGAGTATCGCGTCGATTCAAGCGACGACTTCAGGTTTCATTGCTTCGGGAGATAAGACCGTGCCAGCTTTGCAAGGTACAACGCTTGATGGGGAGGCGATAACGATGTTCCCTGGGGAAGTACCAAAGAAACTTCCGAATGCTGTTTATTGGCAAAACAGTGGCTTTGATTTTACGTCTTTCCGACCTATGTCATCAGAAATCGACGAGCCGATGAAGCATATTCGTCTAGACAAAGCACTTGAATACCTACTGGGAGACAAATTGAAATGAGCGAGCTAAAACAAAAACAAGTCTTCTCTGAAAAGGTCATGCACGGTGAAGAAGAGGATGTCTCGCCAGAGTTTACGGCGCAAAAGACATTCTCGGAAAACGAGACTTTCGTTGCTGTTGAAATAGAAGAGCAACCGGAAGACACCGAGCAAGAATTACAGCTTGAACATGTGATTCGTCCAAAACCTGGGCGTAAATGGCTTACAACAGGGTTATTTGCCACCTTTGCTGGTCTGGTCGGGTGGCAGGCGGTGGATTCGATTGTCACGGCTGTGCAAACTGCAGATTGGCTTGCATTGGGCTGGGCTGGCTTTATCTCCACTATTGCCTCTTTTGGTTTAGGAGCGTTAGGCAAAGAACTATGGAAGCTACGCAAACTTCGCAACCACTTTAGCGTGCAGGAAGAAAGTGAGGCACTTATCGACAGTCAAAGTGTTGGCAAAGGCAAAGTATTTTGTGAAAAAGTGGCTGAGCAAAGTGGTGTACTTGCTGAAAATCCGGGTTTTGATCGTTGGAAGAATAGCGTGAACCCAGCACACAGCGATGCCGAAATCCTTGAAATGTACGACTCAATGGTTGTCAGTCAGCAAGATAAACTCGCGACCAAAATTGTTTCACAGCACGCGACAGAGTCAGCCGCGTTAGTTGCCGTTAGTCCACTAGCTGCGGCTGACATGCTGTTAGTGGCGTGGCGTAATTTCAAAATGATCGATAATCTCTCGAAAGTCTATGGCGTTGAACTTGGGTACGCATCTCGAATCAAGCTACTTCGTGCGGTTTTTGTGAATATGGCGGCGGCTGGTGCAAGTGAACTGGCGATCGATGCGAGCATGGATTTGATGTCGATGGATCTCGCAGGAAAGGTGTCTGCTCGAGCAGGGCAAGGCTTGGGAGTGGGTATTCTCACCGCACGCTTAGGTTTGAAATCCATGTCATTGCTTCGCCCACTGCCTTGGTACCCTGAGAGACAGGTGAAACTCGGCGCTATTCGTAAAGAAGTGGTGGCGAAAGTTGCATCAATCACGATGAAACCGTAATCAATATCACCTTTGACGGTGAGGATTGCTTGACGCCATTCCAAGCTTGGTAGAAACTACTGTCAACTTTTCCTGACAGTTGTGAATTGGGATATTTTAAGTGCGTCTTGAAGTCTTTTGTGAAGATAGACTCGGTTTAACCCGAGAATTGCTCGATATTTTAGCGTCTAAAAGCATCGACTTACGTGGTATCGAAATTGATATCAGTGGCATCATCTACCTGAACTGCCCAGATATCGATTTTGATACTTTCAGTGAGTTGATGGCCGAAATCCGCCGTATTCCGGGGGTTAAAGACGTACGTAAAATCCAATTTATGCCAATGGAGCGCCACAATACGGAGCTGCTTTCATTGGTGGATAACTTACCTGATCCGGTCTTTGCCATCGATCTGAAAGGCGCGGTAGACATGGCAAACATGTCTGCACTTTCTCTGCTTGGGCAACATAAGCAAGATGTGATTGGCACACAAATTGGTATGCTATTGCCAAGTGTGCGCTTTAATCGTTGGACAGAAGGAGTGAATGCCCGTACCAGAGAAAGCCTTGTCATCGATGGTTTGGATTATATCCTTGAGTTGATGCCGGTTTATATCAAAGATGAAGCTCAAAACTCCACGCTCGCCAGTACACTAATGACCATTCGTTCAAGCCAGCATGGCGTGCAAATCGAAGAGACATTGCCGTTACAAAACCAATTGGGTTTCGAGCATTTTGTCGGTTTATCCAATCGCCACAAAGCATTGATCAATCAAGCAAAGAAACTTTCTGTGCTTGACCAACCGTTGTTAATTGAAGGTGAGACTGGTACTGGTAAGGAAATGCTAGCAAAAGCGTGCCATAGCCGTTCTGGTCGTGCGAACAAACCATTCCTAGTACTTAGCTGTGCTTCTATGCCTGATGATGTAGCAGAGACGGAACTGTTTGGTCATGCCCCAGGTTCATTCAATCATGAACTTGGCCACAAAGGCATATTCGAACAAGCAAACGGTGGTACGGTGTTCCTCGATGAAATCGGTGAAATGAGTTCGCATCTGCAAATTAAACTGTTGCGCTTCTTACAAGACGGTAATTTCCGTCGTGTTGGTGCTGAAGATGAAATGCATGTCGATGTTCGTATTATCGCATCAACAAAACATAACCTTGCCGAGTTAGCCGAGGCAGGGCAGTTCCGCGAAGATTTATACTATCGTCTCAATGTACTCACCTTGAATATTCCTCCTCTGCGCAAGCGTTCAAACGACGTCGCTCCGTTGCTGGATTTATTCGTCACGAAACACGCGCAACAATTGGGCATTGATAAGCCAGAATTTGATGATGAATTGGTTGATGCGTTAGCGAACTATCAATGGCCTGGTAATATGCGTCAGCTAGATAACATGGTGCTTCGAGCGTTGACGGAAATGGAGGGTAGCTTGTTGAAAGCGGATAACTTCAATCTACCGCAACCTCAAGCAATGGGCGGTGGCTCAGCAACGTTGAACTTAGATGGTTCGTTGGACGAAATTATGCGAGATTACGAATCGCAAATCTTAGAGCGTTTGTATCAGTCTTTCCCTTCAAGCCGTAAGCTTGCGAAGCGATTGAATGTTTCGCATACCTCGATTGCGAACAAACTGCGTGATTATGGTATTCGAAAAGCCTAAGGCGATGGCAAAATTGTGGCTTCAGCAAAAGCTGGAGTACCAGCAAGAACTTATCTGGAATCAAATGGAAGTTGTCAATAACAATGGAAGATAAAAGCTCCTCAATCGCCGTTCACAAGTTGGACGGCGACTTGCTTCTACGCACTGCAGATATTGGTGATGCCGATATGATCGCAGCGTATTTTCAAGCGAACAGAGAATATTTAAAACCCTATGAGCCTAAACGCGAGGAAGCTTTCTATTCGGTTAATGGCTGGCTGCAAAAGCTGATCAAGTTGAAAGAGCTTCACCGTATGGGCTTAGGCTACTATTGTCTGCTTGTTCATGTCGATTCTGGTAAAATGCTCGGAACACTTTCTTTCAGCAACCTGACTCGCTTTCCTTTTCATGCATGTAACGTGGGTTACTCGCTCGCAGAAGAGGCTCAAGGAAACGGCTATATGCGCCGCGCGTTGAAAATGGCATGCGATTATATGTTTGATGTGCAAAAAATGCATCGCATTCAAGCGGGTTACATGCCGCACAACACACGCAGCGAAGCGGTGCTACAGCATGTTGGCTTTGAGAAAGAAGGCTATGCAAAGGAATATTTGTTGATCAATGGTGAGTGGCAAGATCACGTGCTGACGTCCTTGACCAACCCGAATTGGAAGGCAGAGGCTTGATAAATGGAAAGACTGGAAAAGCAATTAGCGTTATTGATTGAACTCGATCAACTGAAAAGCGTGCTGCGTAGAACCCGTGTTAAAAGTGCAGAGGGTCGCTTAGAAAATAGTGGTGAACATAGTTGGCATGTTGCTTTAATGGCTGTGTTGATGCAAGAGCACGCGAATGCACCTGTCGATATTGGTCGAGTGATGAAAATGCTGCTTATCCATGATGTTGTAGAGATCGACGCGGGCGACACCTTTGTTTATGATGTTGCAGCCTCGAAAGAGCAAGAAGAAAAAGAATTGAAAGCCGCAGAGCGGTTGTTTGGCATGCTGCCAAGTGACCAAAGTAGCGAATTACTTGCTTTGTGGAATGAGTTTGAAGCCGCACAAACTGACGATGCCAAATATGCTAAAGCGCTGGATCGCCTTATTCCTATGCTACTGAACTATCATAATGATGGTCAAAGCTGGATAGAAAATGGGGTAACGCGAGAACAAGCGTTAACCGTTAACAAAAGAATTGAACTTGGCTCTGTCACGTTATGGGACAAAGCCAAAGAACTGATTGAAGGTGCCACCGAGAAAGGTTGGCTGAAGTCGTAAAAAAGGAGACTGAATGTCTTATTTGCCTTTGGACGAATACCAAAGAAAATGGATTTTTACTCACCAGTCGATGCCTGTGCCAGAAGAAGACCTCGCTTTTATCAAGCCGATGAGTCAGGCGCGTGCAGCGCAGTTTTGGAAAGAGAACGTCAGTGCACAAAGTCCTGATATGGACCGCTTGAGCTCGTCTGATTGGCCAATGAAAGAGCAGAACTGGTCACAAGAGGTTGATTGGATGGCTGCATGGGAAGACGACGAACAAGGGCTTCCTGAAGAAGTGATTACTTTTATTGATTGGCAAGACGACGTCACGGTTTATTTTTGCTACGAGAAGTACAACGTGATTGAAACCAAATGGTCGATTTTTAAAAAGTACTGGAAGAACTTTTTGTTCTACGATGATGGTCCAATGTTACTTGGACGGCGTCGTTCTGAAGCGCTGTGGTTTGACTCGAAAGGTAATGTCAAACTGGGTGAGCGCAGCTAAACACAAATCTAATTATGAAGCCACCAGTACGGTGGCTTTCGTTTTTCTATAAGTTTGATAACGGACTCAACACTCCACCTGCACCGCGCTCAATGACGTGTGTGTAGATCTGGGTTGTTTTCACATCTGTGTGTCCGAGTTGTTCTTGAACCGTTCGAATATCAGCGCCTGACTCTAACAAATGAGTCGCAAAACTATGGCGTAAAGTATGGCAAGTAACGGTCTTCTCGATACTTGCATCTTTGGCTGAACGCTTTACTGCTCGTTGGATAGCACTTTCATTGATGTGATGACGCCTTAATTCCCTAGTATCTTTGTCTGGGCTTAATTTTGTTGATGGAAATAGAAAGTGCCAGTTGAAATCTAGCTCCGCATCAGGGTACTTTCTTCTCAGCCCATCTGAAATATACACACCAGCATAGCCCGCAACATGACGATCTTTTTGATAGTAGTCGCGAGCTAAGTTCATTTGTGCTTTTAAGGGGGCGTGGAGCTCCTTTGCGAGTGTGACGGTTCGGTTTTTACCCCCTTTCCCTTGCCAAACACGAATTGCTCCGTAGTCGTAATCGATATCCTGTATTCTTAGCCGTAGACATTCCATGACTCTTAGACCTGACCCATAGAGTAACTGTATATGTAGTTTGTATTTTGGATCGATATGCTGAACGAAGCGCCTTACTTCAGCTTTCGTTAACACTACTGGCAGTTTCTTTTCTGTCAGAGACTTTTGAAAACGCATATCAAGCGAAAGTGGCGTTCTAAAATACTCACGGTACAAGAAAGATATGGCATTTAGGGCGAGCGCCTGTGTTTTTACGGCGACTTTTTCATCTATCGCTAAATGGCTGAGAAAGCGTTCAACATCGTTTTCAGCTAATTTAGACGGATGAGCGAGCTGGTGGAATACGATGAATCGTTTGATCCAAAAGATGTAACTCTCAATGGTTTTCTTCGCATAGTGACGAGCGATCATATGTTCTTTTATGCTAAGCAAAAACTGACTTTTCATAACTAAATTCAAATGGGTATTTATACAGTTCGATAAACTTAGCGTCTCACATCTAATTAGGCTTCACCACGCCGTCTAATTGCGTGGTTGAGCACACAGATTCATACTGATTTTCTGTTTGTTTCATAAAGATAAGTGCTAGCATGCAGTTTTCTTTTGGAATGAAAGAAGGCGGTAGCGTGCCTGAAAGGCAGCATAGAGCCGTATAGAAAGCGTTAGTTTGCAAGAGGAAAAACGCAGCTATATCCCAAGATCTAGTGGTAAAAGCTCAAAGTTGAAATTGTCGTATCGGCGTTCAATTTCAGTGTTAACTAGCGTGGTGAAAATTCAAAATTGGCATCGTTTCAACGGTTGATTTGTTTTTTGGTGCGGTTTTGGTTTACCTGAGTCGAACTTTTTTGCTGAAACTCTGCTCGTTGAGTTTGTCGGTACAAAAGTCGTACTACTCGCTGAAATAGCGTTTTCTCTGGTGTGGTAAGTTCATGTGGTTTCAGTGGCTTTGTTGAAAGTCCGCATTGTGAAATTGGTTTTCCAAAAGCGCTTTTTGGTGTTGTGAGTTCGTTTTCTGCGGCGTTGTTTGTTCCACGTGGTTTCATTGAGTAGCCGCTTTGAGACTACGCCTTACTTAAGTGCATCAAAACACATAGAGTTTATTGTTTGCAAAGTTTAAAATGACTTAAAATCAACGCTTTGGGTTTGCAAACTAACAAACTGCTTAAGAGGGATTCGCAACGCGTGGCATTTTTACTATGCGTTGGTTTAAGTGATTAAGGTGGTATGCGGCGGCTTTTGTATTGCGTTGCTCACCCCTTAGCAGGGCGTTAGTCGCCAGAAAAAGCTAGTAGTCAAAATCATGCTTATGAGCTCAAGATTTGACTGCTGATTGTTCGGTTAACAGGTTCACCCAGGTTCATCGTCGATGGTCAAAACTCAGTTTCAACTGTTTCAAGTCCAAAGCTTTGTAACTGTCCTAGCGGTTGTTTTGTTCTTTGGTGCTGACAGAGCAGGGCAATCGAGAGTCTGTTTTTGGTTGCAACTGCGCTCGGTGAGTTTGTTGGTACAAAAGCTGATTTACTCGCTGAAATGACGTTTTCTTTGGTGTTGTAAATTCCACGTGGTTTCAGTGACGTTGTTGAAAGTCCGCACTGTGAGATTGGTTTTCCAAAAGCGCTATTTGGTGTTGTCAGTCTGTTTTCTACGGCGTTGTTTGTTCCAAGTGGTTTCATTGAGTAGCCGCTTTGAGACTACGCCTGACTCAAATGCATCAAAGCACATAAAGTTTGTTGTTCGCAAAGTTTAGTTCGGCTTAAAATTGTCGCTCGGTGCCTCGCGACTAACAAACTGCTCAAGAGGGATTCGCAACGCGTGGCATTTTTACTATGCGTTGGTTTTTGTGATTAAGGTGGTTTGCGGCGGCTTTTGTATTGCGTTGCTCACCTCTTAGCAGGGCGTTAGTTTTATGGAGGAAATATTGTGGAAATCTGGAAGTTATTGTTCTTTATACCTGCGTGTTTTGCGCTCAATATGACTCCTGGTCCAAATAATCTATTGTCCATGAACAATGCTCGTTGTTACGGCTTCAAGTCCGCTTTTATTGCTGGACTTGGTCGTATTGCCGCATTCGCTGTAATGATTGCCTTGGCTGCTTCTGGTTTAGCAGTGGTTCTCTATGCTTCTGAGACTCTATTTCTAACGATTAAAATTGTGGGTGCGGCTTATTTGTTGTGGATTGCCTTTAATCTTTGGCGTTCGGAAGCAAGTCCTGTTTCTGAGCTAGAGAACACTCGCAACCGACTAGGCTTAGCCAAACAAGAATTCTTGTTAGCTGCCGGTAATCCAAAGGCGATCTTAATCTTTACTGCTTTTCTACCACAGTTCGTCGATGTTTCATCTAGTGTAAATGAACAGTTCTTCGCTCTAGGGGCTACGTTCCTAATTTTAGAAATGGGTGCAATATCGATTTATGCGATATTTGGAATATACCTAAGGCAGTGGTTTACGAAGCCGAAAATGGCAAAGCGCTTCAATAGAGGTTGTGCAACTTTCTTGGCTATGTCTGGAGTAAGCTTGTTACTGAGTCGCCAGCAATAAAACTAACAAACTGTTCAAGAGTGATTCGCAACGCTTGGCATTTTTACTATGCGTTGCGTTTAGTGTTTAAGGTGGTATGCAGGAGCTTTTGTATTGCGTTGCTCACACCTTAACAGGGCGTTAGCTGTTCCTATAAGATGGAGTATTAAAATCATCAAACAAATTCAAGATAACTGGGCGATAGTAACAACATTGTTCGTCGCAATACTGTCATCCGTTGGCTTTCTCTATTCTTGGTCATACTTCGGTAAGTTTGGTATTAATTATTTAGAGCATGCAACCCCTGCTGATCTTATAACTGTTATTTTAGTTCACCCTCAGTTTTTAGTAAGTATAGTCATTTGTGCTTTGGGGCTTTCTCTGCCAGTTGCGTATGATGTGATTATAAAAAATGAGGCTAGCGATAAGAGTAGGAAGTGGCAGGGGGACTTTATAAAAATTAAATCTACCTCATACAAGTTAGTAGCCTGGAGTGTTGTCTTTCTTCTTATTGTCAGTCCATATTTTTTTATTGAATCCAAAGTTAGGGAGGTAAAAAATGGAATGTCACCAGTATATAAAGTTTCTCTGAACGAGGGGGAGTCTAAAATTAATTGTGCTATTAGTATCGGTAGTACAACGACAAACTTATTTTATTGGGATTTGATAAACGAGGAGTCTTTAGTCATACCTAAAAGTAAAGTGTTCAGCATTAAAGTTTTGCTAGCAGAACCTCCGGAGGTGTGGCTTACAGACCGTCCTTCTCGTGAAACCCACCCATCTCGCTATCGTATGGCTGTTATTAAGTGGGAAAAAAGTATTGTTGAAATCTGTGGAAAGAACAGCTAACAAACTGTTCAAGAGGGATTCGCAACGCGTGGCACTTTCACTATGCGTTGGTTTAAATGATTAAGGTGGTGTGCGGTGGCTTCGATATTGCGTTGCTCACCCCTTAACAGGGCGTTATGTGCTTTCCCTAGGAGGCCCTCACTGGGTCAAAAGTTTTTTCTTGCTGTCCGCGTTCGGTAATTTAAAAATAATACCTTTAAAATGCTCATTTAGCATCTTATTTTGGCTATTTTGCATGGTTTTAAGTTGTTGTTTTTAATGGTTTTGTTTTTCTTGAGAAGTTTTTCGTAAATGGTAGTCTTCAATTCAACGTGTTGAAGAGACTATAAAATGAATAAAACTGATCAATCTTATTCCCAAAGGGATTTTTCCAACCAAGATCTTAGCGGATACATTTTTTCTAACTGCAAATTCTACTGCTGCAGCTTTAAGCGCGCTAACCTAAGAGATACGCAATTTATTAATTGTAACTTTATTGAGCAAGGCGATTTGGAAGGTTGTGATTTCTCTTACTCTGATCTGCGAGACGCTTCATTGAAGGGGTGTAAGCTTTCAATGTCATACTTCATTGGGGCAAACTGTTTCGGCCTTGAATTGAGGGACTGTGATCTAAAAGGTGCTAACTTTTCTCAAGCTAGCTTCGTGAATCAAGTATCTCATAAGATGTACTTTTGTTCTGCGTACATTACAAGCTGTAATCTATCCTATGTGAACTTTGAGAACCAACTTCTAGAAAAGTGTGACTTATTTGAGAATAGGTGGATTGGTGCTAACTTGAGAGGCGCTTCATTTAAAGGATCAGATCTCAGTCGCGGTGTCTTCTCTGAAGATTGTTGGGATCAGTTTAGAGTACAAGGTTGTGACCTAAGTCATTCTGAATTGTATGGCCTAGACCCACGAAAAGTAGACTTAACAGGCGTGAAAATATGCTCTTGGCAACAAGAGCAGTTGCTAGAACAATTAGGGCTGATAATAGTCCCAGATTAAGCGAAATATTTGACTACGCACATAACAATAAATTTAAGAGTGATTCACAACGCTTGGCGCCCTCACTTCAAGTCAGTTTAGTGTTTATGGCACAATGCGTTAGGTAAGGTGTCAGCGTTGTTCACACCTTAATTTGGCGTTATGCATATAAGAGGAAATCATGGCTATTTCGGATAAGAATCGGAAAATTCTTTGGGGTAAATCTGGAAACAAATGTGCAATGTGCAGGCACATCTTGGTTTTCGAAAAAACTGATCATGATCATGATTCTGAGTCGGTTGTCGGGGAAGAATGCCATATTATTTCTGGCGCAAAAAATGGCCCTAGAAGTGACGTAGACTTCCCAAGAGACAAAATAGATGATGTATCAAACTTAATCTTGCTTTGTAGGCTCCATCACAAACAAATAGATGATCAGGTTGAGACATATACCGCAGAGTTATTGCGAATTATCAAAACGAACCACGAAACGTGGGTAGAAGAAAAATTAAAAGACGCTCCTAGCATTCGAAATGTCAGAGTCGTTCGTGATAAGTCTCAGATTCCAAGTAAGTTAAATGTTGTCCATACTGGCAAAGAAATGTTTGAAATCATCACTGGTTGCCAAGCATTTTATATGGATTACACAGATAACCTTTCAGACGATGAACTTGAGCTCGTTGGTAACTTTCTACAGAATGTAAAGGATTGGTCTGAAATCGCGCAAGAATTAGAACCAATTCAAAAAATTAACGCCAGTAAAGATATCGGCTTGGAGCTAGCAGCTCTTCGTGATTGTAACCTATTCGCTTTTACTGCAGTAGAAATACAGAAAATGGTCGGTGGCATAAGTGGTGAGTTACCTTTCCCTGTTTTGCACCTGACCGTCAGTAAGGCAAGTGATCCTAATGTAGTTTCGAGTTAGTCGGAAAAATATGCATAACAAATTGTTCAAGAGTGATTCGGCACGCGTGGCATTTTTATTATGCGTCAGTTCTAGTGGTTAAGGTGCTATGCAGAGGTTGTTGTATTGCGCGCCTCACACCTTAACAAGGCGTTAGTTTTTACTCGCACATGTCGAGTCTTGTTGTCATGATTAGAGCGGAAAATGTTAGAAAAAATTTATAAGTACATGCCTCTACGTAAAGAGTTCTTTGATAATTTTTTGATTCGTGGAAGTCAAAAGTACGCATTAAACGATCCATTTGAGTTACGTCCGAGTAGTGGCAATGCACAAAAAATACTTGCAGAGAACTCTTACTTTGATTTTGCTGTTGTTTCATTATCTGAAACTAACAACAACCTTCTAATGTGGTCACATTACGCGGATCAGCACCGAGGTATTGTTGTGGAGTTCGATATGAATCATGAGCTTTTTGAAAGCTATACTCCTTTTCCAGTAACAAAGTTTGATGCAGATTTAGATGCGGATGTCCTTGACCACGAAGAGAATAAGAAAAGGTTGGCGATAAAGGCTGGTACGTTGCAGCGCGTTCGCTACAACTCACATAGACCGAGCCTGACAAAGTTCGAAAGTATTTTGGAGCACTTTCTCGTTAAAAGTGACGAATGGATATACGAAAAAGAGCATCGAATAATTTTACCGTTGGTTACAGCTGACAGAATAATTGTTCACGAAACTCACTTGCCTGATATTGAGTTTTACGCAGAGTCACCAGAAGTGCTCGAACAAGAATTTCTTGGTAACGGTATGTACATGATTAATCTAAAAGAGCCTTTACTTGAAGAGGCGTATCGATTAATCCGATACGATGACGACTACATTGACAGAGAGGATTTGGTTCTAGCATTTGTGGACCATATAATTAACGAGTACCTCAGAAGAATCTCGGAAGACCCTCGCACTATTTTTCTCTACCGCTTAGAGCCAAAAGCCATAAAGTCAGTGTATTTTGGTTGCAAAGTAGATCAGCAAGATAAACAGTATATTGTTGATCGTATTTATAATAATAAAGAACTCAGTCATATTAAAATATTTCAGGCTGAAGTCAGCGATAAGCGTTTCGAGTTAAACTTCAAAACTAACAAAGCGTTTAAGAGTGATTCGTAACGCGTGGCATTTCTACTATGCGTTGAGTGCTGTGTTTAAGGTGCAATGCAAAGGCTTTGGTATTGCGTTACTCACACCTTAACGCGGCGTTATACCGCAATCAATCATCTAACCTTTTCATGGCTTTACGGTAAACATCGCTACGTTCGCGTTTTCCGACTGCTAAGACGGTTACAATGATGACATCGTCTTCAACTTTGTAGACGAGACGGTAGCCAAATTGACGCAACTTAATTTTATACATGTTGTCAGCTCCAGAAAGCTTTGAAGCCGGAACATGTGGGTTATCTAAGCGTTCTATCAGCTTTTTCTTAAATTGTTGTTGCAGAGTAGAGCCAAGTTTTTTCCACTCTTTGAGTGCGCTCTTTTTAAAGTCGAGTTTATAGGTCATCAATATTTACCGAAATGCTCTCTTCAGATTCACGCTCTTTAGCGATAGCTAGTAGTTCAAGATCTTCGAGTCTGTCCATCATCATTTCGTACGCTTCGGCAGGTACACAATAAAATGCGGGCTCATTTCGGTTTAATACAGCAACAGGTTCGCCGTAAGCACTAGTTGCAACTTTCATAGGGTTAGCTTTCAACTCGGTAATGCTTGCAGCAACATCGGCTAAAATTCTAGTGGTCATATAATCAGTCTCTTAAGTGGTCTTTATATTGGTCATTTTAGCCTCAATCAAGCGGTATAACAAGTTGCTTAAGAGTGATTCGCAACGCGCGGCATTTTTACTATGCGGCGGTTTATGTGTTTAAGGTATTATGCGGGGGCTAAGGTATTGTGTTGCTCACACCTTAGCAAGGCGTTATGTTGTTTGAGGCTAACAATGAAATATTGGTTACTACTATTGGTATCAATTCTACATTCAGGTTTAAGTTTTTCGGGTGACGAAGTGAAGAGTAATCCAGTTTTATCCACTGATCTTTTATGGCAGAGGACAATTACCGAAGCTAAAGCGAGCATAGGAACTTTTCGTGAGCTCTTGTCTAAACCTGAGCTTGCATCTAGTTTTGCTCTTGTAAAAGTATACTTCCCAGAACAAGGTGCTTACTTATGGTTCATGGTGGTAGATGTAGATTCAAAGTCTTTCGTGGTTCAAGCTTTTGAAACACTCCCTCAGTTAGATCATATTGTCGTCGGTGAAGCATACTCAGTTTCAGATGAAGATATCGTAGATTGGTCTCTGAATAACAGTGGTTCAATGTATGGTGGATTTTCAATGCGTTACATCAGAGACCAAAAAACAAAAGACGAACAAGACAAATATGACCAGTATGTAGGCGTAAAAGAATGGATGCCTCTGCCTTGAGTCCACAACATAACAAATTGTTCAAGAGTGATTCGGCACGCGTGGCATTTTTACCATGCGTTAGGTTTAGTGGTTAAGGTGGTATGCGGATGCTTATGTATTGCGTGCCTCACACCTTAACAAGGCGTTAACTGCCAAAGGAGGTCAATTTGGCTCAAGAAGTATTTAATTGTTTTGAAAGTTATGAATTCTTTGGTGAGTTTTTTGAAACTGAAAGTAGCAGTGCGGCTAGGTTTGCTGCAAAAATTAAATACTCTCCCCAAGACGGACTCCAACTTGAGTACTCCTTGGCTAATAGTAGCATTCCAAATAATTGTGAGCGTTTGTTTGGTATTTTGAGCAACGGTAAAAAATGTACATTAGTTGGGGATTTTGACTTTGATAGTGGTACACACTTTATGGGGCAAGTCCACGTTAGATCAGGTGTGCATGGTTTTTATTACTTGATTATCGGTGATTTTGTATGTGAAGAGCAGCTGTTTGAATGTACGCACTTTACGTTCAATGGGATGCAAGAGTTTATCCATCCTCAAGGATGGCTAACACAGTTAAAATATCAAGATAGCCCTATTGTTAAAGTTAGTGGTGATGATTGGGATATTGAAGTCATTAATGTAGCGACTTATTCTATGGTAGGTAAGCGCTTGAAGAACCTAATAGGTTCCAGAGATAAAGAAGCGAAAGAAAAGTTTGATATTGCATTCGATGAAATTTTGGAATCTCACCCTAAGGCATTTTTTAATTTAAGAAAATCTCTTAAATATTATGTGCGTTATTCTGCCAAAGAATTTAAAGGTGCTAGTGACATTATTGGTAGTATAACCAGAATTGCATCTTTATTTTCAATACTGATGTCTCGACCTGTATTTCCTGAGGAAATCGAACTGACAATTAATGGTAAAGACGAAACGGTCAAAATACTGAATAGTATGGTTCTGGAAGCACGCACAGTTGAACTAGCGCAGGCAGATATTAGTCATAATTTTATGCCGCTTAATTGGAAACAACTTGATATGAGTATAGTGCTTTCAAATTGGTTTAAAGTATACGATGACTTTCATGTTTTATCTGTTGCTCATCAGTATGATACTGGATTTGTAACACTTCATCACGCTCACAGTGATATCCTTTTGTATTCTACGCAGTTAGAGGCTATCAACATTGATCTAGGTGGGCAGTCTGCAATGAAATATATAAACCCAATTGAAACATATGCTTCACCTGAACTAGTCTCCCAGTTAAGAAAGTTATTTGAAAAAGTCGGCGAAGATAATCTTGGGAAAGCCATATCTACTGTTCGTAACGAACTAGCTCATGTTGGTCGTCCAAAAGTTATGATGAAAAAGTTGAGTGTTAATGACTATGCTGACATCGGTTATATCTTAAGGCTTGTTGTTATTTCTCATCTGTTATCAAAACTAGGAGTAGAACGAGAACAGATCTATCAATATCAACATCGCTTAAGCTTGGAGTAGGCAGTTAACAAACTGTTTAAGAGTGATTCGCAACGCGTGGCATTTTTACTATGCGTTGGTTTTAGTATTTAAGGTGGTATGCGGCGGCTTTGGTATTGCGTTGCTCACACCTTAACAGGGCGTTATACGTTTCTGAGGAATTATGGATAAAGTTGAATTTGTTAAAGCCATCAAAGAAGTTGTTGAGTCTTCTTCGGTAGAAAATACGATTGAAAACTTATCGGAACCACCTGGTAAATCTCCCGATAAGCGTTTACTCGAACAATCGAATTGGTTTAAGTCATTACCCCCAAGTGAGCAGGCGTTGGTTCAGGGTCTTATCGAGGATGCTGTCAAAGAGTCGGTTTTCGGTATGCTTTGTGTGCTTGATGGTGTTAGACCAATAGCTAGTAGCGAAGATAGCTCGATGAATATCCAGTTGACCATCGGAGACTCACTGATAAATGACACTGAATCAGAGTGCCTGCATGACATCTACCAAAACGTATAACAAACTGTTCAAGAGGGATTCGCAACGCGTGGCATTTTCAACATGCGTTGGTTTTAGTGTTTAAGGCGGTATGCGGCGACTTCGGTATTGCGTTGCTCACCCCTTAACAGGGCGTTATGTGCTTTAGAGGAAAATAGACATGGAAGTAGTAGAAGCTAGTCCTGATTTGGCTCCAATTCTAGGTAGCTATGCGAAAGAATGCTTCGATTCGGGGATACCCAAATACGAAAATGTTGAGCTAAACCCTGAAGTCTATTTGTCTGGTTTGGTTGAGCGGTCTAAGGTAACCTCCGAATTACCAAACGGGTATTTGCCAAGTACAACGTACTACTGTGTTTCGAACTCTGAAATCTTAGGCGCCATCCGAGTTCGTACTGGGACTAATGCGAACGTAGAGAATGTAATAGGGCATGTTGGTTACGAGACTAAGCCATCAGCTCGTGGCAAAGGTGTTGCTTCGTTTCTTCTCGCTTGGGTGCGCGACAATGTTGTAAATGACACGGTTATTGTTACCTGTTCAATTGATAATCCCGCATCTCAAAAGGTTATAGAAAACTGCGGTGGCGAATATCTGGGTAACTATACAGATGACAATGAAGGCACAGTAAGGCGCTATCGTTTAGCACGCACATAACAAGCAATTCAAGCTGATTCGCAACGCTCGGCGCTTTCGGTTTCAACTTGTTTGGTGGTTATGGTGCAGTGTTTTAGTTAGGTGGCAGCGTTGCTCACAACTTAATTGGGCGTTATGAGTTTAGGAGGAAAAATGTATATCTGGAATATCAAAAGCTTAAAAGAACAGATTAGGTCTGGACGACTGACTGAAAAAGATAGATTTATATATATTTTCTTAACTCTCATCTTTACTGCATTAGGCATTGAGCTTGCGCTAAGATTCCCAATCGAGTCTGGAAACGTGTGGGACACAATCAGTTCTGTATCTTCTGTCTTAATCCCTATGCTAGGTACATTTTTAGCTTATAAAGCAAATGGGGCTGACAATGGAACTGACTTCCTAGGGAGATATTTTAGTATTAGCTTTGTGGTTGCAGTCAGGTTCTTCGTTCTATTAATACCGATGTCTGCTTTGTTGTTCGCTTACTATATGTTGGTTATTCCTGAAAATCCTGCACTGGAAAGTACAGCATTAGACACTTTACCTTTTATCGTTTGGCAAGGTGTACTTTACTATCAGATAGTTAAGCATGTAGGTGCTGTGAAAAACTCATAACAAACAATTCAAGTTGATTCGCAACGCTCGGCGCTTTCGGTTTCAACTGGTTTAGTGATTACGGCGAAGTGCTTGAGTGTCGTGGCAGCGTTGCTCACAACTTAATTGGGCGTTATATACCTAGGGAGAATAAAGGTGAAAAATAAAATAAAGTTAGTTTACTCATTGTTATTGTTAGTAGTTCTTACAGGCTGTGCATCTACGTTGAAACCGCAAGATCTTAAGGAAGTTGAAACCGTAGGGGTAGTTAACGAGTTTCCTGAATATCCTAACTTTGTAACGACTGGTACAACGATATTTAACAACGATTATGATGCAGTTAAAGATGGTTCTTTCTCTGATTTACTTGTTAAAACGGTCAAAGACTATGTCGAGGCAAAAGGGATGGCGGTTAAGCTTATCTCGGAGTCAGAAATCGGTGATGTTGATATGGCTATAAAGCTTGTACCTAGAGATATTTATGGTGTATCGAATACTTTCGGCTATGGTGTCCATCAACAATCAATCTTTGGTAAACGAATGGGTGCAATAACATATGTATCGTTAAATGTTG
Source organism: Vibrio sp. MMG023 (assembly GCF_021654215.1). NCBI lineage: Bacteria > Pseudomonadati > Pseudomonadota > Gammaproteobacteria > Vibrionales > Vibrionaceae > Vibrio > Vibrio sp. MMG023. The sequence goes on along the minus strand of NZ_JAKFZP010000002.1, from coordinate 19,588 downwards.
TTCCATATATTGATGGCGACAGCAAATGCAGTACGTGTTACTTAAAAGGGGTTAAGGTTCTCGACATCGAAGAGCTTCCCGCGCAGTTCTCACTTTTATCTCAAGATGAACAAGCACATGTAAAAGATAGTCTTGATAACAATATCCAAGAAACACTGACTAAAATTTTAATCGATAGCGGTATATAACAAACTGTTTAAGAGTGATTCGCAACGCGTGGCATTTTTACTATGCGTTGCGTTTAGTGTTTAAGGTGGTATGCGGTGGCATCGGTATTGCGTTGCTCACACCTTAACAGGGCGTTAGTTGCTTTGGAGTTAAAGGAGAGAATGAGTTGAAGTTGGGGCTCGCAGAAGTTATTGCACTTGCTGCATTTATGTTTTCATTATTTTCATTGTACGTAACAAGCTATTGGCGATCGTTTAAGTTTGCGGCTAGGTTGGCAAATATACACCATAGGAAAACTGTTACTTCAGGTTCAATAAAACGTGAACGTATAGTCGAGTTAGTCGCATCGAGTTTAGGTAACCAAGCGGTTTACATTGATGCGCTCTTTGTTCGAAAAAGTACAGATAGGGTTGACTCGGCAAAGTACTTTCCTGTTAAAACTTACATACCGTGTCGAACAACCTGTTTGGTCAGTGTTGATATTGTCTCTGTTTATTTTCAGAAAGATGAATGCTACGAGATGAGCTTTGATCTTTATATGCCAGACACATCTAAGCTTGTGGTTAAAGATACTTTTCTAGTAACTGATATTAGCTCTGACGGAGTAGTTAGCTTCTCTAAAATGCCTCGTTTTAGGGCTAATCTACATAGCTTTTCGTGGTTGACGAATTATCAAAAGTGGAAAGCTGTTAAACGCAACTAACAAACTGTTCAAGAGGGATTCGCAACGCGTGGCATTTTTACCATGCGTTGATTTTAGTGATTAAGGTGGTGTGCGGTGGCTTCGGTATTGCGTTGCTCACCCCTTAACAGGGCGTTATGCCGTTAGAGATATTGTGATAGAGGTAAGTGAATTGAGTTCGACAAAAGATTACTTATTCGAGATGCAAGAGCTACACGCTGATGAGTGGATCAGAGAAAGATTGAGCGATGACTCGCTTGAAGAAGACTCAGAGGAATATCAGGAGTTAGCAGAAGAGTATTCGAATTACCAAGAACATTTACGTGAAGAAGCTGAATGGCAGGCGGAGTTGCGATGGTTGAAAGATAATGGGTCATCAAACATTCACAACATATTTGTTAGCGAACTTGATGCTTTGAGAATCATGTTTGATAGTAACGTCAATAACCCTCAAAAGATGGCTTTTATACTCCATACAAACATTGCTGTAAAAATGTCATATGCATATGCGGTTACACTGCTTGAGTCATACTTAGGTGACACCTTACGAGCTCTCATTTCTCAAGATGAACAGTTTTTAAAAAATGCCTTACGCAAATTCAAAGTGCTTAAAAGCGTTAAACTAACTGATGTAGTTGAAACAGATTTAGACGTTAAATCCCTAGTTTTAAGATATGTCAGTGACGTCTTATACCACAATATCCCAAATGTCGTAGAAATGTATGAGCAACTCTTAGGTGTTAAACTTGAAATTGATATATCTAAAGTAGTTAAAATTACAAAGTTAAGACACGATATTGTTCATCGAAATGGCAGAAATGTTGATGGCAGTACGATTAGTGTAGGTGCCCAAGATTTTACCCAAGCAATTAGCGATATCAAAGAGTTTACAGGAGCACTGCAACGAGCCATCAATGACAATCAAACGGCATAACAAACTGTTTAAGAGTGATTCGCAACGCGTGGCATTTTTACTATGCGTTAGGTTTAGTGGTTAAGGTGGTATGCGGTGGCTTCGCTATTGCGTTGCTCACACCTTAACAGGGCGTTATAAGCCACGACAAGGAATGAATAGTGGAACTAAAATTTATACCTGAGTTACATGGAAAATCACTTCCTTTTTTAGTGATTGGAATTATTTGCGGGATTGCGATTGTTATTGACCCGTATTTATCCAGTGATGGTATCGTATATTCCTACTTGAAATATGCTCAAATTACTATTGATCTATCTGAGCAGGCAAGTTCAATAACCAATGAGCACGTGGCGGTCGGGAGTATTTCTTACATTGTCGTTTTCCTAATGATATTGAGTTCTTTGCATAGAGCTATTGCAGGTTGTAACAATAATACAACAATGTATCGAACGATATTACACCCTTTGGCAGATTTTCTTTTAAGTTTGAATGGAGCACTGCTCGGGCTGTTTGCTGGTTTTGCGCTTGTTGCCACTTTCGAGGCAATATTTCTTAACGGTAGTATGAAATATGCCGTTGCATTTTCCATGTTCTGCATAATACCTTACCTTTTTTCATTTACTATCTACTTAAGCAGGCAGGTTGTGAGCGAGAGATTTATAATAGGCAAGTATTTTTTAGGGAAAGTGGGTGACATGATAGAAGGGGTTTTACTGATTATTATTGCAATTCTTTTATTAACTTTTCACACTCAATTTCTAGATTTTTATCAGTCAATTCCAGAGTACATAGTGGAGATTGGTAAAAATCTTTGGCAAGCTACACTAGAGGTGATTGGCTTATAACAAAGCATTTAAGAGTGATTCGCAACGCTTGGCATTTTTCATTCTATCGTCGGGTTTAGTGTTTACGGTGGTATGGTCGAGTTTCGTGGTCGCGTTGTTCACACCTTAATGCGGCGTTATGCTTTTTCTTAAACTTGTAAGTATAAACACTTTACGTATTTAACAAATATCACCGGTATCTGCCCTAGCATCTATTCCAGAAAAATTAGGTTCTTATCTCTTAATAGACTCTAACTTCTCTGAAAACCATTGCAGCTCACCAAAAAATTGCGTTCTGTCTTATCTAACTTGTCAGTGTTTTGATAGAGTTATGATTCGATATGCAAGGAGGGATTTAGATGGGAACTATAATAGGCTTGGTCATTTTAGCTGCGTTAGATTGGTATCTTGTTCGTAAAACAGGACTTCATATCCATCAACTCATTTCCAAAAAGTATGCCGAGCATTCAAGTGGCAAAGAACATAATAAATAAGACCTCTTTATAGGCATAGTCTAACTGGATGAAGCGTTGGAACGTCACTGTGCCTACTGATAGAACAAGCATAACAAACTGTTCAAGAGGGATTCGCAACGCGTGGCATTTTCACTATGCGTTGGTTTTTGTGTTTAAGGTGGTATGCGGAGGCTTTGGTATTGCGTTGCTCACCCCTTAACAGGGCGTTATGTACTTAGGTGGATAAATGGATACAGAACAATATTTTAAATCAATATCAATGGAGCTAAAAGCTTTAGAAAATCGTATCCGATATTTGATTAACGATACACATTGGCCTACAGACGGTGAATGGAAAGAATCTATATTAAGGCAAGTAATTCAGAGAAGTTGCCCTAAGAATATATCCGTAGGCCGAGGGTTTATAATCACAGAGGCAGGAAACTCAAGTCAAATAGATATATTACTCTATGATAATACACAGCCTGTAATTTATAGTGATGGTGATTTGGTATTTATTCAGCCATCGTCATGTCGTGGGATTATCGAAGTAAAATCGACATATAGCTCTCCTGTTTATCGTAATGCTTGTGAAAGCATTTCTGATGCTGCAAAGTTAGTTCGGGATTCTGAACCAGATTTAGATATCTTTGTTGGTGTTTTTATATATGAAATGCGAACTAGGCAACCAAGAATAGATCTCGAGCTATTGAAAGAGCTAACTGACGAGCATATACACAAAACAATTGATCATGTTTGTCTTGGGCAACATAAATTTATTAAGTTTTGGGAACAATGCCCGCTTGATAGGGCAATTGGCTATGATCATTGGCACTTGTATAGACTCGAAGACATGGCTTTTGGGTACTTTATCCATAATTTATTATCAGTCATTTCTGGTCATAGATTGGTACGAAATGAAATGATTTGGTTTCCAGCTCAAGGAAAAGAGCATAATAGAGAGAACAGTTTAAGACGTACATAACAAACAATTTAAGAGTGATTCAGCACGCTTGGCATTTTTGGTTTAGGTCGAGCTTAGTGATTATGGCGGTTACATTAAGTGTCGTGGTAGCGTGCTTCACACCTTAATTGGGCGTTAGTACGGGTTTGGCATCAAAGATCATAAGTTTTGGTGTTTATCTGTTTTGGCACTCGTATTTACACCTTTCAGTTAATGCCTTTCACGTTCTTTCCGGTGGCACTATATGCGGAGTGTTCGCTTTGATTTCACCGTTTACGGTTTCTAACTCTTAGTCTATTCCTTTGGCGCTTCTTCACTTTCGCTGGGCTTTCCAAGCGAATCTTGTTTTCCTTTAGAGCTGCTGTCGGAGTACGAGGATTGAATCCTTTTCTAATTTGAAGCCTGTGAAAGTAGGGCAGTTCAGAGCATTTTTCATCTAGCCAACTCTCGTCTCTTAATCGAGTTTAAGTTTTGTAGCTGCCCGTCTCACTTCAGTGTTCAAAGCCTTTCATATCATGCCAGTTTTCAATATCTTGGAGCGCATAAATAGAAGTAGTGCATGTACTAACAAATTGCTTAAGAGTGATTCGTAACGCGTGGCATTTTTACTTTGCGGTGGCTTATGTGATTAAGGCGCTGTGCGGTAGCTTTTGTATTGCGTTACTCACACCTTAGCAAGGCGTTAGTATTCAGGAGGAAAATTAGTGCTTCATCAGATAGACAAATATCAGTGTTCTGCTTGCAACATTAAATCCAAACATATTACCGTATTGATTAGGAACCCAAGTCCTTTTGCTGGTGTAAAACATCAAAAGCGTAAAGAGTTTATTGCTGGGTTAATCAAAGGCTGGGCAGTTGGTCCATTTTTAGCTTCTATGGATGAGTTTTCTCGACATACGATCTGTGAAAACTGTGGTTTCAAGACGATAGAGAACTGACAAATAAGACTTCTTTTTAAGTTCGGTGTAACAGGTTGGGTCTGAATACTAACAAACTGTTCAAGAGGGATTCGCAACGCGTGGCATTTTTACTATGCGTTGTTTTTAGTGTTTAAGGTGGTATGCAGCGGCTTTGGTATTGCGTTGCTCACCCCTTAACAGGGCGTTATGTGAACAAAACTGAGATTGATGTCGAGTTTATGAAAATATGATGCTCGACAGTTTCTGAACTGGAACAAATACTATTTCAAATCATAAACTTGGAGCGTCAGCATTGTGAGGTTTGTTTTAGTTGTACTAACACTGAACCATTTCATTTACTTATATTTCGAGCACTTTATCGACGGTGTAATGAGTAACCCTAGCGAAGCAGGTCAAGCTCCTGGGTATGGGATGGTTTACTCATTGTTGCTCTTTCCTTTCCAGCTTTTCCTAGAGCTAGTATTAATTGTCGCTTTGCTGTACCAAACTTTAGTAGTCCGTCAATGGAAAGGGAGCATATGGTACTGGTCTCCTTTTTTATTAACGTTGCTTTTGATCCTAGATATTGGATACTGAGTTTGCATGTTCACATAACAAATTGTTCAAGAGGGATTCGCAACGCGTGGCATTTTTACTATGCGTTGGTGTAAGTGATTAGGGTGGTATGCGGCAACTTCGGTATTGCGTTGCTCACCCCTTAACAAGGCGTTATGTTTCAGAGGTAAATATCAAATAATGAGTCTTATGCTTAGCAAAGAAAACGTGATGGAAGAGCGCTTTGTGGCTTTCATCGACATCCTCGGGTTCACGGATATTATAAAGAAAATTGAACAAGATAATCATGGTGATAATCCAGATTTAATGCGTATAAAGTCGATTCTGAATTTTATGAGCGAAGAGACAGATGAGCCAAACTATTCAGCCGATTTACCTATCTATGTTGAAACTGAAGATGGGATAGTAGAAAAAGAGCTAGGAGACCCTAAACTAACGTATGTGTCCGATTGCATCATAATTTCAGCTGAACCAACTCTTGACGGCTTTAAAGGGTTATCGAGAAAAATCCATAAAATTACAGCTGATCTTGCTTTTGATGGGATATTTTGTAGAGGTGCTATATCTAAAGGTTTGTTGTTTCATCATGATAAAGTGCTTTTTGGCTCTGCATATATAAAAGCATTTAAACTTGAAGAGAAGCATGCAAAATTTCCAAGAATCATCATTGATCCCGACATATTAGACTTCTTTGACTTGTCGGATGGGAAAATGCCTTTGGCTCCTATTTTTTACGGTCTGGATAACGATGGGTACTATTACCAACGGTATTGGACTTGGTATTTGTATCCTCCATACGCTGGACAATATGAAAATTACCTTACTATCGTCAAAAACAAAATCATCGAAAATCTTAAGAAATACGAGGGTAATGAAAGTGTTTATCCCAAGTATGTCTGGTTAAAAAATGAGTATAATAGTCTCATGGAATGGTGGTCAGATCTTGAGCTTATCGAATTGCCGAAAATTGAAACATAACAATCAATTTAAGAGTGATTCAGCACGCTTGGCATTTTTGGTTTGGATTAAGTTTAGTGTTTACGGTGGTCAAATTAAGTGTCGTGGTCGCGTGCTTCACACCTTAATTGGGCGTTAGGTTTTTATTGGGATGTTTGTAAATAATGAGAAATAAAATACGTTGGTACAACACAGATAAGGGTGACGGCTCAGCGGAGTACTTGTGCGCTTATTGTGAGAATAAAGTAGCTAGTCATGAGTCTTATTCGTCGGACTCATATGAGGTAATCGCAATATGTCCTCATTGTACAAAACCAACATACTTAAGTAATGAAGGGCAACTTCCACAAGCTCCTGTTGGTAATAAGGTTGAACATCTTCCTGAGTTGGTTGAAGCACTATACACAGAAGCACGAAATTGTGTATCTGTCGGAGCATATACATCTTCAGTGTTAGCAAGCCGTAAGTTGCTAATGAATATTGCTGTATCTGTTGGTGCTTCTGAGGGAGATCGTTTTATTTCTTATGTAAACTATCTTGCGGATAAGGGATATTTTCCACCAAATGGTCGGTTATGGGTTGATCAAATTCGTAAAAAAGGCAACGAAGCAACGCATGAAATTGCTCTGATGACACATCAAGATGCAACAGATCTCATCACTTTTTCGGAAATGCTGATGAAATTTATTTATGAATTCCCAGCGAAAATGGAGCAGGCACAAACCTAACAAACTGTTTAAGAGTGATTCGCAACGCGTGGCATTTTTACTATGCGTTGGTTTTAGTGATTAAGGTGGTATGCGGAAGCATCGGTATTGCGTTGCTCACACCTTAACAGGGCGTTAGCCCTTTTCGAGGAAACGATATGGAAATCGTACAAGAAATAGATGTTTCAGAATTGCATCATAAGGCAATCGAAGCATTAAGAAATCAAGCTTTTCCAGACAGCCAAGTAAGTCGTTCTTACTTTAAGCAGTTACCTCATATGCGTGCCCTTCATTTTCAAGGTGAACAGTTGGTTGGCTATCTTGGGCTGGACTATCGCGTCGTTAGCGTCGGTGGAGAAATACATAAGGTTCTGGGCGTAATCGACTTCTGTGTTGATGAACGTTATCGAGGGCAAGGTATTGGCTCTTTCATGTTGTCAGAAGTATCGGCATTTGCCGAAACTAAAGACGTTGATTTCATAATCCTCATATCTGAGCTACATGATTTCTACTCATCAAATGGCTTTAACAAGGTTCAGTGTATGCAGTCTTGGTTAAGGCTTCACGAGCACACCAACTTTGGAGTTGCTGTAGAGCATATTGATGAACTGTATGTGAAACCACTCAGAGATAAGCAGTGGGGTGTTGGACATTTTGATTGGCTAGGTTATATGTACTAGTCAACCACAGGGCTAACAAAGCATTTAAGACGGATTCCCAACGCTCGGCATTTTTGGTTTGCATCAATTTCAGTGTTTACGGCACAATACTTTTAGTTCAGTGGTCTGCGTTGCTCACCACTTAATGCGGCGTTAGTGCGCAAAGATAAAAATTACAATTAGCAGGATTTAAAATGAGTGAAATTGCTCGTTTCATATCTGGTAAAGCTCCAGATAAATTTGGTCGTAATGTAGAGCAGTTGTTAGCTTACAACCACTTCTGGCTAGAGCATGATCATAAGTATATTCAAGTTCTTTTTCCGATTGATGAGGGTACTAAGTTCAATCAACATGCTCCTTTGGTAACTCAAGCAGATCGAGAGGCTTTTGCTAATTCAGAAGAATTGCGTGTTGCTCACTTAAAAGCTCTCGACCTTTTACTTGAGTTTTGGGGATTACAGCGAGATGGGTATGAAGTTTCTTCATTACTGGAACTAAGTCCTGCTAACCACGTCTGGCTTAAAAGTCATGACCACAACCAACTCCGCCTGACCCGAGCAATTCGTAGTTTGTATTTACTTGGTAATGAGCAGATAGCAGCTAACTTGTGTGACTTTCTCGTGGCTGCAGCTAGAGAAACCGGCATGGTTTCAGATAAAACTGTCGAGTATTGGCGTAACGCGCTCAAGGGTTAGGGGATCGCTGAAAAAGCGCACTAACAAACTGTTTAAGAGTGATTCGCAACGCGTGGCATTTTTACTATGCGTTGCGTTTAGTGTTTAAGGTGTTGTGCTGCGGCTTCGGTGTTGCGTTGCTCACACCTTAACAGGGCGTTAAGTTTAAAGGAATCGGTTTGAACAAGTTAAGTATCTTGTATTTTTTTGTATGGGTAGCTTCATTTTCGGCGTATGCAGAAAATGAAGCTAGATACTCGTCGATGGAAGAAGCATGGCTAGAGTGTAAAGGCTATGAAGAAACGAAAGTAATTGCCTATGATGATGGGCATTTCGAAACTATTTGCTCGGCTAAAAAATATCATGAGATATCAACTGATCTGACGGCTAAGTTTGCAGAGATGTATATGCTTTGTAATGCCTCCGAACAAGAATTCTGTCTGGAAAGCGCTAAGTATTATGAAAAACAAAATACTACGTTCGTAACCATTAAGTTGAGTCTGAGTAGTCAAATTGACAAAATATCAGCAAAAAATCCCGGCATAGCCAGAGATACCGTAACGGAGGAATTCTCAGTCGATATTGCCGAAAATGTATTGTTTACTCTAAATCCTCAGATAGGTAAAAATCATCAAATAGAATTTGATTATAGTGAGATAATCGATCTAATAGATTCGCCGTATAGTTTGGATACAGTTGCTGTTGGATTGGTTGTTATGGATAACGAAAAGCGTTTTGCAGGTTATGCAGCAATGGAAGCGGAACGGGGAGTCTTTATTTATTCATTTGAGAAAAATTCGTTTGCGCTACCATATCAACTGATGTTCTACCCTTGCGATTTCAGTACAAAGTGTACAAGAACGGTTACCATAAAATAAACTTAACAAAGCATTTAAGAGTGATTCGCAACGCCTGGCGCTTTCGCTTCGCTCAAGTATAGCCAAGCGTCGCTCACACCTTAATGCGGCGTTATGTTTAAAGGAAAGTTTATGAAACGTGGTGTAGTAGTTGGTCCAACTTTTATTCCTTCTGATGGTTCTCAGAAAGGTTATCATGGCGATTTGAAATACAAACTAGAATTAGATAGCTTGCGTTTTGCTTTACTATTTTGGGACATCATAGATTATAGTGCACTCGAAAATTTTATGATGCGTGATAGTTTTCTAGGTCCCTCTAATCCAGAGCTCGACTTATTAAAACTAGAAGGACTTGCTGTTAATGAAAAACCACCTGCTGGATTGGATGTTGAGTTGGCTGGTAGAGGTCTATATATTCAGGAGATTCCGCTGTATTCACAGCTAGCATCTTTGGTCCATCTAAACAAGTCCGATGATTGTGAATGGAGTCTTTTTCAAACGCAACCAGAAGTTTATATTCCCAAAGAAGCATCTATTGTTAGAGCGACTACAGAGTTTAGTTTATTTAATTTGCTTCCAATCCCTGCTTCAAATGTGCCCCTTGATGATGTGTTACGTTTTAGAGAAAAGCGCCAACCAGAGCTCCTTGCCTTAAGAGATGTTATTGATAGCTTCACTGCAAGAATTTGCTCAGCTGAGAACTCTTTCAAAGAGGCTGAAAAAGTAAAAAGCACCTTAGAAAGGGAGCTTGAAAACTATAGTAAAGTAGTGCAAGAGCTTGATCAGAATGTGGTATTTAAGTCTATCACAAAGGTAGCCACTGATGATTTTGTTGCATTATCAGGGTTACTTGGCGCTTTATCAACAATGTTTACAGGGATTCCGGCATCCATACCAAGCATGTTGACACTAGGGGCAGGGGTTGCCGCATCAGTAAAGCTAGCAATTAAAGAGACTCCAACTTGTAATAAGTTGCCGGACTCTTTGAAAAACTATGCATATTTATTGTCTGCACAAAAAGAGCTAGTTTAAACATAACAAAGCATTTAAGAGTGATTCCCAACGCTTGGCATTTCTCATTCCATCGTTGGGTTTTGTGTTTACGGTGGTATGGTTAAGTTTCGTGGTAGCGTTGCTCACACCTTAATGCGGCGTTATGTTTACTTGTATTTCAAAGGCTTAAATACATTAGGCTTTAGTTCTTTGCCCCTCAGGCAGTTCGTCCCTAGTAGACTCAGCAAATCAGTATTATCTGCCTAAGTTCTTGAATCTCATAGGCCGTAAAACATGCCAATGTTCGTGGGTTGCTTCATTGTCAGGTCGAGCAGGCTAGGTTTAAGTTTCTCTGGCTTAAAGTCGCTTTGAGGTTCTTTTCCAAGCAACATCCTACCTTGGCAGTAGTCTCGGCAACTAACCATTGTTTGGCGCTGTTGTGAGAAGAGACTAGGGTACTTGCTGGATGCTTGTCGTGTTGCCTCATTGGGCAGGGAAGTGTTCATACTTGTTTTGAGTTGGTCGCCTTTGGTGGCCAAGTTGGTCCTTACCGTGTGGGCTGATTCAGAAAAGTAGTCCAAAATATCAGTTCTTCCTCAAGTAAGTCAGTCACTTGTGGTAAAACATAACAATCTGTTTAAGAGTGATTCGCAACGCTTGGCATTTTTGCTATGCGTTGCGTTTAGTGTTTAAGGTGGTATGCGGAAGCTTAGGTATTGCGTTGCTCACACCTTAACAGGGCGTTATGTTCAAAGGAGAAGAATTTGAGTCTATTGATGGATATTAGCTTTGTGTGTAGATGCTCTCATCATATCGAAGCGACTGTATATGTTCCTGATCCCGATTTCATGGCAGAGAAATCTCGTGATAGTACCAGTGAACATTGGGAAGAAATTGAGTGTGAGAAGTGTGGAGATATGTATGAGGCTTACATAATCAACTCATTCTCATATGCTGAATGTAGCATCGATAATGGTGAAATAGATGTGAATTATTCAGTCCCTTATTACCCTGATTTAGGTGAAGATGATCTCGATTGGTTTATTGAAAGCTCAAAACAGTTTTCTGTATTCGAACGCCAAATAGAGAACGTAAAAGGTCTTCTTGAAGCGGAAGTTTCCGAAGAGCAAGCTTTTAGCTTGCATGTAATGCTACATGGTCATGTTGTTGCTGCAGTAGAGGCATATCTTGCGTCTACGTTTATACATAAGGTTACTAACAACAGTGACTTTATACAAAAGCTAGTAGAAACTGATCCTACGTTTTCACAGCAAAAATTCACTCTTAAAGAAATATTTCAAAAGCAAAACCAATTAAAGCAAACAGTAGCAAAGTACTTAAAAGACCTGATATTCCATGACCTTAAAAAAGTTAAGCCCATGTACAAGGACGTGTTGAGCGTAGATTTTGGTGAAATTAAGTGGTTATTCCAAGCTGTTAGTACAAGGCATCACTGTGTTCATCGTGCTGGTTATGATAAGGATGGGAACCCCTTAGTTATCGGTGCTGAATCTATTCGTGAGCTAGTTGATAAGAGTTGGGGCTTTATCGTCTTTATCGAAGAAGAGCTAAAAACCTTAGAACAACAGTCCGATTTAGATCTGGATTTCGACATACCGTTTTGAACATAACAATCTGTTTAAGAGTGATTCGCAACGCGTGGCATTTTTACTATGCGTTGTGTTTAGTGGTTAAGGTGGTATGCGGCAACATCGGTATTGCGTTGCTCACACCTTAACAGGGCGTTAAGCAGCAAGAAGTGTATATAGTCAGGTGGTAAATGAATTTATTTATAGATACAAATGTGTTTTTGTCTTTCTATCATCTATCGAATGATGATCTTGAAGAACTACATAAATTAACTGTGTTATTGGAAAAAGGCGAGATTACATTATGGTTGCCTCAGCAAATCAAAGATGAGTTCTATCGTAATCGTGAAAACAAAATTTCCGATGCAATAAAGAAACTCAAGGAACAAAAGCAAAAACGCCAGTTTCCTCAGATTTGTAAGGATTACCCTGAGTATCCCGAAATTAGTGAGTTGCTTAAAAGTTATGATAAGTCATTGTCTCAGCTTATCAAAAAGGTCACTGACGATATTGACGAAAGAAAGTTAAAAGCAGACCAACAGATCGCTGAACTTTTTGGAAAAGCTAAGCTAATCCAGACAAGCCAAGAATTAGTAGAGAAAGCTAGGTTTCGTATGGCTGTTGGGAACCCACCAGGTAAGGATAACTCTTTGGGTGATGCGATTAACTGGGAAGGTTTACTATCTAAGGTTCCTGAAGATGAAACTTTATATCTTGTTGCTGACGATAAGGATTATTACTCTGTTCTTGACGAGAATAAGTTGAAAGATTTTTTAGCTGATGAATGGACTGACAGTAAGAAAAGCGAAATTGTGTTTTATCGTCGTCTTTCGCAGTTCTTTAAGTCGCATTATCCAGATATCAAGTTGGCTAGTGAGTTGGAAAAGGAGTTGGCAATCCGAGACTTTGTAGCCAGTGGTAGTTTTTCATCAACTCATACGCGCATTGAACGTCTATCGAAATTCTCAGAATTTAATAAGTCGCAAGTTGATGAGCTGTGTGAAGCTGCACTGTCTAATCGTCAAATCAACTGGATTATTGGTGACCCAGATGTGTATGAGTTTTTCTCGTCTCTTGTCGAGTCCCATAAAGGACTTATCGACAAGTCTAAACTAGAAAAGCTTGAAGAAGAGTTACGTGAAAATGCGCCAGATGATGAGTCGTAGCAAAATTGCTGCTTAACAAAGCGTTTAAGACAGATTCCCAACGCATGGCATTTTTCATTCTATCGTTGGGTTTTGTGTTTACGGTGGTATGGTTAAGTTTCGTGGTGGCGTTGCTCACTACTTAACGCGGCGTTATGCCTTTCTACAATAAAATGGATTTTGTACATGGAAATAGTAAAAGCGACAATTGAACAATTAGACTTGGTTTCTCCTCTTTTTGATGCGTATCGAGTGTTTTATGGTCAAGAAAGCGACCTCACTGTTGCTCGTGAGTTTATTGAGTCGCGCTTAAATAATGATGAGTCCATTATATATCTAGCACTTGATGATAAAGGTAATGGTTTAGGTTTTATTCAATTGTATCCAAGCTTCTCTTCTGTTTCGGCTGCTAGAACTTGGGTTCTAAACGACTTATTCGTTCTAGACACAGCAAGGAGGCGAGGGGTGGCAAAGAAGCTAATGGATGCAGCGAAAGATATGGGGAAAAAGGATAATGTTAAAGGTCTAGCTCTAGAGACTGCTGAGAGTAATGTGAATGCCCAGAAACTGTATGAGTCTTTAGGTTATGAAAGGGAGTCAGGGACGTATCATTACTTCTTGCAACTACAGGCATAACAAGCAATTTAAGAGGGATTCTCAACGCTTGGCACTTTTGCTTCTACTTCAAATTTAGTGGCTATGGCACAATGCTGTAGGTTTGGGTGGATGCGTTGTTCACCCCTTAATTGGGCGTTAGCACTCAAGAGGAGATATAAGTTAAGTGTTCACAAAAAAAGATATAAAAAGCTTTGTTGAAAAAGCTACAAATCATTGGTTGTTTCCAGATTTTACTAATAAATTAACGTGGTTCGTTGCATCACTTGGCGGTACTATATTGGTAACACCAACAGCGTTTAAAGAGATTTTCTACAACTTTTTAGTAGACACATTTAATTTAAATGGTGGGGAGTATTTTACTCTTGCAGATTTACAGTCAAGCTCTGTCGAACCGCTTGTTGGATTTGCTCTGATTGCATTCGCACTTATCCATAATTTGGCAAATAAGTATTTCACATACAAATCATCAGAATTTGCCCTTGAGGACAATAAGCAACTTAGGCAAGTCGATATTGATTTATTCAATCGTTTTTTAATTGATTTTCCTTCGGATGGGTACTCAGTCCCATTTTTGAAAGACCATGATTTAGGTAACTCTTATCATGATAATAGCCTGAAAGATATTAACAAGTTTGTTAACCATTGGGACAATGTAGAGCATCACTTTTTGAATGAAGAAATTGAAGCAAAGCGTTCAGAACTATGGCAAAAGTGCCACTCATTTGTTTATCTACTCGCTTCGCGTTCATACAACTTGCACAGTGGACCAGTGTTTTCATGTGTACCGGATGCTTATAGAGGGGCATGGGATTATCCGCCACATGTTCATGAACAACTGCAAGAGCTCAACGAAAAGGCAACAGAGTGTCATGATTTACACCAGCAGTTTGTTATATTTGCTCGCCGCAAGTTAAAGTGCTAACAATCTGTTTAAGAGGGATTCGCAACGCGTGGCATTTTCACTATGCGTTGGTTTTAGTGGTTAAGGTGGTATGCGGCAACTTCGGTATTGCGTTGCTCACCCCTTAACAGGGCGTTAGCTGAACCACTAAAAGGGGAGTCCTCACCTCTTTTGTAGCTTGATATAATTGAAAATTTTCCAATAGGAATGACCAATGATAGAAAAATCACAGATTCTTGAAGCTTTTCTTTCTGGACAAGAATGGACGAATGAAGATAAAGCAGCGTTTGTCGAATTGCTCAAAAAAAGTTTTGAAAATAGCACCGTTGACGATGCGCCTGAAGATTCAATGGAACTCATTACTGTGTATACACAAGTTACTGGAGGGGTTTCACGAAAAGCGGGTAACCTCGATATACATAAGTTTATTACTTTTCTTATGTCTAAGGGCGATCGTTTTATTGGGTTGTTTGGCTCCGAAGAGCGACTAGTATGCTCTGTCTATGAGTTAGCTAGTGGCTTGTATAATGAAGTTTTGGAGCACTTAAATGAGTTGGAAGCATGTATTGTCACAATGCTCTGGGCTAATGGTAAATCTCACTCTAAGCAAAGTTTCTACCACACAATGAGCGGCTATTTAATGTCTGTTGGCAAAGTGCAATGCACTCAATCAGATCTAGATGTGGCAGTACAACGTCTCATCTCTATTCGTAGTGTTGAAGAGGACACTATAGAGTATAAGTTGGTTGAAGACGTTAAATTCAGCTAACAAACAATTTAAGAGTGATTCGGCACGCGTGGCATTTTTACTATGCGTCTGTTTCAGTGATTAAGGTGGTATGCGGGAGCTTCGGTATTGCGTGCCTCACACCTTAATTGGGCGTTAGGGCTCTCATCAATAGGTACTTCTATATGTTCGACTCTCTGGTAGATGAAATAAACGATATACAGCGAAATAGGCTATCTGAAGTCTTGTTGGAAAATGGAAAACTCCGCTATCAAAACGGTCCAGATACTCGACAGAATGGCTTGTATTGGATCTATACCAATTATAGCGTCGAGGAAATTCTTGACTCGGAACCTTGCTCAAAGAAGGGGTCTATCAATTTCGCGGATATAGCTACAGAAAATATGGGCCTTACTCAGTTATGTGGTATGGAAGTTGATGGTTTTCGTCTTGTATACAGCGGTATCGGGGGAATTGGTAAAAAGGGTTTTGGCGGTTTACGAGAGCGTATTCTGGAGGAATACCGTGGTGGTAGTGGTACAGGTTCTCTAGCTATTAGAGATAGTTCGCTGTCTGATCTTTCTCGTTGGAGAGTTTCCTATGTGCTGTGGTCAGAAATTCACTTTAGTAAACAGTTTGACTACCTTCCATTTTCTACGGCTATGGAAGGTTTGTGGAGGTTACATTCAGGTTGGCCCTTACTATGCAGTAAGTGAGCCCTAACAATCTGTTTGAGAGTGATTCGCAACCCTTGGCATTTTCACTATGCGTTGCGTTTGGTGTTTAAGGTGGTATGCAGGGGCTTCAGTATTGCGTTGCTCACACCTTAACAGGGCGTTAGTTTTATGGAGGAAATATTGTGGAAATCTGGAAGTTATTGTTCTTTATACCTGCGTGTTTTGCACTCAATATGACTCCTGGTCCAAACAATCTATTGTCCATGAACAATGCTCGTTGTTACGGTTTCAAATCCGCTTTTATTGCTGGACTTGGTCGTATTGTTGCATTCGCTGTAATGATTGCCTTGGCTGCTTCTGGTTTAGCCGTCGTTCTCTATGCTTCTGAGACTCTATTTCTAACGATTAAAATTGTGGGCGCAGCTTATTTGTTGTGGATTGCCTTTAATCTTTGGCATTCGGAAGCGAGCCCTGTTTCTGAACTAGAAAATACTCGCAACCGATTAGGTTTAGCTAAACAAGAATTTTTGCTCGCCGCTGGTAACCCAAAGGCGATCTTAATCTTTACCGCCTTTCTACCACAGTTCGTCGATGTTTCAGCGAGTGTAAATGAACAGTTCTTCGCTCTAGGAGCTACTTTCCTAGTTTTAGAAATGTGTGCAATATCGATTTATGCGATATTTGGAATGTACTTAAGGCAGTGGTTTACGAAGCCGAAAATGGCAAAGCGCTTCAATAGAGGCTGTGCAACTTTTTTGGCTATGTCTGGAGCAAGTTTGTTACTGAGTCGCCAGCAATAAAACTAACAAACTGTTTAAGAGTGATTCGCAACGCGTGGCATTTCTACTATGCGTTGGTTTTAGTGTTTAAGGTGGTATGCGGCGGCTTCGGTAATGCGTTGCTCACACCTTAACAGGGCGTTAAATTCTTGAGGGTTTATGAGAGCATTTCGAAATGTATCAAAAGGGGTGCAGGGTAGCCTCAAGTCACTTTATTCCGTTCTAGACAATAAAACGAACGAGAGCATTGAGGATTGGCAATGTGTTGCAATCACTGTGTTCGATCATTGGTTAACACGAGAAGAGTTTGAGCAATATTTTACTAATCGTTCGTTAGACCAACAAGCCGATATCGACCTACGTTGGCATTTGTTTCATCGTCTTCTAGCGGAGGATGTTTCGTGTTACCAGTACAAATATAGATCTGTTAGTCGGTTGATATTTAAGGAGCCAAGAAACAGCTCTTTGTTTGTCCGTCGTTTATCTAGGTTTTCAGTTGCGGATGCTGATGCTTTGCAGCTCGTAATTCCAGAATATCGGGCTGTTTTCGTACAAGGTTATGACGATACATGTTCTCTTTACTTTGAGTGTCGAGAGTCTGTAAAGCCTCTACTCCATGAAATTAGAAAGTTGGGCATGTATACGTTAGAACGAATTTAACAAACTGTTCAAGAGGGATTCGCAACGCGTGGCATTTTCACTATGCGTTGGTTTTAGTGTTTAAGGTGGTATGCGGCGGCATCGGTATTGCGTTGCTCACCCCTTAACAGGGCGTTAGCTGTTTATAGGAATCAATTAGTACTGTATGAAAAGTGAAATTATAGAGATTGTAAATGATCGTTCTACCACTTTATTTAAAGGTGATCAGAAATCCGCGAATATAGTGGCAAACCTAATATTAACTAGATTTGTTAAAATTAGTGAACCTAAGAATGAGCCAGAAATTATGGAGTGCATAACTGTATATTCTGGTGGTAGACGTGGAGGTTCATCAAGAAAGCTTGGGAATATCTTTTTAAGTTGGAAAAATTTGTTTGAAATAGTGCCTGATATTTTCATTGCTGCTTCTGGGGCTAGCGTCTCTAATAAGTACCTAACGACTATGATTGGTCTTTATATATGGGGTAAAGTATGGAAAGGAATACAAATTGAAATTGACCCTATAACTGCAATGGTCTTCACTGCTTTATGGGATGAATCTTACCCATCTAAAAAAATATCCGAAGAAGATGGGTTTATTGCTAGTAATAAGTATATTGAATCAACAGGGGAGCTAGCTATTAGTGAGTCAGACTATGCTGATGCTATTAATAAACTGCTTGCGATTGGTTCGATCAAAATGAATGCAGGCGTAATACGAGTTGTTGAGTGGGTTCGAAAGAAGTATTGACAACACAGCTAACAAAGCATTTAAGAGTGATTCCTAACGCTTGGCATTTTTCATTCCATCGTTGAGTTCAATGTTTACGGTGGTATGGTTGGGTTTCGTGGTTGCGTTACTCACACCTTAATGCGGCGTTAGTACGGGTTTAGCATCAAAGGTCATAAGCTTCGGTGTTTATCTGCTTTGGCGTTCGTCTTTACACCTTTCAGTTTGTACCTTTCACGTTCTTTCCAGTGGCACTATATGTGGAGTGTCCGCTTTGATTTCATCGTTTACGGATTCTAACTCTTAGCCTATTTCTTTGGCGCTTCTTCATTTTCGTCGTGGTTTTTGAGAGAACCTTTATTACTTTTGGTGTGGCTATTGAAGTACGAGGAAAGAATCCTTTTCTAATTTGAAGCCAGTGAAAGTAGGGCAGTTCAGTGCGTTTTTCTTCTAGCCAACTTTCGTCTTTCAATCGGGGTAAAGTTTTGTAGCTGCCCGTCTCACTTCAGTGTTCAAAGCCTTTCATATTATGCCACTTTTCAATATCTTGGAGCACACAAATAGAAATAGCGCATGTACTAACAAATTGCTTAAGAGTGATTCGTAACGCGTGGCATTTTCACTTTGCGGTGGCTTATGGTGATTAAGGCGCTGTGCGGTAGCTTTTGTATTGCGTTACTCACACCTTAGCAAGGCGTTAGTCGCCAGAAAAAGCTAGTAATCAAAATCATGTTTCTAAGCTCAAAATCTGGCAGTTGCTTGTTTAGCGCACAAGTTCATCGTCGATGGTCAAAACTCAGTTTCTGCTGTTTTAAGCCTAAAGTTTGGCAAGTGTCCTAGCGGTTGTTTTGTTCTTTGGTGCTGACAGAACAGGGCAATCGAGAGTCTATTTTTGCTTGCAACTCCGCTCGGTGAGTTTGTTGGTACAAAAGCCGATTTACTCGCTGAAGTGACTTTTTCTCTGGTGTTGCAAATTCCACGTGGTTTCAGTGACTTTGTTGAAAGTCCGCACTGTGAGATTCGTTTTCCAAAAGTGCTTTTGGGCGTTGTCAGTCCGCTTTCTGCGGCGTTGTTTGTTCCAAGTGGTTTCATTGAATAGCCGCTTTGAGACCACGCCTGACTTGAATGCATCAAAGCACATAAAGTTTGTTGTTCGCAAAGTTTAGTTTGGCTTAAAATTGTCGCTCGGTGCCTCGCGACTAACAAACTGCTCAAGAGGGATTCGCAACGCGTGGCATTTTTACTATGCGTTGAATTTAGTGATTAAGGTGGTATGCAGCGGCTTCGGTTTTGCGTTGCTCACCCCTTAGCAGGGCGTTAGTTTGCAAGAGGAAAAACTCAGCTATATCGCAAGATCTAGTGGTAAAAGCTCAAAGTTTAAGTTGGCGTACAGGCTTTCAATTTTAGTGTTAACTAGCGTGGTGAAAATCCAAAATTGGCATCGTTTCAACT
>NZ_JAKFZP010000019.1:0-20883 GCF_021654215.1 Vibrio sp. MMG023 | reverse complement strand
TGCCGCCGCATACCACCTTAAACACTAAAATCAACGCATAGTGAAAATGCCACGCGTTGCGAATCCCTCTTGAACAGTTTGTTATTTATTTTGGTTGCACAAATTTATTAGCAAACTTTATATATAGAATTTAATAATACTTTTTTAGAAACCTAAAGATTAGAGAAAGTAAAATAAATGCAATAAGGCTTAAGTAAGCTCTCCATTTAACCTGCTCGGCATTAGATTTATTTACCATATTAAGACCATCAGAACTAGAAAGAAGAACTTCATCTCCAGCCTTAACGTAAACAGTATAATAAATATTATCTAAATGCGTTTTAACTAGCCCAACACTAAGGTTTCCTGTATCTTTGCGCGAACCATATCCTAAGGAATAGTTATTATTTATTAAATTAAAGTCATACCCTTGAACTTTAATATCGTACTTGTGTTTTTTATCAAAAATAATTTCATAAGATAGTCCACGACCAGCAGTACCATGCTTACCTGTTACCTCAGCTTTATGGTATAACACATCGTTATCAGTGTATGGCCCCTCAATAACTCTATTTTCTACAACACATATCGACATAATAAAAATGGCTATGAGAACTCCAGGCGCATAATATGAACCACAAATTCTCCTAACAATACGAATCATGCTTTTACTCGTTTCTAGTTGCATTGACAGTAGCTCCGACGTTAATTAGTCAGTTGTCACTAAACCAATGATTAAAATACATAACGCCGCGTTAAGTGGTGAGCAACGCAGACCACCACACCTAAACCATTGTGACGTAAACACTAAAGCTGAATCAAACCGAAAATGCCGAGCGTTGGGAATCCGTCTTAAACGCTTTGTTAAGCTTCAGGCTGAGGGGTCCACATAAATACATTTTCATGCACAAAAGACTTTAGTATACCAAGTGACTTTAGTGCATCCGACTTAGCAAGGTCTTCAGCAGATTCAAATCGACCATCGATCATTTTCTTAGCCAATGAACCATTTTTTAACCCCGCTTTCGCATGAACATAAGGGTTGCGGATTTTCCGCAACACTTCCAATTGTTCAAAAAGAGCTTCACTTATAATTTCAGCTCCCTTTGCAGATTCAAGGATTTTCTTAAACGACGATTCCGCTATTGCATTCTGTCCTCTCATGATGAACTCACCGGACAATGAGTGCTCAATAAAAGCTTGGCACAACAGTACAACTGCCATGTAATTACCGTTAACGTAACTATTAGCCAATTCATGAAAAGCTAGGCTAGACTGTAAACCACCAGTAAAAAGCATATCTCCCTGTGGCGAAAATAATTCATTTAGCTCTACAAATCTAACAATACGCTCTGGTCTAGTTTGCTCTTCATCTTCGACAAAGCCAGCGATACCCTGTCGTTTTATTTCTTCGTAGTCCATATTGTCCTCATTGAAGCTTAACGCCCAATTAAGGTGTGAGGCACGCAATACGATGCTCCCGCATACCACCTTAATCACTAAAACCAACGCATAGTAAAAATGCCACGCGTGCCGAATCACTCTTAAATTGCTTGTTAGTTGCCCATCTCAAAGCCTAGTGCTAACATTTGTACACACACCAACAAAGGAATACATCATGGACACTAGAATTCAATTTCGTGTTGATGAAGAAACAAAACGCCTAGCTCAACAAATGGCTGAGAGCCAAGGTCGAACTTTAAGTGATGCTTGCCGTGAACTTACTGAGCAACTCGCTGAACAACAAAGAAAAACATTATCTCACGATGCATGGCTAACTGAACAAGTAAACCTAGCATTTGAGAAGTTTGACTCAGGAAAATCCGTTTTCGTTGAGCACCAAACTGCAAAATCTCGAATGGAAGAGCGCAAAGCCAGAATCCGTAATCGAGGTAAGCAATGATTTTATGGGAAGAAGAGTCACTTAATGATCGTGAAAAGATCTTCGAGTTTCTCTATGACTTTAACCCTGATGCGGCAGAAAAAACTGACAACCTCATTGAAGCAAAAGTAGAAAACTTGCTTGAACAACCTTTAATGGGTGTACAACGAGATGGTATCCGCGGACGATTGCTCATTATTCCTGAGATTTCGATGATTGTGTCTTACTGGCTCGAGGGCGATATCATCCGAGTTATGCGTGTACTCCACCAGAAACAAAAATTCCCTACGGATTGATTGCTTCCTCTGGGGAACTAACGCCCAATTAAGGTGTGAAGCACGCGACCACGACACTCAATTTGACCACCGTAAACACTGAACGTAACCCAAACCCCAAATGCCAAGCGTGCTGAATCACTCTTAAATTGTTTGTTATATCTTTTTAGTAATAGCCAACTCAACTAACTTAATGCTTCTCTCTAGCCTAGATATAAGAAACATCATCCCAACGCCAAAGATGTGAAGAAAAGGTATTGCCAACGCGATCCCAGCAACCCAAGGAGGACTCTGCTCGCTTGGTAACTTTGTAAACATCACGACTAAAGCTAATATTCCCGGTAGCAAACCTACTTTTTCTATGCTTCCATTTATAAGGGAAATACGTCTAGAAAAGGCTTCTTTTTCAGATACTAACTGCAACAGTAAATAGCGCAACTCTTCTAACGAGTAACTAAGTAGCTTTCGATAATGTGCCATATCAGTAGATGCATTACTTTCGGCGTTAGACACAATCAAAGCAAAAGGCTCTGTCCATAGTCTTTTCAGAATATCTCGGTGTGTAAATACGTCCCAGAGCATGCTGAGAATTATTGATATATAACATATAGATAAGCTAAACAAGCCGAACCAAAACCATGTGCTTTCTAGCTGAAACTTATATGCTACAAAGAACGTTATAAGCGATATAAGTAGCGGAATTCCGAAGCCGAAGAGCCAAATATAACGTTGAACCTTGCTTTTATTTGATGATAAGACTGCTCGCTGATTAACCTCATCGTTACTAACGCTTCTAACGATATCGAACAATTCTTTTGTTCTAATTTTCCCCATAACCCACCTAAAAGATATAACGCCCAATTAAGGTGTGAAGCACGCGACCACGACACTCAATTTGACAACCGTAAACACTAAACTTAACCCAAACCAAAAATGCCAAGCGTGCTGAATCACTCTTAAATTGTTTGTTAGGCTTTGTTCGTAAAGATCACGATAACACCAATAAAGTGATGTTTAGAATCTGTGTCGACATAGTACCCATCTATATCATCTATTATTCGACCTTCTACATCTTTGCTAAGTGTGAAAGTTTGGATATCGGTGTCAATACCAGCTAAATTTCCGACTTCAGACAACCAGTTACTATAGTCATCTTTAATTTTTTTCACTTGTTTATCTAGTTGTGCTGAATCATTTGTAGGGGCTACAGTGTGGACAGCAGAGAATAAACCCACTTCAACAAAAGACTTACCTGTTGGTCCGGATAAAGTTAAAAATTCTAAGTTTCGCTTTAAGTCTTTTATTACTAACTTTCTAGCGGGATTAAAGCTTTTAAGCTCGATAATACAAAAGGGAGTATTTCCATTGCACTTATATGGCATTACATCTGTATAAACAGCAATATCTACACGACCTTCGCGCTCCATAAAAGGAGAACCTTTTCGGATAATAGATGATCCTCTAACCATTGGATTGCCCCGTTTGATTAAAGGAAGGCAATCTTTAGCAACTTTCTTAACGCTAGCTTCAATATATATTTGATAAGGATCTGCGTCAGGTCCATTTAATCTGCCGATCTCCTTAGCTACATTAACCGTAAATAAGTATTCAGCCCCGAATCTTGCTGCAGGGTCATCAGTGAAATTTAGAGTGTCAGCATATGCTTGATTCATTCCGGACTTAACTTTGCTTACTATGTCGCCAATTCTTTTTTTCACAATCTACCTACTAAAATCAGATTTAAGCCTAACGCCTTGTTAAGGGGTGAGCAACGCAATACCGATGCCGCCGCATGCCACCTTAAACACTAAAACCAACGCATAGTAAAAATGCCACGCGTTGCGAATCCCTCTTGAACAATTTGTTATGTGGTTTTCCCACGTAGTCCTATTAAGTTTCCAAATGGATCCTCAACTTGGCACATTGAAAGACCATCTTCAATTTCCATTGGTCCGCGATAAAGGCGCGCACCTAGTTTTTGAAAATGAGCCAGTGCAACACATAAGTCATCTACTGACCAGTAAACAACTGTGCCACTTTTACCAGCACCAACCTTTTTATCTGCTTGGACTATTTCTAGTGAGAAACCATTTATATCAAGCGCTGTGAAGTCAAAGTCAGGATGGTAAATCGGAACGGCTTCTGGAAAAGCTTTCTTGTACCATTCAAGCCCTTTCGCTATATCTGGGACATGAACAAGAACCGCTGATGGATTCATAATTTTTCTCCAACCACATAACGCCCTGTTAAGGTGTGAGCAACGCAATACAAAAGCCACCGCATACCACCTTAAACACCAAAACCAACGCATAGTGAAAATGCCACGCGTTGCGAATCACTCTTAAACAGTTTGTTAGCTGATAAGCCACACCTGTCGTGAGGATAAAACTTTTTCAATATATAATCCCACTCAAAAGCAGTATCTTACGCGCCCTTTAAAACAAACCATACTAAATTATGAGCATAAAAAACTTCCTTGTTGGCGCAACAATTCTACTTTCTCTTGGCGGCTGTGCTACAGCATATCAAAACCAAGGTTTCACTGGCGGCTACTCAGAAACACAACTCGACGAAAACGTTTTTGTAGTAAGTTTTGAAGGAAATGGCTACACGAGCAAGAAGAGAGCAGCAGCTTTCACTATGCTACGTTCAGCAGAGCTTACTGTAAGTAATGGTTATGAGTTTTTTACCATTATTGATAGTGATAGCTACACAACAAATAGTACCTATACAACTCCAACAACAAGTCATACAACCGCAAACGTATCAAGTTTTGGTAACTTTGCAACTGGTACTGCTACGACTACGTTTAGTGGTGGTCAAACATACGCAATTTCCAAACCTAGCAATACAAACACAATTGTGATGTTTAAAGAACGACCTGCGAATGTATTTACATATAACGCAAAATTCATTGTGAAGTCGTTAAAAGCTGAGTACGGAATCGAATAACGGATTACTCTAGCATGGACGCTTGTCAGCTAACGCCCTGTTAAGGTGTGAGCGACGCAATACCAATGCCGCCGCATAACACCCTAAACACTAAACACAACGCATAGTGAAAATGCCACGCGTTGCGAATCACTCTTAAACAGTTTGTTAGCTATGTTGCTCAATTACTGGCGGGATTGAATTTGCTTCTGGCGTACCAATTTTAGGTGGATTTACCAACCAAATAAGAACAAATATAGCGATAGCTCCTCCAGCATAAATAGCAAAATACGCTTTACTACTACGGGTTCCAATTTTCAAATTCATAAATCCAGGTACTAATGAAGCTATTGATGCTAAAGCTAGAGCTAAAAGCCCACGGAAAATAAACTCTTGGAATTCGGTCGGATTTGGAAGTAGAAGTGCGATAGTTACAATGGCAATAAGGGATATACACCCTATAACAATACTCGTAATAATTTGCCATTTAGGCTGCTTTTCTTCGTTTGACGCTGCTTTCACATAAAACCCCTGCACTGGTAAAGAGTTGGACTCAAATAATTCTTTTAAGCTAGCTACTTGTTGTTTGGGCAAGTACTCTGCAGCCATTCTCTGCATGTTAGAAAACGCATTTATTGATGGTTTAGACTGGGGACCTAATACTGACTCCCAACTATTTATAAATTGAGCGTGAAGAACATAAGACTTCAAAACCTCTGCGCAATCTTCTGCAAACCCAGTAACCCATTTACCATTCGCATGAGCTCCAAGTAAACCAGACTCACCGACAAAGCTTTCAACATAGTTGAAGTAATCATTGCCAAGTTGTTGACTCTTTAATAACGCCTCGAGACTTGGCTGTATGTTACTTTGCTGGTAACTAATAACCAAAGGAGTAACGTGCTGAACGTAAATTGATTTTAAGCGGGCGATTTCTCGCCCCGCTGTGATGACTGCTTGTTCATTTGTCATCAATTATCGGCATCCTTTTTTGTAGCTAATGACAATAGTGTATTAAGGTCAGAGTTATCAACACTATCCAAAAGCATCATCTCGGTTGAGCCGCAATGCTTAACTACAATGTGCTGACAATCACTTCGACTTAATCTCTTACCGTTAGCAATTGCTTCTTCAATTTCCTTTTGGATCGCTTTCAATTGCAACGGTGTTGGATTCCAATTAATCAAATTGCAATGTTCGCGAAGGAATTTTTCTAAGTTCTTATTCATTATTTTATCCGTAGTGTTTAAAGGGATATTATACAACAATGTTCATTTCAATGGATAGTAGCTAACGCCCAATTAAGGTGTGAAGCACGCGACCACGACACTTAACTAGACCACCGTAAACACTAAATTCACCCCAAACCAAAAATGCCATGCGTGCTGAATCACTCTTAAATTGTTTGTTATATTTCAGTGCGCTATAGGTGATTTGGGCTATGCGCACCTACTAATTTGCTCTTTTCACCGGAGTTTCACCAGATCATCAGTAAGTTAAACTTAAAAGAGCGGTGGTTCTCCCAAAACATGGCAACACATTTTGAAAGTTGCTTAAATTTACTACTAATTTTGTTGATAATTTTCATACCCATAAGCTCTCCCTCCTTAGTCTGACTAGTTAAAAACCCCACAATTTCCGCTAAGAGAAACTGCACCACAAAAACAGGTGGATTTGACGCAAAGTAAATCGAGGCTGCCATCATCAGTCTCAGGAGACCACCACTGAGAGACGTATTCACGTTTCGGCTTTCGACTTGAGTTTTAACATTATAACGTACTGAACTAAAAAGAAATATAACGCCCAATTAAGGTGTGAGTAACGCTACCACGAAACTCAACCATACCACCGTAAACACCGCACTCAAATTTAGAACCAAAAATGCCAAGCGTTAGGAATCACTCTTAAATTGTTTGTTAGCTGAATGCTTAAAGGTAAGGCAAACCCTCACACATAATGTTCACTGGGATTATAGACTTTGGTATTGACTTAAAGTCGTCTGGATTTTCATTGATCATTTTCTGAAGCTTTTCTGCATGTGACGTGTTTTTAACAAATACAGCTAATACCTTTTTAGGGAGCTTCATTTTCCCTTTGCAACGCCACTCACGCTCATGCATCCAACTTATCCAATTATCACCATTTTTCTCAAAGCGGACTACCCGCCATAACTCTTGATTTGGGATTCCTAGGGCTTCAACTTCTTCATTAGATAAATACAGAACAGGTCTACATCCTTTACTATAAGCTCGCTTCTTCGTGGTGATTACACCAAAAGGTTCGTATCTAGGATTATCAGGGTCACTGTTGTCTGCATTGATAATATATTTCAGTGAAGACATTGGAACATCCATAAAACATGCAGCTTTATTTGCACCTTTAATAAAACCCTTACTACTCGTAGAACCCCAAACTTCACCAGTTTTTAAAATATTAACTAAATTATCGAAAGCTGAATATTTATCATCTTTGATCGTATTCTTAGTAAGATGGATCAAAAACGGAGATAAATCAGGTCTCACATCAAAAGGTAATTCTTCAAATTTTGCCATTTTTTCCTCTTATTCAGCTAACGCCCAATTAACGTGTGAGCAGCTCAGACACTGAACTTGAACACTGCGCCGTACACACTAAATTCAACCCGAAGTGAGAGCGCCAAGCGTTGCGAATCACTGTTGAATTGTTTGTTATGTTTTACCACAAATATATGATTTACTTGAGAAAGAACTGCTATTTCCAACTAGTTTTCTGAAGCAAGCCACAAGGCAGAACCCAACTTGACCGACAAAGGCGACCAACCTAAAGCTAGTAATTCCACTTCCCTGCCCAATGAGGCACCCCGACTACGCTTCAACAAACGCCCTGTCTTTCCAACCAAAGCGCAAGACAATGCTGAATTGCCGAGGCAACTGCCAAACTGAAATGCTGATTGGCTAAGCACCTAAAAGCGACTTTGAGCCAGTTAAACCAAAAGCCGACCGACACGACCTGACAATGAAGCAACCCACGAACATTGGCATGTTTTACGGGCTGATTGGTTCAAAAACTTAGACCGACAATACTGATTTGCTGAGTCTACTAGGGACGAATTGCCAGAGGGAGAAAGAACTAGAGCCTAAGACCTTTAAGCCTTTGAATTTCAAGTAAACATAACGCCGCATTAAGGTGTGAGCAACGCTACCACGAAACTCAACTAGACCACCGTAAACACAAAACCCAACGATGGAATGAAAAATGCCAAGCGTTGGGAATCACTCTTAAATGCTTTGTTATGTGATTTTTAATTTACGTCCAAGTCTGGTAATACTTCACCGATTGCAGTTTTAATTGAGCTGCTGCTTTGCTTACTTAATGCTCTGATCAACCATTGCTCAAAGTCAGAAAGTCTGCAACCTTTCAGATAACTTGCAGCTATGGCTAGCAACCCTTTGTTATCAAAGTGTTTTAAGAAAACAGTCAAATCTTGGTCTGATATTGCGCTTTCAATAGTTGTCTTTTTGTAATCCGCAATTGCTGCAACATTCAATGTAGAAACTTTCTCTCGCAACACGTGATCTAACGAATCTACAGATGATACTTCACTTAAATCGATTTTTTTCAAAGTCCGATCTATACGTCTTTTACAATACCTAATGACAACATCAGTGATATGCTTTTCTTTTGCACTGGTAAATACTGCATCACGGTATGTATTAAACTTTTCAGTTAACTCGATCCCTGAATACCCCTCCGACTGTAAGATTGCTTTGCTGACAGCGGGCAAAAGGAACAAGTTTTCAATTTCTGAAACAGGAATTACTTGTATACCAAGGCTATTTAGATAAGTTACATCGTCATCACTATAATCATCAGCATCAACAAGACCAGAACAACGAATACGAGTTAGCGTCTCATTCTGTCTCATCGTGACTACTGAATGTATAACTTGTTCACATGAGCCACGAGGAATAATAGTCCAGTCAGGGTAACAACTACGATAAGTAGCAAAATCTAAACTTTTACTATTTCCTTCAACAAACAATATTGGCTTACGACTACCAAGAATGAGTGTAACTAAATTTTCATCAAATCCAGTGTCTTCTGGAATTTGCTCAATGCTCCAGTTAGGAGATGGATCATATGCACTAATCACATACTTGTCTGCAACTCTACTTGAGGCGAACTCTAGATCATGAGTTATAAATACAAATGCACAATCAGGACGTAATGCCTCTAGTTCATCCCACAATTTAGACATTATAGACTTATGTATGTGAAGCTCGGGCTCATCAAAAATTAGAATAGAGCTCGCTTCTGCTACTAATACTTGGCCTAATATATAAAAAACAGCCCTTTCGCCATCGCTCATATCAGTTGCCGAGTACCTCATATCTGAGCCCGTTATCGAAACTTGAATATCATCACCAGAAATGTGTAATTCTCTATGAGGTAGCAACTTTTGCCATGTATGTGTCAGAACTTCGAATTTCGTAGCGACCGCATCACTATAATCTCCAGCCCTGACTTTTTTGTGAGTCGATAATGATGTGTTTGTTTGTTCAGCAAACAAAGTCTGCAATAAGAAGTCAAAGTCATTAAGTAGGCTTACGGGTGCATTATCTTTCCAGCGTTGACCTTGTCGGTGATTTAACGTGGCCTTAAGGCTATTAAACCCTGTTTTCAATGCTATTCTTGCTTGTTTCTCACTAATTTTGCTAACACTAGGATTTAATGTCAGGGCTCTATGTGCAGCTATTCGATGAGCTTTCTCGCCCATTGACTCTTCAATAAATGCAGCTAACCTCGTTTTACCTGCACCGTTAGCACCAACGATGATAACCGAATTACCTCCATCAACTGAGATATTCTGAATACTTCCTGTACTTGGAATTTTTATATTGAATGCCATTCTACTTCTCTGATATTTTCACTGAACCACTAATCACATAACGCCGCATTAAGGTGTGAGCAACGCTACCACGAAACTTAACCTCACCACCGTAAACACTGAACTCAACGATGGAATGAAAAATGCCATGCGTTGGGAATCACTCTTAAATGCTTTGTTATGTGAGTTTACCGCAACAGTATTTATACTTATCACCACTACCACATGGACAAAGTGTATTTCTCGAAGGTTCAATCGATTCGTTTGCATGTGAGTCACCTTTGACGTTCACATCAGGTAACAGTACGTCGGAAGTAGAATGAAGCGCATTAATTTTAATCAAATACTCTTCACCCAAAACGAAAGGAATGTAGAACAAGTCTGAATTGATTTTTTCTATATCTGTAATATACGGATTTCCATCTATTTCCTTTGCCAAAAACTTTTCTTTTTCATTAAAAATGATTATTGAAGGATCAACTAATAAATAGTTATCTAGCACAAGCCAAGTATGCAATCCCATTCCTGGTGATGATGCCCCTAATTGGGAAAAAATATATTTCTCTGATACGTTATACATTGGTTCGCCATGAAAAACATAGTCACCAGTAACTAATATCGACTTTATACCGTTCTTCTTTAATTCACCTTGTAATTCATAGGATAACCTTGTGCAATCTAGCCTTGTAATCTCACGACTAACGCCATCTTGATCTCTTTTTTTAATTATTTTAGTAAAGATATCGTCAATTAAAGAAATTGTTCCTCGAATCTTTTCTAAAGGTACATCTTTGAACTCAAACTCTGATCCAAACGATGGATTTAAATTTAAACCAAGAGTTCTCAAAAGTGACTCGTCCCATAGTCTCCAATATTCTTCTGTATTCATTATATTTTCCTTAACTCTGACTCCACCAACTCACATAACGCCCTGTTAAGGTGTGAGCAACACAATACAAAGCCGCCGCATACCACCTTAAACACTAAAACCAACGCATAGTGAAAATGCCACGCGTTGCGAATCACTCTTAAACAGTTTGTTATGCATTTTTTGTGAAATGCTGCTCGATATCGTACCCGACAGCAGTTCCTCTTTGCTCAAACATTTCGATAAACTTTTTGATTTCTTGTTTACCATTAGACCCAAAAATTAAGCTATTCAAAGTAGCACGGACGCCGAATTGGTTTTTAAGGGTATTTATCGGATTAGCCTGCGTAACCATTTTAAAAATTCCCAGGCCTGCTTCCATAGTTACAGGTTTTTGAGCAGAGCCTAGCCCTATTTTAGAATTCACATACTCAGAAATAGAATCTAATTGTCTACGATAGTTCGTAATATCCTGTAAATTGTCCTCAGATAGTGCTTTCTGGAACAACTTTAACCACTCTCTTAATTTTGCAAAATCTTGTCTCATCTGTAGTGCGACATCAATAAGTTGACTAGGAGATGAAGCATCCTGAATGACTCTAATAGGAATAGCAGGCATATTTACAAATAGTGAATACAATGAATCTGTTCCATATGCTTTTTTTGACACTTTCAACTGTTCATCGTTTAAAAATGAGGTAAGTTGATGCAGAGCGTCATTCGCAGGCAACATAAACCCTGAGTTGACAAAAAACCTCTTTCTGAGGGGGTGTGGAGTATAGCTTTTTTCATAAACAAAGCTTCTAGCGCACATTCCTGCACCACCCCACATTGTCTGTGATAAAAGCGGATGCTGAGCCCTTTGGGTTTCTCTCCAGCTCGATACATTTTCTCTATGAGCTAGCTTCAAAGACTCCGTTGAGCTCATGTGCTCAATAATACGGTTTCTTGGTTCAACTAGTTTATGAGGCTCGTCTAAAAAGGGATAACTCCGAACAACACCTAAATTTTTGGCAGCTAATATCGGACTGCTTGTTTGCATCCATGCATGCTCAAATTTAGCCTCAACTAATATCTCGTCTCTCAAAACTAAGTCAGTTAGAAAGTCAAACAAAGCTTCTGTTTGAATTGATGCATAACTAACTTCTTTATAGCTATGCTCACCATTTGAGATGACAATCTCATCTGCAAATGACTTCTCCATACCATATACAAACAAACTAGAAATGTCTTGAAGG
The DNA here is from genome assembly GCF_021654215.1 of Vibrio sp. MMG023. Taxonomy (NCBI): domain Bacteria; kingdom Pseudomonadati; phylum Pseudomonadota; class Gammaproteobacteria; order Vibrionales; family Vibrionaceae; genus Vibrio; species Vibrio sp. MMG023. The sequence continues at coordinate 8,843 of NZ_JAKFZP010000019.1, read as the reverse complement.
GACCAATTATCTGAAATAATACCTTGTGCCACTCTTATTACCTCTCTGAGGGATAAATTTGAGAAAATGCATAACGCCTTGCTAAGGTGTGAGTAACGCAATACAAAAGCTACCGCACAACGCCTTAATCACCATAAGCCACCGCAAAGTAAAGATGCCACGCGTTACGAATCACTCTTAAGCAATTTGTTAGTACATGCGCTACTTCTATTTATGCGCTCCAAGATATTGAAAAGTGGCATGATATGAAAGGCTTTGAACACTGAAGTGAGACGGGCAGCTACAAAACTTAAACTCGGTTAAGAGACAAAAGTTGGCTAGAAGAAAAACGCACTGAACTCCCCTACTTTTACTTGCTTCAAATTAGAAAAGGATTCGATCCTCGCACTTGGAGGGCAACACCAAAGAAAGGCAATTCTGACTTAGTAAAAACCGCGAAAGGGAAGAAGCGCCAAAGAAATAGGCTAAGAGCTAGAAACCGTAAACGGTGAAATCAAAGCAAACACTCCGCATATAATGCCACCGGAAAGAACGTGAAAGGTACAAACTGAAAGGTGTAAAGACGAACGCCAAAACAGATAAACACCAAAACTTATGACCTTTGATGTCAAACCCGTACTAACGCCCTGCTAAGGGGTGAGCAACGCAATACCGAAGCCGCCGCAAACCACCTTAATCACTAAAATCAACGCATAGTAAAAATGCCACGCGTTGTGAATCCCTCTTGAGCAGTTTGTTAGTCGCGAGGCACCGAGCGACAATTTTAAGCCAAACTAAACTTTGCGAACAACAAACTTCATGTGCTTTGATGCACTTAAGTCAGGCGTAGTCTCAAAGCGGCTGTTTAATGAAACCACTTGGAACAACCAACGCCGTAGAAAACGGACTGGCAACACCAACAAGCGCTTTTGGAAAACCAATCTCACAATGCGGACTTTCAACAAAGTTACTGAAACCACGTGGAACTTACCACACCAGAGAAAACGTGATTTCTGCGAATAAATCAGCTTTTGAACCAGCAAACTCACCGAGCGGAGTCGCAACCAAGAACAGACGCTCGATTGTCCTGTTCTGCCAGCACCAAAGAACAAAAAAATCGCTTGGACACTTGCAAAACTTTGGACTTAAAACAGCTGAAACTGATTTTTGAGTATCGATGAAGAGCCTGTATAGCAAACAATCATCAGCAAAATTTTAAGCTTAGAAACATGATTTTGATTGCTAGCTTTTTCTGGCGACTAACGCCCTGTTAAGGTGTGAGCAACGCAATACTGAAGCCACTGCACACCACCTTAATCACTTAAACCAACGCATGGTAAAAATGCCACACGTTGCGAATCACTCTTGAACAGTTTGTTAGAATAAATTTATTTACAGCACTTTTTCCGCTGTTTAGTTGAACCGCAAAAGCACTGATCATTTTTTGAAGTTACTTCTTGCGCTAGTTTTTCAAGCTTTGAATACGCTAGAGCACGTCTAAAGTCGAACTCGTTAGCTACTTGCGCCGTTATTGCTCCAGCACCTGAAAGATGCAAAGCCTCAAATTCTGCCTCAATGTCTAAAACTTGTTGAACAAGCTCATGTTCTTTTATTGCCATATGCTTTATCGGCATACGACCATTTTTGATCAGAACGGAGATTTCAGGGTCTGGTATGAATTTTACTTTTTTTGCATTTAACGCCGATGGCGATACACAGACTAATTTTCCGTTGGGCTTCTGAACAACTACGTGTGCAGTTAGTCTTAGAACAAGATTACCCCAGACTGAAGTTATCCAGCCAAACACCATCGTGCCAGCATTGTTTTCTAAATGCTTTTGAACATTGTTATAGCAATAATTCAATTGAGAGAACGACTCCGGTTGAATTGGCACATCTAAAACGCTTGATAAGCCTAACTTAGCGAGAGCACTTGAAGGAATTATTTTTGGTTCGAACGACTTATATTTAGATATCATCTCTGAAGCTTCCAATTTATTCTAACGCCGCGTTAAGTAGTGAGCAACGCTACCACAAAACTAAACATTGCCACCTTAAACACAAAACCCAACGATTAACACCGAAAATGCCAAGCGTTGGGAATCTGTCTTAAACGCTTTGTTATGAAACACTTACCAGCGTATTCATAGTCTCCCATTTAACTTCAGTTTTAAACTCATTAAAGAGTATTGGAGACAAAATTAAATTATAAGTCACTGAATGGTTTGATATTGGAAGTATGTTTTTTGAACGCATCTTTCCAAACAAAACATCAGACTCTTCGTCATTATAAAAAAGTATAGCTTGTTTACCTTTCGGTATGATCGGTAGTGCCTCAAAATCAAAGTCACTTACATTTGGGACAATATAAATTTCCAGTTCACCACTGGTGTTCTCAAACTCTCCATTGTCTCGGTATACAGAATCAGAAGAGCCATAGCTGATTGTCCAATATATTGGCGTTTCCAAAGAGTCTAGCAAAATTCCGTTTTTACATTCACCAGTCGAAAAAGATGACACACTCGACTCAATAAAATTATGGCTCGTTAATAAGCGTGAAATCAGATTCGTATATGTATTTGGATCCAACCTAGCAATTGAACTTCTCAAAGGATCAAGGTTTATAGCGAGAACTCTACCCTTGTAAGTAGCTTCTGCTCTAACTGATGGGACAAGACATCGCTGACTCTCAAAGAAACTATCATTGAGAAGAGCACTCTTCTCAATTTTGATGTCAGTTTGAGTTTTACCAGCGTCATAGAAACATTGAATCTGCTCTGAATCAATATAGTAAAACTTATTATCTTTTTGACTATACACTGTCAGATATACGGGTTCACCGAAGTTGCCCCAATACTTAATGTGCGTCATTTTTATATTTCTTGCCGTAATGTATGAATCAGTATCATAACGATCTGATGTTTGCTTACCAGCAGCGATCCCTTTGAATTGAAACCATACTTTTCTACTGCCAATGCTTTTTCGAGTGTCATCAGAATAGAGAATTAAGCCAGTATCGATTCCGATGAAGTCCTTTGTAATAGCCAGTTCAAGCCCAAATTTTTTCTTAAAATTAGTATTGAACTCATCGAGGTAATCTTCTTCGAAAAGCACAGTATCTGACATTGGTAAATTCATATAATCAAAGTTCTCCTGTGTTTCATAACGCCCTGTTAAGGGGTGAGCAACGCAATACTGAAGCCGCCGCATACCACCTTAATCACTTAAACCAACGCATAGTGAAAATGCCACGCGTTGTGAATCCCTCTTGAACAGTTTGTTAGGCTATTGACTCTCTGAGGTTCTCACGTACGTCCCATTGAAGGTGACATTTAGCCCGCCACAACCGTTGTCTTTGCTAACTACGAGGGTATCTTGATCTAATAAAATTTGGAGAGTACAGCCGTCAACATCATAGCCTATTTGATTACCTTTTAACGTTACAACTCCGTCGATTTCTCCAAAATTTACAAGGCCAGAAGAAGAGTCTCCTACCCAAACTGCTGTCCCTGATAGTTCGTATGTGTTCGAACCCACCTTAGTTAAGTCAATAAAGGCAGTGTCAGTATCCAATTGATCATTGTTATACCGCTCATAATGCCCCTGAAAACCAGGAACGACTGCTGCATATGCAAGCGATGAAATAAGCAACATACTTAGAGCTACGCAAACTGTTTTCAAGCTCAAACTCTCCTCAATAGCCTAACGCCCTGTTAAGGGGTGAGCAACGCAATACTGAAGCTGCCGCATACCACCTTAAACACCAAGACCAACGCATAGTTAAAATGCCACGCGTTGCGAATCCCTCTTGAACAGTTTGTTAACTGTAATTTTCACCACGAGCTTTAATTGCCGTCTGGCATGGGAACCAGATTAGAGTTTTCTGAGTTCATAAAGAAAGTGTTTCCTGAAGGTGCCAGATCGGTGAAATAAGCTTTATGTACTTTTATCCCGTAGTTTACTAACTCGAGAGATATTTCAGTTGTTAGATCAGTATCGATTTGAGTTTGATCGACAATAATATCTTTGTATTCCATTGAGGTTAGAAGCTGGCGGACTTTAGCCAAAGAAATATCCTTGATTAAGTCTTCCACATCCCATGTCTCACCGTAAGCTTTTACAATGTCCGAAACTTCATACGCGATGATAGTACTAACTGCGATCGAGCGATTGTCTTTTGTTACTAACGCCTGATATTGTAAGTTGGTAGTCTGTCGTGCTGTTGGATAAAGTTCGATATCAGAAAGCAACTTATTGAAAATACATATCCCCGGTTTAATTTCAACGACACTGGCCTCTTGATGAGGTAAGAACGGAGGGAACACTGACCAACTAGATAGTTTTGCGAAATCTCGCCAAATTATAGTGTTTGTAAACTTCACACCGCCATGTGTTCTACGAACTACCCTCAAGCCGAACACTTTAGGAGTCAACCATGCAAACGGAATAAACCAGATAACCCAATCTGGAATCTTATCTAATATTAGAGCTAATGCTGATTCCATTTTTCCTCCAATTACAGTTAACGCCCTGTTAAGGTGTGAGCAACGTAATGTAAAAGCTTCCGCATACCACATTAATCACTAAACACAACGCATAGTAAAAATGCCACGCGTTGCGAATCACTCTTAAACAGTTTGTTATGCAAATTTGTCCCGCCAGTTTAGATACTTACATAAGCCTTCTAAATCTGGAAATAGGGTTCTACTATTAATGCCGTAACGGTCTAATGAGACTAAGATATCTTGCTTAGACTTGCTTGAAATCGTGAATTCAGTAATGAACTTTTTAATATCTTTATTCTTCTCAAGAGCAACAAATCTTGAGTTATTTTGGGCATATCTATGCAATGTAAACCACCCATGTTGGGCTATTATTCTTTCATTGTTTAGCCTAGGCTGTAAAACGCTAGTTTTGCCTATGCTAAAGGGGTCTTTAGAGTAAATTTCCTTGTCTAAGAACGCATCAGAGTCGAGAGCATACACGTATGCATCCCCGTCATCAGTAGTATTACAAGCGAACCATAGTGCAACCAATGGATTAGAACTCCAATCTAACAACCTCGTTTTCAGACCAAAGTGCTGGGCTAAAACCAACAAATCTACGTCATTATTACTGTTTTCTTCTAGATAACTGGAACCGATTAACCTTAGGTTAGTTAATTGGCTCTTTTCTAACTCTGTCGTGTCCAGTTTAGGATTATTCCTAGCAACACTAGGCAATAGATTTCCTTTTACACGCTGCCCTCGAAACAAAAAATTTGATTGCGTGTCTGATATATCTAAAAACTCTATCCTCTCGATATAATCGCTAAGACTAAGTATGTAATTATCAGTACGAATAGTTCTCGCTTTTCTCATTGATTTCCTTATTTGCATAACGCCCTGTTAAGGTGTGAGCAACGCAATACCGAAGCTCCCGCATACCACCTTAATCACTTAAACCAACGCATAGTAAAAATGCCACGCGTTGCGAATCACTCTTAAACAGTTTGTTATGCGATTAGACCCACCTAACCTGAGTAACTTCAGGTTCAGCTCTCATTCTGGTCGTACCTAACTCAACGAATAGTGCATATCTATAATGGAGATCCGTTTTATAAGCACGAAGTTTGAGCATATCTTTGCCACTACCAACACTTGATGACGACTTTTTAAACTCAATTACCAGCAAATTATCATTATTACTGCCCCTACGGTGAACAATAATATCCGGATAAACTGTCATTGCATTATCATCGAATACAGTGGTGTCTTCTGTACCAATATACAATTCCTTTGGGTCATGTCCATCTCGATTAAACTCACAATCAACATCATAACGCTCGAATTGTGCTTGCAAATACATACCAATTCGATGAGTAAGAGAACGTTCATTCGCATTAACTTCTAACAAATATCGATCACGGTCTATAAATTGTCTAAGAGAGGCAATTACCTGATCTGCTACTTCTGGTTTTTCTCTAAGTGTCGTTTCAATTTCTTCGTTCATAAATTCTCAATCGCATAACGCCCAATTAAGTTGTGAGCAACGCTACCCCTTACCTAAGCACTGTCCCGTAATCACCAAACCAATTGAAACCGAAAGTGCCGAGCGTTGCGAATCAGCTTGAATTGTTTGTTAGGCAAGATTTCCGTGTGCTCACTAACTAGATTTGATACAGGATACCTTAAACATCATAAGCAACCAATCACCCAAGGACTTTTTGTGATTCAAGAACTACAGAAGTCGCTATGTTATAGCCGAGGTTTCAGCAACCACGAAACGCAGCCTTTCAGCGACAAAGTAGCTTTTGAGCCTGATAGATTTAAAGCTGAGGACTAATCACAAAAACGAAAGCTTCGATTAACTTGCCCTATCCACACTTTAAGCCAGTGAAACTCACCACCAACCCACACTGAGAACCAATGAGGCAACCCACAAATTTTGGCATGTTTTACGATTGGAGAGATTCAAGAACTTGAGCCGACAATGCGAAATTGCCGACTAAGGAAGCCAGATGCCAGAGGGGACAAAGAAAGAATAGAAATGAGAAACTCACCGTACCTTGCCTAACGCCCTGTTAAGGTGTGAGCAACGCAATACTGATGCCGCCGCATACCACCTTAATCACTAAATTCAACGCATAGTGAAAATGCCACGCGTTGCGAATCACTCTTAAACAGATTGTTATAAGCCATTATTTGAATTGCTCACGCAACGTATAAAGATCGATCCGAGGAGCCCGATGAAGCATACGATGACAATTAGAGCAAACCATAGCCAAGTCTTCTAATCTCGTTTTTGCTCCATCGGCTGAGCATAGTTCACTTAAGGGGATTATGTGGTGAGCTTCAATATAGCTATCACCATGAGAACCATAACATTCTCTGAAGTCAAAACCGCATACTTCACATGGTAGGCGCCCATCATTTTTAAGCGCATACTCTTTCTTCGCTTTTTCAACAAGAGCAGAAGAGCGCTCTCTCAAGTAATGTTTCCGTTCAACTCTTCTACCTTCAGGAAATGAATCACTCGATTGATTGCTATCAATACCACCAAGCTGATCCGCTAAAACTCTACAAGCAATCAAACGAAATAGGTCATCCAAAGTATCTTCGAAAGTAACAAGATTACTAGGTAATGACAGGACAAACTCTCCGCCGCCGATCATATTAGAAAACTGTTCTTTCCGTTGTTCATTTAAGCCATCTTTTTTCCTCGGCGAGTACCTCCACACCAAATCTACCCCATCGGTAAAAACGGTCTGTTTATGTATTTCAGCAAGAGGAGCTTGATTTGATTTTTCTGGGTATACGACTAAATAGAAATTATTTTTACTCTGCCAATCAATTATAAATATCCAATATGATTTTGAGCCATCTGATATCAAGAAAGCCCCCAGAGACTCCTTATTGTTCGCAAACGTATGAAAAGACTCGATGTAGCCCGGAGCTATATAATCTTCCAGTTTATACTTACCCTCTAGCTTAGTGCTTAACAGTATTGTGTTAGCTAAATCACTTGCTATTTTCTATCCATATCGTTCTCCAAAATCAAGATGGCTTATAACGCCCTGTTAAGGGGTGAGCAACGCAATACCGATACCACCGCATACCACCTTAATCACTTAGAACAACGCACAGTAAAAATGCCACGCGTTGCGAATCCCTCTTAAACAGTTTGTTATGTACGCTCTTGAATTTTTTCAATATTTTTACGACAAAGCCTCACAACGTCCATTAACTCTAGATCATTTGCACCAAAATAGTCAGCAACAATATCTTTATAAATGGTAAGAGCATTTAAGTAATGACCATTGTTTTCATGCGCTACAGCTTTCAGCATTCTCGCTTTGGCTACGCTTCGGATGACTTCAATTTCATTTGAAGCCTTGTAAACCGAAACAAGGTCATTAATTAGCTTAATTGTTTCTGAATTATTTTCAGAAGTATCAACTGGATACTTGTTCATTATGATGTTGAGCTGAATCTCAGCTTTCTTAGCATCAGACTTGTCGCTTGAATATAAAGAAACTAGCTCTTTTAACTCTTCATTGAATTTTATTGCTGATTCGTTAAGTTGCATCGCTTGATAGCTATTCGCAATGATTTTAACAGCTTCAATTCGAGTCTTAATATCTAAATCTTTTTCCAAAATCAGTTTACTTTTCAAAATAGCTGAAGGAAAGTCACCAGATTTATAATCTAAAATTGCAGACTCTAATTGCTTTGAGTGTTCACTAGTACTTTCATTTGTAAGCTCAACTTCGTTGCTGATACCTGATTCTTTTATTTCCAAAAGTTCTGACACCTTTTTACGGGCAGTAGCTTCACGATCTCTAATACTTTGTAACTTCTCTTCAGCCTCATTGCTAATCTTTTCAATTTTCTCAAGAGCAGTGGTTTTAAGCCATAAATCCATTTTAAGCTGGCTTTCCTCGACCGCATTTTTCAAGCTACCAAAATGCAAATATGTTAAAATAACCAAAAATATAGTTATTAATATTCCCCACACAGCTGAGACTACACCTAGCAATCCAAGTATTGTACTGACACTTTCATCAGTAGAGTCTACTCGTGACATCAAACTTTTCGACATTTCTGAGAACTCACTAAACGAAACAAGGCGTTTATTACTAGTATCTTTTATTGATTGTTCAATACCCGAAGTATCCGTTTGATTTAAAAGACTTACTTCTAACTTTTGGTTTTGTTTTAATCTTTCTACTTCATCAGTTAGTTGCTCAATCTTAGCTTGCAATGACACAAGATTTTTATCGTAATTCACGTCGACTTCAGCATGTGAAGAAAGAGCTGACAATGCTACCAACAAAACCAATAAATACTTCAAAATATCTCCTATTTTATTTCTAACTCAAAGTA
>NZ_JAKFZP010000018.1:0-31747 GCF_021654215.1 Vibrio sp. MMG023 | reverse complement strand
ACGAATTAACGAATGTCTTCGGAAAATCTTGAATTAGATTTGACGAACCAGTATCAAAAAGGGCATCATTTGATGCCCTTTTTCTGCGCTCAACATTATTTTAGCTGTTTTCTTGTTCAGAATTTGGTTGAGAGTAGAGCAAGATTAGGCAGAGAAGCTTAATCTTAAGAGAGTAGCGCTGATTTTTTCAGCGATATGGAGTTTGCCCTGCAACAGCGGGGTTATTGTCGTCTATATTAAGACTTGTGACAGGTTGGTTTATGAAAGCAAATAATGCTGAAACTCCTGATAGCTCAAACGCAGCAGATACGTTTAAGTGGATTGCCGCTTTCGTATTAGCAGCGGCCGCTGTTGTGGGTAATTACCTGTATGGTGAGATGTCTGTAGTTGTTCGTGCTGCAGGCGTTGTTGTTCTTATTGCAGCTGCCCTAGGCGTTGCAGCGACAACGACTAAAGGTAAAGCAGCGATCAGTTTTGCAAAAGAATCTCGTATGGAAGTTCGTAAGGTTGTTTGGCCTACACGCCAAGAAACCATGCAAACAACACTGATTGTTTTAGCTGTAAGTATTGTAATGGCTCTAGTGCTATGGGGAATTGACGGCATCATGGTTCGTTTAGTTGCTCTAGCAACTGGGGTATAGAGGGTAGTGATTCATGAGTGAAGCTCCAAAAAAACGCTGGTATGTAGTTCAAGCCTTCTCTGGATTTGAAGGTCGTGTAGCTCAATCTCTACGTGAGCATATCAAAATGCACGCAATGGAAGAGCTATTCGGTGAAGTACTAGTTCCTACTGAAGAAGTAGTGGAAATGCGCGCGGGTCAGCGTCGTAAATCTGAACGTAAGTTTTTCCCAGGCTACGTCCTTGTTCAGATGATTATGAACGATGAATCATGGCACCTAGTACGCAGTGTGCCGCGTGTCATGGGCTTCATTGGTGGTACCTCAGACCGTCCAGCACCTATCACAGATAAAGAAGCTGACGCGATTCTTAACCGTCTTGAGAAAGCGAGTGAGTCTCCTCGTCCTCGTACAATGTACGAAGCGGGTGAAGTGGTACGTGTTAACGAAGGTCCATTTGCTGACTTCAATGGTACTGTTGAAGAAGTAGATTACGAGAAGAGCCGCCTGAAAGTGTCTGTATCGATCTTTGGTCGTGCAACACCAGTTGAGCTTGAATTTGGTCAAGTTGAAAAACTTGATTAAAAAAACACCTTTTTAAGGGTTGTCTAAGGCGCGAATTATGACTATAATTTCGCGCCTTTTTACTTCTCATGAAGTAAAGAGTTTTTACGTAAACGGGGAGCTGGTCAGCAGACTAGCGTTAGAACCCAAACTTTAGGAAATATCATGGCTAAGAAAGTTGAAGCTTACATCAAGCTACAAGTTGCTGCTGGCGCTGCGAACCCAAGTCCACCAGTTGGTCCTGCTCTAGGTCAACACGGTGTGAACATCATGGAATTCTGTAAAGCGTTCAACGCAAAAACAGAATCTATTGAGAAAGGTCTACCAACTCCAGTAGTTATCACAGTATACAGCGACCGTTCTTTCACGTTCGTAACTAAGACTCCACCTGCTGCTGTTCTTCTTAAGAAAGCTGCTGGCGTTAAGTCTGGTTCTGGTCGTCCAAACACTGAAAAAGTGGGCACTGTAACTGACGCTCAAATCCAAGAAATCGCAGAAACTAAAGCTGCTGATATGACTGGTGCTGACATCGAAGCGATGAAGCGTTCTATCGCTGGTACTGCTCGTTCAATGGGCCTAGTGGTAGAGGGTTAATAAGATGGCAAAACTAACTAAGCGCATGCGCGTAATCCGCGAAAAAGTTGACGTAACTAAAGAATACGAAATCAACGAAGCTGTTGCTCTTCTTCAAGAACTAGCTACTGCTAAATTCGTTGAGTCTGTAGACGTTGCTGTTAACCTAGGCATCGATGCTCGTAAATCTGACCAGAACGTACGTGGTGCAACTGTACTACCTCACGGTACTGGCCGCGACATCCGCGTAGCAGTGTTCACTCAAGGTGCAAACGCTGAAGCAGCTAAAGAAGCTGGCGCAGACATCGTAGGTATGGAAGATCTAGCTGAGCTAGTGAAGAAAGGCGAAATGAACTTTGACGTAGTTGTTGCTTCTCCAGATGCAATGCGCGTTGTAGGTCAACTAGGTACTATCCTAGGTCCTCGCGGTCTTATGCCGAACCCTAAAGTTGGTACTGTAACTCCTAACGTTGCTGAAGCAGTTAAAAACGCTAAAGCTGGTCAGGTTCGTTACCGTAACGACAAAAACGGCATCATCCACACTACTATCGGTAAAGCAAACTTCTCTGCTGAGCAGATCAAAGAGAACCTAGAGTCACTTCTAGTTGCTCTGAAGAAAGCTAAGCCATCTTCAGCGAAAGGTACTTTCCTGAAGAAAGTAAGCATCTCTACTACGATGGGTGCTGGTGTTGCAGTTGATCAGGCTAGCCTGAACACTCAAGCATAATTTATTTGCTTAGGCGCAAAATTTGTGTATAATTTTGCGCCTAATATTTGTGGTTGGGGCTGAACTTTGGTTCTTTGAACTGTCTCCTAGTTCGAAATGAATTAAGACCCAGTCTCCGTCCAAGACCGTAGGTGTTTGTGTCAAAACAAGCTTAATTATCCTACGTAGATGGTGCCCGAACTGACAGAAAGCTCTATGTAAATAGTTAACTTTCTTCTGGGAAGCACCTAAATAGCTCTCACTGTCGTGATGATAGTGAGTGGTGTAACGACAACCAGGAGTAAATCCAAGATGGCTTTAAACCTTCAAGACAAAAAAGCAATTGTTGCTGAAGTCAACGAAGCTGCCAGTGGTGCACTTTCTGCAGTTGTAGCTGATTCTCGTGGCGTTCAAGTTGGCGCGATGACTTCTCTACGTAAACAAGCTCGCGAAGCTGGCGTTTACATGAGAGTTGTTCGTAACACTCTTGCTCGTCGTGCGGTAGAAGGTACTGAGTACGAGTGTCTAACTGACACTTTCACTGGTCCTACGCTAATCGCATTCTCTAATGAGCACCCAGGTGCTGCAGCGCGTCTTTTCAAAGACTTCGCTAAAGAGAACAAAGACTTCGAGATCAAAGCTGCTGCATTTGAAGGCGCTTTAACTGACGCTGAAGTACTAGCAACACTACCAACTTACGACGAAGCAATCGCACGCCTAATGATGTGCATGAAAGAAGCTTCTGCTGGCAAGCTGGTACGTACTATCGCTGCTATCCGCGATCAAAAAGAAGAAGCAGCGGCTTAAGCCTTGCTTTTTACTGGTTGCAAAATAAACTTATTGTTGACTTAAAAGAGAATTGTTATGTCTATTACTAACGAGCAAATCCTAGACGCAGTTGCAGAAATGTCTGTAATGCAAGTTGTTGAACTAATCGAAGCTATGGAAGAAAAATTCGGTGTAACTGCTGCTGCTGCAGTAGTTGCAGGTGGCGCAGCAGGCGGCGAAGCTGCAGCTGAGCAAACTGAATTTGACGTAATCCTAACTGCAGCTGGCGGCAACAAAGTTGCTGTTATCAAAGCAGTACGTGGCGCAACTGGCCTAGGTCTTAAAGAAGCTAAAGCTCTTGTAGACGGCGCTCCAGCACCTCTAAAAGAAGGCGTTGAGAAAGCTGAAGCTGAAGCTCTTAAAGCTCAGCTAGAAGAAGCAGGCGCTTCTGTTGAAGTTAAGTAATTATTACTTAATTTCATAGCCTAACGGCTAATGGCTGGTGGTTTTTTAACCACCGGCCTTTTTGCGCTGTAGGGCATGAGCGAATTTTCCCGCTGTTTAAGCGTCTCATGTCTATGCAAAAAACATTTCATTCCTACGCAATGAAATGTCACTACAGTAAACAGCTATTTAGTCACTGTCCCTTACCCCCCTTAAGTAACTAGGTGCGGGCGGACGGTTTGGGTCACTTATCAGCGAGCTGAGGAACCCCATGGTTTACTCTTATACCGAGAAAAAGCGCATCCGTAAGGACTTTGGTACTCGTCCACAAGTTTTGGACATTCCATACCTGCTATCGATCCAGCTCGATTCGTTCGACAAATTCATCGAACAGGATCCTGAAGGTCAATACGGTCTTGAAGCTGCTTTCCGTTCTGTATTTCCAATTCAGAGCTACAACGGCAATTCTGAGCTGCAATACGTTAGCTACCGTCTTGGTGAGCCAGTTTTTGACGTTAAAGAATGTCAAATCCGCGGTGTAACTTACTCAAAGCCACTACGCGTAAAACTACGTCTAGTAATCTTTGATAAAGACGCACCAGCAGGTACTGTAAAAGACATTAAAGAACAAGAAGTCTACATGGGCGAAATTCCGCTTATGACAGACAATGGTACCTTCGTAATTAACGGTACCGAGAGGGTTATCGTATCCCAGCTGCACCGAAGCCCAGGCGTGTTCTTCGACAGCGATAAGGGTAAGACCCACTCTTCAGGTAAAGTTCTATATAACGCACGTGTAATTCCTTACCGTGGCTCATGGTTAGACTTTGAGTTCGATCCTAAGGATAACTTATACGTACGTATTGACCGTCGTCGTAAGCTACCAGCTTCGATCATCCTTCGTGCACTTGGTAAAACGTCAGAAGAAATCCTAGATATCTTCTTCGAAAAAGTGAACTTCGAAGTGAAAGACCAAACTCTACTAATGGAGTTGGTTCCTGATCGTCTACGTGGTGAAACTGCGTCATTCGACATCGAAGCGAACGGTAAAACTTACGTTGAGCAAGGTCGTCGCGTAACAGCTCGTCATATCCGCCAACTAGAAAAAGATGGCGTTGATCACATCGAAGTACCAGTTGAGTATATCGTTGGTAAAGTTGCATCGAAAGATTACATCAACGAAGCAACAGGCGAGATCATTGTTAACGCTAACCAGGAAATTAGCCTGGAAGCACTAGCGAACCTATCTCAGGCTGGCCACAAATCACTAGAAACGTTGTTCACCAACGATCTAGACCACGGTCCATTCATGTCAGAAACACTACGTATCGACAGCACTGTTGATCGTATTTCTGCACTGGTAGAAATCTACCGCATGATGCGCCCTGGTGAGCCACCAACAAAAGAAGCTGCAGAAGCACTATTCGAAAGCCTATTCTTCTCTGAAGAGCGTTACGATCTATCGACTGTTGGTCGTATGAAGTTCAACAGCTCTATCGGCCGTGAAGATGCTCAAGAGCAAGGCACACTTGACGAGCTAGACATCGTTGAAGTGATGAAGAAGCTTATCGCGATCCGTAACGGTAAAGGTGAAGTGGACGATATCGACCACCTTGGCAACCGTCGTATCCGTTCTGTAGGCGAAATGGCTGAGAACCAGTTCCGTGTAGGTCTAGTACGTGTTGAGCGTGCAGTTAAAGAGCGTCTAAGCCTAGGCGATCTTGACGCAATCATGCCTCAAGACCTGATCAACGCGAAACCAATCTCTGCAGCTGTTAAAGAATTCTTTGGCTCTTCACAGCTTTCACAGTTCATGGACCAAAACAACCCGCTATCAGAAGTAACGCACAAGCGTCGTATTTCTGCATTGGGTCCTGGCGGTCTAACTCGTGAGCGTGCTGGCTTCGAAGTACGTGACGTACACGTAACTCACTACGGTCGTCTATGTCCTATCGAAACGCCGGAAGGTCCAAACATCGGTCTGATCAACTCTCTATCTGCGTTTGCGCGTTGTAACGAGTACGGTTTCCTAGAGACGCCATACCGTCGCGTTGTAGATGGTGTTGTAACAGACGAAGTAGATTACCTATCTGCAATCGAAGAAGGCCAATTCGTTATCGCACAGGCTAACGCTGCGTTAACTGAAGAAGGCGGTTTTGCAGATGAGCTGATCACAGCTCGTCAAAAAGGTGAATCTGGTCTACACCCTCGTGAGCACGCTCAGTACATGGACGTTGCGACAAACCAGGTTGTATCTATCGCTGCCTCGCTTATCCCGTTCCTAGAACACGATGATGCGAACCGTGCATTGATGGGTGCGAACATGCAACGTCAGGCAGTTCCAACACTGAAAGCTGACAAACCGCTTGTTGGTACTGGTATTGAACGTAACGTAGCAGTTGACTCAGGTGTAACTGCAGTTGCTAAACGTGGTGGTGTAATCCAGTCAGTAGATGCTTCTCGTATCGTTGTTAAAGTGAACGAAGAAGAGCTAGTACCAGGTGAAGCTGGTATCGACATCTACAACCTAACTAAATACACACGTTCTAACCAGAACACATGTATTAACCAGCGCCCATGTGTGATGCCAGGTGAACCTGTATCACGCGGTGACGTTCTTGCTGATGGTCCTTCAACAGACCTTGGTGAACTAGCGCTTGGTCAAAACATGCGTATCGCGTTCATGCCTTGGAACGGTTACAACTTCGAAGACTCGATCTTAGTATCTGAGCGCGTAGTTCAAGAAGACCGTTTCACGACTATCCACATCCAAGAACTTACTTGTGTGGCGCGTGATACTAAGCTTGGTTCTGAAGAGATCACTGCTGATATTCCAAACGTAGGTGAATCTGCTCTGTCTAAACTAGACGAGTCAGGTATCGTTTACATCGGTGCTGAAGTTAAGGGTGGCGACATCCTAGTTGGTAAAGTAACACCTAAAGGTGAAACTCAGCTAACGCCTGAAGAGAAGCTACTACGTGCAATCTTCGGTGAAAAAGCATCTGACGTTAAAGATACTTCACTACGTGTACCTAACTCTGTATCAGGTACGATTATCGACGTTCAAGTCTTCACTCGCGATGGCGTAGAGAAAGACAAGCGTGCGCTTGAAATCGAACAAATGCAGCTTAAAGAAGCGAAGAAAGACCTAACTGAAGAATTCCAGATTCTTGAGGGTGGCCTTCTAAACCGCGTTAAAGCTGTACTGATCGATGGTGGTTACTCTGAAGCGAAACTAGACACAACTGATCGTAAGAAGTGGCTAGAACTAACGCTAGAAGACGATGCACTACAATCACAGCTTGAGCAACTTGCTGAGCAGTGGGACGAGCTAAAAGCTGACTTCGATAAGAAATTCGAAACTAAGCGTCGCAAGATCACTCAAGGTGATGATCTAGCACCTGGCGTACTGAAGATCGTTAAGGTTTACCTAGCGGTTAAACGTCGCATCCAGCCTGGTGATAAGATGGCGGGTCGTCACGGTAACAAGGGTGTAATCTCTAAGATCAACCCTGTTGAAGACATGCCATACGATGAGAAAGGTCAGCCTGTAGACATCGTACTTAACCCACTGGGTGTACCTTCGCGTATGAACATCGGTCAGATCCTAGAAGTACACTTAGGTCTGGCAGCGAAAGGTATCGGTGACAAGATCAACCAGATGGTTAAAGAGCAGCAAGAACTAGCGAAATTCCGCGAGTTCCTACAAAAAGTTTACGATCTAGGCGAAACTCGCCAGAAAGTAGACATTGCTTCTCTATCTGATGACGAAGTTCGTACTCTGATCAAGAACCTACGTGGCGGTCTACCAATCGCGACTCCAGTATTTGACGGTGCACCAGAAGCGTCTATTAAAGCGCTACTGAAACTAGCAGACCTACCAGAATCTGGTCAGCTAAAACTGTTTGATGGTCGCACGGGTGACCAGTTTGAGCGTCCTGTAACTGTAGGTTACATGTACATGCTGAAACTGAACCACCTTGTTGATGACAAGATGCACGCTCGTTCAACTGGTTCGTACAGCCTAGTAACTCAGCAACCACTTGGTGGTAAAGCTCAGTTCGGTGGTCAGCGTTTCGGTGAGATGGAAGTATGGGCACTAGAAGCATACGGTGCTGCTTACACTCTACAAGAAATGCTAACGGTTAAGTCGGATGACGTTAACGGCCGTACTAAGATGTACAAAAACATCGTAGACGGTAACCACAGCATGGAACCTGGTATGCCAGAATCGTTCAACGTACTGTTGAAAGAGATTCGCTCGCTAGGTATCAACATCGAGCTAGAAGACGAAGAGTAATCTCTTTTCTCTTGACCAAGGTTGAGAGAATCAAAAAGCGATTATTTGGTAGAAGGTGCTCACTTTAGCGAGTGAGCTCCTTTTAACTCCTTACAGGAGCTGATTGTGAAAGACTTATTAAACTTTCTAAAAGCACAGCATAAGACCGAAGAATTTGATGCTATCAAAATCGGTCTATCTTCTCCGGACATGATCCGTTCATGGTCTTTCGGTGAAGTTAAAAAACCTGAAACGATCAACTATCGTACGTTCAAACCTGAGCGCGATGGTCTTTTCTGTGCGCGTATCTTTGGTCCAGTTAAAGACTACGAATGTCTTTGTGGTAAATACAAGCGCCTGAAGCACCGTGGTGTTATCTGTGAGAAGTGTGGTGTAGAAGTTACACAAACTAAAGTTCGTCGTGACCGTATGGGCCACATCGAGCTAGCATCACCAGTAGCTCACATCTGGTTCCTAAAATCGCTACCGTCTCGTATCGGTCTACTAATGGATATCCCACTACGTGATATCGAGCGTGTTCTTTACTTCGAAATGTACGTAGTAACTGAACCAGGTATGACTGATCTAGAAAAATCTCAGATGCTTACTGAAGAAGAGTATCTGGATCGTCTAGAAGAGTGGGGTGATGAGTTCACTGCTAAGATGGGTGCAGAAGCTATCAAGGACCTACTAGGTTCTATGGATATGCACGCTGAAGCTGAACAAATGCGCGAAGAGCTAGAAACAACTAACTCTGAAACTAAGCGTAAGAAAGTCACTAAGCGCCTGAAACTGGTAGAAGCGTTTATTCAATCTGGTAACAACCCAGAGTGGATGATCCTGACTGTACTTCCAGTTCTTCCGCCAGATCTACGTCCTCTAGTACCACTAGATGGCGGTCGTTTTGCGACTTCAGATCTGAACGACCTATACCGTCGTGTGATCAACCGTAACAACCGTTTGAAGCGTCTTCTAGAGCTAGCTGCTCCGGACATCATCGTACGTAACGAAAAACGTATGCTGCAAGAGTCTGTTGATGCGCTACTAGATAACGGTCGTCGTGGTCGTGCGATCACAGGTTCTAACAAACGTCCTCTGAAATCTCTTGCTGATATGATCAAGGGTAAACAAGGTCGTTTCCGTCAGAACCTTCTAGGTAAACGTGTAGACTACTCTGGCCGTTCTGTAATCACAGTAGGTCCATACCTTCGTCTACACCAGTGTGGTCTTCCTAAGAAGATGGCACTTGAGCTATTCAAACCATTTATCTACAGCAAGCTAGAGACTCGTGGTCTTGCGACTACAATCAAAGCTGCTAAGAAAATGGTAGAGCGTGAAGAAGCGGTAGTTTGGGATATCCTAGACGAAGTAATCCGTGAACACCCAGTATTATTGAACCGTGCACCTACACTTCACCGTCTAGGTATCCAGGCGTTCGAACCAGTACTAATCGAAGGTAAAGCGATCCAGCTACACCCACTAGTGTGTGCGGCGTACAACGCGGACTTCGATGGTGACCAAATGGCGGTTCACGTACCTCTAACTCTAGAGGCACAGCTTGAAGCTCGTACTCTGATGATGTCGACAAACAACATTCTGTCGCCAGCGTCAGGTGATCCGATCATCGTACCTTCTCAGGACGTTGTATTGGGTCTGTACTACATGACTCGTGACAAGATCAACGTGAAAGGTGAAGGCATGTACCTTTCTGGCCCAGCAGAGGCTGAGAAAGCATACCGCACTAAGACCGCTGAACTGCACGCACGCGTTAAAGTACGTATTACAGAAACAGTTGTAGACGAAGACGGCAACAGCACAACAGAGACTAAGATGGTTGATACAACTATCGGTCGTGCAATGCTATGGCAAATCGTGCCAGCTGGTCTACCGTACAGCATCGTTAACCAAAAGCTAGGTAAGAAGCAAATCTCTAACCTACTAAACGAGGCGTACCGTAAGCTAGGTCTGAAAGACACTGTAATCTTCGCTGACCAAATCATGTACACAGGTTTCGCTTACGCGGCACTATCTGGTGTATCTGTTGGTATCGACGATATGGTTGTACCGCCAGCTAAGTACACTGAAATCGCAGAAGCGGAAGAAGAAGTACGTGAAATCCAGGAGCAATACCAATCTGGTCTTGTTACTGCGGGCGAACGATACAACAAAGTTATCGATATCTGGGCATCGACCAACGATCGCGTAGCGAAAGCGATGATGGCAAACCTTTCATCTGAAACGGTAGTTAACCGTGACGGTGAAGAAGAGCAACAAGAATCGTTTAACAGCATCTACATGATGGCTGACTCGGGTGCTCGTGGTTCTGCAGCTCAGATTCGTCAGCTAGCTGGTATGCGTGGTCTGATGGCTCGTCCGGATGGTTCGATCATCGAAACGCCGATCACTGCGAACTTTAAAGAAGGTCTAAACGTACTTCAGTACTTTATCTCAACGCACGGTGCTCGTAAGGGTCTTGCGGATACGGCACTGAAAACAGCGAACTCGGGTTACCTAACTCGTCGTCTAGTAGACGTTGCTCAAGACGTTGTTGTAACTGAACATGACTGTGGCACTCACGAGGGTGTTGACATGATGCCTCACATCGAGGGTGGTGATGTTAAAGTTGCACTAACTGAGCTAGCGCTAGGTCGTGTAGTAGCTGAAGACGTTCTTAAGCCAGGTACAGAAGATGTTCTGATCCCACGTAACACTCTAATTGATGAGAAGTGGTGTCAGATCATGGAAGAGAACTCAGTAGACAGCATGAAAGTGCGCTCTGTAGTTACTTGTGATTCTGACTTCGGTTGTTGTGCACAGTGTTACGGTCGTGACCTAGCACGTGGTCACCTAGTGAACCAAGGTGAAGCAGTAGGTGTAATCGCTGCTCAGTCTATCGGTGAACCGGGTACACAGCTTACGATGCGTACGTTCCACATCGGTGGTGCGGCATCTACTGCAGCAGCAGAGAACAGCATCCAAGCGAAGACAACTGGTACAGTTAAACTGCACAACGCTAAGTTCGTAATCAACAAAGATAAGAAGCTAGTAATCACGTCTCGTGCATCTGAGCTAACTATCATTGATGAATTCGGTCGTACTAAAGAGAAGCACAAACTTCCTTACGGTTCGATGCTAAGCAAAGGCGACAACGACGCAGTAACAGCTGGTGACGTTGTTGCTAACTGGGAAGCGCACACCATGCCAATCATCACTGAAGTGGCAGGTCGCATCCAGTTCGTAGACATGATCGACGGTGTTACAGTTTCTCGTCAAACAGATGACCTAACAGGTCTATCTTCAAGCGAAGTAACTGACCCAGCAGCTCGCCCAGCGGCAGGTAAAGATATGCGTCCAGCTATCAAACTTGTTGATGAGCAAGGTAACGACGTAATGATCCCTGGTACTGAAATGCCAGCTCACTACTTCCTACCTGGTAAAGCGATTGTAAACATCGAAGACGGCGCAGAAGTAGGTGTGGGTGATACACTTTCACGTATCCCTCAGAAATCTGGCGGTAACAAAGATATCACCGGTGGTCTACCACGCGTAGCTGACCTATTCGAAGCTCGTAAGCCTAAAGAGCCTGCGATTCTTGCTGAGCACACAGGTACTGTAAGCTTCGGTAAAGAGACGAAAGGTAAACGTCGTCTAGTAATCACTCGTGACGGCGGTGACGCTTACGAAGAGATGATTCCTAAGCATCGTCAGTTGAACGTATTTGAAGGTGAGCGTGTTGAACGTGGTGACGTGATCGCAGATGGTCCAGAGTCTCCACATGACATTCTACGTCTACGTGGCGTACACGCTGTAACTCAGTACATCGCTAACGAAGTACAAGAAGTTTACCGTCTACAAGGCGTTAAGATTAACGATAAGCACATCGAGACTATCGTTCGTCAAATGCTACGTAAGTGTACAATTACTCACGCAGGTGACTCTGAGTTCCTACCTGGCGAGCAAGTTGAATACTCACAAGTTAAGATTTCTAACCGTAACCTAGAAGCTGAAGGCAAAGAGCCTGCACGTTTCGAGCGTGAGCTACTAGGTATCACTAAGGCATCTCTAGCGACTGAGTCATTCATCTCTGCGGCATCGTTCCAGGAGACAACTCGCGTACTAACAGAAGCTGCGGTTTCTGGTAAGCGTGATGACCTACGTGGTCTGAAAGAGAACGTAATTGTTGGTCGTCTGATCCCAGCTGGTACTGGTTTCGCATACCACCAAGATCGTCAAGCTAAACGTGCTGAAGCGCAAGAAGGTCCATCTGCTGAACAAGCAACAGATAACCTAGCTGCACTTCTAAACGCAGGCTTCTCTTCTGACGAGTAATCGTTAAGAGCTTAAAAGAAAAGGCACCCTCGGGTGCCTTTTTTGTTTTTGGGAGCAAAGGTTAGAACGCTGCGCTCCAAGATTCGAGAGCGCTTCGCTTTAGGAACCGAGAGGTGTGAGAGTCGTGAAAATTATTTTGACTAAGAGGGCGTTGACAGGATTTGTTCCTAAAAAGACAAAATGAATCCCGAATCCCGAATCCCGAATCCCGAATCCCGAATCCCGAATCCCGAATCCCGAATCCCGAATCCCGAATCCCGAATCCCGAATCCTAAAAAACAAAAAGGGTTGACGTACATACGCCAACCCTTGAGAATTTTCTCGCTTCTCGCTTCTCGCTTCTCGCTTCTCGCTTCTCGCTTCTCGCTTCTCGCTTCTCGCTTCTCGCTTCTCGCTTCTCGCTATGCGCCAGGCGGCATCGCTAAACTGTCGGCAATCAACTGAATCAAGTGGTCTTCTACCGCGAAGCGTGTCTCAATGATTTCCCCAATCAAAGACATATCTTCATCAAAATCAGCCAGTTCATCTTCGGCTGAAACATCAGAGTATTTGTCGGTAAAGTTCAACAACGGCTCAGTAGTGAGGACGATCTTCGCGTAAGTCTGGTTTATTTCATCTGTCGCGACAAAGCCAGTGGCTTTCCACTTATCCATCACCATATCGTAGATTTTAAAGTGACCTTCGGAGATATAATCAACAAGGTGTTGGCAGAAGTGCTGAAGTTCGTCAGGGGAAGGGAGTTCAATGACATTGGATTTCGAACAAGGTTGCAGTGCTGCAAGCTTACAATATTCGACAATCAGAGATTGTCTCGTTTCCAGCCAATGGTCAATAACGTCACTGGAACCGCCCCATTGGTCTTGTGTTTGTTTGAATTTTTTTAGCATGACCATGCCCTCATGATCTGATCGCCCATTGGCGAACGTATCCTTTGCAAAGCAAAGTTAGTAAAGTGATTACAAACTCTTGTCCTTACTAGAATTTATAGTTGCAAATTTGGCGAACGACAAACTCTGGTATGAAATTAGATTGCCAGTAAAATGAATGAACTTCAAGCAAAGGGACGCTGTAATGTTAAGAAAAGGTGAAGTTAACCGTACGAAAAACGCCTATTGGTGTGTTGTCTCAGGAAGCGATGTTTGGCTGGTGGATGGTGCTATACCATTTGGCAATGCAGAGCAGTTCTCACTGCTAGAAGCGAGTGCAAGGCAGATAGGTGAATACCAAAATGCCCCAGTGATGTGGGTAAATCTGTCGGATTTAGACCACGATTTAGAACTGGTGTCTCTGCGTGATTGTCTGCATTTCCCTGAGGCTCTCTTCTTGCTGATCAGCAAAGCGATTCAATATGGGCACATGACACAAAGCCTTCGCTTTTGCCCCCAGTGTGGTGGTCGAAACTTTCTCAATAACAACCAGCTAGCGATGCAGTGTGGTGAGTGCCGAACTTTGCACTATCCGCGTATTTTCCCGTGCATCATTGTCGCTGTGCGCAAAGATAACCAGATTTTGTTGGCACAGCACCCTCGTCATCGAAATGGCATGTACACCGTCATTGCGGGCTTTTTAGAAGTGGGAGAAACCCTAGAAGAATGTGTCGCTCGTGAAATACACGAAGAAACTAGCGTACACGTTAAAAATATTCGCTATTTTGGCAGCCAACCATGGGCCTTTCCATCGAGTATGATGATGGCATTTCTTGCGGATTACGAGTCTGGTGAATTGAATCCTGATTACACCGAGCTGTCTGATGCACAATGGTTTGGCATTGACGAGATGCCACCTGTCGCGCCAAAAGGGACGATTGCACGAGCGCTTATCGAAAAAACACGACAAGATATCGAATCTAATTAGATGAAAAATAGATAAAAAAAACCCTCCGAGAGGGAGGGGGTAAGTAAGATGTCGTTATGAGATGCTGAGTACTGGGTACTCAGTTTATAATTGTAGTTTTCGCTAGCGAACAAATTTTTAACACTGATACCGATTGGGTGCAAATTAAGCACTGATTTAAAAGTTAATAACTTGATCCAGGTTGCAAAGCACGCAGCTATTAGCCTTAAATCAGTGATAGAATACCCCCTTTCAAAGAAAGCCTAACAATTGGAATTACGGAATGACTGAATTAAAAAATGATCGTTATCTGCGTGCCCTTTTAAAAGAGCCAGTAGATTACACGCCAGTATGGATGATGCGTCAGGCAGGTCGTTACCTACCAGAGTACAAAGCAACTCGTGCGCAAGCGGGCGATTTCATGTCTTTGTGTAAAAATGCGGAGTTGGCGTCAGAAGTAACGCTTCAACCACTACGCCGTTTTCCTCTTGATGCAGCGATCTTGTTCTCTGACATCCTAACTATCCCAGATGCAATGGGCTTAGAGCTTCGTTTTGCTGCGGGTGAAGGTCCGGTTTTCGATAAGCCAATCACTTGCAAAGCCGACGTAGAAAAGATTGGCCTGCCAGATCCAGAAGGCGAGCTGCAATACGTAATGAACGCAGTGCGTCAAATCCGCAAAGACTTGAACGGTGACGTTCCACTGATTGGTTTCTCTGGTAGCCCATGGACGCTGGCGACTTATATGGTTGAAGGCGGCAGCTCGAAAGCGTTCACCAAGATCAAGAAGATGATGTACGCAGAACCACAAACGCTGCACCTACTTCTAGATAAGCTAGCAGACAGCGTTATCGAGTACCTAAACGCGCAAATTAAAGCGGGTGCACAGTCGGTGATGGTATTTGATACATGGGGCGGTGTACTGACTCCTCGTGACTACAACCTGTTCTCACTGCAATACATGCACAAGATTGTAGATGGCCTGATTCGTGAAAACGACGGTCGTCGCGTACCAGTAACATTGTTCACTAAGAACGGTGGTATGTGGCTTGAGCAAATCGCAGCAACGGGCTGTGATGCGGTAGGTCTAGACTGGACAATCAACATTGCAGACGCGAAAGCGCGTATCGGCGATAAAGTGGCTCTACAAGGTAACATGGACCCATCAATGCTCTACGCTTCACCAGAGCGTATCCGTGAAGAAGTAGCGGGTATTCTAGAAGGCTTTGGCGATGCAGGTACTGGTCACGTGTTCAACTTAGGCCACGGTATCCACTTGGATGTGCCGCCAGAAAACGCAGGTGTGTTTGTGGAAGCGGTACACGAGCTATCTAAGCCATACCACAAGTAACTTCGACTTTTTGAAATCAAATACCGGCAATCAGTGCCGGTATTTTTTTATCTGAAACTCAAGGCTGTACAGCTCTGGTAGTATTTGGTCTGCCATGATCTAATTACTATTTAAGCTGTGCGTTTGAGTTTAAAGTTCAATATAAACAATTAGTTATAATTAGTTCTTCTATGCGCTAATTTTCTTGTACAGATAAACAAGCAATTAGAACATGGGTAACCTAAAGCATCGAATGAACGCGTTTTTTAAGGTATGGCACGACGTCAGATTCAAACCAAGGATTCTTCTTTAGCCATAATGTGTTGCGTGGAGAAGGGTGAGGAAGCGGGATAAAGTCCGGTTCCCAATCCTGCCATTGCTGAACAGTTTGCGTGAGCGTCTTTGGTTTGTTGGTGAGATAGTACTGCTGTGAGTACTGACCAATCAGCAGAGTAAGCTCTATATTGGGCAACTGCTCAAGAATCTTATTATGCCAAGCGGGCGCACACTCTTTGCGAGGAGGCAAATCGCCAGAGCTACCCTTGCCTGGATAGCAGAAGCCCATCGGGACAATGGCTATTTTGTTTGGGTCGTAGAAAGTGTCTTTGTCGATATCGAGCCATTGGCGTAACCGATCGCCGCTTGGATCGTTCCAAGGTATCGAGGTTTTGTGCACACGTGTCCCCGGCGCTTGTCCGATGATTAGGATGCGTGCGTCTTTTGCGGCTTGCACGACAGGGTTCGCGCCCAAAGGTAAATCGTCTGCGCAGATCTGGCAGGCTCGCACTTGCTTTAGCAATGTTTCTAGCGACATAAAACGGTTAATACCCTTTGTCGAAATCAACCTGATTATTTAGAGAGAAACCGTCCCTCCAACTCAAGTAGTTGTCTGCAAAAATGTTGACCACCTGCTCAGGAAAACTTAAAGCCGCGATGTGAGGAGTGATGGTTACTTGCGGAAGTTTCCAAAACGGATGTTGTGGTGAAAGTGGCTCTTGTTCAAACACATCGAGAAAGGCATGTTCGACCCAGCGATTCTTTAGAGCGAGCAACAGACCTACATCATCAATCACATCGCCTCTTCCAACATTAAATAGCAATGCCTGATTAAGATGGCTTAACACTTCACTGTTGAGTAAACGTTGCGTTTCTGGCGTGCTCGGCAGCGTATTTACTACGATATCCGCTTGGTGAAAGGCACTGGCGAGTTCATTGATATGAAAAGTTTGATTGAATTCACCGCCAGAAGTGGGGATACCAGTACGATTGATTCCTATGGCTTTCATGCCCATCAGTTGTGCCGTTTTACCCAAATGACTGCCGATACTGCCGGTGCCGAGAATCACCATGGTTTTGCTTTGTAGCGAGGTATACAGATGCGGCTGCCATTGTTTGGCCTGTTGCTGCTGGTGGTATTGCATGAAGTGACGGAAGTGAGTAATGCTGTAACCAATCACGTACTCGGCAATCAATGGACCAAAAATACCGCGAACATTAGTCAAGGTATAATCCCGGCGCAGATTCGGCATCATCAAAGTATTCACCCCAGCAAATGTTGATTGCACCCACTCAAGCTGTGAAAACTCGTCTAACCTTTGTGATAGTAATGGTGGATCCGCCAGTACGATCTGAGCATCTTGAGGTTTGTTTGTGATGGCAAGATCGGGCAGATTTTTGTCCGCTAGTAATGTTTCGTAGGTGTCGCGATGCTCCGAGAGCAGGAAAATCTGATTTGGATGCTGCATTAACTTTTTTCCCTGTGATGAATCAAGTACACTTTCGCTGATTTTTTCTTCAATGATTGAGTGACTATGCTTAAGAATCCTCTTCAGGTTCGTTTGGAAAAACTAGAACCTTGGCAACAAATTACCTTCATGGCGTGCCTGTGTGAACGCATGTATCCAAACTATGCGATGTTTTGTGAGAATACAGAATTTGCTGAGCCACGTGCTTACCGAGCGATTCTTGATAGTGTATGGGAAATTCTGACGGTTAAGAACGCGAAAATTAACTTCGAACGTCAATTAGAGAAGTTAGAAGAGTTGTTCCCAAGTGCAGATGAATTCGATTTTTACGGTGTTTATCCAGCGATGGATGCTTGTCAGAGCTTGTCGACACTGCTGCATGGTCTGTTGGATCGCGACTACCTTTTCGATTCAATGCTTAAAGTGAGCCAACAGTCGGTACAAACTGTTGCTGACCTAGAACAAGCACAAGGTTCAGAGCCAATCACAAACGACAACCAAAAAGAAAATGAAGCCGTGTGTGAAGAGTGGGATGTTCAGTGGGCGATCTTCCGTCCACTGCGTGAAGCGGTAGAGCGTGACATCAGCTTGATTAAAGATTTGCGTGAAGAGCTGCGCGAAGAAGCCGTGAGCAACATCGGCATTGCACTTTAATTGTTGAATAGATAAAACAAAGGCATCCATGGTGGATGCCTTTTTAATTTGTGCGTTCGAGCTGTTATGCCCAATGCTGATTACGATTCTTTAGAGTCTGGTTTGGTTGGCTCTTGAGCTTCTGGCTCTTTGTCCTGTTTCTCCAGTTGTTCCTCTTCTTCATCGTCGTCACGGCTTTCAATCACGCCGTGCTTCTCTTTCCAGTTTTCCCAGCGTTGATAAGCTAGCTCTTGCATGTCTGTGCTCTTATCCGCTTCGTCGATGATCTCTTCACCCAATAGGTGCTCAAAGATATCTTCAAGTGTCACTAGACCTTGAATTGTGCCGTACTCATCGACAACTAAAGCCAGTTGTAGACGGTGGCTCATCATCTGGTCGAACACTTTAGGTAAAGTGGTATTGTTTAGCACGACTTGAATAGGACGCATAACGGCACCAAGTTGCTTTTCACCACTGCCAGATTGTTGCAGCTTGAACAGTTCTAAGCGGTGTACGAAGCCAACAATATTGTCCGTTTGTTCACTGTAAACCAGAGGGCGAGAGAACGGTGTTTCTTTGTGTTTATCAAGAAACTCATTAATCGACATCGTAGCATCCACACGGAACACGACTGGGCGAGGTGTCATGACTTGAGTCACGGGTACATCTTGAATACCAAGTAGGTTACTCAGAATTTTTGATTCGCCTTCTGCGAACTCGCCACTTTCTCTTGCAAGAATCGCCATTGCGGATAATTCATCACGCATCTTTGGTGCTTCGTGGTTGCGTGCTAAACGCTTTGTAATCTGCTCTGAGAACCACACGAATGGTGTCAGTGCCCAAACCATCCAACGCAGCGATACGGCTGCTGCAGGCGCTAATTGACGCCAGTAGGTTGCACCAATCGTTTTAGGTACGATCTCTGAAAGTACAAGAATCGCTAAAGTCAGAACCGCAGAGAAGATACCAAGTGCTTCGCTACCAAACACAACTGCCGCTTGTGCACCTGCCGTTGCTGCACCAATAGTATGAGCAATAGTGTTTAACGTCAGGATTGAAGCCAATGGACGGTCGATGTCCGACTTCAGTTTTTCTAGCTGAGCTGAAGCAGGGTGCCCCTGTTGTCTGAGCTGTGCAATGTAGCTCGGACTGATACTCAGTAGTACCGCCTCCAGCACCGAACAGATAAACGAAACGCCGATAGCAATAGAGATATAAATGGATAACAGCAGCATAGTTGCCCTTGAATGTAATGTGATAGTTGGTCTTTGCAGAGATTATAACCGCAAAAGTGCCTTATAAATCGGTCTTATTGCATTAGAAAGCAAGAGCTTTCATCGTGCAAGTAGTAACAAATTGTGAGTTATTACTCATATTATGGCTAAAACTACGTCAGAAAATCGAAAGATCGCTTACAAACCTTTGCCAGATGGGGCATTTATGTTTTAGAGTGAGTTGAATTCGATAACATATGAGAAGGGAAACCTAATGAACAAGACCCAATTAATCGACTTTATCGCAGAGAAAGCAGATCTATCTAAAGCACAAGCTAAAGCTGCTCTTGAAGCAACTCTTGAGGGTGTAACAGGCGCTCTTAAAGAGGGTGACCAAGTTCAACTAATTGGTTTTGGTACATTCAAAGTGAACCACCGCGCTGCACGTACTGGTCGTAACCCTAAGACTGGTGACGAGATTCAAATCGCAGCGGCTAACGTACCTGCATTTGTAGCAGGTAAAGCGCTGAAAGAATCAGTAAACTAAGTTAAAATGCACCGAGGTATTCTGCCTCGGTGCAATTTCATGAAAAAACATCTACTCACTTCACTCCTCCTATCTAGCCTGACTCTTTTTGGCTGTGCTTCTGTAGAAACCCCAAACCTCGAACAATTTACTCATTTCTCTGGCGGGAAAATCATGGGGGATGCCACCAGTTTATACTGGATGACTGAGCGTCTTACGCGTGTCAGCAAGGCAGCAGACTATGTCACCATGGGTGATTACGGCTCGTATCAGAGTGATTATCGTTGGGATGACGATGAGCTCAGAGAGTTGATTCGAAAAGGTGAGCAACTCGATGCCAAACAAGGATTGGTGCCTTTTCAAATCCACATTCGATTCAATAAAGATGGTGATGCGATTTATCAGCAATACCGTGTGAACGGGAAAGTGCTACCTTTACAGCGAGATCAACTCGAACGATATAAGAAAGAAGCAAATGACGTGGTGGCTTCGATCAAGAAACAATCCCGAGATGGTAAGAGCCTAATCCAGGGTTATTGGGATGGGGAAACATTCGAAACCTGCAAAGGGCGAGAGTTTGCTACATTGGAATTTAACCAGACCCTGCCTAAGTTTGTGATAGATAGGTTAGCTTCAGTGGACAGTTACATTGCATTCATCGGCAAGGAGTCTCGCAGTACGGCAACCGTCGATGAATTGCTGATGCTCAATGATGATGATTTTGATTGCGTATCACGACCAAAGTTGATCTTGGAATAAACGTAGCTTCGAAATCTCTCGATAAAAACATAATAAAAAAGGCGCTGAATGCGCCTTTTGTCTTTTTAGCCAACTGAAGTTGTTTTTATTTTTCTTGCTCACGTGCAATTGCACGGTAGCCGATATCGTTGCGATGGAATACACCATCCCAACTGATTGGTTTCGCAAGCTCATAAGCGCGTTGCTGTGCTTCTGATACGCTATTGCCAAGCGCGGTCGCACAAAGAACACGGCCACCGTTTGTAACGATGTCGCCATCTTTGTTATCTGTACCGGCATGGAAGACTTTCTCGCCTTCAATTTCAACTTGAGGTAGACCAGAAATGATATCGCCTTTGTTGTAAGCCGCTGGGTAGCCGCCGGCCGCTAGCACGATACCGATAGAGGCGCGAGGATCCCAATTTGATTCGACTTGGTCCAATTTTTCGTCGATTGCTGCAAGGCACAGTTCAACAAGATCCGATTCCATACGCATCATGATAGGTTGCGTCTCAGGATCACCGAAGCGGCAGTTGTACTCGATCACTTTTGGAGTGCCATCTGCATCGATCATCAGACCCGCGTATAAGAAACCAGTGTAAGGGTTACCTTCAGAAGCCATACCACGTACCGTTGGGTAAATCACTTCTTCCATAATGCGGTTGTGGATTTCCTGTGTCACCACTGGAGCTGGAGAGTATGCACCCATGCCACCGGTGTTAGGACCAGTATCTTTGTCGCCTACGCGTTTATGGTCTTGGCTGGTGGCCATTGGTAAGACGTTCTCACCATCGACCATAACGATGAAGCTTGCTTCTTCACCATCTAGGAATTCTTCGATAACCACGCGGCTGCCTGCATCACCAAATGCGTTGCCTGCTAGCATGTCTTTGATTGCGTCTTCAGCTTCTTCCAGTGTCATCGCTACAATCACGCCTTTACCAGCAGCAAGACCGTCAGCTTTCACAACAATCGGCGCACCTTGTTCACGAACGTAAGCAAGTGCTGGCTCGATTTCAGTGAAGTTCGCGTATGCACCCGTTGGGATTTGGTGACGAGCAAGGAAATCTTTAGTAAACGCTTTAGATCCTTCAAGCTGCGCTGCTGCTTGTGTCGGGCCGAAGATTGGCAGACCGGCTTCTCGGAAAGCATCCACAACACCGATAACCAGTGGCGCTTCAGGACCAACAATGGTTAGCTCAATCGCTTTCTCTTTTGCAAAAGCAACCAACCCAGCGATGTCTTCTACTGCGATGTTTACGTTCTCTAGTTTAGGCTCTAGTGCTGTACCTGCGTTACCTGGAGCCACGAAGATAGTCTCAACATTTGGGTTTTGTGCCGCTTTCCAACCTAGTGCGTGTTCACGACCACCTGAACCAATGATAAGAATATTCATAATATTTCCTTTGATTTCGCTCCTCCCCTTATTAAGGGGAGGTTGGGAGGGGTAAGTCGTGTGCGTACAACAGACCCCCTCTAACTCCCCCTTGGTAAAGGGGAAGACCAAAAACTAATTAGTGGCGGAAGTGACGCATGCCCGTAAAGATCATCGCCATGCCGTGTTCGTCTGCCGCTGCGATAACTTCGTCATCACGCATAGAACCACCCGGTTGGATAACACACTTGATGCCCGCTTCTGCAGCTGCGTCGATACCGTCACGGAATGGGAAGAATGCATCTGATGCCATTACACAACCTTCAACCTGTAAACCTTCGTCTGCAGCTTTGATGCCTGCGATTTTCGCCGAGTAAACGCGGCTCATTTGGCCGGCGCCTACACCGATAGTCATGTCGCCTTTCGAGTAAACGATTGCGTTAGATTTCACGTACTTCGCTACTTTCCAGCAGAACAGCGCATCTTTTAGCTCTTCAGCGGTTGGTTGACGCTTAGAAACTACTTTAAGGTCATCTTCAGACACCATACCTTGGTCGCGGTCTTGGACCAGTAGGCCGCCATTAACGCGTTTCACGTCAAAGCCAGTTGTCTTAGTTGTCCACTCACCACACTCAAGTAGGCGAAGGTTTTTCTTAGCAGCTACGATTTCTACTGCTTCAGCAGAAACAGAAGGAGCAATGATAACTTCAACGAATTGGCGCTCAGTGATAGCCGTTGCTGTTGCAGCGTCTAGTTCACGGTTGAATGCGATGATGCCGCCAAATGCAGACGTTGGGTCTGTTTTGAACGCACGGTCGTAAGCTTCTAGGATATCTTCACCTAGTGCTACACCACATGGGTTAGCGTGCTTAACGATCACACATGCTGGCTCGTCGAACTCTTTCACACACTCAAGTGCTGCATCTGTGTCAGCGATGTTGTTGTAAGAAAGGGCTTTACCTTGGATTTGGCGAGCAGTAGAAACTGATGCTTCTTCAGGGTTTGCTTCAACGTAGAATGCTGCTGCTTGGTGGCTGTTCTCACCGTAGCGCATGTCTTGTTTTTTCTCGAACTGTTGGTTGAACGTACGAGGGAATTTGCTCTCTTCATCACCTTCTTTGTTCTCACCGTAAGATGGAACCATAGTGCCGAAGTAGTTAGCGATCATGCCGTCGTAAGAAGCTGTGTGCTCGAATGCTGCGATAGCTAGGTCGAAGCGAGTCTCTAGTGTTAGAGATTTTTCGTTCGCGTCCATTTCAGCGATAACACGGTCGTAGTCATGAGCGTTAACAACGATAGTTACGTCTTTGTGGTTTTTCGCTGCAGAGCGAACCATTGTTGGACCACCGATGTCGATGTTCTCAACAGCGTCAGCAAGCGTACAGCCTTCTTTAGCAACGGTTTCTGCGAATGGGTATAGGTTTACAACAACCATATCGATAGGGTTGATACCGTGAGTTTCCATCACGTCATCGTCTTGGCCGCGACGGCCTAGAACACCACCATGAACTTTTGGATGCAGAGTCTTAACACGGCCGTCCATCATTTCTGGGAAACCAGTGTAGTCAGATACTTCTGTAACAGAGATGCCTTTTTCAGCAAGCAGGCGAGCAGTGCCACCAGTAGATAGGATATCGACACCGCGCTCAGCAAGAGCTTGTGCAAACTCAACAATACCTGTTTTGTCTGATACGCTGATAAGCGCACGGCGAATAGGGCGAGCGTTGTTCATGCTTCCATTTTCCTCAAATTCACGGAGTTAAAGATGTTTGCCAAAAATGAACTTGTTTCCACCTCTTAGGGTAAAATATTGGCCAGTTTTGGTAAAAACCTTTGCAGGGTGTTTTCTTATCAAGAAAACAGTCTCCACTATTTGATGGCGCGTATTCTAACCAATTTATTACAAAAAAGCTCGCGCAATCGTTTGGCATCTCAAAAATAATTGTAAAAACCTCGTGCTTTCGCTTAAAAAGTAACGAGATAGTTAATAAGGGAAGTTATGTTTCAGATAGGTGAACTGGCGAAACGCTGTGGTGTGACTGCCGATACATTGCGTTTCTACGAAAAAAATGCGTTGATTAAACCCGCAGGACGAAGTGAATCAGGCTATCGCTTATATAATGAAGAGAACCAAAAGCAGGTACGTTTCATTCTTAAAGCGAAAGAGCTTGGTTTAAGTTTGGAAGAAATCAAAGAGCTGCTAGGGATCAAATTAGAAGCGACAGAACACAGTTGTGCTGAGGTGAAAGCCATTACTTCTGCAAAGTTAACTTTAATTGATGAGAAGATTGCTGAACTCAGCAAAATCCGTACGGCTTTGAAGAAGATAAATGACGCTTGCTGCGGGCATAACAATGATGATGCCAGCCATTGCTCGATCTTGGCAGCCCTTGAATAGTCTCATTTTTGCGTCATTTAACTTAAGTTTGCATTTTTGGCGGCTTGCTTTTCTAGGTTCAAGCCGCTTTCCCACCTATAATCTCGCCTTTAGTCGACCGTAAGAATTGTAGTCCCCCTATTCCTAAAGCGACGCTGTCTATCAGATACGAGAGTTTTCATACATGGTTGGAGTCTATTTTCAAATCAATGATTGGGTTTTGAGCGTTGATGAAAATAAGCTGTATCGACAAGACAGGGAAGTTACCGTTGAACCACGCTTAATTAATCTGCTGCATTTCCTTGCTGAACACGCGAGTGAAGTTTTCAATCGCGAAGAGCTGATCCAATATGTTTGGGCTGGTGCGATTGTGACGGATCAAGTCGTCACTCAATCGATTTTTGAATTGCGTAAGCTACTGCGTGATGGTCGAGAAGAAAACATCAGCTACGTGATCACTGTGCCTAAGCGCGGTTACAAGCTGGTGGCGAATGTGGCACCGCTATCGCATGATGAGTTTCTTGCTGCTCGTCATTGTGGCACTGATGAACTTCCTCCTGTCATTGACGATATGGAAGAAGAAGCATCTGAACTTCCCGCTCCGGCTATGACATTTCCAGCAGGTCCTTTAACTCGCGCTGTATGCGAGATGTCGAAAGAGAAAAAAGCACCGCGTAAACCCAACAAAATTAGCCCTTGGCGTTTAGGCTTTATGAACTTCATCTGGATCAGTATCTTGGTGGTCGTGATGGGGGTGTTTACTTATAAGCAATCGGAAGTGCGTATTACACAAGCCATTGATACCCACCTTATCGAGTTTAAGTTCCAAGATGATTTCAATAAAGGCGGGTTGAGTTACGACTTGGCCGACGGCTTTGCTCAGAAACTCATGGCAGATATCGCTCAGGTGAGTGATTACCGAGTGATGCTCAAGAAGGCGTCATTCACTAATGGTATTGTTCCGGGCAAATCGGTGGTGGTGCGAGTTCGAGAGAATGGTGGTGGCAGCTTCTTAGAAGTGGAATACCGCAATAACTCTTCAGAAAAGGTGTTGTTCAGCCGTCAATATGCTTTAACTAGCAGCCATTTAAAAACCGTTTTGCAGCAAGCCTCTTTGGATTTGATGCGAGTGCTTAAAGTACCTGATGCAAAACTCAAATCAAAAGTGCTGGTGGCAGGAATGCCAATGAACCCAGACGCGCTTGAGTTATTCGTTCAAGCCAACCATTATTTGAATGTATCAGACTCCGACCAATTCCAGCACGGCATTGACCTTATGGAGAAGATTCTAGAGATTGAACCGGACAATGCTTATGTGCAATCGGAATTGCTAATAGCTTACCATGTGCAAAAAGCGCTAGATCCTGCTTTGGAATTAAGAAAGGGAAGAGTACAACAGTTAAGTGATAAGCTAGAAGCGAACGCGAAGATGATGGTCGGTCCAATTCAGCCTCGTATCTACGAAGCCTTGGCTTTGCATGAAACCATTATTGGGGATGTTGAACTAGCGAAACGTCATTTGAATCAAGCGCTAGAGGTGAGAGACTCGGTTTTGTCTTACGTGATTCGAGGCAAACATGCTGAATTGGATGGTGATTTGGATTGGGCAAGTGAGTCCTATAGCGAAGCCTTCTATATTGATACATCCGTAGAGACCTACTTACTGTGTGAGAACTTGGTTTTTCCAAGTAACATGAAGGCGATTGATTACGCCATGTATCGCGCAGTTCACCCTTCTGTAGTGCGTATGCTGTAATAAACCAGCTCTTGATGAGTAAGATACTTAGCCCTTCATTTCGGTGAGGGGCTTTTTTATATCTGCTTTTCTTGCCTCTATTTCTACTAATAGTGCTTGCTATAGAAGAGGAGAGGGCTTTTCATTCTCTATTCTCTATTCTCTATTCTCTATTCTCACCACCTTGGCATTCTGCTTCTTACTTCTTACTTCTTACTTCTTACTTCCTGTCTTAGTGCCGCTTCATATCGAACTTTTTGGGTTTCGGTCTTAGCCTTGCATATTTAAAACCGGTCACGAAAACGCAGTTGTTTATGCGTAATAACGCTTGTACTTATGCATCGTTGAGTAAAAGAGGAGGGGAAGTTTGATGTAAGTCAATTGGTCAATAAGGGTAGGAAAAGTCTGCATCAACAGTTTGGGTAATCAGGATAGGGATAGCTTGATGTTGATAGCGGTTGATAAGGTTGATGGAAAATTTGTTGAGGTTGATGTTTTTACCTTTTCGACATGATCGCTTTAGTTTTTTATCTTAAGTTACTGTATATGCAAGTTTTATTTTTTTTAGTTTATCAGGTTTATCTCAACTTTATACCGATGGGCTAATTGTTTTATTGATAACCCCAAGTTTATTTTTTTCCCAGTTTTTGGGCGTAGTCTTCACTTCGAAATTTAGCGAGGTCGAGCAGGTTCTTCCTCATAGCATCTCGCTAATAACCATTCAGTTTGAGTCATGTTGACTCGAGTAGAATAGATTTGGAGATGTTATGTCATCGAATGCGAAAAAAATCGGCCTTATTGCCTGTACGGGTGTCGTAGCCGGTAACATGATGGGTAGTGGTATCGCACTATTACCTTCTAGTCTTGCCTCTGTAGGCTCTGTTTCAATCTTCAGTTGGCTGATCTGTTTGGTCGGTGCACTGAGTCTGGCGTTCGTTTACGCTCGTCTGGCAACCAAAAACCCACAAGAAGGTGGTCCTATCGCTTATGCTGGCGAAGTGTCTCCGGTATTTGGTTTCCAAACGGGCGTTCTTTATTACCACGCGAACTGGATTGGTAACCTGGCTATTGCCATTACAGGTGTTTCTTACCTTTCAGTATTCTTCCCTGTGCTCAATAACCCAATCCCAGCAGGTATTGCGACGATTGCATCGGTATGGATCTTCACTTTCGTCAACCTACTTGGTGGTAGCTGGGTAAGCCGTCTATGTACGCTTGGTCTAGTTCTTATCCTTATCCCAGTTGTTGGTACAGCTGCATTTGGTTGGACGCACTTCGATACTGCGCTTTACAGCCAAAACTGGAACGTATCAGCAGGTACTGACAGCCACGCGGTAGTAACAGCGGTTCTTATCTGTCTATGGTCATTCGTAGGTGTGGAATCAGCAGCGGTATCGACTGGTATGGTAGAAAATCCTAAACGCACTGTACCACTAGCAACTATGTTAGGTACTGGTATCGCGGGTGTGATTTACATCCTCTCAACTCAAATGATCAGCGGCATGTTCCCTGCGTCAGAAGTTGCGGCATCAGGTGCGCCATTTGCACTAGCAACCACTGAGCTATTCGGTAGCTGGACAGCACCATTCGTATCAGCATTCACAGCGCTAGCATGTTTCACTTCGCTAGGTTCTTGGATGATGCTAGTAGGTGAAGCGGGTAAACGCGCTGCAAGCGATGGTAACTTCCCTAAAATCTACGGTGAAACTGACAAAAACGGTGTGCCTAAGAAAGGTCTAATCCTTGCGTCAATCAAGATGACTGCACTGATGGTTGTACTGATGTTCTTCAGCTCTAAAACAGCACACGCATCAGACCTATTCAACCAGCTAACAACTGACGCAGTGCTACTAACTATGCTGCCTTACTTCTACTCAAGCATTAACTTGATCCGCTTCGAAGGTATGACAACACGTAACGGCTTCGTAATGCTGTTCTCTGGTGTGGCTTGTCTGTTCTGCTTCATCGCACTAGCGGGTGCAGAGGGCGGTACGCTAACAGCAACCTT
The DNA here is from genome assembly GCF_021654215.1 of Vibrio sp. MMG023. Classification (NCBI taxonomy): domain Bacteria; kingdom Pseudomonadati; phylum Pseudomonadota; class Gammaproteobacteria; order Vibrionales; family Vibrionaceae; genus Vibrio; species Vibrio sp. MMG023. Next base: position 3,952 of record NZ_JAKFZP010000018.1, on the reverse strand, counting down.
CATCGTTTCTCTAGTTATCTTGATGTTCTACAGCAAAAAAGCAGGTCTTGCTCAGTACGTGAAAATGCATGCTGACGACATGCCTGCCCAAGCAAGCAACTAATCCCCAAACGCTGGCACTACGGCGCCAGCCCATAAACCCCAAATTCACGCGGCGCTCACCTTACTCATTGCCTGTAAATGGCAAAGAGCGCCCTCATTCGCCTTGGAGATGTCCAAATGAATATATTCGCTATCTTGAACCACATGGGTGTGTTCTTTAAAGAAGAGCCAGTTCGTCAACTTCACGCTGCTCTTGAGAAAGCGGGCTACGAAGTGGTTTACCCAGTAGATGATAAAGACTTGATCAAAATGATTGAGATGAACCCACGCATTTGCGGCGTGCTGTTCGACTGGGATAAATACTCACTAGAGCTATGTGAACGAATCAGCCAAATCAACGAAAAACTACCTGTTCACGCATTTGCTAACGAACAGTCTACTCTAGACATTTCACTAACAGACCTACGTCTAAACGTGAGCTTCTTCGAGTACGCTTTGGGTATGGCTGACGACATCGCTATCAAAATCAACCAAGCGACTGAGGCATACAAAGATGCCATCATGCCTCCATTCACTAAAGCACTATTCAAATACGTAGAAGAAGGTAAATACACCTTCTGTACTCCAGGTCACATGGGTGGTACTGCATTCCAGAAAAGCCCTGCTGGTAGCATCTTCTACGATTTTTACGGTCCAAACACATTTAAAGCGGACGTATCAATCTCAATGCCTGAGCTAGGTTCTCTACTAGACCACTCAGGTCCACATAAAGATGCAGAAGAATACATCGCACGCACATTCAATGCAGACAGCTCGTACATCGTAACTAACGGTACGTCTACATCGAACAAAATCGTTGGTATGTACTCAGCACCTGCGGGCAGCACAGTACTGATTGACCGTAACTGTCACAAATCTCTGACTCACCTAATGATGATGAGCGACGTGACACCAATCTACTTCCGCCCAACTCGTAACGCATACGGTATCCTTGGTGGTATTCCACAAAGCGAATTCAGCCGCGATGTCATTGCAGAGAAAGTGGCGAAAACACCAGGTGCAACAGCACCAACTTACGCGGTAGTGACTAACTCAACTTACGATGGCTTGTTGTACAACACACAATTCATCAAAGAGTCGCTAGATTGTAAACACATCCACTTCGACAGTGCTTGGGTGCCTTACACTAACTTCAACCCAATTTACGAAGGTAAATGTGGTATGAGTGGTGAAGCGATGCCAGGCAAAGTGTTCTACGAAACACAATCAACACACAAACTGTTGGCAGCGTTCTCACAAGCTTCAATGATTCACGTGAAAGGTGACTTTGATAAAGAATCTTTCAACGAAGCATTCATGATGCACACTTCAACTTCACCTCAGTACGGCATTGTTGCTTCTACTGAAACTGCAGCGGCAATGATGCGCGGCAACACTGGTAAGAAGTTGATGCAAGACTCTATCGATCGCGCAATCCGCTTCCGTAAAGAGATCAAACGCCTAGAAGCAGAAAGCGACAGCTGGTTCTTCGATGTATGGCAACCAGAAAGCATCGATACCACAGAATGTTGGAAACTAGACCCTAGCGACACATGGCACGGCTTCAAGAACATGGATGACAACCACATGTATCTTGACCCAATCAAAGTAACGCTACTGACTCCGGGGATGAACAAAGAAGGCGAACTAGAAGAATCAGGCATTCCTGCTTCGCTGGTGGCTAAATTCCTAGATGAGCGCGGCATCGTGGTAGAGAAAACAGGTCCATACAACTTGTTGTTCCTATTCTCAATCGGTATCGACAAATCAAAAGCAATGCAATTGCTACGCGGTCTAACTGAATTTAAACGTGGCTACGACTTGAACCTAACCATCAAGAGCTTCCTACCTTCGCTATACAACGAAGACCCAAGCTTCTATGAAGGCATGCGCGTTCAAGAACTAGCACAAGCAATTCATGACCTAACTAAGAAATACAACCTACCAGAGCTAATGTACAAAGCGTTCGATGTACTTCCAGAAATGAAAGTAACACCACACGCAGCATGGCAAGAAGAGCTTCGTGGCAACATCGAAGAAATCAAACTGGAAGAAATGGTTGGCCGCGTAAGTGCGAACATGATCCTTCCTTACCCTCCAGGTGTGCCACTAGTACTTCCTGGTGAAATGGTGACTCAAGAGTCGCGCCCTGTGCTGGACTTCCTAGAGATGCTTTGTGAGATCGGTGCGCATTACCCAGGTTTCGAAACCGACATCCACGGTCTATACCAACAAAAAGATGGTAGCTACACCGTAAAAGTATTGAAGAACTAAGTTCCTCTCGAAGATGACGCCATTGGGAATGCAAGCATGCTCCACTCTTACGAGCTCAATGCGTCATCGAACAATAACGACATTTAGATATACCCCTAACTAATCTGTCGTAAAGAGAAGGGCAAGGATGCTCTGATCTTTTCTTCCATATATAGAAGAAACAATTTTCCAAGACTTCACCTGAAGTACCCCAAATAAAAAGCAAAGACCAAAAGAGCAGCATGAAAGTGCCGCTCTTTTTTGCTGTCTATATAGAAGTATATATAGAGGAAAGATACCAACAGCCAAATCAGGCGAACTCCATTACGATACGGCCATTAATTTCACCTTTCTCCATGTCAGCAAAGATGTCATTGATATCTTCAAGCTGTTTGACTTCAGTAATCGCCCTTACCTTTCCATCTGCGGCGAACTGTAAGCACTCTTGCAAGTCTTTGCGTGTGCCGACAATAGAGCCAATGACCTTCACTCCATTAAGAACAGTATCAAAGATAGGGATTGGCATTTCTTCTGGTGGTAAGCCGACAAGCACACATGCACCGCCGCGACGTATAGAGTGATAAGCCTCTTGGAATGCTGGCTTGGATACCGCAGTACACACAACACCGTGTACGCCGCCATTGGTTATGGCTCTAATACGCTCAGAAGGCTTTTCTTTCATAAAGTCGATGGTGTGTTGCGCACCTAAACTTTTAGCTAGCGCGAGTTTCTCGTCACCAGTATCTACAGCAATAACATTCATGCCCATTGCTGCTGCATATTGAATGGCTAAATGACCTAAACCACCTGCACCGACAATTGCCACCCATTGACCTGGTTTTACATCTGTTACTTTGAGTGCCTTATAAGTGGTAACGCCGGCACAGAAGAGGGGAGCTGCATCGACATAGCTTAAGCCCTTTGGAATTTTCACTACGTAATCACCGTGAGCAAGACAGAACTCAGCATAGCCGCCATCAACGGAATAACCAGCGTTATGTTGATCTAAACAAAGTGTCTCTTGCCCTTCCAAGCAATAGTCGCAATGACCACACGCACTATATAGCCAAGGCACGCCAACACGATCACCAGCTTTAAGATGGTGTATCTCACTACCGACCTCGACTATTTCTCCCACTCCCTCATGGCCAGGTACGAGAGGCATCTTAGGTTTCACAGGCCAATCGCCGTGGCAAGCGTGTAAATCGGTATGACAAACCCCGCAGGCATGAACTTTGACGAGTACATCACGCGGCTTAACGTTAGGTAGAGGAATGTCTTGAATGATGAGTGGACCTTTAAATTCACTAACAACTGCGGCTTTCATGTGTATCTCTCCATTTAATGATAACGATAATCATTCTTGATCGATATGTGATAGAGTGCAGTGATCTGAATCAAAAATCGATTTTTAGCTAAATAGACCCTAGTCGAAACAAGTTAATAGCTAAGAAAAAGAGGTTTATTTAAGAGAGGTGATGTCGAAACTAGGGTAGTTTCAGAAAGAAGAACATAGTAATGCCTCTTCTATTAAGGCTTGGTGCCCCTAAATTTTAGCTAAATAGGGCTCAAAGTGTCTTGTATCTATACGATCTGTTCATTGTTTGTTCGGTTGAAG
>NZ_JAKFZP010000017.1:0-36373 GCF_021654215.1 Vibrio sp. MMG023 | reverse complement strand
GCTTTGCGAGAAATTTTTCTCTCAAAGCGGAGGTGAATTCTAGCGAGATAATTGAGAGTGTCAAACACTTTTTTCAATTTATTTTCTCAGAAGCTTTTCACCTCTCCGACCCTGCTGAAGCCTTATCGCGTCTGCCGTGTCGGTGGATGCGCATTATAGGGAACTCAGATCCGTTCGCAACCCTTTTTTGAAAAAAAATGGAAAAAACTAACTGTTCGATGACTATTTCATCAAAAAAGCAAAAAAGAGGGTAAAAAACCCTCTTTTTCTGCCCCAAAAGCTGTATTTAAATGAATGCGTACGCGTCTGCGAACATACGTTCACTCTTCGCTTTCTTGTTCTGGGTGAACTGTTCACGCGCTGCCCCAGCCATTTCAAAGCGGCCAGCAATATAGATATCGTAGTTTTCTAAGCTTTCGAAATCTTCACTCACCGCTTGTAGCACGTTACCAACTTTACCTTGCCAATCGGCAGGTGCTTCTTCTACTACTGGAACAAAGTGAACGTTAGCAAACTTATCGGCAATCTCGGCCAGTTCTTCTTTAGCATAAAGCTGGCAGTTGTCTCGTGCACCCCAGTATAAATAGATAGGGTTGGTTTTGTTCTGTGCAACACAGTGATCCAAAATCGAACGCACGTAACTAAAACCAGTACCACCAGCAATCAATAATAGCGGGCGCTCGCTTTCTTCTTGAACCCAAGCATCACCATGTGGTGCATCAATCTCGATATGACCATCTGTTTCTAATGCCGATTGCATTGCTTCAACGACTTCTAATGCGTAAGCATTTTGCTCTGCCGCACCGATGTGCAACTCCAGTTCGCCTTCATGACGGCAAGGGCTACTTGCAATAGAGAAAGGGCGTTTGTCTTTTTCACCCATCACTACCATTAGATACTGACCTGCTTTAAAAGGCACTGGTGATTCTGGATGAAGAAGGATTTGGTAAGTATTACAAGCTAACGGCTCAATAGACTTTACTTTACATTGGATGGTCATGGTGTTCCTCTCGCTTACTAGTCAAAAGTAAGCACTAAATTACTTTCTGTATAGGCTTGGCAAGGGAATATCCAGCCTTGCTGTTGCTCTTTTTCGGTTAGCATCGGTTCGAGGTGATAACTCACCTCGCCCGTTAGCTTTTTACACATGCACATGGCGCAAGCGCCAACTTGGCAACGGTGTGGGAAGCGAATATTGTTGTTGAGCGCAGCTTCCAACACTGTCTCCCCTTCTTTTACTTGGAACGTAACGTCCATTGGTAGAAGGTGGACTTGATGACTCATAGAATACCTAACTGGTCCCAAATCTCATCGACTTTAGCCACAAGTTTAGGATCTTTTTTGATAGGCGTACCCCATTCGCGTGTGGCTTCAGATTCAAACTTATTGGTCGCATCGAGCCCAAGTTTAGATGAGCTACCCGCCTTACCACGAACTTGAGTGGTATCTCTGTCTGGATCCATTCGAGTTGTCACAGCCCAAATGATGTCATTCCAATCTTGTGCATTGACGTCATCGTCGCACAAAATAATGAATTTGTTATCCGTGTACCGAGCAAAGAAGTCCCACAGGTATTCCATCAATGCTTGAGATTGACCAGCTTGGTCTTTCTTCATTGTTACAACAGCAAATTGGTTGTTTGCTGTGGCTGGTAGGTAGATATCAACAATCTCAAGACGTTGCTGTTTCAACTCATTCAGTTCAGCTTCGGTAATCGCTTTACTGTCTCGTTTAGTGACCTTGGTTCGCGTCGCCCGCTCGGCATCCCACTTAATGGTTGCATCTAAACCCATCTTGGACCCAAGACCAACCACTGGTGAAGCAAAGTCGAGCGAGTCGATTGGCGTGTTATCTATCATCAAGGTATCACGCACAGGATCCATATGCTCTGACATGGCTTTCACGACATCATTCCAATCTCGTGCGTTTACCGATTCATCGCACACAATAACAAACTTGGTATACATGAATTGACGTAAGAAAGACCACACGCCCATCATTACGCGCTTGGCATGTCCTGGGTACTGCTTCTTCATGGTGACGACTGCCATTCGGTACGAACACCCTTCCGGCGGTAGATAGAAGTCTTCAATCTCTGGGAACTGCTTTTGCAAAATAGGCACAAACACTTCGTTTAATGCCACACCCAATACAGCCGGTTCATCTGGCGGACGACCGGTGTAGGTACTGTGATAAATTGGGTCCTTACGCATAGTAATGTGCGTAATGGTAAATACGTGGTGCTTTTCTTTTTCGTTATAGTAGCCGGTGTGGTCACCGTAAGGGCCTTCATCGGCAAACTCATTCGGGTCGATATAACCTTCCATAACGATTTCTGCACTCGCTGGCACTTCCAAATCATTACTGATTGACTTCACGACCTCAGTTTTGCTGCCGCGCAGTAAACCAGCAAATGCATATTCCGATAGCGTATCTGGCACGGGTGTTACTGCGCCAAGAATGGTCGCAGGGTCTGCACCAAAAGCGACCGAAACAGGAAAAGGTTTCCCTGGATTGGTTTCCATCCAATCTCGCAGATCAAGCGCACCGCCGCGGTGAGCTAACCAACGCATGATAATTTTGTTCTTGGCAATTTTCTGCTGGCGATAAATACCTAGGTTCTGACGTTTCTTATTCGGACCTTTAGTCACAGTTAAACCCCACGTAAGCAGTGGCGCAACGTCTTCTGCCCAGCAGCTCATCACTGGGATTTTATCCAAATCGACTTCATCACCTTGCCATACAATGTCTTGGCACGACGCTTTACGTAGACGCTTGGCTGGCATGTTCAAAACTTGCTTGAACACTGGCAGTTTTTCTAAGGCGTCTTTAAAGCCTTTTGGTGGCTCAGGTTCTTTTAAATAAGCCAGCAGCTTACCGACTTCTCTTAATTCTTTAACGTCTTCGCGCCCCATGCCAATTGCGACACGTTCTGGCGTACCAAATAGGTTCGTCAAAACAGGTACGTCGTAGCCAATTGGATTCTCAAACAACAGTGCCGGGCCACCAGCACGCAAGGTGCGGTCACTTATTTCTGTCATTTCGTAAGCGGGATCGACGGGGTGAGTGATGCGTTTAAGTCGACCTTTCTGTTCTAGGTGGTCGATAAATTCGCGTAAATCCTTAAAACTCATAGGCCTTCATGCTGGCTGATTAAATTATTCGCAGTATAACAAATAGGAGGACGCTAAGATCCTCCTATTTTTTGTGGGTATGTGAGCTAAGCAGCGACAAGAATCGAGCCTTGAAGAACGCTTAATTCAGGAACAGTTATTCCAAGAACTTTTCAATCTGCCGAGCTTTGACTTGGCGATTGTTTGACACTAACTCTTCCAGCCAAGATTGATGCCCTTGTTTCGCTAGCTCTCTGGCCACTAAAGTAGCTTCCTCAGAAAGCGCCATTTTAGCGATCAGAAACTGTTTTACGTCGGAAGTAAGAGGATTGGATCTCGTCAGAAGCTCAATTGCATAGGGTTTTAAAGTTGGATTAACAGTAGAGCTCATCAATTGCTGCAAAGAGAATGCATCACCAACTTCCGCTAACCTTGTAAGCTCAGTTTGGCTGTTGTAATCAGCACGCATTCGCCACAGCAGATCATACATCGCCTCATTTTGACTCACTTGTGCTAAACGTACGACAACGGCTGTAGAAGGTAACCAGCTAGTAACGTTTGCATGAGTTAACTGTTTAGTGATTGCCTCAAGTGCATCTGGAGATAAGCTGTCTAATTCGCGGATCAATAATGCCTCTCGAGCTTGTATTTGCTGCGATGTACCGGTAAGCCAATCTTTAAGGTTGAGTTCTTGGCGCTCTGCTTCCAATACAAACTCCAACGTGCTTTGGTCTTGCTTCCAGCGTTTGATCAAACGGCTCGCCACCGCAGGAAAGTTAAATGCGGGTATGCTGAACTCATAACCATCACCACGCTCAAGCACTTGATAGGTAGGCGTAATACTGATTTGGGATTCGACAAAAATGGCCATTCTTGGCGTAAGGATGATTTCTTGTTGCTCAAGCTTTTCGAGCAAAAGAAAACGGACGACTTCTTGTTGAGGGAAAGCAAGTCGGTCGAGAGCGAATTTAAGCGAGTCGACCTCGTCTCTGACTGCATAATCGAGCAATTCAGATACTTTGGTCTGTATGTGGGTATCCTGAAGCCACTGCTCTACCACGGTTTCCTGCATTTCCTTCGCAGATAACGTTGCGGGTAATGTGATAAGTGACAAGCTCAGGAGTAATGACGACAACATTCCTTGTTGCATGTTAACCTCCCGATAACATTTTCTTCATTCTGCTGCTTCTATCGGGAGAAAGCAATAAAAAAGCCACCGATATACGGTGGCCCTTCGCAGAATTACTTATCTGAGACTATTGACGACGCATTGCATCGAAGAACTCGTCGTTGGTCTTCGTCATCGCTAGCTTATCGATTAGGAACTCCATCGCGTCAGTTTCACCCATTGGGTGAACAATCTTACGTAGAATCCACATCTTCTGTAGTTCGTCTGTCTTCGTTAGTAGCTCTTCACGACGCGTACCACTGCGGTTGAAATCAATCGCAGGGAATACACGCTTTTCAGCAATCTTACGGTTCAAGTGCAGTTCCATGTTACCTGTACCCTTAAACTCTTCGTAGATAACTTCATCCATTTTAGAGCCAGTATCGACTAGCGCTGTTGCGATGATAGTTAAGCTGCCGCCTTCTTCTACGTTACGAGCTGCACCGAAGAAACGCTTAGGACGGTGTAGTGCGTTTGCATCCACACCACCAGTTAGTACTTTACCTGATGAAGGCACTACGGTGTTGTATGCACGAGCTAGACGAGTAATAGAGTCAAGCAAGATAACCACGTCTTTCTTGTGTTCAACAAGACGTTTTGCTTTCTCGATTACCATTTCTGCTACTTGTACGTGGCGAGAAGCTGGCTCATCGAATGTTGACGCTACTACTTCACCTTTAACTAGACGCTGCATCTCTGTCACTTCTTCTGGACGTTCGTCGATTAGAAGTACCATCAACTCACACTCAGGGTGGTTGTATGCGATGCTTTGAGCAATGTTTTGCAGAAGCATTGTTTTACCCGCTTTCGGCGGAGCAACAATCAAACCACGTTGGCCTTTACCGATTGGTGATGCCAAATCTAAAACACGTGCTGTGATATCTTCTGTAGAACCATTACCGCGCTCCATAACCATACGCTCGTTCGCGTGTAGAGGCGTTAAGTTCTCGAATAGGATCTTGTTACGAGCGTTATCTGGTTTGTCGTCGTTTACGGTGTTGACTTTCAGAAGGGCAAAGTAACGCTCACCGTCTTTTGGTGGACGAATCTTACCAGCAATTGAGTCACCAGTACGTAGGTTAAAACGACGAATCTGACTTGGCGAAACGTAGATATCATCAGGGCCAGCAAGGTATGAGCTGTCTGCGCTACGTAGGAAACCAAAGCCGTCTTGCAGAATCTCCAGAACCCCATCGCCAAAGATGTCTTCGCCGCCTTTCGCGTGCGCTTTAAGAATAGCGAAGATGATGTCTTGTTTTCTTAGACGAGCTAGGTTCTCAAGACCTAGGCTTTCGCCAAGCTTTACAAGGTCAGATACTGGTCTGTTCTTCAGTTCAGTAAGATTCATGGTGGTGGATGCTTGTTTAGTCAAAATAAGATCTGTTTTCTAGTTAAGATGGATTTGGTCTCAGGATCGACCAAGAAGAGAAATTTGTTCAATTAACGCGCGATAAGTTAGCACTAATTAATATTCTAGTCCAGAGTTAGAAAAACAAAACCGCGCATTGTTACATTGCACGGTTTTGTCTGTAATCACTTGGTGATTATAGGTTTGCGTCCAAGAACTCTTTTAACTGAGTCTTAGACAAAGCACCAACTTTCGTTGCCGCTACGTTACCGTCTTTAAATAACAGTAGCGTTGGAATGCCGCGAATACCAAATTTAGGTGGTGTACCCGCGTTATGGTCAATGTTTAGTTTACCGATAGTGAGCTTGCCTTCGTACTCGTCAGCGATCTCGTCCAGAATTGGAGCAATCATTTTACAAGGACCACACCATTCTGCCCAGAAATCCACTAGAACCGGGCCTGCAGCGTTGATTACGTCGTTTTCAAAACCGTCATCAGTAAGCTGCAAAATCTTATCACTCATCTTCCACTCCAATGTGTTTTTCGAAACTGGTTGGATGATAACCAGTAAATAGATGCCCTATTGGAATGTATTTACTTTCGTATTGCAAGCTTTAGCTGATATTCTATAGCTATGAAAAAGACGCATATCACAGAGCAAAAGTTCGCCGATTTGGATTTAAAGCCCCAAGTTATTGAAGGATTGGAAAAAAAAGGGTTCGAGTTTTGTACCCCTATCCAAGCCTTGGCGTTGCCGGTACTGCTCACCGGCCAAGACATTGCAGGCCAGGCCCAAACGGGCACTGGTAAGACCCTCGCGTTTCTTACTGCAACTTTCAACCACCTTCTGACGACACCAGAACATGAAGGCCGCAAGCCGACACAGCCGCGTGCAATTATCATGGCACCAACACGTGAGCTAGCGATTCAGATCTACAACGATGCTGAGCCTTTGATCGCAAGTACTGGTCTTAAAGCAGCACTGGCTTACGGTGGCGAAAGCTACGATAAGCAACTAAATAAGCTTCAAGACGGCGTCGATATCCTGATCGGTACGACTGGTCGTATTATTGATTTCTACAAACAGCGCGTCTTCAACCTAAACAACATTCAAGCAGTTGTTTTGGATGAAGCAGACCGTATGTTTGACCTAGGCTTTATCAAAGACATTCGTTTCTTGTTCCGCCGTATGCCTGAGCCAAAAGAGCGTTTGAACATGCTTTTCTCAGCAACGCTTTCTTACCGTGTACAAGAACTTGCCTTCGAGCACATGCATAACCCTGAGCATGTTGTGGTTGAGCCTGAACAAAAAACAGGTCACCGCATCCAAGAAGAACTTTTCTACCCTTCTAACGAAGATAAGATGGCACTACTTCAAACTTTGATTGAAGAAGAATGGCCAGATCGTGCGATCGTTTTTGCAAACACCAAACACAAGTGTGAGTCAATCTGGGGTCACCTAGCGGCAGACGGACACCGTGTTGGTCTATTGACTGGCGACGTTCCACAGAAGAAACGTGAAAAGATTCTTGAACAATTCACTCGCGGTGAAGTTGACCTACTCGTAGCAACCGACGTTGCGGCACGTGGTCTACATATTCCTCAAGTAACACACGTATTTAACTTCGACTTACCTGATGATTGTGAAGATTACGTTCACCGTATCGGTCGTACTGGTCGTGCAGGTGCAAGTGGTCACTCAATCAGCTTTGCTTGTGAAGATTACGCAATCAACTTGCCACCTATCGAAGAATACATTGAGCATGCAATCCCAGTTTCTGATTACGATGCATCGGCATTGATTCAGGAATTGCCAGCTCCACTTCGTATGCGTGCACCTCGTACTCAGCAACGCCGCACCAATACAGGTGGTACTCGCTCTGGTAACCGTAAGCCGCAAGGACGCCGTCCTCGTCAGCCACGTCAATCAGCGCCAAAACAATCATAATAGGAAACTGAAGTCGTTTATGAGTCAAGCAGGATCATCACCGCTATACGCCGCCATCGACCTCGGGTCGAACAGTTTTCACATGCTCGTTGTGCGTCACATCGATGGCAGCGTTCAAACCATGGCTAAAATTAAGCGCAAAGTTCGTCTAGCAGCGGGCTTAGATGAACATAATTCTCTTAGTACGGAAGCTATGCAGCGAGGATGGGACTGCTTAAGTCTATTTGCAGAACGCTTGCAGGACATTCCTAAACAGAACATCCGCATCGTCGGTACCGCGACATTGCGTACCGCGACTAATGTGGATGTTTTTCTAGAGAAGGCGAACCAAATTTTAGGTCTGCCTATCGAAGTGATTCCCGGTGAAGAAGAAGCCGCCACTATATATAAAGGTGTTGCTCACACTTCTGGCGGCAGTGGCCGCCGTTTGGTGGTTGACATTGGTGGCGCAAGTACCGAACTGATCATCGGCGAAGGTTTTGAAGCCAAAGCACTCACCAGTTTAAAAATGGGCTGTGTCACTTGGTTGGAAAACTTCTTCAAAGACCGCCAGCTCAATGCACGTAACTTTGAAGCCGCTATAGAAGGCGCAAAACAAACACTCAAACCGATTCTGGAGCAGTATACAGAGCTAGGTTGGGATGTCTGTGTTGGCGCTTCTGGCACAGTTCAGGCTCTGCAAGAGATCATGCTTGCGCAAGGTATGGACGAAGTCATTACTCATGCCAAACTCAAGCGTCTGCAAAAACAAGCCATGCTTGCCGATCACTTAGAAGAACTCGATATCGAGGGACTTACCCTAGAACGCGCGTTAGTCTTCCCAAGTGGTTTATCCATTCTTATCGCCATATTCGAGTTACTAGAAATTGATGCGATGACATTGGCTGGCGGCGCACTGCGTGAAGGCTTAGTGTATGAGATGGTCGACGAACTTCGTCAAAATGACATTCGTGCACGTACTATTTGCAGCGTACAGAGTCGTTACCAATTGGATTGCCAATATGGTGAACAAGTAGCAAACCTTGCGAGCAGATTGCTTGAACAAGTCGGTGGTGACGAATGGGTAGCAGAACCACAAGGTAAAGTACTGCTAGAAACAACGGCCAAGTTGCACGAAATCGGGCTAACTATCGATTTCAAGAAAGGCGGTGAGCACAGCGCTTACCTACTACAACATTTGGACTTACCTGGTTATACGCGCGCTCAGAAGTTTGTTATCGGTGAAATCGTTCGACGTTACCGTGAGCAGCTCACCTCTTTACCAGAGCAGCACGCGCTGTCTGGAACTAGTGGTAAGCGATTACTTCGTTTATTACGCCTTGCCGTACTATTGAGCCATCGCCGTAACCCAGCGCTGGAACCAAAAGTCACGCTAAATGCAGAAGGCGACAAGTTAACACTGAACATTGATGCTAACTGGCTTGATGCAAACCCGTTAACAGCCGCTGAGTTGGAAATTGAATCCAACCGTCAGACTGATATTGGCTGGCCGCTTAGCGTCGTCACAAGTTAATCACCATCACTCAATGATTGTTTAAAGAAAGGTCCTTATTAGGGCCTTTTTTATTGTTAAGCTTTGTCGAGTTTTACCTGCGTACAGCTCATGGGGCTTTTGGACACCCATGATCTAATTACTCCCCACGCTGTACAAAACCCTCTAAATCCCAGTAAGCAGGTACAAAAAAGCCGCTTGATTTGAGCAAGCGGCTTTTGGGGTTCCCACTGATATTAAGACTGAACGCTTGTCGTCACCTTAAAGTCAGGGTTCACCGCAGTCAGCTTCTTAATCAGGTAATTCAGTAGTACACCGTACATAGGAACGAACAAACCAAGACTGATAATCAGTTTGAATCCGTAATCCACCAGCGCGATTTCTGTCCAATGTTCCGCCATAAATGGATCTGGACTTTGGTAGAACGCAATAGCAAAGAAAGCGATGGTATCCAGTGCATTACCAAAAAGCGTTGAACACGTTGGTGCCACCCACCACTGTTTCATCTGGCGTAGACGGTTGAACACGTGCACATCCATGATTTGACCAAGCAAGTAAGCCATGAAGCTAGCAATCGCAATTCGAGCAACGAACAGGTTGAACTCCCCTAGGTGAGCAAAGCCTTGGAATTGGCCTTCAAAGAACACCACCGATAGGAAGTAAGAGACAGCCAATGCAGGTAGCATCACTAAGAAAATGATCTTACGCGCCATTTTTGCACCGAAAATACGAACTGTAAGGTCGGTAGCCAAAAAGATAAATGGGAAGGTAAATGCGCCCCAAGTGGTATGGAAGCCAAAGATAGTAAACGGGAGCTGAACTAGGTAATTGCTAGATGCAATAATGACTAGGTGGAATAGAACCAGATAGATAAGGGCGTTGCGCTGTTGCGCAGGGGTAAAGTTACTCATGCGATACCTTTTTAGTTTGGTTTGGGGGTGAGGGAACCCAAATCGAGCCCTTTCAATAAAGAAAAGCACTCTTACCAACAATGTAAAATGAAAAAATAAACTGGCTAAGCTCATTCTGAGCGAAGCGGTGGGCGATTATACATTAACCAATTTGACTCGCAAGCGGTCTGTATTACGCAAACGTTTGAGCACAAAAAAGGGCGTTTCATGTGAAACACCCTTTCGTGAAAGTTCTATTTTTTAGAAGCCGTGTTGGAACAATCCCGCTAGGTAATCCAACTCTTCCCTGCTCTCTTCAATCGCTAAGGCTTCAAACCAAATCGCTTCACTGTAATGCTCTGCTTTCATAAACAATCGACAACCTTCAAAGTCGATCAGCCAAGAATGAATGTCCGCATCCCATTGCTTTTCGACCACAGTAGCGGAAAGCAGTCCAAGTAAACGCTCACCTAAAGCAGGAAAACTATCGAGGTCAAAACTTGGTGCGGTTATGATTAAGCGCCCCTCTCGTGCCATGTAGTCCGCTAAGCCAAATTCCTTTTGCATTTTGATTCCTTATCCGTGGTGAGTAATGTGTTCTTGAATCAAATCAAGGAACGGATCGGCGTACTTCTCTAACTTACGCTGACCAACACCGCTGACTGCCAGCATTTCACCGTAAGAGGTTGGCAGAATTTCCGCCATATCAATCAAGGTCGCGTCACTGAAGACAACGTATGGTGGTAAACCATCTTCGTCCGCGATCGATTTACGCAACTTACGTAATTTGGCAAACAGCTTCTTATCGTAGTTCTTGCTGGTGAGTTTATCTGACTTCGCCGCACGTGCTGCGGTGTCTAAACGTGGGACCGCTAACTCTAGAGCCACATCGCCACGCAACAGCGGACGCGCTTCTTCCGTTAATTGCAGTGTTGAGTTGCGCGTGATGTTTTGGCTCAACAGTCCTTTGTGGATTAACTGACGGAAAATACTGATCCAGTAATCATGGCTATGGTCTCGGCCTATTGCGTAGGTAGAGATCTTGTCGTGGCCATTTTCACGTACACGAATATTCTGCATACCACGCAGCACTTCCACCACATAGCCCATACCAAAGCTTTGGTTTACACGGTACACACAAGACAATGCCTTACGCGCTTCTTCTGTGGCATCAAAGTGTTTCGGTGGATCTAAGCAAATATCGCAGTTGCCACATGGCTTCTCACGATATTCTCCAAAGTAATTCAATAGCACCTGACGGCGACAGGTTTGCGCCTCAGCAAAGGCACTCATCGCATTCAGTTTGTGGGTTTCCACCTGCTTCTGTGGACCGTCGTCTTTCTCATCCAACATACGACGCAACCAACTTATATCTGCTGGGTCATACAGCATCATCGCTTCCGCAGGTAAACCATCACGCCCTGCACGACCGGTTTCCTGATAGTAGGATTCAATGTTGCGCGGGATATCGAAGTGAACCACAAAACGCACGTTTGGTTTGTTGATACCCATACCAAAGGCCACTGTCGCAACGACGATCTGAATATCATCACGTTGGAAAGCTTCTTGAACGTAAGCACGCTCGTCTGCATCCATACCGGCATGGTAACCTGCGGCACGAATATGGTTGTTACACAGCTTCTCAGTCACCATCTCAACTTTCTTACGACTACCACAATAGATGATGCCGCAGTTGCCCTTTTGGGTATCCAGATATCGAATGATTTGCGAAACCGGTTTGTGTTTTTCAACTAAGTTATAGCGGATGTTCGGACGGTCAAAGCTACCTAGATAAACTTCAGGTGCGTTGAGTTGAAGTCGATCAAGAATATCTTTGCGCGTAGCGTCATCCGCAGTCGCCGTCAGCGCCATAAATGGCACATGGGAAAACTGCTGCTTAAGTTGACCAAGCGCGGCGTATTCAGGACGGAAATCATGTCCCCACTGGGAAATACAGTGCGCTTCATCGACGGCAATCATAGATAGAGGAAGGTTTTCCAAACGTTCAATGAAATCACGCATCAATACACGTTCTGGCGAGACGTATACCAACTTAAGATGACCAGAGTGCATTCGGTTGTAAACGCTAATGAGATCTTCTCGAGCCATGGTCGAGTTAATGCACTCAGCCGCAACACCGTTAGCTTTAAGCTGATCCACTTGGTCTTTCATCAACGAAATCAGCGGAGAAATGACCAAAGTAATGCCAGAGCGAACCAAAGCAGGGATTTGATAACACAGCGACTTACCACCACCCGTAGGCAGGATAACTAAGCTATCACGACCTTCTACCGCGGCGTCAATCACCAACTGCTGACCATCACGGAACTCTTGGTAACCAAATACATCCTCCAACACACGTTGAGGCGTCAAAGGCGAATCAGATTGTTCGGCTAACAAAGTCGAGGTCATGAAAAATCTCAGATTGGGTCTTAGAAAGAAGTGCTTATGCATGCCACTGGCACGCAAAGTGAGGGCACATTGTAATGGGGTTTCATGGTGAATAAAACCGCAAATTGTTAGGTGATTAAGTTCACCACTCGTATACTGATTGTCTGCTCTATAAAAACTCAATTAGGTGACATCCCATGACACCAGAAGAACAACAACGCTCACGGCAAGGCATCTTGCTTGCTGTTGGTGCGTATACCATGTGGGGCATCGCACCCATTTACTTCAAATCAATTGCTGAAGTCTCACCACTAGAGATCTTAAGCCACCGAGTGATTTGGTCTTTCTTTTTGCTAGCCGCACTCCTCCATTTTGGTCGCCATTGGCGCTCGGTTCGCGACATCATTAAAAACAAAACCAAGATGATGTTTCTGGTTTCTACTGCCATTTTGGTCGGTGCAAACTGGTTGATCTTCATTTGGGCGGTGAACTCGAATCACATGCTCGATGCCAGCTTAGGTTATTACATTAACCCACTGATCAACGTCTTACTCGGGATGGTCTTCCTTGGTGAGCGCCTACGTAAACTTCAGTGGTTCGCAGTTGTCCTTGCTGCTTGTGGCGTATTAGTTCAGCTGATCGTCTTTGGCTCGGTGCCTGTGGTCGCGATAGCGCTGGCAATGAGCTTCGGCTTTTATGGTTTGCTGCGTAAGAAAGTCAGTGTGGAAGCACAAACCGGACTGTTTATTGAAACCTTGGTGATGTTACCTGCTGCAGCGATTTACCTGTTGTTTATTGCGAGTTCACCGACGTCCAACATGCTAGATAACCCAATGCAGCTTAATACCTTGTTGATTGCTGCAGGCGTGATCACTACCCTGCCGCTACTGTGTTTTACTGGCGCAGCAACCCGTCTAAAGCTATCGACGTTGGGCTTCTTCCAATACATTGGGCCGAGTTTGATGTTCTTGCTTGCGGTGCTGATCTACGGCGAACCGTTCACTAGCGATAAAGCCATCACCTTCGCCTTTATTTGGGGCGCCTTGGTGGTATTTAGCTTTGATGGTCTGCGTAATAACCGCAAGTCACGCAAAGCGGCTCGTGCTGCCTGATCGTTTTTTACAAGACATTTAAGAAATTGATGGATAAGCTTGGTCATAATGTGACCAAGCTTTTTTTATTTAATGGAACATATTCAGTACTACGCAACCGACCATGACAACTTGAGTCTGATAGAGGCGAAATACCAGAAATTTGCTTTTCAAAGGCATTACCATCTGGATTTTCATCTCGGTCTGATCACGCATGGCGCGCAGAAGTTCCAATACCAAGGTAACAGCCACCAAGTTGGTCACGGGCAAATTGTGATTATGCCGCCAGATGAGCTGCACGACGGGCAATCTAAGCTCGAAAGTGGCTATGAAGTAAAGGTATTTGCGATCGAACCTCACCTATTGAGCGATCTGGCTGATCTTAAGCAAAACGGTCAAATAATACACTTCAACGAGCTGATCATCTCGGATCCACAGATATTTTCACAACTTAGTAACTTACACGGGCTACTTCGTCGTGAAAACCTCAGCCAACTCACCAAAGATTGCCTTCCTTTTGAAGGATTTAACCAGCTTTTTGATCGCTACGGATCGCTTGAGCGACAAAAAGTGGTGCCATTAGGAAATCAATCACTTGGAACGTTAAAAGATTATCTAATGGCGAACCTCGACCAAGCAGTGCGTTTGGATTCACTTTCAGAGCTGTGCCAACTGAGCCCAACTCAGTTCCAGCGCCACTTTAAAGCGCAAACTGGCATGACGCCTTACGCATGGTTCGCACGTCTGCGCCTAGAACAAGGCATGAAGTTACTGCAATCTGGTCAATGTGGTACCGACGTCGCCCATCAAATCGGTTTCTACGATCAAGCGCATTTCAGCAAAGCGTTTAAGCAGACCTACGGCGTTTCCCCTTCTCAAGTGACTCGCTAATTTCATTTACCGAGAAAGCTGTCAGTTTTTTACAAGCGCCACAGGTGACTTGCCACGACAATAGCCGCATTGGTTATATTTGAGATGTGTTATGAATGAGTCCACCATATTGCTGACGCTTGCCAGCATTCACTTTATTGCCCTAATGAGTCCAGGTCCCGACTTTGCGCTGGTCGTACAAAACGCGACGCGTCATGGTCGTCAAACTGGCTTGTACATTGCGTTGGGATTGTCTGTCGGTATTTTGCTGCACTCTTTGTTCAGCCTGACAGGCGTGAGTTATATCGTCCACCAGCACCCAGTGTTGTATTCGGTGGTGCAACTGCTCGGTGGTAGTTACCTGCTCTATTTAGGTATTGGTGCATTGCGCGCCGTGATCTCGATGATCAAAAACCCTCTGGCGGATCAACCTAAGAAGCAAAACAACCTAGTGATCAGCAACAAACGTCAGGCATTTGCTAAAGGATTTGCGACCAACATCCTTAACCCGAAAGCATTGGTGTTCTTTATCAGTTTGATGTCGAGCTTAGTCCCTGCAGGTATGTCGATCACTGGCAAAGGTATTGCTTTGGTCATCTTGTTTGGCTTGTCGCTATTCTGGTTCTCTAGCCTTGCGTGGATGCTGTCAACACAGCGCTTACAACGTAAATTGCAACAAGCAGGCATCTACATCGACGGTCTGTGTGGCGTGGTATTTACTCTCGTGGGAGGCAGTATTTTGTACCAAACCATCAGCACTTTTATCGGATAAAGTACTGATTTAAAAGCGTAGCACAATCGACATTTCTAAGATTGCTGACTCGACGTGACTCTTCATGACTGCCAAGCTGAAAGCACAAAACTGGCAACATGGAGAGTCATCATGCATTGGACGTTCAACCGACTCGTGACCACGGGTCTTTTTCTTACTTCCCCACTAATCTTATCTACCTCAGCCTTTGCTAACCAAGCAGCAGATGCCGTTGCGCCGGAGCACAGTACTGGCTTCGAGCAGAAGCAATTGGTCAAAGCCAAAGATTATATGGTCACCGCAGCCAACCCACTTGCCACCCAAGCCGGGGCTGACGTTCTTGCTCAAGGCGGTAATGCTATTGATGCCATGGTTGCCGTGCAATTGATGCTGGGCTTGGTAGAACCGCAATCTTCAGGCATTGGTGGTGGCGCCTTCTTAGTGTATTGGGACAGTGAGAAACAAAAACTGACCACGTATGATGGACGTGAAACCGCACCGCTCGCCGCAACGCCGAAACTCTTCCTAGATGACAAAGGACAACCACTGCAGTTTTACGATGCGGTTGTCGGTGGGCGTTCCGTTGCCACTCCTGGCACAGTGAAACTACTTTGGGACACGCACCAGAAATACGGCAAGTTGGAATGGAAAAAGATCATCCAACCTGTGATTACCTTGGCTGAACAAGGTTTCGAAGTGAGTCCTCGCCTCGCGAGTCTGATTGAGAAAGATGCCAAGCGCCTATCACGCTTCCCTGTGACTAAAGCTTACTTCTTTAATCCAGATGGCTCACCAAAAGCCGAAGGCACGTTGTTGAAGAACCCTGAATACGCGCAAACTCTGACGGCAATTGCAGAGCAAGGGGCAAAAGCTTTCTATCAAGGCGATATCGCCACAGACATCATCAAGACAGTACAGAATGCACCGGGCAATCCTGGCGTATTGGCACAACCTGACTTTGATGCGTTCCAAATCAAGCAACGTGAACCGGTTTGTGCGGCTTACCAAAGCTATGATATTTGCGGTATGGGACCACCAAGCTCTGGCGCATTGACGGTTGGACAGATTCTCGCGATCACCGAGCGATACGATCTTAAAGGTTGGGGAGCCGAAAGCGCGAAATCATGGCAAGTGATCGCCGATGCGTCTCGCCTTGCGTTTGCGGATCGCGGTAAATACATGGCTGACCAAGATTATGTGCCAATGCCAACCGAAGGCTTGCTTGATAAAGATTATCTCAAGCAACGTGCTGAGCTCATTCAAGTCGGTAAAACGTTGAGTAAGGTTGAAGCTGGCAATCCTCCTTGGTCGCACGCCATGAACTTAAGCATGGACCAATCGATCGAGCTGCCTTCCACCAGCCATTTCAATATCGTCGATAAGCAAGGCAATGTGGTTTCGATGACAACGACCATTGAGAACGCCTTTGGCTCACGCTTGATGGTGCGCGGCTTCTTGCTCAATAACGAACTTACCGATTTCTCTTTCCGCACGCATCAAGATGGTGTGCCAATCGCGAACCGCTTAGAACCAGGCAAACGCCCACGTTCATCCATGGCGCCAACCATTATGATGAAGGACGATAAACCCTACATGGCAATTGGTTCACCGGGCGGCAGCCGCATCATTGGTTACGTCGCACAAGCCATTATCGCCCACACACAATGGGATATGGACATCCAAAGTGCGATCAATCAGCCACGATTGCTGAACCGTTTTGGTACCTTAGATATTGAGCAAGGTACTGCTGCAGAAGGCTTACAGCCTGAGTTGGAGAAGATGGGTTTTAAAACTGATGTTCGTGATTTGAACTCTGGACTGCATGCGATACGTATAACAAAAGACGGTCTCGAAGGTGCGGCTGATCCAAGGCGTGAAGGCGCCGCTATCGGGCAGTAAGAGTCTTTCGCTCGACCCCTTGTGCGAGATCTCTCACAAAGGGTTGAGCAAACCTCTCTTTTTTAATGGTAAAACCGTACAACAAAGAGTATAAGCTATTGAATTTAATGGTTATGTATCTTTTTTGAACGCTAAGAGAGTAAAAAAATGTGAGATTAGCCCGTTGTTGGGAATCGCTAAACACGTAATATTAAACCTGTCGGAAGGATGCTGACACGGAACAGGAAACACCACGGACTTGGTGAACTTCAGGAAGAAGAAACGGTTATTCAGGATGAATAGTCGGGCATGGATTGCAAAATTGGACATTGAACGGAATCAATAGTGACTAGGATGGTTACTACTAAGGACGGGAAATGGACACCTCTGGACGAGGCAAGGATTTGAACATCAGGATGATGTCAGGGACACCGCTCAGGGAACAAGTGATGAGAGCTAACGAGGATGGTTAGCAGACCAGGATAAGGTCAAGGACACCGCTAGGATGGCGACGTAAGGATTAAGCTGACGGATTCAGCACACTATCATGGATTAGATGCATGGAGCACACTTAGTAGCCGGATTGCTGCGAGTAAGACTATAACCCCGATGGGCGAAAGCCCTCGGGGTTTTTCTTTGCCTAAAATTTTTCTCAGCAGATCTACTGAAAGTAGGCATTCACCCACAACGCCCACCTTTCACTTCAAACGACATCGTTAAATCGCCGCTTTTGCACTCCATTTTTTACTGCATTAGCGACACAAAAACAGCACAAACAAAAAGAGCCGCCGAAGCAGCTCTTAAGTTGATTAGTTTGGTGAAGTATTACAGTTTCTCTAGTTTCGCGTAAGCAGTCACTAACCACTTAATACCTTCGCCATTAAAAGCAATCTGAACACGGCTTTGTGGACCGCTGCCTTCAAAGTTGATGATGGTACCTTCCCCAAACTTCGGATGCATGACGCGAGAACCCAGCGTAAAGCCAGTTTCATTGAAGCTATCTTTCACGACCGTTTGGCTGAATCGGCCACTGCTTGCAGGACGGCTGACTTGTGCTTTCATACGAACTTCATCCAAACATGCTTCTGGTAGCTCACGAATAAAGCGAGATGGCTTATGATACTTATCCTGACCGTACAAGCGGCGCATTTCAGCATAAGTGATGTACAGCTTCTGCATCGCACGAGTCATACCTACATAGCACAAACGACGCTCTTCTTCTAAACGTCCCGCCTCTTCTGCCGACATTTGACTTGGGAACATGCCTTCTTCCACACCAACCATAAACACGAGCGGGAACTCTAGACCTTTCGCGCTGTGCAATGTCATTAGCTGAACCGCATCTTCGAATTCATCTGCTTGTCCTTCGCCCGCTTCTAATGCTGCATGGGTTAGGAATGCCGTCAGCAATGACATGTCTTCGGCTTCTTCTGGTTTCTCGAATTGACGAGTTGCTGTCACCAATTCTTCCAAGTTCTCAATACGCGCCTTAGACTTTTCACCCTTCTCTTGCTCGTACATGGCGAACAAACCTGAGTATTTAATGACATGATCAGCCTGATGATGCAGAGGCATTTCTAACGTGTCATCTTCTAGTGCTGTCACCAACTCAATAAAACGGCTTAATGCCCCTGCCGCTCGGCCTGGTAATACTTGCTCCTCAAGCATGACCATACTTGCTTCCCACATGGTGCAACCGCGATCACGCGCTGCAAAGCGAATGGTTTCTAGAGTTTTATCACCCAAGCCACGCGTGGGTGTATTAACTACACGCTCAAATGCGGCGTCATCGTTACGGTTAGCGATCAAACGCATGTAGCTCAAGGCGTCTTTGATCTCCTGACGTTCGAAGAATCGCATACCACCGTAGATACGGTAAGGCAGGCCAGCTTGAATCAAGGCTTCTTCCAGAACACGCGATTGGGCGTTGTTACGGTAGAGCATGGCAGCGTCATTCAGTGCACCGCCTTTTTCTTGCCACTCTTTGATTTTGTTAACCGCAAAACGCGCTTCATCCAATTCGTTGTAAGCGCTGTAAACTGAGATAGGCTCACCGACAACACCATCGGTCCAAAGCTCTTTACCCATACGTTCAGTGTTATTGGCAATCAGGGTGTTAGACGCTTCCAAAATGGTCTTGGTTGAACGATAGTTTTGTTCAAGACGGATGGTATTCACGCTTGGGAATTCCAGCGTAAACTTCTCAATATTCTCAATTTTCGCGCCACGCCAACCGTAAATAGATTGGTCATCATCACCAACGATCATCACGTGACACTCAGGGCCCGCCATCATACGTAGCCAAGCGTATTGGATGTTGTTGGTATCTTGGAACTCGTCCACCAAGATGTGCTTAAAGCGTGCTTGGTAGTGTTCACGAACGAACTTGTTATCACGCAGTAGCTCATGTGCGCGCAGCAAGATTTCCGCAAAATCGACTAACCCAGCGCGATCGCACGCCTCTTGATAAGCGGTATACAACTGTAGGTATGTCTTGGTCACTGGATCGTGGTACGCATCAATGTGTGACGGACGTAGACCCTCGTCTTTTTTGCCGTTAATCCACCATGATACTTGGCGTGCAGGCCATTGCTTCTCATCTAAGTTTTGCGCTTTGATTAAACGCTTCAATAGACGTAACTGATCGTCGCTATCGATAATTTGAAAATCTTCCGGTAGCTTGGCATCAAGATAATGTGCACGCAGAATACGGTGACAAATCCCGTGGAAAGTACCATTCCACATTCCGCCTGCACTGCCCATCATGAGCTCTTCGATACGTCCACGCATCTCTGCCGCGGCCTTATTGGTAAAGGTTACCGACATAATCGAGAACGGAGATGCCTGCTCGACCGACATCAACCAAGCAATGCGGTGAACAAGAACGCGTGTCTTACCACTCCCTGCACCAGCAAGGACGAGCAAGTTTTCTAGAGGTGCGGCAACGGCTTCACGTTGTTTATCGTTCAAACCGTCGACTAATAGAGAGGGATCCATCATGATGAGAGCTACTGGTTATTTATACATAAAAATAGATTATAACCTAAACAACCTCCTCAGATTAGACAAAAATTCATAAAAAATTCGATGTTTTTTTACTCGACGCATCAATAAGTTATATAAATCCCACTCTTTAAAACCATTTGTTTCGAAAATTTCTCTGAAAGTTTTTTAGCCAGTTTCCTATCTTTTAAGTTAAGCAAGTTGATAACAAAAACGCCACAACAGGCGATTCATCTTGCCAACTTAAAGTAAAGGAAATCATTCAGAGGAATTTATTATGAAAAAGTCGAATCTAGCTGTTACTGCTGCTGTTACTGGCCTTCTAGCTCTTGGTGGCACAATGCTAACTGCAGCTCCAGCTGTCGCAGCTGATAAAGAAAAATGCTACGGCGTTTCAAAAGCAGGCAAAAACGACTGTGCAACGAAGAGCAGTTCTTGTGCTGGTACAGCTAAAGAAGATAACCAAAAAGATGCATTCGTAGTCGTACCAAAAGGTCTATGTGACAAGCTAGTTGGTGGTAGCACTTCTTCTTCATAATCTTTTATCGCTAGCTACTGCAAGGATGCGTTGACGCTCAACCAGCGCATCCTTCTCTTCCCGCCCGCTTTGAAAAGGAGTTTCACGTGAAACACCACACCTTCCACGACCTTGTTGGAGTTGGATTAAGAACCCCTCACCTCGATTACTTTAGCCAAAACAAACCCGAGTTATCTTGGTTAGAAATCCACAGTGAAAACTATTTTCAACCCAACGCTACAGAGCGCAATCAATTACAAGCGTTGCGCGAGCAGTATCAAATTAGCTGCCATGGCATTGGTCTGTCACTAGGTTCGGTGGAACGTGTGAATCAAAAGCACCTTGCTCAACTTAAAGCGCTGATTGACTCAATCGACCCGGTTCTTGTTTCTGACCATTTGAGTTGGAGTGAAAACGGCGGTCACTACTTTAATGACCTGCTTCCACTTCCGTATACGGAAGAAGCGCTCAAAGTGTTCACTCGTAACGTGAATGAAGTGCAGGATTATTTGCAACGCGAGATCTTGATAGAGAACCCATCTAGTTATGTGAAGTTTCAACATTCGACCATCAGCGAATGGGAGTTTCTTACCGAAGTGCAAAAGCGCACTGACTGTCGTTTATTGCTCGATCTAAACAATGTTTATGTTTCGGCGTTCAACCACGGTTTTGATTGCGACACATACCTAGATGCGATTCCAGCCGACAAAGTGGATGAGATTCACTTGGCAGGTTTTACTATCAAACAACTCGACAAAGGCGAGATATGGATTGATACCCATAGCTGCCCAGTTAGTGACGAAGTTTGGCAACTGTTCGCACAATGGACAAAGAAACACGGTCCACGTCATGCGTTGATTGAATGGGATTTGGATATTCCCGCGCCAGAGGTCTTACTGGGAGAAGCGCTGAAAGCATCGCAGCTGCTATTGCAAGGCACACTCCCAAGTGAACAAAGCGAACCAAGGAAGGCATCATGAATCTAGCCACCTTACAAAGCCAGTTTGCTAAAGCCCTACATTATCAAGCACTCGGCGAAGATTGCGATATTGCCAGTGATGAGTTTACCGCTGATGAACGCATGCAGATTTACCGCAATAACTTTATCGTCAACTTAAGCGAAGTGTTGTCCGCTACCTACCCAATGGTTGAAGCGCTACTTGGTGAAGAATGCTTCGAACAGATGGCTCGCCAGCATGTTCTCACTTATCCATTAGAAGAAGGAAATGTGGTGCATTATGGCGAAGGCTTTCAAGATACCATCATGCAGTTCAGCCAGGTGATAGCACAAGCCCCCTACAGCCCTGAAGTCGCACGCTTCGAGTGGCATATCGACCTCGCTCGTCAAGCACAGTATGAACAATCCAATGCGGCAGCATTAAAACCGCTTGCGTTACTTGGCGAAGTGAGTGAAGAGCAACAGTCCGCTTTGGTTTTGCACCTTAAACAAGGCTGCCGAAGCTTTGACTCCAGTTACGCGGTATTTGATTTGTTTGGCGCGATTCAAACTGGGCAATTCGAACAACTTAATATCAACCAATTACAACAAGGTGTCATCTCGATTCAAGCCAATGGAGAAGCCTTGTGTCACGCACTCGATGCCAATGTGTTCCTACTGCTGCAATGTTTAGAGCAGAAACAAAGCTTGAGCGAAATACCTGAAGCACTACTCGCTCATCTTAATAGCATCATGGCACTCGATCTCGTTGACGGCTTTACATTGAAATCAATCTAAGGAGCACTCTATGACGGATACGGTTAAAAACTTAGTGAATCGGTACGACGATTTAATCAGTACCCTACAAGCTGGCTTTGTCCCTGTATTACTTCTCTTTTGTCGCTTGTGGGTTGCATGGGTATTCTTCAATTCAGGGCTAATCAAAATCTCATCTTGGGACAGCACACTGTATTTATTTGAGCTGGAATACCAAGTGCCAATACTGCCATGGGAGCTGGCGGCTTACTTAGGTACAGCTGCGGAGTTGGTTCTACCGGTATTCTTGGCACTAGGGTTAATTACGCGCCCGATGGCTGCGATTCTGTTTGTGTTCAACATCATCGCCGTGGTCTCTTACCCGCTGCTGTGGGAGAAAGGTTTCTATGACCATCAACTTTGGGGGTTGATGATTCTTATTGTTATTGTGTGGGGGCCAGGGCCTTTATCTCTCGACCACATTATCAAGAAGAAAGTCACTAACTAAAAAAATCCCCGCATAATGCGGGGATTTTTTATTACTTGTTCAAGTAAGCCAGTAACTCTTCTGCTGAGATACCTTGCTTCGCGAGGTCTTTTGCCATCTGCTCTACTTGCTCGCCTTTACGTGACTCAATCACTTGCTGAAATTGATACACAAGATCACGCAAGACTGGCAATGGAACTTGTTTTGCCGCACTACGAATACGCTCAGAGCTTTGGTTACCCAATTCGTTGAGCAACTTACCAAACATCACCTTTTCTGGTGACTCTTCCATTTGCTCTAAGATACGAGCCATTTCATACGTGGTTAACGACATTACTTTTTGAGTTCCGTTATGGTGTCGAGAAAAGTTTGAACGACAAATATACACGCGTTAGTAACATTGGAAAATACTAAATTACCGAGTTTTACGCATTCACTAATTTTGTATGCCAGTTCTTGCCTGCTTTCGTGAACAGAATCAGCAATGCTGGAAGTAGAACCCACATATGAATTGCGATCAGGGTTTGTGGGTCAAGTGATAGACGCTGTAGTGTACCTACTAATAAACCAGAACCGCTCATTTGGAACAAGCCAAGTAACGCTGCCGCTGTGCCCGCTTTATCACCAAACGGCTCTAACGCTTTACCTGCTGCTGCACCGAGAATCCAAGCGAAGCCAACCGATGAGATAAAGATTGGCAGCATGAAAGACAGCGCCGTGTTGTGTCCTTTCATCACCATCATGATAACGCCAGCTATCGAGAGTAAGCTAATACCAACAACCAGTGAATTGTGCGTACCCCAGCGATCCATGAATTTGGGTGCCAACATACAAGCTGCAATATTAAACGCCGCGTTAAGACCAAACCAGAAGGTAAACTCGTTCATGGATAAACCCATGCCCGTCATCAGTACACCTGGAGCTGATGTGACGTAAGCAAGAATGACCGCCATCGCCATTAGACACAATGATGCATGGAAAATGAATGACGGCGTGCTTAATACAGACCAATAACGGCTCAGTTTAAACACAGCTTGTTTTTCAGTTGCAGGGTTGGTTTCCTTCATTCCAAAGAAAATCATCGTTCCGGCAATCACAGCGAAGCCGGCCATGAAGCTGAAGTTTGCACGCCAATCGAATTGCTGGGTTAGCCAACTGCCTAAAATAGGCGCCAATGCCGGGATAAAGCAGATCGCCCCGTTAAGGTAACTGATCATTTTGCCACTTTTTTCCGGACCAAAGATATCGCGAACTGTTGCAAAGGCTGCTACAGATGTTGCACATGCACCTAAGCCTTGTAGCAAACGAGCCGTCAACATCCACTCAATATTTTGAGCACTCCACGCCAATAAAGCGCTCAATGCGTAGATGGTGATGCCTCCCAATGCAACAGTTCGACGTCCGAGTTTATCTGCCAAGGGGCCTGCGAATAGCTGGCCAACGCCCATAGCAAATAGGAACCAAGTGATGGTGTCTTGTGCCAATGCATTTTCTACCTGAAAAGTGGATGCGATAAGAGGCAAAGCAGGTAGATAGATATCAATCGCAAGCGGACTGAACAGAACTAACATGGTCAACAGCGCCATCTGTTTTTTGCTATTTGTAATATGGCTAGACACAAAACACTCCAAATTGAATAAGAACTTTTGAGCAAAGCTTAATCATCTGATGATATGAATGGAAATGATGTATACTCATGACCATTATTCCAATGAGGAAAATCACAGTGAACGTAGAGAAACTGGTACGCATCGACCTCAACTTGTTGGTCTGTTTTAAGGTACTAATCGAGGAGTTGAATGTTACTCGAGCTGCACACCGACTCTGTTTGAGTCAGTCTGCAGTGAGTAAATCTTTGGCTAAGTTACGCACTCAGTTTGATGACCCTTTGTTCACACGAAACTCGCATGGATTGACGCCAACACCACGAGCTTTGTTCCTCAAACCGAAACTGGATCTGTTGATAAATCAACTTGATGTCCTGACTCAACCAGAAGAGTTCTCACCACAGAGCAGTGAATACCGTTTTCAAATTGCTGCGGTGGAGAGTGTCTACCCGCTCATTCTGCCCCACTTCTTGCCAGCAATATTTCAGCAAGCACCTGGTGTGACCATCAGCACGCATCCATGGTCTGAACAGACTTTTAAAATGATTCAACGTGGTGAGATTGATTTAGGTATGACGGGACGAGATATCGACATCAACGATGCCAAGCTGACTATGTTGCCGCCAGATGACATTTGTGAGCAGGAAATCTATCGCGACCACCAAATGTGCATTGTTCGTAAAGACCATCCCGCTTTGCGTGGTAATTGGAACTTAGAAGCGTACCTAGCCCTGCGCCATGTTCAGGTGCGTTGTGATGGCAACGACCGTTGGTTGCTCGACTATCGTCTAGCCGACATTGGTCGCGAACGTGATATCGCAGTCACCGTACCGGACTTTAACAGCGCCGCCAGTTTGTGTTCTTACACCGATTTTGTGTTTACCGCGCCAAGCCACTTTGTGAAGCTGGCAGCCAAACAACACGACATGGCATTACTGCCGCTGCCACTCGAATTCCCGCCAATGGCTTACACTTTGTTCTGGCACCGAGACAGAGAAAATGACCCGGCATTAACTTGGCTACGTACCATGATCACGCAAAAAACCGATCATCTTAGATAAAAATCCCGGACGCGATTTGCGCTCTTACGGTAAAATGAGTAGCTTAACAGTCGATAGTCCTTTTTGGCTCATCTATGGTCTGTTGTACTCCGACTCTATTGAAGTGATTGCGAACCTCAATAGATTCGTAAACTGCATGAAGCAGATGGAAACAGCTCCCACACCTGAGCATGAAGGAGCGGTAATTTGAAGGAATAACACAGATGCACAACGATACCCAAAGCCGCGTGAATGCAATTCGCGAATGGCTAGCACAACATAATATTGACGCCCTACTTATCCCACATGAAGACGAGTACTTGGGCGAATACGTACCAGCGCACAACGAGCGTTTACATTGGCTAACTGGTTTTACCGGTTCTGCTGGTGCTGCGGTAATCACCAAAGACAAAGCCGCTATCTTTGTTGATGGTCGCTACACGGTACAAGTAACCAAGCAGGTTCCTGCTGATCTATTCGAATACCGTCACCTGATTGAAGAGCCCGCGTTAGATTGGATTAAAGACCATCTTACAAATGGCGCGTCTGTGGCAATCGACCCTCGCATGCACAACTCTGCTTGGCTGGACATGGCACAAGCAAAACTTACAGGTGCACTTGAGCTTAAGATTCTCGACAGCAACCCAATTGATGAGCTGTGGCACGACCGCCCTGCTCCTGTAGTTTCTGATGTTCGCCTAATGGCAACAGAATCAGTTGGTCAATCAAGTGAAAGCAAACGCCAAGAAATCGCAGAGCTCTTGAAAAAAGCCGGCGCAGACAGCGCAGTTATCACTGCACTTGATTCTATCTGTTGGCTACTTAACGTTCGTGGTCTTGATGTATCACGTCTACCAGTTCTGCTTTCTCACGCGATTCTGAACTCAGATTCAAGCGTGGAATACTTCCTAGATCCAGCTCGCCTACCTACTGAGTTTGACGCTCACGTTGGTGCGGGAGTAACGGTTCATCACCCAGAAGCATTACAAGCACGACTAGAAACCCTAACTGGCAAGAATGTACTGGTTGACCCTGCGACAAGTAACGCGTGGTTTAAGTTGGTTCTACAAAATGCTGGCGCTTCAGTGGTGAGTAAAGCTGATCCATGCCTAATGCCAAAAGCGGCGAAGAACGCAGTTGAAATCGCAGGCATGAAAGCTTGTCATATCCGTGATGGCGTGGCGATGAGCAAGTTCCTATCTTGGTTAGATGCAGAAGTCGTTGCGGGTAACTTGCATGATGAAGCAACATTGGCTGACAAACTGGAAGCGTTCCGTAGCGAAGACCCAACACTGATGGATCTTAGCTTCGATACTATTTCAGCTGCGGGCGGCAACGCGGCGATGTGTCACTACAACCACGAGAACCAACCTGAACCTGGCAAGCTTGAACTAAACACGCTTTACCTAGTGGATTCAGGCGGTCAGTACCTAGATGGCACGACAGACATCACGCGTACAATTGCGATCGGTCAGCCTTCACAAGAGATGATTAAACAATTCACTCTCGCACTAAAAGGTCACATCGGTGTTGCTCGTGCACGTTTCCCGAAAGGCACACGTGGTTACCAAATCGATACGCTAGCTCGTCAGCACCTATGGGCGGAAGGCTACGATTACGATCACGGTACAGGTCACGGTGTTGGTCACTTCCTAAGTGTTCATGAAGGTCCAGCGAGCATTTCGAAGAAGCAAATCGACGTGCCTCTAACAGAAGGTATGGTGCTATCCAACGAGCCAGGTTACTACCGTGCAGATGCGTTTGGTATCCGTATTGAAAACCTAGAGCTTGTTGTTGAAACCCCGACTAACGGTGACTTCCCTGTTCTATCATTTGAGTCGCTAACACGCTGCCCAATCGACAAGCGCAACATCAACGTTGATATGCTAACTCGTCCAGAACTTGCTTGGCTGAATGATTACCATCAGAAAGTATGGGATGAGATCAGCCCGCTAGTTGAAGGTGATGTGAAAGAGTGGCTTCGTCAAGCAACGCTACCTGTAGCACACAGCTAGAAGCTAGAAGCTAGAAGCTAGAAGCTAGAAGCTAGAAAAAGTAGAGGGTTGATGTTTTGCATCAACTCTCTTTTTTTGCCTATGTTTCACGTGAAACATAAAGATGACCAGTGGCTTTCTTTGCTACTTAACCAGAATACGCCGAGTGCCAATCTCGCCATACAGGGTCAAAGCCTTTGGCTCGAATCATATCTTCCACAGAACCCGCGCTTCGCTCATCGCTGATCTCAAACTGCTCGAGTTCAACATCATCCATCGCGTAACCACCCGGCTGAGTTTTCGATGCAGCAGACATACTGGTGATGCCTAACGGTAATGCATTGTCTCTGAATTTCGGTGACTCACGAGTCGATAATGACAACTCAACTTCTGGATTCAACAAGCGATAAGCGCAAATCAACTGCACAAGCTGCTTATCCGTCATGACTGATTTTGGTTGGAGCGCGCCCTCGCAAGGACGCAAACGCGGAAATGAAATCGAGTAACGAGTCTGCCAATACGTGCGCTCAAGATAGTCCAAGTGCGCTGCCACATAAAAGCAATCGGTACGCCACTCTTCCAATCCTATCAAAGCACCAATACCGATCTTATCGATGCCTGCTTTTGCAAGACGATCGGGTGTATCCAATCGGTATTCGAAATCCATCTTATTGCCACGCAAATGGTGCTCGGCGTAAGTCGAAGGATGATACGTTTCTTGATAGACCATCACCGCATCCAAACCCAATATATTGAGCTCAGCGTATTCGTTTTGATCTAGCGGCTGCACTTCCATCGCCAAATAGTTAAAGCGCTTCTTAATCATCGGCACCATTTCGCGGAAGTATTTCATTCCCACTTTGGTTTCGTGTTCACCAGTCACCAGCAATACGCTATCAAACTTCATGCGTTTAATGGCTTCAACCTCTGCAGCTACTTCGTCCCGATTCAAGGTACGACGCTTGATTCTGTTCTCCATCGAGAAGCCACAATAAGTACAAGCATTGGCGCACAAGTTAGAAAGGTACAATGGAATATAAAGCGACATGGTATTACCAAAACGCTTGCGAGTTGCCGAGTATGACAGCTGCGCCATCTGCTCTAAGTACGCTTCAGCCGCAGGTGAAATTAGCGCTTTAAAGTCTTCCAAATCACGCTTGGGTTTATTCAATGCTCGCTCGACATCTTGTGCCGTTTTCGCGTAGATCGACATCGAAATGTCATCCCAATTCAGCTGCTTAAATTGTTCAACGAAGCTCATGTTTTCCTCGCTTAATAGCTAAACCAATCTAGGACTAAAGCTCATCTAGGAATGACGTCAGTGGACTCGACGCAACCGCATGAGAAACCTTACCAGCAAGTCCGGCTTCATAAGCCATACGCCCCGACTCTACCGCCAACTTAAATGCCTTCGCCATCGCAACGGGATCGCTCGAAGCTGCAATCGCAGTATTGACGAGCACGGCATCCGCGCCCATTTCCATCGCACGTGCAGCATGTGAAGGAGCACCAATACCCGCATCCACAACCACAGGAACATTAGCTTGGTCGATGATAATCTCTAGGAAATCGTGAGAAACTATCCCTTTGTTGGAACCAATCGGCGCACCTAATGGCATGACCACAGCACAGCCTACTTCTTCCAATCGTTTACACAGAACCGGGTCAGCATGACAGTAAGGAAGGACAATGAAGCCTTCACGAACCAGTTGCTCAGCGGCTGCAAGTGTCTCAGTTGGATCAGGCATTAAGTACTTCGGGTCTGGATGAATTTCCAGTTTTAACCAGTTTGTCCCCAACGCTTCTCGCGCCAGTTGTGCAGCAAACACAGCATCTTTAGCATTCTTCGCCCCCGAAGTGTTTGGCAATAAGTTCACCCCCGCTTGTACTAACGGCAGCAAAATGTCGTCTTGTTGGTCGTTCACATCGACACGCTTCAATGCCATGGTCGCAAGTTGAGAACCCGATACTTGAATCGCTTCTGCCATTAATCGGCTGTTGGCAAACTTCCCTGTTCCCGTGAACAGTCTTGATTCGAATTGTTTATCACCAATTTTAAGCATCGACTTTAACCTCCTGCGATCGCTTGAAACAAAGAGATGCTATCTCCCTGTGAAAGAACTGTGCTAGCCCACTCACTGCGCGGCACAACATTGTTATTAATTGCAAAAACACAACCCATTTCAGGCAGCGCAAATTGACTAATGATTTGCTGTAGATTCGACTTACTGGCGACTTGATGTGACTGGTCATTGATGACAATAGTGATCACCTCTAAGTCAGCCGCGATCATTTGTGTTGTTTGTTGTTCTGATAACGTCATTACTTCCAACTCTCTTAATTCTGCCCATTACTCGTAAGCTAAGCCTGAGCACACACTTGGCACTGTTTGTCTTTGCTTATCGCCATGGTTTGCCATTGCAGTTTCAACCCATCAAACAGATGCAACTTGGCAGTCTCGACATGAAACTTTCCCGTCGCCAGTTTTTGAATTGCCGCTATCGCTTGGTAGTTACCAAGTGTGCCTACCACCGGACCGACGACACCGCTCTCACTGCATTTTTGACTTTGTGGTAATTCGTCGAACGGATACAAGCAGCGGTAACACGCTTTACTCTGCGCTTCTTGTTCACTTGGTGTTTGGTAATCAAAGACAGCGAATTGTCCTTGCCAACCAATTGCCGCTGCTGAAATGAGTGGCGTATTTTTCTCGAAACAAACTTGGTTAATGAGCTGGCGCGTTGGCATGTTATCGGTGCAGTCGAGCACCACATCCGCTAGCATCACCTCAAGCTGCAGCTGTGCTTTGTCTAATCGCTTATTGAGAGCACGAACTTGGACCATAGAATTAAGTTCAGTGAGTTGCTTTACAGTCGCTTCTGTTTTCGCAACTTGGAGGTCTTGTTCACGATAAATGATCTGACGCTGTAGGTTACTGCTATCAACTTCATCGTCATCGACCACAACCAATTTACCAACACCCGCTGATGCCAAGTACAAACTCGCTGCGCTCCCTAACCCGCCACAACCGATGATCAGCACATGCGATTTGCTCAAACGCTCTTGCCCAATTTCGGCAATTTCAGGCAGAGCGAGTTGGCGCTGATAGCGAAGGAACTGCTTATCCGTGAGCATGCTCGCCTCTCTTGGTATCCGCCAATTCATCATTCTGATCAGTAAACGTTAGCTGTCTTTCCTTCATCAGTTGTGCGAAGAACTCGATGACGGACTGAGGTGATTCTGCCAACGTAATAGCTCGCACAACTGCCAAACTAGAAACACCTGTTTGCCAAACTTGGTCTGCATTAGATTGGTCAATGCCACCAATCGCGACCGTCGGAAAGCCAAGCACATAGTCACTAACTGCTTTGTCTTTTGAAGGACGGAAAGCAGCCTCTGCATTTGTATAAGGAATGCTATCAATCAGCTTTTGATACAAAGCCAAGCGCACCAAACCTTGTGGTTTCGATGGCATCTGTTTAGTGGTGGTTGGGAAAATATGCCCTAGCGCGATGTAACTAGGATGAATTTGCACGATACGCAGTAGCTCATAATAACCATGAGTAGAAAGACCAAGACGAATACCGGCTTTAGTTAGCTGAGCCAAGTTCGATTCTTCTATGTCTTCTTGTCCTAGGTGAACGCCATAAGCGCCATGCTTGATTGCCAACTGCCAATGGTCATTGATGAACACTTGTGCTTGATACTGACGACCTAGCTCAATTGCTCGAATGATCTGTTGTTCTAAATCGGCTTGTTGTGGGTTCTTGATTCGCAGTTGAATAGTGTTGATGCCTAGTGGCAGTAAACGCTCAATCCAAGCAACATCATCAACGACTGGATAGAGCCCTAGACTTTGCTTAGTCAGAATTGGAAAGCTAACGCTCTCGCCTTGTGCGGACCAACCAACTTGAATATCGAGTCGGTTATCCTCCAGTACAGGTGTGGGGAAATTATCAAATTGGTAAGCCCACTGAGTAGTTCGTCCCTCGTCAAGGTTGTCATTAAACAGTGTTTCACGTGAAACATTCGCTTGTTGAGTTAGCATTCCTCGAGCAAGTGTTAACGCATCTTCGATAGGAAAATCGAGTACTGTCAGCGTTACTATCCAAGCAAGGTGATGTTC
The DNA here is from genome assembly GCF_021654215.1 of Vibrio sp. MMG023. Lineage (NCBI taxonomy): Bacteria > Pseudomonadati > Pseudomonadota > Gammaproteobacteria > Vibrionales > Vibrionaceae > Vibrio > Vibrio sp. MMG023. The sequence continues at coordinate 4,966 of NZ_JAKFZP010000017.1, read as the reverse complement.
GGGATCAAACATTGCGTTGAATTTGGACTTAACGGAAAGCGCTCTCACTTCGTTGTTAATTGGGTGATGCCAGATATCAAGCTGAAGCACTTTCTCCTTTTCATCGAATATCTGCGTATCAGCAATGCCAATATAAATCGCTTTCGACGGTTGCTTAGCACACGCTTCTACCGATAAAGCAGAGCGGTAATAGAGCACAAATGAACTCTCATGCTCAGAGTCATAACCATCAATAAGATCTGTCGTTATGTGTGTGGTCTGTTGGTCGCGAACAAGCTGAATAGATTGAGTTGGGCTCACACCCAACTCAATGTCTTCGATGCTAAAACCCTGTTCTTTCGCCAACAACAAACATTGTTGAACTAAACCTGTTAGCTCAATCAATGATGACGGAATAAGGATTTTGCTCATTAGTCACTTACCTCGGCATGTGCTGCTGGGTGGTATAGCTCGGAGCCTGTATCTCTAAATTCTTGCGATTTCTGACGCATCCCCTCAAGAGGATCATCCAGCATTTTGATTGAGATAGCTTGGTCCGCAGCAACTTGCTCAGTGTCTTTCGCATACTCTCGTACCTCTTGCGAGATCTTCATCGAGCAGAACTTTGGTCCACACATGGAACAGAAGTGAGCAACTTTTCCAGACTCTTGAGGCAAGGTTTCATCATGGAAAGCGCGAGCGGTATCTGGGTCGAGCGACAAGTTAAATTGGTCTTCCCAGCGGAACTCGAAGCGAGCTTTAGAAAGCGCGTTATCACGAACTTGTGCACCAGGGTGCCCTTTCGCTAAATCAGCGGCGTGCGCAGCAAGCTTGTAAGTGATCATGCCTACCTTCACGTCTTCTTTATTTGGTAAACCAAGATGCTCTTTAGGAGTTACGTAGCAAAGCATCGCACAGCCATACCAGCCAATCATGGCAGCACCGATGCCTGAAGTAATATGGTCGTAACCAGGAGCGACGTCTGTCGTCAGCGGACCAAGGGTGTAGAAAGGAGCCTCATGACAGTGCTCTAACTGCTCTTCCATGTTCTCTTTGATCATATGCATTGGAACATGACCAGGACCTTCGATAATCACCTGTACGTCGTATTCCCATGCAACCTTGGTCAATTCGCCAAGCGTACGAAGCTCTGCAAATTGCGCTTCATCGTTAGCATCAGCAACCGAGCCAGGACGCAGACCATCACCAAGAGATAGTGCGACATCGTACTTAGCACAGATTTCACAGATCTCTCGGAAATGGGTGTATAAGAAGCTTTCTTGGTGATGCGCTAAACACCATTTCGCGATGATAGAACCACCACGAGAGACGATGCCAGTAACACGTTTTGCAGTCATTGGCACATAACGAAGTAGTAAACCGGCATGGATAGTGAAGTAGTCAACGCCCTGCTCTGCTTGCTCAATCAGAGTATCGCGCATCACTTCCCAGTTAAGGTTTTCCGCAACACCATTCACTTTCTCAAGCGCTTGGTACATTGGTACGGTACCGATAGGAACCGGACTGTTACGTAGAATCCACTCGCGAGTTTCGTGAATATTGCGTCCAGTAGAGAGATCCATAACGGTATCGCCACCCCAGCGCGTCGCCCACACTAGTTTCTCTACTTCTTCTTCAATCGAAGAAGTGACCGATGAGTTACCGATGTTGGCGTTCACTTTGACCAAAAAGTTACGCCCAATGATCATTGGTTCGGATTCTGGGTGGTTGATATTAGAAGGGATAATCGCGCGACCTTCGGCGACTTCTTTACGCACAAACTCGGCGGTAATGTCTTTTGGAAGATTCGCTCCGAAGCTTTGACCCGGATGTTGTTGATTCAGCACTTCATCGCGGTATTGAGCACGTCCCATATTTTCACGTAGGGCGATATATTCCATTTCTGGGGTGATAATGCCTTTGCGAGCGTAGTGCAACTGAGTCACACACTGCCCATCTTTGGCACGTCGAATACGTGGTAGATTACCGTAACGAAGATCGTCTAGCGTTTCATCTTCTAGGCGCTCTTTGGTGTATACCGAGCTTACTTCATTAAGTAGCTCAGTATCGACACGCTCTTCAATCCACCCTTCTCTCAGTTTAGGTAAGCCATTGTAAAGGTCTATGGTGTGATTTGGGTCTGTGTATACACCCGAGGTATCGTAAACGCGTACTGGCTCATTAGGCTCGAAAATAGGCGCTTCTTTTGTGCCTCCAATAAGGCTATCAGCAAGTGATATTTCACGCATTGGCACACGAATATCAGGACGTGAACCTTCTACGTAGACTTTGCTTGAATTTGGGTACGGTTGTACCGAGAGTGTATCAATGAACTGTTTTGCTTCCAGTCTCGCTTGCTTGCGACTCGACATAGCATTTTTCCTTGCTTTGTTATGCTTAGATAAAAAGTATTGGGATAAAAATGCTTGGCGGATAGATGCGACAAGAGGAATCGAATTAAGGACAGATTGAGCAAGTACTCTTCGCCTATAACAACATTCGACTATTTGATAGGTCAACCAGATAGAGCTCTGGTGTAGATATCTTCTCTTGTTCCCTTCGCAGATTCTAATCTGATCAGGTTCAACGGATCCCGAATTAACGGTCTCAGCCTTATGGCACTCCGACAAGTAAAATCAGTATATAAAAACGGCTTGGTTAAACCAAGCCGACCTGATTAAGATTTGAGTATTTTTGCTAGCTACGCATCAATAATTGGAAACCAATCCACGCAGCTGAGATGCTTAACACGACATTCAGCAATACGTTCAATCCCATCTTAAAGAAAGCGCCCTGCTGCATAAGCAACACGTTATCCATCGAGAAAGTAGAGAATGTGGTTAATGCGCCCAAAAAACCAAGACCGATGATTTGACGCCATGGGTCAGTGACCATCAACTCAGTTTCAAACGCAGCAATCAGTAGACCCATAATAAATGAGCCAACAACGTTCACGGTTAAGGTACCGTACGGAAAGCCACGACCGAGTAGCATCACACAAAGTTCAGAAATTAAGTAACGAGAACATGCACCAAATGCGCCACCCAATGCAATAAAACCCAAAACGGATAGTTGTCCCATAATTCCCCCAGAAAAGTTAATGGCGACATTGTAATCAAATTTACGGCAATAGTGATTATACAATCTTAGAATTCAGCAAAGTATAGCGCTTAAAACTTATCAAGATTTAAAAAGTTACAGGAGTCACTTTACTTCGATGTAACCCATCAAACCCGTCTTCATGTGTTCGATCACATGACAATGGTACATCCAACGCCCTGGGTTATCTGCAACAAATGCCGCTTTCGCACTGCCATTTTTTCCAAGTAAGACCGTATCGGTATGAAACGGCTCATCAAGTTTTTTGCCATCTAACTCAAGAACAGTAAACGTGTGTCCATGTAGATGGATAGGATGATGATATTGGGTGACGTTTTTAAGGTTGAAGATATAGGTTTTCCCGAGCTCCAATGTTGAAAGCGGTGCTGGAATATTATCTTTACTCATTCCCTCCCAAGCTCTTTTATTCATCAACCAAAACTTAGGTATCGCTTTGCCAGATTTATCGGCCGGAGTGACCGCCCCCTCCCATTCAAACACATAATCAATTTGATCAGCATTTTCCAAATCAAGATCTGGCACAGGGTTGAGAGGCAATAAAGGCAGTTTCTGATTACTCGGCAGGTCAGATTCAACAATATCAAACTCACACAAAGGAAATGGGAAGCGTCCTTTCATTTGACGCACATAAACACTTTCTCCAGCCTTCGGAGCAATCAATCCGATATCTAACCTCATTCCCGGACCAATTTTGTGCTGAGTGAGCTTATAAGGCGTTTTAACAGGATTACCATCTATAGCAATAACCCAAGCCTCTGCGCCTTCTATAGCGATCGGGTAAGTAATGGTGTTATCGACATTAGCAATTCTTAATCGCGTGGTAGCATTCTGCTTCAGCGTATAAACAGGTTCATGCACACCATTGACGCTACTCCACTCTCCGGGCGTCCCCATACGAGCACTCAAGCGCGGCACCATAAGGCTCTTCCACTGACCTTGCTTGTCTAAATGCCAATGCTTGAGGACGACTTTATGCTCTTCATCAAACTGAACAGGCTCTGCCTCTTCAACGATGATTAGCCCGACTAAGCCCATCCCAAGCTGCTTAACACTATTCATGTGTGGGTGATACCAAAATGTACCCGCATCTGGTGGTGTAAATTCATAAACGAATGTTTCACCCGGCATAATAGGCGGCTGGCTCAAGAAAGGGACACCATCCATTTCAATAGGGATTCGCAAGCCATGCCAGTGGATTGTAGTCGGCTCTGAAAGCTTGTTAGTAAACCGAATAATAACTTTCTCGCCTTGGCGACAACGAATCGTAGGCGCTGGAATCAAGCCATTAAACGCAAGTACATCCGTGGTAAACCCTGATACTAATTCAGCAGTAGAAGGCTCTGCAGTGATGTCGTATATGTGCTGACCCTGTTTATCAGTACTCCTAGATAGAGAACATGCAGGCAGAAAGGTAAGCGCAGAGATCGCTAAGGAAGATTGAAGAAAGCGTCGACGAGATATATCCATGTATTTAGTCACTCATTATTCCAATTGATGTGAGTGTAACTAAATATTAATAATGATTCTCACTTATCTTTTAAAGATGTGCACTAATGATGCTTAGGGTCAGGAATATAAGTGAAGTTCCTTATTTTATAGGCACTAAAAAGATAGTAAGCACCTACACACATATAGCAAGCAAGTAAAAGAGATCGGTTTAAGAAGGAGGGAGCTTAATGGTAAATAAGGCTAGAGCAAGTAAGAAATTGAAGGCTCTAGAAACGACGAAAGCCTTGCTATTTCTAGCAAGGCTTTCTAAATAAATGGCGGAGAGGCCGGGGTTGCGGGCAACCGGGACTCGTTCCCTGAAAAGGGAAAGTATTTTTGCTTATAAACGACAAAACCCAGTCCGAAGACTGGGTTTCTA
>NZ_JAKFZP010000016.1:0-48881 GCF_021654215.1 Vibrio sp. MMG023 | reverse complement strand
CAATCGTGTTCCTTCCTAGTTATGATTCGCCGTGATCATTATTGATCCCGACGCGCCAGAAATTGTTATTTTATGCGCCAACGCCTGTTAGCGCAATATTTGGACGCATTGATCTTTAAAAAAAGCTGGACTTTTTTTCAGCTCAAAGCGTTTTAATTAGTAACCACGGTCTGCAATGATTTTATCTGCGAAGTTTTTCGGTACTTCAGCGTACTCGTTAAACTCCATAGAGTAAGACGCACGGCCTTGAGTTGCAGAACGTAGGTCCGTTGCGTAACCAAACATCTCAGATAGTGGTACTTGAGCGCGGATGATCTTAATACCAGCCACACCATCGTCCATACCTTCGATCATACCGCGACGGCGGTTAAGGTCACCAACAACATCACCCATCCAATCTTCAGGAGTAGTTACTTCAACATTCATCATTGGCTCAAGAAGAACAGGCTGTGCTTCTAATGAACCCTTCTTGAATGCCATCGAGCCAGCGATCTTAAACGCCATCTCGTTAGAGTCAACATCGTGGTAAGAACCATCAAACAGAGTGGCTTTAATATCTAATACAGGATAACCCGCTAGAACACCGCTGTTCATTTGCTCTTCGATACCTTTCGCTACCGAGTTGATGTATTCCTTAGGAACAACACCACCCACAATTTCGTCAACAAAGACAAAACCTTCGCCAGGTTCAGATGGCTCCAGTTTGATCCATACGTGACCATACTGACCACGACCACCAGATTGACGTACAAATTTACCTTCAACTTCCGCGTTGCCACGGATTGTTTCACGGTACGCAACCTGAGGTTTACCAACATTACAGTCAACGCTGAATTCACGTTTCATACGATCAACGATAATATCTAGGTGAAGCTCACCCATACCAGAGATCAGTGTCTGACCTGTTTCGTCGTCCGTTTCTACGCGGAATGATGGATCTTCTGCCGCTAGTTTACCTAGTGCAATACCCATCTTCTCTTGATCGGCAACAGAGCGAGGCTCTACCGCGATCTGAATTACCGGATCAGGGAACTCCATGCGCTCTAGAATCACTTTGTGGTTCTGGTCACATAGCGTGTCACCTGTTGTAACGTCTTTCAGACCGATAGCAGCTGCGATATCACCAGCGCGAACTTCTTTAACTTCTTCACGCTTGTTCGCATGCATCTGTACGATACGACCGAAACGCTCTTTCTTGTCTTTTACTGAGTTGTAAACTGCATCACCTGAGTTCACAACACCTGAGTAAACGCGCATGAAAGTTAGCGTGCCCACGAATGGGTCAGTCGCGATCTTGAATGCTAGTGCTGAGAACGGTTCGTTGTCGTCTGCGTGACGCTCAACTTCGTTCTCTCTTTCGTCGATGCCTTTAATTGCAGGAACATCAACTGGCGATGGCAAGAATTCAATCACTGCGTCTAGTACTGCTTGAACACCTTTGTTTTTGAACGCACTACCACAAGTAGCCAGTACGATTTCGTTGTTTAGTGTACGAGTACGTAGAGCTTGTTTGATCTCAGCTTCAGACAGTTCACCCTCTTCAAGGTACTTGTCCATTAGCTCTTCAGTTGCTTCCGCTGCCGCTTCAACTAGGTTGTTGCGCCATTCTTCAGCAAGCTCTTGCATGTCTGCTGGAATTTCGTCGTATGTGAACGACATGCCTTGGTCGGCTTCATTCCAGTTGATCATTTTCATCTTGATTAGGTCGATAACACCACGGAAATCATCTTCTGCACCAACGTTCAGTTGGATTGGAACAGGATTCGCACCAAGACGGTTTTTAATTTGGTCCACAACGCGTAGGAAGTCTGCACCTGCACGGTCCATCTTGTTTACAAATACCATACGTGGAACGTGGTACTTGTCAGCTTGACGCCATACAGTTTCAGACTGAGGTTCAACACCAGATGAACCACAGAACACAACAACTGCACCATCAAGTACGCGCAGAGAACGCTCTACTTCGATAGTAAAGTCAACGTGTCCAGGGGTATCAATGATATTTACGCGGTGCTCTTGGAATTGTGCTTCCATACCACGCCAGAAAGTAGTAGTTGCAGCTGAAGTGATAGTGATACCACGTTCCTGCTCCTGCTCCATCCAGTCCATGGTTGCTGCGCCATCGTGAACTTCACCGATTTTATGAGACAGACCAGTGTAGAACAAAATACGTTCAGTAGTGGTTGTTTTACCAGCATCTACGTGAGCACAGATACCGATATTACGGTAGCGCTCAATAGGAGTTTTGCGAGCCACGATTGAATCCTCTTAACTTAGAGATAGGGACTATTGCTATAGCTAAAAATGCTATCCCCTAGATATAGCAATAGTTCCTAGCATAGGCATAGGAACTAAAGAAGTGCTGCAAGGAACCTTGCAGCACTGAAAAGGTATTACCAACGGTAATGTGCGAACGCTTTGTTTGCGTCAGCCATGCGGTGAACGTCTTCACGTTTCTTAACCGCAGTACCTTTGTTCTCAGACGCGTCTAGCATTTCAGCAGCTAGGCGTTGAGCCATAGATTTTTCACCACGCTTACGCGCAGCTTCAACCAACCAACGCATAGCAAGTGCGTTACGGCGAACCGGACGAACTTCTACAGGTACTTGGTAAGTTGAACCACCTACACGGCGAGATTTAACTTCTACCGCTGGGCGAACATTTTCAAGAGCTTCTTCAAAAATAGCTAAGTGGTCTTTACCAGACTTTTCAGCCATAGAATCTAGTGCAGTGTAAACAATTTTCTCTGCAGTAGATTTTTTACCGTCAACCATTAGGATGTTAACGAATTTTGCCAGCAGTTCAGATTTGAACTTTGGATCTGGAAGGATCTTACGCTGACCAATGACGCGACGACGTGGCATGGATTTTCTCCGTTGTCTTCTTCAGGTTTTATCCAAAACTTTTCAGTTTTTTCAAAAAATTAAAAATAATTTAGTGTTTGGCCTTACTTAACGGAATCCATTAAGACTTAGGACGCTTCACACCGTACTTAGAACGACCTTGTTTACGGTCGTTAACGCCAGCACAGTCAAGTGCACCGCGAACAGTGTGGTAACGTACACCCGGAAGGTCTTTTACACGACCGCCACGGATTAGTACAACACTGTGCTCTTGAAGGTTGTGACCTTCACCGCCGATGTACGATGTAACTTCGAAGCCGTTTGTCAGACGTACACGACAAACTTTACGAAGTGCTGAGTTAGGTTTTTTAGGTGTAGTTGTGTAAACACGAGTACATACACCACGTTTTTGTGGGCACGCTTCTAGTGCAGGCACGTTGCTTTTAACAACTTGCTTTGCACGTGGCTTACGTACCAACTGGTTAATAGTTGCCATTAACTAGCTCCTGATTTACTTGAAAGTAAGCTTTGTGAAAAATCTATCCCTAACGACTCTTGGCAGTTAGGGACGCAAAATTCTATGCAGCAGTGAGAGGTGTGTCAAGAAATATACGGATCTTTTTTGTTCAATTAGGGTAATTCGTCCGTAAAGCTCAATCGACAGGAATAAAGGGCTAATCCCAAGTCAGAGATTTCGCCTGTTTTGTCGTGAGTTCGACAAAACCTGAATAGTTTATAACGGTAATAGACGGGCTTATACGATTGGTGATTCCGCGAGCTTCGATATCACTCTGTAAAGCAAACACAGCGGGGCCTTTTACCTTTGTAAATGCTTTATGTTGAGGGTTAGCGGCATAAACCGCCTCTTCAATCAGCAAGACATCATCTTGCTCACTGTACAGTGCCATTGCATCGTCTAATGCTGCTACGGATTTGATGATATGTAACATGGCTTCCTCAGAATGACAGCAGTTTGCTAGCTTGTTGCAGTTTAGCTTTGAGCTGCTCGGTATTTAGAGACTCGGCATCAATGACTAAATCGGCTTGAGCCAAGCCACGCTCGGCAAGCGAATCAGCACAAACAAACACTTGCTCAATATCGTACAAGTCGAACAGCTTTAGCATTGGTGCGTAGTCTTTGCTTAAGATGCCATTTGGCTCCTGTCCAAGCAGTAACTGGTAGACACCATCACCAACAAATAAGACGGTGATGTCTTCACAGTACGCCGACGCCGCTAGCAGCGCATCCACACCTTCACGCCCCGCATTACTACCATGAGGTGCGCTACGAAATAGGTAAGTTAACTGACTCAAAACTGCACCACTCTATCTTGCGTTAACATAGCTTCGGCTAAGCTGCCCAAACCGGCTTGTTCGAACCCTGTCGCTAGGTTGTTCTGCTCAAGACCATGTTGATTGGCTTCATCTTCGCTGATGATACCGCGACGTAAAGCCGCTGCCACACACGTTTCCAAACGAACATCGTGTTGCTGTGCGAGTAATTGCCATGCTTTAGCTAGGTCAAACTCATCATTGGCGGGCACACTCAGAGCTGTACCATTGGTGACGCCGTCTTGATAAAAGAACACACTCACTAGAGTGTGTTCTTGTTCAATGACTGCTTTAGCAAATTGGTATGCACTGCGTGCCGATTGGCTGCCGTAAACCGGACCGTTCACCACTAGCGTGTAAGTTAATCCACTCACGCTTATTCGTCCTCAGTTTTACGCTGACGAATGTAAAGGTAAACCGTATGCTTAGAAATGTTTAGACGATCAGCAACGCGGTTGATGGCGTCTTTAATATCGAAGATACCTTTATCGTACAATTCCATGACGATCTGACGGTTTTTCGTATTGTTCGATACCGATTTGTCTGCATTGATTTCTTCAATCGTGCGCTCAACGGTTTGATCGACAAGTTCTTCAACATCGCTGGCGAAGTTTACTGAAGACGCCGCCTCTTTTGCTTCTTGTGTCGGCATAAAAGATTGCAGCACTTGGGAGAACGGCGCATCAAGGTTGACGTTAATACAAAGCAGGCCAATCACTCGGTTTTCACCATTGCGAATAGCAACGGTGATCGACTTCATGAGTACACCACCTTTTGCACGGGTGAAGTACGAACGTGAGAAGTTACGTTCAGAGCCTTCAATGTCTTTCAACATCTTTAGCGCTAAGTCGGTAATCGGAGAACCGACCTGACGGCCAGTGTTTTCACCATTGGCGATTTTGATTGCAGAGGTATTGAGATCTTCAAGAGAGTGAAGAACGATCTCACAAAAGGGACCAATCAAACTGGCGATGCCGTCCACGACCGCTTCGTAAGATCTCAAGATGATTTTATCGTGCTCAGAAAATGGCATCACGTTGACAGATTCCATTTCGAGCAACATCTCCGCATTTATTGTTTCTGTAGTTGTCATAAGCCTTCGAGCGAAAAATCAACAAATTGGTGTAAGTTTATCAGAAAATTTGAAAGGCAACCTAGCAAACTCATCAACTAGTGACCTAGAACAAAAAAGGCCCGTAAAACGGGCCTTTTTTCATCGAGTTATCGCTGTCTGTTATTACTTAGCAGCTTGATCGTTCTCAACTTTTAGTAGTTCAACTTCGAATACAAGCGTTGAGTTAGCTGGGATGCTTGGTGTGTCTTGATCACCGTATGCTAGCTCTGGCGGGATAACAAATTTGAACTTAGAGCCTACAGGCATTAGCTGAACACCTTCAGTCCAACCAGGGATAACGCGGTTTAGTGGGAACGTTGCTGGCTCACCACGATCGTAAGAACTGTCGAACTGAGTACCGTCGATCAGAGTACCTTTGTAGTGTACTTGAACCGTATCAGTGTCTTTTGGCTTCTCACCTTCAGCAGGCGTGATTACTTGGTAAAGTAGGCCAGAATCTGTCTTAACTACGCCTTCTTGCTTTTCGAACTCAGCACGGAAGTCATCACCTGCTTTCTTCGCTTCAGCCGCTTTTTCAGCGGCTTGCTTTTGCATCTTCTCAGCAACACGCTTATCTAGAGACTCTAGAGCAGCACGAGTTTCTTCCTCGTTTAGCGCAGCTTTGTCTTTGAATACGTCTTCGATACCTTTAAGAACTAGGTCTTTGTTTAGGTCGATACCGATTTCGCTTGGCTTATCGATACTCGTGCTCAGGTAGTTAGCAAATGAAACACCGATCGCGTACGCCGCTTTGTCATCGTCGGTTTTAAAGTGAACTGCTTTACCAGTTTCTGCTTGAACTTGTTCTGCTTGAGGTGCTGCTTCTGGTTTTGTTTCTTCTTTTTGACAACCTACCGCTAGCATTACTGTTGCAGCAAGTAGCGACACTTTTAAAACTGATTTCATTAAATTCTCCCAATAATGGCTTAGCCACTGGTTGTTGTGCACAAATCTTCGATGAGACTAGTGAAGACAATCGTTATACCAATATACTAGCTATATGTCTTAAGACACAAACCGGATTATTAGATGTGATGCAAAGAATTTCTCATTTATTCCTATATTTAATTGTCATCACCACGTTAAATGGATGCTTTTTTACCGATCATGACGTTCAACGTTGGTCACTCGAACCACAAGGTTCCACCAGCTTTGCGCTCAGTCGAGATGGCCGATTTGCACTGCTGTACTCCAAAGAGCACCAGTTAGTTCTTTGGGATTTGGAGCAAAACAAACAACTCGCAAAGCTGGGTGAACTCGATCAAGCTGCCAATGTGGTCTCCCATATTCGCATTTCGGACAATGGCCGCTATGCCGTCACTGCAAGCCAAATGAACTTCGCAGTATGGGATCTCGGATGGACTCAAGCCGAAGGACTTTGGTCTATCGATGACGCGCTAATTCGAGACGTTGATATCACCAGTAACGGAGAACAAGTGTTGCTTGGCCTGTCCAACGGTAAAGCGATTCACGTCAACTTAGTCACTGGTCGTAGGCTAGAGTTCCTTGCACACCAAGAAAAAGTCAATTCTGTCGCTATCTCGCCCAACGGGCGTTTCGCTCTAACGGGTGGAAATGATTACAAAGCTTACTTATGGGATACCGAAACAGGCCAAGTACTGCGCAGCTTTGAACACGAGCAACGCGTGGTAAGAGTCGCGCTTCAACGTGATGGGAAACTGGCCATGACGTCCGATGGCGGTAATCAAGCCATCATCTGGGACTTAGAAACTGAAGAAGAAGTGACACAGCTAAGCAGTTGGTCTCGTCAGTTGATATTCTCCACGGCTAGATTCTCAGACGATGGCAACTTATTAGTTACAGGAACGCCTTCAGGACGCGTGATGGTTTGGGATACTCACACAGGTAAACGAGTGGATAGATTTGAAGTCGAGCCGAAAAAAGATACTCGCCCTCCTCGTGCGGTCGTGTATGATGCAGCCTTTGATTCCAAGCAACGTATAATTACTGCCACTTCTGCGGGCATTGCCCAAGCTTGGCAGCTAGAGAACGGATCATGACAGAAAAACTTATTCAGCAATTGGAAGCTCGCATTAATGACTTAGAGTGTCAGCTTGCGTTCCAAGAACAGACGATTGAAGATCTGAACGGTGCCTTGTCACAGCAGCAACTGCAAATCACCAAGATGCTCGATCAGATGAAATACGTGGTAGGTAAAGTGAAGAATATGGATTCGTCGAATTTGGCCGATCCATCAGAAGAAACACCACCACCGCACTACTGATTCATCCGAATCCTAGTGCAGTAAATAACACAAAGCCCAGACTCTTATCTGGGCTTTGTTGTCTTTAGGAAAGCGAATCGCTACTCGTCAGAGTAAATGTTTACGCTCAACTCACCTTGAGTGTTGATCCCTGCTCGATACATACCAGAACTGTTCATCGCAAAGTGCAACTCACCTTGTGCATCGATGGCAATTAGACCGCCCTCTCCGCCCATCTCTTTAAGTTCACCTTGGATGATATGTTCACAAGCCGTGTGGACGTTTTCTTGCAAATAACGCATGCGCGCTGCGACATCTTCCGCCACTCGTTTACGGATAAAGAACTCGCCGACACCTGTAGTGGAAACCGCTACAACACCATTCTCTGCCACCGTGCCGCACCCAATCAGAGCGGAATCTCCCACGCGACCGTATTTCTTGTTGGTCACACCGCCAGTGCTGGTTGCTGCCGCTAAGTTGCCTTGTTGATCCAATGCAACCGCACCAACCGTACCGTGTTTACGGTCATCTGGGTAACGGGACTCGGAAAGAGCAAACAAGCCTTTCTCGCGCATAGAAATCAGTTGTTCATAGCGACGATCAGTGAAGAAGTAATCTTGCTCGGTGTACTCGTGGCCTTGTTCGAAAGCAAATTTCTCAGCGCCCTCGCCAACTAACAGCACATGGTTGCTGTTTTTCATTACATCACGAGCGAGCTCAATGGGATTCTTAATATGACGAACACCGGCAACAGCACCTGCCTCTTGGTTTCTACCATCCATTACAGAGGCGTCCATTTCTACCATTTCAGTATGAGTAAGAACCGAGCCTTTGCCTGCATTGAAATTAGGGGAGTCTTCTAGCACTTTTACCGCAGCAACGACCGCATCTAAGGCTTCACCACCTTTTGTTAAGATTTGATGACCCGCTTTCACCGCAGCTTCTAAATCCGTCAAAATGGATTGTTGCAGTTCATCGCTCATCTGTGCCCGCAAAATGGTACCTGCACCACCGTGAATGGCAATCGAGAAAGGTTTCGTCATCGCTTTGTCCAACTGTTATTCCTTGTATGATTTGCACTACACCCCAGATAAACAAAAAGCGCAAGTTGAAACCTCAACTTGCGCTTTTCAAAGCTTGTTCTAGATAATGCTATCTAGAGGAAGAGCGTGCGATTAGTGAGAACCGCAACCGCCGCCGCCACAGCATTCGTGGTCGTCAGCTTTTTCTTCGCCACCGCAGCAGCCGCCTTCGTGGTCATGGTCGTGACCGCCACAACAACCGCCACCTTGGTGGATGTGACCGTGTTCGATCTCTTCAGCTGTTGCTTCACGAGTAGCCATAACTTCAACTTCGAAAGTTAGTGTTTGGCCAGCTAGCATGTGGTTGCCGTCTACAACAACTTCGTCGCCATCTACTTCAGTCACTTCTACAGGGATTGGACCTTGGTCAGTGTCTGCTAGGAAACGCATGCCAACTTCGATTTGCTCAACACCTTGGAATACGTCAGCAGGAACGCGCTGTACTAGAGCGTCGTTGTGATCGCCGTAAGCATCTTCAGGAGCTACTGTTACTGAAAACTTGTCGCCAGCCACTTTACCTTCTAGCTCTTTCTCAAGACCAGTGATTAGGTTGTTGTGACCGTGTAGGTAATCAAGAGGCGCGTCAGCTGTTGATTGATCAACAACAACACCGTCTTCCATCATTACTTTGTATGCAAGGCTTGCAACAACGTTCTTTTCAATTTTCATACTAACTCCAGGGAGATTAACTGACTTAACCAAAATGGGGTTAAGTACCGAGATGGTAGTATTATGGGGATCAATTAACGAAGTTCAATTACTCAGGCTTAAAAATCCCGATCATTTCTTGTTCTGAGTGTTTATTTTTTTCTACAGATTGCGGTTTACGCTGCTCGGTGTAATCACAATCTACACATTCAACTAACTCGATATTGTTCTCAATCCACCAGCGCAACGTATCTTGCTGGCTACACTGCGGGCAGCTTGCACCCGCGATAAAACGTTTCTTGGCTTTCACTTTTGTTCCTTTTCCCGCTTAATACCGTGCGGGTACTACTTCCAATGATTTGGCGACTGTTGATCGCTTTCCATTTCGCGACCGAAGATTTCTTCTAGTTCTTTGCGTGCCTCTTTCGAGCGTTGAGCAAGTTCTTTATCCTCATTATGTTGAGGCAATAAGTCTTTGAGCATAGCATTATCTAGTTTACGAAAATGTGCTTCTGCCCGCTTTGCTTGATACGGATGCATGCCTAGTTCTACGAGCGCTTGGCGACCTAGATCTAATGCGCCCAAAAAGGTTTCACGCGAGTAGTTTTGCACACCGTGATTCATTAACTGATAAGCTTCCACACGGCTGCGTGCACGCGCAAGGATCTTCAAATTCGGGAAGTACTCACGACAAATGTCGACAATCGCCATCACTTCGTCAGGTGAATCCGTACAGATCACTAAGGCTTCAGCTTTATCCGCACCTGCGGCACGTAACAAATCAATCTGAGTCGCATCACCGTAAAACACCTTATAGCCGTATTTACGCAGCAAGTGAATTTGGCTCGCATCACTTTCTAGCACCGTGACTTTGATCTTATTGGCATACATCAAGCGCCCAACAATCTGACCAAAACGACCGAAGCCGGCAATGATCACGCGCGGTCGACGATCCACCACATTGGTCGTCACGCTCTCTTCTTCTTGATTGAGCGTGTGAGCAAACCACTTCTTTTGCCCCATGAGCAACAGCGGCGTCGTCACCATCGACAAACTCACCACAACCAATAAGAAGGAAACTTGCTCTTTGGTTAAGATCCCTTCTTGGCTTGCCGCGGTGAAAATCACAAACGCAAACTCACCACCTTGGCTCAAAATCGCCGCCATACGACTACGCGACTTTGCGCGAACTCGGGCGGTACGCGCCAGAACGTAGAGCACCAAACCTTTAACTACAACAAGGGCAATCACGGCACTAATAATCGCAAACGGTTGAAGTGCTAATAAGCCCAAATTCACCGCCATACCAACAGCGATAAAGAACAAGCCAAGTAGCAGACCTTTAAAAGGTTCTATCGCGATTTCCAGCTCATGACGATATTCACTTTCCGCCAGCAATACGCCCGCTAAGAAAGTACCGAGTGCCATCGACAGCCCCAGCTTTTGCATCGCAACAGAAATGCCAAGTACCACTAGAAGAGCAGCAACGGTGAAAAGTTCACGCACACCACTCATCACGACAAAACGAAATAAAGGGCGCAGTAAAAAGTGACCACCTATCAACAAACCGATCACTGAGGCTAACACCCACAAGGCATCCAGCCAATCACCGCCACTGGTGCCACCAGCGAGTAATGGCAACATGGCAAGCATTGGGATTACAGCAATATCTTGGAATAACAGTACCGCAAAGCCCGATTGCCCGGTTTCTGTGCCGGCTTGTCCTTGCTCTTCTATCACTTTAAGTGCAATCGCAGTGGATGAGAGTGCTAATCCCATGCCGATCACTAAGCTCACTTGCATGCTCAAACCAAACAGGCTGACGATGCTGCCAATCACGGCAGTCGTCACAATGACTTGAGCCCCCCCAAGTCCAAGTATTGGTCCACGCATTTGCCATAGTTTTTTGGGGTTTAACTCCAAGCCAATTAAGAACAGCAGCAACACTACCCCAAGTTCAGCAAAGTGGAGAATCGCATCCACATCGCTGATCAAACCCAGTCCCCAAGGACCAATTAAAACACCAGCAATCAGGTAGCCAAGCACAGAGCCCAAACCAAGTCGCTGAGCAATCGGCACTGCTACGACAGCAGCAGAAAGGAATACCACGCTGCTTTGAAGAAACTCACTGGTTATCGCCATGATGACCTCCTTGTACTCCCCACTCATTCAAAGGGTTGTTCAGCCATTGACGATATTGTTCCGCATGCTGATAACGCTCAATATCCGAGACATTACGTGACCAGTACAACACCAGAGGTTCCATCCAGTGCATTTGACAAAGAGCAGCGGTTAACTCGAAAGGTTGTAAGATCTGTTCTAATGGATATTTGTTATACCCAAGTGGGCTAAAGGCATCTTCTTTGCCTCCCGTGGTGATAACACTACGCCAATATTTACCTTCAAGTGCACAGCCATCGCCAAACGCAAACCCTTTACCTAGCACGCGATCTAACCACTCTTTTAGTAGCGCAGGGCAAGAATACATATAGAGGGGATGATGAAAAACGATCACATCGTGCGTCATCAACAGGTCGTGTTCGTAATTCACATCAATAAAGAAATCAGGATACGCACCATAAAGATCATGCACAGTGACGTGATCAAGTGATTGAATTTTTTTTATCATCACTTGATTGGCAATGGAGTTTTGCGGCTCAGGGTGAGCATAAATCACCAGAACTCTTGGGGGATAAGACGCTGCAACAGCCAAATGGTCGTCCTTGTTTTAATTTCTCAGGGAAAATTATCGTTATCAGTTTGTTATACTTTTTTGTATAGCATAATGCAATTAAAGGTCAGAGATCGACTTTTCCCGCCAATAGCCCTACTATTCACCGCGAGATAAATGACGAAGAAACGCGCGCTGCGCAAAGTGAACTAAAGCCCTATGATTACCTTTTCAGATATTCAGTTACTGCGTGGCGGTAAACCTCTTTTAGACCAAGCTTCTGCAACCATTCACCCTGCCGACAAAGTGGGTCTGGTTGGTAAAAACGGTTGCGGTAAATCTACCCTATTCGCACTCCTGAAAGACGAATTGTCGATTGACGCTGGCTCATTCAGTCAGCCGCAACATTGGGAATTGGCATGGGTAGCGCAGGAAACTCCCGCACTAGACCGCAGCGCAATTGAATACGTCATTGATGGTGATCGAGAGTTTCGCGGTCTTGAGCAACAACTGATGATTGCCGAAGAAAAAGACAACGGTACGTTGGTTGCAGAGATCCACGGAAAAATTGAAACCATTGGTGGTTACAGTATTCGCGCGCGTGCTGCCGAACTGCTTGACGGTCTGGGTTTTAGCCAAGAACAAATGAGCTGGAATCTGACCCAGTTCTCAGGTGGCTGGCGTATGCGCCTCAACTTGGCTCAAGCGCTATTGTGTCGTTCAGACCTACTGTTACTTGACGAACCAACCAACCACTTGGACTTAGATGCAGTAATGTGGCTGGAACGTTGGTTACAAAACTATCCAGGCACATTGGTTCTTATCTCGCACGACCGTGACTTTTTGGATCCAATTGTTGGTCGTATTATTCACATCGAAAACCAGCAGCTAAACGAATACACAGGCAACTACTCGTCGTTTGAAAATCAGCGCGCGCAAAAAATGGTGTTGCAACAAGCCATGTTCGAGAAGCAACAGAAACAGATGTCGCACATGCAAAGCTACATCGACCGCTTCCGTTACAAAGCATCTAAAGCCCGCCAAGCACAAAGCCGCATCAAAGCTCTAGAACGTATGGAAAAAGTGCTGCCAGCACAGTTCGATAACCCGTTTAACTTTCAATTCCGCGAGCCAGCGGCTTTGCCAAACCCAATCATGATGATGGATGAGGTATCGGCAGGTTACGGTGACAACCTGATCTTAGAAAAGATCCGCTTGAATCTGGTCCCAGGCAGTCGTATTGGTCTACTTGGTCGTAACGGCGCAGGTAAATCAACCTTGATCAAACTGTTGTCTGGTGAGCTAAAAGCGCAAGGCGGCGATCTCACTTACTCACAAGGCGTGAAGATCGGTTACTTCGCACAGCACCAACTAGAAACACTGCACCCAGAAGAAACGCCGCTACAACACATGATGCAGATTGCACCAGACCAAACTGAACAACAACTGCGTGATTACTTAGGTAGCTTTGGCTTCCAAGGTGATAAAGCACTGGAAAAAGTCGCACCGTTCTCTGGAGGTGAAAAAGCGCGTTTAGTATTGGCATTAGTTGTGTGGCAAAAACCCAACCTATTGCTACTCGATGAACCAACCAACCACCTAGATTTGGACATGCGCCAAGCATTGACCATGGCACTGCAAACCTTTGAAGGTGCGATGGTCATTGTTTCGCACGACCGTTACTTGCTGCGCGCAACAACGGACGACTTGTATCTGGTACATGACCGCCAAGTCGCACCATTTGATGGTGACCTCAATGACTACTACAAGTGGCTAACAGAGCAACAAAGAGCCGAGCGTAAAGAAGCACAAGCGGCACAACCAGAGAAAGACAACAACAACAGCGCTGCGGCAAAAAAAGAGCAGAAGCGACGTGACGCAGAATTTCGCAAACAGACAGCGCCAATTCGCAAAACCCTGACACAGTTAGAAAATAAAATGGATAAGTTAGGCGAAGCATTGGCATCAGCAGAAGAGCAATTATCGGATAACTCTCTGTATGAAGCAGAAAACAAGGCTAAACTTAATGAAGTGTTGGCACTTCAAGCGTCGAGTAAATCTGAGCTTGAAGACGTAGAGATGGAATGGATGTCTGCTCAAGAAACGTTAGAGCAGATGGAGCTAGAGTTTAATCAATGACAAAAGAGCACGCAGAATACACTCTCACCCTAGAACACCTTTGGCAGTTCAGTCTGCAATTTTATGGTGTGCGAGAAGTGAAGGAAGCGTGCTTGTCGTTGCAAAATAACTATCACGGCAATGTGAATCTACTACTGCTGCTCAGATGGCTCGATGAGCAGCAAGTCATTTTCCAAGAACAGGACTGGCATTTAGTTCAAGGTTGCCTTGGTCGAAGCGAAACCCTTCTGCACTCCTACCGTGAGTTACGTCGCCATCTAAAATCGCAAGTCAACGATGCCCTTTATCGCGAAGCACTACAGTTCGAACTGCAGTTAGAAAAACAACAACAATCCGACCTCGTTGACTGCGTCAACTCGTTAAAATTAGTCAGTAACGATGGCGATCCATTAACGCTAAGATATTGTCGGCAGCTCGGTGGTGAGCACCTTCAACAAGCGTTTTCCCTTCCAGTTCCAAAAATTCAGCATCCATAAATCAGTCATAAACCAGTAAAATATCTATACTAAAGCTATAAAGGATTATATTAATAAGTTCTTCAGCGAACATTGAAGGACCATATAAGAGCAGTTAGGTATGACACAATTTTTCGCAGCCGCCGGGATTAAGAACCCGCACCTTCAGACGCTATTACCGCGCTTTATTCGCAAGAAAGCGCTGTTTACGCCTATTTGGCAAACACTCGATACACCGGACGGTGACTTCCTCGATTTGGCGTGGTCCCAGCAGCCAGATTCCGAAGCCGCACGCAACAAACCAATCTTCGTCCTCTTTCATGGCTTGGAAGGCTGCTTCTACAGCCCATATGCGAACGGTTTGATGAACGCCTTCTCTAAATCGGGTTGGCTCTCAGTGATGATGCACTTTCGTGGTTGCAGTGGTAAGCCAAACAAGAAAGCCCGCGCCTATCATTCTGGCGAAGTAACGGATGCTCGTTTCTTTCTTGAGCAGCTCAATCAGCAGTTCCCCAACAATCCAAAAATCGCAGTAGGGATCTCCCTCGGCGGTAACATGCTGGCGAACTATTTAGCTAAGTACAAAGGTGACCCGATCTTGAGTGCCGCGACGATTGTCTCTGCACCGCTTGATTTAGCGGCATGTGCCAATCGTATTGAGCAAGGCTTCTCGAAGGTCTATCGACGTTACTTACTCTCTTCACTAAAGCGTAATGCACTGCAAAAGCATGACTTAATCCAAGGCGAACTCGCACTGTCGTATAACTCGATCAAACGTGTGACTCGCTTGTATGAGTTCGACGACTTGATCACAGCCCCTCTGCATGGCTTTAAAGACGCACAAGATTATTACGATCAATGTTCTGGCTTAAGCAAGCTGCAACAGATCACTCTACCGACGCTGATAATCCACGCAAAAGACGATCCGTTTATGACGGAAGAAGTGATCCCGAAATTTGTGTTGCCAGATAACATCGATTACCGACTTTATGAGCATGGGGGGCATGTGGGTTTTCTTACGGGAACCGCTCTCAAACCAAAGTTTTGGTTAGAAGAAGCCCTACCTGCTTATTACGAAAGTATCGCTGCGGAGTACCTTTCTGCTGTATCCGTGCCACGAACACAGTAAACTACTTAGGCGCGCCAGACTCCAACCCAAGGCGCGCTTAAACATCATAAAAGTTTGAGGTATTTATGGTCATCCCTTGGCAAGACATCGCGCCAGAAACGCTGGAAAATTTGATTCGTGAATTCGTACTACGTGAAGGCACCGACTATGGCTCGGTCGAAGTTTCACTGCAAAGTAAAATCGATCAGGTCAAATACCAATTAGAAAAAGGTGAAGCACTCATCGTCTTTTCTGAGCTACATGAAACAGTAGATATTCAATTAAAAGCAAAGTTTTAGACCCTTCACATTTTACCGTATCCCACTCGATGACAAGGGCTTGTTACGTGCTATAGTGGGTTATCGACCGTGCAGCATACGCATGCTGCACTTTACAGGTAAGTAATTTTCGACAAGGTTTGTCATGTCAGCTAAACATCCAATCATTGCGGTTACTGGTTCATCCGGTGCCGGTACCACCACCACATCTGAAGCCTTCCGCAAGATGTTCAATATGATGAACGTCAAACCTGCATGGGTCGAAGGCGATAGCTTTCACCGTTTTACTCGTCCAGAAATGGACGTCGAAATCCGTAAAGCCCGCGAGCAAGGCAAACACATCAGTTACTTTGGTCCACAAGCCAATGACTTTCCGGGGTTAGAAGAGTTCTTTCGTCAGTTTGGTGAAGATGGCACTGGCAGCGTGCGCCGTTATCTGCACACCTTTGATGAAGCAGTCCCATATAACCAAATGCCGGGCACCTTTACACCTTGGCAAGATCTGCCAGAAAACAGTGATGTCTTGTTCTACGAAGGCTTGCATGGTGGCGTGGTGGATGGCGATGTCAATGTGGCACGTCACGTCGACTTTCTAATTGGCATGGTGCCAATCGTCAACTTAGAATGGATTCAAAAGTTCGTTCGTGACACGCGCGATCGTGGTCACTCAAGAGAAGCGGTCATGGATTCGATCGTGCGCTCAATGGATGACTACCTAAACTACATCACCCCGCAGTTCTCCCGGACGCACATCAACTTTCAGCGTGTCCCAACGGTCGATACATCCAACCCACTCAATGCCAAAGGCATCCCAAGTTTAGATGAGAGTTTTGTTGTCATACGCCTTCGCGGCATAAAGAATGTCGACTTTCCTTATTTACTGGCAATGATTGATGGCTCATTCATGTCTCGCCACAATACTATTGTGGTACCGGGCGGTAAGATGAGCTTTGCAATGGAGCTCATAGTAAGGCCGATTCTGCAGCAACTTATCGAAACAGGGAAAATTGGCTAAAAACCTTGCCATCGTAGTGTTTACTTTTCATACCGTGATCATGTGCACAGTTTTGCTTACAAAATCTCAATGATGGCACGATTAAAATCAAGAAATCGTTTTCGAAAAAGGATACTATTTCTAACCGAAACACAAGAGAGCTTGCAGCATATAAAAAGTGCTCTTATTCTAGTAGGCCAATTCAGGCTTAGCTAAAATATGGATAGCGCAAGCGTACCCTGCAGAGGAAGTGAGATATTATGGTTCTAGGTAAACCTCAAACCGACCCAACATTAGAGTGGTTTCTTTCACACTGTCATATTCATAAGTACCCATCAAAAAGCACGCTAATTCACGCGGGCGAAAAAGCAGAGACTTTGTACTACATCGTTAAAGGTTCTGTTGCGGTTCTTATCAAAGACGAAGAAGGTAAGGAAATGATCCTTTCTTACCTAAACCAGGGCGACTTCATTGGTGAACTTGGTCTATTCGAAGAAGACCAAGAGCGTACAGCTTGGGTTCGCGCTAAATCTCCTTGTGAAGTGGCTGAGATTTCTTTCAAGAAATTCCGTCAACTTATCCAAGTTAACCCAGACATCCTAATGCGCCTTTCTGCGCAAATGGCTCGTCGTCTACAAGTTACTAGCCAAAAAGTGGGTGACCTAGCGTTCCTAGACGTAACTGGTCGTATCGCTCAGACTCTTCTGAACCTTGCTAAACAGCCAGATGCGATGACGCACCCAGACGGCATGCAAATCAAGATCACTCGTCAAGAAATCGGTCAAATCGTTGGCTGTTCTCGTGAGACAGTAGGTCGTATCTTGAAGATGCTAGAAGAGCAGAACCTAATTTCTGCGCACGGTAAAACTATCGTTGTTTACGGGACTCGTTAATCTCGATTAACGTTTAAAAAATTTAAAAGCCACCAAATGCAAGTTTGGTGGCTTTTTCTTTTTTGGGAATCGGGAACGGAAAGCAAAGAATCGAGAGTCGAGAACACTGCGTTCCGAGAGCGGACTTCGTCCTACGAGATATAGCCCTCTCAGATTCCGGGAGTTAAAACCTCCCGCAGTGAAGCGTTCCGGCATCTAGAGGGCGTAGCCTCTTCTTTAACCGTTGGTGCTTTCGAAGATCTTATCTGCCGATGCAGCCACAAATCCTGGGTACAACTCACCGTTATCCATTGGATAACGCTTAGCAAACTCATAGAAGCCACCAGGAATCACCTCAACACCTTCAGTAAAGCTCACTGGCACTTTGTCTGCCATGGTCGATGATTGCTCTAGTAGCACCTCTGGCGTGCCTTTTACTTCACCGCCATTCTCGTTGATGGTGAAACCAGCAGTGCGTAGGTAGTCGTTCACTTGCTTCACTTCTTGATGCTGGTTGAGTTGATTAACGCTCACTGTGAAGTGGTTAGCTCCGTAACCGTGCGCGGCAAGCCAAGAAGCGTATTCACTCTCTTTCGCCAAGGTTTGGAAGTCAGCGTAACTGAGGTTCCACAAACGTCCGCCGTATAAGAAATCACTGCCGGTCAGTTTAGAAGCATCAACCTGCTCTACCAATTTATGAACAATGGCCTGTAGCTCTGGTGAGCACTCATCCACTTTCAATTCACTGATGAAGACTTTTGGTTGTTTTGGATCTGGGTGCTCAAAATGTTTTGCTACCAGCTTTTTGCTTTCAAATACGTAGTCACCACAGGCTTTGTAGCCCACCACCAAGAATGGCTTCGCTAACGTTTCAATGCCTAGGGGATCGACATTAAACGTACGTAGAGCAATATGGTCATTAATCAGAGGCTCATCTTCTTGAAGAAGTTGATGGACTTTAGCTGCGGAAGGACAAAGACGTTTAATGTAGTCTTGCCATAGCGATTCAAATAACACATCGGGCGTCATAACGACTCCTTGTTATGCAATGTAGAGTTAGGGGTAAGAGAAGTTGACCGCTCGTTCACAGCCCGGAGGCTGTCCAGAATCACGAACGAGCGGTCATCAACCTGTGACGGTATGTGTGGCATAAGTGCCAGTCAGTCAACACGCACTGGAGAGTCTTAAGCTCGCCTTTGGCGTTTGCCAGCGCGCTTACCAGAATCCTAACTTGGTAAATAGCTCCGGCAGAGAGAAGCGGCGATACTTTGTCGCCGCTTCGTTTTTCTCTATTACAGGCTTACACCCGGACTCAATGTGGCAGGCAAGACCGTCTCTTGTCCTTCCATTGATGCCATTGGATACGCACAGTAGTCTGCTGCGTAGTAAGCACTTGGACGTAGGTTGCCCGATGCACCCGGACCACCAAATGGTGCATCACCACTTGCGCCCGTTAGCTGGCGGTTGCGGTTCACGATGCCGGCACGAATGTGGTCCACGAAGTATTCCCACTCTTGGTCGTCGGTTGAAACCAGACCCGCAGAAAGGCCAAAGCGTGTATCGTTAGCTAGTTCTACCGCTTTCTCTAGCCCTTCGTAGCGCACAACTTGCAGAAGTGGACCGAAGTACTCTTCATCTGGCAGTTCAGCAATGTTCGTCACATCAATAATTCCTGGAGAAACAAATGCCGCTTCGCCTGCTTTCGCTTCAATCAAGCTTTCTCCACCAAGTGCTTGTAGGTTTGCTTGTGCATCCAGAATGAATTTAGCTGCCGCGACCGAAATCTGTGGTCCCATAAATGGCGCAGGTTCTGCAAATGGTTGGCCGACTCTAATATTGAGTGTCGCTTCCACCAGCTTAGTAATGACGGCATCACCCTTGTCGCCAAATGGAATGTAAAGACGACGTGCACAAGTACAGCGCTGACCTGCACTGATAAAAGCCGATTGGATGATGGTATAAACCGTCGCATCTAGGTCGCCGTAGTTATCCGAGATAACCATCGGGTTATTGCCACCCATTTCAAGCGCCAGCATTTTGCCCGGCTGACCAGCAAACTGACGATGCAGAACATGACCGGTGTTTGCACTACCGGTGAACAGCACTCCATCAATGCCTTTCGCATCCGCAAGCGCAATGCCAGTTTCTTTCGCGCCTTGGACTAGGTTAATCACGCCTTTTGGTAGACCGACCTCCTCCCACAGCTTCATAGCGAGTTCACCCGTCCATGGCGTTTGCTCAGACGGTTTAAAGACAACGGTGTTACCAGCCAGTAGTGCTGGCACGATGTGACCGTTTGGCAAGTGACCTGGGAAGTTATAAGGACCGAATACCGCCATCACACCCAGTGGGCGGTGGCGCAATACAATTTGGTTGCCTGCGGCTTCACGTGCAGCTTCACCCGTACGGTCGTGGTAAGCACGGATGGAAATCGCAATTTTACCTGCCATTGCTGCCGCTTCGGTGCGTGTTTCCCAAATCGGCTTACCGGTTTCTTTGGCAATCACTTCGGCGATTTTTTCGCTGTGCTCTTTTACTTTTTCAGCAAAAGCCAACACGATCGCTTCTCGCTCTGCAAATGGGCGCTTCTTCCAATCAACAAACGCTTCACGTGCCGCCGAAACCGCTTGGTTCACTTGTTCTGCCGTTGCACCGTTGCCTTGCCATATCACTTCTTGGTTGTACGGCGACAGAGACGTAAATCCTGCACCCTGACCTTGTACCCATTCACCTGCAATCCAATGTGTCATTGTTTCTATCCTTAAATTCTGTCGTCAGTTACTGCGGAAGAAGGCGAACAAAATCCCCTTCCTCAACCAAAAGCGCATCAGCAAGTTCAGGAGCCAATACAACGCTTTGCGTTTCAGCGTCGTAAGCCGCTTTTGCAGCTGCAGCACGGAAGTTCTCGAATGATGAGTTACACATCAAGAAGTCTTGAGTACTGGTATGCTCAGAGATTTTGACTTGGGCACGGAACGAGTGACGTACCGATTCGATATTGCGTAGGTCACACTCCACCGTTGGGCCACCATCGAAGATGTCGACGTAACCACGGTTAGTAAAACCTTCGCGCTCAAGCAGCTTCAATGCTGGACGTGTGTTGTCGTGCACTTTACCAATCACGGCTTGTGCTTCTGGGCTCAATAGGTTGATGTAGATTGGCAACTTCGGCATCAAGTCGGCGATAAAGCCTTTCTTGCCGATACCAGTTAGGTAATCCGCCAGAGTGAAATCGATAGAGAAGAAATGCTCTTGAAGCCACTGCCAGAATGGTGAGTTGCCCTGATCATCAGAAACACCACGCATTTCAGCAAAGATAGTTTCCGAGAAGCGTTCTGGGTGCTCTGCCATCATTAAGAAACGACACTTAGACATCAGACGCCCGTTCAAGCCACCACGGAATTTCTCGCGTAGGAACAAGGTACAGATTTCGCTGTTACCCGTGTAGTTGTTACCAAACGTCAGCAGCTTAACCACGTTGTTTACGCCAAGCTTTGGTGACGAGTGCACCACTTTACTGATGTGGTAAGAATAAAAAGGCACATCCCAGCCGATTGAAGCTTCAATACCTGTGGTACCTGCGACTTCACCAGTTTCAGATTCAAAGCCCACCATTAGGTAGCCTTCATCACCGGCTTCGTTCACGTCAGGTTTGCCAAAACTGTACTCTGAATGTTTAATTCGATTGGTTAACAGTTCTTCGTTAACCGGTAGAGATGTAAACCCATGACCAGACTCAACCGCACAAGTGTGCAGCGCGTCATAATCCGACATTGCGATAGGGCGAACTACTAGCATCAATACTCCCTCCAGATGCAAGAAGATCCTAACTATATTGTAGGAACAATACCCCCATCAGAGATCCTTGATGGGGGTTTCTAGGTTGACGATAAATGGGGACCGCGCTTAGACCAGTGTTGCGATCGCTTTATCTAGCTTCGCCAAACCTTCTTCGATTTCTTGTTGTGTGATAACGAGTGATGGTGTGAAACGTACGACATTGGCACCCGCAACCAATACCATGAGACCTTGTTTACCCGCAGCAACCAGTACGTCACGCGCACGACCTTGCCACTCTTCGTTCAGTGCAGCACCAAGCAGTAGACCTTTACCGCGCACTTCAGAGAAGATGTTGTATTTCGCGTTGATCTTATCTAGACCCTCACGGAACATCGCTTCGCGCTCTAGTACACCAGCCAGTACTTCTGGTTTAGTCACTTCATTAACGACCGCTTCGGCAACGGCACATGCTAGCGGGTTACCGCCGTATGTCGAACCGTGCGTGCCGACTTTCATGTGTTCAGACAGTTTCTCTGTCGTCAGCATGGCACCGATAGGGAAACCGCCGCCTAATGATTTCGCAGTGCTTAGAATGTCTGGCGTAATGCCTAGACCTTGGTATGCGTAGAAGTGACCAGTACGACCGTTACCAGTTTGAACTTCATCGAAGATCAGCAGTGCGTTGTGCTTGTCACACAGCTCGCGAACCGCTTGAGCGAATTCAGGTGTTGGTGGAATGATGCCGCCCTCACCTTGTAGAGGCTCCATCATCACCGCACAAGTGCGATCAGACATATGTGCTTGCAGCGCTTCGATATCATTGTAAGGGAGGTGCGTTACGTCGCCTGGTTTAGGACCGAAACCGTCAGAGTAAGCCGCTTGGCCGCCTACCGTTACGGTGAAGAAAGTACGACCGTGGAAACCTTGTTTGAATGCGATGATTTCAGATTTCTCAGTGCCATGAACGTCTGCTGCATAACGGCGCGCCAGCTTCAGTGCTGCTTCGTTCGCTTCTGCGCCAGAGTTAGCAAAGAACACGCGCTCGGCAAAGCTCACTTCTGTTAGCTTCTTCGCCAGTCGAAGTGCAGGCTCGTTAGTCATAACATTACTTAGATGCCAAAGCTTGTTACCTTGCTCAGTCAATGCGTTCACCATAACTGGGTGACAATGACCAAGACAGCTCACCGCAATACCACCAGCAAAGTCGATGTATTCATTTCCGTTCTGATCCCAAATACGTGAACCTTCACCTTTTACAGGAATCATTTCCATCGGGTTATAGCAAGGTACCATTACCTCATCGAATAAACCGCGCTCTACTTTGTTTTCCGTTGTCATTGCACATTCCTTCTTGATACCGCATGCCTAGCAGATAAGCGAATTTAACCAGCACTCTTTGCCAGCAAATAATGTTTTGCATTTAAGCTAATACGGCATTGTATTTACATTTGATTAACCATTTCAATAGTGATTTATTCTTTTCGTATGCGAGCGTAACACCTCATACTCACTATCTATGATTATTTATGCACCAAGAAACGCAAATAGAGAAGCGATTTTTTATAAAAACCATGCATGACAAGGTTCAGAAAGAAATGAGAAAAATGAATAGGCCCTACCTAATTGGCAGAACGCATAGTTTTGCACTCCCCTTCTCAGGCACAAAATATGAAGAATTTGTTAAGAAAAGTGATCGCGATCAGATCGTTTTACGCGCAAGAAAGTTTGCGAGTAGTTCGTGGCCTTGTTCTGTCTTAATTGACTCTGGATGAAACTGTACTGCATCAATTGGCAGGGTTTTATGCTGATAACCCATGATTTCATCCATGGTTCCGTCAGGCAACTCAGTCCACGCAGTCAATTCAAACACCTTTGGTAACGTACCGTTTTTCACCACAAGAGAGTGGTAGCGGGTTACCGTCAATGGGTTGTTAAGGTTTTTAAACACACTGCGACCGTTGTGACGAATTGGTGATGTCTTGCCGTGCATCACTTGTCGAGCACGTACCACTTCCCCTCCAAACACCTGTGCAATCGCCTGATGACCAAGGCAAACGCCCAAGATAGGTAACTTACCGGCAAAGTGCTCAATGGCTTGTAGAGAGATACCCGCTTCGTTAGGAGTACATGGCCCTGGAGAGATCACCAAATGAGTTGGGTTGAGCGCCTCAATGCCTTGGATGTCGATTTCATCGTTACGCACCACCTTTACGTCTGCACCAAGTTCGCAGAAGTATTGGTAAAGGTTGTAGGTAAAAGAGTCGTAGTTATCGATGATCAACAACATAAAAGGTCGGTTGCTCCAATCCGTTTTGGCAATGCTTACGTGGTGATCGCCACGTTCGTGACAATCAAGGGCGGTATTTTGCTATACCAAGCAAGAAAGGCAAGTTTTTGCTGAATAAAAAGGCCAGCATAGGCTGGCCTTTGGTCTTTACAGCTATTTAGGAACTGTTTGTCAGGAAATGAATTCGCTTAGCGGCGACGGCGGAATAAGCCTAGACCTAACAGCGCAATTAGCGCGCCAAAGCCAAATGAGCCACCATCATCATCGTCTGATGGGTTAGTGCTCGACGGCTCTAACGTAACATCGCGAGAATCACTGAACTTAACGGTGTTGCCCGTCGAATCTGTCACTTTCTCTTCTAGTACGTACTGGCCTTCTGTTGGAGCTTTGTCGAATTCCACACTGACACTGCGAGCATCAATGTCCGCTTGTGTCAAAGTTGCACTCGCTTCGTAGCCATCAGCATCAGAGGTTGACGACGCCGCTTGAGTTGCTTCCATTAGGCTTACCGTCACGATATCACCAACAACTGCGTTTGGTGGCAGACGAACTTCCACCGCTAGGTTTTCACCTGAGCTTGGTAGAACGATGTCTGTATCCGGGAAATCAATCGCGATGATCACTGGATCGTGGTCAGATGCCGAGAACGCATCTTTGTACTTCGGCATATCACCGGTGTACTTGCTGCTGTATTCGAACAAGTTACTTTCTAGTGAGTTAATGTGCCAATCTTCAATCGCCACCACTTTTTGTGCCAAGCTGTTGCTCGCCAACGCGTGGTCTAGGTTACCTAGCTCACCAGAGTAGGTGTATGAGAAGGTGTCTGCGCCGTGAAGTACCGTGTTCAGGTTATGGTAACCGTAACCTTTTTCAATTTTGGTCTTCTCTACTTGAAGCTCACCACCACCAATGGTTGTGTAAGCAGCAGTGTAGATATCACGGCCGTATTTCTCTTTCGAGTAATCAGTCAGTGTAAGCAGAGGATCTTCCATGCCGTAGGCGTTTAGGTCACCCATTACTAGCACGTCACCTTCAATGCCTTTCAGAGCGTCACCCACAACGTTGGCTGCAGAAACACGGAAGTTGTTACAGTTGCCTTGCAGATCCGCCGGCTCAGAGTCTTCTACACCCGCAATCCATTCTTCAATACATTCAGAGCCTTTCGATTTGAAGTGGTTAACCACAACAGATAGATCTTTACCGGTCTCTTTCACTGTAAAGGTTTGTAGCAGGCTATGACGCTGGTATTTGTCGTAAGCCGGGTTGCCTTCTGCACCGTCATTACGCGTAATGGTGTTTTCTTCGATGTGCTGCTCTGGTGTCACAATCACTTTCGCAACTTCTTTTGGCGTCACTTCGTTTGCACGGTATAGGATCGCCACCATGATCGCATCACTACCAAAGTATTCGTCTTGGTATTTGTCTTGATCCGCGATTTCAACGTAAGTGTAATGATCTTCTGTGTCTTCGATTTCAGCATTCAATGCATCCACCAAGTTCTTCACCGCACTGCTGTCACCAAAGCCGTTGTTTTCGACTTCCATTAAGCCAATGATGTCAGCGTCCATCTTATTCATCGCCGCAACGATTTTCGCTTGTTGGATCAGGAACTCATCGAGGTTTTCTGCCCCACGGTTTTGTCCGGTTGGGTTTTCATGACCGCTGTCAGCCACAGAGTTGAAGTAGTTCAGTACGTTAAAGCTCGCGATACGCAAATCTGAATCCGCAATCGCTGGCGCATCTTTACGAGCCACGTCGAAGTCTTCACCTGAAGTCACGAAGTTGGTGTTATCGACTTCATTGGTCGCAATCAGGCGGTATTCGTTGTAGCTGTAAGCCACCACGCCTTGTAGACCTTCTACTCGCGAACCAAGACGAATGTGCTGTTCAGAAGAGCCATCTTGGTCTGCATCTTTCGCAAAGTCAGGGTAGTAAGGAATTTGGCCGTTTGGTGCTTTGCCATCAGATTCTAGGTATACGCGGTTCGCTGCGTTGTCTTTTGCTAGCTCAACAGCTGCATCACTCTCTGCTGCGTGTAATTGAGTCGGCTTAAACAATGGCGCTTCATGAGACAACATCATGTTGTTACGACGTGAATCGTAGTCGTAAGAGAAGTTACGAGTCACAAACAACTCGCTTGCTGATTTCAGTTCAACTTGCATGCCTTCATGACGCTCTAGCGCATCACGTAGTGTCTCACCTTCTTTGATAACAAGATCGGTAACTCGAGGAATATCCGATGTGCCGGTTTTCACATAACTGTTAGCATCAGAAGCTAGCTGAGTATTGCTATAATACTCTTGAACTTTACCTTTCACACAAACAACATCGCCTGATTTTAGATTGGTATCCGCGGCATCGGTATGAATGAACAAGCCTTCTGAAGTCTTGTCGTTGTTGTCGCTTTCTAACGCTTGCAGGTAGAAACCTTTGGTTAGGCCAGTAGTAACAGCAGTCACGACACCAGTTACGAAATGATCTTCGTCAGTAATGTATGGATAACCATCAATAAATGGTGACGAATCGCCTTCACCTTGAATATCTTGAATGGTGGTGAAGTTAGGTTGCTGACCGTCTACTTCACAAGCGAATGGTGCTGGTGGCTCCGTCGCATTTAGCTCACCAAGACCGTCAATGTTGTCTTTCTCAAATGCCGTCCAATGAGATGCATCATAAGTAGCAGAAGGGGTTAGTGCATCACTGTTACGAACCAATGTGGTATCTTTACCAAAATCTACGTCACCCATCACACCGATGATGTCATGCACTTCGCCATCTTTAAGCAGTGCGATCGGGTCGTCACCGTTAAAGTTCGCAACGCTTTTATCTGTGATATCCGCGACAGCTTTGATGGCATCGCTCGCGTCACCATGAGCCAGTACATACACTTGGTTAGCTTGTAACGTCACTTGGCTAAGGTCGAGTGTGCTCCCCCAAGTACCGCCACCGTTTGATGATTTCGCTAGCTCGTAACCGGTTAGCGTTACCGCTGCATCGCCCGTGTTCGCGATTTCTACGGCTTTGTTGTATGAGCCACCTTCAACATATTGGGAAAGGATAATTTCTGCGTTAGCATTGGCACTAAGCGCGCTGGCAATCGTCAGTGCAAGTAAAGAGGGTTTGATTAACGTATCCATTGTCGTACCTGATATTTATTTAAATGCAAACTAAGCCCTGAGCAGAGCCCACCATTTGTGCCTACTATCAGGTTTATTTATGAAATAAATAAGAAACACCAGTAAAAGCCGTGAAATATATCACACGTGAATACGCAAAATTATGCCAGGGCTGCCCATTTAAACAGTTTTTGTAACAAATACAGTAACTAAACCAATAAAGGGCTAGAATTAGACTTATTACCCAGTTTTATATTTCTCAACATGTTATGTGAATATCTGGATATTTATTTTGAATTCACTTGATTCTAGTAACCAAAACTAAACATTAATCAATGCTAATTTAGAATAACAAAACTTATTATTCCCTTCCTTTTTTACCGTGTGAATCAAAATAAGCTTTCTGGCTATTTAAGCTTGTAGCTCTCTAGGCATAAAAAAAGCTCCACCGATGGTGGAGCTCTTAAATTCTGAATGCTCTTTAGCAACTATGGGCGAGCAACAAAACCTACTGCTTCGTACGCTTTCTTCAACGTTTCAGCCGCACGTGCCGATGCTTTCTCAGCACCTTGCTTCATCACTTCGTTCATGTAAGCGCGGTCAGCACGAATGCGATGGTATTCAGCTTGAATAGGCTCAAGCATAGTCACCAACGCTTCACCAACGTCTTTCTTGAATGGACCGTACATTTCAACGCCTTGGTATTTCGCTTCAATCTCTTCAAAGCTCATGCCTGTTGCCGCAGAGTACAGACCCATTAGGTTAGAGATACCCGCCTTGTTGTCCCAATCGTGAGCGATACGCGGTGGTGTTTCTGTGTCAGTTTGCGCTTTGTTGATCTTCTTAATGATCGACTTAGGCTCTTCCAACAGCGTGATAACGTTCTTACGGTTGTCATCAGATTTAGACATCTTCTTCGTTGCGTCTTGAAGGCTCATTACACGCGCGTTTACCGTCGGAATGTAAGGCTCTGGCACTTGGAAGATTGGCTGCTCTGGTGAGTAGATGTTGTTAAAGCGGTTAGCAATATCACGCGCTAGCTCTAGGTGTTGCTTCTGGTCGCTACCTACAGGCACTTGGTGCGCGCCGTAAAGCAGGATGTCTGCCGCCATCAGTACTGGGTAGTCAAACAGACCCACGTTTACATCACCAAACTGGCTTGAGCTGTCGTTTGAGTAACGTGCAGATTTGTCTTTAAACTGCGTCATTCGACCCAGTTCACCCATTTGAGTGTAACAGTTAAGAAGCCAACCAAGTTGAGCATGCTCTGGTACGTGTGACTGAACAAATAGCGTGCTCTTCTTCGGGTCAACACCAACTGCCAGACAGATCGCCAGTGCGTCTAGAGTCGCTTCATGCAGCGCTTTAGGGTCCTGACGAACCGTAATAGCGTGAAGGTCTACCACACAGTATTGGCAATCATAATCGTCTTGCATCTGCTGCCATTGACGTAGAGCACCCAAGTAGTTACCGATACTTAGTTCACCTGAAGGTTGAACACCACTCAATACAATGGGTTTGCTCATTAGAATGATTCCTTTGACTTCTTAATCTAATTAAATGAAAAAAACCGTGCAGTAATAGGTGCACGGTTTACTCAGTGTACTCATTAACGAGTATTTTGGAAGCTCTTTTGTAGCCGTTATGCAGAAACCGCTACAACGTCCAATAATTCTGCCAAACTGTCAGCGACGAAATCTGGATTTGATGCAGAAATAGGTTCACCGTGGTTGTAACCATATGTCAGACCAAATGAGGCGCAACCTGCGTTCTTCGCTGCAAGAATGTCGTTTTTCGAGTCGCCAACCATCAGCATTTCACTAGGTTGGATTTGGTGCTTTTCCATCAGCCAGTTCAGTGCTACTGGGTTTGGTTTTTTCTCTGGGAATGCATCACCGCCAAGAACATCAACGAAGTATTTTGCGATGTCGTGCTTTTCCAAAACGTCAGGCACAAACTTTGAAGGTTTGTTGGTCACCAACGCCATAACAAAGCCCGCTTTGTGCAGCTCTGCTAGTGTCTCTTTTACCGTTGGGTAAAGGTGACTTAGCTTGTGACCGCTTTGCTCGTAGTAATCATCAAACAGTACACGCGCTTTTGCACGAAGCTCTTCACTCAACTCTGGGTTGATGGTCAGGCTTTGGCTTAGTGAGCGTCCAATCAGCACGTCTGCGCCGTTACCAACATAGTCACGAACTTGTTCTTCTGAAACAGATGGAAAACCAAGTGCTTGAACGGCTTGGTCTGCCGCAACCGCTAGATCCGGCACGCTATCAAGCAAAGTACCGTCTAGGTCAAAGGCAATGAATTTAATGTCTTGTTGAGTCATAACTTCCCTGAAGATTTTTATTTATAAATCGGTGAAAACGACAAAGGATGGCACCCCATCCTTTGTTTTTATCATTTTGTCTGACTTTGCAGTAACTGTTTGTTTATTAAAATGGTTTAGCAATTACTTTGCAGCAATACGCTGACGAACCGCTTCAAACAAACAAATACCTGATGCCACAGATACGTTCAAACTAGAAACGCTGCCAGCCATTGGGATCTTAATCAAATCGTCACAGGTTTCGCGAGTTAGACGACGCATACCGTCACCTTCTGCACCCATTACGATAGCAAGAGGGCCAGTCAGTTTCGCTTGGTAGATATCGTGCGTTGCTTCGCCTGCTGTACCAACAAACCAGAAGCCTTGCTCTTGCAGTGTACGCATAGTACGAGCCAAGTTGGTCACTCGGATCAATGGCACGACTTCTGCTGCGCCACAAGCAACCTTGCTTACGGTGGCATTCATCGGTGCAGAGCGATCTTTCGGTACGATGATCGCCGCCGCGCCGGCTGCATCAGCATTACGAAGACATGCGCCTAGGTTGTGTGGATCCGTCACGCCATCCAATACCAACAGCAGCGGTGATTCATGCTGCGCTAGGATGCCATCAATGTCGTTTTCATTAAGCTGTTTCGCAGCTTTAACACGCGCAATGATGCCTTGGTGGTTAGCACCGTGTGCTTTGTCATCTAGCGTTTTACGAGTCATTTGTTGAATCGAAACACCACAAACCTGAAGGTCATTCAGGATTGGCATTAGACGATCGTCTTGGCGGCCTTTTAGGACGTATGCTTCGATAAAACGCTCTGGTTCGCGTTCTAATACCGCTTTCACTGCGTGAATGCCGTAAATAAATTCGTTACTCATTGTTTAACCTGTTGTTCTGGTCGTCTTGCCCTCGCCAATCTACTCCTGTTCGGACTAGATTGGCGCTTCAGCCTACTCAGCGTCGCTCTTAGTACGCTTAGTCTTTCTCGGCTTACTGTGTGGCTTTTTCTTGCGTGCTTTCTTCGGCTTTTTCGTACCTTCAGCGTCACCGCGTTTCGCGCTACCTTTGCGAGCACTGCCTGCTTCCGCAGGTTCTGGGTGCTTGGTCGGTTCAATCATCGGCTTCGCGCGAGTACCGCCTTTGGTTGCCGCACGTTTTTTCTCTTTTGCTTTGCGTTTGGCATCTGCTGCGCGTTTCTTCGCAGTCTTACCTTTGCCGCGTAGCTTACGGCTTGTTTCGATTAATTCAAAGTCAATTTGCTTGTCATTTAAGTTGACCGCAAGCACTTTCACTTTCACCGCATCGCCTAGGCGATAGATGTTACCGAAGCTTTCACCGATAAGTCTTTGACCAATCGGATCAAATTGGTAGTAGTCGTTCGCTAGCGTTGAAATGTGCACCAAACCATCGATGTGCAGCTCAGTCAGACGAACAAAGAAACCAAAGCTGGTCACGTTGGCAATAACACCATCCAGCTCGTCGCCAACATGGTCTTGCATGTATTCACACTTCAACCAATCAGCCACTTCACGAGTTGCGTCGTCTGCACGGCGCTCTGTCATCGAACATTGCTCACCGTAGAAGTCCATGTCGTCAAACGAGTAGTGGTAACCACCCGTTGGGGTCCAACGATCTTGATTGCGACCTTCTTCTTTGGCAATCAGATATTTGATTGCGCGGTGCAGCAGCAGGTCTGGGTAACGACGAATTGGCGACGTGAAGTGCGCGTAACGCTTCAGCGCCAAACCAAAGTGGCCGGCATTGTCCGCGTTGTATACTGCTTGCTTCATTGAGCGCAACAGCATGGTTTGAATCAGCTCTTTGTCCTGACGCTCCGCAATCTGTTTTACCAAGTCTGCATAGTCGGTTGGTGATGGTTCAAGACCGCCCTTCAAATCCAAGCCAAGCTCACTTAGGAAATCACGGAAACCCTGCAAGCGCAGTTCACCCGGAGATTCGTGAACACGGTACAATGCTGGCTCTTTTGCCTTCTCGACATAAGACGCTGAGGCGATGTTCGCTAGGATCATACATTCTTCGATGATCTTATGTGCATCGTTACGAATCACAGGCTCGATGGTTTCAATCTTACGATCGGCATTGAAGATGAACTTAGCTTCAACGGTCTCAAATTCAATCGCACCACGGTTGTCACGAGCGTCTTTTAGCACTTTGTACATGCTGTGCAGTTCTTCTAGATGAGGCACTAGGTTGTGGTAGCGCATACGCAGCTCTTCATCACCTTCTAGAATCGCCCCCACTTTGTTGTAAGTCAGACGTGCATGTGAGTTCATCACCGCTTCGTAGTGCTTGTACCCTGACAGCTTACCGGTGTCAGAGATGGTCATTTCACACACCATACACAGACGATCAACTTGTGGGTTAAGTGAACACAAACCGTTTGATAGCACCTCAGGTAACATTGGCACAACTTGCGATGGGAAGTACACCGAGTTACCACGGTTGATGGCTTCTTTGTCCAGCGCAGAGTCTGTACGTACGTAGTAACTTACGTCAGCAATCGCTACCCATAAACGCCAACCACCGCTCTTTTTCTTCTCACAGTACACCGCATCATCAAAGTCACGAGCGTCTTCACCATCGATGGTCACCAACGGTAACTCACGTAAGTCAACTCGACCCACTTTTGCTTCTTCTGGGACTTCTTCGCCTAGATTTTCAATTTGTTTATCGACAGCCGCTGGCCAATCGTGAGGAATTTGGTGAGTACGAATCGCGATTTGCGTTTCCATACCCGGAGCCATGTTTTCACCCAGCACTTCAACCACTTTACCCATCATGCCACGCGAACGAGAACCACGGTCAGTGATCTCAATCACCACCACGTTACCCATACGAGCACCTGCTTTGTGCTCATTTGGGATTAGAATATCTTGGCTGATACGCGAGTCATCAGGCACAACGTAAGAGTAGCCGTACTCTAGGAAGAAACGACCAACGATCTGCGTGTTACGCTCTTCTAAAACACGTACTAAACGCCCTTCACGGCGACCGCGCTTGCTGTTATCCGTCGGTTGAACCAAAACGAAATCACCATGAATGATGTGTTTCATTTGGTGATGAGGCAGCACAATGTCATTATCCTTGCCGACACTGCCTTCAGGACGCACCCAACCATGACCATCTTTATGGCCAATTACGTAACCTTTTACCATCTCGAGTTTTTCTGGTAGCGCGTAGCACTGACGACGCGTAAACACGAGCTGGCCATCACGCTCCATCGCGCGCAGTCGACGGCGTAAACCTTCGTATTGATCTTCACCTTTTAGCTTAAGCGCTTCAAACAAATCGTTGCGATTCATTGGGACGCCAGCTTGCTGCAGAAACTCAGTGATGAACTCTCGACTTGGAATTGGGTTTTCGTAATTTTTGGATTCACGATCTGCGAATGGATCGTTTGGAATATTGTCTGACATAGGCGTGCCTATCTAGCAAGGAAGGTATAGAGCTAGTATATCCGAGTCTCTTGATAAGCTACAGAATTGCTTTGAAAAAAGAATGATCTTGAAAGGATGAGAGAGACACACGTAAAACTAAGGACGTGTAAGCAGGATCAGCAGCTCTGAGTTGTCGCGAAGCAGTTCATCAATAGTGCAACCGTCTAATTCAGCTAAGAAAGCCAATTTCGCTTTTGCTAGCTTCTCTTTTAGACGACATGCTGGCGTAATGTGACAAAACTCGACATCACAATTTACCAAATCTAATGGCTCTAGATCGCGTACCACACCACCGACAGTAATTTCTTTTGCCGGCTTCATCAAACGAATGCCGCCGTTTTTACCACGCACCGTATGTACATAACCTAACTGACCCAGACGGTTGATCACCTTCACCATATGGTTACGTGAGACACCAAATAAATCAGTTACTTCGGTAATATTTGTAAGCTCATCTTTGGGCAAAGAAGCCAAGTAAATCAGGGTTCTTAACGCGTAATCGGTAAAGCTAGTTAACTGCATGTTGCTATCCTCTCTAGAAGCAAAAGTGTAATTCTTTTCTTGATCGAAAGATACATTTGAGATACAACTTTAAACATGCATTACAAATACAACTTTAAATAGGAAGCCATTATGCTCAGCAACCAAACCATTGATATCGTGAAAGCAACCGCACCACTTCTTGCAGAAACTGGCCCGAAGTTGACTGCGCACTTTTATGACCGCATGTTCACCCATAATCCTGAGTTGAAAGACATTTTCAACATGAGTAACCAGCGTAATGGTGACCAACGTGAAGCTCTATTTAATGCTATCTGTGCTTATGCAAGCAATATCGACAACCTACCAGCCCTACTTGGTGCAGTAGAAAAAATCGCCCACAAACACACCAGTTTTATGATCACTAAAGATCAGTACCAAATCGTTGGTACGCACTTACTGGCTACCATTGATGAGCTGTTTTCTCCTGGTCAAGAAGTGATTGACGCATGGGCAGAAGCCTACGGCGTGCTAGCAAACGTGTTCATTCAACGTGAAGAACAAATCTACCAAGAAAATGCAGCACTTCAAGGTGGCTGGCGTGGTCTGCGTGAGTTTGAACTGGTTGGTAAACAACTTGAAAGCGAGAACATTTGTAGCTTCGTCTTCAAACCGGTCGATGGTGAAAAGGTTTCTGAGTACAAACCGGGCCAATATCTTGGTATCTACATCAACAGTGATAAGTTCGAAAACCAAGAGATTCGCCAGTACAGCCTATCTTCTGCGGTACAAGAAAACACTTACCGTATCTCGGTAAAACGTGAAGACGGCGGCAAGGTATCGAATTTCCTGCATGACGATCTCAACATCGGCGATAAAGTGCAGCTAGCCGCACCTGCGGGTGACTTCTTTATGGACGTAGAAGCAAGTTCACCCGTTGTTTTGGTTTCCGCTGGTGTCGGTCTAACGCCAACACTTTCAATGCTTGAGAGCCTTGCTGAACACAAAGCACCTGTAACTTGGGTACACGCAGCAGAAAACGGCCAACAACACGCATTCAAACATCATGTGAATCAAATTGTTGGCGCAAAAGAGAATATGAACTCGCTGGTTTGGTACAACCAACCAACGGCAGAAGATAAGTTGGGTGAAGACTTTCATTTCACCGGCTTTGTAAACCTACACGAAATTGAAGCAGCAGTGAAACAAGACAACGTTCAAGTTTACTTCTGCGGCCCTGTTGGTTTTATGCAGCACGTAGCGAAACAACTGCTTGAACTTGGTGTTCCGCAAGAGCAATTCCACTATGAATGCTTCGGTCCACACAAAGTCGTTTAATCGCTAACGATTACGTTTAGGGAAAAACAACAAAGCCCACATGATGTGGGCTTTGTTGTTTTTATTGGCAGAGTGTTATGAAGCTACTGGTGTTTTAAGAGTACATCTACCAGAAAGTATCGCGACGCTTGGCTCGCGCAATGATGTTTTGCGGCATACGTTGCTCTAAACCATTTCTTAGCACCGCAATACGCTTATGTTTTCTCTGATCTGCCGTGACTGAGTTGTATAACCAACGGTAAGCATCTTCGTAATCCAGTGGGCTACCGTAATCACGTAACAATAACTCAGCAAGATGAATACGCGCATTAAGGTTCCCCATTGCCGCCGCTTCTCGCAGGTATGGGATTGCACGCTCTTTATCTTGTTGAACTAAGGTACCACGAGAGTAGTAGCGCCCAAGCTGCTCTAATGCAGCAGGTAAACCTTGGTGTGCAGCGTTTTCCATATAGTAGAGACCAAGTTCAACATCTTGCTCTACACAAACGCCCCACGCCAGCATGTCGCCGTAGAGAAACTCATACGACGGTAAATTAATTCTTGTGGCACGTGCAACAATATCTTCCACCAACTGGCAGTTATCCGCACGCACGCGTTCTAAATGCTTATTTTGTTCAATAAGCTTAATTAACTCTGCTTCGGTATAGATGGGAACTGGTGCCCCCACATCGGCAACATCTGCCCTGACCGACGTTGCACTCAGCATCAATAACAGTGAAGCAGCCACTGTTCGTAACTTCATAAATGTACTCTTTAAGGATTCTGAGAAATCAAAGATCGGTGAAGGATCTCCTCTGCTTGATAACCTTATCGGCAAACGTCAGTTAAGCTTTAGACAATTTTTGCCTCTTGTTTAAGCTTAACGGCAACAATTTGCCATATCGAGTTTATTTTTCCGTCAGTGCAGCCAAGTTACAGATACAAAAAAGCCGACTCGAAAGTCGGCTTTTATAATCTCTAACGAGTATCGATTAAGATTCGAATGGGTGAACCTTGATGATAGTTTCGTTACGATCTGGACCTGTTGAAACGATGTCTACAGGCACGCCAGTTAGCTCTTCAATACGCTTGATGTAGTCTAGAGCTGCTTGTGGTAGCGCGTCGATTGACTTAGCACCAAATGTGTTCTCAGACCAACCAGGCATTGTTTCGTAGATTGGTGTCGCTTGCTCAAATGACTCAGCTGCCATTGGAGAAACTTCTAGGATAGAGCCATCTTTCATCTTGTAACCAGTACAGATTTTTAGCTCTTCTAGGCCATCTAGAACGTCTAGTTTAGTTAGACAGAAGCCAGAGATAGAGTTGATTTGGATTGCGCGACGCATCGCAACAGCATCGAACCAACCAGTACGGCGTAGACGACCAGTTGTTGCACCGAACTCATGACCAACTTCACCTAGATGCTTACCAACAGGATCTTGCTTGTCTAGACCGTCGTATAGCTCAGTCGGGAATGGACCAGAGCCAACACGAGTACAGTAAGCTTTAGTGATACCAAGGATGTAACCGATATGACGAGGACCGAAACCAGAACCTGCAGCAACACCACCAGCAGTCGTGTTAGAAGAAGTTACGTAAGGGTAAGTACCGTGGTCGATATCTAGCAGTGTACCTTGCGCACCTTCGAACATGATCTTGTCGCCGCGCTTACGTGCTGCGTCTAGTTCGTCAGTTACGTCGATAACCATTGAAGTTAGTAGCTCAGCGTAGCCTTTAGCTTGCTCAAGTACTTCTTCATAGCTTACTGGTTCAGCTTTGTAGAAATGCTCTAGTTGGAAGTTATGGAATTCCATTACTTCTTTTAGTTTCTCAGCGAACGCTTCCATATCGAATAGGTCGCCAACGCGTAGACCGCGACGAGCAACTTTATCTTCGTATGCTGGACCGATACCACGACCTGTTGTACCAATAGCTTTTTTACCGCGAGCGATTTCGCGAGCTTGGTCCATTGCAACGTGGTAAGGAAGAATTAGAGGACATGCTTCAGAAATGAAAAGACGCTCGCGTACTGGAATGCCGCGCTCTTCAAGAGGTTTCATTTCTTTAATTAGAGCTTCAGGCGATAGCACTACACCGTTACCGATAACGCATTTTACGTTATCGCGAAGGATACCTGATGGAATTAAGTGAAGAACGGTTTTTTCACCGTCAATTACAAGTGTATGACCTGCATTGTGACCGCCTTGGTAGCGTACCACGTATTTTGCATCTTCAGTTAAAAGGTCTACAATTTTACCTTTACCTTCGTCACCCCATTGGGTGCCTAGAACGACTACGTTATTTCCCATCTTTCCAAGTCTGATTGCTAGTTAAAAATGGATTCTAGCACCGAATCCCCCTTCTTGCAGTCATTTTTGTTCACAGAGTTGATACTAGAATGCAAACATCACCGATGTTGTTCATTTCGAAATCACTACATCACTGATAATATTTACCTTTCTTAAATCCACAAGGAATCGCAATGTCTGAGTCTATTTGGCTGGCTATCGGGCTGGTTTTGATTGTAGAAGGAATTGGACCACTGATTGCCCCAAACGGTTGGCGTAACATGGTGGCTCAGTTGAGTGACCAACCAGATAACCAGTTGCGTCGGATTGGTGGTTGTCTGGTCGTCGCCGGAGCGGTCATCGCGATAATGATGAGTTAAGCCGCCAGCGCTTATTTTCCAGCAGATATAAAAAAGGCTCCATATAGGAGCCTTCTGTCGTTTAGCAATTCGCTTATTCAGCTTTTGCGCCTTTCGCGTTATTCATGTACTGGAAGAACTCACTCTTCGGATCAAGTACAAGAATGTCATTCTTAGAGCTGAACGATTTCTCGTAAGCTTTTAGAGAACGAAGGAAGCTGAAGAACTCAGGATCTTTGTTGTAAGCATTCGCATAGATCTTCGCAGCTTCTGCATCCGCCTCACCTCGTGTTACACGAGCTGTTTTGTCTGCTTCTGCAAGAATTGTTGCCACTTCAAGCTCGGCTTGTGCACGGATAACTTCGGCTTTCTCACGACCTTGAGAACGGTGCTTACGAGCTACCGACTCACGTTCTGCACGCATACGACGGTAGATTGATTCACTGATCTCATCTGGTAGGTTGATCTTCTTCATACGGAAGTCAACGATGCGAACACCCAAATCTTTCATTGCGCTGTCGCGTGTGTCTTTCAACACTTCAGACATGATTAGGTCACGTTCACCATCGATTTCCAATGCTTCACGAGCTGCTTCAGTACTTACTTCCTCGCTGGTTGCGTCTTCTGGAAGTACGTCGTTGTTACGTGGACCAGATACGATTTGCTTGATTTCACGAGCACCGATTTCTGCACGTAGTACGTCCGTTACCTTACGCTCAAGAAGCGCCTCGGCAGTCAGCGTATTGCCGCCACCTGTTGCTAGGTAGTAACGACCGAAATCTTCGATACGCCACTTCACGTAGGTATCAATGATTACGTCTTTTTTCTCAGACGTTACGAAACGGTCAGCACGGCCATCCATTGTTTGGATACGCGCATCTAGTGTTTTCACGCGGTCAAACAAAGGCATTTTGAAGTGCAGGCCCGGCTCGTAAATACGAGTGATGTCGTTGTTGTCTTTTAAGACACGACCAAATCGAACCACAATACCGCGGTCACCTTCAGGAATCACGAACAGTGACATCAGCATTAATGCCAGAGCGATTACCAGTACAGGGATCATTAACTTACGCATTCTTAGTATCTCCCTTGACGTGTACCCGTTGAACGAGACTGCGTGTTCGAAGTGTCTTCTTGAGTACGCTCAGATTCAAGTTGAATGTGGTCGTATGTTGAAGTCGATTTCGATTTACGTTTAGAGTCTGATTGACCATCTTGGCCTGCCAATTTATCAATTGGAAGGTAAAGAAGGTTGCCGCTGGATTCAGAGTCAATCAGCACTTTCGATGTGCTTGAGTAAACTTCTTCCATTGCGTCAATGTACAGACGATCTCGAGTTACGCCAGGAGCCGCTAGGTATTCAGGCAGTAGTTTTTCAAACTGAGCCACTTGACCAAGCGCTTCGTTCGTCACACGCTCGTTGTAACCTTGTGCTTCTTTCTTCAAACGCTCTGCTCGACCTGTTGCCTTCGGCAAGATTTCGTTTTTGTAAGCTTCTGCTTCACGGATGAAACGCTCTTCATCCTCACGTGCCGCAATTGCATCATCGAACGCATCTTTCACTTGCTCTGGTGGACGTGCAGACTGGAAGTTCACATCTACAATCACGATGCCCATATCGTAGCTATCGATGATTTGATTCAGTGTTTCTTGCGTTGTTTGACGGATTTGCTGACGACCACTGGTTAGGATGCTATCCATCAGTGAGTCACCAATTACTGCACGCAGAGCTGAGTCGGTTGCTTGACGCAAACTGTCATCAGCATTCGTTACGCGGTATAGATATTTGTATGGGTCAGCAACACGGTATTGAACGTCCATCGCTACTGTTACTACGTTTTCATCTTTAGTCAGCATTAGACCTGATGCACGTAGTGAACGAATCGCTTGTACGTTAACCGCTTCGTATTCATCAATGAAACGAGGACGCCAGTTCAGACCTGGGTCTACGATACGGTCGTATTTACCTAAACGCAGTACGACACCGCGCTCTGCTTCACCGATGGTGTAAAAGCCAGCGAAGAACCATACTGCAATCGCGATAACTGCAATGACACCAAAGCCAATCGCACTACCACCAC
Source organism: Vibrio sp. MMG023 (assembly GCF_021654215.1). Taxonomy (NCBI): domain Bacteria; kingdom Pseudomonadati; phylum Pseudomonadota; class Gammaproteobacteria; order Vibrionales; family Vibrionaceae; genus Vibrio; species Vibrio sp. MMG023. The sequence goes on along the minus strand of NZ_JAKFZP010000016.1, from coordinate 9,637 downwards.
CGCCGATAGGTGAACCACCGCCGCCGCCTTTTTTACCAAATTTGCCACCCAGCTTTTGACTCAGTTTGCTGAACACTTCATCTAAATCTGGCGGACCTTGATCTCGGCCACCAGGACGCTGGCCACCACGATTATTATTACCCCAAGGGTCATTATCGCGGCCATTGTTGCCGTTGTTATTTCCAGGCTCATTCCACGCCATTAGAAAGCTCCATCATTTGATATGACGTTATACTGTAGCAGTCCTTTAAGTGACTATAAAGTCGACTAAAACTGCCCCTTCTCTTTTTTCAAGTCTAGACCAATCTACCTGTTGCATTCGAATATCGATCAACAAGTTACCTTCCTGGTCATATTCCTCACGTTGAATACACTTCATTTGGAAGAATGTACTACGGAATCGTCCTTGATACTGTGGAGGAATTCGCAACTGATGCTCAACCATTTGCGACGCCAAACGTTCTGTCAGCGCATCAAATAGGAGATCAATGCCCAATCCATCCATCGCAGAAACCCAGACCGCTCGAGGCACGCCTTCCTCATCACGTTCAATACGAGGATTTTGCTCTTCTAGATTGTCAATCTTGTTCATTACTACGAGCGTCGGCACTTCATGTGCGTCGATCTCTTCTAATACTTCATGAACAGCTTGAATATTCTCACGAAAACGCTCGTCACTGGCATCAACAACATGTAACAAAATGTCAGCTTCTTGCGTTTCCTGCAAGGTTGCTTTGAAGGCAGCAACCAAATCATGTGGTAAATGTCGGATAAATCCAACGGTATCTGCAAGAATTGCAGGCCCCACATCGTCTAACTCTATCTTACGTAAAGTTGGGTCAAGAGTAGCAAATAATTGATCTGCCGCGTAAACGCCAGCTTCTGTAATGCGGTTGAAGAGTGTCGACTTACCCGCGTTGGTGTAACCCACAAGAGAAATCGTTGGGATTTCTGCTCGATTTCGGGCGCGGCGCCCTTGTTCACGCTGCTTCGCAACTTTTTCGAGACGGCGAAGGATAGCTTTAATTCTGTCACGCAATAATCGACGGTCAGTCTCTAACTGAGTTTCCCCCGGCCCACGTAGACCGATGCCGCCTTTCTGCCTTTCAAGGTGCGTCCAACCACGAATCAAACGAGTAGAAATATGACGAAGTTGGGCTAGCTCTACTTGCAGCTTACCTTCGTGTGTTCGTGCTCGTTGAGCAAAGATATCGAGGATGAGACCAGTGCGGTCGAGGACTCGACATTTGCACAGTGCTTCGAGGTTACGTTCTTGGGCAGGAGAGAGGGAGTGATTAAAAATCACAATTTCAGCACCAGTTAATTGTACCGCAGTAGCAATTTCTTGTGCCTTACCCTCTCCGACATAGTATTTCGGGTGTGGGGATTGACGACTGCCAGTTACAACTTGCAGTGCCTCTACCCCAGCGGAAGAAACCAGCATTTCAAACTCAGCCAGATCTTCCCATTCACCTTCTTGCGTGAAGTTGATATGAACAAGTACGGCTCGCTCACCGGATTCATAACGGTCAAACAAGCAATCAACTCCTTATTTTAGCAATACTAAATGAAGAATTAATCTTCAGATTTCTCTTGTGGACGATCACCTTGAGGACGATCACCACTGTGGTGGCTCACTGGACGAGCCGGAACAACGGTAGAGATTGCGTGCTTGTACACCATTTGATTTACAGTGTTTTTCAGCAGGATCACGAATTGATCGAAAGATTCGATCTGACCTTGTAGTTTAATACCGTTCACAAGGTAGATAGATACCGGGATACGCTCACGACGTAGCGCATTTAGGAATGGGTCTTGTAGAGATTGCCCCTTAGCCATTTTATTTTCCTTATTTAATTTGTAGTTGTAATTATTTAGCTAGTGGTGCAATGCAAAAGGTACTGCTTTTTGCATCTGAGCTAAACGAATCAAAATGCACCCTAAGTAATTAGCAGCATAGTATAAAAACCGCCAATAACAGATCCTTTGAGAGTGCGATCACGCAAAAACGATCACATTATACACAGCTATCTCAATCAGATGCTATTGCTTCTGACATGGTTTCGAGTGCTTGTTCAATGTTGTCGCTATCCAACCAAGTTAAATCATTCCAGCTGCGTAACCAGGTGATTTGACGCTTGGCCAATTGACGAGTTGCACATACGCCACGAAAAACAGCTTCATCACGAGTGCACTCCCCGTCTAAATACTCCCACATCTGTCTGTAACCAACACAACGTATTGATGGAAGATCAGGGTGAAGATCGTCACGCGCATACAACGCTTTCATTTCTTCTTCAAAACCTGCTTCCATCATCTTCTCGAAGCGCAGCTCAATTCGACGGTGAAGTTCTGCCCTGTCCATGGGAGCTATTGCAAACTGTTTGACTCGATAAGGTAAGCTATCACCTTTAGTTTGAGTCAACTCAGTAAGAGTTTTACCTGAAATGCGGAAAACTTCCAACGCCCTCGATAAACGCTGAGGATCGTTTGGATGGATTCTCGCAGCTGATACAGGATCAATCTCTTTCAGCTCATCGTGCAACACTGACCAACCTTTAGTCAATGCTTCTTGCTCAATTTGCTGACGAATTTCAGGATTTGCAGCAGGAAGAGGTGATAGGCCATCAAGTAATGCTTTGTAATACAGCATGGTACCGCCGACTAAGAGCGGAATTTTCCCTTCTGCAACAATGTCATCCATTGCTTGTAGGGCATCACGACGAAAGTCTGCCGCTGAGTAAGATTCACTAGGATCTAAGATATCAATAAGACGATGCGGTGCTAGGCTCAGTTCGCGTTCATCAGGTTTAGCCGTACCAATATTCATGCCCTTGTAGATCAATGCGGAATCGACGCTAATGATCTCAACCGGATATTTTTGGCGTAGGCGAATGGCGAGCTCTGTTTTACCTGATGCAGTTGGTCCCATCAAAAAGAGGGCCAAAGGTAGTTTGTCTGTCATGGCTTTAATTTGGCAATCGAGGCAGAGAAATCAACAGCAGACACAAAATGGGTGTCTTCCAATGGCAATTGACCATGTCTTAGCTGTTCAAGTTCCGCAATAATTTGAATGGCTTCAGAGAGAGTATAGTGGCTCTTAACCGTTGTGACTTGCAACGCAAGCCAATCAATCAGCTCAGATAACAGCGACGCCGTTGCCATCTCTCCCGTCAAGCGAGTTTGCGCGTAAGATAACAGATCTGGTATCAGATTTTGTAAGTTTTGTTGGCGCAACGGGGCCGGTACTCCCATGACCATCAACGCTTTATCATTTCGTGATTTTAGCTGGATACCAAGCTGAGCAAAATCTTGCTGATAATCTTGTGCTAATTGAACCAAGCTCGATTCCAACTTGATCGATAATGGTACCAGTAACGGTTGAGCTTTTAACGCTCCGTCACTTGGTGTGAGCTGACCTTTGGTCCGATAAAACTCCGCTCTTGGCAACGCGACCAAAGCTGCGCCACTGTCGCTGCTCATCAACACATACTGTTCGTCCACCACGGCTAAAGCTTTGCTAAGTGCCGTAACGGGAGAGAGTTCTGTCTCTGTTGATACGCTTACCGCCTCTCCGATCGTTTCAGTTTGAGGCTCAAAGTCTGGCGTTTGAAGCAATTCATGATAAGCACGCACTTCTTGTTTACTTGGCGCAGGCTCTGCATGACGTTGCTCTCTGTTAGAACTTGGTTTAGGTGCAGGTTTTGATTCAACCCAATCTGTTCGTCTGAAAGAATCCGCCGGACGTGCTTCTCGCACAGAAGAATCACTTGGTGCCCTATCGCGAGGTTTCGCTTCATAGTCTGAACGCCCCGGATAAGCTGGAGTGTTATCAATCGCTTGATAGACATGCTCTGGCACAGGAGAATTCACAGGCTCTGGTGCACTGACTGGTTCTTGATTTTCCGTGCTTGCCTCAAAAAATTCAACAGGGTCGGCATGGTGGAACGCGGATTCGTTGACGTGAGGTTTATCAATCACCGAGCTTTGCGCAAGCGCATCTGCCAAAGCTTGATAGATAAAGTCATGCACTAAGCGGGCTTGATGGAAACGCACTTCATGCTTGGCTGGATGCACGTTAACATCCACTTGATGCGGGTCCAGTTCAATAAACAACACATACGCAGCAAACTGATCTGGCTTAAGGCTGGTTTCATAGCTTTGGCGAATCGCATGATTGATCAACTTGTCACGCATCATTCGTCCATTCACATAACAGTACTGCAAATCGCTTTGCTGTCTTGCTCCCTCCGGCGTCGTGATCCAGCCGTGAAGCTTCAACCCTTGATGCTCCAGTTCAATACGCAGCATATTACGCACAAAGGCGTTACCACATACCGCCGCAATACGCTTTTCAGTTTGCTGTTGGTTCTTTGCCGCGCGGTATTGACGGATCATTTTGCCGTTGTGGCGTACGTTGATGGTAACGTCAAAGCGGCTCAGTGCGATACGCTTCAAAAGCTCATCAATGTGTGCGAATTCCGTCTTTTCAGTTCTAAGGAATTTGCGACGTGCCGGCGTATTGAAAAATAGGTCTAATACTTCAACCGAGGTGCCTATCGGATGTGCAGTCGGTTGGAGCTTAACTTGCATATCTCGACCTTCAGAGTAAGCACTCCACGCTTGTTCTTGTGCTGCTGGGCGAGAAGTCATGGTAAGGCGCGAGACCGAGCTGATACTCGCTAACGCCTCACCACGGAAACCCAGACTCATGATGGCTTCAAGATCGTCCAATGTGTGGATCTTAGAGGTGGCATGACGACTGAGCGCCAGACCTAACTCATCTTTAACAATCCCTTTGCCGTTATCGCGCACGCGAATTAGCTTGGCGCCACCTTTTTCGATATCGATATCGATTCGAGTCGCGCCAGAGTCGAGACTGTTTTCTACCAGTTCTTTCACGACAGAAGCGGGTCTTTCAACCACTTCTCCTGCCGCGATTTGGTTTGCCAACCGAGCTGGCAAAATCTTAATGGTCATGATGAGTTATAAGCTCACTTATTTGTTTGGAATGATCAGTACCTGTCCTACGGCAAGCTCGTCAGAACGCAGGTTGTTTGCTTTACGAATGCTTGAGACGCTAACGCCATACTTCGATGCAATCTTACCTAGGTATTCACCACGAGCAACTTTGTGCTTGCGGATTGGCTTGTCTTTCACTGCGACAGTGATCTTCAGCTTCTGACCGACCCAAACCGTGTCTGATTTCAGATTATTTTCACGACGAATATCGGCAATCTTCACTTTGTAATGACTGGCGATCTTACCGAGGAACTCACCTGATTTAACCGTGTGTGTGATTGTCTCAGTTTCCACCGTATTAGGTTTATTTGGAATCGAGATAGAAACCGCACCAGAGCCCGGAATCTTCAACTTCTGACCGACCGCCAAACCACTAGATTTAAGTTTATTCGCACTCATGATGGCTTTGGTCGACGTTCCGTATTTTTGCGCAATCACAGATAAAGACTCACCTCGTTTTACCGTGTGAACAGCAGACTTCGATGAAGAAGAGAACACCGTACCTTCTGGTGGATTATCTTTTAAGTACTGAACAACGGCTCTAGTGATCGCACGCGCTAACTTGTCTTGGTGAGCACGTTGGAACAATAACTTCTCTTCCGTTGGGTTCGAGATAAAGCCGGTTTCAACCAGTACTGAAGGGATCTGTGGAGAGCGTAAAACCGCAAGACTGGTATTGATTGGTTTTGAGTTATGCAAACGAGCGACTTTGCCCATTTCCCCCAAAATACTCGTCGCCAACTTGTAACCTTCTTTCTGAGAATGGCTGAACTGAAGGTCTAACAAGGTCTGGTTAACATTGCGGTCATTGGTGTTACTGACAAACGCAGTACCAGAGCCACCTAGGATCTCAGACTGTTTCTCGTGGTTTTCAACCCAACGAGAAATTTCTGTGTTTGCTCGGCGTGTATTCAAAACGAAGACAGAGCCACCGCGTGGTTTTGGTGAAGTAAAGGCATCCGCGTGAATTGATATCAACAGATGAGCATCATTTTCACGTGCAATCGCAACACGACGGTTCAAGTTAACGAAGTAATCTCCGGTACGCGTCATGCGAGTTTTGATACCCGGAACGGCATTGAGTTGCGCCGACAGTTTACGAGAAATACTCAGTACCGCGTCTTTTTCGTATTTACGACGAGATGGGCCAATAGAGCCAGGATCTTCACCGCCATGACCAGGGTCGATCACAATCAAAATTTCTTGAGCGCGCTGTACCGTGCTCATGTCTTTGTTGGTCGTTGTTGGCTTATTTGGCTTAGCCGCTGGTGTCGCTGTCTTTTTGCCATGTGGCAGGTCAATGACGAGACGATGACCATATTGACCACCCGGCGTCGGGCTGAGCGTAAACAACTCGGCTTTAACACCTTTTTTCAACTCAAACACCAAACGGTAAGTGTTTTTATTAGGCGGAGAGCTTTTGCGCACTCGCTTCAACACTGGACTATCCGTCACAGTGACAGGCAACTTCGCTTGCATTGATGTGTTTTTGAGATCCACAACAAGGCGATCCGGCCCAGATAGAGAGAAATAGGAATAGTCAGCTTCCGCGCTTAAATCGATGACGACACGAGTCTCATCAGGTGAAGGCCATACTCGGAAACTTTTAACAACGTTAGCAAACGCTAAATTGGGGATGATAAGGAGAAGAGTGGCAACTAACGCTGCCACCGCTCTAAATTTTGAAAGACTCAACATAGCTCCAATTGACTGAGTAACTGCACACCATATTCATTATTCGCCGTTAATTCGGCTACACGCTGCTCGCCTTGGTAACGAATGTCCACATCAAGATCTGGCTGTGGCAGCAATCCTTGCCCTTTTTCTGGCCATTCAACTAAGCAAATCGCATCATCAGTGAAATAATCGCGAATCCCCATGAACTCAAGTTCTTCAGGATCCGCAAGACGATAAAGGTCAAAGTGATAAACTTGCCACTTATCCAACTGATAAGGTTCAACCAAAGTATAGGTTGGACTTTTTACATTGCCTTGATGACCAAGAGCACGGACAAAACCACGACTAAATGTTGTTTTACCCGCACCCAGATCCCCGTGTAGATAAATAGTGGTTTGTTGAGAACAAAGCTGAGCCAATGCGGTACCAAGTGCTACCGTTTCATGCTCATCTTTAAGATTAAATTGTTTCGTGCTCATTGATGTATCTCTAACTAATGATCGTTGACTATATAAAAATCAAAAGAACAGGAATAGTAAACTGTGTTGGTTTTGAGAGACAAGCTCTCAAATGTCATATATGCGAAAAAAGTAGTCAAAAAGACAAATCCTAATTCCCTGATTCTATTGAATGCATAAACAGATTTGGTCACATCAAAGTCAACAGTCGATGACTTTGTTTCAAAATCTATTTCTCGACTTTATGTCTAGACTTTCTGGTAGCACCAATGAGTAAGATCCGGTAAGATCCGCCCCCCTTTATCTCGGTGATAAAACATGAACTTCGAACAACTCGCTCAACAAATCAAAATTTGGGGTAAAGAGCTCGGCTTTCAGAAAGTCGGTATCTGCGATGTTGATCTTAGTGAACATGAGGCGGCTCTGCAAAAATGGCTTGATGCTGGCTATCACGGTTCAATGGATTGGATGGCTCGTCATGGCATGATGCGCGCAAGACCAGATGAACTTTTGCCGGGAACCGTACGCGTAATAAGCGTACGCATGAACTACCTACCTCCGGAAGCCCACTTCGCCTCCAACTTAGCTAACAAGAATCACGCATACATTAGTCGTTATGCGCTTGGACGCGATTATCACAAGCTAGTAAGAAAGCAACTGAATAAGCTTGGCAAGCTTATCGAGCAAAAAGTAGGACAGTATGGCTACCGTCCATTTGTCGATTCTGCTCCTATCTTAGAAAGACCTCTTGCTCAGAAAGCGGGGCTAGGCTGGACAGGCAAACATTCACTTATCTTAGATAAAGACTGTGGATCTTGGTTCTTTCTTGGCGAATTGCTGATTGACCTGCCATTGCCAGTAGATGAACCAAGCGTCGATCAATGTGACAAATGTAAAGCATGCATTACTTCCTGCCCGACTCAAGCAATCGTTGAGGATAAGGTGGTGGATGCGCGTCGCTGTATCTCTTATCTCACCATCGAATTTGATGGTGTGATTCCTGAAGAGTTCCGTAAGCCAATAGGCAACCGCATTTATGGTTGCGATGACTGCCAATTAGTCTGCCCTTGGAATCGATACGCAGAACTAACGGAACAAGAAGACTTTCATCGCCGAGATAGCTTTGAAGAGCCTGATTTACTGACAATGTTTCATTGGGATGAAGCGACCTTCCTTAAACAAATGGAGGGATCGGCGATTCGTCGAATTGGTCATGTTCAATGGCTGCGTAATATTTCTGTCGCACTTGGCAATGCAGAATATAGTCAACAAATCATTGAAGCACTGGAAAACAGACGTGGCGAAAGTGAATTGCTTGATGAACATATCGAATGGGCATTGACGCAACAAATTAATCAGCTTCCGACCAATGAGTCCGACTCGGTAGAAACGAAGAAAAAGCGGTTAATCCGGATTGTCGAAAAAGGCCTACCAAGAGACGCATAAATGCGTAGCTCATATGCAAGAGATTGAAAACATTTTTTGCCCGATCAATTCATGACCTTGTTCTCAATTCTGTAATGTGGAAAAAAATAAGAGTATTGAGAGAAAATAGGTTATAGAAAAAAGTTAAACACAACCTAAAGAAATGATTAGGATCAAAAAAACACAAAGTAATGATCCAAATTTAACGCACCCGATCCGCAATAAAAGCACCTTTTACCATATATAACAACAACTTAAGCGTTTAATAAAAAGTTTAGCCGCTGTCAGATTTGGAAAAGATCTTTCTTTACAACCTTTAAACCCCAAGCAGAAAACACTTTATCAACCAACTTATCCACAGAACGATATATGTGGATAACTCTGTTAATTAAAGATGTGAAAACGCCCCGAACACCAGAATATTCATTGGTCAGCCGTCTCGTCTCATGTTTAAAACACAAACGAAATCGTCCGACATCATTCGATGCGGATTAGAGTTTTATTTTTCAGGGATTGATGCTTCTCAGCATTATGAAAAGAGCGATGTGGCTGGATGTAACCTCTATTGCAAATAGAGTTACATTCATCGATGGTTTGAGTTAGTGACTAAAACTATCGCTTGAAAATTGGTTGCGGGAGCCGGATTTGAACCGACGACCTTCGGGTTATGAGCCCGACGAGCTACCAAGCTGCTCCATCCCGCGTCCGTATATTATCGATTAATACGATAATAGAAACTGGAGCGACACACGAGGTTCGAACTCGTGACCTCAACCTTGGCAAGGTTGCGCTCTACCAACTGAGCTAGTGTCGCAATGTCACTGTTAAGCACAATGAGGGCTTATTCCACATTTCAAAAAGAAAGTGGAGCGACACACGAGGTTCGAACTCGTGACCTCAACCTTGGCAAGGTTGCGCTCTACCAACTGAGCTAGTGTCGCAATGTCATTGTTAAGCACAATGAGGGCTTATTCCACATTTCAGAAAGAAAGTGGAGCGACACACGAGGTTCGAACTCGTGACCTCAACCTTGGCAAGGTTGCGCTCTACCAACT
>NZ_JAKFZP010000015.1:0-52911 GCF_021654215.1 Vibrio sp. MMG023 | reverse complement strand
CTGAATTAATCGTAATCTTGCACTCTTCTTCTATTTGAAGAAGCGCTAGAAAAGGGGAAGCTAAGGCTTCCCTTTTTTATATCTACTCTTCTTCTTTTCAATATGGTTATAAGCCAGTCATTCTTAGTCATGTGTTTTGTTTATGAAAAACATGATCTTAGTTTTACCTAACTTCCCTTCTTTTTTAGTACTCCGCTAAGTTACTGAAAGCCGCCAAAATCGTTCAAATCGTTATAACAAAACGTTCTGTAATTCGCTTTAATACAACTGGTAACAAGAACGATTCTTGTTTATATTTCATTCCATAGTGAAATTTAAAGGTAGTGAATATGTACGTTTGTCTTTGCCATGGCGTCTCTGACAAGAAAATTAGGAAGTTGGCGATAGATGAAGGCGTAACAGATATAAAAGGAATTAAAAGATGTACGGCGCTGGGAAGTCAATGCGGCAAGTGCATCAAGCAAGCGAAAGAAATTTTAGCTGAAACTGAATACCTAATGCTGAAACAAGCTAGCTAAATATTAGCTGAGCCTTTTTGACACCTTCTAATTTGCTTCTACATTTAAATGAAGCCAAAGAGGAGGGCTTTGCCATGAAAGGCGATCCAATCATTATTCAACATCTCAATAAGATACTCGGTAACGAGCTCATCGCGATCAACCAATATTTTCTGCATGCCCGTATGTATAAAGACTGGGGATTAAAGCATCTCGCAGATAAGGAATACCATGAGTCGATCGATGAAATGAAACATGCTGATCACTTGATCGAGCGTATTCTGTTCCTTGAGGGGTTACCTAATTTACAAGACCTCGGCAAACTTATGATCGGTGAAGATACCAAAGAAATGCTTGAGTGTGACCTTAAACTTGAGATGGCCGCCATTCCAGATTTGAAAGATGCCATCGCTTACGCTGAGGATATTCGCGATTATGTCTCTAGAGATCTGTTTCAAGATATTCTCGAAGACGAAGAAGAGCACGTTGACTGGCTTGAGACTCAACTCGGTTTGATCCAGATGTCAGGTATAGAAAATTACCTACAAGCACAATATGTCGATGAAGAGTGAGATTATATTTCGCTGTTTTCCTATCCAAACCAAGTGATAAAAAGAGCACCTGACCAGTAAACAGGGTGCTCATCACTAATATCTGGTCTAATCTCTTTTATTATCGGCCCTTTTAAGGATATCGCTCGCAATCTAGCCTATGAAGTTTGACTTCTATCCTTTAGAATTTATTCCCCCTTACCGAAAAATAACAAAGAGAAACGATCCATGTCTGAAGACAATCGCCAAGAAGTCACCCCAGAAGAAGAACGCCGCCAACAAGCATTGGATTACCATGCATATCCAACCCCAGGAAAAATTGCCGTAGAGCTAACTAAGCCTGCTGAAACTGCAAATGACCTTGCTCTTGCATACAGCCCTGGTGTTGCAGAACCTGTACGTGAAATCGCACAGAACGCTGACAACGTGTATAAGTACACAGCGAAGGGCAACATGGTTGCGGTTATTTCTAACGGCACGGCTATTCTTGGTCTTGGTAATCTTGGCCCGCTGGCTTCTAAACCAGTAATGGAAGGTAAAGCGCTATTGTTCAAACGCTTTGCTGGTTTAGACTCAATTGATATCGAAGTAAAACACCGCACGATCGACGAATTTGTCGACACAGTAGCAAATATTGCTGATACATTCGGTGGTATCAACCTAGAAGATATCAAAGCCCCAGATTGTTTTGAGATTGAAAAGCGTCTGATTGAGCGCTGTGACGTGCCAGTATTCCATGACGATCAACACGGTACAGCGATCGTAACGGCAGCAGGTATGTTGAATGCAATCGAGCTGCAAGGTAAGAAGCTCGAGGACTCCACGATTGTTTGTTTAGGCGCGGGTGCGGCGGCAGTCGCGTGTATGGAGCTGTTGATCAAATGTGGCGCGATGCGCGAGAAGATCTACATGCTGGATCGTAAAGGGGTGATCCACACGCGTCGTGATGATCTCAATGAATACAAACAGCTGTTTGCTAACAATACAGATAAGCGCACGTTGGAAGATGTGATTGAAGGTGCAGATCTTTTCTTGGGTGTATCGGGTCCAAATCTACTACCTGCAGAAGCATTGAAGCTCATGGCAGACAAGCCAGTTGTGTTCGCATGTTCAAACCCAGATCCAGAAATCAAACCTGAATTGGCTCACGAAGTGCGTGACGACTTGATCATGGGTACAGGTCGCAGTGACTACCCGAACCAAGTAAACAACGTATTGTGTTTCCCATTCATCTTCCGTGGTGCATTGGATGTTCGTGCAAGCGAGATCAATGATGAAATGAAACTGGCTGCGGTTGACGCGATTCGTGAATTGGCGAAAGAGCCAGTACCGGAAGCGGTATTAAAAGCAGCTGGCGTCGATAAGCTAGAGTTCGGAACTGACTACATCATTCCAAAGCCAATGGATTCACGCCTACTACCACGCGTGGCAAAAGCGGTGGCTCAAGCTGCGGTTGACTCTGGTGTGGCACGTATTGAAATGCCAGAGAATTACATGGCTCAATAGTGGTAAAGTAAAATTTAAAAATAAAAAAGGGACGCGAGAGCGTCCCTTTTTTTGTTCTTGGAAACCGTCCCCAGCACAGCTTCTATCATCGACGAATTTGTAAGCAATTATTCTTCGTCGAATGCTTCGAATTCGATTCCCATCGCTGTCATGATTGCTTTTGCTTCGGTAGGAATATCGTCTGGACGGTCTTTACGCAAATCTTCATCAGTTGGCAGTGGTTGACCTGTGTAAGCGTGTAGGAACGCTTCACACAGTAGTTCACTGTTAGTCGCATGGCGTAAGTTGTTGATCTGGCGGCGTGTTCGCTCATCAGTCAGCACTTTTAAAACTTTTAGCGGGATTGAGACGGTAATCTTTTTCACTTGTTCGCTTTTTTTACCGTGCTCAGCATACGGGCTAATGTATTCGCCATTCCAGTCAGCCATTGCGCACCTTCATTAATGTAATAAGTTAGAAAAATAAATATAGGTGCTGATTTTAGCTGCATTTACTGCCATAAGCAAAGACATATGGACGTCTAGAAGTGTTGACGTCTCATTTTTAGACAAGTAAAGTGAGGTTAATAGTTAGGGAAGAGTGTTAATCAATTGAGCAATACAAGCTAGATATAGCGCATTCCCATTTAGATGTCACCACCCGTGAAAGGATACACCCATGAGCACCCGTAAGCCTGCGACCATTGCTGTACGCACTGGTATCGAGTCAGACAGCCAATACAACGCTGTTGTACCACCTATTTACCTTTCTACTAACTATGGCTTCCCTGCATTCGGTGAAGTACCTCAATACGATTATACCCGTTCTGGTAACCCTAACCGAGGCTTACTAGAGCAAGCATTGTACGAGCTTGAATCAGGCAAAGGAGCGGTTGTCACTAACTGTGGTACATCAGCATTAAACCTTTGGGTATCGACGTTTCTTGGTCCTGATGATCTAATTGTAGCGCCGCACGATTGCTACGGCGGTACCTATCGTCTTTTCAATACTCGTGCGAACAAGGGTGATTTTAAAGTGCAGTTTGTCGATCAGTCGGATCAGCAAGCTCTTGATGCGGCGATTGCGAAAAAACCAAAGCTTATCTTGCTAGAAACACCGTCAAACCCGCTTGTGCGCGTGGTCGATATTGCCGCTGTGTGTGAAAAGGCAAAACAAGTCGGTGCACTGGTTGCCGTGGACAATACCTTTTTGACACCTGTGTACCAAAAGCCTTTGGAGCTAGGTGCGGATTTTGTTATCCACTCTACGACGAAATACATTAACGGTCACTCCGACGTTATTGGTGGTGTGGTGATCACTAAGAGTGAAGAGCATGCAGAAGAGCTGGCGTGGTGGGGCAATTGCATTGGGGCGACGGGAACACCATTCGACAGTTACATGACATTAAGAGGAATTCGTACGCTGGGTGCGCGAATGCGAGTTCATGAAGAAAGTTCTCAAGATGTACTTGCTTACTTACAGACTCAATCGTTAGTTGCACAGATTTATCACCCAAGTTTGCCAGAGCATCCTGGACATGACATCGCCAAGAAGCAGCAATCCGGTTTTGGCTCTATGTTGAGCTTCGAATTCGCAGGATCATTTGAACAGCTCAAAGTGTTTGTAAAAGAGCTGGAATTGTTTTCGTTAGCTGAGTCCTTGGGTGGGGTTGAAAGCTTGATTTGTCATCCTGCATCGATGACACATCGCGCGATGGGGGAAGCGGCATTAGCTGAAGCTGGTGTTTCTCAACAGTTACTGCGCTTATCCGTTGGTCTTGAAGATGCACAGGATTTGATCGCCGATCTTGAGCAAGCATTTTTAAAAGCAGCACAGTAATCGGGAGAGAGAAAAGTCATGAGTGTACAACGTCAGCTGCATAAATTTGGCGGCAGCAGTTTAGCCAACCCCGAATGCTATTTACGTGTGGTTGAAATACTAAAAGAGTATTCAGCCGAAAATGATTTAGTCGTGGTGTCTGCGGCAGGGAAAACCACCAATCGCTTGATCGAGTTTCTTGAAGGTTTAGATAAAGACGGTCGTGTTGCGCATGAAGCATTACAAAGCTTGAGACAATTCCAAACTGAATTGGTAGAAGCTTTGTTAACAGGTGAGGCACAGACGCAACTGCTTGCTTCCCTTCAAGATGAATTCAGTACTCTAGCAGAGTTAACGGCTCCGTTAACAGAAGCTCAAAAAGCCGCAGTGCTTGGACATGGTGAGGTATGGTCTTCACGCTTACTTGCTGCATTGCTGTCGCAGCAGAGTTTGCCAGCGGTTGCACAAGACTCTCGTACCTTTTTACGTGCAGAAGTAGGTACACAGCCAGAAGTCGACCGCGCTCGTTCTTACGCTCTAATTAAAGAAGCATTAGCACAACATAATCATCAGCGAGTGATTATCACAGGGTTTATGGCACAGAATGAGGCGGGAGAGACAGTACTGTTAGGCCGTAATGGTTCTGATTACTCGGCTACGGTCATTGGTGCACTGGCAGAAGCTAGTACTGTTACTATTTGGAGTGATGTCGCAGGTGTGTATAGTGCGGATCCACGTTTAGTCTCTGATGCATGCTTGTTGCCCCTACTGCGTTTAGATGAAGCAAGTGAACTTGCTCGCTTAGCTGCTCCGGTATTGCACAGTCGCACGCTTCAACCTGTTGCTCAAAGTACGATGGATTTGAACCTCAAATGCAGCTATCAACCGGAGTCTGGCTCAACCCGAATTGAGCGTGTATTAGCATCTGGTCGTGGCGCTAAAATCATTACCTCTCTTGATGAAGTGTTACTCGTGCAACTTTCATTTGTGCATGGTCATGATTTTGAGCGAGCGCAGAAAGAAGTGTTGCAAGCGTTAAAGCGCGCTCAATTAGAGCCACTAGCATTTGAAGCGCAAGAAGACCAACAAACATTGCGCTTAGCGTACACGTCCGAGATAGCCGGTGGTGCATTGGCTTACCTTCAAGAGTTGGCGGTTGAAGCTGAAATTAAACTGAAAGAGGGTTACTCACTGCTCGCAGCGGTAGGTGCAGGGGTCACGAAAAACGCCAATCATTGCTTTGGTTTTTATCAGCAGTTAAAAGACTCTCCGGTTGAATTTATCTCAGAGGCACAATCAGGGCTGAGTCTCGTCGCAGTATTACGCCGAGCCGAAGTGGAAGAGTTAGTACAAAGTATTCATAGTCAGCTGTTTCAAGCGCAAAAGCGCGTAGCGGTTGCCTTGTGTGGTAAAGGTAATATTGGTTCAAGTTGGTTATCACTGTTCGCAGAGCAAAAAGAAGAGCTCGAAAAACGCCACGGCATGAGCTTTGATTTAGTGGCGGTGGTAGATAGCCAAACTTACTGGTTTGATGAAAACGGGATTGATGCAGCAACGGTTGCTCAGCGCTTTGATGATGAAAGCATAGAGAATGATAGCAATTGGCTAACTAAGCTCGGTGCGATTCAAAATTTCGACGAAGCGGTGGTACTGGATGTCACTGCGAGTAAAGATCTGGCGGCACGTTATGTAGAAATTGCACAGCAAGGTATTCATCTTATCTCGGCGAACAAGGTGGCAGGTTCAGCTGATAGTCAGTATTACCATCAAGTACAAGATGCTTTCGCCAAGATTGGCCGTCATTGGCTATACAACGCGACGGTTGGTGCGGGGCTACCAATAAATCACACCGTTCGAGATTTGCGTGAAAGCGGTGACGAGATTGTCGCACTGTCGGGTATTTTCTCAGGTACGCTATCTTGGCTATTCCAACAATTTGATGGTTCGGTACCATTTACTGAACTAGTCGACTTAGCATGGCAGCAAGGTTTGACTGAGCCCGATCCTCGCTCAGATTTAGATGGTTCTGATGTGATGCGAAAGTTGGTTATCTTAGCTCGTGAGTCTGGTTTGGATATTGAACCTGAAAGTGTGAAGGTCGAATCGTTGGTACCAGAAGAGTTGCGAGATTTGAGCCTAGACGCTTTCTTTGACCAAGGTGATACCTTAAGTGAAATCCTGCAAGAGCGCCTAACTAAAGCTCAAAGAAACGACCAAGTGCTACGTTATGTCGCCCGTCTCGAGCGTAACGGTAAAGCAACGGTAGGAGTTGAGGCATTATCACGAGAGCATGCTTTAGCGAACTTACTACCGTGTGACAACATTTTCGCAATTGAGAGTAAATGGTACAAAGACAACCCATTAGTGATTCGTGGTCCAGGCGCAGGACGTGAAGTGACAGCCGGTGCGATTCAATCTGATCTTAATCGCCTAGCTGGCTTATTCTAAATCTTACTAAGTCCAATTTTGCGAACTACCACAAAACCTCGGATGGCTTCCGGGGTTTTTTATTGTCTTGATAATGCCATACTGAATCACAGAGTTAGGCGATGAGGTTGTCACTTAGGAACTTGAACTATCCTAATTATTAACTTGAGAAAAATTCATAATCACAAGGTTGACATTAAATCGTATTCAATACATTCTGGAGACATATAGACGTCTAAACGTCGATTTAAGGATTTTGATTTCGTGGTGGAGTTGCCACAGGGAGAGTAAGATGGGATACACACATGCAGGGCATATTGATGCCTTAAACCAGAATATCGCTGAACTATCAGACAATATCAACGTCTCATTTGAGTTTTTCCCACCAAGCAGTGAAAAGATGGAAGAAACACTGTGGAACTCAGTGCACCGCCTTAAAACTCTTCAACCGAAATTCGTTTCTGTTACTTATGGCGCAAATTCAGGCGAGCGTGACAGAACCCACTCTATCATCAAAGAAATCAAAGCAGCGACGGGTCTTGTTGCTGCGCCTCACCTAACGTGTATCGACGCAACTCGTGATGAATTGATCGACATTGCTGACGATTACTGGAATAACGGTATCAAGAACATTGTTGCGCTGCGCGGTGATATTCCACCAGGTGGTGGTGCGCCAGATATGTATGCGTCAGACTTGGTAGAGCTGCTTAAAGCACGCCATGATTTTGATATCTCAGTGGCAGCATTCCCAGAAGTACACCCAGAAGCGAAAAGCGCACAATCGGATCTGCTTAACTTAAAGCGTAAGGTTGAAGCAGGGGCAAACCGTGCAATTACCCAATTCTTCTTTGATGTGGAATCTTACCTACGCTTCCGTGATCGCTGTGTAGCGGCAGGGATTGATGTAGAAATCGTTCCGGGGATCTTGCCTGTATCAAACTTCAAACAAGCGTCTCGCTTTGCGGCGCAGAACAACGTGAAAGTGCCGGGTTGGATGAGCAAACAGTTTGAAGGTTTGGATGATGATCCTGTGACGCGTCAGCTTGTTGGTGCTAGCCAAGCGATTGATATGGTGCGTGTCTTAAGCCGTGAAGGCGTGAAGGACTTTCACTTCTACACACTTAACCGTGCAGAGATGACTTATGCACTATGCCACACGCTCGGTGTTCGCCCACAAGTCGCAGTAGGCGCTTAATACGTTTTCCCCAGATAGACAAAAGGCTTGCCCATCGGCAAGCCTTTTTCGTTTTATTCAAAGCGACGAATTAGCCAATCACTTCAAGTTCTGTTAGCACTTCTTCTGCCCAGTTAATCCACGCTTCACGTAGCATTAAGTTACGACGAAGTGTTAGACGCTCTAGTCGTGCTTGTTTGTCTAGTGTTGATGGTGTTGCGTAGTACGCGGCTTCAATCTCTTTGTAATGAGAAACCAGTTTACGAGACTCTTCCACAAGTTCAGAAAGTTGGTCACGAAACGGTGTCGCAGGTTGCACTGCACAAGCCATTAGCTTAGCAGAGAACTCATCACGTACTGTTGGGTGTGCTGTTGGTTGATCGAACCACTCACCTAATGCGCCACGGCCAGCGTCAGTAATTGAGTAAACCTTACGGTCAGGTTTGCCTTCTTGCGGTTCAAGTACGCAAGTAACCAGCTCTTTCTCAGCCATTTTGTTTAGTTCACGGTAAACTTGTTGGTGACTTGCTTTCCAGAAGTAACCGATGCTAGCTGAGAATTCTTTAGTGATGTCGTAACCGGTTGCGTCGCGAGTGCTAAGAACAGTTAAAATTACGTGTGGTAATGACATGTCTTCAATCCAAATGGTCAATAAACTTGTAAACAAGCTACTTACACTTTCATTTGCGCTCTTTCTGACGCTTGAGTTTTTTATGTGTAAATAGCACCAACAATGTTGGTCCTGTCACCTTAAAGCCGTTTATCACCTAGAGTGATGGGTGTTTCCATCGAGCTGGAGCCTATTTGATTGGATTTGTGAGCTTCCAGCAGGCAAGTAGTATATAAATAATAAGCATGAAGTGGAATAGTAGGACAAAATTACCCAAAAAAACTAATAAAATACTCAATAGTGTTTTTGTGTAGTGTTTTATGTTGTTTGGTGGGGACTTTTTGTTTTTTTCTTGGATTAAATGTCTGGTTGCGTATTGCTCAAATAGTAGAAGTGATTGGTTAGTAGTAACAAAGGCTGAGTATTAACTCAGCCTTTGGTTCTTTATGCGTAGCTTGGTTAGCCTGTGTTACGCATACCAGCTGCAATACCTGCAATGGTTACCATCAGTGCTTCTTCTAAGTTTGCAGAAGATTCTTCAGTCTGGCGAGTACGGTACAGCAATTCAGCTTGAAGCATGTTCAATGGCTCTACGTAAATGTTACGTAGGCGAATGGATTCTAGGCCCCAAGGATCGCTTTGCATCAGGTTCTCGTTGTTTTCTACGTTCAGGACAGACTTAATGTCCTGTTGAAGTTGATCTCGTAAGCGATCACCCAGCGGTTGAAGCTGCTCCTCAACTAAGCGCTGATCATAGTAACGAGAGATGTCCATGTTGCACTTGGTGTACACCATCTCAAGCATACCTAGACGAGTCGAGAAGAATGGCCATTCACGACACATTTCTTCCAGTAGTGCCTGATGGCCTTTGTCTACTGAGTATTGAATCGCTTCACCAGCCCCTAGCCATGCTGGAAGAACCAAACGGTTTTGGCTCCAAGAGAAGATCCAAGGAATCGCACGTAAACTTTCCACGCCACCATTCGGGTTACGTTTTGCAGGGCGAGAACCTAGAGGCAGTTTACCTAGCTCAAGTTCAGGTGTTGCTTGGCGGAAGTAAGGCACGAAGTCTGGCTCACCACGAACGACGCTACGGTAGGCTTCACAGCTCACCTCGGACAGCACATCCATTAAGTCACGCCACTCTTGTTTAGGCTCTGGTGGCGGCAGTAGGTTCGCTTCTAGGATTGCACTTGCATACAAGTTGAAGCTGTTGACTGCGACATCAGGTAGACCCAGCTTAAAGCGGATCATCTCACCTTGTTCGGTTACGCGCAGACCGCCTTTCAGGCTCTTAGGTGGTTGAGATAGTAGTGCAGCGTGAGCCGGCGCACCACCACGACCAATTGTACCGCCGCGACCGTGGAATAGTGTGAGTTCAACGCCTTCTTCTTCTGCAACCTTAACCAGAGAGTCCATCGCATGGTATTGCGCCCAACCTGCTGACATTACGCCTGCATCTTTTGCAGAGTCAGAGTAGCCAATCATCACCATTTGGTGGTTTTGGATAAAGCCGCGGTATAGATCAATGCCCATCAGCTGCTTGATTACCGCTTCTGCGTTGTTCAAATCGTCTAGCGTTTCGAACAGTGGACATACGTCCATGCGGTAAGGGCAACCCGCTTCTTGTAGCAGTAGATGCACGGCAAGTACGTCAGAAGCGGTACGTGCCATTGAGATAACGTAAGCACCAAACGCTTCGCGAGGTTGTGCTGCCACAATCTTACAGGTATCCAAAACCTCTTTAACTGGCTCTGATGGCTCCCAGTCGCGAGGTAGAAGAGGGCGCTTAGATGCAAGTTCGTTGGTTAAGAAAGCAATCTTGTCTTGCTCGCTCCACTGCTCATAGTCACCAATGCCTAGGTAACGAGTCAATTCAGAAAGCACATCAGCATGACGAGTACTTTCTTGACGAATATCGAGACGAACTAGGTGGATACCGAATGCTTTAACGCGGCGCAGCGTATCCAGCAGTGAGCCGTTGGCAATCACGCCCATGCCACATTCGTTTAGCGATTGGTAACACGCGTAAAGTGGTTCCCAAAGCTGCTCTACTTTTTGCAGAGGTGCTTTGACTGCCAATTTCTGGCCGTGAACTTTCGCGTCTAGAATGTCTTTAGTTTCGTTCAATAGTGAGCGAAGTTGTTTCAGAATCGCACGGTATGGTTCGTGTTGATCTTCACCTGCAAGCTCACGAACTTTATCGTTGCACACTGTCATTGACAGTTCGCTGATCAGTTCGTTGATGTCGTTAAGATATAGGTCAGCTGCTTTCCAGCGAGATAGAAGCAGTACTTCACGAGTCACGCTGTGGGTTACAAATGGGTTACCGTCGCGGTCACCACCCATCCAAGAAGAGAAGTGCACTGGGCGAGCATCAATTGGCAGACCTTCGCCAAGGTAAGATTTCAGGCGGTCGTTCATTTCACGTAAGAAGTCAGGTACGGCTTCCCATAGTGAGTTTTCGACCACTGCAAAGCCCCATTTAGCTTCATCAAGCGGTGTCGGGCGCTGCTGACGGATAACGTCAGAGTGCCAGCTTTGAACGATAAGTTGTTCAAGGCGACGTTCAGTTTTCTTACGCTCTTTGAAAGAGAGATCGCTCAGCTCAAGCTTAGATAGGCACTCGTTGATCTTCACCAGCTTATTGATCATGGTTCGACGAGTGATTTCGGTCGGGTGCGCAGTTAGAACCAATTCAATGTTCAGGTCGCGAACCGCTTGTGCCGTGTCTAGCTTGCTCACATCATTTTGCACCAGCTTTGAGAACAGCGAGTTAATTGCGTCAGGTTCGCAGATATGCTCTTCACAATGGCGTGAAATGGTGTGGTATTGCTCAGCAATATTGGTCAGGTTTAGAAATTGGTTGAACGCGCGGGTCACGGGCGTCAATTGCTCATCTGGCAAGCTTTTAATCTCTTCGATTAAGCTGTCTCTGTCAGCATTATTTCCAGCTTGAGCCGATTTGGATAATTTACGAATGGTTTCCACTTTCTCGAAGATTTCTTCGCCGTGGGCATCGCGAATTGTGTTGCCCAGTAAGTGGCCCAGCATGCGCACATTGCTTTTGAGTGCGGCGTATTTCTCGTTCATTGTCATCCTGCCTCGTAAAAAAACTACATCCATTGTCCTTGTTAAGACTCCAATCTAGCGAAAAGCACCAGTTCTAGTCAAATAAAGCACGCATAGATTGCAATTATTCCACTTCTCTCCTGATTTAGAGCAAAAATAGGTCAGCTTATCGAAGGAGAAGTGAAAATTAATTACAAAATAACGCTCTAAAAGAAGGATATAGCGTGCTAGAGGGGGCGTGGCGCAGATAACAAAATGCAGCTCAATCGAGCTGCATTGTGAGGAAAGTACAGAATGCGACTAACAACAATATTTCACCATCGCACGTGATAACACGTCGATGGTTGGGTCGATAAAGTCGAATGACAAGAACTCATCAGGTTGGTGAGCTTGGTCAATCGAGCCGGGACCTAAAACCAGTGTTGGACACAACTGTTGAAGAAATGGTGCTTCAGTACAGTAGTTAACGGTTTCTGAACTGGTTTGGCAGATCTCTTCTACACCACCGATAAATGGGTGGCCGTGTTGGCATTCGTACCCCGGAATTGGCTCGTGCAGGGGAATGATTTCTAATCGCCCTGGCCATTTCGCTTCGACTTCTTTCAAGGCTCCGCGCAGCATGTTCTCTAAACCATCAAGGCTAATACCAGGAAGAGGACGCACGTCATAATGCAGTTCGCAGCAACCGCAAATCCGGTTTGCACTGTCACCGCCATGAATATGACCGAGGTTTAGGGTAGGGCTTGGAATGGCAAAACCAGGGTGGTGGTACTCTTTCACTAGCTTGTCACGCAGTTGCATCATGGCAAACATGACCTCATGCATGATTTCAATGGCGTTGACACCAAGTGCCGGATCCGATGAGTGACCGGATTTACCTGTTACGCGAATAGCATTTGCCACATGTCCTTTGTGACCTCGAATGGGTACAAGGCTGGTGGGTTCACCAATGATACAGTAATCCGGTTTAAAAGGTGCGTTCTCAGTGAAATGACGCGCACCCAGCATGGTGGTTTCTTCATCACAGGTCGCCAACACATACAGCGGCTTGGTTTGTTTACTCCAGTCGACTTTCTTTACCGCTTCATAAATAAAGGCAAAGAAGCCTTTCATATCCGCAGTACCTAATCCGTAAAAGCGGTTGTCTTTCTCGGTCAGCGTATGTGGGTCAAAACTCCAACGTCCTTCATCAAATGGAACGGTATCACTATGGCCTGCGAGAAGTAAGCCGCCTTCACCTTCACCCATACGTGCGATCATATTGTGTTTGCCTGGTTCCACTTCGATCACTTCAACACTAAAGCCAAGATCTTTAAACCAAGATGCCAGCTTCTCGATCACTTTGGCATTGCCTTGATCCCAACTTGGATCGGTTGAGCTTATCGAAGAGGTACTGATCAGTCCTTCATAGACCTCTAGAAAACTTGGTAATTGCATGGATTCTTCAATTCTCCTGTTGACAGACAGAGCACAAAAATGTAAAACACATATTAAATCATATTTATTGAATAAAAAATCAAAATAAAGCAAAAATTAAATATGAATAGTCATTTTCAGCCTTAAGTATATGGATGTCATGTAATGCTAAAAACCACGATTATCGGAGCCAGCGGCTACACCGGCGCAGAGTTGGCTTTAATGGTCAACAAACACCCTGAACTCACGCTATCAGGTTTATATGTTTCCGCCAATAGCGTAGATGCAGGAAAGAACATTGCTCAATTGCACGGCAAGTTAGCGGGTGTGATTGATATGCCAGTTTCGCCGCTGACTGACCCTGAGCAGGTTGCTCAAGCGTCAGATGTGGTCTTTCTGGCTACAGCACATGAAGTGAGCCACGACTTAGCCCCAATTTTCTTAGAGGCAGGCTGTCAGGTATTCGATTTATCCGGTGCATTCCGTGTGAAAAGCGAAGGCTTCTACAACACCTTTTATGGCTTCGAACATCAATATAACAACTGGCTAGATAAAGCTGCATACGGCTTAGCAGAGTGGAACCAAGAATCAATAAAAACCACTCCTTTGATTGCAGTGGCAGGTTGCTACCCAACCGCTTCACAGCTTGCAATCAAACCTTTATTAGAACACGCATTACTGGATACCAACCAATGGCCTGTGATTAACGCAACCAGTGGTGTATCAGGTGCAGGGCGTAAAGCTTCCATGGTTAACAGCTTCTGCGAAGTGAGCTTGCAACCTTACGGTGTCTTTAACCATCGTCACCAACCAGAGATTGCTCAGCATTTGGGTTGCGATGTGATTTTTACTCCACACCTAGGCAACTTTAAGCGCGGCATTCTTGCCACGATCACCATGAAACTTTCGCAAGGCGTGACGGAAGCACAAGTGGCGAAAGCGTTTGAACAAGCTTACCAAGGCAAGCCTGCGGTTCGTCTTAAAGGTGATGGTATTCCACGTATTCAGGATGTCGAAAATACTCCTTTCTGTGATATCGGCTGGAAGGTGCAAGGCGAACACATCATTGTGATTTCGGCGATCGACAACCTACTTAAAGGTGCATCGAGTCAAGCGATGCAATGTCTCAATATTCATTACGGTTACCCAGAACTGACAGCGTTGCTGTAGTCGTTGAAAGAGGGAAATGCGATGACGCAAACCAATCAAGCTCCTTTAGTCATTAAGCTCGGTGGTGCAGCTCTATCTTGCACTCAAACCTTAAGCCAACTGTTTGCTGCCATTGCGGCTTACCAAAAGTCGGCACAGCGACAAATCGCCATCGTTCATGGCGGTGGCTACCTAGTTGATGAGTTGATGACAAAGCTTCAGCTTGAAACCGTAAAGAAAAGCGGTCTTCGTGTGACGCCTTATGAGCAAATTCCTGTGATTGCAGGCGCGCTTGCTGGCACAGCAAACAAATTGCTTCAAGGTCAAGCGATTGCGGATGGTCTGAATGCAGTGGGTCTTAGTCTCGCTGACGGTGGGCTATGTCATGTTGAAGAACTTGATCCAGAATTAGGCGCTGTAGGCAAAGCATCACCGGGTGATTCAACCCTTTTACAAGCGGTGCTAAACGCAGGTGCACTGCCGATCATCAGTTCAATTGGTCTGACTGAAAAAGGTCAGATGATGAATGTGAATGCGGACCAAGCTGCGGTAGCGGTAGCGGGCGCACTAGATGCGGAGTTAGTACTTCTGTCTGATGTTAGCGGTGTGCTCGATGGCAAAGGTCACCTGATCAAAACGCTATCCGAGCAAGAAGCCGATGCATTGATCCAAGGGCAAGTAATCACCGACGGCATGATCGTCAAAGTTAAAGCCGCTTTGGAGGCAGCCAATGATCTTGGTCGTCCTATCGAAGTCGCGACATGGCGTTACCCAGAGAAACTGAACCAGCTATTCGCGGGTGAAAGTATTGGAACGCAGTTTCTGCCTCAATAAAGCAGAAGCAAACCAGTTAAAGAATTGAATATTAGGAAGTGGTTGGCACTGACCGCCGAGAGCAGCGCCAGTTAAGTTTGGAGAAAAAACATGAGCAAAGTGAACGTAAATAAAGTGGTAGTCGCATACTCAGGCGGTCTAGATACTTCAGTAATCATCCCGTGGTTAAAAGAGAACTACGACTGTGAAGTGGTGGCTTTCGTTGCCGATGTTGGTCAAGGTGCAGAGGAGCTAGAAGGTATTGAAGCAAAAGCAAAAGCTTCTGGTGCTTCTGAGTGCTACATCGCTGACCTGAAAGAAGAAATGGTCGCAGACTACATTTACCCGACACTTAAAACGGGTGCTTACTACGAAGGTAAATACCTACTAGGTACATCAATGGCGCGTCCAATCATTGCCAAAGCGCAGGTTGAGGTCGCACGTAAAGTTGGCGCAGACGCTCTGTGTCATGGCTGTACCGGTAAAGGTAACGACCAAGTACGTTTTGAAGGTGCATTTGCAGCACTAGCACCAGATCTGCATGTTATTGCGCCTTGGCGTGAATGGGATCTAGTGAGCCGTGAAGAATGTCTGGACTACCTAGCAGAGCGTAACATTCCTTGTTCAGCATCTCTTACTAAGATTTACTCGCGTGATGCGAACGCATGGCACATTTCTACTGAAGGTGGCGTTCTAGAAGATACATGGAATGCGCCAAATGAAGATTGCTGGGCTTGGACTGTAGATCTAGAGCAAGCACCGAATGAAGCTGAAACCGTGACGCTGAAAGTAGCGAAAGGTGAAGTCGTTGAGGTAGACGGCGAAGCGATGACACCATACAACGCGTTGGTTTACCTAAACGAGAAAGGTGCGAAGCACGGTGTTGGTCGTATCGATATTGTCGAAAACCGTCTAGTGGGTATGAAGTCTCGTGGTTGCTACGAAACTCCGGGTGGCACTATCATGATGGAAGCGCTGCGTGCAGTGGAGCAACTTGTGCTGGACAAAGCATCATTTGAATTCCGCGAGGAGCTTGGTCTGAAAGCATCGCACCTTGTTTACGATGGTCGTTGGTTCACGCCTCTATGTAAGTCTATTCTTGCGGCTTCTGAAGAGCTCGCGCAAGACGTGAATGGTGAAGTGGTTGTGAAGCTTTACAAAGGCCACGCAACGGTAACGCAAAAACGTTCGGATAACAGTTTGTACTCTGAAGAATTTGCTACTTTTGGTGAAGATGAAGTTTATGACCAAAGCCATGCTGAAGGCTTTATCCGTCTTTACTCGCTATCAAGCCGTATTCGTGCGTTGAACAGCCAGAAAAAATAAACCAATTTAGCGCCTTATAAGATAAGAGACCTGCCACTATTGGCGGGTCTTTTTCGTTTTTGCTGACCTCGTAGGCATAAAGATAAAATAATCATGAATAAATATGTAAAAATATTGAATTTCTACTTTATTTTTATCTGTGATTATCGTAACGTTGAGGCATAAGAAAAAGTGAGCAAATGACCACCGATTTGGTCAACACTTAATGAAGAATACGTTAGCGTAAGCAATAGTCATCAGGAGAAACGCAATGGCATTATGGGGCGGAAGATTTACCCAAGCGGCAGACACCAGATTTAAGGACTTCAACGATTCATTGCGTTTCGATTACCGATTGGCTGAGCAAGATATTGTTGGTTCAATTGCGTGGTCAAAAGCCTTGCTTTCTGTTGACGTATTATCAGCAGAAGAACAACAAAAGCTTGAACTGGCACTGAATGAGCTCAAGCTTGAAGTCATGGAAGACCCTCAGCAAATCCTACGTTCGGATGCGGAAGATATCCACTCTTGGGTAGAGCAGCAACTGATCAACAAGGTCGGCGACCTAGGTAAAAAACTACACACGGGACGTTCACGTAACGACCAAGTGGCAACCGACCTTAAACTTTGGTGTCGTCAGCAAGGCCAACAGCTGTTGATTGCTTTAGACCGTCTGCAAACACAAATGGTAGGCGTAGCTAAGCAACATCAAGGTACGGTGCTTCCGGGCTACACGCATTTGCAACGTGCTCAGCCTGTTACGTTTGCTCACTGGTGTTTGGCTTATGTTGAAATGTTTGAACGTGACTACTCGCGTCTGAGTGACGCACTTAAGCGTTTGGACACGTGTCCACTTGGTTCTGGAGCGCTTGCGGGCACCGCTTACCCAATCGATCGTGAAGAGTTAGCTCACAATCTCGGTTTCCATCGTGCAACGCGTAACTCGTTGGACTCGGTTTCTGACCGTGACCACGTGATGGAGTTGATGTCTGTGGCGTCTATCTCGATGTTACACCTGTCTCGTTTGGCAGAAGACATGATCTTCTACAACTCGGGTGAATCTAACTTTATTGAATTAGCTGATACGGTGACGTCAGGTTCTTCTCTGATGCCGCAAAAGAAAAACCCAGATGCACTCGAGCTTATTCGTGGTAAGACAGGGCGTGTGTACGGCGCACTTGCTGGCATGATGATGACAGTGAAAGCGCTGCCACTGGCTTACAACAAAGACATGCAGGAAGACAAAGAAGGCCTGTTCGATGCACTTGATACATGGAACGATTGCATGGAAATGGCAGCACTGTGTTTTGATGGCATCAAGGTTAATGGTGAGCGTACGTTAGAAGCCGCGAAACAAGGTTACGCAAACTCTACCGAACTGGCTGACTACCTAGTAGCGAAAGGCATCCCATTCCGTGAAGCGCACCATATCGTTGGCGTTGCTGTAGTTGGTGCGATTGCCAAAGGCTGTGCACTAGAAGAGCTGTCGATTGATGAGCTGAAAGCTTTCTCTGAAGTGATTGAAGCGGATGTGTATGACATTCTTACCATCGACTCGTGTCTTGAGAAACGTTGTGCACTAGGTGGTGTGTCTCCTCAACAAGTGGCTTACGCTGTTGATCAAGCAGACAAGCGTCTGTCTCAACGCGATACATCAGCAGTCAACGTTCGCCCTGCTCGTTTAACGGACATCGAAACACTAGAAGGCATGGTGGCATACTGGGCAAACATGGGTGAAAACTTACCACGCTCACGAAATGAGTTGGTACGTGATATTGGCTCCTTCGCAGTTGCCGAGCACCACGGAGAGGTAACTGGCTGTGCATCTTTGTATGTCTATGACTCAGGGTTGGCAGAGATTCGCTCTCTGGGTATTGAAGCCGGTTGGCAAGGCCAAGGGCAGGGCAGTGCGATTGTGAACTATCTGGTTGAGAAAGCGCGCCAAATGGCCATCAAGAAAGTCTTTGTGCTGACACGTACGCCAGAATTCTTTATGAAGCAGAGCTTCTTGCCAACGTCGAAGTCATTGTTGCCTGAGAAAGTACTGAAAGATTGTGATCAGTGTCCGCGTCAGCATGCGTGTGATGAAGTTGCACTAGAGATCAACTTGTTCGAACAATTGATCCAGAAAAGTAACGTAGCCTAGGTTGATGATTCTATTGGTATTTAAGAAAATACTAAAAAAATTGGAAAAAAACTTGGAACCTTTGAGAGGAAGCCCGGTCTATTAAAGTACCACTGCTTTTTCTTAGAAGAATCTAAGAGAGCCCCAAGACCGGTATTGGTTTTGGGGCTTTTTTCTATCTGTCATCTGGGTGATGAGCATCCTTACTTTCTTTTCCACGACGGCGCTGCCACGGCAAAACCACGAAGCGCATCCATAGGTGCAAAAACAGTAAGCCGTTAAATGCAAATCCGGCAAAGATCAGCGCGATCGATTCAATACTTTGTGGATCATCTTTAAACGCAAACCACCACACGATCCAACATAAAACAGAAAGTACCGTCAGTTGATCCATGCATCGTTGGCAACGTCCGATCTTTTTCCAAAACCAGTGCTCTTGGCAACTTCGACAAGCCATTGTTCTATCCACACTATCTATTTGTCCCTGATTATAACGGCTAACTCATGTTTGAGTTTCTCTTTGTCTGGTTTCTATGTCGTGTCTATCGAACCAAAAATGGAAAATTAACTTGGTTAAAAATGTGTAGCACGTAATTGGTGTATGGTGCGCTGTCAGCCTGACAATAGGAAAAATTATAATGTCGACAGAACTTAAAGTAGCACTAGGCCTTGCTGGTGGTTTCTTCACAATTGGTTTTACTGCCATTGTGCTTGTTAGCCGTTACGCAATGATGACTGCTTAAACAACCACTTTGCTCAGTTTTGAACTGATAGAGTTGGAATGAGAAAGCCTCGTCTATGACGAGGCTTTTGTTTGTCTGGGAGAGGTAAAGAGAATGAGCGTTAGCAACCAGGTCCACAATCAAGACAATGTTTGATCATCTCTGGACCTAAGTGAAGTTTCGCATTCAAATCTCGTAGCGCAGTACGAACGCCTTCTTCAATAACAGGGTGATAAAACGGCATATCCAACATTTCAGAAACCGTCATTTTATTCTGATGCGCCCAAGCAAGCAGGTGGGCTAGGTGTTCGGCGTTTGGTCCCATCATTTCTGCGCCCAAGAAGCGACCAGTACCTTGTTCCCCATAGACATGCAGAATGCCTTTATTTCGAAGCATAACGCGTGAGCGACCTTGATTTTCAAACGATACTTGACCGGTAGCGAAACAGCCACATGTGCCAAAACGCGTTTCTAGTTGCTTGAAGGTTTCTCCTACCATAGCAATTTGTGGATCAGAGAACACTGCTGAGATTGACGAGCGGCGCAGGCCTGCACGAATATCAGGGAAACGACCTGCGTTGTCGCCAGCAATACGCCCCTGATCTGCCGCTTCGTGTAATAATGGAATTTGATTGCTTGCATCACCCGCGATAAAGATGCTCTCTACCGAGGTTTGCAGAGTGTAATGATCCGCCGTTGGTACGCCGCGCTCATCCAGTGCCACATTGGTGTTTTCAATCGCTAGCTTGTCGACATTCGGGCGACGACCAGTTGCTGCCAATACGTAATCAACAATAAAGGTTTCTAGTTCACCATCGTGGTTGATGAATTGGATTTCGACCTTATCTTCACCGTCATTTTCTGGTGAAGTAATACGTTTCATGCTTTCGACTTTTACATCGGCATCAAGGTAGAACTCTTCTTTGAAGGCTTTATCGGCATACGCCATCACTTCAGGGTCGGTCAATGGTCCTACTTGACCACCAAGACCAAATAGCTTCACATTTACACCTAAGCGATGCAACGCTTGACCCAATTCAAGACCAATCACACCCGGACCAAATACGGCAACAGATTCTGGCAAGTCATCCCAATCGAACACATCATCGTTAATCACTAAGCGGTCGCCGAGTTCATTCCATACGGCAGGGTAAGCAGGACGCGAACCGGTTGCGATCACAATACGCTTAGCTGTGATTTGAGTGTGCTCATCAACGATTAACGTGTTGTCGTTGGTAAACTTAGCATAACCCGACACTTTATCTTCAGTAGGAATCTCATCGACGCCTTCCAACACAAAGCCTACAAAGCGGTCACGTTCTCGCTTTACTCGGTCCATGACTTCACGACCATTAATGTAAATGTCGCCTTGTGGATGTACACCAAAGCCCGGTGCTTTCTCGATTTGGTGTACGCTTTCAGCGGCGGCGATCAAAAGTTTCGACGGCATGCATCCGACACGAGCACATGTTGTGCCGTAAGGGCCACCTTCGATCATCACAACGCTGTCTGCGTGTGATTTTGCTGCGCGGTAGGCGCCAAGACCAGCTGTACCACCACCAATAATTGCCACGTCGACATTTAACTGTTTCATAATGGATTCTCGTTTTTTCCAAACGCAGTTGAAGTGACTAAGTTTGGATGAGTGAATTTGAGTTCATTAATCTTGATAACTGGTTGAACGGTGAAGACAACCAGTTATCAAGACTAAGCATAGGAAGTGATTGAGGGGGTGGTCTCCCAGGCGAGGGATGCTCTGGGAGACCAAGGGCTGAGTTCTGGATAGCGAGATTGCCAACTCAAGCCCATTAGGCAAATTATTAACCTAGGTACGTTTCTAGCTCTTCGCTACCGCCGATGTGTTTACCACCGATGAACACTTGAGGTACCGTTGTGCGACCAGAGATTGCACGTAGACTTACTGTTGTTGCGTCTTTACCCAGAATCACTTCTTCATATTGAAGACCGTGGTCAATCAAGTTTTGTTTCGCCTTCATACAGAAAGGGCAACCTGGTTTAGTGAATACGGTGATTGATTCTTGAGTTTTGTACTCAGGAGCGATGTAATTCATCATCGTATCTGCATCAGATACTTTGAACGGGTCGCCTGGCTCGTTTGGTTCGATGAACATTTTTTCTACTACGCCGTTTTTCACTAGCATGCTGTAACGCCATGAACGCTTACCAAAACCAATGTCGTTTTTATCTACAAGCATACCCATACCGTCTGTAAACTCACCGTTACCATCTGGGATGAAAGTGATGTTTTCAGCTTCTTGGTCAGCTTTCCATGCGTTCATTACGAATGTATCGTTTACGGAAACACATAGAATCTCATCCACGCCATGTTCTTTAAATACAGAGAACAGTTCGTTGTAACGTGGTAGGTGGCTTGATGAGCACGTCGGAGTAAAAGCACCAGGCAAGCTAAATACGATAACCGTTTTGTCTTTGAACAAGTCTTCCGTGGTTACATTCACCCATGCGTCACCTTTACGGATAGGAAAAGTAACTTGTGGTACAGCTTGACCTTCTTTTGATGCAAACATGATGATTTCCTTTTAAATCTATGAATAATTCATTATCGAGCTTAGCGTTATTTAGCGCTCAGTTTCGTTTTCTTGAGCTCATTATTGAAAAAAAACTTTGATAGCTCTAATCGTTTAATGCTATGGTTTTGATAGATTATTTCTATCGCCAAACAAGAAGCGAATCGTACGTTATGAATATTCGAGATTTTGAGTACTTGGTGGCGCTTGCGGAGCACAAGCATTTTCGAAAAGCAGCGGAAGCTTGTTTTGTTAGTCAGCCAACATTGAGTGGCCAGATTCGTAAACTAGAAGACGAGTTAGGCACTGCCCTGCTTGAAAGAAGCAGTCGTCGCGTGTTGTTTACTGACTCTGGTTTACAGTTGGTTGAGCAAGCAAAACGTATTTTGAGTGAAGTAAAAACCTTCAAAGATATGGCGAGCGGTCAAAGTGGTGCCATGACTGGCCCAATGCACATTGGCTTTATCCCAACAGTTGGTCCTTACCTCCTACCTAAAATAGTTCCTCACCTTAAAGAAGAGTTTCCAGATTTGGAGCTGTTTTTACATGAGGCGCAGACCCACCAATTGGTCCGTCAATTAGAAGATGGCAAGTTAGATTGTCTTGTTTTAGCATCGGTTGATGAGACTGCGCCCTTTAAAGAAATTGAGGTGTACAACGAGCCTTTAAGTGTTGCGGTACCTTGTGATCACGAATGGGCTGGGTTAGATCATATTGATATGCTCGACCTCAATGGCAAGACGGTGTTGTCTTTGGGTGATGGTCATTGTTTACGAGACCAAGCTCTGGGTTTCTGCTTTGCTGCAGGAGCGAAAGATGATGAGCGCTTTAAAGCGACTAGCCTAGAAACACTGCGTAACATGGTGGCGGCGGGAGCAGGGATTACTCTGTTGCCACAGTTGTCTGTGCCGCATGAAAAGAAAAAAGATGGCGTGTGTTACGTGCCAGCAATGAACCCAACACCATCACGCAGCATTGTGTTGGTTTACCGTCCTGGCTCTCCATTGCGTACGCGTTTTGAAACCTTAGCAGCGACCATCAAAAACATTCTTGAAGCAAAAGAAGCACCAATTGCAGCCTAGCTTTGAGATGCTGATATAAACAAAAGGGAGCCAATCGGCTCCCTTTTTCTTTGTTAGTATTGCGTGGTATTAGAACAGTTCTTCTGCACCGCCGCTACCACCAGAGTAGATGCTGTCTTCCAGGCTGTTGCCGACATACTCGGTTGGTTCTGTGCCTTTTTCGAAGTATTCGAACATGGATGAACCATCAACTTTATGAGTCAGTAGGCCACTATCACGATCGATACGAACTCGAACGATATCGTCTGGAATATTCTTACCTTGTTGAGGCACTCCGTCTAGTGCAGCACGCATGAAATCAATCCAAGCTGGTTCTGCCGTTTTCGCGCCAGATTCTGCACCAGAAATTTGGCCTTTCCCTAGGTTACTGTTCACAGTGGTACGGCCTAACGTGCGAGAGTGATCATCAAAACCAACCCATGCAATAGCCACAATACCCGGACCGTAACCGTTGTACCAAGTGTCTTTTGAGTCGTTGGTTGTGCCCGTTTTACCACCGATATCACGACGCTCCAGTTTCTGTGCTCGCCAGCCGGTACCGTTCCAACCTGTACCATCACGCCAGCTGCCACCACCCCAGATATTGCTGTACATCATCTCGCGCATGATGAATGCATTTTGAGCAGAGATAACTTGTTTTGCATATTGTGGTGTGTCGTTTTCTAGAGCGTTATCAGGGGCAATGGTTTCCGTTGTTACATCTTGCTCACCAAATTCGGCTGCAAACTTATCTTCAGGCTGTACTGGCACTTGAGGGCAGTCGTGCTGACAAATCACTTTTGGGTTTGCCTTAAACAGTACTTCACCAAATGAGTTTTCAACGTGGTCAATGTAAAACGGTTCTACATAGTAGCCACCATTTGCAAATACAGAGTAGCCTTGCGCGACTTTCATTGGTGTTAAGCTACCAGCACCCAATGCGATCGTTTCTGAACGAGGCACTTGGTCAATATCAAACCCAAAGCGAGTTAGGTATTCACGTGTTTCATCTAGGCCAACTTCACGTAGTGTACGTACGGCCATTACGTTTTTCGACTGCGCTAAACCGATACGTAGGCGAGTTGGGCCAACGTAAGTCGGCGGTGAGTTCTTTGGACGCCATGCCGAACCTGAACCTGCATCCCACTTGTTGATTGGCGCATCGTTTACTAGTGAAGCAAGGGTTAAGCCCTTATTGATTGCTGCCGAATATATGAATGGTTTGATACTCGAACCAACCTGACGAATAGACATGGTTGCACGGTTAAACTTGCTATGAACAAAGTTAAAGCCACCAACTAGAGACAGTATTGCACCGTTTTCTGGGTTCATTGCCACAAACGCTGTATTTGCGCTTGGTACTTGGCTTAGCTTCCAGTTATTGATGGTTGTGCCTTCTTTATCTATCGTACTGATTTCACGTACCCAGATTTGTTGGCCTACAGCTAAGATCTCTTTGGCTGATTTCGGTGCTCTACCTTGACGTTGATCAGTCAGGTACTTACGAGCCCAATTCATACCAGTCCAAGCGATGGTTTGCTCTTCGTTATTTTTCACCCAAACTTGCGCGGTTTTGTCATCGACTTTAGTGACAATAGCAGGATAGAGCTGGCCATAGGTCGGTTGTTTCTTCAGATGCTTTTCAATTTGTTCTGAATCCCAAGCCGTTTCGCCTTCTTTCCACAGTACTTTTTCCGCGCCGCGGTAGCCGTGACGTTCATCGTACGCAAGGATGTTATTGATGGATGCGGTATTTGCGGCATCTTGCAGTTTTGAATCTACCGTCATGTAGATATTCAAGCCTGACGTGTAAGCCTGCTCCGCACCGTATTCTTTTACTGCCCATGAGCGTGCTAACTCTGCAACGTATGGAGCAGAGAGTTCAATCTCAGCACTGTGGTAGCGAGCAACAATCGGCTCTGAACGTGCTTCATCGTACTGTTCTTGAGTGATGTATTTCTCATCTAGCATACGCATCAAAACCACGTTACGACGGTTTGTTGCGCGCTCTAGTGAGTAAAGCGGGTTCATGGTTGATGGCGCTTTTGGCATACCTGCCAGTGTTGCGATTTCACTCAAGGTCAGTTCATTTAAGCTCTTACCAAAGTAAACTTGAGCTGCTGCGCCAAAACCGTAAGAGCGGTAACCAAGGAAGATTTTATTGACATACAGCTCCATGATTTCTTGTTTAGAAAGCAGCTGCTCAATATGAATGGCGATGAAGATTTCTTTAATTTTACGCATGATCTTCTTCTCGTTAGATAAGAAGAAGTTACGCGCTAGCTGCTGAGTAATAGTACTCGCACCTTGTTTTGCTGAACCCGATAACGCAACAACAACAGCTGCACGCGTAATGCCGATTGGGTCAATACCTGGGTGTTCGTAAAAACGGCTATCTTCGGTCGCGATCAGCGCATGAATTAAATCTTGCGGAATTTCGTCGTAGGTAACAGGAATTCGACGCTTCTCGCCAAACTGTGCGATCAGTTTCCCGTCTTGACTAAATACCTGCATAGGTGTTTGTAATTCAACATTTTTTAGTGTTGCAACATCTGGCAATTCAGGCTTCACGTATTGATAGAAGCCAAAAATTGTGGTGACTCCAAGAATTATGCAAATCAATGTTAAAAATAATAAACGCTTTATGAACTTCACCGGAGAATCCCTGATTGGTTGAGGCTGTGTAACGGCAAACCCTTGTACTCTTAGGTCAAAAATTTAGCACATAAGAGATATTAACTCTTATTTGGATGCTAATAACAACCTTTGCACGAAGAAAATTCTCTGGGTGCTAATGACACTGGCACACAGGAATTTCGGAGCGAGAGTAGAGATGGATAAGCTATTAGTTACGGGCATAGATATCGGCCATAACAGCCTCAAAGCCGTGGTACTTAAACCCAATGGCAACAGTTATGCCTTACTGGGTTACAAAGAAATAATACTTAAAGAAGGTATTGTCGCTGAAAATAACACCATAAATCATCAAGAAATTGTAAAGACCCTAAAAGAGATGAAAAAAGACCTCCCTTTTAGGGCTAATCGAGTCGCGATTTCAGTTCCTGACAATGCGGTGATCAGCAAAAAACTGCAAATCGAACAAAGTTTAGAAGAAAGTGAAAAAGAGTTTGCCGTCGTACAGGCTTTTTCTCATCAATCGCCGTTCCCTGTAGAAGAGCTTAGTCTTGATTTTGTATTAGTGGAATCTGATGAGCAAATGCGTGGGACAGAAAGCTATCAAGTTTTCGCAACACGTAAAGACGTGGTGGAAACCCGCGTAGAAGCATTGCAAAAATCTGGCCTAAAAACCGTGCTGGTGGACGTGCATTCCCAAAGTCTTGGGCATATCTGGAAGTTAACCACGGAACGCTACCCTGACAAAAGCAAATACTGCCTACTGGACATCGGGGTATTAAATAGCTCGTTCACTATGTTTACCGAGCAAGGTGAGTTATTCCATAAAGAGTTTGTGTGTGGCACTCGTGCCGCTAGTGGCCTTTTGCACGACAACCCGCTTTCTGATGATGCTCAAGTCATGACAGAACAATTCAACCGTCAAGTTGTGGATCGCGTGAAACGTCAAATGCAACTCTATACCTCTATTAATGGTTCTCAAGATATTAAAGGTATTTGGCTTTCCGGTGAGGGGGCGTCCACCCCAATGTTAGCTGAAGAGCTCTCCAGTCAACTGGCGCTCGAATGTGAGTTGCTTAACCCACTGGGCTTATTTGAAATGAAAGTTTCTAAGCGCAAGCGCCGCGCCGCAGATTGGCAGCACTTCACTACCGCTGCGGGTTTGGCAGTTCGTGGTATCCAGTGGTTGGGAGGTCATCATGCTCTATCACATTAACCTGCTCCCTTGGCGTGAAAATCAGCGTGAAGAACACCGCCGCCGTTTTGTCGGTTTGATTGTGCTTGGTGTTATTGCGGCGCTGGGTGTGCAGTGGGGTATCGGTAAATACTACCAGTATCAACAAGATCAGCAGCAACAGCGTTTGGACTACTTAGCACACTATATATCCCAGTTGGATAAACGCATTGAGGCAATGAAGATTGCAGAACAAGAGCACGGCAAAATCCTAGAGCGTTTGAAAACGGTGGAAGGTTTACAAAACGGACGTAACAAAACCACTGAGTTTATGAACTTGATGCCGTCGGTGATTCCGGATGGCGTCTACGTCGACAAAATCAAAATGAACGATTTTGAGATTGAAATCTCTGGTATTTCAGACAGCACACCACGTTTGGCGACGATGTTAGACAATATGGAACGCTCTGCGAAGTTACTTGATGTAGAGATGCATTCTATCGTTCATGGTAAAGCGCGTTTTGGTAAAGAGTTCCAAACGTTCAAAGTCTCTTTCATGTTTAAAGAAGCGGAAGGAGAGCAACGTGGTTAATTGGCAAGATCTTGATATGGATGAAATTGCTGAGTGGCCAGTGCTGCCTCAGTTAGTGGTCATCTTATTAATGGTGCTTTTAATCCAAGGTTTTGGGTATTGGTTTTACTTAAAGCCCGAAGAGGAGCGCTTGAATACGTTGATTCAAGAAGAGCAAACCTTGAAAGTCGCGTTGCGCATCAAAGCTAACAAAGTTGCGGCCTTACCCCAGCTACAATCTCAACTTGATGAGTTAACCACGCGCTACGAGTTGTTGCTTCAGCAATTACCTGCGCAAAAAGAACTGGCAACTATGTTGGCCTCAGTCAACGAACTCGGTATTGATAACAAACTAACTTTTACTCGGATTGACTGGGGTAAAAAACAATCTGAACACTTCCTTTATCGGTTACCGCTCAATATCGAGTTAACGGGAGATTTCCACGACATTGGTCGTTTTTCACAAGCGATAGCGACATTACCTCGCATCATCACATTTAAAGACGTGACTTGGCAGCGTGTCAGCCAAGAAAGTGAGACGTTGCACTTCCGTGTTAAGGCGAATACATACCAGTTCAAACCAGAGGAACAGAAAGATGCGAAATAGTTCTTTGCTGATGGTTTGTATGGTCACGTTGCTAACGGGTTGCCAAGCCAATGATGAGTCGCTTACCGGTTTTATTCGTGATGTAGAAAACCAAGCTCGACGTGACGTCTCCAAGCTCAAGCCTGCCGAAGAATATGTGGTGGTCAATTACGACCCCCAAATCATGCGAGCACCGTTTGAGCTGCCGAAGGAGGCGACCATCGCCACCCAACCGGTTGCCAGAGAAGACTGTTGGCAACCACCTTCAAGGAAGCGAACTGGCAAGTTAGAGCGTTTTCCTCTTGGGCAATTGCGTTTGAAG
Organism: Vibrio sp. MMG023; assembly: GCF_021654215.1. Lineage (NCBI taxonomy): Bacteria > Pseudomonadati > Pseudomonadota > Gammaproteobacteria > Vibrionales > Vibrionaceae > Vibrio > Vibrio sp. MMG023. The sequence goes on along the minus strand of NZ_JAKFZP010000015.1, from coordinate 24,850 downwards.
GGCGTAATGGGAATGGGAAGTAGCGTATCTGGGCTAGTCCAAGCGCCGAATGGCACTGTTTATAAAGTAAAACCGGGCCAATATTTAGGGCGCAACAACGGCAAGGTCACCCATGTATCCCACAACTATTTATTGATTAATGAAACTCTGCCAGACGGTCTGGGTTGTTGGCAAAAACGCAAAGTTAAGTTGGCGTTGAGATAGGCATAGCTGCATTTATTTTTGATATTGAGTAATGATGAAAATGAGACAAGGATTAACACGCATACCAAGGAAGCTAATAGGGCTCTTCTCTTTTTGGTTGTTTTTATTTTTAGCCCCTTTCGCAGTCGCGAACGAAGTTCAGTCTAATGCCTTCAAAAGCATTGATTTCCGTACCAATAAAGACAAAGACGCGGTGATCGTGGTTGAGCTTGCTTCGCCTGCTGCCATTGTGGACATCAAGCGCGTGCAAGAAGGCTTGAGTATCGATTTGCTCAATACGTCAGTTAAAGACGATCAGCTTTATCTTCTTGATGTAAAAGACTTCTCTACCGTAGTGGAAAGTGTCGAGATATTTCGTGATACCTCGACAACGCGCCTCGTGGCTTATATTGATGAAGACTATACCCATGATTATCGTCTGACAGGGCGATACTTGGAAGTTAAAGTGGGTAAGCTCAAGCCGAACGAAAAGGTGCCAGACAAAAGTATTTTGGAAAAAGAAGGCAAGTTGATTTCGATTAACTTCCAAGACATTCCAGTGCGTAACGTTCTGCAACTTATCGCGGATTATAACCAGTTCAACTTAGTTGTTTCTGACTCAGTAGAAGGCAATCTCACATTGCGTCTTGATGGTGTACCTTGGCAGCAAGTACTCGATATCATTCTGCAAGTAAAAGGCTTAGACAAACGCGTGGATGGCAATGTTATTCTGGTCGCACCAAAAGATGAGCTGGACTTGCGTGAGAAGCAGCAGTTAGAGAAGCAGAAGCTTGAGCAAGAGATGGGAGACCTTTCTTCGGAGATCATCAAAGTGAACTTTGCAAAAGCCTCTGATATAGCAGAGATGATCAATGGTGAAGGTAATATCAGCATGTTGTCGGACCGCGGCAGTATGACGATTGATGAACGCACCAATTCTCTGCTGATTCGAGAGCTTCCTAGTAACATTGAAGTGATTCGTGAAATCATAGAGTCTCTCGATATTCCAGTGAAACAAGTTCAAATTGAAGCGCGTATCGTTACCATCAATGAAGGTAATATGGACGAGCTGGGTGTTCGTTGGGGCTTTACTTCTATTAATGGTAGTCACACGGTGGGTGGTTCTATCGAAAACAACCTTGCCACTATCGGCCTTTATGATGGCGGAGGTGGTGACGGCGAAGGTGACGACGGTGGTGGTAGTGTCGGTATCGATGACTTCCTTAACGTCAACTTGGCAGCAACCAGTCCAAATGCAACCAGCCTTGCCTTTCAAGTGGCTAAGCTAGGTTCTGACACCTTGTTGGATTTAGAGCTGTCTGCACTACAACAAGAATCAAAAGCTGAAATCATTTCAAGTCCACGTCTCATTACCACTAACAAAAAACCGGCCTATATAGAGCAAGGTACAGAGATCCCTTATTTAGAGTCGTCATCCAGTGGTGCAACTTCTGTGACCTTTAAAAAAGCCGTGCTTAGTTTGAAGGTGACACCGCAGATTACTCCTGACAACCGTTTGGTGCTGGATTTAAGTGTTACGCAAGATAGACCAGGACAAGTGGTAAAAACGGGCACTGGTGAGGCGGTAGCGATCGATACTCAACGTATTGGTACTCAAGTGTTAGTGAATAACGGAGAGACCGTCGTACTCGGTGGTATTTTCCAACATAGTATTACCAACTCCGTCGATAAGGTGCCTTTATTAGGTGATTTACCGCTGTTAGGAGCGCTTTTCCGCCGAAGTTACGAAAATGTAGGCAAAAGTGAGTTGTTGATTTTTGTTACACCGAAGGTCGTTATTCAGTAAGACAGAATCAGCAAAAAAACGATTAGATCAAAAATAAAGTTGCATTAGTGGCACCATGCTTGGATAATTTCGGGTCTTATCACGAATTATCTGTGAGGAATTGGTGCCACAAGCCTTGTGAAACAGCACTTTGGCTGTGTTTTCTTGTGGCGATCTTATTGAATTAACGTTGTAAATTACCGCTAAATATGGCTGAGAAACGTAATATTTTTCTTGTTGGCCCAATGGGTGCCGGCAAAAGTACAATTGGTAGACATCTAGCACAGCAGCTGCATATGGAGTTCGTGGACTCTGATACAGTGATCGAAGAACGTACCGGTGCAGATATCTCTTGGGTTTTTGATGTAGAAGGTGAAGAAGGCTTCCGTAAGCGTGAAGAAACGGTGCTTGAAGACTTAACTCAAGAGCAAGGCATCGTGCTAGCGACTGGTGGCGGCTCTGTAATGAGCAAAGAAAACCGCAATCGCCTTTCTGCTCGTGGTGTTGTTGTTTACCTAGAAACAACTATCGAAAAGCAACTTGCACGTACAAACCGTGACAAGAAGCGTCCATTACTTCAAACGGACAACCCTCGTGAAGTATTGGAATCTTTGGCAGGCGAACGTAACCCACTATACGAAGAAGTAGCGGATTACACAGTTCGTACTGACGATCAGAGTGCAAAAGTGGTAGCCAACCAGATCGTAAAAATGCTAGAAGAGAGATAAGCATTTATCTTTTTCAAATTGGAGCACACCGATGGAACGGATTACGGTCAATCTAGCAGAGCGTAGCTACCCAATCTCTATTGGCGCCGGGTTATTTGAGGACCCGGCGTACCTTTCTCAAGTTCTCTCAAATAAAAACGCAAATCAGAAGGTTGTCGTGATCAGTAATGTCACGGTCGCGCCTCTGTACGCGGACCAAATTCTTAGTCAACTAAAGCAGCTTGGTTGTGATGCCTCTTTGCTTGAATTACCCGATGGTGAGCAATACAAAAGCCTAGAAGTATTTAATCAAGTCATGAACTTCCTGCTAGAGGGAAGCTATGCACGTGACGTTATGATTATTGCACTGGGCGGTGGCGTGATCGGTGATTTAGTTGGTTTTGCTTCCGCTTGTTATCAACGTGGGGTGGATTTTATTCAAATCCCGACCACCTTGTTGTCTCAAGTTGATTCTTCAGTTGGTGGTAAAACTGCGGTTAACCATCCGCTGGGCAAAAACATGATTGGCGCTTTCTACCAACCTAAAGCGGTCATCATTGACACCAATTGCTTATCTACACTGCCAGAGCGTGAGTTCGCCGCTGGTATTGCGGAAGTGATCAAGTACGGCATCATTTATGACGGTGCGTTTTTCGATTGGTTAGAAGAGAATCTCGATCGCCTCTATGCCCTTGAAGAAGAAGCACTGACTTACGCGATTGCACGTTGTTGTGAAATTAAAGCGGAAGTCGTTGCTCAAGACGAAAAAGAATCGGGTATCCGAGCGTTGCTCAACTTGGGTCATACTTATGGTCATGCTATTGAAGCTGAGCTAGGTTACGGCAATTGGTTACATGGTGAAGCCGTTTCTTCTGGCACCGTGATGGCTGCGAAAACGTCACATCTTCGTGGGCTTATCACTCAAGAACAGCTTGATCGCATTATTGCGATTCTGCGTCGTGCCAAATTGCCAGTCCACACTCCAGAAAGCATGACTTTTGATGATTTTATGACGCACATGATGCGTGATAAAAAAGTGCTTTCAGGTCAGCTTCGTTTAGTTTTACCTACGGGGATTGGTAGTGCAGAAGTCATTGCCGATACTCCTCAAGATGTGATCAAACAAGCTATCGACTTCGGTCGCGATATTTAACCTTGTAATGACGTCTTCGGGCGTCATTCTTGTTGTTTATTAAGGTTATTAGATGAGTTTTGCTCACGTTCTGGAATTGGATTCTCAAACCGAGTTATTGGATCGATTAGGATTGTTAACCAACTTTGGCTCTAATCTTATCGCGATTAATGGCCATGCGGGATATGGCAAATCTTGGTTAGCGCAACGATATCTTGAGCTTGGTGCAAGTAACAAAAATCAATGTTTGCTACTTTGTCATGCCAATCAAGATGATGTTCAACGTCGAATGCTCATCTTGAGCCAGATCGTTTCGGATGCTTTATTTAACCAACAAGATACCTTGGTTGACAGTCTTGAAAGAATCTTGGGTAACGAGGCATGCGACATCGCTATTGTTGTCGATGATGCACATCTTCTCAGTGAAACGTTAGTTTCGGAGCTTTGGACGTTAGTACTTGCAGCGCAAGTGAATCCGAAGTGGAAAATAAACATCTTGTTATTCACTCAAGCTGGTCGATTGGAATCATTATTGTCACGTATTAGTTACGGACAAGAGCACAAACCAGTAGAGCTTGATGTAGAAATGCTCTCAGAAGTGGAAGCGCGTCGTTTCTTTGAATCCTTGGTGATTCGGTACGTTGATGATGAATCCGAAAAACGCGTTCGAGATGCATTTAAAAAAGTCGACCCTGTACCGGGCGACATCATGGCGTTAGGAGAAATGAAAGTGGAAAAAAGGATCATTATCCGCTCAATTGTTGGCTCACCACTAAATATCGCATTGGTGGTGCTGGTTCTATTACTGTTAGCAGCGGGTGGGTACTGGTGGATGTTCAATCAACCAAGTGCTGACGATAAAGCTCAGCTGATCACTGGTAGTATTGAACAAACGGCCATTCCAACCTTAACGACCCCAGAATCAAAACTCAGTGGTGCAGATTCTGCAACCGCGCAAAATGATACCAATGAGCAAGCGGATTTAACTAAGGCAACGGACGATTCTGATTCACTGCCTCCAGCGGTAACGGATGAAGTGGCAAGTGTTGGCTCTGAAGATAAACAGCAACGCGTTGTGATTGAATCTGACGTCGTGGATGCGCTGTTGGAAGGAAAGCCAGAGGAAGCCAATACAGATGACATCAAACAAGTGGTTGAAGAGTCTGTTCCTCAAGCGAAAACTAGCGCTGCTTCGTCATTGATTAATGTGGTTCAAAAAGAGCAGGTTGCACCAACAGAACCGAGCCCTTCCAGCAAGCCGATCGTAAAATTCTCTTTTGCGCGAAAAGAGCTCAAAGCGATTTCGCCAAGAGCGTATACCTTGCAGCTAGCCGCAATGACGTCAATGGAAGATGTGCAAGCTTTTTTGGATGAACACCAACTTAGCCAACAAGTGAGAATCTACCCAACCGTGCGCAGCGGGACGGAATGGTACATTGTGACCTATAAAGATTATCCGACTATCCAACTTGCACGCGATGCGGTGGAAAGTTTGCCAGAATCACTGAAATCGTTGAGTCCTTGGGCAAAATCTTTAGGTCAGGTGCATCGTGAAATTGATCGCGTGAAATAATCCTGAGCTTCGTTGAAAAATATGTTACATTCCGCAGCCTTAATTTTTGGTCGATAGATAGAGCAGTAGATGAAAAAGCAACGAGCCTTTCTTAAGTGGGCAGGAGGAAAATACGGTCTGGTTGAAGACATCCAACGTCATTTGCCACCGGCTCGAAAGCTAGTTGAACCTTTTGTTGGTGCAGGTTCAGTATTTCTAAATACTGATTATGACCAATATCTATTGGCCGACATCAACCCTGATTTGATCAATCTCTACAACTTACTGAAAGAGCGTCCTGAAGAGTACATCTCAGAAGCGAAACGCTGGTTTGTTGCTGAGAACAATCGTAAAGAAGCGTATTTAAGTATTCGTGCTGAGTTCAACAACACAGACGATGTGATGTATCGATCACTGGCCTTCTTATACATGAACCGTTTTGGTTTTAATGGCCTTTGTCGCTATAACAAAAAAGGCGGCTTCAACGTGCCTTTTGGCTCATACAAGAAGCCGTACTTTCCAGAAGCTGAAATGGAATTCTTTGCTGAAAAAGCGAAGAAAGCCACTTTCGTTTGTGAAGGCTATCCTGAGACATTCAGTCGAGCACGTAAGGGCAGTGTGGTTTACTGCGATCCACCTTATGCTCCACTATCGAACACGGCAAACTTTACCTCTTACGCTGGAAATGGCTTTACGCTTGATGACCAAGCCGCATTGGCGGACATCGCAGAGAGGGCAGCGACTGAACGCGGCATTCCTGTTTTGATTTCTAACCACGATACGACACTCACGCGCCGCTTGTATCATGGTGCTGATCTGAGCGTTGTTAAAGTTAAGCGTACTATTAGCCGTAATGGCAGCGGCCGAAACAAAGTCGATGAGTTACTGGCTCTTTTTAATGCGCCGAACTCGGATACTTCTGCCTCATAATTCTCACACTATTACGTCTAAGTAGTGGATCTCCCCACTGGCTTCGGTAGAATTGCGCGCAACATTATTTGTTGTTTGCTCGCCACTACTGAGGTCAGGTATGAAAGATTTTCTTATTGCTCCATCCATTTTATCGGCTGATTTTGCTCGTCTCGGTGAAGACGTGGAAAAAGTACTCGCAGCGGGTGCGGATGTGGTGCATTTCGATGTAATGGATAACCACTACGTGCCAAACCTGACTTTTGGTGCGCCAATCTGTAAAGCACTTCGTGACTATGGCATCACGGCTCCAATCGATGTTCACCTAATGGTGAAGCCCGTAGACCGTATCATCCCGGACTTCGCGAAAGCGGGTGCATCGATGATTACCTTCCACGTTGAAGCATCAGAGCACGTTGATCGTACATTGCAGTTGATCAAAGAACATGGCTGTCAAGCTGGTGTAGTACTTAACCCAGCTACACCGCTGTCACACCTTGAATTCATCATGGATAAAGTTGACCTAATTCTTCTAATGTCAGTAAACCCTGGCTTTGGTGGCCAATCATTCATCCCTCATACGCTGGATAAATTGCGCGCTGTACGTAAGATGATTGACGAGTCTGGCCGTGATATTCGCCTTGAAATTGATGGTGGTGTGAAAGTCGATAATATTCGTGAAATTGCGGAAGCTGGTGCGGACATGTTTGTCGCAGGTTCTGCAATTTTCGGTCAGCCAGACTACAAGCAAGTGATCGACCAAATGCGTGAAGAGCTAGCAAAAGCAAAATAAGCATTGAAGTCTTAAGCTTCCAAGGCTGTCACTTTGCTGGCAGCCTTTGTCGTATCTAGGGCTAGAGCGAGGAAGATATCGTATGAGTGACGCAAATAATCACTTGCCTATTTTGCTTCCTTTCTGTACTATCCGTCTTCCTTAATTCTCGGTCAATTTTCTTTAGTTCCTTGCTTCCTCTGGACGACCGAGCCAATCGTGGAAGCTAATAATCCGTAAGGAGCAACCAATGCGTCATTACGAAATCGTATTCATGGTGCACCCTGATCAAAGCGAGCAAGTTGCTGGCATGATCGAGCGTTACACTGGTTCAATCACTGAAGCTGGCGGTAAAATCCACCGTCTAGAAGACTGGGGCCGTCGTCAACTGGCTTACCCAATCAACAAGCTTCACAAAGCTCACTACGTTCTAATGAACGTTGAAGCTGACCAAGCTGTAATCGATGAGCTAGAAACTGCTTTCCGTTTCAACGATGCAGTTCTACGTAACATGATCATGCGTACTAAAGCGGCTATCACTGAGCAATCTATCATGCTTAAGCAGAAAGAAGAGCGTGCAGAGCGTGCTCCTCGTCGCGAAGAGCGTGCTGAAGCTAAGCCAGAAGCAGCTGCTGAGTAATATTTCTTATGACCAATCGAATGGAGCTGAGTGGCACCATTGCCAAGCCGCCCATTCGTAGTAAAAGCCCTGGTGGCATTGAACACTGTCGATTTTGGCTAGAGCATCGCTCTACTGTTATCGAAGCTAATCTACCTCGACAAGTTTATTGTCGAATGCCGGTAGTAGTTAGTGGGCTTGGGTCACAAGCATTAACTCAGAATTTAGTACAAGGCAGTAACATTAAGGTAGGCGGTTTTGTCGCTTATCAGACCGGCCGAAATGGCGTTGGGAAATTAGTGTTACACGCCGACAACATTACTCAAATTTAAGATCAGGAGATAGCCCATGGCTCGTTTCTTCCGTCGTCGTAAATTCTGCCGTTTCACTGCAGAAGGCGTACAAGAGATTGATTACAAAGACGTAGCAACTCTTAAAAACTACATCACTGAAGCTGGTAAAATCGTACCTAGCCGTATCACTGGTACAAGCGCTAAGTACCAGCGTCAACTAGCTCGCGCTATCAAGCGTTCTCGCTACCTAGCTCTACTACCGTACACTGACAAGCATCAGTAATCGGTTCGTTTTATTAAGAAAGAGGATTAAACAATGCAAGTTATTCTACTTGATAAAATCGGTAACCTAGGTGGTCTTGGCGATACAGTAAACGTTAAGTCTGGCTACGCTCGTAACTTCCTTATCCCTCAAGGTAAAGCAGTTATGGCAACTAAAGGCAACGTTGAAATGTTCGAAGCTCGTCGCGCTGAACTAGAAGCTAAAGTTGCTGAGCAACTAACTGCTGCTGAAGCACGTGCTGAGAAAGTTAACGCTCTAGAAGCAGTTGTTATCGCTTCTAAAGCTGGTGACGAAGGTAAACTGTTCGGTTCTATCGGTACTCGTGACATCGCTGACGCTATCACAGCTGCAGGCGTTGAAGTTGCTAAGAGCGAAGTTCGCCTTCCTGAAGGTGCTCTACGTAACACTGGTGAGTTCGAGATCAGCGTTCAACTTCACTCTGAAGTTTTCGCTACTGCGAACGTACAAGTTGTTGCTGCTGAGTAATTCAGTACCAAGACGAAATATTAAAAAGCACCTCTTTTGAGGTGCTTTTTTTATGTCTGATTTTCAGAGAAAAAAGTGAGAATTAGAAGGCGAACAGTAAGTTTACAGAGAATACACTGTCTGCTTTACTGAGCCCCTCTGGCACTTTATCGTGGTATTGACGCGAGTGTGCCAACTTTAAGGCGATATCTTCAGTGATGTCGTTAGTCACGCTTAGATCACTATCGACACGCGTGTTGCTTTTACCACTTACTAAGGTAATGTCGGCAGAAAAACTTAAGTTATCCAAAGCATGCCACGTGGTATTGATATTCCCACGGAAAATGCCTTCTCGAACGATATCAGGAAAGACGATATCGTCATCGTCTATCTCATCAAGGTTTGGTTCTTGATAACGAAAGCCAGGGCCGATCTCCGCCTCTAGCGTGAAATTCTCTGTATAGGCGAACTGGTAACCCAGACCGCCAGAAAGTGTGTAGTCTTTAAAGTAAGCACTGTAGCGCGAATCAACCCCTTTAAAACTGCCGTACAAATAAGTCTTTGAGCCTAACTTGTAGTCACTTTGCGCGGTGTAGGTCGAAGAACGCTTGTCTTCTTCACCATCTTTATAAAGGTTGTAATACTTCCATTCACCGTTTGAACGGTGTCGGCCAGAAGTATATTCAGCACTCAGACGAGCATTCAGGGAACGAGAGTCCGTGTTACCTGTGTGAGCTTGATAGCCGAACTCGACCTCAGTAAGTAGAGGATCGGGCACTTCAATTTCTTGCTCTGGCTGTACTGATTCTTCAGCGAACGATGCTCCCGTGCAAAGTAAGCTAAAGCCAAGTAACCAGTATCGGGACACAAATACCTCGAACGTAATTAAAAAAGGAGGGGCATGATACTGATACAGATATTTTATTGGGTCAATGGTAGGTTAAATTTTATTAGACCTAAACGTAAGAACCAAGGTGTAGGCTCCCTCTCGAACGACTAAACTTAGTGAACTATCTGTTTCATTACGGATAAATCGATTCTAACTAAATCACAAAAGTTAACCGCGATGAAAAGCAGATTGTTAGTCATTCACTTGTTGAATTCTTAACAAGTAATTGTCGCATCGGGGAAGCATCTTGGTTGGGTTTAAGGTTATAATCTTGGGTCATTAGTAGTTATCGAGCAAAGTCATGGCGGAAAACAGAAATCGCAAACCTTCAGACAGTCAGGTAGACGCAATCAAAGTGCCACCTCACTCACTGGAAGCCGAGCAATCAGTGATTGGTGGTCTCTTACTGGACAATGAACGTTGGGACACCGTTGCAGAGCGTGTTGTCAGCAGTGATTTCTATAGCCGTCCACACCGTCTTATTTTCGAAGGCGTGAAAACCACACTAGAAGCGGGTAAGCCTCTCGACTTAATCACACTTTCTGAACATCTTGAGCGTCATGAACAGCTTGAAGATGTGGGTGGCTTTGCTTACCTTGCCGATCTGGCCAAAAACACACCAAGTGCTGCGAATATTAATGCTTATGCCGATATCGTTGCTGAACGCGCGATTGTGCGCGGTTTAATTGGTGTAGCCAATGAGATTGCGGATGCAGGTTACGATCCTCAAGGTCGTAGCTCTGAAGACTTAATTGACCTAGCCGAGAGTAAAGTTTTTGCAATTGCAGAGGCTCGTACCAGTGAGAATGAAGGCCCACAAAACGTGGATAACATTCTTGAAAAAACACTTGAACGTATCGAGATTCTGTACAAAACACCACAAGATGGTGTTACAGGTGTCGATACTGGTTTTACTGACCTCAACAAGAAAACGGCTGGCCTACAAGGCTCTGACTTGGTGATTGTTGCTGCGCGTCCATCGATGGGTAAAACGACCTTTGCGATGAACTTGTGTGAAAACGCGGCGATGCAGCAAGAAAAGCCGGTGCTTATTTTCTCGCTAGAGATGCCAGCAGAACAGTTGATGATGCGTATGCTTGCGTCTCTTTCTCGTGTTGACCAAACCAAGATCCGTACTGGTCAGCTAGACGATGAAGATTGGGCGCGTATTTCTTCTACCATGGGTATCCTGATGCAGAAGAAGAACATGTACATTGATGACAGCTCAGGTCTAACTCCAACAGAAGTTCGCTCGCGAGCACGTCGTATCGCTCGTGAACATGGTGGTCTATCAATGATCATGGTCGACTACCTTCAGTTGATGCGTGTCCCTGCAATGTCGGATAACCGTACTCTTGAGATTGCAGAGATCTCACGTTCACTTAAAGCATTAGCAAAAGAGCTGAACGTGCCAGTTGTCGCACTATCGCAGCTTAACCGTTCCCTAGAGCAACGTTCTGATAAACGCCCAGTTAACTCGGACTTGCGTGAATCAGGCTCTATCGAGCAGGATGCAGACTTGATCATGTTCATCTACCGTGATGAGGTTTATCACCCAGATAGCCCATACAAAGGCACCGCAGAAATTATCTTGGGTAAACAACGTAATGGTCCTATCGGTTCAGTACGCTTGACCTTCCAAGGACAACACTCGCGCTTTGATAATTACGCGGGTCCAGCATTTGATATTGATGATGAGTAATGCAATGAGTTACAAGAAAGCCGCGATGGCATGCATTGACTTGTCTGCGTTGCAATACAACCTGCAACGTGTAAAAGAGCAAGCACCAGACAGCAAAGTGATGGCGGTGGTCAAAGCCAATGGTTACGGCCATGGTCTACGTCATGTCGCGAAGCATGCGACACACGCCGATGCCTTTGGTGTTGCACGGATTGAAGAAGCGCTGCAATTACGCGCTTGTGGTGTGGTAAAACCCATTCTGCTGCTAGAAGGTTTTTACTCACCAGGTGACTTACCTATTTTAGTGACCAACAACATTCAAACGGTCGTGCACTGTGAAGAACAGCTTGTTGCTTTGGAGCAAGCAGAGCTGGAAACCCCTGTGGTCGTTTGGCTTAAAATCGACAGCGGTATGCATCGCTTGGGGGTTCGTCCAGAGCAATACGACGAATTCGTTTCACGCTTAAAAGAGTGTTCAAACGTAGCGAAACCACTTCGTTACATGAGTCACTTCGGTTGTGCAGATGAGCTAGACAGCAACATCACTCCTGAACAGATTGAACGTTTTATGTCTTTGACTGCTGGTTGTCAGGGAGAGCGCTCTCTTGCAGCTTCAGCTGGTTTACTTGCTTGGCCACAAAGTCAATTGGATTGGGTTCGTCCGGGGATCATCATGTACGGTGTTTCACCATTCAATGATAAAACGGCGCAAGAACTTGGCTATCAACCGGTCATGACACTAAAATCGCACTTGATCGCAGTTCGTGAGGTGAAGAAAGGCGAAAGTGTTGGTTATGGTGGTATGTGGACCAGCGAGCGTGATACCAAAGTAGGGGTCATTGCGGTTGGCTATGGCGATGGTTACCCACGAACTGCCCCGAATGGCACACCCGTTTTGGTCAATGGTCGCAAAGTGCCTATTGCCGGTCGAGTCTCAATGGATATGTTGACTGTTGATCTCGGCCCTGATGCGACAGATAAGGTCAGTGATGAAGCAATACTGTGGGGGAAAGAACTCCCTGCAGAAGAGGTGGCAAGCCACATTGGCACCATTGCTTATGAGTTAGTGACTAAACTGACTTCTCGTGTCGAAATGGAATATTCGAAGTAACCCATGAAGAAAATATTATTTTCAGTGCTGGCATTCTCTGCCAGCCTTTTTTTATCTCCACAGACGCTGGCGAAAGAGAAAGATTCAGCATTTGTTCCTTTCTATTTCAGTACGGATACCATGGGTAGCACCGTCGGTTTAGCCGGGGTTGCGAAAGGTGTCGGTCAGCCTCAAGCGGCTTTATTCGGAATGGGACTTTATTCTGAGAAAGATAGCTATGTCGGTTTTCTTTCTGCCTTCAATTACGCTCTATCTTCAAACTTGTTGTTCAGTACGCAGATGTACCAAGCGCGTTTTAACGATAATCCGTACTATTTAGGCAACCAAGGCTCGAATGACTCTTCAACGGAAGATAAAACCGTGACCAATGGAGACGAAGATAACTATAAGCTTGAATTCAAGTACTTACTGCCTTGGGGGAATGTCCGTGAACATGGGTTACTTGGCGCATTCCAACCGGTTCGAGATGTGAGCTTTGCTTCTCCAATTGACTCGGGAGTGAGCTCCATCATCTTCACGCCTTTTTACTCGTCTCGAGAGTTGGATATCTACAATGATAAAAAGGAAGAAGCGACGGGCTTTACTCTGACCTTTGATTGGGATAATCGAGACAGTGTACGTAACACGACGCGTGGCTCTCATACCTCTTTCGACCTAACCACTGGCGCGGACAGTTTGCAATCAGAGGATCTGTGGTTAAAGTGGGAATTTCAAAACAGCCAATATTATTCATTGGGGCCGTTAGGGGATTGGTTCGATCAACAAGTGCTCGCCTTTGATTTTTTCACTGCAGATACGCCGACGTGGGATCAATGTGATGGTGCAGTGTGTAGTCGTCCACCAGAACAAGAACAAGTTCGTTTAGGCGGTTTGTATCGTCTACGTGGTTATACAGCTGGTCGCTACCATGGACGCAGCGCGATTCACTACTCTGCTGAGTATCGTGTATTACCAGATTGGCAACCGCTCGATGATATTCCATTGATTAACTACTACGACTTACCATGGTGGCAGTGGGTAGCTTTTGTCGAAGTGGGTAGAGTTGCAGATGAATACAATCTTAAAACATTACATGAAGACATGAAGTGGAACATCGGTGGTGCAGTGCGCTTCCAAGTCGAGGGTATTGTTGTTCGTGCTGAAATGGCCAAAGGCGCTGATGAAGGCACCTTCCGAGTAATGATCAATCAGCCCTTCTAAATTGAGATAAAACAAAGGCTAACCAGTTGGTTAGCCTTTGTTTTATCTGAACTATTCACCGTTGATGGTTGCGATGACACGACGGCTTCCGCCGTAATCTCGGTGCTCACCTAAGTAAATACCCTGCCATGTTCCCAAAGCTAACTGACCGTTTTGGATAGGAATCGTCACACTACTGCCAAGTAAAGACGCTTTAATATGGGCTGGCATATCATCATCGCCTTCATAAGTGTGCTGGTAGTAAGGCGCTCGTTCAGGCACAAACTTATTAAAATGGGCTTCCATGTCCATACGTACTGTTGGATCTGCGTTTTCATTTAAGGTCAGGCTAGCGGACGTATGTTGAATAAACAAATGTAACAAACCTACTGAAAGCGATTGGATTTGTGGTAATTGTTGTTCAATTTCATCAGTGACCAGATGGAAACCGCGTTTACGCGCTTTTAATTGCAGTGTTTTTTGTGCCCACATATGCGTTCCTTTGGAAAAATTTGATTTGGCGTCTATCCTAATCCAATTAGAGCCTGTCATTACGAAATGATATGATTCTCAGCATCATAAATGAATTGTTTAAATTCGAAACAGGGAACGTGACCTAACTCAATGTGAGTGTAAAGGCACTCCGTCATAATTGATGGCTGAAAAAAAATTACAAAGCCTTGTTTTGTGGCAATTCGCCCAAACATCTAATTTATATTCTTTTTGCTAAATCGGGGATTCCACAGTTTTCGCTAGACTGTAAGGAATGGAACCTACTGTAACATCGGGATAAAGACCATGTTGAAAAATATCAACCCAACGCAAACACAAGCTTGGAAAGCGCTAACTGCGCATTTCGAATCTGCACAAGATATGGATCTGAAAGAGCTATTTACTCAAGACGCGGCGCGTTTCGACAAATACTCTGCACGCTTCGGCTCAGACATCCTAGTCGATTACTCAAAGAACCTAATCAACGAGGACACTCTGAAGCACCTTTTCGCTCTTGCTAACGAGACTGAGCTTAAGTCAGCAATTGAAGCGATGTTCAGTGGTGAAGCGATCAACAAAACAGAAGATCGCGCTGTTCTTCACACTGCACTGCGTAACCGTTCTAACAAGCCAGTAATGGTTGGCGGCGAAGACGTGATGCCTGCGGTAAACGCAGTTCTTGAGAAAATTAAATCATTCACTGATCGCGTAATTGGCGGTGAGTGGAAAGGTTACACAGGTAAAGCAATCACAGACATCGTAAACATCGGTATCGGTGGTTCTGACCTTGGTCCTTACATGGTGACTGAAGCACTAGCACCATACAAAAACCACCTAAACCTGCACTTCGTTTCTAACGTTGATGGTACTCACATCGTTGAAACTCTGAAGAAAGTCGATCCAGAGACAACACTATTCTTGATCGCGTCTAAGACATTCACGACTCAAGAAACCATGACAAACGCGCACTCTGCTCGTGATTGGTTCCTAGAAACTGCTGGCGATCAAGCACACGTTGCCAAGCACTTCGCAGCGCTTTCTACTAACGCTCCTGCAGTGTCTGAGTTTGGTATCGATACAGATAACATGTTTGAGTTCTGGGATTGGGTTGGTGGTCGTTACTCACTATGGTCAGCAATCGGTCTTTCAATTGCATTGTCTGTAGGTTACGACAACTTTATCGAGCTTTTAGACGGTGCTCACGAGATGGATAACCACTTCGTATCGACAGATCTAGAAAGCAACATCCCTGTAATTCTTGCTTTGATCGGTATTTGGTACAACAACTTCCATGGCGCTGAGTCTGAAGCAATCCTACCTTACGATCAGTACATGCACCGTTTCGCGGCGTACTTCCAGCAAGGTAACATGGAATCTAACGGTAAGTACGTTGACCGTGAAGGTAACGCAGTGACTTACCAAACTGGTCCTATCATTTGGGGTGAACCAGGTACTAACGGTCAGCACGCGTTCTACCAGCTGATTCACCAAGGCACTAAGTTGATCCCATGTGACTTTATTGCACCAGCAATCAGCCACAACCCAGCAAGCGACCACCACCAAAAACTGATGTCTAACTTCTTTGCACAAACAGAAGCATTGGCATTTGGTAAGTCAGCAGAAACTGTGAAGGCAGAATTTGCGAAAGCAGGTAAGAGCGAAGAAGAAATGGCGTCTCTAGTACCGTTCAAAGTATTTGAAGGTAACCGACCAACGAACTCTATCCTAGTTAAGCAAATCACACCTCGCACGCTAGGTAACTTGATCGCAATGTACGAGCACAAAATCTTCGTTCAAGGCGTTATCTGGAATATCTTCAGCTTCGACCAATGGGGTGTTGAGCTAGGTAAGCAACTAGCAAACCAAATCCTACCTGAGCTAGCTGACGGTTCTGAAATCAGTTCACACGACAGCTCTACAAACGGTCTAATCAACGCATTCAAAGCTTTTAAAGCTTAATGTTTGAATAGATAGAAAAAGAAAAGGTCAGCAAGTGCTGACCTTTTTTATTGTCTGAGACAGAAACAAATAGGTTGGCATTTGCCAACTTATTTATTCTCTATTATTCGAAGCAAATCTCGATGAAGGCATTTCCCCACTGTGAAGAGAAAGGCATGATGATGATTGAGCCTTCACACTTGTGGCGAATGGTATGGCCTCTACCTGATACCACAACTGGCGTTGCCATATCAAAGTCGAACCCACTTTCCGCTAGAATACGTTTCGCACCACCAGTCACCATGTTAGTGATCTCACCAACCATGTCAGTCACTTCCTCGTTCAGTCCGTTTGGACGTTCTCCAAGCATGTTTTGCATGATTTCTAGTGCTAACGCTTCATCAAAGGTAATCGACATTGAACCACGAGTTTGTGGGCCAACCATACCAATAAGACCAGAAACGTCACCTCGTGCGATCTCATCTTTCTTGATTCGCGGTTTTTGTGGCTTCAGTTCTAGCGAAGCCATAGTTTTTAGAACATTCATTAAAGAAGCTAAAAACGGGTTTACAAATTCAGCGCGCATAACGTTCTTCTATCTTTCTTCTTTCGTCTCCGAGGAACACGCCTGGCATTCGCCATGGGTTTCGATAACTTGATTCGTTAGCTTGAATCCATGTTTCTCGGCGTTATTGGCTAATAAGGATATCAGCGTCTCGTCTTCGAGTTCAACGACATCGCCACATTTATCGCAAATTAACAGTTGGAAAAAATGCTGTTGAGTATTGAACGAACAACAAGTAATAAAACTGTTCGTTGATTCCACTCGATGAATAAAGCCTTGTTCTAGAAGAAAATCTAATGCTCGATAAACAGTCGGTGGCTTAGCCTGAGGCTCACTCTCTTTCAGTTGCTCCAATAGCTCATACGCACTAGAGGCGCGGCGATTAGAACAAATTAGCTCAAAAACGCGTCGGCGCTGCGGCGTCAATCTTACTCCGCGCTCAGCGCAGATTTGTTCAATTTGTTCAAGGATTGTTGGGTCCAAATCTTTCACCATAACTATCGGACGTGCTTTATGATAAACCATTTCTATACGAAGTTCGTTTAGAAATACTGCATTTTACCTACTATCAGACCGAAAATCATGAACTAAAGCAAGTCGATGAAGAGTAGAGTGAGCAACGGATATCACAGAACGAGATACCAATGCCGAAATAGGGTGTTGGGGCGGCGATTCACAGCGCTCGCATCCATTGCACGGTGGGTATACAATACCCGACTTAATTTTTGGGGCGCAACGCCGCGCTCTACCTTGGCAACGTAAAAACGGGTGTTTATATCATGACTCATTCTTGCAGGCTCTCTGTAGCACCAATGTTGGATTGGACGGATCGTCATTGTCGCTACTTCCATCGCTTAATGACCAAAGAAACCCTGCTGTACACCGAAATGGTAACAACAGGTGCGATCATTCATGGAAAAGGAGATTTCCTAGCTTATAACGAAGAAGAGCACCCGTTAGCCCTTCAACTTGGCGGTTCAAACCCAGCTGATTTGGCAACGTGCGCTAAGTTAGCCCAAGAGCGTGGCTACGATGAGATTAACCTAAACGTGGGTTGCCCATCTGATCGTGTTCAAAATGGCCGTTTCGGCGCGTGCTTAATGGCCGAGCCACAGTTGGTCGCTGACTGTATCGCATCGATGAAAGATGTGGTTGATATTCCTGTTACGGTAAAGACGCGTATTGGCATTGACGACCAAGATTCTTATGAGTTTTTAACTGACTTCATATCGATTGTGTCGGAGAAAGGTGGCTGTGAACAATTTACTATTCATGCGCGTAAAGCATGGTTAAGTGGTTTAAGCCCGAAAGAAAACCGTGAGATTCCACCGTTGGATTACCCACGCGCTTACCAGTTGAAGAAAGATTTCTCTCACCTGACTATCGCTGTGAACGGTGGCGTAAAGTCATTAGAAGAAGCGAAAGGGCATCTACAACATTTAGATGGTGTGATGATTGGTCGTGAAGCTTATCAAAGCCCCTACTTGCTAGCATCTGTTGACCAAGAATTGTTTGGTTCAACCGCACCCGTGAAGAAGCGCAGTGAGATCGTTGAAGAGATGTACCCGTATATCGAAGCACAACTTGCAAAGGGTGCTTACATTGGCCATATCACTCGTCATATGTTGGGCTTATTTCAAAGTATGCCTGGTGCTCGTCAATGGCGTCGCCACATCAGTGAGAATGCACACAAGCCAGGTTCTGGTTTAGAGGTGTTGCAAGATGCACTGGCGAAGATTCCAAAAGAATTGAACGTGTAAATTTCACCAGTGGTTGGTGAAAATTACCAACTCACAAATAGAAAAGCCAGAGTGCAGAAATGTCTCTGGCTTTATTTTTACTTATAGATCATGGTTTTATTCTTGTTTTTAATAAGTTGGTACAGAACCTGCTCTAGTAAAACTAAAACAAAGGAGAAGTGATTATGTTGGAGCTGATCTTTATTTTAGTATTTGCGGCAACTTTGCTCGTGACTGGTATTACGATGGTGACTGTATTTGCCGCGACGGGTATTGCGTTAATCGTGATGTTCTTACTTGGTATGGTTGGAGCGGTATTGAAATTATTGCCCTGGTTAATTGTGATAGCACTTGGTATTTGGTTTTTCAAAAACTTCGTTGCCCAGCCGCGCTATAAGTAACGGATTGTAGAGATTTAGTTGATAGAGGGCAGTGAGAGTATGATAATATTTCTCACATGCCCCTTAATGTTGAAATCAGCTATCTCGGAGTAAAAATTACATGACATATAAAGCGACCATCGCTTTAACGACACTATCGTTGGCAGCGTCTTATCCTTGTTTTGCAAATGAAGAAGCTTCTTCTTTTACTACCACTGTAGGTGCAGAAGTTTGGGTGGCAGATACTAAAGTTAATGAAGTAAGAAGAGATAGCAATACAACTGGTTCTTTCTATGCTGCGGTTGAGCACGACATAAAATACGTGCCAAATGCTCGCCTTCGTTATTCTAACGTTGATGCAGATTACATGGGTTTCGACAAATTAGATCTCACTCTTTACTACCAAATTCTTGAACATGACTTACTGCATTTCGATGCGGGTCTGACCTTTAGTAATTTGAGTGACACTAAGTATGTGGATGCGGGTACAAATGCCCGCACGGAAGAGTTTGATGAACTTATCTGGGCTTGGTATGGCTACGCAGAAATCACCGTACCTAATACCAACTTCGATGTGATTGGTGAAATGAACTTCGGCGATAGCAAAGGTATCAAGAGCACCGACCTAATGGCAGGTGTTCAGTACCGTATCCCTTTCCAGGAATCTGAATTGACCTTCCGTGGTGGCTACCGTGTGATTGACCTTGAGTCAGAAGAGTTCTTATCGAGCTTAGGTAAAGAGTTCATTTTTGCTGATGGCTTCTTTGTTGGTGCTCAATACTCTTTCTAAACATAATTAACTTATTTCTTTAAAACGTCGCCTTATAAGCGGCGTTTTTTTATATCACTTCATTATATTCAATCGAATTAATCGCCCAAGTTTTCAGACTTCGACCATGCTTATTTAGGAGCAATGTATAAAAGTTGGAGCAAGGATTGCGATGACAATAAATGAATTGAGACATCTATTTCGTGATAACCAGCTGGTAGAAGCCATTATCGAACCTTCAATACAAGAAGGAGGTTGGGTTGTTGAGTTTAGACATGCCCGTGGTGGTTTTGTCTGTCTTACCGATACTCATGGGGAAGAATGTCTCTATGATGACCTCGATACGGCCTCTAAATCGGCCATGGCAGTCGGCTTTCAACAAGTTCGGATTGAAGATCGTTGACCCTAACTTTGATTTTCTTACTTCCAAAAAGTTATAAAACATTCACATCTATTCTTTCTTGTTATTAGGGAGAGTGGTTAATCTATCGTCACGCAATGAATAGGGATGTCGTGACAATGTCTTTTCAAAAGAATGAGTCTTACAAGAATGTGTCGGAAGAAAATAATGGGCAAGGTGGAAACCCACCAATCGCAAGCCCTCTGAATGACCAGCAATTTAGTTCACTCCAGCAAACTGTCTCTGAGTTATCTCCACAACAACTCGCTTGGGTCAGTGGTTATTTTTGGGGTTTAGCGCAAAACCAACCAAGTTCAGCAGCTGCAGGCCCAATAGCACAGGCTGCTGCTTCTGTCGCTGCAAAACCAGCAGGCAAGCTAAGCATCATTTTTGCTTCTCAAACCGGCAATGCGAAAGGTGTTGCTGAAGCACTAGAGCAAGAAGCCAAAGCAGAAGGCATTGTTGTAGAGCTATTTGATGCTAGTGATTACAAAGGCAAAAATCTTGCTAAAGAGACGCATGTAATCATCGTTGCGTCCACTAATGGAGAGGGTGAAGCGCCAGATAATGCCATTGAGCTGCATGAATTCCTTCAATCAAAGAAAGCGCCTAAGCTACCAAACCTGCAATATGCGGTGATCGCTCTTGGCGATTCTAGCTACGAATTTTTCTGCCAAACGGGTAAAGACTTCGATACTTACTTATCTAAGCTAGGTGCAACTGCCTTCATCGATCGCATTGATTGTGATGTGGATTACGAAGCGCCGGCCGCAGAGTGGCGTAAACAAGCGCTTGAGCAAGTAAAAGAAGCGCTTTCTTCTGGTAACGAAGCGGAAGTGGTTCAACTTCCTGTTGGTCAAGCCGCTCCTGGCCACTCTGCTTATAACAAGCAAAATCCATATACCGCAACGTTACTGACTAGCCAGAAAATCACGGGTCGTGATTCGGGCAAAGATGTTCGCCACGTAGAGATTGACCTCGAGGACTCAGGTTTAACTTATCAAGCCGGCGATGCTTTAGGTGTGTGGTTCGATAATAGTTCAGAATTAGCCAATGCTATCTTAGCTAAGGCTGGTCTATCCGGTGTAGAAAGTGTAGAAGTGGATGGTGAAAGCCTTTCTATTCATAGTGCATTGGTTAGCAAATATGAAATCACCGCATCAAACCCTCAGTTTGTCACCAAATTTGCAGAGCTATCTGGTAGTAAGAAACTACAAAAGCTAGTGGAAGATAAAGACAAACTTCGTGAGTACGCAGCAAACACTCAAGTCGTAGATGTGCTTGCGGAGAAGAAGACCAAGCTAAGTGCAGAAGAGTTGGTTGGTTTACTTCGTCGATTGACACCTCGTCTATATTCTATCGCTTCAAGCCAAACCGAAGTTGATGAAGAGGTTCACCTAACCGTCGGATTAGTTGAATACGATAAAGGTGATGAGAAGCGCTACGGCGGCGCATCGAGTTTCCTCGCTCAACGTCTAGAAGATGGTGGTGAAGTGAAAGTGTTTGTTGAGCACAACAATAACTTCAAACTGCCACAAGATGACAACACACCAATCATCATGGTTGGTCCTGGTACCGGTATTGCGCCTTTCCGCAGCTTCATTCAGGAGCGTGATAACCGTGACGCGGAAGGCAAGAACTGGTTGTTTTTTGGTGACCGTACCTTTACTCAAGATTTCCTTTACCAAGTTGAATGGCAGAAGTACCTCAAGTCAGGTTTGCTGACTCGCCTTGATGTTGCGTTTAGTCGTGACCAAGCAGAGAAGGTTTATGTTCAACATCGCATCCTAGAAAACGCTGAACAAGTGTGGCAATGGATTCAAGATGGTGCCTACATCTATGTATGTGGTGATGCCACTCGTATGGCAAAAGATGTTCACGATGCGCTGGTATTTGTAGCTGAGCAACAAGGCAAGCTATCTCGTGAAGAAGCAGAAGCATTTATCAACGATCTACGTAAAGCGAAACGTTACCAAAGGGATGTGTACTAATGAGCGCGAATCAACAATCAAACAGCCAAGAAGTATTAGGTGAGGTACTTGGTCCACTCTCGGATAACGAGCGCCTTAAAAGAGAAAGTAACTTACTGCGTGGAACGATTGAACAAGATCTGCAAGACCGCATTACCGGTGGTTTTACTGCAGATAACTTCCAGTTGATTCGTTTCCACGGAATGTACCAGCAAGATGATCGCGATATCCGTAATGAGCGTGCTAAGCAAAAGTTGGAGCCGTTGCACAATGTCATGCTTCGTGCACGTATGCCGGGCGGCATCATTACGCCAAAGCAATGGCTAGCGATCGACAAGTTTGCAACTGAGCACTCTTTATATGGAAGTATTCGTCTTACGACTCGTCAAACGTTTCAGTTCCACGGCGTGCTAAAACCAAATATCAAGTTGATGCACCAAACGCTCAACAGCATTGGTATTGATTCGATTGCCACCGCGGGTGATGTTAACCGTAACGTGTTGTGTACCACTAATCCAGTGGAGTCGGAGCTACACCAAGAGGCTTACGAGTGGGCGAAGAAGATCAGTGAACATCTATTACCGAAGACACGCGCTTACGCAGAGATTTGGTTAGACGGTGAAAAAGTAGAAAGCACGGAAGAAGACGAACCGGTTCTAGGTAAGAACTATCTACCACGTAAGTTTAAAACCACAGTGGTTATCCCACCGCAAAATGACGTAGACGTACACGCTAACGATCTTAACTTCGTAGCGATTGCAGATAACGGCAAGCTGGTTGGTTTTAACGTGCTCGTTGGTGGTGGTCTCGCGATGACGCATGGCGATACATCAACTTATCCACGCAGAGCGGATGACTTTGGTTTTATCCCATTAGAGAAAACGCTTGATGTTGCGGCTGCTGTAGTAACGACGCAACGTGATTGGGGTAACCGTTCGAACCGTAAGAATGCAAAAACGAAGTACACATTAGATCGTGTCGGAAGTGATGTCTTTAAAGCAGAAGTAGAAAAGCGTGCTGGTGTTAAGTTTGAGCAAAGTCGCCCTTATGAATTAACAGAACGTGGTGACCGTATTGGTTGGGTTGAAGGGATCGATGGTAAGCATCACCTAGCACTCTTCATCGAAAACGGTCGTCTGTTGGATTTCCCGGGTAAACCACTTAAGACAGGTGTTGCTGAAATTGCCAAAATCCACAAAGGCGATTTCCGCATGACGGCAAACCAAAATTTGATTGTTGCTGGTGTACCAAAAAGCCAAAAATCGAAGATCGAGAAGATTGCTCGTGAACATGGCTTAATGAATGATGGTGTGAGTGAGCAGCGTAAGAACTCGATGGCGTGTGTCGCATTCCCTACTTGTCCGCTCGCGATGGCTGAGGCTGAACGATATCTTCCTCAGTTTGTTACTGATGTTGAAGATATTCTAGAAAAGCATGGTCTATCGGAAGAAGACAATATCATTCTTCGTGTAACAGGGTGTCCAAATGGCTGTGGCCGAGCAATGTTGGCAGAAATCGGCTTAGTTGGTAAAGCTCCGGGTCGATACAACTTACACCTAGGTGGTAACCGCGGCGGTACTCGAGTACCGAAGATGTATAAAGAGAACATTACGGATAAGCAAATCTTAGAAGAGATTGATCAGCTGGTGGCTCGTTGGGCTGCCGAACGTGAAGAAGGCGAAGCATTTGGCGATTTCACGATTCGAGCTGGCATTATCCAAGAAGTGTTTATATCAAAGAGGGATTTCCATGCTTGATTCTGTAGCGTCCAACCCGGAGCTAGCAGAGTTACTGACATTAACTAAGACGGAGCAAATCCTCCGTCTTGCTCAAATCAATGTCGAGCTCGAACAGCTTTCGGCACAAGAGAGAGTAAAGTGGGCATTGGAGAATTTGGAAGGGGAGTTCGCAGTCTCATCCAGTTTCGGTATCCAAGCAGCAGTGATGCTCCATCTTGTGACACAACAAAAGCCGGACATTCCAATCATCCTAACGGACACCGGATATCTATTTGCGGAGACTTATCAATTTATTGACCAGTTGAAAGCGCAACTGAGCCTCAACCTTAAAGTATACCGAGCAAAAGAAAGCGCCCATTGGCAAGAAGCACGTTACGGAAAACTTTGGGAACAAGGTATAGAGGGAATTGAAAAGTACAACAAGATAAACAAAGTAGAACCAATGCGACGGGCTCTGCGTGAGCAAAATGTCGGTACTTGGTTTTCAGGATTGCGTCGAGAGCAAAGCCAATCTCGTGCAGGTCTACCAATCTTGTCGATTCAAAATGGTGTATTTAAATTCTTACCAGTGATCGACTGGGCGAATAAAGATGTGCATTACTACCTAGAAGAACATGGTTTAAGTTATCACCCTCTATGGGACCAAGGATATCTTTCGGTAGGTGATACTCATACAACAAGGAAGTGGGAACCAGGAATGTCAGAAGAAGAAACCCGCTTCTTCGGTTTAAAACGAGAGTGTGGTCTTCATGAAGATGAGGGCGCAGAACAAGATGGTTCTGGCATCTAGTCATTTAGACGCCGAAACACACGTATCGGCTAAATAAAGAAAGCTGCTGTAAAGCAGCTTTCTTTATTTACAGTAAGTAAAAATGGGCAAAAAAGGATAACTCTGTGGATAAGTTGTTTAACTCTTTGGGGTAAAGTTGGATAAATAAGCCTTTGAATGAAAAGTCGACGTTTAACCATTATTTTTGCAATTTTTGCAAAATAACACTTGCCAACGTGAGCGCGATCTCTATAATGCCACCTCATCGACAGGGCAAGCGCTCACAAGGGTTCAAGCAACGTCGATAAGGTCAGAAAGAAAAACGAAATAATTTGAAAAAGTGTTTGACACAAAAAATTATCTCGCTAGAATGGCCGCCTCTTCCGAAGTGATGTGAGTCACAAAGAAGAATCGCTCTTTAAAAATATAGACCTATCAATCTGTGTGGGCACTCGTTGATGATAATCCAATTAGATACCTCGGTATCAAATTAGGTTTCAATGAACTGAGTGACCAATCAAGTCGCAA
>NZ_JAKFZP010000014.1:0-54210 GCF_021654215.1 Vibrio sp. MMG023 | reverse complement strand
TGCTTGGAAATAACTTAAAGTATTTGAATTAACCTCTTAGCCAAACATTAGTACCGATAACAACGATAACAGTTAATCACTCTTTTATTATTCAATTCCGAATAAACCTTTCTAGAACATCTAACCACTCTCTGAATATCTATAGAAGTTTGTTAAGCCTGCTTGTCGTACCCCTATTGATACAGGGCTTTTAAGCGGTCTCTGACTTACTGCTGATTAATATGACTACTTTGCTTTAGCTTTTACAATAAACGTTATTTAAGCGTTGTATGGAGCTTTCCTCCATCGAGCTGAGTACATAAGGTCAGATAGCTCATGTACTCGTATATTCTCTATATCTATCCAATATAGTTATGTTCTGCGAGTGTCGAACAGTCTTCCTAGATATTGAGGTTCAACAAATCTGCTTTGCAGAAAATGATTGAAGTAGCTTCACTTGGTTATCAATGAGATAAGGAAGTCTCGTGGTTATGAGTGACAAAAGCCATCGGTGATGGAGTCTCGTTGCTTTTAGGTGGTAGAGGAACGTTCGCGTTGAAACTATGAAGAGTTTTGATAAATTGCAGGTAATAAAAAAGCCGACAGTAAACTGTCGGCTTTCTACTTTCTGAGCCGCTTAGTTGTTTTGAACTAGCGTTAGAGCTTTACGAGAGACTTCGTGAGCCGCTTTAGTTAGGTTTTGCTTCTCTAGTGTGTCTGCTAGGTAAGCATAGTCAGAAACGTCTGAGCGAAGCTTTAGCGCAACTTCGAAATGTTCTTGTGCTTCTTGCCATTTCTCTTGGCGGAAGAAGAAGTGTGCCAATGCACTTTGTGCTGCTGCATTTTCTGGTTCACGTTTCAAGACACCTTCAAGGAAAACAATCACTGGGTGGCTATCTGGTAGGTTTAGCTCTGGCAGTAATTGGTATAGTTCAGGTGTTGGGCTCTTCTTCAGTGCTTCTTTGATCACAGTGAAGGCTTCGGCATCTGCTTTGCGTGAGATGAGCTCGTGAGCAAAACAACCGATCAGGTGAGCGTCTTGTTTTACCTTACGTGGCAGACTGTTCCAGTGTGAGATAAGACCTTCGCTACCTTGTTGCTGAGCCACGTCGTGTAGCAAACCACATTGAGCTTTCTGAATTAGCTCTGCTTGCTCTTCTTCTGTGATCAGTTTGGCTTTACTTAGTTGAGGTATTAGATCGATCAGTGGTTGCCATAGCTTAAGCTGCATGTAAGTAGTTTTTTGCAGGTTAAGAACAATCGAGTTATTCGCGTACTGGCCTTTTAGTGCTTGTAACGTATCGAATGCAGACTCGAACTCGTTATCACGAATGAACTGTTTCGCGCGAGTCAACTCTACTGCTAAGTGCGCATTCTCTTGTTGGCTTGCTAGCTCTAGGTACTGGTCACGCTTTGTTTTGTCACCTTGACCCTGCGCAGCTTCTGACGCTACTAGGTAGCAAAGCAACGGCATGTCGTGATGGTTTGCCCAGCGTGTCACCTTCTTCTCGGCACCTTTCCAGTCCCCTTCAAGTAGCTTGATGATGCCCTCGTTGGTGTAACGACGAGAACGACGCATTTTACGGACGCTAAAATAGTTCCAAGTGCTCGAGCTTGCGTAAACCAGTTTCTTGACGACATACTCCAATAGGAACAAGGCAGCCAGTGCGGCAATCACAAAAATCACTAGGGTAGTGACACTCATCTCAATAGTTTTATTGGCAATTGAGATCAGGACATAGCCTTGTTGGCCTGAGAATTGAGTGCCAACGAATAGACCGGCACCAAGAACAACAAATAGGAAAATAAGACGAACCATTACTTATCCTCCGTACCTGTCATTGTGGTTACTTCACGACGTAAGCGCTCGCGAATGACATCTGATAGCTGGTTTTGACTTTCTAGTTTCGCTGGGTATTCAACTTCGATGTCTTGTTTACTCAACTGGCTCAATGATTTGTTGAACTCTTTAACTGAATTATCATCTTGGTTGAAGAATGCCATTGCCCATTTGTCCGCGGTTTCCAAAGAGGTGGTGTATATTTCCCCTTGTTCTTGGTAAACCGATTTAATCGCTGTTTCGATCTTGGCTTTGATGTTCTCTTTCAAGTAGAAATGTTGTTGTGGTGAGAGCAACGGAATCACATTGCCATCACGTGTACGGAAGGTAATGAAGTTCTCTGAGAAGTCTTTTAGTGAGGTCATCAGGTTATCTTGCCAGTTTGCAATATCTTCTGATACTTGTTGCTTCTCAACCGCTGCAGCTTCAGGTAGTAATGCATTTGCGAGAGGCAGTTTGTCTACTTGCTGTTGTAGTGCCGTTAAACGCAATACTAGGCCATCACGGTCAACTAGTGGCACAACACGTAGTTTAGTGATGTCGTTTGCCATTGCTTTACGCAAACCTACAAGGCTAGGATCGTTTAGCGCTGCGATACGCTGGTCTGCGCTTTCCATCAATTGAGTAGCACTTTCTACATCATGCTCTAAAAACAGCTTACGACCAGCCAGTTTTACTAGATAGTCAGCTTCTGCTAACAGCCAATCGTTTGGGCGACGGCCTTTCACGTCGGCCACTGCCAATTGTAGGCTTTCAATACTTTTTCGTTGCTGACCAAGAACCACTTCAGCTTTGTGCGTTGCTGTCGTCGCTTTTTCAATAGTTTCTTCTTTTACTTGGTTTAGCTCTTGTTTCATTGCTGATTGAGCCTGCTCTAGTTGGCTCTGAAGCTGAGCGATCTGAGTTTGGTATTCTGATTGCTGTTCGAGCATTTTGTATGTCAAACCACCACCAAAAATAAGTGATAAGACGATAGCCACAGTACCCAGCTTCACGCCGCGTTTGCCTTGCTTCTCTTCAAATTCAACTTTGTTTGGTTCTGCTGGTTTGGTTGGTTCAGCAGGCTTTGAGTCTACCTTTTTAGGCTCAGATTCTTGTTGCGGTGTGTCTTTTTCAGCTAGCGGTGCCGATGCAGTTTGTTCGGAAAGGTTTTTATCGTTATTTTTTTGGTCGTTATTTTTACTTGTCATGCCTATATCCTGTGTAGCTAGGGCTGGAGAGCAGCCAGTAATTCTTGGTTGGATGCACTTCCTGTACATCTGACCTGAGAGAAGCCCCTTTGAATTGCGATGTCAGCGATGCGCTGACTGGGGATATACAACTCTTGTTGATTAAGCCAAACCAATTGTTCTGACGTCAATTGGTTGCACAAATAATCCAGTTGTTCACCACTGGTGACGATTATCTGGTCGATTTGTTGGGTTTTCCATAATGAGACACAGCTTACTGGATCGAATGGGATAAATTCTCTCTTATAAGTCTCACTATAGTTAACTTTTGCTCCGCGTCTCACCAATGCATCTTTAATCAGTTCCCTTCCTCCGTTGCCACGAAGGATTAGAACTGTTTGTTTTTCTACATTGTTTAGTTCGGGAAGCTGCAACAAGTGCTCACTATCACTGACTTGTGGATAGTGTACTTTCTGTTGCGTGCATTTGCTCAAATAGTGTGCTGTTTTTTGACCAACGGCAAGGTATATAGCCTGCTTGGGCCATGATTTAGCGTTGTTCTCTAAGATTTTCTCTGCGCATCGCACCGCATGTTGACTGACTGCAATAATAATTTGCGCATTTTCGATGTATTTGGAGAGGTGCGTATCGCTGAGATCGGCAACGATGTCGATCAATGGATGATGGATTGCAGTAATACCGTGCCTTTCGAGCAGAGAGCAAAGCGCGATGCCTTGCTCTCCCGGCCGAGTGACCAACACTGCCATGATTATTCGTGGTCTGCGTACAGCTTGGTTAGTATGTCGCGTGCACCGCCTTCAAGTAGCTCGTTAGCCAATTGAACGCCTAGTGCTTCGGCATCGTTGCGGTGACCACGAATTTCACCACGTACAATTAAGCTACCATCAGGCTCGCCAACCAGTGCGCGTAGCCAAATGTTGTCACCGTCAAGCAGTGAGTAACTGCCGATTGGCACCTGACAACCGCCTTCAAGGGTCAGGTTCATCGCACGCTCACAACGTACGCGATCTGCCGTATCTTGGTGGTTTAGTGGCTCAAGTAGTTTAAGTAGACGTTCGTCATCCACACGACACTCAATACCTACAGCACCTTGGCCTACCGCCGGCAGCGATTGCTCTGGCTCGATAAAGCTACGAATGCGCTCTTCTAGCTCAAGGCGCTTCAGACCTGCTGCGGCAAGAATGATGGCGTCGTATTCCCCTGCATCTAACTTACCTAGGCGAGTGCCTACGTTGCCACGTAATTCTTTGATAACTAGGTCTGGGCGGTATTCTTTTAGCTGACACTGACGACGCAGGCTACAAGTACCTACAACTGCGCCTTGTGGCAGCTCATCAATGTTATTGTAAGTGTTAGAAACGAATGCATCACGTGGGTCTTCACGTTCACAAATCGTCACCAAACCAAGACCTTCAGGGAAGTCTACTGGTACATCTTTCATTGAGTGCACCGCAAGGTCCGCACGACCTTCAAGCATCGCCACTTCTAACTCTTTAACGAACAAGCCTTTACCACCAACTTTTGCTAGCGGCGTATCCAAAATGATGTCGCCTTTGGTCACCATAGTGACGAGTTCTACCTCTAGACCTGGATGAGCGGCTTGAAGTGCGTCTTTTACAAAGTGTGCTTGCCATAGAGCAAGAGGGCTTTTTCGAGTTGCAATGCGAATTGGCGTGGATTGTGTCATGGTCTTCTCAATGCTGTTTAAGTTTTGCTTAATCGTAACACTCAACGCGTGAAAATCTTAATGTTAGTTAGGCTTCTCTTGGTGTCATGAATGGAATTACATTGCATTATGGAAATAGTGTGACTGGATTCTCATTTAGACTAAGGACTATTATTAGTTAGAGGCGAATACGAGCGACACTACTGCGCTATCAATTTTGCGACTAGTGTGGGGTTTTGAAACCACAACTATTTGCGGGTGGAAATCTTTACCAACTCTGATGAAAGTGTTAAATTGATCACGTTTTTAGACCTTTTTGGTTTAAAACATCAGCAGATTTTCGTGATTGTTCAACCAAGGAACTTCCCTTGCAGGCTTACACCCAAAAACTTATTCAGCGACTAGATAACCTGAACCAGCAACGGATCGACCGTGCGCTGGCGCTTATGGATTCGCAAAGCCAGCAAGTCTTCCACTTGATTCCTGCCTTGTTGAACTACAACCATCCTGTTATTCCTGGCTACTACGATGCTGACGTACCTTATGGTGTGTTTGGTCTAGAGCTGAACGAACTCCAACAACGATTCCTTGATGATACTCAACTGACGATTGGGCAAGCGCTTAAGACAGCAGAGCTACCTGCGATCTTAGGTTTGTACACTATGGGCAGTACCTCTTCTATTGGTCAAAGTACTTCAAGTGATTTGGATATTTGGGTGTGTATCTCACCGGAGATGGATAACGACCAACGCGAGCTGCTGACCAATAAATGCTTGCTGATCACCGACTGGGCTCAAAGCCAAGGTGTGGAAGCGAACTTCTTCTTAATGGATGAAGAGCGTTTTCGTAGCAACCATTCTGAAGAGATGACTGGCGATAACTGTGGTTCTTCTCAGCATTTATTATTGCTGGATGAATTCTACCGTTCTGCTGTTCGTCTGGCTGGACAGCGTTTGTTGTGGCAAATCGTGCCACCAGAAATGGAAGAGTGTTACGACGAGTACGTTGCACAGCTTTGTAAAGATGGCTATATCAATTGTGATGAGTGGATCAACTTTGGTCAGCTTAACCGCATTCCTGCTGAAGAGTACTTTGGCTCGAACTTGTGGCAGCTGTACAAGAGTATCGATTCCCCTTACAAGTCCGTGTTGAAAGCGATCTTGCTTGAAGCTTACTCGTGGGAATACCCGCACACACAACTTCTTAGCATCGACACTAAACGCCGTTTCTTTGCCCACGAGCCTGACTTGTACGGCATGGATGCGTACTACTTGATGCTAGAGAAAGTAACGCGTTACCTAGAGCGAATCCAAGACGACACACGTTTGGATTTAGTTCGCCGCTGTTTCTACCTTAAAACCCATGAAAAGCTGTCTCGTGAACCTGATGTAGGCTCTGTAGCGTGGCGCCGTGAAGCCTTAAGCGACATGATTGCGAAATGGCATTGGGATGAATCGGTACTGGCAGAGCTCGATGATCGCCGTAACTGGAAAGTTGAACAAGTGAAAGTAGTGCACCATTCGCTACTGGATGCTTTAATGCAAAGCTACCGTAACTTGATTCAGTTTGCGCGTCGAAACGATATTACCTCTGCGATCAGCCCGCAAGATATCAGCATTCTTGCGCGTAAGCTGTACGCGGCATTTGAAGTCCTGCCGGGCAAAGTTACCTTACTTAACCCGCAGATCTCTCCAGATCTTCATGAGCCAGACTTGAGTTTCATCGAAGTAAAAGAAGGTGGAGTGAACAAGTCAGGTTGGTACTTATACAAGCAGCCTTTGATTGCACACCGTATTCTTGGTCAGCCTTGCCTTGAGCACCATGAGTATTTGAGTAAGTTGGTTTCTTGGGCGTTCTTCAACGGTTTGATTACCGAGTCAACGCGTTTGCACGCGGTGGTGCGTGAGGCGCAGTTAGACATCGATAAGTTCTACCAAATGGTGAGTGACCTACGTAACACCTTCTCGTTACGTAAGCGTCGCCCAACCATGCAAGCGTTGGGTAGTCCGTGTGAAATTAGTCAGATGGCGATGTTCATCAACTTTGAAAATGACCCAACGGCAGAGCTGTCTGGCCGCTCACTCAAAGTGGATGTGAAGAACACCGATATCTTCAGCTTTGGTCCTGAACAAATTAACTTGGTCGGCAGTGTTGATTTAGTTTATCGCAACTCATGGCACGAAGTGCGTACACTGCACTTCAAAGGTGAAACCGCGATGTTGGATGCATTGAAGACCATTCTTGGCAAAATGCACCAAGACGCGATTCCGCCAGAATCGGTGGATGTATTCTGTTACGCGAAGAACATGCGTGGCGTGATGCGTAATATGGTTTACCAACTGTTAGCTGAGTGTATCGACTTACGTTTGAAGCCTGTTGAGCAAGAGAAACGCCGTCGCTTTAAAGCCATACGTCTTGCCAACCAAACTTATGGTTTGTTCTTTGAGCGTCGTGGCGTATCGGTTCAGAAGCTCGAGAACTCAGTTGATTTCTACCGCAGCATTTCAACTAACAAGCTGAAAGGTTCGCCGCTGTTGATGCTGGATCGTGAGCAAGAGTACCAACTACCAGAAGTCGTAGATGGCTTTGCGAGTGAAGGTTTAGTACAGTTCTTCTTTGAAGACACTGACGATGGTTTCAATATTTACGTATTAGATGAGTCAAACCAAGTTGAGGTTTACCACCAATTCAGTGGTTCTAAAGATGAAATGATTGCGTCAGTGAACAGCTTCTACACCTCGGTGAAAGATGACAGTCGTGTATCGTCAAAGTTTATTAACTTTAATTTGCCGCAGTACTACCAAATCATTCATCCGGAAGAAGGGAATACCTACATTATCCCTTACCGTAATGATGGCTGTACGCCAACTCGTCCAACTAAAGCGGTAAATGCGTAAAACGAATAATAAAAAAGAGCACCTCGGTGCTCTTTTTTCGTTTAGGTGACTGGTCGTCACAAATACTCATTTGGCTTATGGCCAATCAATGGTTTCGCCAGCGTGCTTTTCACACTCTTCTTTCACCATTTCAAACAGTTCCATACCTGTTTTTGAGCAAGTCCATTTGTTCTCGACTAGCTTGAAATGGAAGCCACCAGATTTCGACGCTAACCAAATCTCATGCATTGGCTCTTGGCGGTTAATGATGATTTGGCTGCGGTCTTCAAATTCTAATGTCATTACGTTGCCAGTGACTTCGTAATCAATGTCTGCGCCTGATTCATCGATGGATTCTTCGATGATTTGCATCTGTGCGTCCACCAGTTGATGAAATTCAGTATCGTTCATCCGTCTATCCTATTGCTTTTCCTGAGTGTGGTGCGATTATAGGGGGCATTGGTTTAATAATCACGATATGCAAAATGAAAAAATTACTTACTGTGTTGTTTGTGATGGTTGCAGCGACACTGGCCGGTTGCGGCCAATCAGGCTCACTTTACATCCCAGATGACGCTCAACAAAACGAGCAGTCACAATAATCAGCCACACCTTAGGGTGAAAACAGGGTTTAGCAGTCGAATTAATTAAGGGAAGCGAATTTTGGATTACTTCAACTATCAGGATGATGGCCAGCTTTGGGCCGAAGACGTCTCACTCCACGATCTTGCCGAGCAGCATGGCACTCCTCTTTATGTTTACTCACGTGCAACGCTAGAGCGTCACTGGAATGCGTTTGATAGCGCTGTGGGTCAGCATCCTCATCTTGTTTGTTATGCAGTAAAAGCAAACTCCAACCTTGGCGTATTGAATGCACTGGCTCGTTTGGGTTCAGGTTTCGATATTGTATCGGGTGGTGAGCTTGAGCGTGTTATCGCGGCTGGCGGTGATGCGAAGAAGGTTGTGTTCTCAGGCGTTGGTAAAACGCCGGCAGAAATGAAACGCGCACTGGAGTTGGGTATTAAATGCTTCAACGTGGAATCAGAACCTGAGCTAGAGCGCTTGAACAAAGTCGCGGGCGAGCTAGGTGTGGTTGCACCGATTTCTCTACGAATTAACCCTGACGTAGACGCAAAAACGCACCCTTATATTTCGACTGGTCTGCGTGACAACAAGTTTGGCATCGCTTTTGACCGTGCTCCGGCAGTATATAAATTTGCTCAGAGCTTACCAAATCTCAATGTGCAAGGTATCGACTGCCACATTGGTTCTCAGCTGACTGAGATTGAACCTTTTATCGATGCAACAGATCGTCTATTAGCGTTGATTGATGACCTGAAAGCACAAGGCATCAACATCCGTCATCTGGACGTTGGTGGTGGTCTAGGCGTGGTATATCGTGATGAATTGCCACCACAGCCTTCGGATTACGCGAAAGCGTTGCTAAGCCGATTAGAGAACCACCAAGAGCTAGAGCTGATCTTCGAACCAGGTCGTGCGATTGCAGCGAATGCGGGTATTTTGTTAACGCGCGTGGAATTCCTAAAACACACTGAGCACAAAAACTTTGCCATTATTGATGCGGCAATGAACGACTTGATGCGTCCAGCACTTTACCAAGCATGGCAAGATATCGTGCCAGTCTCACCACGAGCAGGTGAAGCACAAACTTACGATTTGGTGGGGCCTATCTGTGAAACTGGCGATTTCTTGGGCAAAGATCGAGCGCTAGTACTGCAAGAAGGTGATCTACTCGCGGTTCGCTCTGCAGGCGCCTATGGTTTTGTGATGTCTTCGAACTACAATACGCGTACCCGAGCGGCGGAAGTAATGGTGGATGGTAACCAAAGCCATCTTGTTCGCCAGCGTGAGGAGCTGACCAGTTTGTGGCAGCTGGAACAGATTCTACCGGAGTAACACACAACAAATGCATTTCCACTTTTCCAAAATGCACGGTTTGGGCAACGACTTTATGGTTGTCGACTGCATTACCCAAAACGTGTTTTTCTCCCAAGACTTGATCCGTCGTTTGGCGGATCGTCACACGGGCGTTGGCTTTGACCAACTGCTCGTGGTTGAAGCGCCGTATGATCCAGAAACCGACTTCCACTACCGTATTTTTAATGCCGATGGTAGTGAAGTTGAGCAGTGTGGTAATGGCGCTCGTTGTTTTGCGCGTTTTGTGCGTTTGAAAGGACTGACCAATCGATACAGCATTAGTGTTAGTACCAAGAAAGGTAAGATGATTCTTGATGTTGAAGATGATGGTGATGTAACGGTAAATATGGGCATGCCTGAATTTGAACCAAGCAAGATCCCTTTCAAAGCGAAGCAAAAAGAGAAAACCTACATCATGCGAGCAGGTGAAAAAACCTTGTTCTGCGGTGCCGTAAGCATGGGCAATCCTCATGTTGTGACGGTGGTTGATGATGTTGATACGGCTGAGGTGGAAGCGCTTGGTCCATTGCTTGAGTCACATGAACGCTTCCCTGAGCGTGTGAATGCAGGCTTTATGCAGGTAGTGGATCGCAACAACATCCGTTTACGTGTGTATGAACGTGGTGCGGGTGAAACCCAAGCTTGTGGTAGTGGGGCTTGTGGTGCCGTTGCGGTTGGCATTTTGCAAGGTCTTCTGGACGAGAACGTGAAAGTTTCCCTTCCGGGTGGTGACCTACGCATCTCTTGGCAAGGCCCAGGCAAACCATTATTTATGACCGGACCTGCAACTCACGTATTTGATGGTCAATTGTCGTGCTAGTTGAAGAGCAAGAGAGTCAAGTCTCAGAAGTTGAAGCGGATGCTCTGACGGCGGAAGTCGTTGCGCAGTACTTAAAAGACCATCCAGATTTCTTTGTTCAGCGTCCTGAACTGATCGACCGTTTATCGATGCCGCATGTTGATTTGGGCACAGTTTCTTTGGTTCATATTCAAATGAACCGTCAGCGTCAGCGTATTGAAGAACTGGAAGAAGAGATCACGACACTGATGTCGTTGGCGGCAAATAACGATCGCACCTTCTACGAATTCATGGATTTGCAAGGGCAAATCCTCAAGTGCGGTGACTTCAAGCAGGTCATCAACGCCATTGAACTCAAAGCCAAAGATCTTGGTTTGAAGGCGTATGTGCGCCTATTGAGCCAGTGTGATGCTGCGACTCAATTGAGTAAGGAAAGCTACCAACGTTTTGCTACCAATCACTTAAACGGAAAAGACGCTTACTTAGGCCGTTTACGTAAAGTGGATCGCGAGGCGTTGTTTGGGAATATGGATGTTCCAGAAATGGGTTCCTATGTGGTGTTGCCACTCGTGAAAAAGCAGACGCTTGGCGTACTGGCATTTTCTAGCGAGGATGGCGGTCACTTCCAACCAGATATGGACACCTTGTTTTTGCGTCACCTATCCTTAGTAGTGGCACATCTCGCTCAAACATTGGTATGGCAAAGTCACCATGACGACAACTCCCAACACTCCTCTGCCAAATAGTCTTCAAAAGCCTCTTGAACGCTTCTACGAATTCTTGCGAAGCGAAAAGGGGCTTAGCCTGCACACCCAACGCAACTACAAACAACAATTGGAAACCATGGCTCACCACTTGGCTGAGATGGGGTTGAAAGATTGGTCACAAGTCGATGCGGGTTGGGTGCGTCAATTGGCAGGTAAAGGCATGCGTGAAGGCATGAAAGCCAGCAGCTTAGCGACGCGCTTATCTTCTCTACGCAGCTTTTTCGATTTCCTGATCCTACGTGGAGAAATGTCAGCGAACCCAGCCAAAGGTGTTTCGGCGCCGCGTAAGAAACGTCCACTACCAAAGAACCTCGATGTGGATGAAGTAAACCAATTGCTTGAAGTTAACGAGGACGACCCGTTAGCGGTGCGCGATCGCGCCATGATGGAGCTAATGTACGGCGCTGGTCTGCGTTTGGCCGAGTTGGTCAGCATTGATGTTCGTCATGTTCAATTGCGCAGTGGAGAGTTGCGTGTGATTGGTAAAGGCGACAAAGAACGTAAAGTCCCGTTCTCTGGTATGGCAACAGAATGGGTCGGTAAGTGGTTGCGTGTGCGTGGTGATTTAGCTGCGCCGGGTGAGCCAGCGTTGTTTGTGTCTAAGCTGGGTACGCGAATCTCGCATCGCAGCGTGCAAAAGCGCATGGCGGAGTGGGGGCAGAAGCAATCTGTCGCGAGCCACATCAGCCCGCACAAACTGCGTCACTCGTTTGCGACCCACATGTTGGAATCGAGCAATAACTTACGTGCGGTGCAAGAGTTATTGGGGCACGAAAACATCTCCACCACCCAAATCTATACCCACTTGGATTTCCAACATTTAGCGCAAGCTTATGATCAGGCGCATCCAAGAGCGCGTAAGAGAAACGACGACAAGTCGGATTAATCAAGGAATCCCATGAAATTCTACCGCCGTATTGCGCCTGTAAAGGCGATGACGTTTGACCTTGATGACACTCTCTATGACAACTACCCAGTGATAGTTCGTATGGAGCGTGAGTTATTATCTTGGCTTCAACACTATCATCCGGCGGTCGCTCATATGGATAAAGCCGATTGGTTTGCACTCAAGCAACGTGTCGTGCAGCTACAACCTGAGCTGAAGAGTGACGTCACTTTGTGGCGTTTAATGCAGCTCAAGCAAGCCTTCTCCCAAGTGGGTTACGATAACGAAGCGTCCCATGCCGCAGCGCAAGCCGCAGTAGAGGTTGCTTTAGATTGGCGTAACCGTTTTGAAGTACCACAGCAAAGCCTCGATGTACTTGCTGAACTGGGGCAAGAAATCCCGCTGGTAGCAATCACCAACGGCAATGTGGATTTAGATCGAATTGGTCTAACGCCTTATTTCCAACAAGTACTGAAAGCAGGGCCGGATGGTCGTGCGAAGCCGGCGCCGGATATGTTCAGTAAAGCACAGCGGTTTCTGGATTTGCCAAGTGAACATATTCTTCATGTCGGTGACCACTTAGTAACAGATGTTCAAGGCGCGAAACTCGCGGGTTTTGCCGCATGCTGGTTTAATGATATGAATAAAAATGTCATTACTCAGGCAAAAACGCGAACGTTACCTGACATTGAAATCAATAACTTGCAGTCGTTACTCGCGCTTTTGTAATCGCTTTCGCATTAATCCATTCAATCTTAATTCTGACCCTAGAAAAGCCGCCTAAAGCCACGTAAATTACTCTCATCAAAGTAAAATAATAAAACCATTTTCATGTGGTGTGGCTTGATGACGGCAGTGGTAGGGTAAATGCGAGCATTCTCTCAACTGGTTCAAAATGTGGATCAGCTTAATGACTTTTTAGTCACTTCTCAGTGTTGTGCAGATAAACGTTATCTGGTGCAACTCTTATCCACCCAATCACGCGACTCCGCCGTCTCGCTCGCACGGGCAATACTCGAAAGATTACCCAACACGCACATCATAGGTCACAGCACTCGTCACGTTATCTTGGAAGGTGAAATCATTAACCATGGTTGCTTAGTGTGTGTGATGGAGTTTGAGCAAACCACGCTCACGTCTGCGGTTCAGCATTATTCCTTCTCGCCAGATATCGATGGCTACGATCTCAAGCAAGCTTTACAGCTACAAGATAACTCTAAAGCCATTATTAGCTTTTCTGTCCAAATCGAACGCCGTGATTATCCGGTGTATCGCGTATTTGATGCCGACGGTCCGAAGGTTTCTGGCGGTTTGGCTCAAACCATCGATGACGGCTGTTGGGTTCTGCATCAAGACCAAGTTTATGACGAAGCGGTTGTCGCGGTTGCCTTGCACTGCGATACCTTGAAAACATGGACGAGCGCGTATTCCGAGTGGAACCCGATTGGCATGCCGCACAAGGTTACTCACGCCAAAGGGACGCGTTTGTATCGTTTGGGGGAGCGTAAAGCGCTGGAAGTGTACAAACATTACCTTGCTGATGGGCACGACCTGACGCTTAATCAACTGCTGAATTTCCCACTTTATCGAGAATCCATTGGGCGCAAAGAGGTGTGTGCCGTGACGGAAATCCATCCCGACGGCAGCATGAGCTTTGATCGCCCTTGGTGTTTGGGTGATGAAGTGCAGTTTTGTTACAACCATCCTTCGTTAACGCTTGAGCAAGTTCGCCATGGGGTGGTGGAGCTTTCCATGCATCAGCCTGAAGCAGTGATGATTTATAACTGCGCATCGCGACTTGATTTTATTGATAGCAGCGATGAAGTTCGCGCCTTCACGGACATTTCCCACACGTCGGGCAGTTACTGCATGGGCGAGTTGTACGGCGAGAATCACCAACAAGAAATTTTGCACCATAGCCTGACTTACTTGGCGATGCGAGAAGGGGATGAAGTTACTGCGCTTAACATGCCACAGCAAGAAGTGAGCACTTCTATCTCTCCCTTGTTTAGTCTGATTCGCAATGCGATTGGCGATCTAAACAACATGAATACTCACATGGGCTATCAACTCGACCGCCAAGCGAAAAAGCTAGAACAGAGCTTTCGCCGAGATAGTCGTACAGGATTACAAAACCGCGTTGCGCTGCAAGAGCGTTTGATCAGCATTGATACCGATGAGCATTTACTGACACTTAAACTGCTTAACTTTAGCCATATCAACGAAAAGTACGGCTATCGCGTTGGCGACCAACTGTTGAAAGACTTGTCGATGCACTTCAGCAATCGCCTACGTAAACGCCTTGGTAAACCGGCTGCGCTGCAACTTTATAGCATTGGTGTTGGTGAGTGGGCGTTCTTATTTAAAGCTGACACCAGTAGTGAAGCGATCAAGCAACACTTTACTCGCTTTGCTGACGCGGTCGAGCAAACCAACTTTGAACCAAGTGGCTTACGAGACATTGATTACCTTTCGATTTCATTGTGCGGTGGCTTGGTTAGCCGTCGTGATTTCCCAACGGCATCGCCGGATGAATTGCTCCTCAAAGGCATTGAAGCACGAAGAGCAGGGGTGCGCAGTAATACGCACATCTGTAATGCCAAAGATATTGAGGTCAATGAAGATGTGCGAAAAGAGCAGTTGGGTTGGCTAAGCTGTGTGAGCCGCGCCATCCTCAAGCAGAACATCATCACCTACAGTCAGCCAATTGTGCACGCTTATAACCATCGTCCTGCGAGCCAAGAGTGTTTGGTACGCATCATGGAAGAGGATGGCAGCATCATTGCGCCGGGGCGTTTCTTACCCATCATTTCTGATACGCATTTGTACACGCGTTTGAGCCGTCACATGATTCGTTCAACGCTCAACTACATGAAAGACCAGCATGGTGACTTCTCAATTAACTTGTCACCTCAGGATTTACTCAGTGATAAAACCTTGATGTTGCTTGAACATGCCATTACCCAACTTAACGACCCAAGACGGATTGGTTTAGAAGTGTTGGAATCAGAGCAAATCAAAGATTACGGACGAATGATTGAGGTGTGCAGCCACTTTAGAAGCCTAGGCGCACGCATCATTGTGGATGATTTTGGTTCGGGTTACTCCAATATTGATGAGATCCTCAAGTTAGAGCCGGAAGTCATTAAGCTCGATGGCAGTTTGATTCGCTACATCGACAAAGACCAAAAGCAGCGCAAGATTGCTTCGCAGTTGGTGCGTTTGTGTCAGGTGTTTAACGCTAAGACTGTCGCTGAGTTCGTGCACAACAAAGAGGTGTGCGACATTGCGCAGGACATGGGGGTGGACTATCTGCAAGGTTATTATTTGGGTGAACCGACACGTTTGTTTTAATGTAGCTTTGCTCTAATTGAGCTTAAGAGCTCTAAAGTTTTGTTTCACGTGAAACAGCATCCAATAAAAAACGCAGCGTTAGAGCTGCGTTTTTTTGATTCTTAAGAATGTTAGGCTTTGAACTCGTGACCACTTTTCTCGGCTTGGAAACGAGGAAGGTATTGCTCGAAGAAGTTCAGCATCTGTTTCTGGTTTTGCTCTTCACCGAGTTGCCCGAGCAATTGGGCAGCCACTTCAAAGGTACATAGATTACCTTCTTGCTGGTTGCGACGCAGTTGATATTGGGAATCGGCTTGAGTGGCTAAGCCCATCATAGCGACGCCCTCTAGCCAACGGCTTTTATTGATCATCTTGCGCGCCTCTTGCCAAGTCGCATCAAGAATGATGTACAGCGGTCGTCTGCTTTGCTCGTTACTTTGTTGCTGCACTTGTTCAAGTGTCAGGCTCTCTTCACTT
The DNA here is from genome assembly GCF_021654215.1 of Vibrio sp. MMG023. NCBI lineage: Bacteria > Pseudomonadati > Pseudomonadota > Gammaproteobacteria > Vibrionales > Vibrionaceae > Vibrio > Vibrio sp. MMG023. Next base: position 38,459 of record NZ_JAKFZP010000014.1, on the reverse strand, counting down.
GGGAATAGCAGTACTGGCAGTAGGCTTGGATTCGCTAGCGTTTCTAATAACTCCGCTGGTGGTGTTTTTCGGTCCCAAACGACTTGAGTGACATTCAGTTGGCACTGGGCGAGCAGTTTGCCAGTGTTGGTATCGCGCGTCAGTTCATTAGGGTGCATTAACAGCATCAGCGAGTGTTCACTGCTTAACTTGGGCAGCAGTGAACAGATGCAGTTGAACTGGAAGCCACAATGTGGACAAGGCTGTGCCATTACAAGCGCACTCCATCACGAACAGGGCTGATGCCATCTGAGAACAGACGCACACCGCTGACTTGTTCTTTGCTCGCTTTTGGCGCCAAGCTTGGGTTGATTGGGTAGCTTACGCCTGTGTATTGCATCACGTATTGCCCCGGTGTTGCACCGCCTCCGCTGACATTGAAAATCAGGTCACGCCAGCCGTGCGAGGTTTGTTGACCAAGCATAATTGGACTTTGTACGAGCGTCACACGGCTGTTGAAGCGCCACTCTTTCTCGTAGTTTTCGAAGACGAGTAGAGTACAGCCGCCAGAGCCACACCAATCAAGTTGCACCAGTAATTCTTCATCACCATCGCCATTCAGATCGTAGGTCAGCCAACGGTATTGGTTATTGCTTGGGTTGGTTTGATTAATGAAAAAGTAGTTACGTACCGCCGCATCCACTTTTGAATTAAATTCGGCACTGGATGGCACATCAGCTGCACCAATTGGATCGTTGTTGCGCTCGGCTGCTGGTTGTTCTGTACCTGAGTTGCGCTCGGCTGCTGGTTGTTCTGTACCTGAGTTACGCACTGTTGCTGGGTATAGCACTAAACCGCCATCGGCAATGGGATAAACCAAATTGCCCACTTTCTCTTTGACTGCTTTCAGCTGGTTGCCTTCGCGAGTAAATAGGCGCTCGGTCATTAAGCGTTGTTGCTGGTGGTGAGTCATCAATACTTGCACTTGCGATGGGCTCAGTTGTTGCCAGTAGCCGCGTTCAATCAATGGCGGTTGCCCGTCTGAATAGCTGTATTTGGTGATGGCACTGTGGTCGCTGTTAAGTGTCATTTGTACTTCAAACCCTTGCGACTGGGTTGACGTTGCTACGTAAGTGTTCACCCACTCGAGTGTTGAATCTACGTTGGCCGCCATACCGCAGCCTTGGTAGGTTTTATCGTCATGCGCTAGTGTCGCTTTCCAGCCGTAGAGAGAGTTGCTCATGGTGTCTGAACACAAGTTCTCGGTCATGCGCAGTTCGCCGTCATCCAGTTGGTAAGTACGCTGACGAGGTTGCAATTTACTGCTGTCGATTTTTAGCGTTTGTGTCGACTTGCCCATTTGCTGGAACTTGAGCGTATTGCCTTCAAAGTTGGCAGCCCACGAAGGTTCATTACCAAATACGCGAGTGGGTTTACTGGTTTGTTTGCAGCGATGCGGATTTTCTGTGGTGAGGAGGTTCACCTGCTCAACCACAAAGTTAGCATCGAAATCTGCAGAAAAACCGTCGACGCCTGGTGGATTGAGGTGACCAATCACTTCACCATACATGGTTTGATAAGGTTCGTTGGTGATGGCCACTGCATGTTGGATTTGTTGTGGTGACAGTTGCAGCCAATATTGTTTGTCGCTGCCACAAGGTGTGATGTACTGGCTTTCATGCCCAATCACGACTTCACCACGCAACATAAAGGTTTGAGGTAAGATGGTTTCTGGCTTATCTAAGGACGCAGGCGGAGTTGTTGGTGCGTCTGCATCGGACTGCTGTGGTTGCATGCTACATGCTTGCAGGACCAGCAGTGTGGCTAATGCCACTGGGTTTTTCAAAGCCTTCATGTTATATCTTCCTCATTACTCAATCTGCATCGGATGGCATTATGGCATATTGGTTATTTAAAACAGAACCAGATACCTTTTCTATTGACACGCTTCGAACCCAAAAGGTTTCATGTTGGGAGGGAGTTCGTAATTATCAGGCGCGTAATATGATGCGTGACCAAGTCAAATTGGACGACTTGGTACTGATTTACCACTCTTCTTGTAAGAACGTGGGTGTGGCAGGTATTGCCAAAGTGACTCGTGAAGCGTATCCCGATCATTTCCAGTTTGATCTAGAGAGTGATTATTATGACCCAAAATCTGACCCAGAAAATCCGCGTTGGATTATGGTGGATATCGAGTTTGTGCGTAAGACTGAGCGCTTGATTCCGTTGTCGGTCATGAAGGCGATGCCAGAGCTAGAAAACATGCCATTGGTGAAACGCGGTAATCGCTTATCGATCATGCCGGTGAGCGAAGAAGAGTGGCAAGCAATCCTCGGAAAAGAGAAGTTGCCGAGTCAGCGATAAAAGAAAAAGGGCTGCATGGTGCAGCCCTTTGTGATTTTGTCGATAACCCGCTGTTGATAACTAATACAGGTTATAGCAGATGCTCTTGCAGGTAGTGTGCAACCGCATCGTCGGCGTTGCTGCCGATCACTTCATTGTTTGGTAGTGCTTTCATCACTTTCTCGTGAGAGGTGCCCATCACCAAACCTTTACCCGCCATCGATAGCATTTCTACGTCGTTCATGCCGTCACCAAACGCAATGGTGTTTTCTAGTGTCAAACCAATTGATTCTGCTACTGCTTTTAGAGCGTCACCTTTAGAAACACCCGCACTCATTACTTCCAGACACCAAGGTGTTGAGAATGCGATGTTTAGTCGATCGCCAAACTGTTCACGCAGCTTCGTTTCGAAGGTAACAAGGTGTTCATGGTCTTGCGCTGGGTGGGTGAAGAACACTTTTGCAATGCCGTCAGTTGGCGCATTGTCTTGGTCGTACAACTTGTAAGTGAACTCTTCGTGGAAATCACGCAGTTGTTCGTCGTCTTTGTTCAGCAACCAGTCGTCGTTTTGGTACATGTGGATAAGTATTTCAGGATCCGTTTTGATCGTGTCGATCACTAGCTGCACCAAATCTTCCGGTACGTTCTGGCTGTACATCTCTTGATCATTCTGGTCGTGCACACGAGCGCCGTTTGAAGTGATCATGTAAGCCGGAATACCTACCGTGCGACGAATGCTTGCGACGTCTACGTGGTGGCGACCCGTTGCAAAGACAAATGTGTAGCCTTGTTCATGCAGCGCTTTGAGCGTCTCTTTCGAGTAAGTGCTTAGCTGGTGGTTTGGTGCGAGTAAAGTGCCATCCAGATCTGAGGCAACGATTTTAGTGATCTCTTTGCAAGGTAGCGATGTGCTCATGAAGCCCTCGTAAACGGTTCGGATAGAGTAGAACAGGTTGATTGCACACGGAGCGCAGTAGATTGACTAGGTCGTACTGCTCCGAGTGCGGGGAACATGATGAAGTTTACGCCAAAATAAGGAGGAAAAAGAGGGTAAATCGCAGACCTCGTATTTCCTCTTTAATTCATTTTATGCGCTTTGAGCACGCATAAAGGAAAAGACAGCGTCCAGAGCTTGGTTACGATACTGGTCTTTTTCGAACAAAATTTCGTGCTCTGCACCAGCAATCGAAACTAGGCTGGCATTGGGGTTGGTCTTACTTAGCTTATCGATAAAGCGTTGCTGCGCGGCGTTACTCACGATGCGATCATTGCCTGACTGAACCAATAAAACCGGAACTTTAATTTGGCGTGTCAGCAAAATACATTGCTTGGCAGCCATTAAACCTTGCCAAACCCAGCGAGTGCTTGGCCCCCCGACTTGCAGTTCGGGCTTGTCGTTGTATAAACCACGGAACCAATGATAACGATCGTAGCTTTGGCTAAGGGGGTTATCTTCAAACGGTTTTGTGTAATACGCTTTATGTCCCGGAGCATAGCTAGGCTTTGTCGAAACTGCCGCTAAGATTTGGCTGACCGGAATCGCGATAGGGCTGAGATACCAAGGTAGGTTGATACCAAACATTGGGGAACTCAGAATCAAACCATCAAAGTTGTGTTCTGGATGCGTTTGCAGATAGCGCGTGGCGATCGCACCGCCCATAGAGTGGGCAATGATAAAACGCTGTTGGTATCCGCTTAAATCAAGCTGCTGCAGCACCAATTCCATATCTTCAATGTAATCATTAAAGTCATAGACGTGACCCATGTCTGAGTCTGGAATTAGGCGATCTGATAAACCTTGTCCTCGATGGTCAAACGAATACACGTCATAACCTTGTCGATATAGGTCATAGAACAGTTCTTGGTATTTCCAGGAAGCTTCAATGCGACCGTTAACGATCAGCACGGCTTTTGTGTGCTCAGGATTGGTGAGTTTGCACCAGTAGATTTTCTTTTTCTCTGTCCCTTTTACAAAGCCTTCTTGGCGTTCTCGCCAAAGTGCTGCGATTGGACCACCTATTGCTTGCTCAAATAAAGTCTCTTGAGTATAAGTCAAAGGTGAATGGTTAATAGCCATTAGTCGATTACCTAAAGATACGTTGTTACCGCGACGTATCATCGAAGAATTATTGAGGAAATGCAATGGATACCCATGTTTGGTTAGCCTATGTGGTAACAGCAATTGTTTTTAGTCTGGCTCCGGGATCTGGTACCGTCAACTCGATCAGTAATGGTCTGAGTTACGGCACGCGTAAGTCATTGGGTGCTATCGTTGGTTTACAGATTGGTTTGGCAATTCATATTGCTTTGGTTGGCGCTGGCATTGGTGCTTTAGTCGCGCAATCGGCAACGGCATTTACTGTGATCAAATGGGTTGGTGCAGCTTACCTTGTGTGGCTTGGCATTCAAAAGTGGCGTGATACATCCGGCTTGGTTGCGACCGAAAGTCACCAAACCATGTCAGGTACTTCTCTGTTGTACAAAGCCATTCTTATCAACCTGACTAACCCGAAATCGATCGTATTCTTGGTGGCACTGTTTCCACAATTTATTGACCCAGCGAAAGACCAACTGACTCAGCTATTGGTATTGGGTGTGACCACAGTAACCATTGATGCGTTTGTGATGCTGGGTTACACCAGTTTGGCCGCTCAAATGGGACGCTTTATTCGCTCAGATAAGATCATGGGCAAAATTAATAAAGTATTCGGTTCAATGTTCATGGGATGTGGTGCATTATTAGCGGCAGCTAAGTAACAAATTATAAAAAGCACAATAATTTCGAATGAAAAATGCGTATGTCGCCCGCCAGCCTATCTTTAATCGAAAAAGACAGACGCTGGGATATGAGTTGTTGTTCCGTGATGGTGAAAGTAATGCCTATCCTGTACACATCGATTCAAACAGGGCGACATACCGATTGATAGTAGAGAACTTTCTCTCTGTCGGAACCAATCCTCTGATTGCATCTTCGCGATGCTTCATCAATTTTCCTCATCAAAGTTTGTTGCGTCGGCTGCCAAGAAGCTTGCCGAAAAACAAAATCGTGGTTGAGGTACTCGAAACCTGCCAACCAACCGATGAACTGCTTGAAGCCATTCGTGAACTGTACCGTGAAGGCTACTTGATCGCGCTCGATGATTTCACGTTGACTGACGAATGGCGTCGCTTTCTGCCTTACGTTCATATCGTGAAACTCGACATCATGGCGATGGGGCTGAAAAATGCGTGCGATTTAGTTAAGAAGCACACCAAAAAGCGCACCAAATACCACTTCTTAGCTGAGCGGGTCGAAACCGAAGCTGAGTTTGAAGCGACCAAAGAGGCGGGCTTTAAATTCTTCCAAGGTTACTTTTTCAGTAAGCCGGAAGTGATGCAGACTAAATACGTGAGCCCTGAGCAAATACTGGCGCTTAAGTTATTTAGAGAAGTGTGTGTTCCCGATCCTGACTTCGACCGGATTGAAAACATCATTACTCAAGATGTCACGCTGTCGTACAAGTTACTGCGTTTTGTGAACACGCAATCGACCACGCTAGAAGTGACCATTACTTCATTCCGCCAAGCTTTGATTTACCTTGGGCAAGAGAAGCTCAAAATGTTTGTCTCGCTGGTGGTGGCGTCTTATATCTCCAGTAAGAAGCCGCGTGAGTTGTACAACTTATCTTTGCAACGCGCTCAATTCTGCGAAGCCATGTCGCGCTATCAACCTCTTTCGCATCTCAACGAGCAGGGCTTTATGGTTGGCTTGTTGTCGATTCTCGATGCCATGCTCGATTTGTCTGTTGAATCTTTAGTTGGGCAGTTGCCGTTAAGTCCTTCCGTGCAGCAAGCTTTGTTGCATCGCCAAGGTGAATACGGCGCGTTACTGGCAATTGAAGAGTGCTACGAGCGTGCAGACTGGGCTGGCGTGGAGCAATTCTCCCAGCAACTTGGTCTTTCTGTTGATGATGTGAAGTCTGAACTTGGCGAAGCTGTGCGCTGGAGTCAGACCTTTTCTGGCGCCTAATCTGATCAAATATTAAACTTTTATTACAGTCGAGCACGATCGCTTGACGGCATCCTCTTTTTAAATAACCATATACGCATATCCATATATAGGTATGTAAGTATGCTTCCACATCAGTTCTTCAAACTTCTTTCCGACGAGACTCGTGTGCGTTGCTTAATGCTGGTGGTTCGTGAAGGGGAAACTTGTGTTGGTGATTTAGCTCATGCGCTACAAGAAAGCCAACCAAAGATTTCTCGCCATCTGGCTCAGCTAAGATCAAATGGTATTTTAGTTGATAAACGCCAGGGGCAATGGGTGTACTACGAGCTGTCAGATCAATTACCGGGATGGATGCAAAAATTGATTGATGACTTGGTGGCCTCGAACTGCTTAAAGCAAGAGTACCAAGACGATATTTCACGTTTGCAAGACAAAGCTCGTGCAGCGTGCTGTTAACCAGCGAAAGCTTAAAGGTAGAAGATTATGACGATTAAAGTAGGTATTAACGGTTTCGGTCGAATTGGTCGTTTGGCATTACGCGCAGCGTTTGATTGGCCAGAGCTAGAGTTCGTACACATCAACGATGTAGCGGGTGATGCAGCGACTCTTGGCCACTTACTTGAGTTCGATTCAGTTCAAGGTCGTTGGAACCATGCAGTGCAAGTTGAAGGCACAGACATGGTGATCAACGGTAAGCGCATCACGACTTCACAAGAGCGTGATATCGATGCTGTGAACTGGGGTCAATGTGATGTTGTGATTGAAGCAACGGGCGTTCATCGCAAAACCTCATTCCTAAACAAATACCTAGAACAAGGCGTAAAACGTGTTGTTGTTAGCGCACCAGTAAAAGAAGACGGCGTAGCTAACATCGTAGTGGGCGTGAACGACCACATCTTCGACCCTGCGCAGCACCGCATCGTAACCGCAGCGTCTTGTACAACGAACTGTATTGCACCTGTCGTGAAAGTGATTCACGAGAAACTGGGCATTGAACAATCGTCATTCACAACGATTCACGATTTAACTAACACACAAACGATTCTGGATGCGCCGCACAAAGACCTACGTCGTGCACGTGCATGTGGCATGAGCCTGATCCCAACCACAACGGGCAGTGCAAAAGCGATTGTTGAAATCTTCCCAGAGTTGAAAGACAAGATTAACGGTCACGCGGTTCGTGTTCCTCTAGCAAACGCCTCACTTACTGACATCATTTTTGATGTGAAACGTGATACCACGGCAGAAGAGGTTAACGCACTACTGAAAGAAGCTTCTGAAGGCGAGCTAAAAGGCATCCTTGGCTTTGAAGAGCGTCCATTGGTTTCTATCGATTACAAAGGCGACCAACGTTCAACGATCGTTGATGCGCAATCAACCATGGTAGTGGGCTCTCGTATGGTGAAGATTTACGCTTGGTACGATAACGAAATGGGTTACGCGACGCGTACTGCAGAATTGGTTCGTAACGTTGGTATGGCATAAGGAGTTTTAAGATGTCTCATCCTACATGGCAATTAGATTTAGAAACGGGCGCTTTAGTACTGACTCCATGTCCTGGTACCAAAGGTGTTGAACTGCAAGCTTCGTTAGAGCAACTAAAAGCACAAGGCGTAGAAGCGATTGTGACTGCCCTGGATAATGCTGAATTAGCAGCAAAAGACGTGTCTGCGTTGGGCGAATTGACTCAACAGTTGGGCATGAAATGGTTCCAAATTGAGATTGAAGATGATTGTGCTCCGGGCGAAGAGTTCGCGGCAAAATGGTCACAAGCGAGTCCTGAACTGCACGCGATTCTTGCTCAAGGTGGCAAGGTTGCAATGCACTGTATGGGTGGCTCTGGTCGCACAGGTTTGTTCGCTGCGCACCTACTGCTAGAGAAAGATTGGGCGCTAGAAGACATCGTACGTGAAGTGCAAGCGCTGCGTCCTGGTGCTTTCACTAAACCAGTACAAGTTGAGTATATCGAGCGTGTGGCTCAAAACGCTTGATCAGCTTATAGAGCTTTTGGAATATCATGATCTAAAAGCTCTCTTTATGCCGTAATGGCTTACCAATTTATGTGACTCTTGTTTATTGATTTTATATTTAAATTATTGTTTATTAATAAATAATATTTAGATCTCTCATCAGTTCTTGTTTCACAATTTAGCGCCAGTATTGAGATGGCTTAATGCTGGTGTTCAGGTCATAGAGCATTTGGAACATCATGATCTAAATGCTCTAAACGCTGTACATCTGAGGTCGTTATGATTTCAAAACTAAGCAAAAGTATCCGTCAGTATATGCTGGTGACGTTCAACTATTGGAACTTCACCGTGACGGATGGTGCACTCCGTATGTTGGTGGTGCTTTACTTCCATGACTTAGGCTACTCAAGCTTAGCCATTGCTTCGCTGTTCCTTTTCTATGAATTTTTTGGCGTAGTGACCAACTTGGTTGGTGGCTGGCTAGGTGCTCGACTTGGTTTGAACAAAACCATGAACGTCGGCTTAGGGATGCAGATTTTTGCCTTGCTGATGTTGGCAGTGCCCAATGCTTGGTTGACCATTCCTTGGGTAATGGCGGCGCAGGCAATTTCAGGTATTGCCAAAGATTTAAACAAGATGAGTGCCAAGAGCGCGATCAAAACTTTGGTGCCAGACGAGCAGCAAGGTGCACTTTATAAGTGGGTTGCGATCTTAACGGGCTCAAAGAATGCGCTGAAAGGTGCGGGTTTCTTTGTTGGTGGTTTGTTGTTGTCGGCGTTTGGTTTCCAAACTTCGATGGTCATTGTGGCAAGTGTGCTGGCTGTTGTGTTTGTATGCAGCTTGATCTGGTTAGAGGCGGATATGGGGAAGGCGAAGAGCAAACCTAAGTTCCGTCAAATTTTCTCTAAGTCAGAATCGGTGAACATTCTTTCCGCTGCACGTATGTTCCTATTTGGTGCTCGTGATGTGTGGTTTGTTGTTGCACTCCCGATTTATCTTGGCAGCGTGTTTGGTTGGGATCATCTGATGGTAGGCGGCTTCCTTGCGGCTTGGGTGATTGCTTACGGGTTCGTTCAAGGTTTTGCGCCTCGTATTACTGGCAAAGCGCAAGGTCGAGTGCCAGATGGTAGCGCGGCTCTGATTTGGGCAGGAATCCTTGCCGTCATCACTGGTGCGATTGCTTATGGCGTGCAAATCGGTTGGCAACCAGAGCTTGTTATTGTGATGGGCTTGATGATTTTCGGCGCCGTATTTGCGGTGAACTCATCTCTTCACTCTTACCTGATCGTTAGTTATGCGAAGGGCGATGGTGTTTCATTGGATGTCGGCTTCTATTATATGGCGAATGCGATGGGACGTTTGATTGGTACGGTTCTATCCGGTTGGATTTACCAAGAAGCGGGTTTAGCGGCATGTCTGTGGGTGTCATTTGCTTTCTTAGCGCTAACAACTCTAATTTCTATCAAGCTACCAAAGGCCAAAGTGGCTACGGCTTAAATCGGTTCACGACTTAGAAATAAAAATGGCTCCATATTAGGAGCCATTTTTATTTTTACGATTCAGTATCGCAAATCAGCAAGTCTTGCTTATGGGCAAAGACGACCTTGTTGTGCAGGTTGCGTCATTTCCATATCACCTTTCAGTGAGCGGTAAACGATGGTGTTCCATACTTCACCATTGTCCATTTCGAATTCAATGGCGTAGTTAAGACCATTCACCACTTGAGTTCGTACGCTTAAGATCTCTTTTAGCTTAGCTGCGGTGTTCATCTGACCAAGTACAAAGTCGAGTGCTTGCTGAGCTTCAGGTGTTACTTCACCTTGTGACCAGCCGCCAGCAAGGTTTTCAGCGCTGCAGATAGGGTTCGCTTCCGGTTGCGATTGTGTTGGTGCCACGGTCTCTTCCTTTTGATTACATCCAGCTAAAGCCACTACACAAACCAGTGATGCTAATAATGTTTTCTTCATAAAGACCTCTCTTAATAATCTGTTCAGCATCCTAATGGAATAAATCGGTTAAATCTGTTTCATATCCGAGAAAGCTTAGGGCTGCTGATCTCATTTGTACAATGAGATTTGTGACTACCTATTTTGCAAATCAATGATATTGGCGCGTCATCGCTGAGTTAAAAATAAGCAAAAACAGATTGTTAACTATTTAACTGGATGAAAATTACCCTATGCTATAAACGTGAAGTCACTCAAAGTAGGTAAGGGTATGAGAGAAAGGGTTCTATTTTTCGACTTATTACGTTGTGTCGCTGCCATCGCAGTGATCGCGATTCATGTGCTAGCGCCATATCGTAATGAGTTGGGAGTGATTCCGTTTGACCAATGGTTGACGGCTGTCGGGGTAAACAGCGTGACTCGCTGGGCAGTACCTGTATTCATTTTGATTACTGGTGCTCTAATGCTCAGTGATACACGACCTTTTGATGCCAAGTACTACGTTAAACGGCGTTTAGGCAAAGTATTAGTACCTTTTCTTATTTGGTCGATGTTTTATGCCTACTTGTCGGGTTGGACAGCACAAGGCTTCGATTTTGAAACGGTTAAAGAAGTGGTGAGTAACAGTCCACATCACGCGACTTACTATCACCTCGGATTCTTCTATTACTTTATTCCGCTCTATTTTGTTATTCCGTTATTCCAATGGGTGGTGCGTAACTGCGATGATAACGTTCTCTATGCGTATCTTGCTGTTTGGCTGCTGACCAGCACTTTGTTCCTATTTAAGATTGATGGCCCTTGGAGCAATCAATACTGGCTTTACATGGGATATTTGCCGCTCGGCTATGTGCTGTTTAAGAAAGTGCCTCTTAATCGCACCACTGTCAGCATTTTTACTGGGCTTGGGCTCGTGGCGTTGGCGGTGACGTTTACCATGGTGGTGGCCAACAGTTTAGAAGCTGATAAATATACCGTAGGTCGTTGGTTTTCATACAAAACACTGAATGTGATTCTCGCAGCGTCTATGATCTTTATGCTGTGCCGCTACTTTGGTGAAGGTCTAACACCTAAAGTGCAAAAAGTGGTGAGCTTTATTAGTCAGCACAGCTTAGGAATTTATTTGTTGCACCCAATCTTCTTGTGGCCAATGAAAGCGTTTGGTTGGTATCAGGGACACCCAGCTTGGGTAATACCAGTTTGGATCGTTTTGAGTGGAGCTGGGGCCTTGGCGATGAGTTACTTGTTCTCTAAATCAGCCAAGACCCGTTGGCTATTACCTTAGATTAGCGTTTTAAGGCGAAGTGAAGGAATTTATCGCCACAGTAAGTCAGTGTGCCTTTATCACCAGGGTTTAAGGCGTGGTAATAGTGCACACCGATTTGAAACTCGCGTTTCGGGCCAATAGAGCCGCGCTGAACGTAAATCCAATATTCCTGATCGTCTTGTCCAGGTTCTGCTTCTGGTACTTCTATCGCTTGTTTATCGAGTATGGTGACTTGAGCGCTTTGTTCAGGCGCGTCTTCGCCAAAGTAGTGCTTGCTGTAGAAGCGAAAGAATACCCAAGCTCCGAGAGCAATCAGGGTGAATAGAGCCAAAATAAGTGAGATTGGCATGATAACCTCCAATGTTTCATTGGCATCTATTTTACAGAACTCCCTGATTAAACTATGAGTTGAGATAAATTATTCGTGATCTAGTAAAAGGGATGTAGGTTTTATTCGGCACACTTCACATTTTATATGCGTGCAAGAGCACAATTTAAAAGGAAATTTGCACTTAACGACTCGAAAAAACTCTGAATTTGTAGAAGAATGAAATGACAGACACAGGAAGGGTCAAGTAAGGAGGGTTACGATGTCAGATATTGAGAAAGTAGTCATGCGTACCCGAACGATCGAAAAACTTCTGCGTACTCAATACCACGCGGAAGGGAAAGGGTTGCATCAACTGATTACCAGTTGTGAAGAACGCTTACCGCATGATGTCGTTGCAAAACTGCGCTTTATTGCGACGGTCCGTAACAAAGTTGTCCACGAAGAGGATTATAAACTGGATGACAGAAAGGGTTTTCTTGCTGCATGCGATGCGTGTGAAAAGGAACTCACACCGAGAAGTTCACGCTTTATTTGGCGAGCTGCGATTTTGTTAATGGCCTTGATTACGCTTGCTGCACTCGGTTTTTACTACATGCATTGGGACATACTAGTTAAGCATCTGTAGACGGCAAAATTTGAATAATAAAAAAGGGACGCGAAAGCGTCCCTTTTTTATTGGAAACAGTAACTTAGTACATCATTGGCAGTGTCATTAAACCAACAACCACTGCAATCATTACCAGCCCTTGTTTTTGAGAAGAAGAAATCATAACACTACCCCTAAAATCATTGATGAACTCGATGTAAATAATATAGCACTGTTTTTGAGCTTTGATCAACTTCAAAGCGGAAAAGTTTTCAAAAAACGCACTTAACTAGGGTGTTTTTACCCTAAATTGACTAATAAAACTGTGTTTTTTGTGCTGCTCTTTAAATGTTCGACTTGTTGTTTTTGTCTTCTTTTTGTCTTTAAGTTGCTGATTTTATAGTGTTAAATATGAGTAATGTTATGATGAAATAGTGTTTCTTGTATCAGTGTGGATGTTGGTTGGCTATTTTTGCTGAATTTCTCAAAAGTTGAGAAAATTATGTTTTGTGTTAACGAGAGTCACTCTTGTAGACGTCTATTGTGCTCAACTTTTCCTATCTGATGAGAAAATCTCAATGCGATAAGGGGGTAGCTATAATCCATGCTAGTTAAGGTTGGGTTTTGATGGTTTTTCTTATCTATGCTTATTTATATCAGTTACTTATGTGTTTTTGATTGAACTTTTATACTCTCAGATTATTGGGCTAATCACGGTTTGTATTGTTGGGAGGAGGCATTTTTGCCTTTCTGAGTGGTCAGAGGTGGTGGATCTGACTTTTGTGTTGGTTATTTGCCCGTAACGGTTGTATAGCGAACAAATTGATGGTTTGTTTTTCAATTTCTGAAGGTTAGAGTTCTGATGAAATTATCGATAACAAACAGATTCAGATAGCTCAGTTCAATGATTGTGAGAAAAACGATAATCAGTAATTGAGCCAGTTACGTTTACAAAATGTTGTGATTCGCTAGCGAGATCCAACTTTCGCTGATAATGCCTTTACATCAAGATTGGTCTACCTAGACTAGCGGCGAGATTACGTGAAAGGTGTATACGGCATGTGGAGTTGGTTAGCGATAGGGCTATCAGGGTTATATTCCGTGTTGGGGGCGAGACAAGCCAATCCAACGCAGTCTCTGGCATTTAAAATCTTTACTCTGTTGTTGCTTTTGATCTTAGCGTTGACTGAAGGTGCATCTGCAGTACCTACCTACTGGATCGCTGGTGGACTGTTGGTCTCTGTATTTGCCGATACACTGCATTCCTTTAAATCTCGCAAGCCACTCTACTTTGCGGGCTACTTACTCGCTCAAATCCTTTATAGCAAATCATTTTGGGTTCAGCTCAATGGGGAAATCGTTTGGTGGTTACTCGCATTGCTGCTGGCTGCTAGTGTTGTGGCGTTCTTCTTATTGCTACCACAGCTCGATTCCATGGTTTTTCCTGTTGTGATCATGGGCATCATGTTGGTTCAGCTTGCTTGGGCGGCGGGGGAAGTTTGGTTGCAAGTACCAAGTTTTGCTAATGCGCTTGGGTTTAGTGGCACCTTAGTTATGATCTATTCAGCCTTGGCGTATGCGATACATGGTTATCGTAAACCGATGAAACATGCCTATGTTTGGGTGAGTGGCAGTTATTTCTTGGCTCATGCATTAATCGTTGCATCTATCATTTACTAATTTAGGTCAAAGTAAGCGGTCAGGTTTTGCGTAAACTAGACGGATTCAACTTAATCACTGGAGTCGATGATGACCGAGATTCATGCTCACAACTTACTTAACCTACTTCGAGAAACGCCAATGGATCGTGATGAGCTGGCAGCTCACTTTGGTACAGATGTGCGTTTCCATACCTGTAAGCTGAATGATCTAGACTTAGATGCATTGCTAGAATTCTTGCTAAAGCGCGAAAAAGTACGCGAACTGGAAGGTAAGTTTGTCGTGAATATGGCACGCGTTTGTAACCACTAAGCTGCGGCTAAAAATTGTTGATGGAGGCGAAGTATTCATTTCGTCTTCTATCATATCTTCACTGAATCACTTTGTTATACTGGCCGCCAAATTTTCAGTCGAGGCCAGAACATGGATCTTCTTTCAGCAGCGACCATGCTGTTTCTTATTATGGACCCACTCGGAAATCTTCCGATTGTGTTATCCATTCTCAAACACCTTGATGCAAAACGCCGCCGTAAGGTGCTGATCCGTGAATTACTGTTTGCCTTGATGATTCTGATGCTGTTCCTTTTTGCGGGACAAAGCATCATGAGCTTCCTCCATGTTCAACCGGAAACGCTGAGTATTTCTGGCGGGATCATTCTTTTCATCATCGCGATTAAGATGATTTTTCCAAGCGCAGGTAGCATTACTGGCCTTGCTGCAGGTGAAGAGCCGTTTATTGTGCCGATGGCGATTCCTATGATTGCTGGCCCTTCAGTGATCGCAGCGTTGCTTTTATTGTCTTCTCAGCATCCAGACAAAATCATGGAGCTGTCTGCTGCAGTGTTGATCGCTTGGGGTGCAACTTTCTTCATTTTGATGTTCTACAGTTTCTTCCATCGTATTCTTGGTGAGCGCGGTCTGAAAGCGATTGAGCGTTTGATGGGTTTACTGTTGGTGATGATCTCAACCCAGATGTTCCTCGATGGCGTGAAGAGCTACATGGGCTAAACCTCCGTCAATTTGATGAATACAAAAAAAGCCGCTCATGTGAGCGGCTTTCGTTTATTTGTCTTTTTACATCATGTGCTTCCGACGAATATCGAGAAGAGCAAAGATGCCGAATATCAAAATGGAGTACTTTTCCCAACTACTCATCTTAATCTTGTCGCCAAATGCGCCAATGAAGATTGCCATTTGCAATCCATGCATGATGAACAGAAAAGCCGTCATGATGTACAACGCAATGGCCGCTTTGCCAGGGAAGGGCATAAAGAAGTTGAGGATCAATATGAACCAGACGAAGGCGATGGCTGCTTTAGCCAGTATCAATAATGCTTTCATTTAACTATCCTTTTAAATTGGGGCTTTAAGCTGATGTGCGTTCATACAGACGGTAACTGACCTGGCCTGCGGTTTTCTCTCGGTGCAGTCGCCAGTTGTCAGGAAGCCCAGCAATACTTAGCTCTTTTTCAGTTTCAATATAAATCATCGCATCTTCTGCAAGCCAGCCGTTTTGCTCTAGCAAGGTCACGGTTTCATCCAATAAGCCTTTGCGAAACGGCGGATCAATGAATACTACGTGATGCGGTGTACCTGGTTGCTTTAAAAAGCTCAGTGCGTCGGTGTTGACGACTTTAATGTTGCTAGTATTCAACGAGGCAACATTTTTCTGCAATTGCTGAAACGCTTGTGGGTTCAGTTCCACCATCGTCACTTTGTCTGCTTGGCGAGAAGCTGACTCAAAGCCTAAACCACCAGAACCTGCGAATAGGTCGAGACATTTCGCTTGCGGCACATCTTGCGCTAACCAGTTAAATAGGGTTTCTTTCACACGATCCGTGGTTGGGCGTAATCCTTCTGCATCATGAACAGGGAGTTTTCGACCTCTCCATAAACCACTAATAATGCGAACAAAGCCCGTTGTTGGCTTTTTTTGTGATGAGTTTTGCTGGCGACGTCTTACCATAGATTTTTTGACCGCTAATAAAGTGATACTATATCCAATCGCCCAAGCTTTGAGCTTGGATATAGCCCAGAATATTCAAGATGACAGAGTGTAACACTAATAAGATTAGATTCACCTAATTGGAAAGTTTTCACAACTTTGTCATTAGCCTTTTCTGTAAAGATAATAATCTTGTCAGAAAAGAGTCATTAATAGATAAGAGCACAATCTAGGATAGCCCCAGATGACGGAAAAAAAGAAGCGCGGATTACTTTCGTGGCTAGGTTTTGGTGATGAAGAACAGACCCAAAAACCGACAACAGATGAATCAGTAAAAGAAGAAGCAGAAGCAGTAGAAGCGCCAGCTGGTGAGCAACTGCCGGTGGAAGAGGCTGCCGAACAAGCAGAAGAGAAAACCACACTTGAAGAAGAGCCGGAGAAGGTTGAACCTGTCTTAGCAGAAGCAGAAGCAGAAGCAGAAGAACCACAAGTACCGGTTGCGCCTCGTGTTCAAGAACAAGAAAAACCAACGGAGAGCTTTTTTGCTCGCCTTAAGCGCAGCCTAAGTCGCACGAAGGCAAACATTGGTGCGGGTTTCTTCGGTTTGTTCAGCGGTAAAAAAATCGATGAAGACCTTTTCGAAGAATTAGAAGAACAGCTGCTTATCGCTGACGTGGGTATGAACACCACGACGAAAATTATCAATAACTTGACCGAAAAAGCGTCACGCGGAGATTTGAAGGACGGCGAAGCACTCTACGGCCTGTTAAAAGAAGAGATGGCAGAAATTCTAGCGAAAGTAGAACAGCCACTTGAAATTGATAGCAGCAAAACCCCTTACGTTATCTTGATGGTTGGCGTTAACGGCGTCGGTAAAACAACCACAATCGGTAAGCTGGCGAAGCAGTTCCAAAGCCAAGGTAAGAAAGTCATGCTGGCGGCGGGTGACACCTTCCGTGCTGCAGCGGTTGAACAGCTACAAGTATGGGGCGAGCGTAACAACGTTCCTGTGATTGCTCAGCACACTGGCGCAGACAGTGCTTCGGTTATCTATGATGCGATTGAAGCGGCAAAAGCGCGTGGCGTCGATGTGGTGATTGCCGATACCGCAGGTCGTCTACAAAATAAAGCTAACCTGATGGAAGAGCTGCGTAAGATTGTTCGTGTCATGAAGAAGATTGATGACTCTGCACCACATGAGATCATGCTGACGCTAGACGCAGGCACCGGGCAAAATGCCATTAGCCAAGCGAAACTTTTCAGTGATGTTGCCCCTCTAACCGGGATTACATTGACTAAGCTGGATGGAACAGCGAAAGGTGGCGTTATCTTCGCTCTTGCTGATCAGTTCGAAATTCCAATTCGCTACATTGGTGTTGGTGAAGGTATCGAAGACTTGCGTCCATTTGAAACTCAAGAGTTCATTGACGCTCTGTTTAGTCGTGAAGAGTAATTAGAGTTAGAGGAAATCAACGGTGATCAAATTTCAGCAGGTAAGTAAAGCTTACCGAGGTGGGCGACAGGCATTACAAAAAGTCGACTTTCACCTTCGACGCGGAGAAATGGCTTTTTTAGGCGGGCATTCCGGTGCAGGTAAAAGTACCTTGCTGAAACTGATATGTGCGATAGAACGTCCTACTGATGGCAAAATCCATTTTAATGGTCATGACATCACACGTATTTCTAACAAAGACATTCCGTTTTTGCGCCGCAATATCGGGATTGTTTTCCAAGATCATCGCTTATTGATGGATCGCAGCGTGTTCGATAATGTCGCGCTGCCGATGCGCATTGAATCGATTTCTGAAAATGAAATCAAACGTCGTGTTTCTGCGGCGCTAGATAAAACGGGCTTGCTCGATAAAGCCCGTTGCTTGCCAAGTCAACTATCAGGTGGTGAGCAACAACGTGTAGGTATTGCACGCGCTGTCGTTAATCGACCAACGCTGCTAGTGGCGGATGAACCAACCGGTAACCTTGATCCAGAACTGTCCAACCGTGTGTTGCGATTGTTCGAAGAATTTAATCGTGCTGGCGTGACGATTCTCCTAGCGACGCACGATATCGGGTTAGTAAACACTCGCCCACAATATCGTCATTTCGAATTGAACCAAGGCTTCCTAAGTGAGGTAGAAGACTATGGTAGGTAACAAGCGCACCCAAAAGAAAGGGAAAGGTCGCAGTGCCAAGCGTGCTAATACCGATGGTTTTTTCTCTGTTCATATCAAACAAGCTAAATCTTCTTTCGGCGCATTATGGCGTCGTCCTTTAGGTAACATTCTGACCTTGGCTGTTATCTCCATGGCGTTAGCAATGCCAGCTTGTTTGTATTTGTTAGGTAAGAATGTGGCTGGTGCAGCACAAGATGTTGCATCACCATCGCAAGTGAGTGCCTACTTAGTCGAAGGGATGCCTGACGCGCGCGTTATGGTGCTCAAAGATCAGATTGAAACATGGCCTTCTGTAAAAGAGGTGGAATATATTTCTCCGCAACAAGGTCTATCTGATTTAAGCCAGTACGCAGGGTTTGACCAAGCGCTAAGCCTATTAAGTGGTTATGCCTTGCCTGGCGTGTTGGTGATTACGCCTGATTCAGAACAAAAAAGCGCAATTCAGTCGCTTGCTAAACAAGTTCGTGAGCAACAAGACGTGACAGATGTTCGACTAGATGAAGATTGGTTGGCACGGCTTGATGCGATAAAAACCCTTGCTGGCATTATTGTCATTACCCTGACAGTGCTGATGTTGGGTGCTGTATTTTTAATCGTCGGCAATACATTGCGCTTTAATGTGTTGGCAAACAAAGAAGAGATTCAGACAATGAAGCTGATTGGTGCGACCGACAGTTTCATTCTTCGTCCTTACTTATACACTGGCATGTGGTTTGGTGTGCTTGGGGCGACCATTGCATGGTTAGTGACGGCATTGATTACGGTTGTCATGAATAACGCAGTTGAGCAATTGGCATCGTTATATGATAGCCAATTTCGTTTGATTGGCTTGAATTGGGATGAATCTCTACTGTTGATCATCACTGGTAGCTTGCTAGGTTGTATCGCCGCGCGCTTTTCAGCGCAGCGTCACTTGAAAGAAATTGAACCAGTTTAGGTGATAAGGGTCTTATACTTGGAATTTATTAGCACAAGCTAATTTTTACCCCTTGTATAGACCATTTGTTTATGGATAATTACTCGCCCTTCTTGAAACTTGTTCATTTTGAGTTCAAGATGGCCAAGCTAAATTGCAATGTAATGCTCCAGATCAGAGATTGATGAGGAATTGAATGACAAAAGAAGCGTATCCGATGGCTCTAGTCACGCAAGATAGCCTTGATAGCTATATTCGTTCTGTAAACAGCTACCCAATGCTGACACCAGACGAAGAGCGTGGGCTGGCAGAACGATTACACTACAACGGTGAGATAGATGCGGCGAAAGGCCTGATTTTGTCACACCTACGATTCGTTGTTCACGTTGCTCGTGGCTACTCAGGCTACGGCTTGCCAATGGCAGACCTAGTTCAAGAGGGCAACATCGGTCTTATGAAAGCGGTCAAGCGTTTCAACCCAGAAGTGGGTGTGCGTTTGGTGTCTTTCGCTGTTCACTGGATCAAAGCAGAAATCCATGAATACGTGCTACGTAACTGGCGTATCGTGAAGATTGCGACAACCAAAGCGCAGCGTAAACTGTTCTTCAACCTACGTAAGTCTAAGAAGCGCTTAGGCTGGTTTAACAACGGTGAAGTAGAAACAGTAGCACGTGAGCTAGGTGTTGAGCCTTCAGAAGTACGAGAAATGGAATCCCGTCTAGCGGCAGTGGACTCAACGTTCGATATGCCAATGGATGATGACGACAGTTCAAATTCGTACACAGCACCAATGGTGTACCTAGAAGACAAATCATCTGATGTTGCCGATAACATTGAAGCAGCAAACTGGGAAACACACACCAATAACCGTCTAGGCCATGCGCTTGCAAGTCTGGATGAGCGCAGTCAACGTATTGTTCGTTCTCGTTGGTTAGACGATGAGAAAGCAACACTGCAAGACCTTGCTGATGAGTTTGGTGTTTCTGCTGAGCGTATTCGCCAGCTAGAAAAGAACGCGATGAAGAAATTGAAACTTGCTGTTGGTGAGTTCTAACTTTCGCTTCTAATCTCAAGTAAGATTTTCATAGAAAGCCGAGATCATGTGATCTCGGCTTTTTTATTTTCGATCAAAAATAGACAGCGTTTGCGATCTAATTTATCTGTGCTACCTGTGTATAACTCTGTGAAGTAATTATTCATCAACTGTTCGAAAGCCGGACAAAATAAGGCTTTGAAGCGGTTTTTGGTTTGGGGATAGTTGTGAATATACACACAGTTAGATCAAGATCATTACTACATATTGTGGATCAAATGATCCAAATACACTTTATCAACGCAATTCACAGATTTATCCACAAACGGTGCGAATATGTACAGCGTTTAATGCCCTGACTATCTCTGTGTCTAAGTTTGGCTTTGGATAGGTTACAATGGCGTCAATAACGAAAACGACATAGAGAAAGTAAATGGACCAGTTTCAACATATCGATGTACAAGGCGCTCAAGCATTGCTCGAACAAGGTGAAGCAAAGCTTGTTGATATTCGTGACCCACAATCTTTTGCTGTGGCGCATGCCGAGTCCGCTTTTCATCTGACTAATGATTCGATCGTTCCTTTCATGAACGATGTGGAATTTGAACAACCAATCCTAGTGATGTGCTACCACGGCATTAGTAGTCAAGGTGCGGCGCAATATTTGGTTAACCAAGGCTTCGAACAGGTGTACTCTGTGGATGGTGGCTTTGAAGCCTGGCAACGAGCAGAACTACCGATAGTGAGAAGTTAATGAAGAGATTGGTAACGTTAAATAATCCACGTATGGCGCAAGCCTTCATTGATTACATGGCATCGCGCAAGATAGATATCCAGATGATGCCAGAAGGTGAAGGGCAGTTTGCACTTTGGCTGGCGGACGCACAGCATGAAATTGAAGTCGAAGCAGAACTAAAGCAGTTTTTAGCGAATCCCTCTGCTTCGAAATACAGCGCCGCCTCGTGGGACGTTGCCGATACTCGTAAGAGTAAATTCCATTATTCCAGCCCGAGCATCATGGGCATGGTGAAAGCCAAAGCGGGCCCCGTGACCTTATTGATCATGGCCGTTTGTACGATTATCTACTTTTTGCAGATGTTCGGTTTTGGTGATGGCGTGTTTGCTCTGCTCCATTTCCCAGCTTTCGAAGGACAACAATGGCAGCTCTGGCGTTGGGTTAGTCATGCACTGCTGCACTTCTCTGTTACCCATATTGTGTTCAACCTCTTGTGGTGGTGGCAATTGGGCGGGGATATCGAGCGCCGTTTGAGTTCTGGTAAGTTACTGCAAATCTTCTTTATCTCTGCGGCACTATCTGGTGCGGGGCAGTTTTATGTGGAAGGGGCAAACTTCGGTGGTTTATCTGGTGTGGTTTATGCGCTGCTTGGTTACTTGTGGATCCTTGGTTACCGTTGCCCACATCTCGGTTTAACACTGCCTAAACCTATTATTGGCTTTATGTTGGTGTGGCTAGTGCTTGGTTTTGTTCAGCCATTTATGGCGATTGCTAATACGGCACACTTGGTGGGTTTGCTTTCAGGTATGGCGATTGCGCTGTTTGATTCCGGTAAGCAGAAATACCAACAAGCCTCCTGAGTTATTGATTTATAGATACCAACAAAAAAGACCGCCAATTGGCGGTCTTTTGTTTATCTGTCTTTCATTTATCGATATGAGTTCGTCAGCTTTAGCTGTTCACACTATTGATAAAGGTATTTGGTAAACAGCAAATCAGCAATGATGGTTTTGCCAGTCTCTGGCAGCAAGGTCTCGTTAAGCTCTTTCACTAGAGTTTTGCGCAGATCTTCACGGCCAGACAAAGACTTAATCGTATCTTCTGTTTGCTTGCCTAGAAGCTCAATCACCGCATCGCGGATCAGTGGTTGGTGATGTTCTACAACCGCAAGGTCCTGTTGGCTCATGACCATGATGTCGATACGTACTTGCACATAACCCAGTTTATTGCCTTTGGTGTAGAAGTTTGTGGTCAAATCGGGTTCTAGCGTGAAGTAGGCTAACTTAGGTGCAGCTTCTTCTGATTCAGCCCAACTTGGTGCTGAAATAAGCAGACTTAGCGCGAAAATAATTTGGGCTACATAACGTTTGTACATATTTCTAACTTTTCTTTCTCTGGATCGCGATATTCGAATCGCTTCAGTCTTGGTACAATAGACCGTCTAAAACAAATAACGGAACTTACAGTTTCAATAAGACGGTAAGTTGTTGCTTTATTGTACGCATAAAGCCACCAATTGAATACTAGTATGAATCAGCCGATATCACTATATCTTACTTCTTTATTGGAAGTAGAGTGGCAAAACCCCGAAGAATTTGAATTCCCTAACGAATTCGCCAAGCATTGGCTTGAAGAACAGGGCTCTTTGTCACGTCGTTTAGGTCAGCACTGCCAACGTTTAACGGTGGAATTGCTGCATAATCAGATCGTCACTGCTAAGACGTTAAAACAGGATGAGAGCCAGCTATTGTCTGAGCAAGATTGCCTATTGAGAGAGGTGATTTTATGTGGAGACAATACGGATTGGGTCATTGGACGCACGCTTATCCCACGTACAACTTTGGTCGATCAGCAATATGACTTGGCTCAGCAAGGTGATATCCCGCTGGGCTTAACAGTATTTAGCGCTGACAATGTCGAGCGTGACGCATTACAGATGGGCTGGGTAAATCTACCTCATGGCCGTTTTTTGGCGCGTCGCTCACGATTGTGGATGAATCACAAGCCGATGTTGGTTGCCGAGGTTTTCTTACCTAATTCACCAGTTTACGCTAAGGAGAAGGTGTAAATGTCCGCAGAAAAAGCCAAAGCATATTGGCAACTGATGCGAATGGATCGTCCAATTGGCTCACTATTGCTCTTGTGGCCAACAGTCTGGGCGCTTGTCATCGCCGCTCAAGGCATGCCTAGTTGGAACGTTCTGATTGTTTTTGTGCTGGGCGTATTTCTGATGCGCAGTGCAGGATGCGTGATTAATGATTTTGCTGACCGTAAGGTTGACGGCCATGTAAAGCGCACCAAGCAACGCCCATTACCCTCAGGTAAGGTGACATCAAAAGAGGCCATTGGCCTGTTTTTAGTATTAGGTGTGAGTTCTTTCTTACTCGTCCTCACCATGAACCCACTAACGATTCAACTTTCGTTTGCGGGCATCTTCTTAGCCTTCATCTACCCATTCATGAAGCGTTATACCCACTTACCACAACTATTTTTAGGCTTAGCATTTAGCTGGGCAATCCCGATGGCATGGGCAGCACAAACTGGTGAACTGCCTTGGATTGTATGGTTTGTCTTTGCGATTAACGCACTGTGGACTATTGCTTATGATACCCAATATGCAATGGTTGACCGCGATGACGATTTGAAGATTGGCATCAAATCAACGGCGATTTTGTTTGGTCGTCACGATAAGTTGGTGGTTGGGATCTTACAGCTCATTACGCTGGCAATGTTGGTGTTGTTAGGCCAACACTATGAACTTGGTCAAAGTTACTATTGGATGATTTTGGTGGCCGCTTCGTTGTTTGTTTACCAACAGCATTTGATTCGTCATCGCGATCGCGATTTATGTTTTAAAGCTTTCCTCAACAATAATTATGTTGGAATGGTGGTCGCTCTTGGGTTGTTTATCGCATTTTGGTAAGCGCTCAGAAAACGCTCTGTTATCAGTCCTGATATGAAAAAGGCATCCAATTGGATGCCTTTTCTGTTTGTATCAAGGTTCTGCTATTTATGCATGAAGTTGGTGGATGCTCTCTTCGATGGTGAGCTTCACTTCTGGATAAAGTAGAACAAACAGCAGTTTGGCAAATTGCTGTGTCTTTTCGAGGTCACAGTTACCATCACAATCTAAGTACTGTTGTTCTTTCAATGTATTGAACATTGCAGTGAAAACACCTTTGTCGAAGAACTCTGGCGCGTTAATACCGTGTAAACGACCCAAACGCTGTGCAATGTCTTGGCTCTTCTGTTCAAGGTCAGATTTGCCAAGTTCTTGGTCTGCAACGAGCAGGTTCATTGCAATTGAGTAGCGTTGCAGTGTTTCGGTGATAGTACGGCCCAACAATACCAAGGATTGGTTGTTTGACTGGTTGATTTCCAGTTTATCGCCGTCTTGGCAAACCATCTTCTGCTCAATGAACTCGTTCAACGTCTTAACCACAAGCTCATTCAAATCCTCTTCCTTATAGCTTAAGAACAGCTCTTTCTTCAGGAACGGGTAGATTTGAGCAACGTTCTCTTGAATCTTTTCTACGGTCACGTTGCGCTGACGAATGATCATCTGAGCAATCAATGAAGGTAGAGCGAACAAGTGAATGATGTTGTTGCGGTAGTAAGTCATCAGAATCGACTGGCTACGATCCAGCGAAATGATGTCACCCATGGTGTCGGTTTCAATCACAAACTTATCAAGTGAGATAGCGTGATCCACCAACTCTTCAGCCGTTTCTGTTGGAATTGTTGAAGTGTTTGAATATGGGTTGTTCTTAAGTAACTTCAGGTAGCATTCAATCTGGTTGATCAGAGAGTCACGAGATAATGCACGCTGACGAGAAGCCAACAGCGCGGTCGCACATAGAGTTAGAGCGTTAGTCGCAGCCGCATCGTTAATGTGCGTCATCATCTTGTTTGCCAGACCGTTCACCACTGGGTTCATCCATTGTGGTTTACTGCCGCCCATGCGATCGATGTCTTTCGTCCACTCAGGAGCGTGTTCATTCAGGTATTGGTTTAGCTGAATCGGCTCACCGAAGTTCACGTAACCAAGACCAAAGTTGCGCAGCTTACGTAGAGTACGCAACACAAGGCCTGCGTTCTCTTTCTCTTTACGCGAACCACGCAGCTCTTTGGCGTAAGTACCCACTTCCATTACGTGTTCGTAACCGATGTACACAGGCACTAACGTTACTGGACGGTTTAGACCGCGTAGCATGGCTTGAATCGTCATTGCCAACATACCGGTTTTTGCTTGCAGCAGACGACCAGTACGTGAACGACCACCTTCACTGAAGTACTCAACCGAGTAGCCTTTAGCAAACAGCTCTGATAGGTACTCACGGAAAATCGTGGAGTACAGCTTGTTGCCTTTAAAGCTACGACGAATAAAGAACGCACCACCACGACGGAAGATTGGGCCCGCAGGGAAGAAGTTCAGGTTAATACCAGCAGCAATGTGCGGCGGCACCATACCTTCATGGTACAAAACGTAAGAAAGCAGCAGGTAGTCCATGTGACTGCGGTGACATGGTACATACACGATCTCATGGCCATCTTGCGCTAGACGACGAACGGTCGAAGCGTTGTTGATGTGCAGACCTTGGTACAGCTTCGTCCACAACCAGCCAAGAATACGATCGCCGTTTTTCACCAAACCGTACGAGAAGTCCGCTGCAATTTCATCCATGATGCTGTGCGCTTCTTTGCGCGCTTTTTCAATCGAGATGTCTTTGCTTTGTGCTTCGTCTTCAATCGCTTTTTCAATCGCAGGGGATTTCATTAGACGTGCGAACAACACTTGGCGTTGTGGCAAGTTCGGCCCCGAGGCGGCAAGCTTTTGACGAGAGAAGTGAATACGAGCCACGCGCGCCAGCTTATGCGCAATGGCGCTGTCTGTACCGTGAGAATCCGCCATGTAGCGCAGTGATACTACGGGGCTAAAACGCACCAAACAGTCACGACCAGCACCCATTACCGCTTTCGCTTTTTGTGGCCCATTCATTGGTTGAAGGTACGGTTTGTGGTTTTCTTCTTTACCAGGCTTACGACCCCAAAGTACGGTGGCAGGGATCATTTGTACGTCTAATTCACTATCGAGCTGGTGCAGCTCAAGTAGTTCAGTAAATAGAGAGACTGATTCGCTCGGTACATCATTATCATTGCTCATCACTGTTGGACGTGAAGCAATAAATACGTAGCGAGTAAGGGTTTTGCCATTAATTTCTAGCGGACTGAGTGGGTCAGGTAGACCAAGACTCATCGCTTGTTTTTGTAATGTCAGCAAATCCACGTTCGAACGAAATGGTAAGGCATAAACAATTGGCTTCGTTAGATCGATGTTGAGATCATCAATCGGGTTCGATGGAATTGTGGTGCCCTTTACCATTACCGATAAAGGTAGTTTTAGTAATGAACGTGAAAATGATTGTCCAGAAGACATAAAGTTCACAGCCTCAATAGGTATTCAAACAAGCCTAACCTTATTTCAGTGTCCGCTTCCTTTTCATCAACAGGAAAAGAAATAGGTACGGCTATAGAAATAAGCCTAGGCGATAAATTTTAAGCGCTGCAAGGATAACAGAAACTGGTCAAACCTTTTAATTTTATTGAGTGGAAATTAGTCGAACCCATAGGTTGTTGCTTTCTTTAGACTAAGGAAATCTTTGCTGTTTAAAACGCTAGTTAACTTGAGGTTTGTGGTGGCGTTCATAAAGCGTCGGAAATAAATTAAAAAACAACCAATTGGGTTTTCATTTGTTCATTTACTGGATATACTCACAGTTAACTGTATAAAAAGACAGGTGACATATGAAGCCGTTAACGCCACGCCAACAACAAGTCTTCGATTTGATTAAAAGCAAAATCGAAGACACCGGAATGCCACCAACTCGTGCAGAGATTGCGCGTGAGCTTGGCTTCCGTTCTGCGAATGCCGCGGAAGAACACCTAAAAGCGCTTGCTCGTAAACAAGCGATTGAAATTATCCCAGGCGCATCTCGCGGGATCCGAATCCTACTTGAAGATGCTGCAAACGACGATCAAGGTCTGCCTTTGATTGGTCAAGTTGCTGCTGGTGAGCCGATTTTGGCTCAAGAGCATGTGGAGTCTCACTACCAAGTGGATCCTGCTATGTTCAAACCCAAAGCAGACTTCTTACTTCGCGTAAACGGCGAAAGTATGAGAGACATCGGTATCATGGACGGCGATTTGCTGGCTGTGCATAAAACTCAAGACGTACGCGACGGTCAAGTTGTGGTTGCGCGTGTTGATGATGATGTGACAGTGAAGCGTCTAGAGCGTAAAGGCTCTACAGTACTTCTGCACGCAGAGAACGAAGAGTTTTCACCAATTCAAGTTGATCTAACATCGCAACACTTGACGATCGAAGGTCTAGCAGTGGGTATCATCCGTAACACTGACTGGATGTAGGTTTCTTACCTCAAGCATTCTAATAAAGCCCAGCGCTCTGCTGGGCTTTATGTTTTCTGCGCTTTCTTTCCCATTTTGATTTTCTTCAAAGCATATTTCTTTTCTTCCAAGCATAGTTACGCTCGCACTGATTCAGAGCGTTTGGCTGTTGCGTTAAAACTTGCAAGTGATATTGAGATTTATTATCATCTAGTTCTATTTAACCATTTTCTTTTCGGCGCAAGGAAATGCCCATGTCCAAGCCTCAACATCACGTACCTAATCATCTGTTGAAACCGTTGTTTTTGCGTAGCCGCGAAAGCTTGGTCGATAACGGCTTGGTGTACGATCCGATCGCTGCAAAAGCGTGCTTGAGCTGCAAAATGGCACCAGATTGCATCAGTGGCGACGTCGATCAGAAGCAGCTGCTGCACGTGACTTTAACTCAGTTGTGCGATCAGCAGGTCAGTCACTTTCTTCAACAACACTCAGACGCTTGGATCATCAACGTAGGTGCGGGCTTAGATACGCGCTTCTACCGTTTGGACAATGGTCGTTGTCATTGGATTGAACTGGATGTCACCGAGAATCTGGTTTGGCGTCAGCGATTGTTCCACAAAAACGAACGTTACGAGCATCGTTGCGGCAGCGTAGAAGACATGAGCTGGTTAGACGAGGTGCGCATTCCTGAAAAAGCACCAGTACTGATCCTGTGTGAGATGGCTTTACTCGATTGCGATGAATCGCGCGTTGCGACCTTTATTCAGACATTGGGTCGTCATTTCGTTTCGGCAGAAGTGTGTATGGTGCTTGCCGGCGACCTAACTGAAAGTAAATGGGGCCAAAAACTTGGCTCGGACACTTATGCTCACGGTTTTGAAGCTCCGGCAGAGCAAGTCTTGCATTGGTTACCATGGGCACAATGGGTAAAAGCCTTCTCACCATTCGACCGATTCTGTTCACGTTGGAAAGCATGGCAACGTTGGCTGAATAAAATCCCAATGTTAAAGCATCGCCTCACGCCAGTCCTCGTTCACATCAAGTGGTAATTGGCTAGGCACGAGGGTCTGTTTACCTTTTGCGGTTAAATTTTGTTCGAGATAAAAGCGTTTTAATCGCGACGATAGGTTAGCTGCCTAGTCACTCTAAGCAATGACCTATCAACAAAGAGTAAAGCGCTTTTAGTGGGGGCGCCCAGCTCGAACCCTTTGGCAGCTTTGTGGCTCTCCTGTACTGAGTTGCTGTATTTCAAACTTTTTTCTTTTTTTGAGTGAATAGTAAGAACCCACAAATAGCTGCAAAAATAAGCTCTAAAGGTCAACAGACCCTTAGTACTCAGGTACACTCGCTGATCTAAACAACGAGGTGCCTGTGACAAACTCTATCTTCTCTCCTTTATCGAATCCTCAAGTACATCGCCAAGTGTTAGCGCTCGCTATCCCTATGGTGCTTTCGAATATTACTGTTCCACTATTGGGCTTGGTTGACGCTGCGGTGATCGGTCACCTTGAACACGCTTGGTATCTCGGCGGTGTTGCGCTTGGTAGCACCATGATCAGCGTGACGTTTTGGTTGCTTGGTTTCTTACGTATGTCGACTACAGGGTTGGCGGCGCAGTCTTATGGCGGTGAAGACCGAAAACAACTCGCTTTGGTGCTTATGCAAGGCTCACTAATGGCATTGTTGTTTGCGTTGGTCTTTCTTATTGCTCATAACCCAATCGCGGACCTGATCTTTGGTTGGAGTGATGCCAGTGCTGAAGTGAAGCACTACGGCATGCAATATTTCTCTATCCGCGTATGGAGTGCACCTGCTGCACTGATGAACTTTGTTTTGTTGGGTTGGCTGCTTGGAACACAAAATTCCAAAGCACCAATGTGGATGGTGATCATCACCAACGTGACCAACATCGCGCTCGATTTACTGTTTGTGATTGGCTTGGGCTGGAAAGTAGAAGGTGCAGCGCTAGCGTCGGTGATTGCTGATTACTCAGGTATGGCGTTTGGCTTGATGTGTGTGTGGAAAACATGGCGTGCACGTCAGTTACCATCTCCTAAGAGCCTGCTAACCGATACTCAACATGGGCTAGGGCGGTTCGTAAAACTCAATCGCGATATCTTCTTACGCTCGCTCTGTTTACAAGCCACGTTCAGCTTTATGACTTTTCAAGGTGCGAGTTTTGGTGATGATGTAGTTGCGGCTAATGCGGTATTGATGAGTTTCTTGATGATGATTTCCTATGGCATGGACGGTTTCGCTTACGCCATGGAAGCCATGGTTGGCAAAGCGATTGGCGCCAAAGACCGAGCGCAACTCAGTGCTTCGCTGATTGGTACTTTCTTTTGGAGCCTGATCATCTGTTTAGGTTTGACAGCGGTATTTGGTTTGGCGGGATCGCACTTGATCGCCATGATCACTTCGATTGACGCGGTGCAGCAGCAAGCTTCGGTATATTTACCATGGCTGGTGGTCATGCCATTGGCATCGATGTGGTGCTTCCTGTTTGATGGCATTTTTGTTGGTGCCACCAAAGGTAAAGACATGCGAAACAGTATGTTTGTGGCGACTTGCTGTTTCTTCGCGATATTCTTTTTGTTCTCTGGCTGGCAAAACCATGCGCTATGGTTTGCGATGACCAGTTTCATGGCAATGCGAGGGGTTGGACTCGGCGCTATCTTTTTCTATCAATGGCGCAAGGGACGCTTTCTTGTCTAGTTACACATAAAAAAACAGCAGGTCGAGACCTGCTGTTTTAGCTTTTGGATCATGGCAACCCAATTGAATTAGAATAATCGGTTCAAACCGTTCAGTGCCGCTACGCGATAGGCTTCTGCCATCGTCGGGTAGTTAAAGGTGGTATTGACGAAGTATTCAATCGTATTGGCTTCACCTTTTTGTTCCATGATGGCCTGACCGATGTGGATGATTTCCGCAGCGCGCTCACCAAAGCAGTGAATACCAAGAATCTCTTTGGTTTCACGATGGAAGAGGATTTTCAAGCTGCCGATGTCTTTACCTGCAATCTGTGCACGAGCGAGATGTTTGAACGAAGATCGTCCCACTTCGTAAGGCACTTTCGCCGCAGTCAGTTCTTGTTCGGTTTTACCCACTGAGCTGATTTCTGGAATGGTGTAGATACCTGTTGGGATGTCATCAATCAGATTGCCGTCAGCTTGTCCTTTAGTGATGGCTTGTGCCACGAAACGACCTTGGTCATACGCTGCACTCGCTAGGCTAGGGTAGCCAATCACATCACCGACTGCGTAGATGTGTTCCACTTCTGTACGGTAGTTACCATCTACTTTGAGTTGTCCGCGTGAATCACCTTCAAGTCCAACCGCAGGTAAGTTGAGTTTGTCTGTGTTACCCGTTCGACCGTTAGCATACAGTAGGCAATCGGCTTTCATCTTCTTACCCGATTGAAGATGTACGATAACGCCATCTTCGGTGCCTTCAATTTTCTCGAATGTTTCATCGTTACGAATTACCACGCCGCTGTTCCAGAAGTGGTAAGACAATGCATCTGAGACTTCGTTATCTAAGAAAGAGAGCAGACGGTCGCGAGTGTTAATCAAGTCGGTCTTCACGCCTAAACCGCGGAAAATAGATGCGTATTCACAGCCAATCACGCCCGCACCGTAAATGATGATGTGGCGAGGGTCGTGTTTCAGACTCAGGATGGAGTCGCTGTCGTAGATGCGTTCGTGCAAGAAGTCGACGTCGTTCGGTTGGTAAGGGCGGGAGCCCGTGGCGATGACGAACTTATCTGCCGAATAGATTTCTTCTGTCCCGTCACTTTGCATCACGGCAATGGAGTAATTATCGATAAAACGCGCAGTGCCGAATAATAACGAACATGAGTTGCGATCATAAAAGCCCTGACGAAGTCGCGTTTGCTTGTCGATGACCGATTTTGCGTGGCCTAAAATGTCAGAAAATGTTGCATGAAGGCTGGTGTTATTACGACAGAATAGCGGGTTGCTATTGAATTCAATGATTCGGCTAACGGCGTGACGCAATGCTTTAGATGGTATGGTTCCCCAGTGCGTACAACCGCCACCAACACTGCTTTCCTTTTCTACGATGGCAACATTTAGGCCTGCTTTGGTTAACCCCATTGCCGCCCCTTCTCCGCCCGGGCCACTACCAATTACGATCACGTCATAGTGATTAGCATGCGCCATGATGTCTTCCTTGTTATATTTGTTTAACATTGCTGTAGCGGGATTTTAACTCATTTACTCTAGGAGGAACATGTTATGCCGACTAGAGAGTGGAAGTGATCACGCAGAATCAACCAAAAGAACGAATTGGTATGTTGCATGTCTACTATTTGGATGGAGAGGATTGCAATTGGATGCATGCCAGTAGTAACGTGCTCGCCGCTTATTGGCAGACAACGTTACTTTATACGTGGGGTCGATATGCGTTATATTGAGGTTCTTGTACCCGATAGAAAAAGAGCAAGTTTAAGAATGAAATCGATGGGAATCCGCGCGCAGCAAAAAGAAAAAACACGTCGATCACTGATCGATGCGGCATTTAATCAACTCAGTGCGGACCGCAGCTTTTCTAATCTCAGCTTGCGAGAAGTCGCCCGAGAGGCTGGAATTGCGCCAACTTCTTTTTATCGTCACTTCAAAGACATGGATGAGCTTGGCTTAACCATGGTAGATGAAGGCGGTTTGTTGTTACGCCAGCTAATGCGCCAAGCGCGTCAGCGTATTGTCAAAGAAGGCAGTGTGATTCGAACTTCGGTTGAAACCTTCATGGAATTCATTGAAAGTAGTCCTAACGTATTCCGCTTATTGTTGCGTGAGCGCTCTGGCACTTCTTCTGAATTTCGTACTGCCGTCGCTCGAGAAATCCAGCATTTTGCGGCAGAATTAACCGAGTATTTAATAAGCACTGGCATGACCAAAGAAGAAGCGTTTACTCAAGCAGAAGCGTCAGTCACTTTGGTATTCAGTTCTGGTGCTGAAGTTTTAGATTTAGATCGACGCGAGCGCGATGAACTCGCCGAGCGATTGATCATGCAATTGCGAATGATAGCCAAAGGGGCCTATTGG
Source organism: Vibrio sp. MMG023 (assembly GCF_021654215.1). Classification (NCBI taxonomy): domain Bacteria; kingdom Pseudomonadati; phylum Pseudomonadota; class Gammaproteobacteria; order Vibrionales; family Vibrionaceae; genus Vibrio; species Vibrio sp. MMG023. The sequence goes on along the minus strand of NZ_JAKFZP010000014.1, from coordinate 6,109 downwards.
TATCGCAAAGAACGTGAACGTAACCGATTAAAAGGCGGGATAGAATAATGTCGAATGGAAATAAATCTGAAAAGAAAACGCTGATTTTGGCACTGGTTGCAGGTATGTGTGGTGATGCTTTATTGTCATGGTTGACCATGAGTGAAGTATCTTTCTCAATCTTCCCTTTGATTGCACTCGTGCTAGCAGTACAGGCGCTTTACCAAGAATACCTTAACAACCCTGTATCAGAAGATATCCCGCTAGTTGGTTTGGCGTGTTTCTTTGTTGGTGCATTTGGCCACTCTGCTTTCATCAAAGCACAATACCCAGAAGCCGGCTCTAACTTCTTCGCGATTCTGGTTTCAATGATTCTGTTGGCTTGGGTTGGTAAAAAGCTGGGCTTTATGGAGAAGAAAGCTTCTGCTGAATAAGCAAAACAAATTCAATAAAAAGCGAGCCAATGAGCTCGCTTTTTTTGTATTTGACGCTGGTGGATTACGCTTTACGTTCTAGTAAAACGCCCGCTTCCATATGGTGTGTGTAAGGGAACTGGTCAAACAGAGCAAAACGAGTCACGTTGTGCGTTTCACATAGAATGTCCAAGTTCTCTTTCAAAGTATCAGGATTACAAGAGATGTACATGATGCGCTCGTAACCTTGCACCATCTTACAAGTGTCGACATCCATACCTGAGCGTGGTGGATCGACAAAAATCGTGTTGCAGTTGTAGCTCTTTAGATCCACTCCTGCATCTTGTAGGCGGCGGAATTCACGTTTACCTTCGATTGCTTGAGTAAATTCTTCTGCTGATAGACGTAGGATTTGTACGTTATCAATCTCATTTGCTGCGATGTTGTATTGCGCAGAAACCACAGATGGCTTCGCCAATTCAGTTGCAAGAACGCGGTCGAAGTTTTGTGCCAGCGCCAGAGAGAAGTTACCGTTACCACAGTAAAGCTCTAGTAAGTCGCCAGTGCTTTCTTGAGTGCAGTCGACCGCCCATTCCAGCATCTTCTCTGCTACTTTGCCGTTTGGCTGTGTGAAGCTATTTTCAACCTGCTGGTAAATGTAGCTTTGACCGTTTACGTCCAGCTTTTCGATCACGTAGTCGCGGTCTAAGACAATCTTCATCTTACGAGCACGACCAATGATGTTTAGGTTGAAGCCTTCATCATTTAAACGTTGCTTAAGTGCTTTTGCGTTTTCAATCCACTCTTCATCAAGTTGGCGATGGTAAAGCAGTGAAACCAGAATCTCGCCACTTAAGGTCGATAGAAAATCCACTTGGAACAGCTTGCGACGCAAGGATTCATTATCTTTCATCGCATCCACTAAGAGTGGCATTAGGTCGTTGATCAGACGGCTAGCTGCTGGGAATTGGTCTACTCGATATTTCTCACGAGTTTCCTGATCGAACATGATGTAGTACAGGTCTTCACCTTCATGCCAAACACGAAACTCAGCACGCATACGGTAATGCTGCTCTGGTGATTCAAACACTTCCAGCTCTGGCACGTTGTATGGCGCGAACATATCCGTGAGACGTTCGACTTTTTCAGCCAGTTGTTCTTGGTAGCGTTGTGGATTTACATCAAGAGTAGCCATGATCTTACCTTTTATGGTGCATTCAATTTTAGAGCGCAGATTTTATTCAATCTCAACAGTATGTCCAGTTTTGTACTCTATTTGGTTTAAAGATAGTGTGTTCTGTGTCAGTTGATACGCAAATGAACCAAAACGTTACAATTGTTAGGGCTAATATTGGCTGGACAAATAATCAATAGCTTAATAGTATTTGCCCCAAGCTGGTGCTATCTAGCAATCTAGATGGCTGAAATGGGAATCTGGTGAGAATCCAGAACTGACGCGCAGCGGTAAAAGAGAACGAACGCTCATCAAGACACTGCATTAGTTTATGTGGGAAGTCGAGCAATTAGGTGGTACTGCCATGCTCTTGAGTCCGAATACCTGCCAGCAACTGAGCCACAGCACTGGACTACTTAAAACGAGTAGGGCTCGGTAGGAATTACGCGAATTAGGACAATACAATGAGAAAAACGTTTCTTGCGATCACGTGTGCATCGCTGCTTTCACCTACCTTTTATTTACAGGCCCAAGAAGCCTCTGCAGACGAAACGGTTGTGGTTACCGCAAACCGATTCCAGCAAATTGATGGTGCGGTTCTCGCACAAACCGTTACGGTAACTAAAGAAGATATTGAGCGCCTGCAAGCAAACAGTCTGTTTGATGTGTTCCGTACACTACCGAGTGTTGAAGTTGCTCAGTACGGTGGACGTGGTCAATCTGCCTCTATTTATGTGCGAGGTGGTAGCTCATCCCAAGTTCTTGTTTTAGTCGACGGTGTGCGCATGCCACGCGCGATAATGGGCGGCGTCGATTTTAATCAGTTTCCAATCAATTCTATTGAACGTATCGACTACATTCGTGGTGCGCGTGCTTCTATTTATGGCTCAGAAGCGATTTCTGGCGTAATCAACATTATTACTCGTGCAAACATTGATAGTGATGCAAGTCGTGTGACCGCAGGTTATGGTTCGGACAATCATAAAAAAGGAACGTTTGTTGTCTCTAAGCCAGTCGGTGAAGGTAAACACTTTAAGGGCGTATTAGGCTACGAGAAAACCGATGGTTTCAATGTGAAGCCGTTGCCGGGTGTGAATGATGGCGATGAGCACGGCTTTGAAACGCTCAACCTAAAACTAGGCTACCAACAAAACTTCTCTGATAACTTATCAGGCTACGTTGGTCTGAGTGCTTACAATAATGAATATGACTACGACAACAGTAGTTATGGTAATCCTGCATGGGGCACGGTTGATAAGCACGAGAAGAAAACTGGTGAAGTAGAGTATGTCGGCGCCGATCTGTCGTTGGAATACAACAAAGACGTGTACTCATCTGAGTTGAAATTGGCTTACGGCCAACAAGACAACTATGACCATAAATCAGGTCAAAGCAAATCAACCGGCGATCACGTTGCTATTGAGCAGTTCAATGCGATTTGGTTGAACTCGTACAGCGTAAACGAAGAGCTGAGCGTTGGTGGTGGTTTGGACTACCGCACAGAAAAGTTAACCAAAGGTTATATTGCCCCAAGTGATTGGGGACCTGCTAAAGATTACGACCCAGAAAAGAACCCAAGAACCAATTTTGGTGCTAGCGCAATTGCTCAATATGCGTATGACGTATGGACGTTAGAAGCGAGCGTACGTAACGATGAAAACAACCAATTTGGCAACAACACCACTTGGCAAACTGCTGCGGGTTGGACGTTTTATCAAGGTTATGAATTAACGCTAAGCCACGGTACAGCTTTCCGAGCTCCGAGCTTTGTTGATTTGTATTATCCAGGTTACGAAATGCCAAATCTAAAACCTGAAGAATCAGAAAATACCGAGCTGTCACTATCGGGAGCTGTATCGATCCTTGATTGGACGGTAACGGGTTACTACAACCAAATTGAGAACATGCTAATTTGGGAAGGTGCGGGCATGCAAAATGTCGGCGAAGCAGAAATCAAAGGTGTAGAACTAGAGGTGAAATTCGATACAGATATCGTTTCTCATGAGTTTTACTTAGATTACAAAGATCCAGTCGATAAATCTGGTGCAGAAGATACTCAACTGGCATACCGCGCCAAGCGTGGTGCCAAGTGGAATGCTTACGCGACGTTTGACCAATGGACATTGGGCTCACAGTACCTTTACCAAGGTGAACGTTTTAATGGCAGTACAAGATTATCGAGTTACAGCCTATGGAACTTCACCGCTTCTTACGCGGTGAACCAAAACTGGGATGTTAATGCGAAGCTAAGTAATGCCTTCGATAAAGATTACGAGATGTACTCAGGTTACGCGACGCCGGGGCGTCAGTACTTTGTCTCGGCGGACTACCGCTTCTAATCGAATCCAACAAGACCGCCACATCGGCGGTCTTTCTTATTGTGAACAAAGAAGCTGGTGTAAATCGGTAACGAGGCAAGTAAATGACAAAGGCAAAACGTGTTGTGATTAGCTGGTCGAGTGGTAAAGACTCCACGTTAACGTTAGAGCGTCTAAACGAAAATCCGCATTATCAGGTGGTTGGCTTGTACACAACTTATGTTGATAAAGAAGTACCTTTCCAAGCAACGCCACTTGAGGTTGTGCAAATGCAGGCGGACTTACTTGGTCTTTCGCTCATTACCATCGAGCTGCCTGAAGTATTCCCGAGTAACGACATTTATCAATCGACCATCGTTCATGCATTGGAAAATAGTGGACTGAATGTAGAAGCTGTCGCGTTTGGTGATATGTTCTGCAATGGTATAGCTGATTATCGACGTAGCTATATTGAGCCTGCCGGTTGGGAATGTGTATTCCCATTACTGGGGGAAGAGAGCAAGGCATTGGCATTTGAAATTGTCGAGCGTGGTATTCAAACCATGCTAATCACCACCGATGGAGAAGTATTACCGTCGGAGTGGTGTGGACGTTGGTATGACAAAGCGCTGATTGAGTCATTACCCGGTCATATTGACCCCTGCGGGGAAAATGGTGAATTCCATACATTGGTGACATCAACGCCATCATTTCAAGGACATATAGAATTGACTAAGCTTGAAGTGGAAATAGGGGAGCGATTCAGCCATCAAAGATACCAAGCCAAAGCATTGCCAAAACAAATCTAACCAGTATGATCGCCGAGTCTCTAATTTGCAGGTAAGACTCGTGCGAGCATCAAGTAAGAAAAAAGTCCTAGTGTTTGACTCCGGTGTTGGAGGGCTATCGGTCTTTCAAGAAATCCACCGACTTCTTCCACACATGGATTACTTGTATCTATTCGACAACGAAGCTTATCCATATGGCGAGCTCGATCAAGATGTACTGATCACTCGTGTCAATCAGCTAGTGGCGGCATTGGTGGAAGAGCATCAAGCCGATATCGTGGTTATTGCGTGCAATACGGCAAGTACCATTGTGCTGCCTTCCTTGCGCGCTAATCTATCCATTCCAGTGGTTGGAGTGGTCCCAGCAATAAAGCCTGCTTCTTTACTTGCCTCTCTAGGTGTCGGGCTCATTGCTACGCCAGCGACCGTCACTCGTCAGTATACTCATGAGCTAATTCGTGATTTTGCTCAAGGAAAACCTGTTGAATTGTTAGGTTCTACTCGCTTAGTGGATATGGCGGAAGAAAAGCTGCGCGGGGAAAGTATCTCTTTAGTAGAACTCGAAAGCATTCTTCTACCGCTACGCAATAAAGTGGATGTTGCAGTACTTGGCTGTACTCACTTTCCTTTGATTAAAGATGAAATCAATCAAGCGTTAGGTGGAGAAGTCACGCTAGTTGATTCTGGTGAAGCGATTGCTCGTCGAGTAAAAGCGTTACTCATGAGTGATATGAAGCAAGAGAGTAAAGAGGAAGGGAGCAAGAAAATTTATGCCAGTGCACCTCCTTGGCAAGAAGATGCACTGAATATCTGTCTGGCAGAACTAGGTTTTAATCCTGTTCAAGTTTACCGCCATCCGGATGTTTAGGGTCGTTAGCAATTCGAACTTTCAGAGTTCGCTCCATATATTCCTTTTCATTGAGTTTCGCGATAGCAGGTTTGGCATCAGCCGCGGCCATCACGACAAAACCAAACCCTCTTCTTTTACCGGTGCGTTTGTCTTTCATTAAGCGCACCGCATAAACCTGCCCATACTCCGCAAACAAATCACGAACGTGACTCTCATTTGCTTTATAAGGCAAGTTGCCGACATACAGCGTTTTGGTCGAAGGATCGGAATCAGAAGGTTGAATAACAGGTGTCTTGCTAGAAAGTGAAAACAGAAAAGCAGTAGCGACAACACCAATAACAAAGCTCAAGGCTGGTGGAACCGGTAATTGAGAGAAGATAACTCCCCCGATAACCGCTAACCCAGCACACAAGGTCAGATTTTTTTTAGACGTCATTTTGATTACTACATATAGATGATAAAGAAATTGTCTGTCTATTAACAAAGTAGACACATGGATCTTACGTATATGGTTGGTGTTTTTCCAACCAATTGCTGTGATATGTCTCAAATGTGACGAAGAAATATGCAGATATAACGCATTTGATGGATAAGTGAGCGCTTGAATT
>NZ_JAKFZP010000013.1:0-64955 GCF_021654215.1 Vibrio sp. MMG023 | reverse complement strand
GAGCTAGCGCTCTACCAACTGAGCTAGTGTCGCATCTCTTAACGGCCTGAATGTCATTAAAAATGACTTTCAAACTGCTTTAGATTTGGTTGCGGGAGCCGGATTTGAACCGACGACCTTCGGGTTATGAGCCCGACGAGCTACCAAGCTGCTCCATCCCGCGTCCGTATTTCACCGTTAGGTACGATGAAGACCTTCAAACTGGAGCGACACACGAGGTTCGAACTCGTGACCTCAACCTTGGCAAGGTTGCGCTCTACCAACTGAGCTAGTGTCGCATCAACAACGTTTCCGTCGTTCAGGGCTGCGAATTATAAGAGCATTTTTTTGTGATGCAAGTCCTTCGTTCAAAAAAACTTTATTTTTTTACTGACCGACGAAAAAGCAAGCAAAACGTTCACGAAATACAACAATTTGGATCGCAGCCTTAACAGTTAGATCTTAAAGATCGTTTCGCGGTAGTACTTTAGCTCAGCAATCGACTCACGGATGTCGTCTAACGCTAAGTGTGTACCTTGCTTAGAGAAGCCATTTAACACTTCAGGTTGCCAGCGACGAGTTAACTCTTTAAGCGTACTCACGTCTAGGTAACGATAATGGAAATATTCTTCGAGCTCTGGCATGTGTTTGTACAAGAAACGGCGATCTTGACCAATACTGTTACCACAAATTGGTGAGACACCCTTTGGAACCCATTTTTCTAGGAATTCGATGGTTTGTACAACAGCATCTTGCTCTGAAATATCACTATTACGGACGCGCTCAACCAAGCCGCTTGATGTGTGCGTATTGGTACACCAGTCATCCATCTTAGCCAGCTCTTCTTCTGGTTGATGAACAGCGAGTACCGGCCCTTCAGCCAAAATGTTCAGCTCGCTATCGGTAACGATAGAAGCAATTTCAATGATTTTATGCGTTTCAGGATCAAGGCCCGTCATCTCTAAATCAACCCAAATTAGGTTTTGATCGCTAAAGGACATGGTTACGCCGCCTATTTGTTTATCGATAAAAGAGGTACTATACCTGAAAATACTTGAAACACGATACTCACTCGCTTGAACCCTTTGTTGGTTCAATCACTTGAGCGAACTCACACTAAGTACAGAATTGTGGCAAAAAAGAAAAAGTTAACCAAAGGTCAGGTGCGACGCGTACGCAGCAACCAACAAAAGCGCCTAAAAAAGCAAGAAGACTCAATCCAATGGGATGAGCACATGCTGGGCGCAAGTAAGCAAGGCTTGGTCATTACTCGCTTCGGCCAACATGCTGACATCGAAGATCTTGAGACGGGTGAAGTTCAACGTTGCAACCTTCGTCGCGGCATTGAATCCCTAGTATCGGGTGACCGCGTGTTGTGGCGTGAAGGTTTAGAATCCATGGCTGGTATCTCAGGTGTTGTAGAAGCAGTAGAACCTCGTACATCGGTACTTACTCGTCCAGATTACTACGATGGCTTAAAACCTGTGGCCGCAAATATTGATCAAATGATCATTGTGTCTTCGGTTCTACCGGAACTGTCATTGAACATTATTGACCGCTACTTGGTTGCTTCAGAGACACTTAACATTGCGCCATTGCTGGTTCTGAACAAAATCGACCTGTTGTCAGACGAAGAGCGTGCAACTTATGAAAGTTGGTTGGAAGAATACCAACGCATTGGTTACAAAGTTCTATTTGTGAGCAAGAAATCGGGTGAAGGCATTAATGAACTTGAAGCCTTGCTAGGCGACCGAATCAATATCTTCGTTGGCCAATCAGGTGTTGGTAAATCCAGCCTTGTGAATGCTCTAATGCCAGAGCTTGAGCAAGAAGTGGAAGAAGGCGAAGTCTCTGAGAACTCTGGGCTCGGTCAACATACAACGACCGCGGCACGTCTATACCATATTCCCACGGGCGGTGAACTCATTGACTCTCCTGGGGTTCGTGAATTTGGCCTTTGGCACTTAGAAGCGGAAGAGGTCACCAAAGCATTTGTTGAATTCCGCCCTTATCTTGGTGGCTGTAAGTTCCGTGACTGTAAGCACAACGACGATCCAGGCTGCATATTGCGTGAAGCTGTAGAGAAAGGTGATGTGAGCAAAGTTCGCTTTGAAAACTACCATCGCATCCTAGAAAGCATGGGCGAAAACAAAGCCAACCGTCAGTACTCACGCAGCAAGAAAGCGGATCTGTAACTGAGTTAGGACTGCAACTGTGTAAGAAAACATCACCTAATACTGACAAGCAGATGAAATTTCAGTAACATCACGCGCCCTAAAGCGAGAATCTAACAGAAGTATCGGAATTAAAGATGGACAAGATTAAAGTTGGACTGCAGTACTGGATCCCACAACACGGCCTAACGCGTCTAGTGGGTAAACTGGCTTCAGCTAAAGCTGGCGGTCTAACAACAGCAATCATTCGTTGGTTTATCAAACAATACAATGTGAACATGGATGAGGCGAAACACTCCGATCCAAAACACTTCAAAACGTTCAACGAGTTCTTTGTACGTGAGCTAAAAGAAGGCGCACGTCCAATCGCAGAAGGTGAAGCGGTGATCACTCACCCAGCGGATGCTTGTGTTAGCCAGTTTGGCCCAATTGAAGACGGCCAACTGATTCAAGCAAAAGGTCATAACTTCTCAGCTCAAGAACTGCTTGGCGGTGATGAGACACTAGCGGAAGAGTTCCAAGATGGTACTTTTGCAACGCTATACCTCTCACCTCGTGATTACCACCGTGTACACATGCCATGTGACGGCACGCTGCGTCAGATGATTTATGTACCTGGCGACCTGTTCTCGGTAAACCCACTAACGGCAGAAAACGTACCAAACCTATTCGCACGTAACGAGCGCGTAGTGTGTATCTTCGATACTGCGTTTGGTCCAATGGCACAAGTACTGGTTGGTGCAACCATCGTAGGCAGCATTGAGCAAGTATGGGCTGGCACTGTTACGCCACCACGCGGTAATACTGTTTACAAATGGGATTACCCTGCAGAAGGTAACAAAGCCGTTATCTTGAAAAAAGGTGAAGAAATGGGCCGCTTCAAGCTTGGCTCAACGGTTATCAACCTATTCGCTAAAGATGCAATCACATTCGATGAGAGCATGGAAAACGGTAAACCAACAGTAATGGGTACACCTTACGCGCACCAGCAGTAAGGCTTCCGTACAAAATGATTTTAAAGGCCTCCGCTCGCGGGGGCTTTTTTATTGACGAAAAGCAAAACTCTGCTCGAAATTTAGTCTCACTTTTTCAAACTCATACTTGCCTCTAAGACCCTAAAAGCACAATCAATTATTCTGTGGTTAGGGATGATTATTTGAAGGGGCAACCAATGCCAAAGATGAGTGCGAATACACTGGTCAAGTTACTGGTGTGTTTTTTGATTCCGCTCGGTGTTTTAATGATGCCGATTGATGCTATACCAATAGACGACCTCACGTTAATTCAGCACCGTCTACTGGCGATTTTCCTTCTCGCTGCGCTGCTATGGGTTTTAGAGCCTGTCCCCGTTTTTGCCACTTCAATTCTTATCATCGCACTGGAATTGATCATGATATCGGATAAAGGCTTACACTTATTTCGTAACCCACCAGCGGGGCATGATTTGGGGGACTTGATCGCTTACACGGACATCTTCTCCGCTTTCTCTTCTCCTATCATCATCCTTTTCATGGGGGGCTTCGCACTCGCTATTGCTGCCTCTAAATACGAGCTTGATAACAACCTTGCTCGTGTACTGCTAAAGCCGTTTGGCACTCAGCCTAAGTTCATCATGCTGGGCTTAATGCTGATTACCGCCGTGTTCTCGATGTTCATGTCTAATACGGCGACCACTGTCATGATGCTCGCATTATTAGGCCCAATTGTAGCATCGGCACCGAAAGGCGATTTAGGCATTAAAGCCCTCGTATTGTGCATTCCAATTGCCGCGAATACTGGTGGTATTGCAACGCCAATCGGTACACCGCCCAACGCGATTGCCTTGCAATACTTAACCGGAGAAAACAGCATCGACTTCCTATCTTGGATGATGATGGGATTACCTTTCGTCTTGGTGCAACTAACGCTGGCCTGGTTCTTATTACAAAAGCTCTTCCCTTCTAGTGAACCAGAGATGAAGCTGCGTCTGGATGGAAAGTTCAAGAAGAGTTGGCGTGCGATCGTGGTTTACGTCACCTTCGCCATGACTATCCTGCTGTGGATGACGACTAAAGTGCATGGCATGAATACGTATGTGGTCGCCATTATTCCACTCGCGGTATTCACTTTAACGGGCATCATGGGCAAAGAAGAACTTAAGCTAATAAACTGGGATGTGCTGTGGTTGGTTGCCGGTGGTATCGCCATTGGTATTGCCCTAGACAAAACTGGCTTGGCAGAAGCGCTAGCTCACGCCATTGACTATGAGTCCCTTTCTCCATTCTCTGTCGTCATCGCACTATCGATTGTGTGTTGGTTAATGGCGAACTTTATGTCCAATACCGCGACAGCGAACTTACTGATGCCAATCGCAGCCGCCATTGGCGCCTCCATGCCAAGTCTTGTTGCTATCGGTGGTTTGCAAGGGCTATTAGTTGTGGTCGCTTTCTCTGCTTCACTCGGTATGATTTTGCCCGTCTCTACACCACCAAATTCTCTCGCCTACTCTACTGGTTTAATTGAGAGTAAAGACATGGCGAAAGTCGGTTTAATCATCGGGGTGATTGGGCTCTTTATCGTTTATGGTGCGGTACTTATTATCTTTTGATCATCACACTCTGCGGTAGTGCAATCTGCCGCAGAGTCCCCTGCTCTTTCCCCACAGGCCCAACAGCATTCAAGTTAACTCTTATTTCACCACAATAAATTCATACCTATAAACAATACGTTGAATAAAAATCACACTATTTAGCTTAAGTTTATCGGCTATATGTCGATAAATTATCTGCAGCCTTTCATGTAACTTTCCGTGCTTGAATCGTCTCATACCCATTGGTGTCACCACTTGTGACGTTGATCTTTTTGTCTGTTTTATGAAGGTAAGGCAATGAGAAATACAATTAAGTTAAAAATCCAGATTGCGATTGCAGTCATTATCGCCATTGTTAGTGGCGTTCAAGCTTGGGTTTCCGTCAATCAATTGCGCGAAGAAACCACGTCTACTCTTAACCGAGAAATTCAAAATATTTCTCAATCAACCAACCGTTACATTAGTGACTGGCTCTCGATTCGTAGCGATATGATGCTGGCGAACGAAGCTATTATTGCAAGCTCTGACGATGCAGACCGAGAGATGCTACTTACCAAGCGTGCCGGTAAGTTCTTATCGGTTTATGCTGGATTTTCTGATGGTTCTATCGCGTATGGCGATAAAAGTGAATCATGGCCAGCCGATTACGACCCTCGAACTCGCCCTTGGTATCAAGATGCGATGAGTAAGTCAGGCCTAATTATTACAGAGCCATACCAAGACTTTGATGGCAGCATTGTTGTCAGCTTCGCTAAAGCATTCAACCAAAGCAATCGTGGTGTTCTTGCCGCAGACTTAGCAGTAACCGATATCATCAAAGAAGTACTGAATATCCAATTGGATAATGATGGCTTTGCATTTTTGGTAGATGGCAATAACAACTTAGTGGCTTACAAAGATGAGAAATTAAGTCAAAAACCACTGACTGAACTTAACCCTACATTAACGCACAGCGTGATGATGAATCTCGCAGGCGATGCAAAGTTAGATACCATTCAATGGCCAAATCAGGGTGATAAGCTAATTTACGTAGCCAACGTACCCAATACCGACTGGTCTTTAGGAATCGTGCAAGACAAGCAAATGGCGTTTGCTTCTGTCTCTGAGCAGGTAACATTCACCGCGATTGCCTCTATCGTGTTGTACTTGATTATTGCAGCGATCAGCACTTACATCATCACGCGCTTACTCCAACCACTTCAAACGCTCTCAGATGCCCTTTCTGAGCTATCGCAAGGAGAGGGAGACTTAACCCAACGCATCAAGATTGAACGCATGGATGAGATTGGCGAACTTGCAACGCATGTAAACCAATTCCTCGCACAAATGCAAACCATGCTAAAAGGCATCGTTGAAAACAGTGAGCAACTATCGGCGCAAGCGAATCAAGCGAATGAACTGTCAGCGATGGCGGCAGGTCGCGTTGAGCATCAGCAGAACGATGTTAACCAAATTGCCACAGCGATTCATGAGATGTCAGCAACCGCAGCAGAAGTCGCAAGCCATGCAGAATTAACTGCCAGCGCTTCACAAAACTCTGCATCCGCTTGTATGGATGGACAAAATGTTATCCAGAAGAACCGTGAAGCGATTGTCGAGTTAGCAGAACAAGTCAGTGATGCCGCCAACGTGATTTCTGAGTTGGAAGCGAATACGCAAAGCATCAACCAAATCCTATCGACCATCCAAGGCATTGCAGAGCAAACCAACTTGTTGGCACTCAATGCCGCAATTGAAGCCGCGCGTGCTGGTGAACAAGGTCGTGGCTTTGCCGTGGTTGCTGATGAAGTACGAGTATTGAGCCAACGCACTCATGGGTCAACGGAAGAAATCCGTACCATGATCGAAACACTGCAAAACAACACCAAACTGGCAGTCAATAGCATGCAAACCAGCACCAGTTTGGCGGATACCAGCGTGGATTATGCTCAGCAGGCGCACGATAGCCTAACCAGCATCACCAACTCCATCACTGAGATCAACGACATGGCAATGCAAATCGCAAGCGCAGCAGAAGAGCAACGTGCGGTGAGCGAAGACATCAGCCGCAACACACAAGGCATTAAAGACGATGCCGACATGATTGCCGAACAATCGCTTAAGAGCAGTGAAGGCGCACGCCAGATGTACGATACCGCCAATACGATGCGTGAGAACATCAGTCGCTTTAAAGTGTAACGCGCCCTCAAAAGCAGCTCAACGAGCTGCTTTTTTTATTAGCGATAAGATGCTCTTTTACATATCTATAAATTGATGCATATTAGAGCCTTACCCTGCTCTACAAGGATGTCTCGCAATCATGAGTTATGAATGGCTGGCGCTATGCGCTGCTTTCCTATGGGCTGTTTCTAGCTTAATTTCTGTTGTTCCCGCTCAGCATCTTGGTGCGTTTTCCTATAGCCGATGGCGTATGGGTTGTACAGCCGTCATCCTATCCAGTATGGCTTGGTTCACCGGAGGTTGGTTAAGTGTGACCACAGAACACATTACGCCAATGATGGCATCCGGTTTGATTGGTATTTTTATTGGTGATACGGCGTTATTCGCTTGCTTGAACCGCATGGGACCACGCCAAGCAGGCTTGCTGTTTTCTTGTCATGCCGTCTTCTCTGCCATTTTAGGTTACTTCCTATTTAGCGAAAGCATGACTGGAACGGAGCTGATTGGTGCAGCCTTAGTTTTTAGCGGTGTCGTGATGGCGATTTTCTACGGCCGACGCGGGCAAGCTAGTAATACGCTAGAAGAAATCAAAGGTAATGTTTGGATAGGTGTCGGGCTCGGTTTAACTGCCGCTATGTGTCAGGCGCTTGGTGGTATCATTGCTAAACCAGTCATGCAAACGAGTGTCGATCCAGTCGCCGCTTCTGCGATTCGCATGATCAGTGCCTTTGTCGCGCATTGCGCGCTTTGGTTGATTGGCGCGAAGGTAGCCCGTGCGACTCAAACTATCACCTGGAAAGTTTTTGGTATCACTGCATTAAACGGTTTCTTGGCCATGGCAGTAGGTATGACGTTGATTCTCTATGCCCTACGTGAGGGAAATGTCGGGATGGTGGCTCTGCTTTCTTCAACAACACCAATCATGTTGCTGCCGCTGTTGTGGGTTTACACCAAGAAACGTCCAAATCGCTTTGCCTGGTTTGGCGCGGCCTTAGCCGTGATTGGTACTGGTATCTTAGTACAATAGAGCAGGTTCAATTAGGGCCTGTTGAGCTTAGTAACTCACCGCCTTACCAAACACAGAATCGCAGACACAAAAAAGCCCGAGTCGAACTCGGGCTTTTACTTAGTTAATTACTTAACTAGGATTTGACCAGACATTTCTGCAGGAATTTCTAGACCCGCTAGAGAAAGCATGGTTGGTGCAAGGTCAGACAGTTTACCGCCTTCTTTGAACTCAACCGCTTTGTCACCTACGTAGATTAGAGGTACAGGTAGGTTAGTGTGTGCAGTGTGAATTCCGCCCGTTGTTGGGTCAATCATCATTTCCGCGTTACCGTGGTCCGCAGTGATCAGTAGCTGACCGCCAACTTCTTTGATTGCTTCAACCACTTTACCTACGCTTTCATCTAGTGCTTCGATAGCTTGCTCAGCCGCTTCGTAAACGCCAGTGTGACCAACCATATCTGCGTTCGGGTAGTTACAAATGATAGTGTCGAATTTGCCAGATTTGATCGCTGCAACCATTTTCTCAGTTAGCTCTGGAGAGCTCATCTCTGGTTGCATGTCGTAAGTTGCTACTTTTGGAGAAGCAACAAGTTGACGCTCTTCACCTTCAAATTCGTTCTCAACACCACCGTTGAAGAAGAATGTAACGTGTGCGTATTTCTCTGTTTCAGAAATACGTAGCTGAGTTTGACCTTGCTTAGATAGCCACTCACCGTACGTGTTTTCTAGAGACGCAGGTGGGAAAGCAATAGCTAGCGGGATATCAGCTGCGTATTGAGTCAGCATCACGAAGTTGATCGCAGGGAACGCCGCACGCTCGAAGCCATCAAATGCAGGAACGAATGCACGAGTGATTTGACGTGCACGGTCAGCACGGTAGTTCATGAAGATAACAGCGTCGCCATCTTGCATGATTGCATCTTCTTGGCCTTCAGCTTTGATCGCTGTAGCTTTAACAAACTCGTCGTTTTCTTCACGAGCGTAAGCCGCTTCTAGACCAGCAACTGCTGTTTCTGCTGTGAACTCAGCTTTTGCTTGAGTCAGAAGATCGTATGCAACTTGAACGCGATCCCAGTTGTTGTCACGGTCCATTGCGTAGTAACGACCTACGAGAGAAGCAACACGGCCTTTACCTAGTTTCGCAAATAGGTCTTGGAAACGTTGTAGTGAGTTTTCAGCACTGCGTGGTGGCGTGTCACGGCCGTCTAGGAAGCAGTGTAGGTAAATTCTCTCAGCGCCACGAGCGGCTGCCATTTCAACTGCTGCGTAGATGTGATCTTCGTGAGAGTGAACACCACCTGGAGACATAAGGCCCATTAGGTGTACCGCTTTACCAGCTTCAACTGCAGAATCGATAGCTTCAACTAACGCAGCTGTCTCAGCAAACTCACCATCAGCGATAGACTTAGTGATACGAGTTAGATCTTGGTATACAACGCGACCTGCACCGATGTTGGTATGACCAACTTCTGAGTTACCCATTTGACCATCAGGAAGACCAACGTCCATACCTGAAGCAGAGATTAGAGTGTTAGGGTTATTCGCAATCAGTGCATCCATTACTGGTGTTTTAGCATTTGCAATTGCGTTACTTGCTGTGTCTTCACGGTAACCGTAACCGTCAAGGATAACTAGAGCCAATGGCTTCTTAGCAGACATAGTGATGACCTCATCAAATTTAAGTAACTTTCGGCGTAGAGCTTCATTGCTCCATCTAACCTTGAAACAAAACTAGCGTAATTTTACTACACTTTTTAACCAAAACTGTAGGTTAAGATCAAATAATGTTTGCGATTTATTGTTGCTATCTTACAAGTTAGCAAGCAATCCGACCTAGTCAGCAAACGTGTTCCACAAGCATAGTCACTTTCAAGATGCTTTGTACGACCACCGAAATACTTTGGTG
Source organism: Vibrio sp. MMG023 (assembly GCF_021654215.1). Lineage (NCBI taxonomy): Bacteria > Pseudomonadati > Pseudomonadota > Gammaproteobacteria > Vibrionales > Vibrionaceae > Vibrio > Vibrio sp. MMG023. The sequence continues at coordinate 55,159 of NZ_JAKFZP010000013.1, read as the reverse complement.
AAAAACTTTTTGTTGATAACTATTCTGCGCTTTTCAATGTAGAAGTGAAGTCAATTACACCAATTAGATTGATAGGAAGAAGTGATACTAAGATTGCACGAATAGCACATTAGAAAAGGCTTGAGGCAAGCGCGTAGATCTCAATTATTCGTTAGAAAATTTTAACCCTCTCGCCTAAGGCGACTAACCCCGCTATACTCCTGCTTTATTTTTCCGCCAACATTGCAAGAGCTCAAGACATGCAAGAGTACATTGATTTTTTCCAACAGAACATGATTCTATCTTTGGTTTGGGTAGGTCTTCTTGTCGCATTCATCATGAACATCGTGAAGTCAGCGACAGCCGCATACAAAGAGATTAACGTAAACCAACTGACTCACCTAATGAACCGTGAAAACGGCGTTGTGGTCGATATCCGCTCTAAAGATGAGTTCAAACAAGGCCATATCACCGACGCACTTCACATTTTACCGTCAGATATCAAAGCTGGTAACTTTGGTAGCCTTGAAAACCGTAAATCAGACCCAATCATTGTGGTATGCAAGACAGGCCAAACTGCTCAAGAAAGTGCAAACCTACTAGCTAAAGCAGGCTTCGAAAACGTAAGCCTACTGAAAAATGGCTTGATTGCATGGAGCGAAGCGAACCTACCGCTAGTACGTGGTAAAAAATAAGGTTCGCGGTAAAAATCCAATTTTGCCAAGCCTCGTTTATATAAACTGAGCAAATAGAAAGCAGTTGAAGCACTAAGTTGTGACGCTTTGCACGTAATACGCGCTTCATCTAGTCAATGTAGATTTGCTCAGTTAGTCTCAGGACAAACCATATTTCTGGGTTTAGATCGTTCTAGGCTCAACAAATGTTTATTAAGGATTTAAAAATGGCTGAAGCAGCACCACAAGACGCACAACAAAACTTCGCAATTCAACGCATCTTCCTAAAAGACGTTTCTTTTGAAGCGCCTAACTCTCCAGTAATGTTCCAAAAAGAGTGGAACCCAGACGTTAAACTAGACCTAGACACTCAAAGCCGTGAGCTTGGTGAAGGCGTTTACGAAGTAGTTCTACGTCTAACAGTTACTGTAAAGAACGAAGAAGAAACAGCGTTCCTATGTGAAGTTCAACAAGGTGGTATCTTCACAGCTGAGCAAATGGAAGCAGGCCAACTAGCACATTGCCTAGGCGCATTCTGCCCGAACATCCTATTCCCTTACGCTCGTGAAACTATCTCAAGCCTAGTGGTTAAAGGTACGTTCCCTCAACTGAACCTAGCGCCAGTTAACTTCGACGCGCTGTTCATGAACTACCTACAACAGCAAGCTCAACAAGGCGAAGCTGAAGCGTAATTCACGTTTTGTAAGTGACGTGTCATAGTAGATTCTAATTCGACACGGCATATACCTTAAGAAAATGCACAACGCGTCTAACCAGTGATGCAATGTGCATTTTTTATTTCTGAAAGATCCTAGTTCCTAGCAGCTAGAGAGCGTAAAATCTGGCGATTATGAACTAGATTCTATTAGTAGAAAGACAATTAGGCGGTAGCATGACACAAGCAAATACCAACAATGCTTACGGTAAAGACATCGCAATGACGGTGATTGGCGCAGGTTCATACGGCACTTCTTTGGCGATTTCCCTTGCTCGCAACGGTGCGAACGTGGTTCTTTGGGGTCATGAGCCAGCACACATGGCTCGCCTTGAGGCAGATCGTGCCAACCATGAATTCTTACCTGGTATTGATTTCCCTGAAAGCTTGATTATTGAATCGGATTTAGAAAAAGCCGTTCAAGCAAGCCGTGACTTGTTAGTCGTCGTTCCTAGCCATGTCTTTGGCATCGTACTGAATAGCTGCAAGCCTTTCCTACGTGAAGATTCTCGTATTTGCTGGGCAACCAAAGGCCTAGAACCAGAAACAGGTCGTCTACTTAAAGAAGTGGCTTTCGACATTATTGGTGAGAGTTACTCTCTCGCGGTACTTTCAGGTCCTACTTTCGCAAAAGAACTTGCGATGGGCATGCCAACAGCCATCTCCGTTGCCTCTCCAGACTCAGATTTCGTTGCTGATCTGCAAGAAAAAATCCATTGCAGTAAAACTTTCCGTGTTTACGCAAACAACGACTTCATCGGCATGCAACTTGGCGGCGCCGTGAAAAACGTTATCGCCATTGGTGCAGGTATGTCTGACGGCATTGGTTTTGGTGCGAACGCACGTACAGCACTCATCACACGTGGCCTTGCGGAAATGAGCCGCCTTGGCGCTGCACTGGGCGCACAACCAGAGACCTTTATGGGCATGGCTGGTTTGGGTGATCTTGTATTGACTTGTACCGATAACCAATCACGTAACCGCCGTTTTGGTTTGGCACTAGGTAAAGGTAAAGATGTCGACACCGCTCAAGAAGAGATCGGCCAAGTGGTGGAAGGCTACCGTAACACGAAGGAAGTGTGGATGCTTTCTCAACGCATGGACGTTGAAATGCCAATTGTTGACCAAATTTATCAAGTATTGTATCAAGGGAAGGATGCACGCCTGGCAGCGCAAGATTTACTTGCTCGTGACAAAAAAGCCGAAGGAAAGTAGCACTCTACGCCCCTTTGCACCTCATCTGAGAAGAATAGAAGTTGTCGGGTCACGGAAGAACCACTCAGGACATTGAGAATGAAACACTGCGAAAAACAAAAAGTCTGGGACAAAATTGTCTCAGAAGCCCGTGAGATGTCAGAGCAAGAGCCCATGTTGGCGAGCTTTTACCATGCGACTATCATCAAGCATGAAAGCTTGTGTGCTGCGTTAAGCTACATTCTGGCAAACAAATTGAACACCGCTTCCATGCCTGCAATGGCAGTACGTGAAGTGGTTGAAGAAGCCTTCGCGGCCGATCCAACCATCACGGACGGCGCGGCCTGCGATATTTGTGCAACGGTGAATCGTGACCCAGCGGTTTCGATGTACTCAATGCCACTGCTTTATCTAAAGGGCTATCATGCTCTGCAAGGCTACCGCGTAGCAAACTGGCTCTGGAAGCAAGGGCGTCACGCACTTGCGACTTATCTACAAAACCAGATCTCTGTGGCATGTCAGGTGGATATTCACCCTGCGGCACGCATCGGTAGTGGTATCATGCTAGACCATGCGACAGGCATCGTGATCGGTGAAACGGCTGTCGTAGAAAACGATGTGTCTATTTTGCAGGATGTTACCCTTGGTGGTACTGGCAAAGAATGCGGTGACCGTCACCCGAAAATTCGCGAAGGCGTCATGATCGGCGCCGGTGCAAAGATTCTTGGCAATATCGAAGTGGGTGAAGGCGCGAAAATCGGCTCTTGCTCTGTGGTATTGCAAGCAGTGCCACCGCACACAACTGTGGCGGGAGTGCCTGCGAAAATTGTTGGTCGTCCAAAAACGGACAAACCTTCTCTCGATATGGATCAAGGCTTTAATGGCAAATCGCAAAGCTTTATCCACGGGGATGGCATTTAATCGTCATTTAATCTTTTGACAATAATGTGGTAGGTAACTCTCAAGTGCGAAAAAAAAATCACCCAGTGCTACGCTCGGCTATTTTATTAACTTGTGCTTTATCTGCCACATATCCCATCACCTCTTCCGCTGCTAGCCAGCAAGAGCTGAAAGGCGTTTCCAGCGAAATTAACCGCCAGCGTAAGTCACTCACCTCTCAAGAAAAACAACTGAACGATCTACAAAAGTCGCTAAAAAACCAAGAGCTTGGTATTTCTAAATTAGAACGAGAAATCAAGCAAACCAAAGCAGACTTAGCGCAGGCTGATCAAAACATTAATAAGTTAGAAGAGAAGATTGCTCTGCAAGAAGGCCAGCGTCAGGCGCAGGAAGAAGAGCTAAAGCAGTTGCTTCAGACCTACTACGTGACAGAAAGAGCCAAAGCCAATGGTCACCTTTTGAATCAAGGTGTAGAAGAAGATCGCATTAGTCAGTACTTCCAGCATTTGGCAAAAGCACGGGCAAAAGTGATTGATGACATCACCAAGACCACGCAGGAGTTGGCACATAATAAGAACCAACTCGAGCTCGAAAAAGCACAAATTGAAACCCTGCTCAAACAGCAATCCGAAAAACGTTCTTCGTTGGCAAATACCCAGTCGAAACGTAAAGGGACACTGAGCAAGATTCAAAAAAGCATCAAAGACGACAAGCGTTACCTTTCTGAACTACAACGCAACGAAACCCGTCTAAAAGCCGAGATCGCGAAAGCCGCAAAACGTAACGCAGTGCCGATGGATGGTATTGCGAAACAGCGCGGTAAATTGCCATGGCCATTAAAAGGTCGCGTCCTACATAACTTTGGCACAAGACAAACCGGCCAAGTAAACTGGAAAGGCATGGTGCTCTCAGCTAATTATGGCCAGCAAGTGAAAGCGGTTTACCCAGGTACCGTTGTATTTGCGGAGTACTTACGTGGTTATGGTCTAGTCGTTTTGCTTGACCATGGTAAGGGCGATATGACACTTTATGGCTACAACCAAGCGTTAACTAAGAAAGAAGGCGATAAGGTGACAGCAGGTGAAGTCATTGCACTCGCGGGGGATACTGGTGGTCAAGACCGTGCCTCGCTCTACTTCGAGATCCGCCGTAACAGTGAAGCGCAAAACCCGAAATCTTGGCTGAAACGTTAACTACTCAACTTATTGTTTCGCAATAAAAAAGGAGCCACTCGGCTCCTTTTTTGTATGTATATTTGGGAAAGCGCTATGCGTAATAGGTCTCTACCGCATCAATAAAGGCACTTACATCATCTTTACTTAACGCATTAATACCCGCAGCCGCTTCTCTTCCACCACCAGTTGGGAACTGCCCACACACAGCCACGGCACCTTGCTTGTTATTCAGCGGAGCGCGAAGAGAAACCGTGTAAGTACCGTCTGCATTTTCAGTTAATACCGCATGCGCGGAGTCTGGGTTTTGGTTTGCAAGCCAGTTGCCGTAAACGCCACTAATTCGACGTGATGCTGCGTTGTTTGGCAGCTCAAAGAGCTTGAGCTTCACGCTTTCGTGAGTAGCAGGAACCGCCTGCGCCGCATCCATATCTTGTTGATAAGCCGATTGCAATTGATAGTAAGGTGACGCTTTATCTGCAATCGCATCGAATGGTGAAACGTATTGCTTTAACGCTTGGTACAAGTCCGCAGGGTGAAAATGAAGGTCGCCTACTTTAGAGCCATAGCCGTTGTAGTTAATCAACGTACCGAGCTCTTTTAGCTGTGCTTTCTGCTCTTGATTAAGTCCAGCTTTGTCCGCCAATGCATCCGCTTTAGCGATCAAGTTATCACCATAAGCAGCGGTGATCGCCCATGTATGAAAACGGCCATCAAGCAGTTTATCGACAATCAAAGCGGTACACATATTAGCATCAAGGTCGATGTGCGCATCTAAGTTACCATGTTGAGGAATCTCACCCGCTTTGTGGTGATCAGCGTAAAACACATGCGCGCCTTGAGCCAATGCTTGCTCTAGACCTACCATGTTCTTTTCCATTGAAATGTCTAATACCGTCAGCTCATCGCCAGCTTGCAGATCGACCTTTTCCACCAGCTTAATATCACGTTTAACACCAGTCACCAACTTAGCTTCGATGGGATCCGCCAAACGCAATTGCAACAATGCGATGATGCCATCGGCATCGCCATTAAAAATGTCGTAGTTCATTGAACGATAGTTCCTTTATCGAGAGTCATATCCCAACAAATAATTGGGGGGTGTATGAATCCTATTGTGCGAAATGAGCACAGCAAGTCAACTCAAGGGAGGGACTGAAAATGAGAGCTGCGCTCTAAACCTTAAGCATTGAGCCATACTCTCATTTTCTAATGTTAATAAGGAGGGAAAATAGTACTAACTGTGTAGTGTGCTTAAAGCCTCTTCGAGTAGCAGTAACTGCTCCATGCCTTGCTCTGTCGCAACAGGCTTCACCACATTTAGCATTTGTAGCATGCCTTGTTTTACCATTGTTTCGGTGATTTCTGTTTTTGGAGACATCGCTGATTGATACGCTAGCCAGCTACACGCAATCAAATGCAGAGTACAAACCAAGGGCTTCAATTGTGTTTGGTCAACGTTCAACAACTTCAACGACACGAACTCTTGCATGATGGCAATCAGGTTCGCTTGGAGCTTTTCCTGAACATCAATGTACTCATCATGCAGCTTTTCATCGCGCGATAAGATTTCCGGTAAGTTTGCGTAAAAGAAACGGTACTTCCACATTAGCGTAAAAATGGAATCTAGGTAGCTTTTCAGCATGGTTAGGCTCTCTTGAGAACCTTGAATTGGAGTGAATCTTTCTAGCAACTCCGCAGAGTAAAGTGCGAAGATCTCACGCACGATTTCTTGCTTATTACGAAAGTGGTAGTAAAGGTTGCCTGGGCTAATTTCAATATGGTCAGCAATGTGATTGGTTGTGATATTGCGCTCACCATGTTGGTTAAACAACTCCAGTGCGGCATAGACAATTTTGTCGCGCGTTTTCATGGTTATCGTATTCCCTCTTCATTAACGAATTGAGTATAACGACTTCACCAACCTAGGTCGATAGAGGCTCCAAATACGGTAACATAGCAGACCAGTTACGATACCAATGGTGTTTGCAATCAGATCATGCCATGACGTTTGTCGACCCACATACCCTTGCAGAACTTCAATCACGGCACTAAATAACAAAATACTCACTGCTATCGTCCAACGCTGACGCCACTTTGAAACACAAAAGCAACCTAAGAAACCAAAACCACTGTACGCCATCGCATGCTGCATCTTATCCAAGTACGCAATGTCACCCCAATCTTGCAACTCACCCGAACTCAAAGAAAGATAAGCAATGAGAGCGGCATAGCTCAGTAGAACGAAACGGGCAGCGGTTAGGTTCATCATCAATCCTTAAGCAATTGGGAATGGGAAAGCGGTCACTTGATCAATATGGTCACAACCTAATGCCAACATAATCAAACGATCAATGCCTAATGCCACACCAGCACAATCTGGCAAGCCCGCCTCTAATGCACCAATAAGATGGAAATCGATAGGTTGTGGCTTCAAGCCCATTTCTAGACGCTTAGCGTTATCTTGTTCGAAACGTGCTAATTGCTCTTTCGGGTTATCGAGTTCATGGAAGCCGTTCGCAAGCTCAATACCTTTGAAGTACACCTCAAAGCGATCCGCGACACGGGTATCTTGTGGGTTGATCTTTGCCAGCGCGGCTTGTGAAGCTGGGAAGTCATAAACAAACGCAGGGACTTGCTGACCAATCTTGGCTTCCACACCGATGCTGAACAACAGTTGCAGCAAGGTATCACGATCTTCTTCTGGCTCTGCAATGTCACTCAAACCCAGCTTTGCCGCGACTGCTTTTAGCTCTTGCATCGAGCCTTCTAACGGGCACGCACCAAGTACGTCAATAAAAGCTTGCTGGTAAGTCATTCGCTCAGCAGCGCCGCACTTCAATACCAGTTGTAGCAGGTCATCCATTTCGTCCATCAGCTTATGATGATCAAAACCGATACGGTACCACTCCAACATGGTGAATTCAGGATTGTGGTGACGACCATTCTCTTCATTACGAAAAGCTTTGTTGATTTGGTAAATACAACCACTGCCCGCAGCCAGTAGGCGCTTCATATGGAATTCAGGACTGGTCATAAAGAACAGTTTGCTACCACCGGCATAGCCTGGTCCTACAAATTCAGTCTGGAAGGTATGCAAATGAATGTCTGTCACCGTCGCGTGACTCATCGCTGGCGTGTCGACTTCCATCACCTGTCGCTCGGCGAAGAATTGACGAATAGCGGTAATCAACATCGCACGTTGACGTAGTTGTTCCATAGAAGCGGTAGGTTGCCAGTTCGTTTGCATAACAAAACTCTTAAAAGGTTGATGAGCAGGAAAAATAGCAATTTTGGCATGATTTGCCTAGTTCAGCGAGGGGGGAATCGGCTCCAATTTTTGCCCCCCAAACGCGAATAAAAATCGATTAAAACTGAAGCAAGCATTTGACGTTCCACAGTACAAAAAACACTCACAACTTACCCTATTATCAATGAGGGTAATGTCGCGCAACAGTCATGTAACATTGACAGCGATTACGTTTGTGCACCAAACGTTTCGTGCCGTGATAGCAGTCACATAACCTAGAATTTCTATGCTCACATGTGCATTACCGGAGAAAAACCCCAAATACATCAATTTTTCTGCCATAAGCCTCCCCTACACTAACCCTACTACTTTTGAGGGATTGCCTTAAAACGGTGCCCTCACACTCACAATAACAAGCGGATTTCCGCAATCACACACTGGAGGATAACTGTGCAAATTATCACCACAGATATCGCAGTCATCGGCGCAGGCGGCGCTGGTCTTCGTACTGCTATTGCAGCGGCTGAAGCAAACCCGGACTTAGAAGTAGCACTTATTTCTAAAGTTTACCCAATGCGCTCCCACACGGTTGCTGCAGAAGGTGGCTCAGCAGCAGTTATCAAGGATGAAGATAGCTTAGACAATCACTTCAACGATACCGTTGGCGGTGGTGACTGGCTATGTGAACAGGACGTTGTTGAATACTTTGTAGAGAACGCGACTCGCGAAATGATCCAAATGGAGCAATGGGGTTGCCCATGGAGTCGTAAAGAGAACGGTGAAGTCAACGTACGCCGCTTTGGCGGTATGAAGGTTGAACGTACTTGGTTCGCTGCAGATAAAACTGGCTTCCACATGCTTCACACGCTATTCCAGACGTCAATGAAGTACGACAACATCAAACGCTTTGATGAGTACTTTGTTGTCGATTTGCTTGTTGATGAAGGTGAAGTACAAGGTCTGATTGCAATCCACATGTCTGAAGGTGAGTTAGTTACGATTAAAGCGAAATCGGTTGTGTTAGCAACAGGTGGTGCTGGTCGTGTTTATCACTGTAACACCAACGGCGGTATCGTAACGGGCGACGGCATGGCGATGGCTTACCGTCACGGCGTTCCTCTACGTGATATGGAATTCGTTCAATACCACCCAACAGGTCTTCCTGGCACAGGTATCCTGATGACCGAAGGTTGTCGTGGTGAAGGCGGTATCATCGTTAACAAAGATGGTTACCGTTACCTGCAAGATTACGGCATGGGCCCAGAAACCCCAGTGGGCGAGCCGAAAAACAAATACATGGAACTGGGTCCTCGTGACAAAGTTTCTCAAGCGTTCTGGCATGAACAGCAGAAAGGCAACACTATCAAACACCCTCTTGGTGACGTGGTGCACCTAGATCTTCGCCACCTTGGTGAAGAATACCTACAAGAGCGTTTACCGTTCATCTGTGAACTAGCGAAAGCTTATGTGAACGTAGACCCTGCAAAAGAGCCAATTCCAATTCGTCCTACGGTTCACTACACCATGGGTGGTATTGAAACCAACGGCGAATGTGAAACTCGCATTAAAGGTCTATTCGCGGTAGGCGAATGTGCATCAGTTGGTCTTCACGGCGCAAACCGTCTAGGTTCTAACTCGCTGGCTGAGTTCGTAGTATTCGGTCGCGTTGCGGGTGAACAAGCGGTGAAACGCGCAGCAGAATTCAAAGGCTGGAACGAAGAGTCTATCGCGACTCAAGTGAAAGCAGTTGAAGACCGCATTGCTGCTCTGATGAACCAAGAAGGCGAAGAAAACTGGGCAGATATCCGTACTGAAATGGGTCACACCATGGAAGCAGGTTGTGGTATCTACCGCCAAGAAGATTTGATGCAAGCAACGATTGATAAGATCACTGAACTTAAAGCTCGTTACAAACAGATCAGCATCAAAGATAAAGGCAAAGTGTTCAACACTGATCTTTTATACGCAATCGAAGTTGGTTACGGCCTAGAAGTCGCAGAAGCGATGGTTCACTCTGCCATCCTACGTAAAGAATCTCGTGGTGCGCACCAGCGTCTAGACGATGGTTGTACTGAACGTGACGATGTGAACTTCCTGAAACACTCACTTGCTTTCTTCAAAGAAGATGCAGCACCAAGTATTGACTACAGCGGCGTGAAGATCACCAAGTCTCAGCCTAAAGCACGTCTATACGGTGAAGCAGCAGAGAAAGCAGCAGCAGCAGAAAAAGCCGCTGAAGCAGAAGCGAAGAGCGCAGAGGAGCAAGCATAATGTCAGCAAACCGCATTCAAAAAGTAGACATTCTGCGTTACGACCCTGAGAAGGACGCGGAACCATACACGCAAACATTCGAAGTCCCATTTGATGAAACCATGTCCGTACTTGATGCACTTGGCTACATCAAAGATCACCTAGATAAAGATCTGTCTTACCGTTGGTCTTGTCGTATGGCGATCTGTGGTTCTTGCGGCATCATGGTAAACAACGTACCTAAGCTCGCTTGTAAGAGCTTCCTACGTGATTACCCGAATGGCGTGACTATCGAACCACTAGCAAACTTCCCAATCGAGAAAGACTTGATCGTTGATATGACGCCGTTCATCGAGCGCCTAGAAGCAATCAAACCTTACATCATTGGTAACGATCGCAAGCCAGAAGACGGCACAAACCTGCAAACGCCAGAGCAAATGGCGAAGTACAAGCAGTTTGCTGGTTGTATCAACTGTGGTCTTTGCTACGCGGCATGTCCTCAGTTCGGTTTGAACCCTGAGTTCATCGGTCCGGCGGCACTAACACTGGCACACCGTTACAACCTAGATAGCCGTGACAACGGTAAAGCTGAGCGCATGAAGCTGATCAATGGTGAAAACGGCGCTTGGGGTTGTACCTTTGTCGGTTACTGTTCTGAAGTTTGTCCGAAGAGCGTCGATCCAGCAGCGGCAGTAAACCAAGGCAAAGTGGAGTCTTCTATGGACTTCGTGATTGCGATGTTGAAACCTGATGGTTCACCAAAGAAAGTGGAGGCATAAGGATGAGCAACCGTAAACCTTACGTTCGTGAAATAAAACGCACATGGTGGAAGAACCATCCTTTCTACCGCTTCTACATGGTACGTGAAGCAACTGTGCTTCCTCTGATCCTATTCACTATCTTCCTGACTTTCGGTCTAGGTTCATTAGTAAAAGGCCCAGAAGCTTGGCAAGGTTGGTTAGAGTTCATGGCAAACCCTATCGTAGTAGCAATCAACATTGTTGCTCTACTAGGCAGTTTGTTCCATGCACAAACCTTCTTCAGCATGATGCCACAAGTAATGCCAATTCGTTTGAAAGGCAAACCAGTGGATAAGAAAATCATCGTTCTGACTCAGTGGGCCGCAGTTGCGTTCATCTCACTGATCGTTCTCATCGTGGTGTAAGGAGCTTTAGTAATGAAACCGAATTATAGTGTTAACACAGCCCCGAAGCGTTCTGATGAGCCAATCTGGTGGGGTCTATTTGGTGCCGGTGGTACTTGGTTTGCGATGATCACACCGATTACCGTTCTGGTTATGGGCATCTTGGTACCGCTTGGCGTGATTGATGCAGAAGCAATGAGTTACGAACGCGTATCTGAATTCGCAACCAGCATCATCGGTGCGCTATTCATCATAGGTACGCTAGCATTGCCAATGTGGCATGCGATGCACCGTCTACACCACGGCATGCACGACCTTAAGTTCCACACAGGCTTGATTGGTAAAATCGCATGTTACGCGTTTGCAGGTTTAATCACTGCGCTGGCCGTTGTCTTTATCTTCATGATTTAAGACGCTGACGAAAATGAAAAAGCTGGCAACTCGCCAGCTTTTTTATTGCCTGTTATTTATGTTTTCTCAACGAGTGCTGATCAATACAACCGCTATTCAATAAAGGTCGCGATGTCATCCAAAGATTTTTTGTGCATCGCATGTTCCGGAATGGTCGCATCCTCTTCCGGATAACCGGTCACAATCAACATATATGGACGATCGACATCATTGTCTCGTCCGCAAATCTTACTCAAGAAACTCATTGGTTTTGGTGTATGAGTCAGCGTACCCAAACCGGCGTTATGTAATGCTTGAAGCAAAAAGCCTGTAGCAATCCCGACTGACTCGTGCACGTAATAGTTGGTTTGTTCCCCGTCGTTGCTCATACCGCCTTTCTTTTGCGAAAACACCGCGATCAGCCACGGCGCTTTTTCTAAATACGGCTTACTGGCATTGGTACCGAGTGGCTTCAGTGCATCTAACCATTCTTGCCCTGCTCGACCTTCATAGAAAGAACGTTCTAATTCTTCAGCGGCTTGACGGATCTGCCCTTTCACTTCTGCACTATTAATCGCAACAAAATGCCAAGGTTGATGGTTTGCCCCACTCGGAGCTGTACCTGCTGCTCGAATGCAGTGCTCAATCACTTCTTTCGCCACAGGACGATCAGAGAAGCTACGAATGGAATGACGGCGCTGAAGTTGCTCAAGATTCTGTACAGCTCTTGCTGCCATTTCTTGCGGAGAGTATTCCACAAAATCATTGAGTGGGTGATGTTGCTCTTGAGTCGACATAGTGCTTCCTTGCGCTTGTTGGGTGTCGATTTACTATAGCCACAAATTTCACCATCTGCGTTTTTATCTTCATAAAATCAATGTGATATTGAGATAAAGCGCAAATATTCAGCCGTGTTTCACCAACAAAAAAGAGAGGCTGATAACACGTATCAGCCTCTGCATTACTCTGATTTGTACAGCTACCAGAGCTTTGGGTTACCTATGATCTTTTTGCTTTTTAAGCTTTTGACCACCCATGATCATATTACTGTTTGATCTTCTTACTTGGTTCATTAAGCCGCAGTACTAAAGCCAATCACCGCCCTTTCTCGGCTGATGAGCTATCACGTTTGTTGTTGGTATCTATCACGCTAGAGCTTGAAGCTGTTAGGATAAAACAACAGATAATAAAAAAGGCCGCCGAAGCGACCTTTTCAATCAGAAAGTCTGAGGTGAATTACTTCACACGACCTACATATTCAGCAGTACGAGTGTCAACTTTGATCACTTCGCCAATTGCGATGAATAGTGGTACACGTACTACAGCGCCAGTTGATAGTGTTGCTGGCTTACCACCTGTACCTTGAGTGTCACCTTTTAGACCTGGGTCTGTGTCAGTAACTTCTAGTTCAACGAAGTTTGGTGGAGTAACTGTGATTGGGTTACCGTTCCAAAGCGTGATCATACAAGTGTTGTTTTCTACCAACCACTTAGCGTTGTCACCAACCGCTTTCGCGTCTGCAGCGATCTGCTCGAAAGTTTCGTTGTTCATAAAGTGGTAGAATTCGCCGTCTGAATATAGATAATCTAGGTCGATATCCATTACGTCTGCCACTTCACAAGTGTCACCAGACTTGAATGTTTTCTCTAGCACTTTACCAGAAAGAAGTTTACGAATTTTAACGCGGTTGAACGCTTGGCCTTTACCTGGTTTAACGTATTCGTTTTCCAGAATTACACAAGGCTCGTTATCAAGCATTAACTTAAGGCCGCCTTTAAATTCATTGGTGCTAACTGTAGCCATTTTTTCCTCTTACATTCTTAGAGCTAAATTCAATGCCGCACATAATAACCCGAAAAGTCGAATCTGTTGAGCAAAACTGGCTCAAACAGTTAGCGAATGGGATCTCTGATCCTGCAAAGTTGCTGGAAAGTTTGGAAATTGATCCTTCGCCGTGGCAACACGGGTTTGCTGCGCGCAAGCTGTTTGCACAGCGTGTACCGCAAAGTTTTGTCGATAGGATGGAAAAAGGCAATCCTTACGATCCACTTTTACGCCAAGTATTACCTTTGAACGAGGAGTTCGAGGTTCACGAAGGTTACTCCAATGATCCTCTGGAAGAGCAAGACAACGAAGTGCCTGGGCTGTTACACAAATACCGCAATCGCGCATTGATGATTGTAAAAGGTGGCTGTGCCGTGAACTGCCGTTATTGCTTCCGCCGTCATTTTCCTTATCAAGAGAACAAGAGCGGTAAACAAGCTTGGACTCAGTGCTTAGAATACATGGCGAAGCAGCCAGAACTGAATGAAGTTATCTTCTCAGGTGGTGATCCTCTGATGGCAAAAGACGATGAGATCCACTGGCTACTAGAACACATCGCACAAATCCCTCACATCAAGCGCCTGCGTATTCACAGCCGTTTACCTGTGGTAATCCCTGCACGTATTACTGACGAGTTGTGTCAGTTACTGCGAGCATCTCGCTTGCAAATCATCTTGGTAACGCACATCAACCACGCCAACGAGATCAATGCTGAATTTACTGCTCAAATGGCAAAACTGAAGCAATCTGGCGTTACTTTGCTTAACCAAGGCGTGCTATTAAAAGGCGTCAATGACAGCATAGAAGCACAAGTTGCTCTCAATGAAGCCCTGTTTGACTCAGGAATATTACCTTATTACCTACACGTGTTAGATAAAGTCCAAGGCGCGGCACATTTCTTCGTCTCTGATGAAGAAGCAAAAGAAATCATGCGTGGCTTGATTACTCGCGTCTCGGGCTACCTAGTGCCTAAATTGACTCGTGAAATTGGCGGCCGACCAAGTAAAACGCCACTGGATCTGCATCTAGAGTAAGTTGCTTTCCGTATAAAGATTGTCGTTACGAGTAAAAGCTTTTGTTCGCTCAGGCGGTCTTATCTATGCATACTCCGCAAATTTGGAGGTTAAGATGCAAGCAACTTTTGAACACATTTTCGATCTTGGCCCATTCAGTTGGCCTGCATTAGCCTGTTGCGCCATCAACGGCTTAATGATCGGTATAGAGCGCCAAACGCGGGGTAAACCTGTTGGTATTCGTACCGCTATTTTAGTTATCTCTGGCACTTACTTATTTATGTCGATGGCCGTCTCGCTTTCACCTAATACGCTCGACCAAGCGCGTGTACTTGGCCAGATAATCACTGGTGTGGGCTTTTTAGGTGCAGGGGTGATGATGACACAAGACGGCAAGATCCATGGGGTGACATCCGCTGCAGTGATTTGGGTATTGGCAGGTCTCGGCTTGATGATAGGCCTTGGCTATCTGACGCAATCCGTCGTAATTACTGTTTTGGCATTGACGGTCTTGCTTGGCGTGGATAGAGCAGAAAATCGCGTTAAAGCTCTACGCCGCGGTGTGCATCAAAGGATGCAGCAGCGAAAAACCTCAACCAGGATCATGAAGTAGCCTTGTTCGTCCTAAATGCCTAAACACATTTCAGAATGAGATCCACAGACAAAAAAAGACCCCGATATTCCTCGGGGTCTTTTTTATCCGTGTGTTCGTGGCGACAACTTAACTTATTTAGCAAAGTTCACGATAGGGAAACACTTGAAGAAGCCGTTATCCGCACAGTTTAGTAGACCAATTTGAACACCGTCGATTTGGTCAGTCATATTGAAGAAACCTAACTGGAAGTTAGATTTTTTAGAGATGCTCGCCAAACCGATGTCTGCCATTGTGTAACCTTCTGAGTAGTTCACTGCACTCCAGTTTAGACCTTTTACATTGTTCGTGATGTTCACTGCACCTAAGTTAACACCATTAGTTTGGCCTTCGTTCCAGTTAAGAAGACCGAGTGATGCACCCGTCATTTCTTGATTAACTTTAGAAGCACCAAAGAACAAACCGAAGTTCACACCTGTTGTGCGGTCTGTTTCAGACATACCTAGAACCGAAAAGTCGACACCTTTTACTTCGTTTACTTGGCCATGTAATACCGCAAGGCGAACACCACCAACAGAAGAATTAGAAGGCGCGTTAGTGTTGTCGATGGTAGAGAACATAACTGGCGAGCTATCAGCAAGAGCAACAGGTGAAGCGATTACGGCTGCAACAGCCAAAGACGTCATAAGCTTTTTCATTTTCATCTCCATGGAGGGAATAGTTATTTTACAACATAGTGTAATGTACAAATTTTGCGCCATTTTGAATCAATAAATGTTAGCTGGAAGTCATATTTAACTATCTGACAAATAAAGCAATTGATTCATCATAGTTATTTATCTGCATTTTCCCTGACGAATTACGCACAATACCCGCACAGTTGCGCATTTTTAAACCAGTTAATCTGATAAAAATTAAGCGTAATAAGTACTGGCTAATTATCAGATTAAAAAGAAAAAGTAAGAATAGACCTACAAACTCACGCAAGAAAGGCTCAATACCGAAGTTACCGGCACAAAAAAACCGAGGCATTCACCTCGGCTTATCGAAATTTATCGGTAGTCTAGCTCACCGCTATAAGGTTTTAGAACAAGGAAAGCACGCGCAGTTTACGCTAGTAAATGAGCATGCTCGACGCTGTTATCAAGCCTTAGAGCAAAGAGATAGGCTGGCTATTACATCATGCCGCCCATACCACCCATACCGCCCATACCACCCATGTCAGGCATGCCTGCGCTTTCTTTTTGTGGTAGGTCAGTCACCATCGCTTCAGTCGTGATCATTAGGCCAGCAACTGATGCAGCGAATTGTAGAGCAGAACGAGTTACTTTCGTTGGATCTAGGATACCCATTGCAATCATGTCGCCGTATTCGCCCGTTGCTGCGTTGTAACCGTAGTTACCTTCGCCAGCACGAACATTGTTAGCAACCACAGATTCTTCATCACCCGCGTTCTTAGTGATTTGACGGATAGGCGCTTCCATTGCACGTAGTGCAACGCGGATACCTACGTTTTGCTCTTCATTGTCGCCTTCAAGACCAGCAACTTTAGATGCAGCGCGGATAAGTGCAACACCACCACCAGCAACGACACCTTCTTCAACCGCTGCGCGAGTTGCGTGAAGTGCATCTTCTACGCGGTCTTTCTTCTCTTTCATTTCAACTTCAGTTGCTGCACCAACTTTGATGACTGCAACGCCGCCTGCTAGCTTAGCAACACGTTCTTGAAGCTTTTCTTTGTCGTAGTCTGATGTTGCGTCTTCGATTTGTTGACGAATTTGAGCAACGCGACCTTGGATCATCGCTTCTTCACCCGCACCATCGATGATGGTTGAGTTTTCTTTAGTGATAGTTACACGTTTAGCTTGACCTAGATCTTCTAGCGTTACTTTTTCAAGCTCTAGACCGATCTCTTCAGAAATCACGATACCGCCAGTTAGGATAGCGATGTCTTGTAGCATTGCTTTACGACGGTCGCCGAAACCAGGAGCTTTAACAGCAGCGACTTTCACGATACCACGCATGTTGTTTACTACTAGCGTTGCTAGTGCTTCGCCTTCTACATCTTCAGCGATGATAAGCAGTGGACGAGACGCTTTAGCAACGGCTTCTAGCGTTGGAAGAAGCTCACGAATGTTCGAGATTTTCTTATCAACTAGAAGGATGAATGGGCTTTCTAGATCAACAGAGCCTGCTTCTTGGTTGTTGATGAAGTAAGGAGATAGGTAACCGCGGTCGAACTGCATGCCTTCTACTACGTCTAGCTCATCTTGTAGAGCCTGACCTTCTTCAACTGTAATCACGCCATCACGGCCTACTTTTTCCATCGCTTCAGCAATGATGTTACCCACTGTTGCATCGGAGTTTGCAGAGATAGTACCTACCTGTGCGATAGCTTTGGTGTCGTTACATTCAACAGATAGTTCTTTTAGTTGCTCAACCGCTGCGATAACTGCTTTATCGATACCACGCTTAAGGTCCATTGGGTTCATACCAGCAGCAACCGCTTTTAACCCTTCGGTAATGATAGCTTGAGCAAGAACCGTTGCTGTTGTAGTACCGTCACCCGCTGCGTCGTTTGCTTTAGACGCAACTTCTTTAACCATTTGTGCGCCCATGTTCTGGAATTTATCTTCCAGTTCAATTTCACGCGCTACTGATACACCATCTTTAGTGATCGTTGGTGCACCAAAAGATTTGTCTAGAACAACGTTACGACCTTTAGGACCCAGTGTTACTTTTACTGCGTCCGCTAGAACGTTTACACCTTCTAGCATTTTAACTCGTGCGTCATTACCAAATTTAACGTCTTTAGCAGCCATCTTTGATTTCCTTTCTAAATTCTGTTTTCGATTTCGTTTTTGAATCAGAGCAAAAAATTACTCAATGATTGCTATTACTCAACGATTGCCATAATGTCGTTTTCAGACATTACTAGCACTTCTTTGCCGTCGATTTTTTCAGTCTTTGTGCCGTAACCTTCAGCGAAGATAACGGTATCACCAACTTTAACGTCCAACGGTAACACTGTGCCGTTTTCTAGAATGCGGCCTTTACCTACAGCTAGAACAACACCACGTGTCGATTTTTCCGCAGCAGAACCAGTTAGAACGATGCCACCCGCTGACTTTGATTCAACTTCTTTACGTTCTACGATAACTCGGTCATGTAATGGACGAATGTTCATCGGTCGTCTCTCCTGAAAGTTTTCATGTTTATTTGATAATTGCCCGCGTAGGGCACGTGATCACTATATAAGGGGCAAACCTAACGATCCCAAGGGGTAGACGTGAATTTTTTGTGACTTAGTTAAAATAACCAGCAGCTAGGCAACGGTTTGCGTGCGAAATGCTCACTCGCCCACTATCTCGCTTTCTTGTATCCTTGCGTTTCCCTCACCAGATAGACATCAAAAATGTTGGAAAAAAACAAGCCGGACAATCAGGCCGAAGATAAGCATGGTTTGTTGACCGCGCCCATTCCTGACACCTTACGCAAAATGACCATCCCGATGACGATGGGCATGATTGCCATTTTGATGTTTAACTTGGTCGATACTTTTTTTATCTCGTTGCTGGGTACAGAAGCCCTAGCAGCAATCAGTTACACCTTTCCCGTCACCTTTGCAGTGAACTGCATCACCATGGGCATCGGCATGGGGCTTTCTACCAATATTGGTAGACTGTTAGGTCAAGGCTATGCTCCTCAAGCTGCTCGCTTTACCAGCCACGGGTTATTGCTGGCAGTTGTGCTGGTGATGATCGCCTCAACACTAGGCTTTTTTACTATCGAGCCGCTGTTCAGCTTCTTGGGCGCGAAAGAAGATTCTATTCCGCTGATCGCACAGTATATGCAGGTTTGGTATCTCACCATTCCTCTGTTGGTAATTCCAATGGCGGGCAATAGTGCGATTCGCGCAACCGGCGATACCAAAACTCCAGCTAAAATCATGATGCTGGCAGGGCTTATCAACGGTGTTCTCGATCCATTGCTTATCTTTGGTTACGGGCCCTTCCCTGAATTGGGCATCCAAGGCGCGGCGATTGCTAGTGCCTTCAGTTGGTTTGGCGCGTTATGCGGTTCGCTTTACCTACTGGTCAAACGTGAGAAGCTACTTGCCCCGCCGCAATGGCAATTCATCAAACAAGACTGGCAACAAACGTTAAAAATCGGCACTCCTGCAGCGCTCTCCAATGCAATGAACCCATTATCGGGCGCAATCCTGATGATGTTGCTTTCAAGCCATGGTACAGCTGCAGTAGCAGCTTATGGCGCAGCTCAGCGAATTGAATCGATTCTGTTGTTGGTTTTAATGTCTCTCACTTCCGCTCTCACCCCATTTATGGCACAGAACTTTGGGGCAAATAATCCTGCTCGAGCCTTTTCCGGTTGGTTCCTCAGCATGCGGTTTGCAGTTCTCTTTCAAGGGTTTATCTTCTTGATGATGGTGCCACTCAGTATTCCTCTTGCAGCCTTGTTCTCTCAGGAAGCCGCCGTAAAAGATCTGCTTTGGCATTACCTATTGGTGGTGCCATTTAGTTATGGCTTCCAAGGGATTGTGATGATGCTAGTCAGTGGCTACAACGCAATGCACAAACCAATGCGTGCCTTCCAATGGAGCTTCATGCGTTTATTCGTATTTACCTTGCCTGCAGCTTGGATTGGTAGCCACGTTTATGGCATTGAAGGTTTGTTTATTGGTATTGCGCTGGGGAATACGATGGGCGGACTATTAGGGTATTGGTTTGCACTGCGTGAGCGAAGAATAACATTGGCAGAACACCAACCATCAGCGTAAACGTTAGATAATAAAAAACCGCGGATAACCGCGGTTTTTTTTATTCTGACTTTAACCAGTTGCTTAGAATAGCTCTTCAGCAACTTGGTATAGGTCGTTACGTACTGGACGCTTCATGTTCTCGATTGCATCGATGATGTCGTGGTGAACTAGCTGCTCCTTCACGATACCAACACAACGACCGCCATGGCCTTCCATTAGTAGATGAACCGCGTAGTTACCCATGCGAGATGCTAAAACACGGTCGAACGCTGTTGGGCGGCCACCACGTTGGATGTGACCAAGAACCGTCGCACGAGTCTCACGACCTGTCGCAGTTTCGATCTCTTTCGCTAGTTCGTTTGCATCCATCATCAGCTCAGTAAGTGCGATGATCGCATGCTTCTTACCTTTTGAGATGCCATCTTGGATGTTGCTGATTAGCTTGTCTTTATCTAGGCCAGTTTCTGGCGTGATGATGTATTCACAACCACCAGCAATTGCAGACATCAGAGTAAGGTCACCACAGTGACGCCCCATGATTTCTACGATAGAAATACGTTGGTGAGAAGAAGACGTGTCACGTAGACGGTCAATTGCATCGATAACTGTGTTTAGTGCAGTTAGGTAACCGATGGTGTAATCCGTACCTGCGATATCGTTATCGATTGTGCCTGGTAGACCGATACATGGGTAGCCCATTTCAGTCAGTTTCTTAGCACCCATGTAAGAGCCGTCACCACCGATAACAACAAGTGCATCGATACCGTGCTTTTTCAGGTTCTCAATCGCTTGTTCACGAACTTCCACTTCTTTGAATTCAGGGAAACGTGCAGAGCCTAGGAATGTACCACCCTTGTTGATCACATCTGAAACGCTAGAACGATCTAGCTTCTCGATGCGGCCTTCGTAAAGACCTAGGTAGCCATCGTAAACACCGTAAACTTCCAATCCCTCAGATAGTGCTGTACGAACTACGCCGCGTACTGCTGCGTTCATACCAGGTGCGTCACCGCCACTTGTTAAAACACCGATCTTCTTAATCATGCTCACCCTCGATCTTTGGCAATCAATTTATTTAATTTTCTTCTAGGCCCCTTGTTACCAAGCAACCTGCATAATCCAGAACTGTGCGTTATGTTACATTTCCTCTACAGGAATACCAATGAAAACACACTTTTTTATGTAACTTTTCTACTTATGTAAGAGTATTACAGTTTCTCTTTGCAACTTCGTTGATTCACATCAGGATCACGATTCTTAGTAAGTAGTGATGGAAAGATAGCCAATAAGCGCCTATTTGTCGTTACGCTTGGTCTGATTTTTCGACCGCTACCAATCTTGCGCCTTTTGTTCTTTCTCTGGTCCAAAGACGACCGACAACGGATCCTGATGGATCAAGACGTCCGCTTCCGGGAAAAGCGCCAACAAATTATCTTCAACTTTATCGGCAATATGATGGGCTTTTATTAAAGGTAGATGATCATCCAACTCTAAATGCAATTGAATAAAGCGCGTCGGCCCAGACATGCGAGTTCTTAGCTGATGGACTCCTAACACACCTTCAACATTGATGCAGGCTTCACGGATCTGCTCCAGTTCTTCATCTGGTAGCTTTCTATCGAGCAACGTCTGAATCGCTTCGCTGACCATCTTGAATGCGCTGTACAAAATGAAGATACCAATCCCCACCGCAAACACTGCATCGGCTTGCGTTACCCCAAAATAGCTCAATCCTAAAGCCACCATGATGGCGCCATTCATGTATAAATCGGTTTGATAATGCAGTGAGTCAGCAGCAATCGCTTGGCTACCCGTTTTACGCACCACATGCTTTTGGAACATCACGAGTCCAAAAGTCACGACCATAGCGAATAGAGAAACATAAACCCCTAGCTCAGGTGAATTCAGCTCATGTGGACGGAAAAATCGCTCAATACCATTAAGAATCAAGAAGACAGCAGAACCAGAAATAAACATTGCCTGCGCCAGTGCTGCTAGCGACTCCGCTTTACCATGGCCAAAAGTATGTTCTCTATCAGCGGGTTGTAGTGAATAGCGTACAACAATAAGGTTCACGACCGATGCGGCGATATCCAGCATCGAGTCAATCAAGGAAGCAAGCAGACTGACAGAGCCCGTCACCCACCAAGTAATGACTTTTACTATTAAAAGAATCGTCGCAACAATGGTCGCCGTCCAAGCAGCGGTCGTGACTAAACGTGCATATTCGTGTTTCATAATCAAAGAGTTAACTCAAACCGTACTTTGAGTATACCTTGAGAATTATTGAATGAGTATGAAATCGCCAAGATCAAAAAGAGGCAGCACTCAGGCTACCTCTTTTACTTTATCTTTCAGCGATTAGCTGTTGTGGTGCTTGTGCATGCGTTTTTGCATTTTTTCGCCACACTCTTGGTGACGCTCTTTTTGTAGCTCAACATATTTTGTTTTTTGCTCAGGAGTCAGCACGCTCAGCATTTGGTGTTTCTTCTCTAGCATCTTAACGCGACGCTCAGTTTGCTTCTCAACCATCTCTTTTGCTAGGTCGTTTGCTGCGGCTTCATCGAAGTTATCAGCCAATAGAAGTGCTTGAACTTTATCGTGGTGCGCTTGACGCTCTGCCATGTGTGCTTCGTGACCATCTGCGAATTTTGCTTTCATCGCCGCTTTGTTCGCTTCACGCATTTCTTTTAGCTGGTCTTTCTGTGCATCAGTCAGGTCTAGTTGACGCATGATGCCACGGTCCATACCTTTGCCGCATTCACCGCGATGGCCTTTATGATCTTTACCACCAAATGCGAATGCGCTCGCTGTACCTAGAGTTAGTGGTAGAACAACAGCAGCCAGTACTAGTTTCTTTGCAGTTTTCATAATTTGATTCCTTACACAGGTTAGTGATTCTTCTGAGCTGTTCTCACAGCGCTTGAGTGTAGAATACGACCTACTAGGTAAAGCGACGTATAGAGACCGTAAAGAATCGTAAAGAGTGATTTTTACACTCTTCGTTACCTATCATTCCCATGTAATATTAAAGCAACCACGAATCATAAATAGGTACTCAAATGGCGAACATTCTTTTGATTGATGATGATACCGAGCTAACCAGTCTGCTTAAAGAGGTACTGAGCTTTGAAGGTTTTAACGTCAGTGAAGCCAACGATGGAGAAGCAGGCCTCGCGGCTGTCACTGATGAAATTGACCTTATTTTGCTCGATGTCATGATGCCAAAACTCAATGGAATGGAAACCCTAAAACGCCTGCGCGAAAACTGGGAGACGCCAGTGCTTATGCTAACGGCGAAAGGCGAAGAGATAGACCGCGTTATCGGCCTAGAACTGGGCGCAGATGATTACCTGCCAAAACCGTTTAGCGACCGCGAATTACTCGCTCGGATCCGGGCGATTTTGCGCCGTACCAGCAGCACCCAGAAGAGCGCGAAAAACAGTGACTGCATTGAGTACCAAGAAATCAAACTCTTCCCTGGCAAACAAGAAGCATACTGCGAACAGACGTTGTTAGATTTAACGACGACAGAGTTTGCTCTTCTGACACACTTTGTGCAAAACCCTGGGCAAGTGCTAACTAAAGAAGCCTTGAGCTTAGATGTACTTGGCAAGCGCTTAGCCGCGTTTGATCGTGCGATCGATATGCACGTATCCAACCTACGTAAAAAATTGCCAGACCAAAGTAACGGTAAGCCTCGTATTAAGACGCTACGCGGGCGCGGCTACATGCTGATTGAGGAGGATTAATGCGAGCACCACGCTTCAAACTGCCGAAGATAAACAGCTTGTATGGACGCATCTTTGCCATCTTTTGGTTCACCATGTTTTTGGTTCTGATGGCAGTGCTGTCATTACCACACCTTGACCCACGGAAAGCACGCGACATCCCGCAAGACCACTATCAGCGTATGATTGAAATACGTGACGGTATCGAGAAGAAGTATCGCAAACAAGATAACCTCGGCAAGATTTTGTTCAGCATCGAAGGTCAGCGACGCAGTAAACATGATCCGCGTCCACGTATCTTCTTTTCCGATCACGAAGGCAACGTACTGACAACTTCATCAGGTCACAGAGATTTTAAGCTACGTGCGCTACAAAACTTTGTCACTAGTATTGAAGATCAGTCCCAACCGAAGCAAAAGCTTTACGGTCGCTACATGATCGCAGGCCCCGTGCCAATCAAAATCGCCAATTCGGATCTGTTGATGTACGTCGGCTTTAAATGGAATGAGCCGCCACCAATCATGTTGCGCCTGTTCGATCACCCATTGCAATTGCTGCTTGCCGTTATGTTGGTGAGTACACCGCTATTATTATGGTTAGCATGGGCATTGAGCCAACCCGCTCGACGCTTGGAAAGTGCAGCGCAACGCGTCGCGAAAGGTGAGTTTGTCATCGATCCGAACCTAGAGAAAGGCACCACCGAGTTTCGTCAAGCCGGAACCAGCTTCAACCAAATGGTCGAGGCTGTGAATCAGATGATTTCTGGCCAGCAGCGTTTACTCTCAGACATTTCACATGAGTTACGTTCGCCTTTGACTCGCTTGCGTATGGCAAGTGCGCTGGCGACTCGTAAGCAAGGGGAAAGTCCAGAGCTGACCCGAATCGACACCGAAGCGCAACGTTTAGAGCAGATGATCGCCGAACTACTCGAACTTTCACGCATGCAAGTGAACAGTCACATGACGCGCGAGACTCAGCCAATAGTAAGTTTGTGGGAAGAGATTATTAAGGATGCGCAGTTTGAAGCCGAACAAATGGGCAAAGTACTGAACTACTCTAACCTTCCTGAACGCAGCATTTCTGGCAATCCAAAACTACTGATGAGTGCGGTAGAAAACATCATTCGTAATGCGATTTACTATGGCAAAGATGAAGTGAAGATCGACATTCAAGACAGCGCAGACACCTTGAGCATCATTGTAGATGACAATGGTGAAGGTGTGCCTGAAGAAGAATTAGAAGCCATCTTCCGCCCATTTTACCGAGTCTCGACAGCCCGTGATCGTCATTCTGGCGGTACCGGTCTTGGTTTAACCATTACCGAAAGTGCCATCCGCCAACACAGCGGTTCGA
Organism: Vibrio sp. MMG023; assembly: GCF_021654215.1. NCBI lineage: Bacteria > Pseudomonadati > Pseudomonadota > Gammaproteobacteria > Vibrionales > Vibrionaceae > Vibrio > Vibrio sp. MMG023. Next base: position 30,198 of record NZ_JAKFZP010000013.1, on the reverse strand, counting down.
TTATCGCAAGTCGCAGCCCATTGGGTGGGTTACGAGTCACGATTACTCTTCCATTACTCAAAGTAGGCAAATAACCTTACAAAGATCAAAGTTGATAATGATTTTCATTAACATTAAAGTAAATCCTTCATAAAGGAGGATTTACAATGTCGCATATTTTTCCAGAGCTTCCGTACCGCTACGATGCACTAGAACCATACATCGATGCGAAAACCATGGAAGTTCATTACAGCAAACACCATAAAACGTATTACGATAAATTTATGGCTGCCGCAAAAGGCAGCGCTCTCGAGACCCAAAGCCTCGATGACATCTTCGCTTGCATCTCTCAACACAGCCCAGCTATTCGAAACAACGGTGGCGGATACTACAATCACATCATTTATTGGAATTGTATGTCACCGGATGGTGGCGGTGAGCCTCAAGGTGCACTCGCTCAAGCCATCAACGATAAGTTTGGTGACTTCGAAAAATTCAAAGACGAATTCGCACAAGCGGCTATCAATACGTTTGGTTCTGGCTTCGCTTGGTTAGTCGTAAAAGATGGTGAGATTCACATTACCTCCACGAGCAACCAAGACAACCCTCTAATGGATGTTGCCGCGGTACAAGGTGAACCAGTCCTAGCATTGGATGTGTGGGAACACGCATACTACATCAGCTACCAAAACCGTCGTCCCGAATACATCGACGCATGGTGGAATGTGGTCAACTGGCGCGCAGTGGAAGAAAACTACGCTCGCGCACTCAGTTAAACCTTTCAACATCTGGGCGACAAGGTTTACCTACACGCCCTTATGCCCCCAAGTCATTGTGTTGAATCTCGCTTCTCAAGGTGACTTGGGTATATACTGCCCGTCTGTTTTTGACCAACCTAATTCAATACCATGTTTGATATCGCTCTATACGAACCAGAAATCGCGCCGAACACCGGCAACATCATTCGCCTGTGTGCTAACTGTGGTGCGAATCTCCACCTGATTGAGCCACTGGGTTTCGATCTAGAAGAGAAGAAAGTCCGCCGTGCAGGTTTGGATTACCACGATTTGGCTCGTGTAACGCGTCATAAAGATTATCAAGCATTCTTGGAATACTTAGAGAAAGAGAAACAAGGCAACTACCGCCTATTTGCGTGTACGACCAAAACCACAGGCCATCATGTGGATGCGAAGTATCAAGAAGGCGATGTATTGATGTTTGGTCCAGAAACTCGCGGACTACCAGCAGATGTGATTGATAGCTTGCCAATGGAGCAGCGCATCCGCATCCCGATGATGCCAGATGCCCGTAGCCTGAACCTTTCTAATGCCGTTGCGATCATCGCGTTTGAAGCATGGCGTCAAATGGGTTTTGAAGGCGCAATGTAAGCGCACCAAATCACGGATACTAAAAAGGGCGCTGAATGCGCCCTTTTGCTTTTCTTACTTACCGATTAAATCAGTTGAGCTTGTTACGATTATTGTCGTCTTTACGCTCGTACTCACCTTCGAAGGTATTGCCGTTGTCCGATTGAGAATCGAATGGGTCACGACGAAACGGGTCTTGTTCATAGGGACCTTGATTTGAGAAGCCACCTTGGAAGCCGCCACCATTCATGGTCTTCACCACCATCTTGCTCATTAAGTATTTCGCAATCGCAGCGCGTGGCGCGGGAAGCAATACCAACATACCCAATGCGTCGGTCATGAAACCTGGTGTTAACAGCAATACGCCTGCAACTGCCAGCATCACACCTTCAAAAATCTGTTGAGCCGGAAGCTCACCTTGCTCTAAGCGACCTTGCACTGACATCAACGTCTGGAGGCCTTGGCTGCGTACCAAAGACGCGCCAACAAATGCGGTGATCAGAACTAAAGCAATCGTAGGCCAAAGACCTAAAAAGCCTCCCACCTGAATAAATAGGCCGATTTCGATGATCGGGACGAAAATAAACGCCAATAATAAGATAGGAAACACATGCCCTCCTTTGTTGATTTCAGTGTAATGGCAAAAGCCTACTAAGCTCAAACGAATCGTTGTAAAAAAGCGTGTTCATCATAGGGAGAATGCGTTGTACAAAAAACGCCCTTTGAATAAAGGTGCATATATAAAATTTGATCGTTGAAAAGTGCTATTTTCGCACTCTTAAAATCCAAGTTTGTCGAGGAAAAACACCTACCCATAAAGGGTTATTAATATCCCGTTCATACTTTGCAAATTATTGACGCATTAAAAGCGAAAAAGGTGATCCACTTACTATTTTTATGCGCTAGGTGCAGTATGATGTGCCACATAAGTCAGGACGGTTTTTCCAGCCAAAAACTCTGATGAACGGATTCTAGATTGCAGAAATGGCTAATAAATAACTTAAATATCAGAATTATTATCTAAGGATCCTGTTATGGCTACACTATCTGATGCTCCAAAGACAGCAAACCAAGCCACTCGTATTGAAGAAGATCTATTAGGTCAACGTCATGTTCCTGCTGATGCTTACTACGGCATCCACACCCTTCGCGCTATCGAAAACTTTAATATTTCAAGCACTACCATTTCTGACGTACCTGAGTTTGTACGCGGTATGGTAATGACGAAAAAAGCCGCTGCACTAGCAAACAAAGAGCTAGGTGCAATTCCAAAAGACGTTGCTAACTACATTCTAGAAGCGTGTGATTTGATCCTTGAAACAGGTAAGTGCATGGATCAGTTCCCTTCAGACGTGTTCCAAGGCGGTGCAGGCACGTCAGTGAACATGAACACTAACGAAGTTATTGCGAACGTTGCGCTTGAACTGATGGGCAAAGAAAAAGGCCAATATGAGTTCATCAACCCGAACGATCACGTAAACAAGAGCCAATCAACAAACTGTGCGTACCCTACCGGTTTCCGAATCGCGGTTTACAACAGTGTTCATCAGTTGATGGAAGCGATCGAATACCTAAAAGGTGCGTTCGAACTTAAAGCACAAGAATTCAAAGACATCTTGAAGATGGGTCGTACTCAGCTTCAAGACGCGGTTCCTATGACTGTGGGTCAAGAGTTCCACGCATGGGCAGTGACACTAAACGAAGAGATTCGCGCCCTAGACTACACGTCTAAGCTACTACTAGAAATCAACCTAGGTGCAACAGCTATCGGCACTGGTCTAAACGCACCAACAGGCTACCAAGCACTAGCCGTAAAACACCTAGCTGAAGTTACGGGTGTAGAAGTGGTTGCAGCAGAAGATCTAATCGAAGCAACATCTGACTGTGGTGCTTACGTAATGACGCACGGCGCGCTCAAACGTCTAGCAGTGAAACTATCGAAGATCTGTAACGACCTTCGCCTACTTTCTTCTGGCCCTCGCTCTGGTCTAAACGAGTTGAACCTACCAGAAATGCAAGCGGGCTCTTCTATCATGCCAGCTAAAGTAAACCCAGTTATCCCAGAAGTCGTAAACCAAGTTTGCTTCAAGGTTCTAGGTAACGACAACACGGTATCTTTCGCAGCAGAAGGCGGTCAGTTACAGCTAAACGTAATGGAGCCAGTAATCGCACAAAGCGTGTTTGAGTCTATTTCTCTACTACACAACGCATGTGTGAACCTACGTGACAAATGTATCGATGGCATCACGGTGAACAAAGAAGTTTGTGAAAACTACGTTTACAACTCTATCGGTATCGTGACTTATCTAAACCCATACATCGGTCACCACGAGGGCGACATTGTTGGTAAGATCTGTGCTGAAACAGGTAAGAGCGTACGTGATGTGGTTCTAGAACGTGGTTTATTAACCGCAGAAGAGCTAGATGACATCTTATCGGTTGAAAACTTCATGCATCCGACTTATAAAGCGAAACGCTACGAGTAATCGCTGGTGAAAGGGGTCCCAAACGGGGCCCTTTTTTAGGCTCTGATACGGTTAACCACAATTTTTATGCGCTTTTTATTGCCGTAAGCCGCTCGGGTTCTGATTTTCTGAGCATTTACACCTGTTCCTGAGTGTTCAAAAAATCAGAATCATTAAAAACTAAAAGAGGTATCAATATGGTAATGGTCGAACTCTTCGTGGTTCTGCTCTTCATTTATTTGGGGGCAAGAATCGGTGGTATCGGCATTGGCTTTGCCGGTGGTGCTGGGGTAATTGCATTGTCTTTAATCCTAGGCGTCCCGACAAGCCAGTCTTTCATCCCTGTCGATGTAATCCTGATCATCATGTCTGTTATTACTGCTATCGCTGCAATGCAGGTAGCTGGTGGTTTAGATTGGATGGTTCAGGTTGCGGAAGACTTTTTGCGTAAACATCCCGAACGCATCACCTTTTACGCACCTATCGTGACATTTTTGATGACACTACTAGCAGGTACAGGTCACACAGCATTCTCTACTTTGCCAGTTATTGCAGAAGTAGCGAAAGGCCAAGGTGTTCGTCCTTCTCGTCCACTGTCTATCGCGGTAGTTGCCTCGCAAATCGCTATCACAGCATCGCCTATCTCAGCGGCAGTTGTGGCATTTGCTGCAATGTTGCATCCATTTGGCGTTGATTACCTAACGCTACTAGCGGTTTGTATCCCAACCACCTTCATCGCTTGTATGATCGGTGCATTTGTTGCGAACTTCATGGGCAGCGAGCTTAAAGATGATCCTGAATACCAAGACCGTCTAGCAAAAGGCCTTATCAAGCTAAACACAGAATCGAAACGCGAAATCTTGCCAACAGCGAAGAAAGCAACATTCATCTTCCTAGGCGCTATCGCATTCGTAGTCTGCTACGCAGCAGCGATCTCTGGTTCAATTGGTCTTATCGAAAACCCAGCACTTGGTCGTAACGAAGCGATCATGGCAGTCATGCTAGCGGCAGCCGCAGCAATCGTATTGAGCTGTAAAATCGACGCAGGCAAAATCCCAGCTGCAGCAACATTCCGCTCTGGTATGACAGCGTGTGTGTGTGTTCTTGGTGTGGCATGGCTAGGTTCTACGTTCGTTAACGCGCACGTTGACGGCATCAAAGAAGTGGCTGGTGCGCTACTAGCTGACTACCCATGGATGCTAGCACTTGTTCTATTCTTCGCTTCAATGCTGCTTTACTCGCAAGGTGCAACTACCGTTGCGCTTATGCCAGCAGCACTAGCAATCGGTGTGGCACCACTTACCGCAGTTGCGTCTTTCGCAGCAGTAAGTGCGCTATTCGTACTACCAACTTACCCAACGCTACTGGCTGCGGTTGAGATGGACGACACGGGTTCAACTCGTATCGGTAAGTACGTATTCAACCACCCATTCTTCGTACCAGGCGTAGCAACTATCGCTTCAGCAGTTGCACTTGGATTCGCGTTCGGTGGGCTACTGATCTAGCAGAAACAGAGTCTTACTCGGGGGAGCTTCGGCTCCCTTTTTTATTGCCTGTTGTATTGGACAACGGTTAACAAATCTTCACTTCCATGAAACTTATTGGCTAGCCAGCAGGTCTGATTGAGTTACACTAACGGCAATTATCTAAGATGAATTGAACCTTTTATGCGTGCATTACTCTCCGTCTTACTCTTAGGGCTTATTACCTTTTCTGCGCCTTCTTTTGCTCTGTTTGGCAATGATCAGTTAGGGAACAGCCAAAGCAACACTTTTGGCAACAGCAACGATACGTTTGTGCCTGTCGATCAGGCTTTCCAATTCAACTATTACCAGCAGGACGGTAAGCTCATGCTGGACTGGCAGGTACGTGATGGTTACTACCTGTATCAAGAGCGCTTGTCCGTTGCGGGCGAAAATGTGTCGCTAGGCGAACTGCAAATGGAAGACGGCACGCCGCATAAAGATGAATTCTTTGGTGACGTGCATATCTACACCCAGCCACTGTTTGTTAACGTGCCAATGCATGACTGGCAAGACGGTGCACGCGTGGTGGTGCAATACCAAGGCTGTGCCAAAGCTGGCTTCTGTTACCCGCCAGAAACTCGCGTAATTCCTATCAGCGCGTTTACTTCATCGAACTCAGATTCAACAGCGGCGACGACTGCACCAAAAGCAGAACAAGTACCAACAGCAACGCCACCAGCGGTGCAATCATCTACTTCTAGCGACACACCATCGGCTCCAGTAACACAGCAAGATAGCCTTGCCGCCAACCTTGCTGATAACTGGTGGACACCACTTCTGTTCTTAGCGCTTGGTGTGGGTTTGGCGTTTACACCATGTGTACTGCCGATGTACCCAATTCTGACCAGCATCGTGCTTGGCAGTGGCAAACTAAGCCAACGCCGTGCGCTAGGCTTGTCGTTTGTCTACGTGCAAGGCATGGCGCTGACTTACACCCTACTTGGCCTTGTGGTGGCATCTGCGGGCATGCAGTTCCAAGCTGCGATGCAACACCCTTATGTGTTGATTGGTTTGAGTGTGCTGTTCGTGACACTCGCACTGTCGATGTTTGGCGTTTATAACCTGCAACTGCCAAGTGGCGTGCAAACGTGGTTAAACAACCTAAGCAACAAACAACAAGGCGGAAGCAGCGCAGGCGTATTCGCCATGGGCGCGATTTCAGGTCTAGTGTGCTCACCATGTACCACGGCGCCACTGTCTGGTGCGCTACTTTACGTTGCACAAAGCGGTGACTTGCTGACTGGTGGTATCGCACTTTACGCACTGGCGATGGGTATGGGAATCCCACTCATTCTTGTTGCTGTATTCGGCAACAAACTTCTACCAAAAGCAGGGGGTTGGATGGATCGCGTTAAGACCCTATTCGGCTTCATTCTGCTGGCAGCGCCTATCTTCCTACTTGAGCGCATCATGCCAGAAATATGGGCAACGGCATTGTGGTCAGCACTAGGTATCGCTGCATTTGGTTGGCTATACCACATCAAGAACAGCCTTGAGTTTGGTGGTTGGAAACAAAGTGCAGTAGGCATTATCGCTGTGCTTGGTTTGTTTGCGTCAGCTCAACCAGCACTTAATTACTGGTTTGGTGGCCACACAACAACGCAAACTCAACAAGTGACAGTAAGCTTTACGCGCGTCTCCAATGTAACAGAGCTCGAACAACAATTGGCATTGGCTAAGCAAGCCGGTAAACCCGTGATGCTCGACTTCTATGCTGATTGGTGTGTCGCATGTAAAGAGTTTGAAAAGTACACTTTCCATGACCCAAGTGTCGAAGTAAAACTGCAAGGTTTTGTACTGCTACAGGCCGATGTAACCAAGAACCAAGTACAAGACATCGAACTTCTTAAGCATATGAATGTATTAGGTTTACCGACGATTGAATTTTGGGATGCGAATGGTAAACATGTTTCAAACGCTCGTTTGACCGGTTTTATGCAGGCCGAGCCTTTCTTGGCACACATCAACCAATTTTGATTGTGAATAATTCAAACGCCAGTGATACCTCGCTGGCGTTTTTTATTGTCTCAATAAAATCTCGAAACTTGCGTTTATATGCAATTTTTCTAATAAAAGTCGATTTGGTTCAGACTTTTAGCGCATAAACATTGTCCCCCCTGTTAAAGGTGGACAATAATTCCATTAACGAAATAGTCAAAAGTGTTTAACGTCATGGATTCGACCTACACCATTATCATCGCTGATGATCACCCATTGTTCCGCAACGCCTTGTTCCAATCGGTACATATGGCGGTGAGTGGTGCTAACCTCCTCGAAGCTGACTCTTTAGATGCACTCCTGACACTCCTTAAAAAAGAAGAAGAGCCCGACCTAGTGCTGCTGGATCTCAAAATGCCAGGTGCAAACGGCATGTCCGGTCTGATTCACTTACGTGCAGAATACCCAGACCTACCAATCGTCGTGGTTTCTGCCAGCGAAGAACCCGCAGTGGTTAGCCAAGTAAAAAGCCACGGCGCATTTGGCTTTATTCCTAAATCAAGCGACATGCGTGAACTTGTCAGTGCCCTTAACCAAGTGCTGAACGGCGACCCATTCTTCCCTGAAGGCTTGATCACCAATAACGCAGCATGTAATGACTTAGCAGAAAAGATTGCTGCGTTGACACCTCAACAATACAAGGTGCTCGGCATGCTATCGGATGGCTTACTCAACAAGCAAATCGCTTACGAGCTCAATGTCTCAGAAGCCACCATCAAAGCGCACATGACGGCAATTTTCCGCAAGCTGGGCGTGAAGAACCGAACTCAAGCCGTCATCCTACTGCAGCAAATGGAACCCGAGCAGTAATGTGTTAGTAAATATATCTAATTCACATTTATATGACGCAAAAAGAACAACAGACGTTAAAATAAACAGGCTGTCACACACAGCCTCTTAATCCCTCTGTTAAACCGCTAACTCTGGGAGGTCATACTTTGTTAAGTATTCTCGTCACTCAATTCGTCGTACTCTGGGCCGTCATCGACCCGATTGGTTCAGTACCCGTTTATCTATCGCAGACTCAGCACCTTACGGCAAAACAGCGTCGTCTCGTCGCATTAAAAGCCATTGCCATTTCAATGGGTGTGTTGCTGTTCTTTCTTATTGCCGGTCAGTTGTTACTGGAAGCAATGCAAATCCCATTACCGGCCTTCCAAGCCGCTGGTGGTTTAGTGCTATTACTGTTTGCATTGTCGATGATCTTTGGTGAAAGCAAGCCAGAACAAGAGCAAAAACTGGGCGAAGAAGTCAGCCACTCGGATCTCGCTGACTTAGCCGTTTACCCTCTTGCGATTCCTTCGATTGCGTCGCCGGGTGCAATGATGGCCATCGTGATGCTCACCGATAACAATCGCTACTCTTTCGTCGACCAAGCAATGACCGCAGGCGTGATGATTGCGGTACTTCTGGTTACCCTCTTCTTGTTACTGGGTGCAAACACAATTCAAAAAGTGATTGGTAACGTAGGTGCAGCCATCATCAGCCGCGTAATGGGGCTTATCCTTGCCGCTGTTGCACTGAATAATTTGCTGCTTGGTATAAAAGATTTCTATGTTAATTGATAAAACTCTTAGACCTTTGGCTAATTTAACATCAAATTAACATCACACTTTTATTCCTACTTCTTCTCAAACGCCCTAAAAATGGGCGTTTTTGCTTTTTAGCGTCCCGACTAAAGTTGAAAAGAGTTCTTGCCAGTGCCTTGCTAATGTACATGTTGAAACATTTTTTTAACAACAATACCAATCGTAAGGAGACGGCAATGGCATTTGAAAGCGAAGAAAGAGCCAAAGCCTACTGGGACAAGAACGTGAAACTCATGATTACCCTAATGGTCATTTGGTTCGTAGTGTCTTTCGGCTGCGGCATCTTATTTGTCGACGTACTTAATCAATTTCAATTAGGTGGATACAAACTAGGCTTCTGGTTTGCTCAGCAAGGCTCCATCTATGCCTTCCTCGGTATTATTTTCTACTACGCGTGGAAGATGCGCCAAATCGACCGTGAATTCGGCGTGGATGAGTAAGGAGTAACTCAGATGGATTTGAAAACTATTACCTATCTTGTAGTTGGCGCGACATTCGTCCTCTACATCGGTATTGCGATTTGGGCACGTGCGGGCTCAACCAAAGAATTCTATGTAGCAGGCGGCGGTGTAAACCCTATCGCTAATGGCATGGCAACCGCAGCAGACTGGATGTCAGCAGCATCGTTCATCTCAATGGCAGGCTTGATAGCCTTCATGGGTTACGGCGGTTCGGTATTCCTAATGGGCTGGACTGGCGGTTACGTACTGCTTGCACTTCTGCTTGCACCATACCTACGTAAGTTCGGTAAGTTTACCGTGCCAGAATTCGTAGGTGAGCGTTTCTACTCTAACGCAGCGCGTATCGTAGCGGTTGTGTGTCTGATCATCGCATCGGTGACTTACGTTATCGGTCAGATGAAAGGTGTAGGCGTGGCGTTCGGTCGCTTCCTTGAGGTGGATTACTCAACCGGTCTATTGATTGGTATGTGTATCGTATTCATGTACGCCGTAATGGGCGGTATGAAGGGCATTACCTACACGCAGATTGCTCAGTATTGCGTACTCATTTTGGCTTACACTATTCCTGCAATCTTTATCTCTCTGCAACTTACGGGTAACCCACTACCTCAAATCGGCTTAGGCAGTACCATACAAGGCACCGATGTCTATCTGCTCGATAGGCTCGACCAGGTGGTGACCGAACTCGGCTTTAGTGAATACACTACTCAAGTTCGTGGCGATACGTTAAACATGTTCGTTTACACCATGTCACTAATGATCGGTACTGCGGGTCTGCCACACGTCATCATTCGTTTCTTTACTGTACCTAAGGTGCGTGATGCGCGTACATCAGCAGGTTGGGCATTACTTTTCATTGCGATCCTTTACACAACAGCGCCGGCAGTATCTGCAATGGCACGTCTAAACCTAATGGATACGGTTAACCCAGCTCCTGGTCAGCATCTTGCTTATGACGAGCGCCCTGACTGGTTCAAGAACTGGGAGAAAACAGGTCTGCTAGGCTTTGATGATAAGAATGGCGATGGTCTGATTGAGTACACATCAAGCCCAGCGACTAACGAGCTAAAAGTTGACCGTGACATAATGGTACTAGCAAACCCAGAGATTGCTAAGCTACCAAACTGGGTCATCGCTTTGGTTGCAGCAGGTGGTCTCGCAGCGGCACTATCGACGGCAGCGGGTCTACTATTGGCTATCTCGTCCGCGATATCACATGACTTAATCAAAGGCGTGATCAATCCAAATATATCCGAGAAGAAAGAGCTGCTTGCGAGTCGAATCTCTATGGCGGTCGCCATCGCAGTCGCCGGCTACTTGGGCTTGAATCCGCCAGGATTTGCAGCCGGAACGGTAGCCCTCGCCTTCGGTCTGGCGGCATCCTCCATCTTCCCTGCGTTGATGATGGGTATCTTCAGTAAGAGCATCAACAAAGAAGGCGCAATCGCAGGTATGATTGCAGGTATCAGTATCACGCTATTCTACGTATTCCAGCATAAAGGCATTCTATTTGTTGCTGACTGGACGTACCTACAAAGTTGGGGGCAGAACTGGTTCCTAGGTATTGAACCAAACGCATTTGGTGCAATCGGTGCGGTATTTAACTTTATTGTGGCGTTCGCTGTATCAAGAGTGACAGCAGAAACACCACAAGAAGTAAAAGACCTAGTCGAGCACGTACGTGTACCAGCAGGCGCTGGCGGTGCGGTAGACCACTAAAATATAACGCAAACCACAAAAGCCCCGCATGGGGCTTTTTTATTCACTTAACTTATTCTAATAATTAGATATTACCTGAACCGTAGCAAGGAAGCATACCAATGCCATTGATTATATGTTCAGGGGTTACGCGGAAAAAATCGCTTAGAACAAGGCAAAGATTGCAGCAAGCTAGTTGCTCTAACTTCAAAATCTTTAACGAAGTTATTAGCGATTTTAGCCAGTAAAAATGAACAGATAATTGATGGGATTAGTATTTTATGTTCAAAAACAAACACTTTATTATCGCCTTGTTGATCGCCCCAATTTTGTCTTTAATCGCTTATTTCGGTACAGACATGGCTCTGAGTGAGAAACCTCATGCCGCCAAAGAAGGGGAAAGCTACAAGCTGGCCAGCAAGTCGAATTGCCGTTACACCAGTGGCTTGTGTGATATGGAGAATGGCGACTTTAAAGTGAAGTTTCGCTCAGAAAAGCTGACGCCAGATAGCTTAGAGTTGTCTTTACATGCTGCTTACCCACTCGAAGGGGTTAAGCTTTCAGTCGTGGATAGCCAAGAGCAAAACGCACAGCCGATTGACATGAAACCAGCGGATCAAGCCGGACAAAACTGGACCATCACTTTGCCTAAGCCTGCATCAGCAGAGAGTTGGTTACGTGTTGCGATTCAATCTGAAGGCACGTTCTACTACGGTGAAACGCAAACGGCATTTGTAAAATACGAAACCCTGTTTACGGATAAATAACTTACCTGCTCCATAAGGCTTGAAGACGCATTTGAGCCGACCTTATCTCGCGAAAGAATACCGAGCTTAATTGTAGGGATTGAGCTCTCCCACTTCAGCCGATACTGAGTCCGAGTATCGGCTTTTTTTGTTGTGTTATTTCCTCAAAAAAGCTGTGGTTGCTAATCGACAATTAATTGATAATAATTATCATTATCCTAAGTATCGAGGTAACTATGGACAGCAGCCAAGCCATCTACAACGCCTTTTTTAAAGCGCAAGACCGATTCCTTCATGTGTATGCGCCAAGCGGATTCGAACCCGATGTGATTCATGATTACATCCATTGGGGTATGGTGCTGTCGTCCATCTACGATCACGATGCAGAGCACGAAAACCTGTTGTTGTGCGAGCTGTATTTGCGCCAAGTCTACTTCCATCTTCTCGACGCGATTCAAGACCCTACTCGTAGTCGTATCTTCCGCCGAGTCTGCCTCGATTCCATTCACACTCCGCTACTTTGTCTCAAACGCTACTACTACCAGTTTGAGGATGGCGATGTGAAATTTCTCTCATTACAACAACAATTACGTCTGATACAGACGCCACTCGATTAAACAAAAGGAACCTACCATGACCACGGAATTCCGTATCGAAGCGGATAGCATGGGCGAAGTCAAAGTCCCTGTGAACGCTTTGTATCAAGCCCAAACTCAACGTGCTGTCGATAACTTCGCTTTCAGCACACACACCATGCCGACGGGCTTTATCCAAGCTCTTGCTCACATCAAACAAACTGCAGCGCTCACCAATGCTCAACTTGGCTTGCTAGAAGGTGATATTGCCAATGCCATCGCCGATGCCGCTCAAGCAATCATTGATGGTAAACACCTCGACCAATTCCCTATCGATGTATTCCAAACCGGCTCGGGCACCAGTTCCAACATGAATGCCAACGAAGTGATTGCAACATTGGCGTCTGAGCACCTAGGCGGAACGGTCAATCCAAATGATCACGTTAATATGGGTCAAAGCAGTAACGACGTAGTGCCTACTGCGATTCAAGTTAGCTCTGCAATTGCGATTGAAAAACAGCTACTGCCTGCACTTTCTCACTTAAGTGAAACACTAAAGAGCAAGCAACAAGCGCTTAAAGATGTGGTGAAAACAGGTCGTACGCACCTCATGGATGCGATGCCAATTACCTTCGCCCAAGAGCTTGGTGGCTGGCAGTTCCAAATCGAGCACGCCAAACAAGCCATCGAACAAACACTGCCAGTTGTGAAAGCGTTAGCCCAAGGCGGAACAGCGGTAGGGACAGGGATCAACGCCGATCCACGCTTCGCCGATCTTTTTGCCGATAACCTAACGCAATCAACGCGCATCGAGTTTGCTTCAAGCAAAAACTTCTTCTTCAATCTCAGCAGTCAGGATGCGATCGTTGCCCTATCAGGACAGCTCAAAACAGCAGCAGTTGCGATCATGAAGATCGCAAACGATCTTCGCTGGATGAACTCAGGTCCACTAGCAGGCTTAGGTGAAATCGAACTGCAAGGCTTACAACCGGGCTCTTCTATCATGCCGGGCAAAGTGAACCCTGTGATTCCAGAAGCAGCAACCATGGCGTCGGCACAAGTGATTGGGAACGACGCGACCATTACCGTTGCAGGTCAATCGGGTAACTTCCAACTTAACGTGATGCTACCAGTGATAGCTCACAATGTATTAGAAAGCATTGAACTGCTGTCGAACAGCGCCGTTGCTTTGGCAAACAAAGCCATTGCGACGTTTGAAGTGCGCCAAGACAACCTTGATGTTGCACTGGCGAAGAACCCGATTCTGGTCACCGCACTTAACCCTGTGATTGGCTACCTAAAAGCAGCGGAAGTGGCGAAGAAAGCCTACAAACAAGGTCACGCTATCATTGATGTAGCGGAAGAAGAAACGGACTTAGATCGTGCCACATTAGAAAGATTGCTCGATCCAGCCAAACTGACTCAAGGCGGCGTTGCAGAATAAGCCACCGACCGATCACCCCCTTAAAGCAAAAGACCTCCAATCGGAGGTCTTTTTTTTCTAGGCGACTCGATTGAGTACCGAACGTAATTTCAAAGGTTTCACCGGTTTGGCGATAAAACTGAACCCATTGGCTTTAATGCCTTCCATCATGTCATCGGTTCGATCGGCACTGATGATCACTCCTTCAAAGCGGTTACCCAGACGCAAGCGGCATTGCTGCAACACTTCTAATCCTGTTCGACCATTATCTAAACGATAATCGGAGAAAATAACATCCGGCAGCCAATCGTCTTCGATCGCTTTCAGACTCTCAACGATGTCGGTCGCAATGCGAATATCACAGCCCCAGCGTGAGAGTAGATTTTCCATTCCAACCAGAATGTCTGGCTCATTATCGACACACAGTACGCGAATATGACTTAAATCGGATTGTGCACTCTTCACAGCTTTGACTGCCGGAATGTGGACCTTCTCTGCCTTATCTAAGGTAATCGAGAACACGCTGCCTTGACCAAACCAAGAACGCATCGAGATTTCATGTCCTAGTACTTGAGCAATACCTTTCGAAATAGCCAAGCCTAACCCTAAACCTTGGTCAGAACGAACTTGAGTACCGCGATTAAACTCTTCGAAGATCTCTTGTTGCTTCTCTTCTTCGATGCCCATGCCGTTGTCCCATACATCAATACGCACTCGCCCTTGTACGCGACGTACACCGAGCGCCACTTTGCCATTCGGGCTATATCGGAACGCATTGGTAAGGAAGTTCTGCACCACGCGGCGTAGCAATTTCGGATCAGATTTCACCATCAAAGACGATGGGATCATGGTGAACTCAATGCCTTGTTGTTTCGCCAATGCGCTGAATTCCGCATTCAAGTTTGCCAACACATCATTGACCGCAAAACCATGCACATTAACGTCCAACTTGCCTGACTCCAAACGCGAAATATCCAGCAAGTCACCAATCAAATCTTCCGCTGCCCCTAACGCACTCTCAATGTGGGTCGACAACTTTTGGGTTTCACTGTCTTTGGCAACTTCCGACAGCGAAGAAGCAAACAGGCGAGCGGCGTTCAACGGTTGCATCAAGTCATGACTTACCGCGGCTAAGAAGCGCGACTTGGATTGTGACTCATGCTCAGAACGCTGCGTCGCTGCCACCAGTTGTTTGTTCAATTGTTCCAACTCACGAGTACGAGCACGAACGCGCTCTTCTAGTGTCTCATTAGCGTCTTTCAGAGCTTGCTCCGCATCGCGGAACACGGTGATATCGGTAAAGCTCATCACGAAACCGCCACCGGGCATTGGGTTCCCTTGCACTTCAATTACGCGACCATCAGGGCGCACACGGGAAGAGGTATGTCGCGTGCCTTGCTCAAGGTGATAAACACGGCGACGAACGTGGTCTTCAGGGTCACCCGGACCACATAAACCTTGCTCAGCATTATGACGAATCACATCCGCAATCGGACGCCCGACCTGAATCAATCCCGGCGGGAAGACAAACAACTCCAGATAACGTTGGTTCCACGCCACTAGCCTCAGTTGCTTATCGACCACTGCGATGCCTTGCCCAATGTGTTCAATCGCACCTTGCAGCAAACCACGGCTGAAATCGTACAGCTCTGAGGCTTCATCAACGATGGTCGCCACTTCTTCAAGTTGCATGTTCCTGCCTTGCAAAGCAGAAGTAAGTACTAACTTAGCTGAAGAGGCACCAAACACACCAGCAAGTACGCGCTCGGTATGTCGAATCAAGGTAGAAGGAGCTTGTTGATTGGGAAGCAGCTCTTCGCGTTGCTGACTCCAATAGGTTTGGAAGGCAGATTTCACTCGCGTGCGTCCAACAAATCGAGAGGCTAACATCTCCAGTTCACTGACCGTCACACGGCTCTGATACAAGCTGATGTTTTCACTCTCAGGCAACGGCGTACCAACGAATGACGCCGATTGTAAGCGTTCACTTATGCTTGGGCGCGTAGCTAGTGATACCGCGACAAAACACGCGGTATTCGCCACCACGCTGAGGATCATGCCCCAGTCAGAAACAGCAATACCAAAACCTGCCAATAAATCAGGCGGAGTGATCAACCAAATCAGCAAGTTGTTACTTGCATCGCCCGCCAGCATGTCGGTTTGGCTCATTAAAGTAATCAACCAAATGGTGAACCCCACCAGCAGACCGACATACACGCCTTTCTTGTTGCCCTGACGCCAGTACATACCGCCAAGCAGAGACGGAGCAAATTGGGTAATCGCTGCAAACGAGAGAAAACCTATCGCAGAGAGTGAGTGGATACTATCTAAAGCCTGATAAAAGCCCCATGCACCAATCAAAAGAAGCAGAATAAGCCCACGGCGTATACGTAATAACAGTGTAGAGAAGTGATGATGATTGCGTTTTGATAACTTCATTCTGCGCAGAATCAACGGCATCACCAAATCGTTAGATACCATGATCGCTAAGGCAATGGTCGAGACGATGACCATGCCACTTGCCGCGGAAGTACCGCCCAAAAATGCTAGTAAGGCGATGTCATTCGCGCCCACCGCCATCGGCACGCTGATCACGTACGTATCGGCAGGGCTGCCACTCAGTAGACTTTGCCCTACCCATGCGATTGGCAGAACGAAAATGCCCATCAGAATCAGATACAACGGGAACAACCAACGCGCAACGTGCAAGTCTTGCGCGCGTTCATTCTCGACCACCATGGTATGGAATTGACGTGGCAAACAGACAATCGCCAGCATGGTCAGAATGGTATGAATCAGCAAGGTCGGAATGTTAGGGGACTCATAGGTTTCAGCGGCGATATCAGCGAGGAGGAAGCTCTCGGTATCCATCGCGAGCCAAACAATAAATACGCCCACCACTAAAAACGCCACCAACTTAAGCACTGATTCAAACGCAATCGCCATCATCATGCCGCGGTGATGCTCGGTGTTATCGATATGACGCGTACCAAACAGCATGGTGAAGATCGCCATCGCCCCGACCACAAACCAAGATACGCTGTAGTTTTGATAACTGAGATCAGATGCTAAATCTGGCGCGATGATCTCCAACCCCATGGTGATGCCACGCAATTGCAAAGCGATATATGGAAGGATGCCTGCCACCGCGATTAAGGTGACAACCACCGCCAAGCCTTGTGATTTGCCATAGCGGGCGGCAATGAAATCGGCAATGGAGGTGATGTGCTCGCGTTTAGCAATCAAGATCAGCCGAGCGAGGACGCGCCAGCCGATGGTAAACACGATGATCGGCGCAATATAGATGGGTAGGAAGGACCAAGGGTTGTTGCTCGCCTGTCCGACCGTGCCATAGAAGGTCCATGACGTACAGTACACCGCAATCGACAAACTGTAGATCCATGGTCGCCAACGCGCTAACCATCTCTTTTGTTTGTCACCGTACCAAGCGATTAAAAACAGGATTCCCAAATACGCCAAAGAAACGGGAATCACTAGCCATCCTTGCATCCGATATCCTTTCTTACTTTTCTTGCCTTTCTTGCTGTTTTTAAAGCAAGGAATAAAAAACCTCTCCATAAGGGAGAGGTTTCATTTAACACTGCTTTCACAACAGAGACAAAGGTTAGTTTTTAATCTCTGTCACAGAAGCTTAATTCTGTGCTTCGGAAGCATTAGCTGAGAGATCAACCACATTACTTTCATCATTTTGAGGCTCAACTTTGATAAACAGTGCAATAAAGCCCATCGCCGCCATCAACCAGAAGATATTCGCCCCCCAGTGCTCATAGCCCCAACCACTGATCACCGTCATCAACGCGATAAACGCACCAAGTGGGATTGCGTTATACAGTGCCTGCAATGCCACCATCTTGTTCTCAGCTGAGTTCTGGATGTATTGAATCGCGGCAATGTGCGCCATTGCAAACGTCACGCCGTGAAGCATTTGCACTACCACCAACGCCAAAATAGAGGTCGTAGACGCAGTCATGCCCCAACGTAGCATCACACCACCAGCCGCAACCACAAACAGAGTGCGTAAAGACCAACCAGCGAATAGACGCTTACTCAGAGCAAACACAGCAACTTCAGCTGCCACGCCCAAGCTCCATAAGTAGCCAATCACATCTTCTGAGTGACCAGCCGCTTTCCAGTGAATCGCACTAAAACCGTAGTACGCCGCGTGGCTACCTTGGATTAACGCCATCAACACAAGGAACTTCACGACCGGCTTATCCGTAAGCAATGCAGAAAGTTTTGGACGCTCAGAATGTTGACCTTCGCGTGTCACTGGCATTGGATTGGTGTTACGCATTGCAAATAAGAGCGAGATAAAGACACCGACCATCGCCGTGTACAAAATCATGTCAGAGCCAAACTCTGCCACCAAGTAACCCACCACAGTCGAGCCTGCAATAAAGGCAACCGAGCCCCACAAACGGGTACGACCGTAATCGAGCATTTTCAAACGCGCGTAGTAGTTCGCCATCGCATCCGACAAAGGTACCACCGGGCCACAGCACAAGTTAAACAAGATGGTAGCGAGTGCCATTAACCAAAAGTTGCCACCAGTGAAAAAGTGGAAACCAACAAAAATGAGGGCAGCAAAGCTCAACCAACGTAGGGCAGGCATGATGTGTTCGACTTTATGTAGACGTGGGGTGAGTACCATGTTCGCCACACAGCGCGTCGCCAAACCTAGACCAACTAACAGACCAATATCTGTTGGAGAAACGCCCTGCTCTTTAAACCACAACGACCAAAATGGCAGATACACGCCATACGCAAAAAAGAATCCGAGAAAGTACTGGGAAATCCAGCCATACGGAGAGGGTTTCAACATCACTGACATCCTAAAAAACGACAAAAACTAACGACTTCCGCCACGTAAACGTTTGGGACGCGGAATTATGGATCGCAATGCGTAATAGAAAAAGGGAAGAATCGGCAACTTACCGTTTCCTCAATGGCACAGGGTCTCGAAATGCAAAATTAGATTGTGACGATTTAGACCAAAGTCGTCTGGCTTCGACAGGGAAATTTGTCAGACTTAGAATGTGTTCCCACCAAATTTAGGTGCTCTAATGCCTGACAAATTTAATATGCAATCTCAACCGTTCGACCGCCTGACTGACGCACAGCAAAATCGACTGCGCTCGTCTCTTGATGTGGCGTACTACCGAACGCGAGATGTCATCTTAGCTTGTGGGCAAGACAACCCTCACCTGCACGTGCTGATTAAAGGCGCTGTAGAAGAGCGCTCAAAAGATCAAGACGAAGTGTTTGCTCACTACGCTAACGACGACATGTTTGATGTACGCTCTTTGTTTGAAGAAAGCGTGCGCCATCAGTATGTGGCACTGGAAGATACCCTCTCGTACTTGCTGCCCAAAGAAGTGTTTCTTGAGCTGTATAACGAGAACGGACAGTTCGCTGCCTACTTCGATAACAACTTATCCAAACGCCAAGCCCTCATTGAAGCCGCTCAACAACAGCAAAACCTAGCGGAATTCATTCTGACTAAAGTCGATAGCAGCATCTATCATCCACCGATGCTATTGGCACCTGATATGCCAATTAATCAAGTCACCAAAACACTTAAAGACAATGGCATTGATGCCGCTTTGGTTCAGCTTAACCAAGATGACCCGCGCTTAGAGCAATATCCATCGGCGCATCCCTACGCGATAGTGACGCGAACCAATATGCTCCATGCCGTAATGCTTGACGACCACTCACTCGATACGCCAGTAAGTGAGATAGCCACCTTCCCGGTTTATCACGTGGATGATGGTGACTTCTTGTTTAACGCCATGATCACCATGACACGCAATCGCATGAAGCGTCTAATGGTGTGCGAAGGCAGTCAAGCGGTCGGTATGTTGGACATGACGCAAATCCTCAGTGCGTTTTCCACTCACTCACACGTACTGACACTCAGTATTGCTCGAGCCAGCAGCGTGGGAGAGTTAGCCCTTGCTTCTAATCGACAGCGTCAGTTGGTGGACAGCTTGCTAACCAATGGCATCCGTACTCGCTTTATCATGGAGCTGATATCTGCCGTAAACGAACAAATCATCGAAAAAGCGTTTGAGCTTGTGGTGCCACCAGCACTGCACGATCACTGCTGTCTGATTGTGCTTGGCTCGGAAGGTCGTGGAGAGCAAATCCTTAAAACGGATCAAGATAATGCATTGATCATCCAAGATGGGCTGGAATGGGAACATTGCGCCGAAGTGATGCAAACCCTCACCCATACCTTGCAACAACTGGGTTATCCACTCTGCCCTGGCAAAGTCATGGTTAACAATCCGAAGTGGGTCCGAACGCAGCAAGACTGGATTAAAACGCTCGATGGTTGGATTGCTAAAGCACAGCCAGAACAAATCATGGATTTAGCCATCTTCAGCGACGCTCATGCGGTCGCAGGCAATCGAGAGTTGCTCACACCTATCGCCGAGCACCTCAGAGACAGCATGGAAGATCGCATGTTGATTCTGTCCGATTTCACTCGCCCCGCTCTGCAGTTTTCCGTGCCTCTTACTCTATTTGGTAACGTAAAAAGTGCTAAAGACGGGCTGGATATTAAGCGTGGTGGCATTTTCCCAATCGTGCATGGTATTCGCACCTTGGCATTGGAATACGCAATTGAAGAGAAGAACACCTTCGAACGTATCGAAGCACTGAGAAACAAGCGCATCTTAGAACCAGAAACCGCAGATAACCTCAATGAGGCACTGAAGCTGTTCTTTAAGATTCGTTTGAACCAGCAATTGAGTAAGCAAGAAGCATTGAACAACATCGACATCAAACAGTTAGACAGGACAGAACGAGACTTGCTACGCCACAGCTTACATGTGGTGAAGAAGTTTAAGCAGTTCTTAGGCTTCCATTATCAAATCCGTGATTAGAGTCTTTTAGGCAAATAAGACGAGAGGTAACAGGGATGAATTGGCTACAAAGGAAATACTGGCATTACAAGCTGAAGGGCTCACCTTATCAGCCACTGTTTTGTTCGCCGCAAAAAGGCGAATTTATCTCTCTCGATTGCGAAACCACCAGCTTGGACCCAAATCGAGCCGAGCTGGTCACCATCGCTGCGACAAAAATCATCGACAATCGCATCATCACCAGCAAACCGTTCGAAGTTCGACTGCGCGCCCCACAATCACTCGATTCAGGCTCGGTAAAAATTCACCATATCCGCCACCAAGATTTGGTGGATGGTATCAGCGAAAAAGAAGCGCTCATCAAGTTACTCGACTTTATCGGTAATCGCCCTTTGGTTGGCTACCACATTCGCTATGACAAAAAAATCCTCGACCTCGCTTGTCTGAGGCATTTAGGCTTCCCACTCCCTAACCCGCTTATCGAAGTGAGCCAGATTTATCACGACAAGCTCGAACGTCATTTGCCTAACGCCTACTTCGACTTAAGTCTTGATGCAATTTGTAAGCACCTCGAGCTACCGATTCAAGACAAACACGATGCCCTGCAAGACGCAAAATCCGCGGCTTTGGTGTATGTGCGTCTAACCAAAGGCGATTTACCAAACCTGAGTGTGCCTTATACCCAATAGGCTTAAGACTCAGCTTTCGATCCACCTCCCACATTCGCTTTAAATTCAGCAATATCGCGGCGCATTCCTCACTCTCATCCTAAAGTCTAATTGTGGAAATACGCGCTGTGACTGACAGTTATATGCACAGCAACGTTCTTGATGAATCACAGACTAAAGAACGGAAACAGCCCTACAAAAGACGAAGGTCAAGAATTAAAGGCACAAGGAGAGAAGCCATGAGCGAAGCCCACGTTTATCCGGTAAAAGAAAATATTAAAAACCATACGCATGCGGATAATGACACTTACCTAGCCATGTATCAGCAGTCGGTAAGCGACCCTGAAGGCTTCTGGAGCGAACACGGTAAAGTTGTCGATTGGATTAAGCCATTCACTCAAGTTAAAAACACCTCTTTCGATACTGGTCACGTCGACATTCGTTGGTTCGAAGACGGCACGCTGAACGTATCTGCAAACTGTATTGACCGCCACCTTGCCGAGCGTGGCGATGAAGTCGCGATCATCTGGGAAGGCGATGATCCTGCTGACGACAAAACCCTCACATTCAATGAACTACACAAAGAAGTGTGTAAGTTCTCTAACGCACTAAAAGAGCAAGGCGTGCACAAAGGCGACGTGGTTTGTCTTTACATGCCAATGGTGCCAGAAGCGGCTATCGCAATGCTGGCATGTACCCGTATTGGTGCGGTTCATACCGTGGTATTTGGTGGTTTCTCACCAGAAGCCCTGTCCGGTCGTATCATCGACTCAGATGCGAAAATCGTTATCACCGCTGACGAAGGCGTTCGTGGTGGCCGTGCAGTACCACTGAAGAAAAACGTTGATGAAGCACTGACGAACCCAGAAGTGAAGACCATCGACAAAGTTGTCGTTCTAAAACGCACGGGCGGCGACATTGATTGGCACGAGCACCGTGACGTTTGGTGGCACGAAGCAACGGCTGTCGTTTCTGATGTGTGCCCACCAGAAGAGATGAAAGCGGAAGACCCTCTATTCATTCTTTACACTTCAGGCTCAACAGGTAAACCAAAAGGCGTGCTGCACACCACAGGTGGTTACCTAGTGTACGCAACCATGACCTTCAAATACGTGTTCGATTACCAAGAAGGCGAAACGTTCTGGTGTACAGCGGATGTGGGTTGGATTACAGGTCACACTTACTTAATTTACGGCCCACTGGCGAACGGTGCGAAAACCATTCTGTTCGAAGGTGTACCAAACTACCCAAGCACGGCTCGCATGAGTGAAGTGGTTGATAAGCATCAAGTAAACATTCTCTATACTGCACCAACTGCGATTCGTGCACTAATGGCAAAAGGTAACGAAGCGGTAGCCGGAACATCTCGTTCAAGCTTGCGTGTAATGGGCTCAGTAGGTGAACCTATCAACCCTGAAGCATGGGAGTGGTACTACAAGACCATTGGTAATGAAAACTCACCTATCGTTGATACTTGGTGGCAAACAGAGACAGGCGGTATCTTGATTGCGCCACTGCCAGGCGCAACCGATCTAAAACCAGGCTCAGCAACTCGCCCATTCTTCGGCGTACAACCTGCACTAGTAGATAACATGGGTAACATCATCGAAGAAACGGCAGCAGAAGGTAACTTGGTGATCCTTGATTCATGGCCAGGTCAGATGCGTACAGTTTACGGCGACCACGAGCGCTTTGAGCAAACCTACTTCTCTACCTTCAAAGGCATGTACTTCACCAGTGATGGTGCTCGTCGTGACGAAGACGGCTATTACTGGATTACAGGTCGTGTAGATGATGTGCTGAACGTTTCAGGTCACCGTATGGGTACCGCAGAGATTGAGTCAGCATTGGTTGCACACGATAAGATTGCGGAAGCGGCGATTGTCGGTATTCCTCATGATATCAAAGGTCAGGCAATTTACGCATACGTCACGCTTAATGACGGTGAATTCCCATCAGCCGAGCTGCACAAAGAGGTGAAAGACTGGGTACGTAAAGAGATTGGTCCAATCGCGACACCAGACGTACTGCACTGGACAGACTCTCTACCGAAAACTCGCTCTGGTAAGATCATGCGCCGCATCCTACGTAAGATTGCAACGGGTGATACCAGCAACCTAGGTGATACCTCGACACTGGCCGATCCAAGCGTTGTAGACAAGCTAATTGCAGAGAAGGCAGAACTGGCATAACACCCAGCCCCTGTTTTAAACGCTAGCCCTAAAAGCCACCATTGCATATGGTGGCTTTTTTGTGCGTGGACGCAAAATAAACCACAGAAAGCACGTGGCAATTATGTTGTTTTTGTTAACTTGGTTACAGAAACGGCGGGGGCTATTGGGAGATTAGACCAGTAAATTGCTGCTAATTGCTGTGAATTAGCTATAATCTTGGTCGATTTTTTAAAATTTGCTCGGTTTTAACAAAAAAATCGTGCTGAATTATCGTATATTTGGGAATATAAACGTTCCACTCACGATAAAGGAAGATAGCAACATAATGTCTGCAAAGTCACGGATTCTAGTTCTAAACGGACCAAATCTTAACCTATTAGGTCTGCGTGAACCGACACATTACGGTAACAACACCCTAGCACAGATTGTTGATGCATTGACTGAACAAGCTCACAACTCTGGGGTGGAACTTGAACACCTGCAATCGAATCGTGAGTACGAACTGATTGAAGCTATCCACGCTGCGTACGGCAAAGTGGACTTCATCATCATCAACCCAGCAGCTTTCACTCATACCAGTGTGGCGCTGCGTGATGCATTACTTGGCGTAGCCATCCCATTTATCGAAGTGCACCTATCGAACGTTCACGCTCGTGAGCCGTTCCGTCATCATTCTTATCTGTCTGATAAAGCAGAAGGGGTGATTTGTGGCTTAGGCGCACAAGGTTATGAATTCGCTCTGTCTGCAGCAATCGCGAAATTGCAGGCAAAGTAAACCAAACACTCTGCAGCCCTTTGGGGTTGTCTTAATCACAAGATAAAAGAGAAAGAAAAGATGGATATTCGTAAAATCAAGAAGCTAATCGAGTTAGTTGAAGAATCTGGCATTGCTGAGCTAGAAATCTCTGAAGGTGAAGAGTCAGTACGCATCAGCCGTAATGGCCCTGCATCTGCTCCAGCACCAGTTCATTACGCAGCAGCTCCAGTAGCAGCACCTGCGCCAGTAGCAGCTCCAGTAGCAGACGCACCAGCAATGGCAGCAGAAGCACCAGCAGCAGTTCCTGCAGGTCACCAAGTTCTTTCTCCAATGGTTGGTACTTTCTACCGCTCTCCAAGTCCAGATTCAAAGTCATTCGTTGAAGTTGGTCAGAGCGTAAATGCTGGCGACACTCTATGTATCGTTGAAGCAATGAAAATGATGAACCAAATCGAAGCGGACAAATCAGGTGTTGTAACTGCAATCCTAGTTGAAGACGGCCAGCCAGTTGAATTCGACCAACCACTAGTTGTAATCGAATAAGCGGGGCTTGCCTTATGCTAGATAAAGTAGTCATCGCGAACCGAGGTGAAATTGCACTTCGTATCCTTCGCGCTTGTAAAGAATTAGGCATTAAGACTGTGGCAGTGCACTCAACAGCTGACCGCGATCTTAAGCACGTACTGCTTGCAGACGAAACAGTATGTATCGGTCCTGCTCGTGGTATCGACAGCTACCTAAACATCCCTCGTATCATTTCTGCAGCAGAAGTGACGGGTGCAATTGCGATTCACCCGGGTTACGGCTTCCTATCTGAGAACGCAGACTTTGCTGAACAAGTAGAGCGCAGCGGTTTCATCTTCGTTGGTCCTAAAGCAGACACCATCCGCATGATGGGTGACAAAGTGTCAGCAATCAACGCAATGAAAAAAGCAGGCGTTCCTTGTGTACCAGGCTCTGACGGTCCACTAGATAACGACGAAGACAAAAACAAAGCTCACGCTAAACGTATCGGCTACCCAGTAATCATCAAAGCCTCTGGTGGCGGCGGTGGTCGTGGTATGCGTGTTGTACGTTCTGAAGCGGAACTTGTTCAAGCTATCGCTATGACGCGTGCAGAAGCAAAAGCGGCATTCAACAACGACATGGTTTACATGGAGAAATTCCTAGAAAACCCTCGTCACGTTGAAGTTCAGGTAATTGCTGATGGCCAAGGCGGCGCTATCCACCTAGGTGAACGTGACTGTTCTATGCAGCGTCGTCACCAGAAGGTTGTTGAAGAAGCTCCAGCACCAGGTATCACAGAAGAAATGCGTAAGTACATCGGTGAACGTTGTACACGTGCATGTCTAGAAATCGGTTACCGCGGCGCAGGTACGTTCGAATTCCTATACGAGAACGGTGAGTTCTACTTCATCGAAATGAACACTCGTATTCAGGTTGAGCACCCAGTAACAGAAATGGTTACTGGTGTTGACCTAATTAAAGAACAGCTACGCGTAGCAGCAGGTCAGCCATTGTCATTCACTCAGGATGACATCAAGATCCGCGGCCATGCGATTGAGTGTCGTATTAACGCAGAAGACCCAGAGCGTTTCCTACCTTCACCAGGTAAGATTGAACGCTTCCACGCGCCAGGCGGCATGGGTGTTCGTTGGGAATCTCACATTTACACAGGCTACACAGTACCACCTCATTACGATTCAATGATTGGTAAACTGATCACTTACGGTGAGAACCGTGATGTAGCGATTGCACGTATGAAGAACGCACTAGGCGAGATGATAATTGAAGGCATCAAGACTAACGTTACTCTACAAGAGTCAATCATGAATGATGAGAACTTCCAGCACGGTGGTGCGAACATTCACTACCTAGAGAAGAAGCTAGGCCTACAATAAGCCTTCGCTAACCTCATAATAAATGCCCACATCTGTGGGCATTTTTGTTTTGTATAAAGTCTATACTCAAACAAATCGTAGAGTTCTGGTAAACTCTGCGCCACTTCATTCACTTTAAGAGCAAAAACAAATGCCTTGGATTCAAATCAAACTCAACGCGACCAATGAAAACGCTGAGCAAATCGGCGACATGCTAATGGAAGAGACTGGTGCGCTGTCTGTAACATTCCTAGACGCGCAGGATACGCCCGTATTCGAACCTCTACCAGGCGAGACTCGCTTATGGGGCGATACTGACATTCTGGCACTGTACGATGCAGAAGCAGATACAAACTTCATCATCACTCAAATCAAAGCAAGCGGCATGCTAGCGGACGATTTTGCTTACAAAGTAGAACAGCTAGAAGACAAAGACTGGGAACGCGAATGGATGGAAAACTTCCACCCAATGAAGTTCGGCGAACGTCTATGGATTTGTCCAAGTTGGCGTGATGTTCCTGAACCAGACGCAGTTAACGTTATGCTTGATCCTGGTCTGGCTTTCGGTACGGGCACTCACCCTACAACAGCACTTTGTCTTGAATGGCTAGAGAGTTTAGATCTATCTGGTAAAACAGTTATCGACTTTGGTTGTGGCTCAGGCATCCTTGCGATCGCAGCGATCAAACTTGGCGCAGGCAAAGTTATCGGGATCGATATTGATCCTCAAGCTCTTCAAGCTTCTCGCGATAACGCAGAGCGCAATGGTGTTGCTGACCAATTAGAAGTGTACCTTCCTCAAAACCAACCTGAAGGCCTAATCGCTGACGTGGTTGTTGCTAACATTCTTGCTGGTCCATTACGTGAACTTGCACCTATCATTAAAGGTTTGGTTAAACCAAATGGTGACCTAGCTATGTCTGGTGTTTTAGACACTCAAGCAGAAGACGTGGCGAACTATTACCGTGATGAGCTTCACATTGATCCAATCGCAGAGCAAAGCGAATGGTGTCGTATCTCCGGTCGTAAGCAAGGCTAGACAAGGTTTTCAGGGCTAATTGTTTGAATTTCATACAAATTACAAAAACAATTTGTAAATGCTCAAATATTAGTCTTTTCACGCAGTAAAAAAATGCGTAAAATGCGCGCCCTTGCTGGTACAGAACTGTGATGACGTTTTGAAAATCGGAAACTATCAACTTAAGAACAATCTAATCGTAGCCCCTATGGCTGGTGTAACGGATAGACCGTTTCGCGAGTTGTGTCTTCGCTATGGTGCGGGAATGGCCGTCAGTGAAATGATGTCTGCTAACCCGAAACTATGGGGAACGTCAAAGTCGAAACAGCGCATGGTGCATGAAGGCGAATCGGGCATTCGCTCTGTACAGATTGCCGGTTCCGATCCACAGCTTATGGCCGATGCGGCTCAATTCAGTGTTGAAAACGGTGCGCAAATCATCGACATCAACATGGGCTGCCCAGCAAAGAAAGTGAATAAGAAGCTGGCGGGTTCTGCACTGCTTCAATATCCAGACATCATCAAAGAGATTTTGACTGCGGTAGTGGACGCGGTAGACGTTCCTGTAACGTTAAAGACCCGTACTGGCTGGAACACAGAAAATAAAAACTGTGTTCACATCGCTAAATTAGCCGAAGACTGCGGCATACAGGCTCTTGCACTGCATGGCAGAACAAAAGCGTGTATGTACAAAGGTGAGGCCGAATACGACAGCATTAAAGCGGTTAAACACGCTATATCCATTCCGGTTATCGCAAACGGTGATATCGATAGCCCGGAGAAAGCGAAGTTTGTACTGGAGTACACCGGTGCAGACGCTTTAATGATTGGACGCCCTGCCCAAGGTCGTCCTTGGATTTTCCAGGAAATCCATCACTATTTGGAAAACGGCACCACAATGGATGAGCTTCCAAGTGAGGAAGTGAAAACCATTATGCTTGGTCATGTTAACGCTCTGCATGATTTTTATGGAGAGTTCTTAGGTCCACGTATCGCGCGTAAGCACGTTGGTTGGTACCTAAAAGAGCATGAACAAGCGAGTGAGTTTCGCCGTACCTTCAATGCTATCGATGCAGCTGAGCTGCAGCTTGAGGCATTAGAGGGTTATTTTGATAACGTTGCATCATAATTAAGAGAAGAGCTAGACCGAATATGTTCGAACAAAATCTGACTTCAGAAGCATTAACAGTAACTACAGTAACGTCACAAGACCAGATTACTCAGAAGCCTTTACGTGACTCTGTTAAAGCGTCTCTTAAAAACTACCTAGCTCAACTAAACGGCCAGGAAGTAACTGAACTATACGAATTAGTTCTAGCTGAAGTTGAACAGCCACTATTAGATACCATCATGCAGTACACTCGCGGTAACCAAACTCGCGCAGCAACTATGATGGGCATCAACCGCGGTACTCTTCGCAAAAAACTTAAAAAGTACGGCATGAACTAATATCAGTTCATACAGTAATTTTGTAAAAAAGGCTTAGTCAGCAATGGCTAAGCCTTTTTTATTAGCTTCAAGCTCCTGACACTTCAACTCTTCCAAACGCTTCTCCCTCACCTTTGTACAAACATTAGTCAAGTCTGATGCTTTGAACTGTGATCAGTATTGATTGTGAACTCAATACAAACAGATATAATCAACAACTTACATTGGATAAAGGAACTAACCTCATGATTTACAAAGAAAGGGACGATTGGCTTCATGCCATTTTGAATACCCTCCCTGATCATGTCTTTATCCTCAATGAGCAAGGCCGCTATATCGAAAGTTTCGGTGGTACTTACCATTCAAAACACTTCAATGCACAAAGCTACACCAACCTCACGTTAAACGATGTTTTATCGCCGAGTAAAGCCGCTGAGTTAATCGGTTATATTAACGATGTGCTTCACTCTAACGAGCCTAAGGTCGTCAAATACAGTATCGCTCTGCAAGACCACCTTTTAATGCCAATAGAAGAACTAGAAGCATTAGAGAACCCAGAAGAAACGTGGTTTGAAGCGATCATTAAACCCGTAGAAAGCATTCAAGGTGATGAAGACTTGGTGATTTGGTCCGTGCGTGATGTCACCAAAACGCATCTGCTAGAAAGGCGCCTCAAAGAGCTCTCAGAGACAGATGAATTAACAGGTGTGTTGAATCGCCGAGCATTCCTAACAAGCCTAGATAGGTCTCTGAGCTCGCATTCGCATCCATCTCAAACCCTAACTTGCGTTATGATTGATATTGATCACTTCAAAGAGATCAACGATCAGGTTGGGCACTTCTCCGGCGATCAAGTGATCAATCATGTGGCCAAGATTTGCCAACGTGCAATCCGTGGAACTGATTTTATTGGTCGTTTAGGAGGGGAAGAATTTGCCGTGATCCTAACCAACACCAGCGCAATACAAGCCTACGAGATAGCAGAAAGGATCAGACAAGCGATCCAAAACGCGCCATGCAAAATAGATGGTATCGAAATCAGTACAACGGTTAGCATTGGTGTCGCGGAGTATGACGGGCAAGTATTGAGCGCAAAAGAGTTAATGGTTAACGCAGATAAAGCCATGTATTACTCAAAACACTCCGGACGTAATCAAGTCACTCTGTATCATGGCAATATTCCTGACGTCAAACTTCAGCACTCTACCAACTTAAGAATCCAAAAAGTTTCTTAACCCCTCAGCTTTATCATCCATACTACCCAACGTCCCACGTCTCCCTTAAAACGCTCACACTTAGCTCTTATACCTACATCTAGTATGAGGCTAGGCATGCCCAATATGTTTTAACAACGAGCTTAAGGCTGTTCTAGAGGCGTGGAAGGTGGTGACATTGTGAGAGACTAGGTAGTGCGTTAGCACTATCTCATGATAAATATAGTAAACAGGAAAGATATACAGACTTTAGAAAGTGATGTGCCTTTATAGAGGCGTTCTCAAATTTACTTTGCTCCAAATGCAAAAAAGCCCACTCTTTCGAGTGGGCTTCTTCAAATT
>NZ_JAKFZP010000012.1:0-86699 GCF_021654215.1 Vibrio sp. MMG023 | reverse complement strand
TCTGCAATGAGGCCGCATTGCTACCATCCACATTGCCTACTGGCGTGATCGCCAAGATTGGCGTGATTGGCATTGAGTGGCTGCTGTCATCTGCGCCTGTGTTACCTGACAAATCTTGATAGTCTTTCACCACCAAGCCTACGGTCAGCTCTGACGTGACGGGCACGACAACGTCACCAGTCCAGACTTTCGCATCCGCTGTCTTGGTCAGTGTGAAGGCGGAACCACCCAGCTCTGCACTCGCTGCTTGCAGCGCTTTATCAAACTCCAGTGTGACCGCGACATTTTGCCCTTCCAACTGGTGCGTTGGATTGAAGGTCGCACTGGTTAAGGTTGGCAATGCCTGCGATAGCGTTAAGGTGCTCGTTTCTGTGACCTCGACATTGGATGCGTTGGTCCCCGTCACCACCACGTTGTAGGTGCCATTTGTCTCACCACTGATGTCCATCGCGTTGCTCGTCCAAGCCCCGCCGCTTTGCACCGTGGCATTGCTGCTCACGATAGGCGTTTCAATGCCTTGCGCTTTGATTTCTACGTTCACCGTTTGGCCATCAAAGCGTGTTGACGTCCCCGCAATCTGCAATGAGGCCGCATTACTGCCATCCACATTACCCACTGGCGTGATCGCCAAGATTGGCGTGATTGGCAATGTATATGACGTATTATCCTCACCCACATTACCTACTAGGTCTTTATATTGACTCACCACTAAGCCAACACCGAGTTCTGGTACGTCTGGGACATTAACGGTTCCGGTCCAAACTTTCTTATCAGCAGGATCAGCCGTTAGCGAAGTAACATTGTTCGCACCTAATGTTGCCGTTGCTTCTTGTAACTCTTTGTCAAACTCAAGCTTAACGTCTACTGCCTTTCCAATTTCTTGATGCAGTGGATCAAACGTTACTTTAGTAAGCGTAGGTAACACACCTTCTACCCCCAGAATCAAACTATCCCCTTTTCCGGGGATATTGTTGATGCTCTTATAGCTTCCATCATCGACCCGTATGGTTATGTCTATATTTTCTCTTTCTGGTGTTATGTATCTGACTGTCCAAGTTATGTTGTCAGTGGTACTCCAAGATAAAGGTTTTAACTCACCGCCATTATTCTCATCTAACTTTACGTCTGAAATATCAAATTCTGTGACTTCTTCAGTAAACGTAAACGTAAGCGGGACTTCGACGCCACCAGCCAAAGGTGTGCTTGCAGTCGTCGATATTGTTAGCTCAGGGACTGTCGCTGCCACCACTTCGTAAGTTGTCTGTCCATCCTTTTGATTGCCGACAGCATCAGTCGCGATTACTTTTATCGTGTAATTTCCTGGCGATAATAAGTAGTGAAACACATAAGGGTCGCCATCGTTGGTAGGCTCCGTGATTGACTGTGGCCCTACTGCTAGACCTGAGCCGTTGTCAGCTGTTGATGCTACTGAACTTAAGTTTTTGTCTGTTACCTGAGCAGTTACATCCAACTGATATTTGCCATCATCTGTCGCTTTGTCATCCTGCGTGGTATCGACAATCGACACTTCAGGGTCTTCATAATCAACAACTGATGCGATACCCTCGGCATTATAAGTGTTATTAAAAAGCGTAAAGTCTTTAATAGCACGTCCCATTGAGTCAGTGACTGTCACTTTGTATATGTATTCAGCTTGGTCATCAATTGCAAAATCCATGGTACCAGTCGCGCTTGACGACACAATATTGCCGTTGAAGTTAAGCGGGTCTCCGGTAGTTGGAACCATATCAATGAAATAATGAGTTGCCTTGACATGCTCCCCCTCTGTAGACGTAATCGTGAACGATTGACTCTCTTTAGTGAATGCTAGCTTGCCTCCCAGCAAGCTAGCCATATCATTAAATGAGAGACTAATAGTCGGCGCAGTCAGATCGATAGTCTTGTTTTCACTACTCTGGTTATCTACCGCATCAGTCGCGATTACCTCAACCGTTATTTGATCACGACCTAAGAGCTGATCTTTGGATAGCTCGAAATAAGTCATGTTTTCCGTTTTTTCTTCTTCAAAGCCAAGCGCTCGCACAGTGTACTTAACCTTAGCTAAACCACTGACGTCATCTTTCATCTCGACAAAAGTGAACCTAACTTTGTCATCTGGTTGCTCAGTAACCGTGATCACATCTCCAATGACAGGAGCAGTATTATCGAATCTAATATCTTTAACGGCTTTACTTCCACGGTTATCCCAAACATCTGTGACAGTCACATTTACAGTTAATGCCTTGTTTTCTAGAGAGCTTTCCAATTGTTCACTAGAAAATGTTGAACAGCGATACTTGTCATCATCAGCACAGGTTGTGAAATCTCTGAAGTTGTCAGCATTATTTTTTAAGTCATAGAACTCTCCACCAAAGGTAACACTGACGTTTTCTATATCCGAGTATTCGGCAAGCTTAACTCTAAAATCTACATCGAGAGTTTTACCATTTAGTAGCTCCCCTTCTTGAGGGCTTGTAATTTCAACTACCGGCTTTTCAGTTGGTAATATGAATTCAAACTCATGCTCTGCTGCTAAGTTGCCTGCATTATCAGTAATGTTGGAAATTTTGTAGGCATGCGTAACCGCCGTCTTTTGAATAATATCGGCATACTTTTCTTTGTAACGGCAAACAGCTTCACCATTGGCATTCAAAACACAACTCTCAGCGCTAAACGGAATAGCTCCAGTCATTCTAATTAACGTTGGGTAATCCGCGTTGTCGGTAATATTTACTCCTGACAACTCATCTTTAAATGTAAGGTCGAACGCTAGATACTTTGTATTGGTTGGGTCATCTTTTAAATAGGTCACCTCATAACCCTGAAATACGTATTGATCCGTTTCAGGTGAAACTGTCTTTGGAGCCTCTGCATCCATCATTTTAAAGTCAAACTTCCGCACTGCTTTGGCCCCATTCGTGCCCGTAGTTTGGACAATCAAAACAGCAGGTGAATACGAATCATTTTCCGAGTCAACGCTACAACTAGGCTCTTGTCCCAAAGAAATATTCTTCACGCCAGAAGTAGGCTTTTCTCCACTAGGGGGGGCATCGTCACCATTGTGTTCCTGACGAACCCAACACTCTATGCTTTTTGCTTTTACTTCACTTTTAGTTACGAATTTGACGTCTAATACCCCGTCAGACACATAGTTCTGAAAATCTTTAGGCTCATCAATATCAATAGCTACACCATTACGCTGGACGCTTAACGTACGGTTAATGTTGCTAACTAGTGGAGTACCGTTATGTTGGACATTATTTTCAATACTAATACTTAACGCATAGTTCCCATCAAGACTTAGGTCAGACTGGGTTAACGTCGCTTCCCAAGTGTCCTCTGAACCGTCGACTTTAGAAAATGGAAAGTCTGTCGCTTTACTTTCACCCGAGTATTTATAAGTAGATTTAATTTCTTTAACACCACTCACATCGGTTACTTTTAACGTCAGCTTGATGTCACCTTCGTTATATACAACTCGGTCAATTGGTTCACCACTATCTGCGTAAGCAATCGTAAGATCCCATTGGGGAAGCTTACTGCTCACGTTAACTAAAAAGTCGCTTGTCGATGAGTTGCCACGAGTATCTGAACCTTTAACTCTAATTGTATGCTCACCATCACTTTGCCCACCTAAAGGAATTTTAAGAGCGTCGGCATTGACTATTTTCGTCCCCGGAGTTCCCGGAGCTAGTTCACCATCAAATATCCAATACTCTAGACTTTCTCGATCTACTCCTTCAGGAGAATCGTTGCCATTCGGGCCTAAGTCTGTAGCTCTCAGTTCAAAAATATAATCACTATTGTAATAACTATTAACATCGTACCCCATCAAGCTAAATTCTGGGCCTTGATTATCAAAAACTACACTATTTGTATTCGATTGACTTTCAAAACCATGAACATCTTTTGCTTTAACATAGAGACGGATGCGATTTCCTTCATTCAGGTCAATATTCTTAGTCTCATCTTCCACAAGTGGCATTTCGAACTTTTGACTTGGGTTCTCAGGCTTAAACGTTTTTAACACTGTAGGGTTATCTACCTGGAACAAGGATACTTCTTCAATACCGGAATCATCTGTCACAGATTCAAAAAGCACATTGAACTCACGTCCTACTACGGTGTTTTCTTTATTCAAAGCGTCTTCAATCCAAGGGGTAGAAAGTAGAATTACTGGTCCCTTATTATCAACTTGAAAGCTGAACGTCCCCTTCCTACTCTCGTTTGCTGGATAGGCTTTATCCGTTGCCGTTACATAAAATTCATTTTTGGAATCGTAATTAAAGGCTTCAGCAACCAATTGAACTTTAACATCCGGCTGCTCGCCAATGAGGTATGGTTGATCACAAACGCTTGTTTCAGGATCGCAAGCTTCTAACGTTTGGGATTGACCTGAGCCTTTCCTTAGTTCGACTTTTACATTGCTACCTTGACTAAGATCACCCCAATCGATCACCGGAGTCCAAACATCGTTGCCACCCAATCGCTCTGTAATTTCCACATCATTAACAACCGGTGACTCAGAGTCGATATAAATACGAAACCTTGGGGCCCCATTGTCGGCATCTGATACCGCGTTCCCCAAGTTATCTTCGGCACTAACTACCGCTAACCAGTCACCATCTCCTGGGTTAATTGTTGTTCCTTGAGTCGAGCAATCTTCCTGACCGCATAGGCGTACGACAAACCGATCGCTTTGGTTAGTATAAAACTGCTCATATGAAACTGGGTATCTTTCGCCAGATGTCTTATAGAAAAGTAAGCTACGTTTCTCGAGTTTGTCATCAACCACATCCTCCAACTCAAAAGTTAGATCGTGGATGTTATTTTTAATACTCAGATAAACATCTTCCCCTATAGGGTTTTTATCTGGACCTATAGGAGGGATGTAACTCGCATCGGGATAGTCATTGTCCACATACAAACGCTCTACAAGAGGCTCGGCCTCAGTATATCCATTACCTTTGGTATCGAATACCGCTGTCTCCAGTGCAAACTCGATGATATCGGTGAGATCTGCTGATTCTGTATTTAAGGTAAAGAAGTACTCTTTTCTAAATTTGTTACTATCGCCAGATTCTTGTGGTTTAAGTTCCAATGGAATAGCAGTATTAGGGTCACCCATGGCATACCACATGCTTTGGAATTTCGGGGCTTGGTCACCTTCCTCTACAACCCCAGATGGATCTTCTAACACTACTCTAGATACCACTTCACCCGCGACATAAAGCTTGTCGCCAACCATTGTTTCGCGGCCAGTCTCGATTGTTAACGTTTGTTTCGGAGGGTAAATATCAATACTGCCGCCACCACTATCAAAGATATTGTCTTCGCTAAGTTTAGGATTAGCCGTAGAAATATCATCGGCATAAAGCTGAGCAATATTATCTGGGATACCGTATTTTTCAGTCATGATGTTGTAGTAGGACTGAGCAAGATCTTTGCGGTAGGTATCAGATTTAAATACATAACCATCTAGTTGGATTTGGTTCCCACCATCACCAATACCGTTTGCTTTACCATCGTAGCTAAGATCGTCATAAATAGCGGAAGCGAAATCAGAAGAGTTATTACGAGGTGTGTCCTGAGCTAAGTCATCAATTGCTTCAACAAGAAAACGATGCAGGTAGTCGTTAGATAGATCGCTAGGAATTGGCTCCTTCAGCATCTCGTTTGTAGCGTAAGCCGTTACGGTTGGATCGAATCCAAAGAATGAATCATTACCGCCAGCTAGCGCGTATTTCACTTCCGTAAGAATTTGCGAGGCGCGTTCTGATGTTTTGTCACCGGCTTCTACCTGATTCCAACGATAATCAAACAAACCTGTCTGGTAAGTGGCAAGCTCGGTCACGTAATACGTATTCGAACCGTCAAGTTCAAAATATGCGCCGATATTGGCATTATTTAGATTAACGCTCGCTTTAGCGCCTGCATCGTCTTTCCATTGATAGTAGTGAGGGTCCGTCCCTTCTACACCAATTAAACGTACTCGCATGAATTCATAATTGACAACGTCCGTCGTGGCTTCACACGAAGCCACATCAAGCGCGGTAGTTTGATCACTTTCTGGTTGCTGAATGGTGGTACAACTTGCTAGAGAGGTAAATTCGCCATTTGGGTCCAAACCTTCTAATTGCACACGTGCCCCAATGAAAGGAGTCACAACCGTCATCGTAGGTAGGTCAAAACTACTTCGGAAATAAACTTCTTGAGTCGCACTTTCGTTGTCGGATTCGTCGATAGTTTGAATCACCAGTTTCTGACTGGCGTTTTCTGAAACGTTTTTAAAACCATCACCAAGTACCTCTTTTACGAAAGGGACGTAGTAAATAACTTCATCGACTCTGCCTTCGCTATCTAAAATAGTTTCGTGAGGGATACTCGCGGTGATAGTGTCCGTCGAGGCCAAGGTTTGTGTTGTGTTTTGAAATGCGTAGTTGTTGTCATTGTTTTGGCTTACGTAGTACTTCACGACTAGTTTAAGTTTGTCAGCACTTGAGCCTAAAACCGTATCGGAGTTCACATCAGAAACTCGAACTCGTACGTAAGGGATCTTATTCTCTTTCAATACGTTGACGTGAAAATCGGCGAAATCAACGCCATCAATTGATTTTAAGCCAGAAGCAGCATAGACATAATCGATCTTCAAGTAGTCTCTACTCGACTGAACATTGTCTGATGTATAAGTATCTTGCGTGTAAACCCCTTCGTACGTAGACCTTTCTCCATCGACGGTCACATTGACGTAGTTCATCGATGCCCCTTCAGGGTATGTAATGATCTGAGCAGGCGCTTGATCGTCACGGCTTACTGCATGCTGGTACTCACCGACGTTTTCTTTGGTATCGGTCGCCTTGATATCGAACGTAGTCGTAGATAAGAAATCGTCTGTCGAATACGGTTCGTTAAACTCACAAGCGCTGCCCGACTCTGCGGTCACAGGAGAACAAGACACATCTTTCGGTAGCCCACTCTTAAAAGATACGCTGACAGATTTAATGTCTTGAGACGCTTCTTTTACTATACCTTTTAATACGTACTCTTTAACTACGTTGTTAATAGCGCTTGCCGAAGTAACAGAAATGACAGGTGCATCATTATCCCACTCAAAATTAACGTAATGACCTGAATTGCTACCAGGAACAAGTTCATTGCCTAAAACATCTGCCGTGTAAAACACCAAACGAGCAGCAGTCACGTTAGAAAGGTCGGTTTCTGAGTCAACCTCAACGGCATCAATAGCTTTTGTATCGACACTTACTTTGATGTTTGCTTCACGAACACCAACTTCAAATTCGCTTGCGTCTACCGAACAAAACTCACTGCCAGAAGTCTGTTGGTCGTTACATTTGAATTCGCCTGACCAAGCACCATGTAATTGGTATTCCACATAAGCAGAAACAGATTGAACACCGATATCGTCATTAAGTCTGATATCTACGCTATCTGTTCTTGCTAATACATCACTATCGGTGCGCGTTACGGTTGGTGGTGTTGTATCGATTTCGGTTTCATCGCGTGGTGGAATAACACCATCGGTCGTACCATGACTTCCCAAGTCATTAATTTTTTGACTAAAAGCAACGTAATCATCAGCATCCGTCCCTGAGATATTAAGCTCTGGGTCGTTCACTACAATCAAAACGTGTTGAGAAAGGTCTTGAGTGTAAACGTCGCTAGTAATTCTCTGCTGACCAAACGTAAGCGGCGTCACTGCACCTGTCGAGTCACTGATTTCTAAGCCGTCTAGAAGACCATCAGCGATGACATCACGAAATTGAATATCAGCAAAATGCATTGAGGTATAGACGTTATCTTCTGACTGATCGTATTTTTTAATAAGGTCATAAGAAAATGAAGAGTATGCTGTTAGCAAAGCCCCGTATTGGTGACCAGGAGTGGCAAAGCTACTTTGACCACCTTTCGTTATGTCAATCGGAGTGGTTTCATTGACATTGAACCCGTACATCCCATTGATACTATCTAAGGCTTCAGAGACCGCATCTGAGCCAGATTCGCCGCCAGAAATCTTATACTTAGCTAAACCAGAAACGATATTAGTCAGTGGTGTGAGCATTAATTTCTGATCGCTACCTTCACTAAAATTCACTACCCCTTCTAAGCGCAAAGTCTTGCCCGCGCTCGATGACACAATTTCTTTTGTGAGAGGATCGGTGTAGCTACCTTGCTGCGCGACGACATACAAAGGCATCGAAGAGGATTCGAATTCAAGCTTGTAATCACCAAAGGCATCAGAAGTCGTACCCGCAAGCAATCTGCCGACTTTTCCATCCTTGTATTCAAACACCTCGATCTTGGCACCGTTGACTGGAGCGTCAAAAACGTTACCTGAGATGCTTCCTGTATTCCTAGCTGGCGGGGTGTTATCACCACCATCCCCACCACCACATGCACTCAATAAAAGTGAAGCAGCCATGAGACCTAACGTTGGTTTTAGTGTATTTTTAGTGAACATAGTAATTTGGCAGAGTCTATTTTGCCGAGATTATATTATTGTCTGGAATTTTCTCAACGTGACAAAATAACCATTAAATCAAACATAAACGCTAAGAAAATAGGTAGTTTTAAACCTCTTTAGCAGCGCTACTTCACATCTATCGTTATTTAATTAGTAAAAAAACAGGAATTGGCTATAACGGCGTGTAAGATTTTATTTTAAATATTATACTCCCCTCAATTTTTCGGCCCTAAGCACAGTTTTATTTTAATGACAAGTTTAATATTAAGACAACATGCGCAAAACTTTGCTCTACCCCTTGTTATCATTGCGCTCGCGATCGTTACGGGTGTGTCAGTTACCCATCAATTACTCTCCCCCACGAATGAGATTCAAGCCATTGTTCCTAAAGTAGTAATTCACAGCAACATTCGCCAAATATACAAAACCAACTTTCGTCGCACGACCATTAAAACGGGCCGCATTGATTACTCGTTTGTAACATCTCTGATAAACGCTGGATTATCTAAAAAAGAAATAAAATCACTACTGAAATTAATTGAAAACGAATTTGACATTATTGGCTCCGTTCGAAAAGGCGATAAATTTTCAATAAAAACCCGAACTAATAGGTATAACGAAAAATACATCAGTTCTTTTTACTATTCCGGTAGTAAAAGAGACTTTTTCGTTATTAGTGATGGCAAAAACAACGCATACGATGAATATGGCAATAAGCTCATTCGAAAGCCATATTACTCATTTCCACTAGCAAAAAAGCACAAAGTTAGCTCTGGTTTCAATTTAAAACGAAAACACCCAGTCACTGGATTGATTGCCCCACACTTGGGCACCGATTACGCAGTCCCAATTGGTACACCGATACAGAGTATTGCGGACGGTGTTGTTGTTAAATCACGGTATAACCGCTTTGCGGGCAACTACGTTAATATTCGTCACACCAACGGCTCAATGTCTCGTTATCTACATCTATCTAGTAGCGACGTTCGTGTGGGTGACAATGTCACTAAAGGACAAACCATTGGCCGAACAGGTAATACGGGAAGAACAACCGGTCCACACCTGCATTTAGAGCTGATCGTTGATGGTGTTCCTGTTGATTATGCACGTCGAATCAGAACCAACCCTGCTCCCCCCGTAAACATGCAAATGATGTTGGCGGCAAGAAAAGAGCGTGTAGAGCTCATTAAAGAGTTACATAAATACGCCTCTTAATATCGTTTTGGTTTCTTTTTTCAGTTCATCGCAACACAGAACTTGGCTAGTGAATACCTAAAATCTCGTCACTGTCTGTGAGCTTCGATTCGAAAGTGACCAAATCGGAGCGCCAGCAGTGCTTAAGTCGTTAAATATCTTCCGGTCACTCTTGCTCTAACATTTCCGCTCCCCCAATAAAGTGTTAAGATCATCACATGCTCGCTGTAGTGGTAACGAGTGGTGATAATTAGCCCCACTCCCTTAACATCTTCATACGTGATGTAAATAAGACGAATAACCCACCAGCATAACCATGAAACAATAAGGCGATTTTTCAGATGGTTAACAACTCTATCCAGTGGTTTCCGGGCCACATGCATAAAGCCCAAAAAGAGATTGCAGAAGCAATCCCTCAAATAGATGTCATTATTGAAGTGCTTGATGCTCGTATCCCTTTTAGTAGTGAAAACCCTATGATCGCGGAGCTCAAGGGAGATAAGCCAGTAGTAAAAGTACTGAACAAACGTGATCTCGCGGATCCAGAGTTAACCCAAGTTTGGATTGACCATTTCGAGAAAGAACACAACGTAAAAGCGATTGCCATTACTACCTCTCAACAGCCCGAAGTCCAAAAAATTATGGAGTTAGTACGTAAGCTTGCTCCACATCGCGAAGAAATCGGCAAAAACATCCGCACCATGATCATGGGTATCCCCAACGTTGGGAAGTCGACCATTATCAATGCTTTGGCGGGTCGAACTATCGCAGTAACAGGCAACCAACCGGCGGTTACACGTCGTCAGCAACGTATTAACCTTCAAAATGGTATCGTTCTTTCTGACACTCCGGGGATCCTGTGGCCAAAAGTAGAAAACCCACACAGTGGTTTCCGTCTGGCAGCAACTGGCGCAGTAAAAGACACGGCAATGGAATATGATGAAGTCGCCTTCTATACCGTTGAATACTTGGCCGCTCATTACCCTGAACGACTAAAAGAGCGCTACCAAATTGAAGAGCTTCCTGAATCTGATATCGAAATAATGGAAGAGATCGGGCGTCGTCGCGGTGCTTTACGTGCGGGTGGACGTGTAGACCTTCACAAAGTATCTGAAATCCTTCTTCACGAGCTGCGTCAAGGCACTCTAGGTCAAATCACTCTAGAGCTTCCAGAAATGATCACTCAAGAGCTAATCGAAGTAGAAATCGAAACCGCGCGTAAAGAAGAAGAAAAAGCCAAGCGTAAAGAAGAGCGTCGCAAGCGTTACCTTCGTAACAAACGCTAACCAACACTTGTTCAATACTCATCATTTTGAAGGCGCGTATTTATCGCGCCTTTTTTGCATCAAAAATATATTCTTCTTTTCGTAAAAGTCAGACATTCGTTCTCACATTTTGTGGAACTAAGACCTCTAAAAGCCCTCCCTTTTTTCTCTTTGTAATTTGCTTTCTTCGTTAAGTTTTGTAGGAAATATCAAACAAAATCATTAATTTTTATTACGTAAACTAACGGTTATTTTTCAAGCACGATCTTAGTTAGACCCCCGAATGGTAAGGAGTTACAAACCTCACCCAACCCTTAAATGCCGAGTTTGCAAGGACACGCAAAGTTATGCAACTTGACTAATGACAGTTCATTCATATTCGTCAAACTATATAGCTGTCAGCGCTGGCGTTTTTCTGTATTACGAAGAGAACTTATTATGAGTGATAAATCGAAAACGAAACCACTTCCTTCTTTTGTTGAGGAACGCCTGGATTTTTACCTTCAAGATTTGATTGAACAAAACGAGAACCAAAAGCACTTGGTTCTTGGTAAACGTCCAAAAAGTAACGCGGTAATCATGCAAAGTAATGACTACCTAGCGTTGTCTCATAACGAACAAATCCAGAAAGCACATCGGGATGCGATCGTTGAACACGACGATAACGTGGTGATGTCAGCAATCTTCTTACAAGACGAGTCCTCCAAGCCTGCTTTCGAAGCATTGTTAGCCGACTATGTTGGAATGGGCAGTTGTTTACTTTCCCAATCGGGATGGGCTGCTAACATTGGTTTGCTGCAGACCATTTGTCCGCCTGAAACACCGGTCTATATCGACTTCTTTGCGCATATGTCATTGTGGGAAGGTATTCGGGCAGCAGGAGCGCAAGCGCATCCATTCATGCACAACAACATGAGCCACTTGCGTAAGCAGATCCAGCGTCATGGCTCAGGCGTAATCGTGGTAGATTCGGTCTATAGCACGATTGGTACGATCGCCCCACTCCACGACATCTACGAAATGGCGCGTGAGTTTGATTGTGCTTTAGTGGTGGATGAATCCCACTCATTAGGAACACACGGGCCTAACGGCTCTGGCTTGGTAAAAGCGCTGGAACTCACTGATAAAGTCGATTTCATTACTGTCAGTCTGGCAAAAACCTTTGCTTATCGAGCAGGAGCGATTCTCGGCCCAGAAAAACTCGCGAAAACACTTCCTTTTGTTGCTTATCCAGCGATTTTTAGCTCGACGGTATTGCCTCAAGAAGTGATTCGCTTGGAGAAAACGTTGGACGTCATTAAAGGGTCCGATCATAAACGTAAAGACCTTTTTCAGCGCGCCAAAGAGCTCAGAACTGGATTAAAACAGATTGGGTTTAATATTCGGAGCGAATCTCAAATTGTTGCCTTAGAGTGCGGTAGCGAACGAAATACTGAACGTGTGCGTGACTTTCTCGAAGACCGTGATGTTTTTGGCGCAGTATTCTGTCGCCCTGCAACAGGAAAGAACAAAAACATCATACGTTTCTCGATCAACGCCGATATGACACCACGAGACATCGACCACGTGCTTACGGTATGCCAGG
Organism: Vibrio sp. MMG023; assembly: GCF_021654215.1. Taxonomy (NCBI): domain Bacteria; kingdom Pseudomonadati; phylum Pseudomonadota; class Gammaproteobacteria; order Vibrionales; family Vibrionaceae; genus Vibrio; species Vibrio sp. MMG023. Next base: position 74,173 of record NZ_JAKFZP010000012.1, on the reverse strand, counting down.
AGGCGTTTAACCATCCAGAATTAGTGTTCGTATAATAAGAAAAGACAACGGCCCTTTTGAATGGAAGCTTGTATATTGCCGCTAAAATAAAAGAGCTCAGCGTGTTGCTGAGCTCTACTCGTTATTGATTTCAGTTAGATCCAGTTTGCAATCTTATCGAAGAGTCGGTTCTTATCTGCGGGCTTAACAATAAAATCAGACATCCCAGAAGAACCAATCTTATCTAATGTTACCGGAGAACTATCACCAGTATGTGCAATAATAGGTACAGCCGAATACGCTTTATTTGCCCCACGAATACGTCTTGACGCCTCTACGCCATCCATTACTGGCATCTCAATGTCCATCAAGATAAGGTCGATGCTATCGGTATCCAACGCATCTAAAGCCTGTTGTCCATCTTCTTTTTGAATAACATCAAAACCTTGCTTTTCTAACAACATTGCGGTGAATTTTCGTAAAGATTCATTGTCATCAACTACCATTATCGTGCGCTTATTTGTCGCGTCTAAAGGGCGCACTGGCAGTGCTGTGACAACATAGCTCGCATCATAGAGCAAACGGTCAATAGTGGCTTTGGTGTTCAAGAGCCACGCTTGAGTTTCGACCCAAATCGCGTCAAAACTCACATTACGAACTCGTTCTATTGGATGGTGCTCAAACAAATAGACGATACGAGCTTCTGTGAACGATAGCAAAGACTCAATTTTATCGAGGTGACTTCCTCTAGAATCCAAGCTTTCCATATCAACAAAAATAAGGTCAAACTCGAACTCATATTCTTTCTTCTTGAGGGCTGACGCAATATCCAAAACGGTCAATTCAAACCCCATAAAGCGCGCAATATCAGTAACTTTTGCAACCAATATATTTTGTTCCGTAACCATTAAAACGGTCTTCAGCTTGGTCAGCTCATTTTTAATTTCTTTAACCGAGTTTGAGGTAATCAGTGGAAACGTCATGGTGAACTGAGACCATTCACCAACTTCTGATTGGCACTTGATGTCGCCGCCGAATGAACGCATCACCTTCTTACAAAATGGCAATCCTAATCCATAATTACCTGATTTACCGGTCGTGTAAAAATCTCTAAAGATGCTGCGAATCACCTCGCTCGGAATACCTGAACCGTTATCCGTAACAACAATTTGGTTCACGACCTCATCACTGTACATGGTGACGTGAATATGAAAATCTTCGGAACTGCGATGATGAAAGGCATTCTTGAATAGGTTGTACATCACATACTTCAACAACGTATCACTACCTAAGAAATCAAATTCACTTCTTACATCCAAAGAGATAGCAAAACGGTCTGTCGAACGTTTATAGCTGAAGCTCTCGATAGCACTCTCCACGACACTTTGTGCCGAGTGTTTCTTGAATGTTGAGCGAGAGACACGATTTTCATCAATCGAGGTAAGCAACAAATCAATCGTCTCGTTTCCAGAGTGAATGATGTTCATTGCGTCATCGCTCACTTCCCGTAACAGTGTCACATCTTCATCACTTAAAACATATTGTTCTTTCCTCCCCTGTTTAGGGTTGGGCAGCACGGATTGAATAACATCAATCGACGTTAGTAAGCCGCTAAGAGGGTTGCGCATTTCATGGGCGATACCAGCCCCAAAAGACTTAGCCAAAGAAACCTTTGCTTCGTGCTCGACCTGATTACGGAAGTAAAACAAGTTGCCAAACAGGTAAATAAACAAAAAGATTGGCACGTGAGTCCAATCCATCGTGAGTTCTAAATGGAAACCTTGAGCAACCCAAGCAAAAAACGTCGCTAGCCCAATCCCGGCAAATGTTTGAGCAAACATTACTCGCGTAATATGTACCAACAAAATATGCAGAAATATCGCCGACATAAAGGACATGACCCACACGTTGGACCAATTATTCATCAACAACATGTAGAAAAAGAAGCAAGGTAAACAAAGTGTGACCGCAACTTGGTAGTAAGCAGGTAAATATCGGCGCCATTGAAAAGGCATACGATTACGAGCAATGATGCCGAAGAACAAAACGGAACACAGTAAACGTAGCGGTAGATTTTCATAGGGTTGCGGGAACATAAACTCCCACACTACGTAATAGATTGGGAATCCAACAAAGCCCATCCATCCTACTAGCGTTAGGTTTGGTTCTGCGTACTGATAAACTTTGCGAATCGCGTCCATATTGAATACTTTATTAACTAAGCCTTAACGTTGTTGACTAATTTTATGGTTTGCTTTGTTTTCATTCTATTTGCCCTTCAATTATATATTACTTAAGGAGCATAAGCAGTGAGACTTCAATCAAATATTTCGCGACGCTCTACTTTAAATTCAGCTCGTTATATTCACAAAATTAATAATTAAGCAAATTCGAATATTAAATAAACAAAAACGCGAACTCGCGCAATGTCTCATGCAGGAAAGCCGTGCAACATCAATTTCTAGAGAGAACACGCTCTCACCGGCTCAACTTATCAAACAAGGAAGCCTATGCAACCAATAGCAATCAAAAATGTCGTATTCGATGTTGGAAATGTACTCGTTAGATGGTCGCCAATCGAAATTGTTAGACTCACTTTTGGCAATGATGCCGATGTGGAATGGCTCGTCAAAGATCTGTTCACAAGCTCAATTTGGACGGACTTAAATAAAGGCCTGATTAGCGAGTCGCAAGCCAAACAGCGTTATCAACAAGAGAAGCAACTTTCAGCAACAGATTGTGAACGACTCTTTTATTATGTAAAACAAACACAATTGCTGATTTACGGCAGTGTCGATTTACTGAAACGTTTAAAAGCTGCGGGTTATGGCGTCTATGCGTTAACCGACAACGTGGTAGAAATTGTTGAGTATCTCAAATCAACGTATCAATTCTGGCCGCTGTTCGATGGCACGACGGTTTCTGCCGAATTGGGGTTATTGAAACCTCAACCAGAAATCTATCAGAACCTTCTTGAGGCTCACCAACTTGTTGCTTCAGAAACGGTGTTTCTTGATGATATGCCTTATAACGTAGAGGGGGCAAAAGCGGTTGGTATGGCTGCAATTCAGTTTGAAAATGCTCAACAATGCGAAACTGCCTTGAAACAGCTTGGATTAATATTCTAATCTTCTGCTTTCCTGTCAGCCATAAAAAAGAGCAGCGAATTCGCTGCTCGTTCATGTTTGATACGTGAGTAATGTCTAAGAATAAATTACGTTTTCTTCAATCCCGCTCACTAAGGATTGAGCACTGGACCAACGGAATACTTTTTCCATGACCTCATTTCCACTAGGCGCTTTCCAACTGCGCTCTTGACACTCTTGCCCACCGATATGCTGATAAAATTCTACCGCGGGTTCATTTTGTGAAACTACCTCAAGATATAAACCACTATCTTTGAAATATTGTTGGTGCCACTCCGCAACCGCAAGTAAAAGCTGTTTACCGATCCCACGCCCTTGATAACCACCATCAACATGTAGCGCTTCAATGAAGCTGCCACGTTCAAAGTCATGATTACCGAACACACAAACAAAACCAAGAAGAAGACCACCCTCTTCTGCTAATACGATGTGTTGGTTAAATGGAGGGTTTGTCAGACGCGTTTGCCAAATCAGTAATTTGTCGTCACTCGCTTCGCTATCCAAATAGCCGTCACTCAGAATGCCACGGTAATGTCGCTTCCAACTGTCCACGTGTAACTGCGCGATGCGTTCATAATCCTTATATTCCGCTAATCGTAATTCCATTACGTATTCCTATTTTCTTACATTTCTTTGCTTCTCTATCGAGCTTTGGCATTTTCCACCTCATTCCGGTCTTATTATTGGCAGATTTTACAAATCTAACGCCATAGCTCATTGATTAATACTACTCATTATTCGTTTAAAAGCAAAATATCCCACCAATAAGCGCGATAAATCATAAACATTGTGCAGCGATAGAGCAGTCACAACTCGATACAAAGTCGTCTAACTTTAGTTTGACTTACACGTGTACGCTGATATTCTAGCGAACAGTTGTTAGCTCAAAGTTAGGGACACATCGTGACGCATAATAAACCGCCCATTATCTGGTTGAATCTATTGATATTTTCTGCCAGTTTTATTCTGACTTTTGTTGTATTGCCTTGGTATGCATACCACTACGGATTAGGTTGGGAACATCTGATCTGGGGTATCATCGCCTTTAGTTTTACCAATCTCTCCATTACCGCGGGTTATCACCGTCTGTGGAGCCACAAAACCTATGAAGCTCACCCAGTTTTACGATTCATCTTTGCCATCGGTGGTGCTTTCTCTCTTCAAAACAGTGCAATGCATTGGTCTTCTGATCATCGTGTTCACCACAAACATGTAGATGACAATGACAAAGACCCATATTCAGCGAAACGCGGATTTTGGTATTCGCATATTGGTTGGATGTTACGCGACTATAATAAATCGAAAGAAAACGAGTACACCAACTGTCGTGATTTGAAACGCGATAAGGTCGTCGTGTGGCAGCATAAATATTATGTTCCACTCGCAATTCTGACCAATATTGGCTTTCCTCTCGCATTGGGTTTGATATACGGCGATGTATTGGGAATGTTTTTAATCGTTGGAGCAGCTCGCCTCTTCCTAAGCCATCACACTACCTTCTTTATTAACTCATTGGCGCACGTTTGGGGTAAGCAAACCTTCACAGACAAAAACACGGCTCGTGATAACGGTATTTTGGCTTTCTTTACCTTTGGTGAGGGATACCATAATTTCCACCATATCTTTGAGAACGATTACCGAAATGGTGTGTACTGGTGGCATTACGACCCAACGAAATGGTTGATAAAATCATGCTCTTGGCTGGGGTTAACAACCAAACTTCGTACGACATCGACTTTCCGTATCGAAAAAGCGCGCGCAACTCAGTTGCTGAAAAAGGCAAAAGAAAAGTTAGAAACGAAACCGAATAGCCAATCGATTCGAGACCAACTTCAGCAGGAATTCGATGCACTTGTACACCACATGCAAGAATATTATGAAGCGCGAAAAGAAGTGCTTGGTGAGAAAACAGCAACGGTAGTGAAAAAGTACGAACGTTCCGTATCAAAGCTGAAATACGAACAAATTAAGGAAGAATTTGAACGTCAACAACGCAGTTGGAACCTCTTAGTGCGACGCTACGCATAACGTGTAACTCGCGCTTCAATATAAAGACGTCAAAACAAAAGCTCCGTTCATTCGGAGCTTTTTTGTTCAATCAAGCCCCTTTAACGTGATCTAGCTCGAACTATCGCTTTTCCTATTTTTTAATCATTTCGTACGATTTTTATTCGACAAATCGTTCATATTTTCCGTTCTTTAAAATCAATAAAACCAGTGCATAACACCTACAAAACGTAATTTAAACAATATAATCCAGCGCAATTATTTATTAATCTATTATTTGTTTTAGATCATGCTAGCTCTAATTTAGTCTCGTGCCACAAGAAAGAATTCTGTAAATTCCTTGTCATAAACTGAAACAGTTTCTTTCTTTTTTTCATAATATCTGGAGACAACCCTATGTTAGAGCTCTTAATTGGCTTGGCAGTGACCATTGCTGTGGGTTATTTCATTGTCAAAGGCTACAAAGCCGCTGGCGTGTTATTAACCGCAGGTATCAGTTTGCTTCTTATGACAGGTCTGCTTGGCCATGACGTTCTGCCATCAAAAATAACCTCAACGGGTAATATGGTGACGGACTCACTAGAGTACGTAAAATACATGCTTCAATACCGTGGTGGCGGCCTAGGTATGCAAATCATGCTACTTTGTGGCTTTGCGTCTTACATGACCCACATCGGCGCAAACAATGTAGTAGTAAAACAGTTCTCTAAACCGCTTTCTGTTATCAAGTCTCCATACGTCCTTTTGGTAGCGGCTTACATCGTGGCATGTTTGATGTCTCTTGCAGTGAGTTCAGCAACTGGCCTAGGCGTTTTGTTGATGGCAACCCTGTTCCCGATGATGACGGCTATGGGTATCTCTCGCCCAGCAGCGGTTGCAGTATGTGCTTCACCTGCGGCAATCATCCTTTCACCAACTTCTGGTGACGTGGTCATCGCGGCAGAAAAATCAGGCCTAGCGCTTGACGTGTTCGCGGTTCAAACTGTACTGCCTGTGTCTATTTGTGCAATCATCGTAATGGCTGCAGCAGCTTTCTTCTGGAATAAATACCTAGATAAGAAAGACAACACACCAATGGAAAAAATTGACGTATCAGAAATCAAAGCTGATGCGCCAGCGTTCTACGCAGTTCTTCCTTTCCTTCCAATCATCGGTGTATTCCTATTCAACGGTCGTACGATTCCTGGACTGACTCTAGACATCTACACTATCGTGGTAGGTTCTATCTTCTTGGGTGCAGTGATTCACTATGTGGTGAACAAGTTCGACGGTAAGAAGTCACTTGAAGATCTCGATTCATGCTATGCCGGTATGGCAGACGCGTTCAAAGGTGTAGTCATGCTGTTGGTTGCGGCGGGCGTATTCGCACAAGGTCTAATGTCTATTGGCGCTATCGATAACCTACTACACCTTGCAGACAACGCGGGTGCGGGCGGCATTGCGCTCATGCTTATCCTAACGGGTCTAACTGTTGCCGCTGCGATTGCGACGGGTTCTGGTAACGCTCCATTCTACGCGTTCGTAGAGCTTGCTCCTTCACTGGCTGCGAAGATGGGTCTTAACCCTGCGTTCCTAATCATCCCAATGCTACAAGCATCTAACTTAGGTCGTACTATCTCGCCAGTATCTGGTGTAATCGTTGCGACTTCTGGTATGGCAAACATCAGCCCATTCGAAGTGGTGAAACGTACATCAGTACCAGTTCTAGCTGGTCTGCTTACGGTTATCATCGGTACGATGGTTCTTGTACCAATGACGGCATAAGCACCGACCGTATAATAGCGATTTACAAAGGCTCGGCTTCTATGTCGAGCCTTTTAGCATCGATTCAACACACCTCGTCAACACTTTTCCTCCCTCTGATACTCCCTATTGAATACGCAATGTGTCTCTTATTTACAAAACACAGCACATTATAAGCCAGACTAATTTGCTTAATATCTCAGCTACTTATATAACGTTCCAATACATTCAAAAAATGGAACTTACTATGACTTCACTTATTGTTTTTATCGTCATCCTTTTGCTTATCGCGGTGTTTGCGGTCAGCATTTACAACAAGCTAGTGACGCTACGTAACCGCTTTAAAAACAGCTTTGCTCAAATTGAGGTTCAGTTAAAACGTCGCTACGACCTGATCCCAAACCTTGTTAGTACAGCAAAGGGCTACATGGAGCATGAGAAAGAAACGTTTGAGCGAGTGATTCAAGCTCGAAACCAAGCAATATCCGGTTTGAAAGCAGCCAGTAACGCACCAGACAGCGACGCAGCCATTAGCCAATTAGCACAAGCAGAAGGCATGTTACAAAATGCACTAGGCAAGTTAAATGTGGTTGTAGAAGCGTACCCAGAACTGAAAGCCAACGAAACCATGAGCCAACTGCAAGAAGAGCTGACCAGCACAGAGAATAAAGTCGCTTTTGCTCGCCAAGCGTTTAACGATGCAGTGACCAGCTACAACACCTACAAGCAAACTTTTCCACCCGTTCTGTTTGCCAATATGTTTGGCTTCCAAGACGGTAAGCTGCTTGAGTTTGCAGACAGCGAAGCAATCCAAGAAGCGCCAAAGGTTGAGTTCTAATGGATTTCTTTGACCATCAAGATACCGCACGTCAACGTACCGGGCTTTTGGTGTTTCTGTTTTCCTTAGCGGTATTTGTCATTACAGGTTTGGTCAGTGTCCTATCGATTGGTATTTACTATGGGGTGACGGGTGAGCCATTTGATCAAAACACAGCCATTAGCTACGTCTTATTGTGCTTTGCGGGTGTCGTGTTGATCGTAGCAATAAGTTCGATGATTCGCCTATCTGACTTATCTTCAAACGGTGGCCGAGGCGTTGCAGAAAGCATCGGTGGCAAGCTGATTTCCTCCAACACAACAGACGCCAAACACAGGCGACTTCTTAACGTGGTAGAAGAAATGGCGATCGCGTCAGGGATTCCCGTTCCTCCTGTTTATGTGATGCAGGAAGAACGAGGCATCAACGCGTTTGCCGCTGGCATGAGTATTGATGATGCTGTAATCGGTGTCACACAAGGCGCACTAGACACCTTCACACGTGATGAATTACAAGGCGTGATTGCTCATGAGTTTAGCCACATCTTAAACGGTGACATGCGCCTGAACACACGTTTAATCGGGGTACTCTTCGGCATCACTTGCATTGCCCATTTCGGTCATCTGGTGTTAGACAACACACACCACACCAGTCGCGTCTCAAGAAGCTCCTCCGATTCTGATAAAGGCTTTGCTGTCATCATGTTGGTCGCGATTGTATGTTTAGTGCTTGGTTGGGTTGGTACTTTATTTGGATCAATGATCAAAGCAGCTATCTCACGACAACGTGAGTTCTTAGCGGACGCGAGTGCGGTTCAGTTTACTCGTAATGACCAAGGCATTTCAGGTGCTCTAAAGAAGATTGGCGGTCACGCATCTGGATCTAGCTTAAATGCACAAGCGAGCAGCCAAATGAGCCACATGATGTTTGGGCAAAGCAGTTTGTCTGGCTTCACCGGCTTCTTCGCTACTCACCCACCTCTGGAAGAGCGAATCCGTCGCATCGAACCTAACTGGGACGGCAGCTTTTTACACAGAAGTCAGAACCACGCTTCAGCGTTTGGAAATGAACAAGTCAGTGGGTTTTCGTCCGATGCCGACTTTGGTTATACGCACCTTGAAACTCAAGTTGAAACACAAACTTCTTCAGAGCTAAGTGAAACGGGTAAACTGCTTATCAGCCAATTGCCCCAAGGCTTGGTAGACATTGCGCGTGAACCCTACAGTTCGCGCTTTATTGCATTGCTTCTGATCTTTGATGGTAGTGATGTGCAACGTGAGATGATTAAAGGTCATATTCCAATGGTCTCGCACGCAAAGCTGTTACCGTGGCTGGATTACGATTTGCCCCTACATTTGAGGCTTCCTCTACTAGAGCTCGCTCTCCCTGCGCTTAAATCGATAAGTGAAGGTCAGAAAAGTAGACTTTGCCAAGTGTTGCGTGAATTGTCTCAAACCGATAATCATTACTCACTAGGTGAATGGTGCGTCATTAACTTGTTAGAAAAGCAGCTTATTGCGCCATTTGGTTCTACTCGCCAGAACAAAACCTTTAAGCAGCTCAAAGAAAGCGTTCACTGGTTACTACGTGAATTGGCATGGGTCACCCATTCAGAGCACGAAGGCGCGCAGCGAGCATTCAACGCTTCGCTCAAATCGCTAGGGTTTGCAGAAACCACGCTAATAGAACCAAATAACGACTGGCGCTTAAGTCGCGCAGCACTGGAGTTGTTGCTGCAACTTAAGCCACTTCAACGACGCCAGTTTGTTAAGGCGTGTCGTTTGGCTATTGAGTCTGACGGCAAGATTACCGTCGCAGAAGGCGAATTGTATCGAGTGATAGCATGCTTCTTAGAAGTGCCAGAACCGCCACTGACTGTGACGCTTTAACTGCACAAAGTAAAACGCCAGCAATGAATGCTGGCGTTTTATATTCGTAAACGGTTTTACGCTGTCGCGACTTTAAAGCGCTCTGGAATCTTAGTGATGCTTTGACGATAGCTGAACCACAAGTAGGTTACCGCTAATGAGAAGAACAAGTAAGACAAAGCAAACACGATTGGAGAAGTAATCAACTCAGCTGACATCCCCCACATTACACCAACTACGGTAATCGTCAATTTAGATAACATGCCACAGATCAGTAAGAACAAAGCAAGCTGTGGGAAACGCGAACTACGGAATGCGAAGAAGTAGCAGCTACCTACTGCAAGCGATGCAATAGAAAGACCTAGCATGAATGAATGGATGTGATCTGCTGATGCGACACCTGCAGAAACAGAAGCCATAAGTAATAGGAACAATTTCATAAGTCACCTCACTACGAGTAGAGAAAAGCATCCTTTCATTAATGAAAACTCATTTTGCGCCCTATTTTGCTTATCTATTTGGCAATTACAAGCACAATTTTTGTTCAATTTATGTTCACTGCATCCTTCCGAATTAAGTTATTACAAGCAGTTAACATTCTCTAATTTATAAACCCTTTAGTTCCTGCACTTACAGAAAACAGTCTCTATTTTGCCCACTTTTGTTACAGAACATTAACACTAAAATATTTTGAAACTTTTTGTTTAAACTGTGAGCCAAACACTCAGCTTCACGCTATCCACCTTGTTTCACTTAGGATCTCACTACCAAACCAGCGGCTCTTTACGTTAGATCAACATTTTCTTCATATATAAAACCATCCCATTACAAACATTTTTAATGCTTCAAATTATTTTTAGTGATAGGGGTAAAAAGAGATTCCAATCACACATTTATTGGTTATAATCCGCGCTCATTACGTTATGTGTTGAAAAACGCAAACTTATTTTGAGCAAACCTTATCTTTAAACCGACCCCTCTTTGCTATTTGCCTAGGGGTATTACTGAGAACAAAAATGAGCAAGATTGATAAAGCTATGCGCATCCTGTTAGCAGGATTCTGTATCAACCTTTGTCTTGGCATCCTGTATGCTTGGAGTGTATTCAACAAAGCACTAGTGACAGAGTCAGGCTGGAGCGCAGCAGAAGCATCTGCACCTTACGCGACTGCAACTATTACTTTCTCTATCTGTCTTCTTGTTGCAGGTATTCTTCAAGACCGTATGGGCCCACGTTTGATCCTTATCCTAGGTACTGTTCTTACAGGTCTAGGCATGATTGCGTCTGGTTTTGTTAACTCGCCTCTAATGCTGAACATCACTTTCGGTGTGATCACTGGTGCAGGTATCGGTTTTGGTTACGCGTGTCTTTCTCCTTCAGCAATGAAGTGGTTCCACGCATCTAAGAAAGGTATGGTTAACGGCATCATCGCAGCAGGTTTCGGTCTAGCAGCTATCTACCTAGCTCCTGTGACTTCTGCGCTGATCGACAGCATGGGCATTCAAACAAGCTTCCTAGTTCTTGGTGTTGGTATCCTTGCTATCGCTGTTCCTCTAGCAGCAACAATCAACAACCCACCAGCGGATTACACGCCAGCAGAGCCTAAAGTAAAAGAAGGTCAAGCACCGAAGGTTGTTAAGAAGTCTGACGACCTAACGTGGAAAGCAATGCTTAAAACGCCACAGTTCTACTCTCTATGGATCATGTACGCGTTCGCAGCTTCTGTTGGCCTAATGATCATCGGTAACATCACGACTATCGCAAGTGTTCAAGCGAACCTACCAAACGCAGTTTACCTAGCGTCTATCCTTGCGGTATTTAACTCAGGCGGTCGTGTAGCAGCAGGTATGCTTGCAGACAAGATCGGCGGCGTACGCACTCTTCTTCTAGCGTTCGTTCTACAGGGCATCAACATGGTTCTGTTCGCAACGTTCAAGACTGAGTTCACGCTGATCATCGGTACAGCAATCGCGGCAGTAGGTTACGGTACGCTTCTAGCAGTATTCCCTACTCTAACGGCTGAATTCTACGGTCTGAAGAACTACGGTACTAACTACGGCGTGCTATACACAGCATGGGGTATCGGTGGTGCAATCGGTGCTGCTGTTGTTGGCTTCTCGATGACAAATGGCGAAGGCTACACACTGGCTTACACAGTATCAGCAGCAATGATGGCGGTATGTATCGTACTAGCGTTCATCACTAAGCCACTGACTGAAGCAAAAGTAGCACAACTGAAAAACGCTTAATCGCCAGTCCAGCTCTATTTATCTAATAGATCTGCAGAAATTGATTCGAAAAAGGCTTAACCTATGGGTTAAGCCTTTTTTATTGTTAGTTGGTTATGGAAAACACGGTCGAACTCGCCCCAGATTACTATCTCAATAACTTCTTTAAACTCACGCAGCACGCCACCGAGTGGTACTGTGATTTGCTCACTTCAGAAGAGCATCTGTGGTTATCAGTTTTTGAAAGCTTATCCAAACCCGCTCAATGTCTTCTCGTACGCTTGTACAGTCGCAACGGCTGTTGGTTTCGTAGCGACAAACTCAACTATCAAGAAATCGAGAATATCGAGTCGGCTTTGGGTGAATTGGCTGGTCATGATTTTGTCTCGCTATCCCCTGACCTAACGACGCAAGAATTAGCGGCGAATCTACTGACCAAGCCAGAGATCGTCACGCTCTATCCTGAGTATCCTAAATCCCTCAAGAAAGAGGCATTAGTGGCATGCCTGAGTGAAGAACGTTTCGAGCTATTTGAGGCTCTGGATTTCACGGTGATTAAGCTTAACTCCGCACAGATGATTGATGTTTTGCTGACGCTGTTTTTTGCTAATACCCATCAAGACCTCAGCCAGTTCGTGCTCGACGATTTAGGTTTACACCAATTCGAACAATACCAGTTAAGTAAAGCGCGTCGATTCTTTGAGAGCAGAAAGCAAATCGATCGGCTTATCGAGCTCAGTGAGCTCTCCAACCTTTATTGGCAATGCGACAGAAAACAAAAAGCGAATCTCGATATTCTTATTGAAGCGATGCCAGAACGGGTTGAGCATCGCTACGTCGAGCGTAAACGCGAACACATGATTAACGACATTGCCCGCGATTACGAGCGCATAAACGAACTTGAAATTGCAATCGCACTGTTTGAGACGACCACACTCGCACCAAGCCGAGAACGTCGTGCTCGCATCTACGACAAGTTAGAACAAAATGATTTATTTAGTGACGTTGTCATGGGCATGCTCGCTGACCCTATTGATATCTCTGAGTTTGAGGTGGCACAGAAGCTCGAACAACGCGTTAAACGTAAACAAGGCTTGAAAGTCCCGAGAGCCACCAAGCCAAAATGCAACGAATACCACATCGAATTAGATCTATCCCAGCAACGTGTGGAGCTGGTAACCAAAGCGCATTTCGAAAGTTTAGGTTGGACCGTCTTCTATTCCGAAAATACCTTACTCAACAGCTTGTTAGGATTAACCTTGTGGGATGCGATTTTTGCGCCAATAGAAGGTGCATTCATTAACGCTTATCAACATCGACCATTGGATTTGTATCACGCCGATTTTGCCGATAAAAGAAAGCAACTTATCGACAATGCGCTTGAGCAAGTTCAACAAGGGAATACACAGGCATTGTTTGATACATACAGAGATAAAGTTGGGATCAGTAATCCCTTCGTCAGTTGGGCATACGTGAACGAAGAGCTGATATCCCTAGCTCTTGAACACATCCCTAATGACCTGTTGGCCGAACTGTTTAACGTACAGTTAAGCGACCTAAAACTCTATCGAAACGGCATGCCGGACTTGATTGCTTTTAAAGATGGGAAGTTTGAATGGATAGAAGTGAAAGGTCCGGGCGATAAACTCCAAGATAACCAATGGCGTTGGATCAAGGAGTTCAATCGCCTCAATGTGCCGTTCTCAGTCTGTTATGTATACCCAAGTGACTTCAAGATGCAGGATTCAGAGCGTTGTCATTGACTCGAGGTCAAGGAAAACGACGCCGCGTAATAGCCAGCTCTTTCCAAGTTGTTTGACGCAGAGATCGGGGCAATGACACGCTCCCGAAGGGCGAGCTGTCTTGGCTTGTATACTTTGTTGTCGATTCTTGATTTAGAGTGACTAGATCTTTAAATCGCCGCCGCGTCTACAAACCAAGTCATTCTCGCTGAACCTAGCATCTCGAGGTTACTTGGGTATAACAGCACAAGCTTAGAAAAGAGCCAGAATGGTCTTAGCTACTTACTTTGGCGTTCTTCTGCCCTTTCTTCTCTTTCAATTGATCAATCACGTAGCTTGGTGCGACTTTCTCTAGTTCGCCCAAGCACTCGTCCGTTTTCGGATTGTCGTAACGAACATAAATGTCGCAAACCGCGTAAAGTTGCTCTGGCGCACCAGAGATCAAATACGCTTGTTCAAAAGATTTCACCGATTTGTCTAGGTTGTAGTCTTCTTGCAGTACGCCATTGAGATACCAGTAGTAGCTGTTATCTTTCGCCATGTTGGCCGCTTTTTCGATTTCTGTCGCTGCATTCTTCTTCTCATCCAAACGTACTAGTGTCAGCGCTTTCGAGTAGTGCAAAGACGCATTATCAGGATGAAGTTTGATCGCAGAATCCAACGTCTTGACCGCATCGGCATCGCGTTGTTGCGCACGGAAGTTATCGGCCAGACTCAACCAGATTTGTGGATTCTCCGGTTGATTGGTCACCAAAGCTTGATAGATTTTATCTGCTTTATCCCATTCATGATGCCAACGATACACATCCGCTAATAACAGTTTCGAGCCGTCATCTTTCTTGTGCTCCAGGTAGCTGATTAGTTCAGCAACCGGCGCTTCAAGCGTTTGTTGTTGCTCGCTGCTCACGTTAGAAAAGTCACGCACTAAGTTGGTCGCAGCAGTAATGCGAACCATGGCCTCTGGATCACTCAACAGTGGCTCAATCATGCGCCAGCGATGTTCAATCGTGTACGGTTCTGCTCCGACAATCGCGGCTTCACGAACCGCGGGGTCTTGGTCTTGAAGGCTGCGTGCAACTGCCACCAGCGCGTTTTGACTTGGGTATTTCGCCAGCTCATGCAACGCTTCAATACGCTTTTCTACTGGCTGTTTCACGTCTTGAGCTTGATAAGACCACTTCGCAACCACTTGCTGTGGCGACATCTGTGCTGAATGGGTTTCCTCAGCACTTGTTACGCTCGCAGAAGAAACTTGGTTCGGTGCTAGCAAGGTTTCATCCTGCGCTGCAACAGATTGGCTTACGGTGACGCCTAGAGCGATGGCTAATAACGTTTTTGAGAATGTCATATCAATCCCCTTAAAATTTGGTTTCGAATACAGGACGCTTCGCCGCTTGTTGGCGTAAAACGGCATCACTGTATTTGCCATGTGCCACAGGGTTACCCGTTGCACGAAGAATGTATGCCATTGCCTTATCAGCATGAGAGAAGAACTTTTTCCAACCTGCACACAGGTAGTTCAACCCAGGTTCACCGTCTTTGGTGCGAATGAAACGGTTTTTCGGACACTCGCCGTAGCAAGCGAATTGGTAATCACACTGTTGGCACTGCTTGGTTAGCGAGCGAGTCTTGGCAAAGCCAAACTTTTGCTGCTCAGGACCATACGCCAACGTGTCTAATTTTTCGTGGTGGATGTTGCCAATCTTGTATTCTGGGTAAACGTAATGGTCACAAGCAAAAACATCGCCGTTTGGTTCCATTGCCAAGCCTTTACCGCAGATTTCACCGAGTGTACAAAGCGGGTTTCTGCGACCCATCCACGCCTCGACACTCGCTTCAAAGTATTGAACGAAGACTTTACCAATGTCGTTTTGTACCCACTCATCGAAAATAGCGATAAGGAAGTTACCCCAAGCCTCGTCCGCGACACACCAAGATTCAACGACCGAGTCTTTGTGACCAGGAATAAGACGCTTGTCGCCTTGTCTCAACTGCTCTTGCGGCTCCCATGTTTGAGGTGCGGTAGTACGGAACGTTTTTTGTTCCACGATAGGAATAAACTGCATTTGAGGAGAGCGAACTTCATCACGTAGGAATCGGTACACTTCAAGTGGGTTACGGCTCGTTAGGTTATTCACACAAGTCAGTGTCGCGAACTTTACTGCATGAGCGTGCAAGAGCTCCACAGCGTTCATCACTTGCTTGAACGTGCCTCGCCCTGCTCGGTTGGTACGGTAAGCATTGTGTAACATCTCTGGTCCGTCGATACTCAAGCCGACCAAGAAATTATTCGCTTTTAGAAATGCACACCAGTCATCGTTCAGCAACGTACCGTTGGTTTGCAAATCGTTGGAAATTATCACACCTTCAGGCTTGTACTTTGCTTGAAACTCAACAATTTTCTTGAAGTAATCCAAACCCAACATTGTTGGTTCACCACCCTGCCAAGAGAAGATGATTTCCGGCGTGTTCTGCCCTTCAATGTACTGACGAATGTAGGTTTCTAGAGTCTCTTCATCCATCACAGGCGTGCAGCCTTTTTTGTACTCAAGTAAGTCCTGTTTGCTGAGGTAATAGCAGTAAGTGCAATCAATGTTACAAGCCGCCCCAATAGGTTTTGCCATGACATGTAAACGCTTAGAGGCTTTACCGTTGAACTGAGGACCTTGAGTAATGTGCATACGTCACCTTTTTCGTTATGAAATGCAGCTGAGAACGCTCATAAGCGTGCCATTCTCACCTTGATGACCTAATCATAAATCCCATTAATACAAGAGGCTTGTTATACCGTTTATAACCTTTTTTCATAGCGTTTATTGCTAATATTTATCGTGACTTTTTTGGCGAGAAACTATTGATGAAATCATTTAAAAGCAAATCGTTAACCGCACTTTCCATTCTATCATTCAGCGTATTAATGAGTGGTTGTGCGACTCAATCACCGCACCCTATCGCGCTCAACATTGATCAAGACATGGTGTTGGTTGAAGGCGGTTCATTTGTCATGGGATCGGACAGCGACTCCGCCAAGAAGGCAGAAACCCCAGCACACGAAGTAAAGGTAGACGGCTTCTACATTTCCAAATTCGAGGTCACTCAAGAATTGTTTGAATCTGTCATGGGTTCTTCAATGAGTTACTTCCAAGGTGCAGACATCCCGGTTAACAACTTGAGCTGGCAGCAGGCGAGTTACTTCATCGAGAAGTTGAACGAGCTGACCGGTGAAAACTACCGCTTACCGACAGAAGCGGAATGGGAGTTTGCCGCAAAAGGCGGTAACAATAGCCAAGGTTTCACTTACGCAGGTTCAAACAACATTGCTGATGTGGCGTGGTATGCCGACAACTCCAAAAACCAAGCTCACCCCGTTGGTCAAAAGCAGCCTAATGAACTTGGTCTGTATGACATGACAGGTAACGTTGGTGAGTTCGTGATCGACGCGTATGACGATACTTTCTACCGCTATGGCCCAACCGAGAATCCAAACAACGCTAAAGATGAAAAAGCCGGCTTAGCACACAAGTCCGTGCGAGGTGGTAGCTTTGCCTATGATTCTGATGAATCAGAGAATTTCCGTCGAGATTTCGCAAGCCAGTCTATAATTATGTCGGACATGGGACTTCGCCTTGCTAAAGATGCTGACTAACGCGTTTTTCACGAACGATGCACAAGCCCCTTTGCGAGTTCTTAACAAGTAATTACGTCTATGGTTAGGGAAAGAGGCTAAACCCGCGTTGTTCTTCTCTATACCCAAGTAACCTCGATATGCGAAGTTCAGCGAAAGTGACTTGGGTAGATATTTCACCTCGAATGTACTCGAACAATACATACAAACTTAGGTAAATAATAATATGAACAAGAAACACATCTGCGCCCTAGCTGTCTTATCTGGCTTATCTTTTTCTGCGATGGCACTAGACTGCGATCCAAACTTATTACCATCATGGAAAGATGGCGACAGCAAAACGGCTATTGTGAACTATGTTGACCAATCGATGGATACAACCAAGTCGACGTTCATTCCTGAACAAGACCGTATCGCGGTATTCGACAATGACGGTACCTTATGGTCGGAAAAACCATTCTACTTCCAACTGGCGTATGCGCTAGACGAAGTGAAACTCATGGCAAAAGACCACCCAGAATGGAAGACAAAAGAGCCGTTCAAATCCGTATTGAATGATGACATCGAAAGCGTCTTTAAGGGTGGTGAAAAAGCGCTACTTGAGATCGTAAAAGTCACCCACAGTGGCATGACAGTAGAAGAATACCAACAGAAAGTTTCTGAGTGGTTGAAAGCTGCAAAAGATCCACGTTTTGGTAAGGCGTATACCGAACTGACTTACAAACCAATGCGTGAAATGGTGACCTATCTTCAAGAACACGGCTTTAAGACCTACATCGTCTCTGGTGGCGGCGTGGACTTTATGCGTGTTTGGGCACCAGAAGTGTACGGCATCCCTGAAGAACAAATCATTGGTAGCGCACTAAAATACAAGTACGACTACAACGACGGTAAGCCAACTGTGACTAAGTTAGGTGAAATCCTAACGATTGATGACAAAGCCGGGAAAGTGGAAAACATTCAACACATCATCGGTAAGAAACCAGTACTCGCTATTGGTAACTCAGATGGTGACCACGCAATGATGCAATGGGCAACAAGCCAACCAAACTCTATGGCAATGATCGTTCATCACACTGATGAAGATCGCGAGTGGAAGTACGACCGTAAATCGAGTGTGGGGCACTTAGACAAAGCGATGGATGAGGCCAACCAACGTGATAACTGGCACCTGATCGACATGAAAAATGAGTGGTGTACGGTTTACTAAATACGCCTTTGTAGATGAGAGACTCCCCTTCATGGGGAGTTTTTTATTTATTTTCAAACGTTAGGCTTTTCTTCACGATCACTTCACGACTCTTCACACACAATGCCTCTCATCAAAACGAAGAGGTAAAACAAAAATGACAAGAACACTCCTGACAATCCTAGCGGCAAGCTCTTTCTCTGTTGCAGCAGCGCCCTATGTAGGTTTGGAATATGGATTCGGCACGACTGACCACGATTTTGAGACATCTTTTGACGCTGACGGTGTGAATCTAAACCCTGAATTGGAAGACGGTATTTTTGGTGGCTTTGTTGGCTACTCTATTAACGACTCTTGGGCAGTAGAACTGGGTTACAACCAATTTGAACTAGAAGATAGCCGCTCAAAGAACCT
Source organism: Vibrio sp. MMG023 (assembly GCF_021654215.1). NCBI lineage: Bacteria > Pseudomonadati > Pseudomonadota > Gammaproteobacteria > Vibrionales > Vibrionaceae > Vibrio > Vibrio sp. MMG023. The sequence goes on along the minus strand of NZ_JAKFZP010000012.1, from coordinate 55,415 downwards.
AGGCATCCAGAATATTGATGGGAAAGACTACCACCGCGAAATGGAATGGGATTCATCCATCAAGGCAAAACAAATCACGCTTGCACCTGTGTTTAGTTATGCATTAAACGATAAATGGACCACCAAAGTAAAAGTGGGTCTGAGCTACACACAATACGAATCGAAAGCCGGTAAGTACGAAGAGCACGAACTGGTTTCAAATGACGATGTGGAAATGAGCAAAACCCTTTTCCACAGCACAGAAAAGAATAACGAGTTGGGTGCCGTCTTCTCTATTGGTGCGGAATACAAAATCTTCCCTCAATTGACCATCGGCGCAAACGCGAAGTACCAACTTGATAGCTACGCAAACACAGCATCGATTAACGTAGGTTCAACCTACTACTTTTAATATAGGAAGCCTCTAGCATGAAGAAACTGATCTTAGCTACCACACTCGCTCTTTTATCAGGCTCTGCGTTGGCCGCTTTTACTGGCCCAACGACATCAGCCATTAATACCGTCAAAGAAGCGCAGAATGCCGCTGACGATAGTTTTGTTCTGTTAACGGGGAACATTGTCCAAGCCTTAGGTGACGAGACTTACTTGTTTAAGGATGAGACGGGCGAAATCCAAGTTGAAATCGACAACGAAGATTGGATGGGCCAAGACGTATCACCACAAGATAAGGTCGCGATTCGTGGTGAAGTTGATTCAGAGTGGACAACAATGCAAATCGACGTTGATACTATCCAAAAAATCTAAGCTCTCCGCGCTAAAAACGACAAAGCCACCTCACTTAGGTGGCTTTTGTGTATAAGTTTAAATTTATTATGAATCGACACATAAGCAAGGGCAATTCGGTGGAAGTACCAAGTTGATGCTTCTAGCTTGAACATCAAAACGAATTTTACTCGAGCGGTAAGGCTCACCATCTAAGTTGAGCGGCAACAACTTAGGAAAATCGATTTCCAACCAACTTGCCTGAGTGTGTTTAACGAATTGCCCTAGCTCGGTTGGATTTTGAATTTCCTGAATGACTTGCGGCAATTCATGAGGCAGAAATGGGTGAACGAGAGTGATGTCCATAACACCGTCGTCAATGAATGCATTTGGGGCGAGCTCTTGCCCTCCGCCAGCCAAACGACTGTTACAGAATGCACCAACTAGGATTTCCCCATTATAGCTGCCTTGTTTTATCGTGACCGTCCCATCGTAGGGTTTAAAACCGAGCGCTTTTACCAATCCCGTCAATGTGTATGCGCCGCCCCCAAGAAAGTTCTTCAGCTCTACGGGCGTCTCTGCGGTAATTTCTGCACCAAACCCTGCAGCCGCAACATTCATAAAATAACGATCATTGGCTTTTACGCTATCGACTGCCACAGCATCACCGTTTATCGCCAGCGCTAATGATTCGCGAATCGTCGTGGGAATTTGCGTCGCCGTCGCAAAGTCATTCGCGGTTCCCATCGGAATAATCGCCAGCTCAGGCCGGCGATCTACTTCGATTTGGTTTAATGCCGTTACCGCTTCATTAACAGTGCCATCGCCACCAGCCACAACAATACGCTTAACGCCTTCATTGACCGCTTCTCGGACCAAACGCGCCATATCTTGAGATTCCCATGTCACGCGAACTTGAACATCTACGCCCAGCTCCCGCATGCGGAAGATCTCGTTACGCAACTCTGGAGTACCCGCTTTTTTACCATTTAAAATGGCACGTATTGCCTTCATACTTACTCCTCGTTATCGAATCGCTTTACCCGCTTGTTTGATTTGCGTTCTTAACCATTGGTGGGCGCTTTCATTGCTACGACTCGAATGCCAAATTGCACAAAGATCATGCTCACTGTCACTAAATGGCAGCGGAACCGCTTTGATATTATAGGTTTTAGAAAAATGGTTGATGGTCGAAAACGGTAACATTCCGATGTACTCACTCCCATCGATCACTGGCAACATTTCCATTGCCCCTGCGGCGCGATAAACAATATTGCGACTCGCCAAGTCTTCAATGTCTTCTCCCGTCAACAAACTGTTTCTAGCATGCCAACGAGACACCACAACGTGCTCTTCTGCCAAAAATTGCTTCACCGTACATGTATCTTGAATTCTAGGGTGCTCAGCATTGCATACCACCATCAAACGCTCGGAAAAAATCGGTTCCATTTTCAGTACGGTGCGCCCGCGAGGCGGAAGATCAATGATCAAGTCATAGCGCTGTAGGCGCAGGTCACTCTCATAATCTTCAGTAAAAAGTGGGTGAACTTCGAGCGTAATTTTTGGGGCATGCTCTCGAATCTGGCGCATTAATTGTGGCATCAACTCATAACTGGCTACCGAAACACAAGCGATCGAGAAAATACGATTAGAAACTTTAGGATCGAAACTACTTGAGGCGGAGAGTGTAGAAGTGAAGTTTTTTAGCGCCGCTACCATGGCTGGATAAATATCCATCGCGAAACTGGTCGGCTCAACGCCAGAATTACTGCGGTGGAACAACGGCTCATCATAGATATCACGCAAGCGTGCAAGGGCCTTGCTCACAGCGGGTTGGCTTATATCTAATCGAGCAGCAGCCTTAGATAGGTTCTGCTCTTCATAGATTGCCACAAAAATGGGGATGAGATTTAAATCAGTACTTTTCATTTCGCCAACATAAAACGGGGAGTTAGTTTTATTTTAGCTAACAGTCTGATCTGAAACGAGTCAAAGAATTGGATTTGAGCGTTTATGCATGTTTTCGACAGTTTTGACCCTCCACTGACGAAGGCAATTCTGAAAACCGCTCAAGATTTTCCTAGATACGGCGTGAGAAACTTGCTGGCCGCTTCGCCACACAAACCGACCTCGACGTCGACACCACCAGCCTTGAGCATATCGATACCACGACCTGCATTGCGAGGGTCAGGGTCTAACATGGCAACCACAACTTTCTGGATACCACAATTAACGAGTGTCGCAGCACAAGCTGGCGTTCGCCCAACAAAAGAACAAGGCTCTAATGTCACATATGCCGTTACTTCGCTCAAGTCACCTTGATAAGCCTTTAACGCTTCAACTTCAGCATGGTTACCACCAATCGCTTGAGTGTACCCCTCTGACACAATCTGACCGTCTTTCACGAGTACACAGCCGACAGGTGGGTTTGGTTGACAAGCAGGCAACGCGTTGCGAGACACTTCCAACGCGCGAAGCATAAATTGTTGGCTCATTTGATGTTGATTCTCAATATTCAAAATTTGGGTGATGGATTCTAACGCCAGCATGCTTTCCTCGCTATATAAAAGTGTTTGCAATATTGATACGTTTTGTCTCATCAAACAATTCACTCTCCTCCCTTTTTCCATAAAAAACGGGGCGAACCGAAGTTGCCCCGCTTTAATTAGACCCAATGAAGTCAACCTCCTGAACGACGAGTTGACTTGGGTACTCACTCTTCAGACCGCATTCCGAAGTGTTGGCTAACGAATTCTCATCGTCAGTTCAACTGCACGAAGTTGTGCCAATGCCTTGTTCAACTCCATGTGTGCCTGTGCAAAGCTAATGTCGTCCAGGTGCGCACGAATATTTTCTTCCGCCGCTCTGCGGGCTTCTTCCGCCCTAGCTTTATCAATATCCTTACCGTGTAACGCGGTGTCAGCAAGCAGCGTAACGACATCCGGTTGAACTTCAACTAGCCCACCAGAAACATATAAGATCTCTTCTGGTTTCGATAAATCCCCCACAATGCGAGCAACGCCTGGCTTGATTTTACTGATCAATGGAGAATGGCCCGGACGAATACCGAGTTCACCATCCGCACCAGCGACAGCAAGTGCATGGGCCGGACCAGAGTAAAGAGTACCTTCTGCACTCACCACATTCAGTTGAAACGTACTTTGGGTAACCGCAATGGCCATAGTGCCTCCCGCGCTTTACAGTTTGTTCGCTTTTTCAAGCACTTCATCAATGCTGCCGCAATACATAAACGCTTGCTCAGGTATATCGTCGTATTCACCCGCTAACAACCCCTTAAAGCCGCGAATTGTATCGGCAAGAGAAACGTAAACACCTGGGTCGCCAGTAAATACCTCTGCTACGTGGTATGGCTGAGTAAGGAAACGTTCAATCTTACGAGCACGTGATACCACTTGTTTGTCGTCTTCAGACAGTTCATCCATGCCTAAAATGGCGATGATGTCTTTCAATTCTTTGTAGCGTTGTAATGTCTGCTGCACACCACGAGCGATGTCGTAATGCTCTTGACCTACTACTAATGGGTCCAATTGACGAGACGTCGAATCTAACGGGTCAATAGCTGGGTATAAGCCCATTGCCGCGATGTTTCGGTTAAGTACCACCGTCGCATCCAAGTGCGCAAATGTGGTTGCAGGAGACGGGTCAGTCAAGTCATCCGCAGGCACATAAACCGCTTGGATAGAGGTGATAGACCCATTCTTGGTTGAGGTAATGCGCTCTTGAAGCACACCCATTTCTTCTGCGAGTGTCGGTTGATAACCTACCGCAGATGGCATACGACCAAGCAATGCAGAAACTTCTGTACCAGCCAACGTATAGCGGTAAATATTATCCACGAACAACAGTACGTCACGGCCTTCATCACGGAAACGTTCTGCGATGGTCAAACCTGTTAGCGCAACGCGTAGACGGTTACCCGGTGGCTCGTTCATCTGACCATAAACCATGGCTACTTTGTCCAGAACACCCGCTTCCTTCATTTCATAGTAGAAATCATTACCCTCACGAGTTCGCTCACCAACCCCGGTAAAAACCGACAAACCTGAGTGAGCTTTTGCAATGTTATTGATAAGCTCCATCATGTTTACAGTCTTACCAACACCTGCACCACCAAACAGACCGATTTTACCGCCTTTCGCGAACGGGCAAATCAAATCGATAACTTTAACACCCGTTTCGAGCAACTCAGTGCTACTTGATTGTTCTTCATAGCTCGGTGCTTCACGGTGAATCTCGTAAGACACTTGCTCGCCAATAGGACCACACTCATCGATTGGATGACCCAACACGTTCATGATACGACCTAGGGTTTCTTCACCAACAGGAACCGTGATCGGATGGCCTGTTGATTCGACTTCCAGCCCACGTTTAAGGCCGTCAGAAGACCCCATTGCGATACAGCGAACCACACCGCCGCCCAACTGTTGCTGAACTTCCAGCATCAGTGAGCCATCGCTGCCATCGTTTACTTTCAGTGCATCGTAGACTTTCGGGCCTTCACCTTGTTCGAACTCGACATCTACCACCGCACCGATGACTTTGACGATTTTGCCAATACTCATAATCTAAACCTCAAATTCTCTCTCTAAACCGCTTGCGCGCCGGATACAATTTCACTCAACTCTTGAGTAATCGCCGCTTGGCGCGCTTTGTTGTAAACCAGTTGTAGGTCTTCAATAAGTTGCGCTGCGTTATCAGTCGCGGCTGACATTGCCATCATCCGCGCGGCTTGCTCACAAGCGATGCTCTCAACCACACCCTGATAAACCAGCGATTCGACATAACGTTGAATCAAGTGGTCGAGAATGTCTTGAGGAGACTGCTCGTAGAGGTAATCCCAACGAGCTTCTTTATCACGTGAAATGTCTTCTTTCGGGAACGGCAGCATTTGCAGTACCGTTGGCTTTTGCACCATGGTGTTTACAAACTGGTTGTAAACGAGGAACAAGCGGTCGATTTTGCCTTCGGAGTAGTGCTCCATCATGGCGTTAACCGCGCCCAACATGTCTTCTAGTTTTGGTGCATCACCAAGGCCAGAAGTTTGCGCCATTACTTTCCCGAGGGACTGGAAAAAGCTGATTGCTTTCGAACCAATGAGCGTCGTATCTACTTCAACGCCCTTCTCTTGCCAGTCCTGCATTTCTGCCAATACTTTTTTGAACAAATTACTGTTCAGGCCACCACACAAACCCCGATCGGATGAGATGATGATGTAAGCCACTCGCTTCACTTCGCGTTCTTGAAGGAAAGGATGGCTGTACTCCAGCGTACCGGACGAGACGTGACCGATAACCTTACGCATGTTCTCCGCGTAAGGACGAGACGCCTGCATGTTCTCCTGCACTTTGCGCATCTTGCTGGCGGCGACCATTTGCATTGCACTCGTAATTTTTTGCGTGCTACTCACGCTAGCAATTTTGGTGCGAATCTCTTTGGTATTTGCCATAACGGACTCCTGTTAGTGGTCCTACGATTGCAGCGCAGTGAACTCTGTCAGCAAGCTGTTCAATTCACTCTCAATCTCATCGTTGTAATCACCAGTTTGGTTGATTTTATCGAGTAGCGGTTGTGCGTTAGTTCGACCAAATGCCATCAGCTCTTCTTCATAACGAGACACTTGATTTAGTGCCACATCATTGAGGAAACCTTTCTCAGCAGCAAAAATCGCCAACGCTTGCTCTGCGACCGTCATTGGTGCGTATTGTTTTTGCTTCATGAGTTCAGTGACTTTCTCACCGTGGTCAAGCTGACGACGTGTCGCTTCATCTAGGTCAGAAGAGAACTGAGCAAATGCGGCCAATTCACGGTATTGCGCCAACGCGGTACGAATACCACCCGACAGCTTCTTGATCACTTTGGTTTGCGCTGCACCACCTACACGAGATACCGAAATACCTGGGTCAACCGCTGGACGTAAGCCTGAGTTGAATAGCTGAGTTTGGAGGAAGATTTGACCATCGGTAATCGAAATTACGTTGGTGGGTACGAACGCCGATACGTCACCCGCTTGGGTTTCGATGATTGGCAGTGCGGTTAGAGAACCTGTTTTGCCTTTTACTTCACCGTTAGTGAATCGCTCAACGTATTCTTCGTTAACACGTGCTGCACGTTCTAATAGGCGTGAGTGGAGGTAGAAAACATCACCCGGGAAGGCTTCACGACCTGGTGGACGTTTTAGAAGTAGTGAGATTTGACGGTAAGCCACCGCCTGTTTTGATAGGTCATCGTAGACAATCAGCGCATCTTCACCACGGTCGCGGAAGTATTCGCCCATGGTACAACCTGCGTATGGCGCTAGGTATTGCAGCGCTGCGGCTTCTGATGCTGACGCAACCACAACGATGGTGTTTTCTAGTGCGCCGTGCTCTTCTAGCTTACGAACCACGTTGGCAATGGTCGATGCTTTTTGACCAATTGCGACGTAAATACATTTAACGCCCAGTTCTTTTTGGTTGATGATGGCATCAATCGCCATCGCGGTTTTACCTGTCTGACGGTCACCGATGATCAACTCACGTTGACCACGACCGATTGGCACCATGGAGTCTACCGCTTTGTAACCAGTTTGGATTGGCTGGTCGACAGACTTACGGTCGATTACGCCTGGGGCAATGACTTCCACAGGGTCCATACGTTCAAACGATACAGTACCTTTGCCATCAATGGGCTGACCAAGTGTGTTCACCACACGACCGAGAAGTCCGTTACCCACTGGCACTTCCAAAATACGGCCTGTGCCTTTTACTTTCATCCCTTCAGATAGGTCCGCATAAGGCCCCATCACGACCGCGCCGACGGAATGACGTTCTAAGTTGAGTGCCAACGCAAAGCGATTGTCTGGCAACTCTAACATCTCACCTTGCATAACATCCGCAAGGCCGTGAATTGTGATGATACCGTCACTGACAGAGACGATAGTACCTTCATTTCTCGCTTCACTTTCGAGGTTGAAGTTATCAATTCGCTCTCTGATTAATTCACTAATTTCATTTGAATTTAATTGCATTTCTATACCCCGTTACACATGTAGGTTGGTCGCCAATCGACTGAGATTGGTAAGAACACTGCCGTCATACACGGTCTGTCCTGCTGTGATTACCACACCACCTACAAGGGATGGATCCAGTTGTGTTTCTAACGTAATGGCTTTACCGTATTTTTCGGTTAATGCTTGTTTAAGCCTTGCCATTTGTTCCTCATCCAGAGGTTCTGAAGCACGCACTGTTACTGTCATGGTTCGCTCGTATTCGGCTTTCATTTCAAAGAACTGAATCGCCACTTCTCCCAGCGCTTTTAAACGCTTGCTCTCTTCCATAATGCGAAGAAAGTTCTCGAAACTTTGATTTAGCCATTCGCCACCAGCGTGAAGAATCAAATCCAGTAATGGCTGTTCCGAGCCTTCTTCACTGAGATCATCCAGAATCAGAAGTGTGTTTGGTTGTTCCATGATGACTTGAGTAATGGCAAACATCTGTTGCCAGTCATCCAAGCACTCTGCGTCACGAGCGTAATCAAACGCCGCTTTCGCGTAGGGTTGAGCCACTATTGTCAAATCGGACATGTGCCCTCCTACATTTCGTTGATGAAGCGGTTCACCAAGTCGCGGTTAGCCGAGCTATCCAGATTGCGATTTATCAGCTTACTGGCACTTTCAATCACCAGATCCGCCATTTCATCTTTCAACTCTTGGCGAACTTTGCTGCGCTCGCTTTCCACTTCTGCTTTGCCTTCTGCGACAATGCGCGCTTTCTCTTGCTTTGCCAGTTCAACGGCGTCTGCAACCATTTGATCTTGACGTTGCTTACCTTGGTTGATGATGGCCTGAGCTTTAGAGCGAGCTTCTGTCAGTAGCGCTTCACCATTCGCTTTTGCCAGTTCCAACTCTTTTGCTGCTTTTTCAGTTTGTTCAAGACCTTGAGCAATTTCAGCACGACGCTCATCAATCAGTTTTACAAGTGGTGGCCAGACATATTTCATGCAAAGCCAAACGAAAATCACGAAGGAGATCGCCTGACCAAACATTGAGGCATTTAAGTTCATAGCACCCTCTCTTCTATAACGTTATGAAATTGATTAATTCGAATTACGCTACAGCGAAGATGATGTACAAACCGATACCCACACCAATCATTGGCACCGCGTCCACAAGACCCATCATGATGAAGAACTGAGTACGAAGCATTGGGGTTAAATCAGGTTGACGAGCGACCCCTTCAAGGTATTTACCTGCAAGGTTACCGATACCCGATGCGGCACCCGCTGCACCAAGACCAATCAGCAATGCACCCGCCACGTAAAGAACTGCGCTAACGATATCCATAACAACTCCTAGAATTGAATTTTTTAATTAAGAAATAAATTTTTTGATTTAGTGCTCTTCAACAGCCATTCCGAGGTAAACCACGGTCAGAACCATAAAAATAAATGCTTGAAGCACAACAATTAGTATGTGGAATAGTGCCCAAGGAACACTAAGTGCCCATTGCATCCACCATGGCATTAACGCAATTAGTATGAATATCATTTCACCTGCGTACATATTGCCAAATAATCGAAGACCTAAAGATATTGGTTTAGAAATTAATGTTACCAATTCAAGAACTAAGTTCACTGGGTATAACAGAGGATGAGAGAATGGTTGAGTAGTTAACTCTTTAATAAACCCTTTCACACCTTTGTTTTTAAACGTATAACCTAAAACCAAAATAAATACGCCTAATGCCATCGACATCGTAATATTGACGTCGGCTGAAGGTAAGTCACGGAAGTGCTCGACACCTACTGAACGAGTCAGCGCTGGAATCAAATCAACCGGCAACAAATCAACGGCATTCATTAATAATACCCAAACAAATATTGTCAGAGCTAAAGGGCCTATAATCTTGTCTTTAGCTAGAAATATTTCTTTTACGATATTATCGACGAACTCAAATACCATCTCGATCAAACACTGGAATCGCCCCGGAACTCCTTTCGTTCCTTTCGTCACCGCAAAGCGGAATGAAAGGATGAAAACAAGTCCCGTCAACCAAACCATGATCATGGAATCAAGGTTAATTCCAAACCATCCGTTTCCGGTGGTGAGAAAGGTCAGGTGGTGCTCAATATACTCATGAGCGGACTGGACAGTATCCATTTATGCCTTCCTTTCGAAGCGGTCTCTGAACAGCGGCGTTAAGAAGTGACCAAACATCGTCACACAAAAGCCTATCAGGACCACGATGTTGCGAAGAGCCATAAATCGAAACGTCAAAACAAACATTACAATGGTGTAGATGACTTTGATATTTCGACTCAGATGCATGAGGTCACGCAAACTCTCTTCTGGTTTCACCCTAGATTTAATGGACGCGAATACCATGCCGAACAGAGATGGTAGAATCGCGATGAGCACCCCAGTAATCGCTGACTCAGCACTTAGAGATCCACTTCGCATGTATTCATACGCGATGAATACCAGACCCAAAGTTGCTTGAGCAATAAGAATCCTTTTACCAGCTACCAATATTGGATCGTCGTGAATATTAGCTTCCATAAATCACCCTTTAAAATAATTTCGAATTAAACTTCTGATAATTAAACTTCACAAAATACATCAGCCAAGTGACGACAAATTATATTCTGATAAAACCTACTCACAGAATTAATTTAACCTGATAATTATTGTTCACATATTAATAAATCAAAACGGAACCACTCCGTATTTCCGTTTCCCAAGAAATATACACCGATAATTTTAATAATCTGAATCGAAAAACTTGCAAATTATCATTCCATTTTTGAAGTGTTATTTTATTTGAACATTCCAAAAATGAAATATACATTGATTAAGCCGTCTTTATCAGGGTTAAGACGAAAAGCTTGTCACATGGAAGTGACACTCCATCACGAAAGGAGTTAAAGTGATTTATAGGTTATATAATTTTAAAATATACCGACATTAATATATAGCCTACTAATAAACCTGTTTAATATTGCAATGAAATAGCTTTTAAATAGAAACTTAAAAGATAAGAATTAAATATATGTGAAATATATTATTTCTTTGCGTCATTTGTAGCACGTTAAAATAGATATTTCATGTACTTATTGCGATTAAAAAGAACAAAAAAAGGACGCTGATTCAGCGTCCTTTTTCGTTTTATTTCTTATTACTTGCCTGCTTATCGAGTTGCGGCAAGGCTTTGGGTATTGCCCACTTCTGGCGTTTTGGCTTCAGTGCTTGTATCCCTTTCCAAAGCGCATTCATCAAGCTTGCGTCCTCTTGCCCCTCATGTAGGCGCTGTGAACGCTTCTGCCAAACGTCAGAGTCATTGGCTTTACTCATTTCAAGACCACCCGTGTTGCTTCTCAGCTGCTTATACAAGCTTGCTCGAGCAGCGCCCCATCGATTCGCTTTCACCATTCGTCTGAACACTAACCATGGCGGCGTAGGACGAGAACGATAATAACGGTGAATGCTCAAGGCGGCGATAACGAGAACAAATAGCGTCACTGCGCTGCCAATCAACCAGCCCGAATAAGCTCTAACAAACGATTTGAATGTATGCTTGGCTTTGAAGGTCTTACCCTCAATCACCACCGTTTCCAGCTCTTTACTCTTACTATTCCACCATTGGAACTTGTGTTCAGGCAAAGTGAACTCACCGCCCTGTTGGATCACATACACGCTTTCTTCTATTCGACTCGATTGGTAATCGCCACGCGTTTGCTTATCGTCTAAGCGGTTTGGTTGAGGGTATGCTTGATAACTGGCAGTAGAATCATTGGATAACAAGTCTGGAAGCAACACTGACAAACTGTCTTGTGCATTAATCGTAATAGTGCGAGTGATTGCATCACCGACTTTCAATTCATCGTTAGACGTTGTCCATTTCTGATCCACACTCACCTTAGTCGCGGTAAACCATGCAGACTCATCACTGAGCAAACCAGAAGGCATAGACGCTTCGAACTTAATTGGCTGCGTATAAAGCGTACCAGCCACTTTCGAACCATCAGGCGCAGAGACTTGCACACCAACGGCGACCGGTGGAATCACAAATTGTCCCGAGGCTTGCGGATACAAGGTTATTTCCCAACGCTGACGAGACCACGTTTGCCCCCCTTTACGCTCGGTATAGTTAGTTGCTAATTGGTTACGCTGCTTCGCAATCACGTTAGGGATTTCTACGCTGCCAATGCGTGTACCACCGGTGAACCAGCGAGGCGTTGCTACTTCGATGTACAAGATCACCTGCTCATTCACACTGAACTTAGGTGCTTCCTTCGTATCGGCCCCTGCTCCCTGCTTACCAACCCATGCTAACAATTCAACATCATTGCTGCGCTGCAAGTCTTGAATGTCTTGCGCGTTCGCCAAGCCAGTAAAAAACAAGGTAAACATCATCAAGATAGTGCTTAGACGCCCAACCACGGAGTCAGCGCCAAGTTTGAATTCATTCATCATTGTGCTTGCTCCTCTTCTTGTTGCGGTTGTGGCTGCGGCTCCGTTTTCACGGGCTCACGCAGTTGAATTTGGAATTTAGCGCGCAAGAAGTACTTAGGATCGGCCTCTACGCGTTTTAACCACTTATCCGCCAATTCTTGGCTTCCAAGGATTTCGTTCGCATTGAGTTTCTCTTTCAGCATTAATTCAGCAGCGGTTTTTTCATCCGCCCCATCTGCCGTTTGCGGGTTGTCACCCAGTTCAAACGACTCTTCGGGTCCGTCTGTTGTCCCCGCTTGGCTTTCACTGGTACGGTTAATCTCTTCGACAATGCCACCAATGACTTTTAGGTTGTGCTCGATGTCTGGTCGTAATTGCTCACTCAAGGTGTCTTTGTCTGCCAGTGTTTGCAACAAATTACGTGCGGCCAAATACTCACGTTGACGCGCCAACGCACTCGCAGCGTTGTATAAGCCATAGTCTTTTACCGCATCTGATGGGTCGTTTTGCATCTCCAAGAAAGCGGTATGAGCCAGTTTGTATTCGCCTGCGTAATAATAAGCCGTCCCTTTACGCAACGGATCCGTAAAGTGCTTTGCTGCCTCAAGGTATTCGTTTTTGTTGAACAAACGCTGTCCTTGTTGATTTGGCGTGAGCCATAAATCCCACCACCATTGAGACGCTTTATCCCAAACGGTTACCTCTTGCACCACTTCAGGTTTGTCCGCTTTGAGCGAGACCGTTTCCGCCATGGCTTTTGGCGTCATAAACAAAGACGTTGATACCATCGCCACCACACACCATTGCACTAACCAGCCTTTGCGGAACCAAAGCATCATAATGAGAGCAATAGGGAACAGCAGTTGATAACCCATATCTTTCCAAGGCATGGATGATTCGCCGTTGAGTTGCATGTTTCGCTCAACAAAGCGATTCAGCTTCTCTATGTCGCTGTTATCTACCGTCACTTCAACAAGGCGTCCGCCTGTCGCGCTGGCAAGATTATTTAACGAGTCCAAATCGACCGGGTTGTTAGAAACAATGTCCGAGTTACCCGCTGCCAAGATAAGCAATTGATAGGGCTTGTCTGCAAAGTAGTTTTTGTAAGCGGTAATGGTTGCCGGGTTGACCCCATCTGTAACCAACAGAACCGTAGAACCCGGTTGGCCTTGTAATTGTTGGTCAATCAAAGGTAACGCCGTTTCAGCAAGTTTACCTTCAACTGGCATGATTTCTGGTGTTATCGCCGCTAGAAACGGTTCGAATACTTTGCTGTCCTGCGTCACAGGCATCGCGACATGAGCAGAACCCGCATAGACAACCAACCCAGTGCTGCCACCTTTTCGTGCGGCCAAGAGGTCACGGATCTTTTGCTTAGAACGTTCCAAACGGCTTGGCGGAAGGTCTTTTTGCAACATCGAATCGTTGTTATCCAACACCACCAGCATGGAGGCTTTATCTTCGCCAAACGGTGAAGCTTGGCGCTCCCAAGAAGGTCCCGCACAGATGATGATGGCAATCGCCACTATCACCATAAGCAGCTTGAGCGGCAGTTGTTTTCGCCAACCATAGTCGCCAATCGTTAAGGCTTTACGTAAATGCTCAGGAAGAATGTCTTTCCAACTTGGCTTGGATTCTTCTCGCCATCTTAACCAAAGCAAAAGAAACATTGGGATGAACGCCAATAGCCACATTGGACGAATGAAATGAAACTGTGTGACAAACTGTTCTAGCCCCATGCTAGAGAAAGGAGAATCAAACATGGCGCTCTCCTTCTACGTTGTCTGTTTGTGTAGAAGCTTCACTGTTCACTGATAGTCGACGACGCTTAAATGTCGCTAACGAGAACGCGGTTAAATACATCGCAACCACCAAAGCCATTAAGTAATGATGCAAGCTTTGCTTGGGACGGTAAGTGGTACTTTCATAAAGCTGTGGCTCTAACTTACCAATCTCATCATAGGCTTTAGCAAGTTCGTCACGGTTGAGCGCTTCAAACGCCTCACCACCGGATTCTTTGGCAATACGTTTGATCGTATTCATATCTAGTGCAGTTTCACCCACGGTTTGTGGATCACCCATTGCAATCACGTGGATACGTACATCTTTGGCTTTCGCGACTTTCGCCGCATCAATCGGCTCAACGAAGCTTCCGGTATCATTACCATCTGTCAGAACAATGGCGACTTTCTCTTTGTTCTCTTCTACGTCGGTACGCGACTTTTCACTTTGCTCAAACACCTTAATCGCCAAGCCAATTGCATCACCTAAGTGAGTACTTTGCCCAGCCATCGCCACATCCGTTTGGTTAAGCAACTCTAACCACACTTTTTGATCGGGCGTGAAAGGGGTTTGAACAAATGCCGCATCGCCAAACAAGATTAACCCTAAGCGGTCGCCTTTGCGCGTTTTGGCAAAGTCACTCAATACTTCTTTGGCTGCATCGAGACGAGAGATCTTTTCACCGGTTTTGGATGTGAAGTCTTGCTCTGCCATTGAGCCAGACAAATCGACGACGACCATAACATCGCGGCCTAAGCTTTCACGCACCTGTGGCTCGCCAAGTACTGTCGGCTTTGCCATTGCGGTCACGACCAAAAGCCAAGAGATGATGAGCGTTGCGCGCTGCCACCAGCTCGGAGTGAGTTGGCTTGCGCCTTCTGACGGCGTTTCACCAATCGCATCCACAAGCTGACTAAAGAACGGCACTTTGATGGCCATTTGTTTGGTGCGGTAAGCTGGGACGAGGAAATACACTACCAAAGGCAGCGGCAAGATGATGAACCAAAGCGGATGCTCAAACTCAAAACTGCTCATGCCAAGCCATGAAGCAAGAAGATCACCCATGGCGACCTCCTTTTAATGCATGCGCTTTGTAGGCAAGCGTGCGCTTTTCAATGTTGTGAGCGTTCTCATCGTGCTCTTTCACCCACTCAGTTGCACGTTCAAAAAGTTGTAAACGCTCTGTTTTTTCCAGTTCAACACTTGGGTCAACGATACTTTGCAGCCATCGCTTAGATACTTCATCATCAAACAATTTGTGCTTGGGGTTAAGCTCATCTAACTTGCGCAGGAACGCGGTATCAAACAAGCGAGCATGAGAGCTATCAAGATGGATTAAGACGATTTTCAGAATCGAGAACAGTGCTTTCGGCATGCTGGCGTCATCTGGTGTTAAACGAGAAATCGCTTCAATAGCTTCTTTACGGTAACGGTTATCCCACCAGTGGTGTGCCAGTCGGTAGCCGACATACATGAGTACAATCGCACCCACAATGGCAAGGATCTTCCAACCAATGGTTTGTGGCACCCAGCTTACGCTTTCTGGCACCGCGACGTCATGCAGCTCACGCAGAATATACGTGCTTGGAGGCGTGTGTAAGTCTGTCATTTATCGGCCTCCAACGAGTTTTTGGAATTGAGTAATGTGGTCACCTGTTGTATCGATTTCGATATGAGGCAGCTTTTTGATTGCCATGAGTTGCGCCAGTGATTGACGTTTTAACTGCGCTTTCTCAACCAAACTGGCACTGGCGGCATCGACTTTGGCTTTGCTATCTAAGTTGAGCTGGTAACGACCATCACCAATCACCCATTTCACTTTCGCCAAATTTTGAGGAAGCGACTGCTCTAGAGGATCGCTTACCATCACCGCTAACACGTCATTATGCTGTTGAAGCTGCTTAAGGTGATCAAGGTGGTGCTCTTCGCAATCGCGCCAATCACTGATGAAAATCAGCGTGGATTGTTTTAGTTTCATCCGTTTAATGAGCTCAATCCATTTACTGAACGTCACTTTGTCTGAATCTAACGAGTCCACATTTAAGCGCTGGTTGGCCTGAGAGAGTCGCTTCAGTTGAGCGAGCAAATCGTTTTGCGAACGCTGGGCTTTGCTGTGGTATAGAGCAGAGTCAGAGGCGATAACAAATCCGACTCGGTCACCGTCTTTCAATACTCGCCAACCACACATAGCCGCGACTTCAGCAGCGACTACAGATTTCATGACCTCGGTAGAGGCAAAAAACATCGCACTGCGCTGATCAACACAAACAATCACATTGCGGTCTTTTTCTTCGGTGTAACTGCGCACATGAGGCTTGCCCGTGCGCATAGTGACTTTCCAATCTAGGTTTCGGATGTCGTCCCCTAGCTGGTAGTGACGCAGTTCTTCAAAGTTCAAACCACGTCCGCGGAATAATGAGTTATGACGACCAGAAAGCACACTGCCCGCTTTCAAGTGAGGCAGCAGGCTGAAGGATTCGGCTTGCGCTTGTAAACGTACTAAGCGTGAGTAATCGCAATACAAGCGAGGATCGAGCCCTTGGGATTGAGGAGCAAGCGTTGGCTTTGCCATAGTCCCTCCTGCTTATCCGATTTCTACACAATCAAGCAACTCTTGCACCACTCGCTGGTGATCGACACCATCGGCAAGTGCATCGTAAGAAAGTGAGAAGCGATGTCCCAGCACCGATGGCACCATTGCACGCACGTCATCAGGCGTGACGTGGTCACGGCCTTGCAACCAAGCATAAGCTCGCGCACATTTGTCTAACGAGATAGATGCACGAGGACTCGCACCGATTTCGATCCATTTTTGTAGTTGGGAATCGGCGTAACGCTCTGGTTTACGTGTCGCCATTACCAACGCTACGATGTAGCTTTCGACTAATTCAGACACGGCTATAGAAGGAAGTTGGCGACGCGCTTCAATCACTAATTCAGGCTCGATGTGTTTTGGCGTCACTAGCTCATTACTGGTTTCTGAACCCAGCTCTTCACTGCGTACCAGACGAATGATATCGCGCTCGGCTTCATCTTCTGGGTAATCAACAGTCACTTTCATGATAAAACGGTCCATCTGCGCTTCTGGCAATGGATACGTCCCCTCTTGCTCCACAGGGTTTTGCGTTGCAAGCACCATGAACAACTCAGGCAAGACGTGCGTCTTATCACCCACCGTAATCGTACCTTCTGCCATTGCTTCTAGCAGTGCGGCTTGTACTTTTGCTGGCGCACGGTTCACCTCATCCGCTAACACAATGCTGTTGAAAATTGGTCCCGGTTGGAAGTGGAGTTGAGGCTTACCATCCAACTCTTGGTACACTTCGGTACCTGTTACGTCTGAAGGTAATAAGTCGGGTGTAAACTGAATACGACCAAAGCTGGTGTTAAGTAGGTTCGCAAGCGACTTCACCGAGCGCGTTTTTGCCGTTCCCGGTAAGCCCTCTAAAAGTACGTGACCATTGGTCAATAACCCTATCACCAAAGCCTGAACCACATGGCTTTGTCCAATGACGCTTTTTTCAGTTTGTTCGATTAATTCATTAATGGCTTGTTGTGCGTGGTTCATAGTCTACCTATTGAGTTTACGGGAGCCTGAGCGTTAAAAGTTGAGTATAAGACTGAAAGTAATAACTAAAGGTTATATTCGCTATATTCACCTGAGTTGTAAGACTTTATTAACCTTGATATGCCAACCAGAATTGGCAGCGAATGGTCAAAGAACATTTTTATTCCCGGACACAAGTAGTTTAGACCAGCCTCACCATTCGGCGCGCTAAGTAACCGATTTTTTGGGCATTCTCCCCAGCAATACTTCAAATACGGGCAATCAAGGCAGTATTGCGGCAAAGAAGACTTTTTCGCCATGCCAAAGCTGTATTGACGAGTTGAGATTGCAATTTCATTCAGAGATCGGTCATGAATGTTAGCCAGTTGGTATTCCGGATAAACGTAGTGATCACAGCTAAACACATCCCCATTGTGCTCAATCGCTAGGCCTTTGCCGCAGAACTCTGCGCTAACACACAACTGCGAAGGCATCCCCATCACTTGCGCGACAGCGGTTTCGAAAAGGTTGACCAAGACTCTGCCAAGATCGTTGTTCACCCATTCTTCAAATACAGCAATCAGAAACTCGCCCCACTCTTCTGCATCGACCGACCAGTCCGTAACCACTGACATCAAATGTCCCGGCTTTGCTAATTCGCTGCCAAGTTTTGGAGACATATTTTCTTTCCAGAAATGGGGAGCGGTTAGAGTGAAAGACCGAGGTTCAACACAAGGTGTGAATTGGATATAAGTGACGCTGAGTTCTTGAGTGAGGAAGCGATACACTTCGAGCGGATATTTGGCGTTAAAGCGGTTTACTGTCACCAACGCATTGAATGACACATTATAACGCTTCATCAGATCAACGGCTTGCATGACGCGTTGAAAGGTCGGTTTTCCACTTCGGGTTTTGCGGTATTTATCGTGGATAAATTCAGGGCCATCTATCGATAAACCAACTAGAAACCCGTGGTCATGCAGAAACTGACACCAAGCCTCGTTTAATAAAAGGCCATTGGTTTGAAGGTCGTTTTCGATGCGAACGCCGTGTTTAGCGTATTTGTTTTGCAGTTCGACAACCTTCTTGAAGTAATCCAACCCCAACAGTGTTGGTTCACCACCCTGCCAAGAAAACACAACCTCCTCACCATCTTGGCTTTCGATATAGCTCTTTATGAATGCCTCAAGTGTTGCATCGTCCATTTTTGGTTGAGTGCCTTGATTGAATAATTCATCTTTGTGCAGATAAAAACAGTACTGACAATCGATATTGCATTTTGCCCCGCCCGGTTTCGCCATCACGTGAAAACGTCGTTCGACTTTATCACTATTAGATACAAACGCCGTTTTGAGGGGAGTTAATGCCATTTGAGTAGTATGAATGTGAGTTTGTTTTTTCATAAAGAACGATCTCGAAAGCAGAAGAAAGTCAGCGCCCAAGTTGGGCGCTGTATTTAAGGACAATAACTAGGGTCTATAGACCTATGGACAAAACGTTATTTCGGAACAAAAGAGCCCGGAGCCATACGCGGCGGGTACTCTTTGAAGGTTTCCATGACCTCTTTTACTTTTTCAACCGCAGGCATCATCAAGAATGAACGTTCGTACATCCAACGGTCGTAACCCATACCAGTATCGCCACGCTCAAATGGGTCGATACTCAAATCATAGATTTGTGGTACACGGAGTTTAGTAAATGGTTTCTTCCAGATATCCAAACCAGTTTCGTTTTCTTGAATCAAGAAGTGATATTTGTATTTGCCATAACGTAAAGCCAGTAAATCGCCGTCATCACTCCAGTAAACAAATTCGTTACGAGCAGACTTGTCCGTTTTACCCGTTAGGTAAGGCAGTTGGTTGTAACCGTCTAAGTGAACGTTGTAGTTCATATCGCCCACTTTCTTGCCTTTCAACAGTTCTTCTTTGACGTTGCTGTTGCCCGCCGCAGCGACCAATGTTGGTAAGAAATCTTCCAAAGACATAATGCCGTTAAACGTCGTGCCCGCTTGGATATGACCCGGCCACTTAATCACTGCAGGAACACGGAAGCCACCTTCCCAACCGGTGTTTTTCTCACTACGGAATGGCGTCATACCCGCGTCTGGCCACAAGTTGATCATTGGGCCATTATCTGTGGTGTAAACAATGATGGTGTTGTCATCAACGCCAAGCTCTTTAATCTTATTGAGCAAGTGACCAATTTGATCATCGTGTTGCTTCACACCATCGGCGTAAAAACCTGCGCCTGTTTTACCTTTGTAGTCGTCTGGAACGTGCGTGAAGTTGTGCATGCGCGTGGTGTTAAACCACGTAAAGAAAGGCTTGTCGGCTTTGACTTGTTTCTCGATAAACTTCTCCGCTTCATCTAGGAACTCGTCATCAACCGTTTCCATGCGTTTGCGCGTCAATGGGCCGGTATCTTCAATCTTGCCATCCGCATAAGAGTGGATCACACCACGAGGACCGAACTTCTTCTTAAATTCAGGATCTTGTGGGTAGTCTACGTTCTCCGGCTCTTCTTCCGCATTTAAGTGGTAAAGGTTGCCAAAGAACTCGTCGAAACCGTGGTTGGTCGGCAAGTGTTCATCGCGGTCACCAAGGTGGTTTTTACCAAATTGACCCGTTGCGTAACCAAGGTCACGTAGCAGTGTCGCAATAGTTGGATCTTTCTCAGAAATCCCTTCTTTCGCTCCTGGCAAACCAACCTTAGACAAGCCGGTACGTTTTGGCATTTGTCCCGTGATGAACGCAGAGCGACCTGCCGTTGAGCTTTGCTGAGCGTAGAAGTTGGTAAACTTAGCACCGTCTCTTGCAATGCTATCAATATTTGGTGTGCTGTAAGCCAGCATGCCACCGTTGTATGCACTCAAGTTCCAGTAACCGACATCGTCACCAAAGATAACGAGAATGTTTGGTTGTTCTGCCGAGTAAGCGGTCGCTGATGCCGCTCCGATCGCAAGCGTACAAGCGTTTAATACCAGCTTCTTGACGCGTTTTTTATCGTGGTTTGCCATAAAAGGGCTCCATAAATCCGTTGCTGCGAATCTTGGTCGAAATCAGATACCAAGATTTGATTAAGATAAAACTTGTTATTTGACGGATAAATAGAGTTCAGATACGTTGATATATAAATTTAGTTTATGGGTAACAAGATGGACTTAAACTTGATTCAAACTTTTTTGGTGGTCGCTGAATATCAGTCCTACACCAAAGCGGCCGACCATTTAGGCCTTACGCAACCTGCGGTGAGCGCTTCGATTAAGCGGCTTGAACAAGTGGTAGGAAAACAGCTTTTCGTCAAACAAGGACGAGGGATCGCACCCACTTCAACTGCGTATCAACTCATGCCGCAGTTTCGTCAGGCAGTGAGCATCGTAGACAACGCCATTTCAGAAAGAACCACTTTTCAAGTCTGCTGCTCAGAAACCTTACTCCACAGTTTAAATCCGATTGAAAACGTTGTTTTCCACGAGTCTCCACCGGAAAAGTACTTGTTGTTTGAACAAATTCGACAGCAAAAAATGGATTTAGTGATTGATACCATTATCACCAAAGACTCCTCTTTCGTGATAGAAAACGCCTACGATGAACCCGCAATGATCATCTGTCGTCAAAGTCATCCAAGAATCCAAGGGACACTGAGCCGAGATGATTTTTATCGTGAAACTCACTGTATATTTTCAGGCAAGTGGAACAACACTTCTGGCTTCGAGCAACTGGCAAAAGAGCCGATTCAGGAGCGAAATGTAGAGATCGTAACGTCATCTTTGGCGGGGATGGCAATGTATGTTGCACAACGAGATTGTCTAGGCGTTGTTTCTCGATCGTTTGCGATGAAATGGAGTAAGGCACTCAAGTTACAGATCCTTGAATGCCCGATTGAAATCGACCGTATCCCCTATAAATTCGTCTATCATAAGCGTGATGAGCACAATCCCGCTCATCAGCGCTTAAGGGAACAGGTCAAGCAACAACTTGAGTTTGCCCATGCCGCTCCTATTGATTTATAGAGGCTCTTAAACGCTGAATCACATCAGCTGGCGCAAACTCTCCTAGTTGCTTCAAACACTGCTCAAAAGCAAATGCAACAGAGCCATCTTTGTAGTTTCTAGCCAGCACCTCACATTCCGCAAACAAGTGCTGTGGGTTGCCTCCCACCTTGTAAGCGGTGTTCAACGCTTTACTGGCCGCAAGCACGTCTGAGTTCTCCAGAGCGAGCCCATAAACATACCAATACTGGGGGTTTCGCTCTGCGGTTTCCGCCGCTTGTTTTAAGTATTGGTTTGCTTTCACACTGTCACCCACTCGCAACCATGCTAGACCCGCGCTGTAAGGCAAAGCACTCGATTTCGGCTGAGCTTCAATCCCGGCCATCAAGGTTTCTAATGCTTTTTTGTCATTGCCCTGTGCACGATACAAATCGGCTAAGTTTGCATAGCTGTTCTCGAAGTAAGGTTCTATTTCAATCGCCTTTTGGTAAGACGCAATGGCTTTGTCTGTTTCGCCAAGGTCTCGATAGACATTCGCTAGGTTCGTTCGTCCAAAGCCTCGGTCAGCATTAAAGCGTTGGATTGATATGTAGTCTTCCAATGGCTGTTTGATCTTGTCACGTTGCAGAGGATTCATTTCCGGATAATGGCGAACCAGTGCACCTGCGGCTTCTGCACGTACTGATAAGACTGGATCGCTCAGTAATGGTTCGAGGATTTGCCAGCGATCACTGAACTCATAACCAGAAGACCCAGCAACAGCCCCAAGACGAATCATGTCGCTTTCATGCTTCACCGCTCTTGCCAATGACACTAAGGTGTTTTGCCCAGTATTGCCGCCCATTCTCTCCAAAGTTGATGCACGAATAATGTCACTCAACGATGAGTCTTGAGCAGAATACGCTAGCGCATCAGGCGCACCACGATGACCAATAGAATCGGCGTAGAATGCCACTGCAAAGTGTTTTTGATTGCGGTATTTCGAATTCGGGAACCACTCACCTATTTTCTGATCCGCCCACTGATTGGTTTCGTTTTCATGGCATGATGTACAGACGTTTGGCGTATTGATGTGCTGGCTCAGATCTGGACGTGGCACATGCCAACTGTGGTCACGACGCGGGTCGACTTGCATGTAAGTCGTTTCAGGCATGTGGCAAGTGGTGCATTTGGATGCTTCGGTATTTGCCTCATGGAAGGTGTGATTCTCCGGCATGTAGTCAGACGCAATATGGCATTGTGCGCAAACGGCTTCTTCAGGAATTTTTAACTTGGCAGTATGAGGATCATGGCAGTTGGTACAGGTTACCCCTTTCTCTGCCATGGCAGACTGCAAAAATGAGCCATAAACGTAATCTTCATCGTAAATCTGACCATCGTGATAATAGAGCTCCGGTGTAATTAGGCTTAGACGATATTTATCCAAGAAGGAGCCTTTAACATGGTCCGCACTTTCATTTAACTGTGTACGACGGCTATGACACTGCGCACAGGTTTGAACTTGATGAGTCATCGTGATTTCTTTTGGTTGGAGCGTGCTGTGCCCTTCTTCGTAGACCCATTCTTTTACTGCCATACCTAAATCTCGATCAAAGCCATAATGGTTCGCTGAGGTGATGGTATTCCCAGATTTTTCCGCTTGTTTGGCAAGTTCTACGTGTTCACTGGCTGGGCCATGACATGCTTCGCAACCCACATTGATTTCTGACCATGTTGTTGAATACGTATTGGCAGTTGCATCGTAGTTTTTTTCTAGATTGGTTGAATGGCAATCAGCACACATGAAGTTCCAATTCTGACCCGTGTTCGTCCAGTAAAACTCATCTTTGGGGGTGGTGTCGGGATAAAGATGGAACCAGCGCTGTCCGCCTTCTTGCTTGGCTCTCGAATCCCAAGCGAAAGGAATTAACTGCACACGCCCGTCTTCAAATTCCACCATGTATTGTTGAAGCGGCTCCCACGCAAAGGTGTAGCTGATTTTGTAATCATGCCACTCACCATCAGGCCCTTGGATATTGACCCAATATTCACTCCCTTTTCGATAGAAGCGATTTGGCTTACCTTCAAAAGTGAATGTGTGGTCATCAAAATCACCGAGAACGGATTCCGCATCGGCATGACGCATCGCCATATCGTGATGAGAACCTTGCCACGCTTCGGTTTCTTTCTTGTGGCAATCAATACACGCTTCGCTGCCTACGTAAGTTTGCGTTGAAGAATTGATTGATTGTGGTGCGACCGACACGGTTTCTTGTGCAGAAGCTGACCGTTTAGATACTGTTTCCTGTGCAAACAGAGAAAAACTGACGAGCGCTGCTAGGCCGATCAAAGCCTGCTTCCAACTTGCCCACTGAGTCATAACTGTCCTTGTGTGTGATTCTTTTTATTCTCTAATCAAAGATAGAAGTGTTTTTCCTTTTTAGACAAGCAATTACATGCGTTTTAAGAAAAAATTAAACACAGTGCAAAAAAAGAGGCTCCGAAGAGCCCCACATTTGGTTGCAATCAATTTATTTGTTGTGACTTTCCTGCAACTTCTCCATCACTTGATCAAGTGAGAAGCTTGCTGCTTTTTGTCGCGGTGGAAATTCTTCGAACGTTGCCAAGAATTTACCTACATAAGCCTGTGCTGGAACCAGCATGTATGCGTGGTCAATCAGCCAGTCGTAATAAGTGTTAGACGTAATGTCCGCCACTTCGTATGGGTCCATGCGTAGGTTGAAGATCTTAGGCACACGTAATGGCGTAAACGGTTCAGCCCAGATACGTAGTGTGCCTTTTGCGCGCTGCTCTAGGAATACGATCTTCCAGTTGCGGAAGCGAAGTGAACTCAAATCACCATCATCAGTGAAGTAGAAGATCTCTTCACGTGGGCCTTTCTCTTCTTTACCAGTTAGGTAAGGCAAGAAGTTGTAACCATCGAGATGATTCTTAAATGTCTTATCACCCGCCGTGTAGCCTTTCAGCAACTTCTCTTTGATTTGGTCATCACCAGCCGCCGCCACCAAGGTTGGCATCCAGTCCATGTGGTGCATAATTTCGTTAGAAACGCTGCCCGCTTCAATCTTACCCGGCCAACGTACCATTGCAGGAACACGGAACGCACCTTCCCAGTTGGTGTTCTTCTCACCACGGAATGGGGTTGTACCCGCATCTGGCCAAGAGTTCATGTGCGGGCCGTTATCGGTTGAGTAAAATACGATGGTGTTGTCTTTGATGCCCAAGTCATCCACTTTTTTCAGCAGCTCGCCTACTTGGTTATCGTGTTCTACCATACCGTCGGCATAAAAACTGATGCCAGTTTTGCCCAAGTTTTCTTCTTTCACGTGTGTGCGGAAGTGCATGCGTGTTGCGTTCCACCAGACAAAGAAAGGCTTGTCAGCCTTCACTGCTCGATCCATAAAATCAAGCGCCGCATCTAACGTTTCTCCATCCACCGTTTCCATACGCTTACGCGTTAGAGGGCCGGTATCTTCGATTTTGCCGTCAGCAAAGGACTTAATAACCCCACGAGGACCGAATTTCTTACGGAATTCTGGATCTTTCGGGTAGTCCACATTCTCAGGTTCTTCCTCGGCGTTCAAATGGTAAAGGTTGCCAAAAAATTCGTCGAAGCCGTGATTGGTTGGAAGGTGTTCGTCTTTATCGCCAAGGTGGTTTTTACCAAACTGACCTGTCATATAGCCCAGTGGTTTAAGCATTTCTGCAATCGTTGCATCTTCTGCCTGAAGACCCAAATCTGCCCCCGGAAGGCCAACCTTACTCAAGCCCGTTCTCAATACCGTTTGTCCGGTAATGAAGGTAGAACGGCCTGCAGTACAAGATTGCTCGCCATAGTAGTCGGTGAACATCATGCCTTCTTTCGCAATGCTATCGATGTTCGGTGTTTTGTATCCCATTAAGCCAAATGTGTAAGCACTGATATTAGATTGACCGATATCATCGCCCCAAATGACCAGAATATTCGGTTTCTCTGCTGCGATACTGCTACTTGTCGCGCCGATAAAAGCAGCGGCAAGAATCGCTAATCGGCGTTTCACGCCATAATTCGCTGTCATATAAACCTCTGTATGTAATAGAAAAGTGCATCCTGCACACAAACGTATAGCTCACAAAACAGACTAATGCGAATCAAATAGCATAATTATACTTTGGTTAAAACTAAGGTCTTATATCCCTATTTAGAAAGCGGATTAACGTGACCTAAGTCTCGCTTCAGTTTTCCCCACAAATTCTAAGGTCGAAACAATCAACTGATAAAACAACAAGTTATTTCTCTACATAACTTATGGTTATAAACACTATAAAGCGACATTCTTCAATTGCATCATTAACTTAATAGCCAACGAAGCATGGGCGGTACCTAGGCTTCTTTTCCAACTTACAACCAATTTGGAGTTTTTATGGCTAACCAAATGAGCAAGCTGGCTGTCGGTCTCGGCGTACTGGCAACCTCAAGCGCAGCAGTGGCAGCAGACAAACCAAACATCCTAGCGATCTTTGGTGATGATGTTGGTTACTGGAACATCAGTGCATACAACCAAGGTATGATGGGTTACGAAACCCCGAATATCGACCGTATTGCAAACGAGGGTGCACTATTTACTGATCACTACGGTCAGCAATCTTGTACTGCAGGCCGTGCAGCATTTATCACTGGCCAAGAACCGTTCCGTACTGGCTTGCTTACAATCGGTATGCCAGGCTCTACTCACGGTATCCCTGATTGGGCACCGACCATTGCAGACCTGCTTAAAGGTCAAGGCTACATGACGGCTCAGTTTGGTAAGAACCACTTAGGTGACCAAGACCAACACTTGCCAACTAACCACGGTTTCGACGAGTTCTTCGGTAACCTTTATCACCTCAATGCTGAAGAAGAACCAGAAACTTACTACTACCCGAAAGATCCAGAGTTCCGTAAAAACTACGGCCCTCGTGGTGTAATCAAGTCTTTTGCTGACGGTAAGATTGAAGATACAGGCCCAATGACGCGTAAGCGTATGGAGCACGCGGATGAAGAATTCCTAGAAACGTCACTGGCGTTCATGGAAAAAGCCGTGAAAGCAGACAAGCCTTTCTTTATCTGGCACAACACCACCCGTATGCACGTTTGGACTCGCCTTCAGGAAAAATACCAAGGTAAATCTGGCATCAGTATCTACGCCGATGGCATGTTAGAGCATGATGATCAAGTGGGTATTCTACTGGATAAACTGGATGAGCTAGGTGTCGCAGACAACACCATCGTAATCTACTCAACCGATAACGGTGCAGAGACTGTATCGTGGCCTGACGGCGGTGCAACACCATTCCATGGTGAAAAAGGCACGACATGGGAAGGCGGTATGCGCGTACCTCAACTTGTTCGTTGGCCTGGCGTAATCGAACCAGGTACTAAGATCAACGAAATGATGGCGCACCAAGACTGGCTACCAACTCTAATGGCTGCAGCCGGCGTTCCTGACGTGAAAGAGAAGCTAGCGAAAGGCTACAAAGCGAACGGTAAAGACTGGCGCGTACACATTGATGGTTACAACTTCATGCCTTACTTCCAAGGTAAAGAAGAGAAAGGTCCTCGTGAGTCACTGCTTTACTTCACTGCTAATGGTGAGCTAAACGCAGTTCGTTGGAACGACTGGAAACTGCACTTCGCAACCCTAGAAGGTAACATTACCGATGCAGTTCGTTTCTCTCCAAACTGGCCGAAGATCATCCATTTACGTGCTGACCCATTCGAGAAAGCACCGCACGAATCTGGTATGTACCTACGCTGGATGGCAGACAACATGTGGTTGTTCGTACCAATCCAAGACGTTCTTGGTGAGTTCTTCAAGACGCTGCCAGATTACCCAATGCAGCAAGGTCAGATGATGAACCCAGCGTCGATTAGCTACCAATCTCTTGGCCTACAAGGCAAGATGAAGCAGCTAGAGCAACTTCAGCAAGAAGTTAAAAAAATGAACTAGTTTCTTTTGCAACTACCGAAAAAGCCCACCGATTCAGGTGGGCTTTCTTTTTGTCGCGACCTTCCCCGCTTAAGTAAAACTTCTAGACATGTCGCACTTTGAAGGCTCTTTATAAATAACTGATAGCTTTCTCATTCATCACGTTGATTTTAACCAAGTCATTATTGATAATAGTTCGCATTATCGATAATAAGTGATATATCAACATGTTTAGCCCAACGTCAGTCCCCGTTCAGCCAAAGCCAAACTGGTCATCGAGTTCATCCGTTCCTGCTCCTTCAATCTTATTGGTCGAAGATGACCCAGATCTCAACCTTCAACTCACCCGACTACTTAAAGAGCAACGCTATCAAGTCATCTCGATGTTTTGCGGGGATGAAGCCGTTAAGGCTTTTCAGCAGCAAGACTTTGATTTGGTCATACTCGATGTCAACCTCCCTAACCTCGATGGTTTCGAAGTGCTTAATGTCATTCGTTCTCAGTCACAAACACCCGTAGTTATGCTGACTGCATTTGGCGCAGAAGAATATCGAATTCAGGGCCTTAAATGCGGAGCGGATGATTACATCACCAAACCCTGTAACTTCACCGAAGTGAGTTTACGTATAGAAGCAATTCTACGTCGCACCCAACTCATCAAGCAGCCCAATTCAGCAACGCAACTCAGTGAGAGAGAGTTACTCCTCGATAAACAAACTCACACGGTAACGCTCCATCATCGTCCTGAGATGAACCCCATTCAACTGACACCTATTCAATTTAAACTGCTGTGGACGTTAATCGAGCACCGCGAAGAAGTACTGAGTAAACCCTTCCTTTACCAGACCGTACTAGAACGTCAATTTAGCCAATATGACCGAGCCCTAGACATGCACTTAAGCCGTGTGCGTAAACGCCTTATCTCGGAAGGTATGTCGAACGACCGTATCCAGACCGTGCATGGAAAAGGGTATATTTTCAAATGAAGAAAATGTTGTTCTGGCGGCTGTTTGTCGTCTTATCTCTCGGCGTGGTGATCTTCTTTTCTTTGATTCATAGCGCTGCCATTCTTTCTAATGAAAAGATGAGCTACCTTAAGAAGTCCCACCGTCAACAGATCCTCGATTGGGGCTCTACAGCACAAACCTATATCGACCAGCAAGATTGGCAAGGTTTGGACGCTTGGTTAGAAGAACTCGCTTCTAATGAGTCTACTTGGGCAACGGTTCTGCAATCACACCTAGACGTAAAAGGCGGTAATCCGCTCAATGAACGGTTTTGGGAAGGCTACGGCATTGGTCGAAGTGTTGAATGGAAAATCCACCTCGATTTTCCAGACAATCCAATCATGGAAGTGCCGCTTTCTCCTTTTGGGTATCATTTTCTGATTCTACTGCCCGACCGAATGCGCCCCGGAACTTACATGTCCCATGCGTTTTGGTTGTTCCGTTTTGTGATTCCATTTCTCTCTTTACTGGCACTTACGGTATATTTGTACCGTTACGTCATGCGTCCATTACAGCAGTTCCACCGAGCAAGCCAAGCTTTCAGCCAAGGGGATTATTCGGCGCGCATTGAGCAAACCATGAAGTTAGGCAACGATGAAATAAGCCAAGTCGCGCGAACTTTCGACAAAATGGCGGAACGAACCTCAGATGTGATTCAACACAACAGAAACTTAATCGCCGACATGTCACATGAGATACGTACCCCACTCGCTCGAATAGAAATGGCCATAGACTGCGTCGATAAAAACATTGAGCGCGAGCAGATGTTACAACGCATCAAAAGCGACACTCATAAGATGCGCAGTACAGCAGAAGACACTCTCACCCTTGCATGGATTGAAAACGAACAACCGAACCTCAGAACGGAAGCATTTGACTTAGCAGAACTGGTTGAAATCATCGTTGAAGATGCACGATTTGAATACCCGGATAGGCACGTGTTACTGCAGCAAGACGAATCATTACCTATCAATGACTCCAACCAAATGGCACTCAGCCAATCGTTAGAAAACGTCATTCGCAACGGTTTACGTTACACCCAACCTAATGAAGCGCTAAAAATTGAGGTGCGAAACAGTAGCGAGCATTATCAAATCGTCATTACCGACTCTGGACCTGGTATCGACCCAAGTTTGTATCAACAAATTTTCAAACCTTTCTTTAAGGCCAATAATCAAGTCGCATCACGTAAGGGCTTTGGTGTTGGGCTCGCGTTAGCGAAAAGGCATATTGAAGCCGTTGGCGGCAAGATCGTTGCCTACAATGCGCCAGAGCGAGGTTTAGTGATGGATATTACCTTGCCCAAACGACGTTAAGCCTCACCCATAACAAGGATTGTAACAGTTGTAAAAGTCGTTTACTCAGCGTGGAAGAATCACCAAAATCTCACTCGATAATAATTCTCATTAACAATGGAGGTTACGGTGTCTGCTTCAACCGTATTTAAGCTAAGCCCACTTACCATCGCGCTTTTAGTGGCGTCACAAGCGACTTACGCCAAGGATGATATGGAAGTTATCGAGGTGACTGGTCACACACCGGAAGGTGTCGATATCTCGATAGACTCTGACCAACTAGCAAAATCCCAAGCTCAAGATCTTAATGATATTTTCAGAAAGGATGCCGAAGTCAGTGTCGGTGGCTCATCAGGTATTTCTCAAAAGATCTACGTCCGAAGTCTAGAAGATACGATGCTGAATGTCTCTATAGATGGTGCAGAACAATCCGGTAACCTATTTCACCACCAAGGCCGATTATCGATCGAGCCAGAGCTGCTTAAGCAAGTCGATGTGAGTGCAGGCTCCGGACGAGCAACAGACGGCCCTGGTGCTCTGGGTGGCGCAATTAAATTCACCACAAAAGATGCACAAGATCTACTCGCTGCAGACCAAACCTACGGTGCAATGTTGAAAGGTGGCTACTACACCAACAATGAAGGCTACAAAGTATCGGCAAGTCTTTATGGTGAAGTCGCCGATCAACTTGGTTTGTTGGCATCATTCGGTTACATCGATGGTGACAATATTCAAGATGGCAAAGGTAAAGAGCAGCCTTATACAGCGCTAGAACAGCAAGTTGCCCTCCTTAAGCTATCTGGTCAACTCAATGACGAACACTACCTCTCAGTCAGCTACGACTATCGTAATGACGATGGACGACGCTTGAATCGCCCGCACTTCCAACCAAGTTTCAAAAACGAACCTTTAGACCAAGAGACGGACCGCTCGACATTCACCTTAAACCACAAATACAGCGCGAGTGACCTATTCAATCTCGATACGACCTTCTACTACACGGACAGTCGTCTTGCCCACAAAGATCACCCACGTTGGGGGACGAGCGATGGCTCAATTCAAACTTCTGGCGTGAAGATCTTCAACACTAGCAAACTCACCGACCATACTTTGGTTTACGGCCTAGATTACAAGAAAGACAAATCAGAATTTGAGACCAATTACGATGGTAAAAAGGATGATGAAGAGAAAGGCACTGTCTACGGTTTGTTTGTTCAAGACGACTGGATGCTGACAGACGCTCTCATTCTCACCGCTGGTGCTCGTTATGATTGGTATGAACTGACCGACAACATGGGCCAAGACTTTGACTCAAGTGGCTTTAGCCCTAACGTTGGTATCAATTACAACGCTTTTGAAGGTTTGAACCTATTCGCGAGCTATGCGGAAGCGTTTCGTGGGCAACAAATCAAAGAGTTATTTGTCATCGACTACCGCGAAAATGATCCAAACCGTAAGCCAGAGGAAGCGCGCAACCTAGAGCTGGGTGCAAACTACCAATATGACGAATTCTTTGCTGGCTTAACCTTCTTTGACAGTACCATCAAAGATGTCGTCACCAATCAAGGGGCCGTGTACACCAATGTTGGCGATTTAGATAATCAAGGCATCACCGCTTACCTAGGTTATGCGATTTCAGATGTGTCAGCTCGCTTGAGCTACAACCAATCACGCCCAGAACTCAACGGCACTCCACTTTCGGATGATGACTCTACCCTAGGCACATCTATCGGTGACACTTGGGTGCTTGATCTGATCTATCAGCCGATGGAAACACTGGAGTTTGGTTGGAATGCTCGATTTGTTGAACGTCTAACCGACGTGGCGGATCCAACCGTTCATCCAGAAAAACCAGGCTACGGCGTACACGATGTTTACGCATATTGGATGCCACTCGCTGACGAAGAGTTATCTCTAACCTTGTCAGTTAAGAACGTATTCGACAAATACTACTTTGACCATGCGTCGTACATGGAATACATCGGCAGTCCTGTCGCCCAAGGCTATGCAAGCCCGGGGCGAGACTTCCGCTTTAACGTGACTTACGCGTTCTAGGTTTGTCTCTTACTTTGGCATTGAGCTAACAATAACAACCCGGAAATCGGAGCAATTTGCTCCGATTTTTGGTATTTGGCGGCTTATTTTGCTTTAATTAACGCAAATTCAATTTACTCAAAATAACTCAATGAATTTACGTTTAATTTTTACACTGTGTATTGCCACTCTGTTTGCAGGTTGTGCGACCTATGCGGGCCTAAACTACGACAAACTGTTTGGCCCTGAAGAAGTGCGTGAGCGTACTGTTGCTATTGAAACGCCGCAGGCGGACTTCTTTCAACATGAAGTAAAACCTATCGTCGATAATCGATGTGTGGTTTGTCACGCCTGCTACGATGCCCCTTGTCAGTTAAAACTCTCTTCCGTAGAAGGCATCGACCGTGGTGCAAGCAAAGCTTTGGTTTACGAAGGCACACGCTTGACCGCAGCAGCCCCAACTCGCTTATTTGAAGACGCGCAAACTACGCAAGAATGGCGTGATGCTGGCTTCCATCCTGTGCTCAACGAGCGTGAGCAGAGCATGGCGGCTAATATTGATGCAGGTTTGATTGCTCGTATGTTGCAACAAAAGGAACGTCATCCACTCCCTGATCAAGTTCAATTAGAAGGCTTCGATTTTTCTATCGACCGTGAACAAACGTGTCCGACGATAGAAGAGTACGCAAAATACGAACAAGACAACCCGACATGGGGAATGCCTTTCGGGATGCCGAACTTAACGGCGATAGAATATCAAACGCTCATGCTTTGGCTGGAAAATGGCGGCATCATGAATGCGCATATCCCGCTTACCGAGCAACAAAAAGCAGAGGTTCAGAAATACGAGACGCTGCTGAACAAGAGTTCTCGCAAAAACCAGCTCGCCGCTCGTTATATTTACGAACACCTTTTCTTATCGCACCTGTTCTTTTCTGAGCTGGACGGTGAGCAACCTCGCTTCTTCACTCTCGTGCGATCTTCGACGCCACCGGGAGAGCCAGTAAAACGCATCACAACGCGTCGTCCGTATGATGATCCGGGGGTTGAACGTGTGTACTACCGAATCATTCCTGAGCAAGGCACTATTGTAGATAAGACGCACATGCCGTTTGCGCTGAACAAACAACGTATCGAGAACTGGAAAAAATGGTTCATCGATGGCGATTATGAAGTAGCAAAATTACCAAGCTACGAGCCTGAAATCGCCGCAAACCCAATGACCGCATTCATCGATTTGCCCGTGAAGTCTCGCTTTAAGTTCATGTTGGACAACGCTCAGAACACCATCATGGCTTACATCAAAGGTCCGGTATGTCGTGGTCAGCTGGCATTAAATGTAATTAATGATCGCTTCTGGGTATTCTTCCTAGACCCAGACAAGGCCGACATTCCTGAAGTCAACGAATTCTACCGCTCACAAGCAGCGAACCTAAAACTTCCCGGCGAGCTTGAAAGCAATACTGTGCCAGTAACCAACTGGGTGAAATACTCGCGTCAGCAAGCACGCTACCTAGAAGCCAAATCTGACTTCATCAACAAGTGGTTTAAGAACGGTGAGCACCTATCGACCGACGTAATTTGGGACGGCAACGGTACAAATCCGAATGCAGCTCTTACGGTCTTCCGTCACTTTGACAGCGCGTCAGTGGTGCAAGGTTTAGTGGGTGAACAACCAAAAACGGCTTGGGTTTTGGACTATGCCCTGCTTGAACGTATCCACTACCTACTTGTTGCCGGCTTCGATGTTTACGGTAACTTTGGCCACCAGCTGATTACCCGCATGTTCATGGACTTCTTACGCCTTGAAGGGGAAAGTAACTTTATTGCCCTACTTCCTGCTGATATGCGTCACCAAGAGCATTCAAGCTGGTATCAGGACCAACCGCGTCAACTAAGTGACTTCTTACAACGCAACGTTGCACCATTTAGCCAACCGACCAGTGTTGTGTATCACACCGACGATCCTAAATCGGAGCTATTGGATATTCTGCGCAAGCAAGTATCACCAGTCTTGTTGCCACGATACGACATCATTGATACCGCGCTTGCCGTAGAGAATGAGCAGCAATTGGCGAGCATCAACCAAGTTCGTGGTGAAGGGCTAAAAACGGTACCGCAAATCACCATGCTGATGGTGCGCAGCAAATCTGGTGAGGATGAGCTTTTCACTCTTATTCATAACAACGCTCACATCAATATTTCTAGCCTGTTTGATGAGGAGAGCAATCGAGACTTCGCGAACGATGACATGACTATTGTTCGAGGCGTGGTTGGCAGCTATCCAGCGGCGTTTTTCTCAATCGAAGAAGATCAAGTAAAAGAATTTGTCGATCAATTTAGCACCCTTAAATCCGAGGATGATTACGTTAAGTTACTGGATAATTTTGCTATTCGCCGAAGCTCTGAAAAGTTCTGGCCATTTAGCGATCGTATCCACGATTGGTATCGTACAAAACAACCGATCGAATTTGGTTTACTTGACTATAATCGTTTTGAGAATCGATGATGATTTAAGGGGGTTCTCATGAGTATCCGAGACAACATCGCCGCTCTCGAGCAACAGATATACGTTGCCTGCTCAGAGGGAGATTACGACACGGTAAACATGCTTGAGCACCAACTCGAATACTTGCGTGGCAGAATGGAACATCCGTTCGAAGATGATCCTTATGCTCTAGACACTCGGTTCGAGTGGGAAGATGATCTGACCGAATAGAAAAAAACCTCCGGCGCAAACCGGAGGTTTTTGTTTTTAGCCCACGAGCTAACCGCAAGACGCAAGGCGCATCACACGCCTTTTATTCTGCCATCAAACGGTCAAGTTCAACGACCGAATCGGTCACTTGCTTCTTAATAATGTCTTGCTCGCTTGAGTACACTTCTAATGGTTCTGACGCAATTTCAATGCTTTGGCAGGTATCCATCAATGCCGTCAAACCTAAGCTGCCTGCACTGCCTTTCAACTTGTGAGCAAGATCTTTTACTGCTCGGCTATCGCCATTATCCGCAGATGTTTCCATCTGACTCAGTACGTCAGTACTGGTTTGTCTAAACAAGTCGATGATGTGCAGCATTTTCTCTCTGCCCAAGATCTTCATGTCTGACTGAATCACATTCGGATTGATGATAACCATTGCTGGCTCCTCTGCTGTCGGCTCATTGATGACCGGTGTCTCGTTAATATCAGTGATTGTTATGGTCTCATCCTGAGGGGCACACTTGCTCATTTGGGGCAGCAAAAGCTGTTTGCCATCTAACATGTCTTGAATAAGCGTAGCAAGTGCTTCTTTTTCCATTGGTTTCGGTAAGTAGCCATCGAAACCCGCTGCTAAGTAGCTTTCTACCTCTTCAGCAAATACGTGAGCAGAAACCGCAACCATTGGTGTTGGTGCAAGTGCTTTCTCTGCTGGTTTATTACTTTCTATGTGTTTCAGTCGATGAATCAAGTCAGTGCCATTACAGTCAGGTAAATTAATATCGACTAATGCGATATCGAAGTCCTGTTTTTGCATGATTCGTTCCGCTTGCGCACCATCTTCCGCCATGACGACTTCATGCCCCATGCTTTCTAAGAAACCTTCCGCAACCACCCGATTTACCGGATTATCTTCGACAATGAACACCTTCGCTTTGATCTTGCACCGTGCACTCGCAATAGAAACGGTTTCAACTGGTTCACTTTCCTCCAAAGGAATCGAAAACCAGAAACGGCTACCATGACCTTCATCAGAGTCAACGTCCAGACGTCCACCCATGGCTTGAATAATACGGCGGCTAATGGCTAAACCTAAACCTGTACCACCAGTTTGATTTAAACCACCTTCCGCTTGGGTGAAGGCATCAAACAACGTCTTCTGGTCTTTTTTCGCAATGCCAATTCCGGTATCTGAGACTTCAAATAAAACTTGTGATTCGTCTTCTGGATTCAGGCTGACGTAGATATCAATCTCCCCCTCCTCAGTAAACTTAATCGCGTTACCAACTAAGTTATTCAACACTTGGTTGATACGTGTCACGTCACCTTTCCAATAACGACCTACATCGCTTTCAATATGGTAAGAAAAGAGCAACTTCTTCTCTTGTGCCTTACCGTTCATTAGCTGGAAAGTGTCTTCAACGATCTGATGCAAGTCGAAACCTAAACTTCGTATCTCTAAGTGCCCGGCTTCAATTTTGGAGTAATCTAAAACGTCATTTAAGATCGCCAATAGAGTTTTACCACTGCGGTTGATGATCTCTGCATAACGCTTTTGAATTGGGTTTAGCCCTGAGTCTATCAGCAGGCGAGCAGTTCCAAGCACTCCGTTCATCGGTGTCCGAATTTCATGACTCATTGTTGCCAAGAAAGCAGACTTCGCACGGCTAGCTTGTTCGGCTTGTTTCCGCGCTTTCGCGTGGTTAAGCACCTCTTCATTTAAGCGACGGTTTGCTTGTTTCAACTGAGAGGTACGTTGCTCGATCAACTCTTCTAGGTGCTCTTTGTGTTCTTCTAATTCTCGCTTAGCTTGCGCTTCGCCTTCGGCCACGACTTTAAGCGCTTGCGCAGTGTTACGTGCCGTAATGATCGCCTGCCCCATATGTGCAAGTTCGTCTTTGCCTTTTACTTCTAACTCAACCGCCAAATTACCTTGTGCAACCGACAATAGCGCTGCCGAGTATTCCCCCAGACGCTTAACCACCGAAACATACACGACACGCCACAAGATCAAGACAACGATGATCAAACCAATGATAGAAATCACCGTCAGGGACCACTGTGCGAACTTCAAGGTATTCGTAAGCTCATCGACAGCCACACGTGTCGTTTGGTTTGAGTCATCCACCAGCTTGTTGACGGTACCATTTAGCTCAGAGAAGAGCTGTAACGTCCCCTGCATTAACTCTTGAGACTGCTCGTTGTTTTCGTATTGTTGAAGCAGGATAGTAAACACAACTTGTCGTTTACCCAGCTCTTTTAGTAGTTGCCCCATCTGCTCTGAGCGAGTCGGGTCTTCTACCGCCAATACACGTCGCTTCATGATTTTTAGATTGTCTTCAAACTCAGTTTGGATTTGTTGAATACGATCCACATTGGTGAGGGTGCGAGCTTCTTCAATCTGGTTGAGCATCTTAAACGCCAATAAGTGCAATTCATGCAGTCGCTCAGTCAGATCGAGATCGACTTCTACGAGCGCATCCAAAGCTTGGTAAACTTGAGCTTTTTTGTTGGTTTCAAGAAGGTCATAAATATGGGTGACGTTAGCAACCGCGATCGTACTGGTGTTTTGAACTTGGGTGCGAGTCAGTTGCTCAAGCTCTTCACTCAATAAGCGCATTTCTTCTACGCGCGTATCGATCTCTTTGGCGAGCCACAGCTTTCTTTCTACCGTCACACCCAATTCAGCTAGATTATTGATGACGTTTTGAACGTGATTTTCTAAGGTTTCGAGTAAATCAGCGTCAAACGACTCGCCACCCAGTTCTTTGATGTGAGTAAGCAGCGATTCAAGCTGATCAAACAGCACTCGTCCCGCCTCTTTACGCTCTTGTTCATTTTGCGCATTCGACAACATTTGCACCGATGAAATAATGCGAGTGCTGAGCTCCGAAACTTGTCGAGCTTCAATCATTGCCGGAATGGCAGCGTCCACCACGTTCCTTTCTGTTTTTGCCACCAGAGAAAACCCTGATACACCGATTAGCGCAGACAGCATGACCAGCATTGCCATCGCAATGAAAGACAATAACAGTTTGCGACCGATGCTTGCGGTAGCTAGCAACATATTTTCCTGACCTTAATATTCGTGTTCGGCGACATATTACGTTATATTTTGCAGTGTTTACTTAATCTATGCCAACGAACTTCATTTCATGGTTATAAATCAGCGCTCATTTCGCACAATTTTCAAGCATTCAGCTCTCGCAATGTCACTTTTCGCTTCAGTGCCAGCTTTTGCGACAGAGAAAGTCTGTGCTATTTACCCTCATTTAAAGGACTCATACTGGTTATCAGTAAACTATGGAATGGTTTCCGAAGCGGAAAAACTTGGTATCAACCTTCGTGTTTTAGAGGCTGGTGGTTACCCAAACAAAACTCGCCAAGAGCAACAACTGGCTTTGTGTACCCAATGGGGTGCAGATGCCATTATTCTTGGAACGGTCGATCCACAAGCTTACGAACACAACCTGAAAAACTGGATAGGCAATACGCCCGTGTTTGCGACCGTAAACCAACTTGAACTCGATCAAGAACAAAAACAGCTACTTCAAGGTGAAGTTGGTGTTGATTGGTATTGGATGGGTTACGAAGCAGGTAAGTTCCTCGCAGACAAACATCCGAAAGGGTCAGGCAAAACCAACATCGCTTTATTGCTTGGACCAAGAACACGTGGCGGAACAAAACCGGTAACAACGGGGTTTTATGAAGCGATCAAAGACAGCGACATTAACATCGTCGATTCCTACTGGGCAGATAACGATAAAGAACTGCAACGCAATCTAGTCCAACGTGTGATTGATATGGGCAACATTGATTACATTGTTGGCAGCGCCGTTGCGATTGAGGCCGCAATCAGTGAATTACGCAGCGCGGGTAAAACCGAGGACATTGGTTTAGTTTCGGTTTACCTCAGCCATGGTGTTTACCGAGGTTTGTTGCGTCACAAAGTCCTATTTGCACCTACCGATAAAATGGTCCAACAAGGCCGTTTATCAGTGATGCAAGCCGTGCATTATTTACGTCAGCAACCGTATGAGAAACATGCGTCACCAACCATTAAAGCGCTAACTCCGAAGACTCTTCATGACGACACAATTGAAGAATCGTTATCTCCGTCAGAATATAGGCCGACATTCAGCGTTAATGCAGTTGATTGATAGATAAAAAACGTGTTTTATTGGACAGCAACGAATTTAAAATCATAAAAATGGAAATAACTTGATGCAAAAAAAGACTCGTACCATGCCGGCGCACAAACATGTGGCATTGGTTGCCCACGACAACTGCAAGCCTGAGCTACTTCGTTGGGTTAAAGAGAATAAAGAGAAACTGCAAAGCCACTTCTTGTACGCTACAGGCACGACTGGCCACATGCTAAGCAAGGAAACCGGTCTAGCAATCAAGAGCATGATCAGTGGCCCAATGGGCGGTGACCAACAACTTGGTGCTCTCATCTCTGAAGGCAACATCGATGTACTCGTCTTCTTCTGGGATCCACTGAACGCCGTACCGCACGACCCAGATGTAAAAGCGCTGTTGCGTATTGCAAGCGTGTGGAACATTCCGGTCGCGACAAACCGCGCTACAGCTAAGTTCCTATTCAATTCCCCACTGATTGACCAAGAAGTGGACATTGAAGTGCCAGACTACGACGCTTACCTAGCAGAACGAACCTAAGCTCTGAACGTTAAATCACACATAAAACAAAGGCGATACCGAGTATCGCCTTTGTTGTTTCTAACCGAAGAGAAACGCTTCTAACGTGAAGTCTTTATCTAACGAGAAGTGACAATTGGATAATCGCCGTTCACCAATTCTTGAACAAACCCAGAGCCAGCACCGGTGTGCGTGATCCATACTTTCTCTTTAGCACGAGTCAGCGCAACATAGAACAAACGACGCTCTTCCGCATAAGAGAATTTGTCTCTTGACTCCGTCAATGCGCCATCAATGTGGGCTTGCTTCTTCTTAGCAGGGAACTGCCCTTCGTCAACAGACAAGATAATAACAAAATCAGCTTCCCTACCCTTACTTGCATGACACGTCATAAAGCGAATCTCAAGGTTCGGGAAACGCTTCAACCAATCGTCATATAGATCGGGTTTGTGATAATGGTTTCGCCCTAACAGCAGTACCGATTTCGTTTTCTTCGCTTGCTGGTTAAGTTGATCTAGGATCTTCTCAACTTGATTGCTCGGTGCAGTATGCACGCTCTTTTGTTTACGTTGCTTATGGCTATTGAGTGTTTTCGGCAATTGCGATGGGTTTTCTTGGATGAACGTGTTCGCAACGTCACCAATTTGATTGTTAAAACGGTAGGTCGTATCAAGGTAATGAACCGTTGAGTGAACAAAGCGATCTTGGAACCCAGTTGTTAAATCCACGTCCGCTCCAGCAAATTGATAAATCGCTTGCCAATCATCCCCCACAGCAAACAAAGTTGCGCCGGTTTGCTTCTCTGTCGATTCACACAGAGCTTCAATCAAAGCTAAGCGGTCTGGAGAGATATCTTGATACTCATCTACCATCACAAAACGCCAAGGTGAAATGAACTTACCTTTGGTCACATAATCCGTCGCACGACTGATCATGGTAGGGAAATCGACCTGATTGGTTTCTTTGAGCATTTTTTGCCATGCACTAAAACATGGCCAACACAAAGCCAGTTCGCTATTCAAGCGCGTGTAGTCTTGATGATTCACTAGCTTCTCTTGCACTTGCTTTTTGGTCAAACCGACCGCAGCAAGTTGCGAAAGCTGACTGTCTAACCAAGCAATCAACTTAGGGTTTTCTGAATGGCTACCTAGCTCATCGTCACCTTTCAAATAAGCAATCGGCCATTTATCCAAGTGCTTCTGCCAACGCTTAAAGTTGGTTGGTGTCATCCAATGTTTCTTAAGCCAGTCA
Organism: Vibrio sp. MMG023; assembly: GCF_021654215.1. Classification (NCBI taxonomy): domain Bacteria; kingdom Pseudomonadati; phylum Pseudomonadota; class Gammaproteobacteria; order Vibrionales; family Vibrionaceae; genus Vibrio; species Vibrio sp. MMG023. The sequence continues at coordinate 15,052 of NZ_JAKFZP010000012.1, read as the reverse complement.
ATACACCAAGCCGAGCGTTGATTATCGTCTAAAGCCAGCGGACTAATTTCGACCGGTTGAGGCTCGACTTGATTAAGAATGCGTAATCCAAGCTGGTGGAAGGTGTTCACGCGCACGTTTTCTGCCGCGAGGCCAACCTTATCAACCAAACGCTCCTTCATCTCTTTAGCCGCATCACGGCCAAACGCTAACATCAACAATTCTTCTGCTTGCGCTTGGTGACTTTGTAGTAAATATGCCACGCGTGCCGTCAATACACTCGTTTTACCAGACCCAGCACCCGCTAACACAAGGTTATGATCATCATTGAGTAAGACGGCATGCTGTTGGGAGAGGTTCAGAGGTGACGACTCAATACGGTTGAACAACACTTCCCAATTCGGACGTTCGTTCTCTAGCCAATCATGGTTACGTTGGCTCAAAGTTTTCGACGTTTCAGAAATCCAAGGTTCGATTTCAGCCATGCGCTTTGGCATGCGCATTTTCGCTTCAAGGAGACTGGTTTTAATCTCAACCAATTCGTTGTTGAGTTTATCGACCCAATTTTGTACTTGAGAATGCGGTAAATAAGCAGGCAAGTTTTTAAGCTGATATAACTCGTCTTCCCACTTAGGCAGAAATTCGGCAAGCTTACGGCATTGAGTATTATGCCAATCCTGATATTGACGCACCGCTTCTACAGCAAACTTGCGACATTGTGGCCAAGGTAGACCTTGAACTAACCAGCTTTGTTGTTTGCCATCTTGCTCATGAGCAAAGAATTGCAAAGAGCTCCATAAAAGACCTCTTTTGACCGACACTTTGCCATTCCAAATCGTAAACGGGATGTGTTCTTCACTACCCACTGAACATAATAAAACACTGTTTTCTTTTATTTCGACTTGGTAATACTCATTTTGAATAAAAAACTGTGCTTTATTAGAGGCAGTAAGCTGCATGAAAGGTGCGCCTTTTGATATAGAAGTTCCCGTTTTATATCATTTTAGACGGTTAAATTGTAGCGATGGATGAAGCACAAATCGCGTTCTGTCGGTATTCTTAATTAAAATTCACATTACTGTTGAATTTGTGAACAAGAGACACGCCTCCATCACAAGCCTCCTTCAGTAAGTCAATGACAATTCTGTTGATTTCCTGAGCAACTGATGATTTTTATTAAATTAGGTCATAAACACGCTATAGTGAGTTTGTTAAAATTCTCTCGTTTTCCACCGGCAACGAAAGGCGCATCGTGCAAGCAGCTTTAAAACTTCGGCTCTATTGGGCAAACAAAACCATCAACTATAGCATTCTCATTTTGATCACCTTGCTTGGTGTGGTGATACCTACTTGGTATTTCGGCCAGAACACCTTGATCACTCCGCTTATCTTAGGTGTCATTGCCGCAGCTCTGGCAGAAAGCGATGACAGTTTTACAGGTAGGGTGAAGGCGTTATTCCTCACTTTCATTTGTTTTGCCGTTGCTGCCTTCTCTATCGAGATATTGTTTGATACACCGTGGGCGTTTGCTATCGGCCTGTTTGTCTCTACCTTCGGCTTTATCATGCTCGGTGCCATTGGACCTAAATACGCTAGTATTGCCTTTGGCTCTTTGTTGATTGCGATCTATACCATGCTAGGGGCGCACGAAAGCACGAATATTTGGTTCCAACCGCTTCTGTTGTTGACAGGCGCTGCGTGGTACTACTTTATGTCGATGATCTGGCAGATGTTCTGGCCGCTTCAACCCGTTCAACAAAGCCTCGCGACTGTCTTTCTTCAAATTGCAAACTACCTAGATGCCAAGGCAAAGCTGTTTCATCCAGTCACCAATCTCACACCACAACCCATGCGTATAGAAGCAGCAAAACTCAACGCTGCGACTGTGAATGCACTGAATGCTTGTAAAGCGACGTTGCTTAGCCGTTCTAAGCGCGGCCATATCGATGGTCCAAGTGACCGCTTCTTGAACATCTATTTTATCGCACAAGATATCCATGAACGCGTCAGTTCAAGCCACTATCGTTATCAAGATCTTGCGACAGAATTTGAGCGTTCTGATGTTCTGTTTCGCTTCAAATACCTGCTTGAATCACAAGCACAGGCGTGTCGCGACATCGCCCATGCTATCCGCTTGGGTAACGAGTATACTCACACAGACCAATCTATTTTGGCTTTGGCAGAACTGCAAAACTCACTAGGCTATTTAGAAGAGCAAGACCAAAGTCACTGGAAACGCCTATTAGCTCAGTTGACCTACTTGTTCAATAACTTAGCGACTGTTGAGAAGCAACTGAGCAACATCAATAACCCAGATGCTGAACGCCTAGAAGAAGACGTGCTCGATGACACCAACCCACACACGTTTAAAGCAATGTGGCAACGTATTGCGGCGAATCTACATAAAGATTCGATGTTGTTCCGTCATGCGCTGCGTATGTCAATTGCTTTGACAGCCGGTTACGGCATCATTCAAGCATTTGATATCGACCGTGGTTACTGGATTCTATTAACCACCCTATTTGTTTGTCAGCCGAATTACAGCGCAACAAGACAAAAGCTGACTGCTCGTGTGATCGGCACATTAGCGGGCTTGTTAATTGGTGTCCCGCTACTTACCTTCTTCCCCTCCCAAGAAAGCCAGTTAGTATTCATTGTTTTCTCGGGGGTGATGTTCTTTGCATTTCGTATTAACAACTACGGCTATGCGACGGGGTTTATTACCTTGTTGGTTTTGTTCTTGTTCAATCAGTTAGGCGAAGGCTACGCCGTAGTACTGCCACGTTTGGCGGACACGTTAATTGGTTGTGTTTTAGCAGTCGGTGCCGTCATGGTGATTCTGCCAGATTGGCAATCAAAACGTTTACACAAAGTGATGTCCGATGCGATTGATGCCAACAAGCAGTATCTCGGGCAGATCATCGGTCAATACCGTATTGGTAAGAAAGACAACCTCAGCTATCGTATTGCTCGCCGCCAAGCACACAACAATGATGCAAACCTCTCTTCTGCCATCAGTACAATGTTGGCGGAACCAGGTAAGTACCGCACTGCGGTAGATGAAAGTTTCCGTTTCTTAACGCTTAACCACGCGATGCTGAGTTACATCTCAGCGTTAGGCGCCCACCGCACGAGAATTGAAGATGAATCTATTCATCAACTTGTGCTCGATGCACATCGCTGCATTCACCAGCATTTGGATGTGCTGCATCGCCAACTTCATCATCATTGTGAAGAATGCGACCTATCATCAATCAATGATGCAGATCTAGAGCAAAGACTGAATGAATGGCGTGATGAAGACGACCATTCAGCCCGCATGGTGCTACAACAACTGCATCTGATTTACCGTATGTTGCCGGAGCTGCATTCACTCGCTTCTAAGTTTGCCGTTCGCGTGAACTAACCCAGCCTAGAACGAACTAAGAATATTGAACTAAGTAACCATATTAAAGGGGTAGACTATGATTCTACCCCTTTATGATTAGCGTGCTTATTCATAAGAAAAGTCTTACAAGGCACTTGACGCTTACTGACATTACTCGGACAAAAAAACACCATTCAAAAACTAATCTAAGAATATTAGAACATTCTTTAATTGTGACCATGAAGGTCGCTGAGGTGGGTGGATGAAGGAGAAGCCCAAGAAATGTGAGGAGATCGAGATGACTACTCAGCAATTTAATGAATTAAGAAAAAAGATTAATGACCTGACAGCGAGCCAATTAAAGTCGCTTCAAGGCGATATTAATCACTCTCTGAATAAAAAAGAAAGCCCACTCCTGTCGAGTGAAGAACGTGAAATGCTTTCAAAACTGTTTGCTTAATCAAACAGATTAACAAAAGCACTTGCACGAATTTACAACACTTCCTATGCTAACAAAAGCATAACAAGTGAGAGAAGCAGCATGCCAATATCAGGAATTCAATCCGGATATCAAATGATTCAGCTATCGCAAAAGATGGCTGAAGACGCTGCCCATGACATCCAAAAAGACTTTGTGAAAGAAAACGACCTAGACTTCAATAAGGTTGAACTAGTCAAAGATTCCGAACTCTCATTTAACGCTCCTAACTTTACTCCCTCTTCAAATGCCGTCGAACCTTTGGTTAATTTGACTCAAGCCGCAAGCTACAACCGAATCGGCGCTTCTGTCGTTGATAAAAGTAATGAAGTGATTGGTAGCCTTCTCGATATACACGTTTAAGCATCCAAATTTCCAGTATTAGCTCCATCTGATGCACAAATATTTGGGTTAATTTGTTTGTATCCACTTGCTTTCAAAAACATCACCTTTCAGATACAAAAAAGCGCGATAACTCATTGAGCTACCGCGCTTTGGCTTTATGTCCGTTTAACCGTTAGACAGAATGTTATTATTGAGTAGAGATTCAACGATCTCATTCGAGCTGAGCCCATTGAAGTCAATCGCGTCACCTAAGTGCTCAACTACAATGGTCTGATGCACATTCGTATCGGTGGTAATGTTCAACGATACCGCTTCTGTCGATGCGTCATAATCCGCTGAGATATGTCCTAACAGATCATCCATATCGATCATCGGATTATTAAGATCAGAGATGACCTCACGCAAATCGATACTGTCTTCGTTCACCGTAAAGTCAGTGATGGTATCCACAGCCCCTTCATCAACCGAATCCACTGTCCACTTGAAGGTATCGCTGCCGTCACCACCAGTTAGGATGTCTGAGCCTAGACCACCGATAAGCACATCATCACCATCGCCACCCACGATAAGGTCGTCACCTTCCCCACCGATTAAGTTAATGCCTGTGTCTCCACCAACTAGGTAGCTGTCGTCTGTTGCACTTGACTGATCAATATCGTCGTTATCACCGCTCACATCCAAGCTAATTTGGACAGGTGAAGACTGGGCTTCATCACCATTAGATTCTGTTGATATCGCGGTAACCGAAATATCGTAAGAACCGGTATCAATACCACTGTTGGTGTCCGTCGCCACAATTTCTAGTGTATCAATTTCATCGCTTGGTACTGTCCAAGTGGTGCCATCGAAACTAATGCCTGATGGAGAAACACCACTTGTCACCTCTGCACTAGCAGGTACACCCGTTAGTTCCAGTGAAAGTACCTCGTCAATGTCAGTCAACGCCGCCATGATACCCACAATTGCAAGACCTTGACTGCTCGCGGTTTGACTAGCAGCAATTTGACGAACGTAGTTAAACTGAGGATCGATACCCAGTGTTGGGACATCAGCCACAGGATTCACATTGATAGTGAAGTCTTGATTCGCCTCCAATGCTGTACCCGATGCATTTTCAAAGTACACACCGTTGTCTTCGACTTTCACCGATAAGGTGATTGAAGCGGCATCCACGTCTCCTGCATCCACAAATACGCCCTCAGAAGCATCTGTCGCGCCAAGAACGGAGTTAATGTTATCTGGTGTACCCATTAGGATAATTTCACCAAACATTCCCGCACCTACAGTGACACCACTACCTGCCGGTGGCTTAACACGAACGTCACCTTCTGTCACCGCTAGAGTTACCGTCATGATTTCATTCGCCTGTGCACCAGTAAAGTCGATGTCGCTTACACTAATACCAGTAATTTTCTGGCCATCGGCTTCGTTGATCGTATCCGTTACCGACGTTGCTGTGATTTCAGGTGCGTCATTGGTCGCTTCTATATTCAACACTGCTGTGCCAGCAATTGTGATTGGGTCTGGCGCACCGTTAGTGGTTCCGTCATCTGTGATTTCATAAGTGAAATTAACGTCGCCAAAGAAATCTGCAGCAGGTTCAAACGTCCATTCTGTCGCACTGACTTGCGTTAACATACCCGCCGAAGGGTCTGCCAAAGCTACATTACTAATGGTCAAATTGTCCGATTCAGGGTCGCTCGCATTACTCAGAAGTTCTGTCGCAGTAATCGTCACCGCGCCACCATCTTCTTCCGTACTGCTTAGCGTTACCTCAGATGTTACAGGAGAATCGTTCACCTCGGTGACTTCAAAGGTTGCCGTTCCTGACACTGTCTGAGGATCAGAAGCGCCGTTCGTCGTACCGTCATCAGTAATGGTGTAAGTCAGACTCACCGTGCCGTTATAGCCCGGCGCAGGTGTAAATGACCATGTACCTGAGACGTTATCGAAATCCAATGTACCGCTACTTGGGTCGGCCAATTGAACACTACTCACCGTCAACGTGTCGTTCTCAATATCAGACGCATTCGCTAATAAATCAGCTTGGGTAATCTCAACCGCCGCACTGTCTTCCGCAACATCAGAAAGTGTCACTTCAGACGTTGTTGGTGCATCGTTTACTTCCGTTACATTGAACGACGCGCTGCCATTAACCGATTTAGGATCAGATGCACCATCTGTCGTGCCATCATCTGTAATGGTGTACGTGATTTCAACTGGACCGTTGTAATCTGTTGCTGGGGTAAACTCCCACTCGCCAGTGCCACTGTTGAAAGTAATGCTACCGGAACTAGGGTCAGTTAATTGAACATTGCTAACAGTGAGGTTGTCGTTTTCTACGTCTGTCGCATTCGCAATAAGATCCGCTTCAGAGATAGAGAACACACCACTGTCTTCTTCAATATCCGGTAGCGTCACTGGCGTAGTTTCTGGGGTATCGTTCACCGCTGTCACTTCAATATTGAAGCTGCTGCTGTTGGTATTTAGGGTGTCATCTACCCCACCAATCACGATACCTTCATTGCCTTGGTCATCGATTGTCACGTCCACCTGAACGTCACCAAAGAAGTTCAGGTCCGGATTAAATTCAATCAAACCGTTTGCAATGGCATTGTTTAGATCGGCCACAGTGCCTTTCAGCTCAACGGAGTCCGTACCATCACCGCTCACGGTTAGGTTGTAAGTAGTGATGAGCGTTGGGTTGAGCTCCAAGATACCGCTGTCTACATTGACATTGAGCACGTACTCAGCGTTCGGATCATCTAACACCGCATCAACGTCTGTAATGCTGAAGCCATCAAGCAGTAACGGAGTATCCTCTTGCGTTTCAACATCCACTGTATTCACAAACTCTGGGCGATCGTTAACAGCTTCTACTTCGACATTAATGTCGAATTCTTTTGGTGTGCCTAGGCTTTGACTTCCATCTAAGCCAGTATCAACGGTCTGCACTTTAAACTCTAATGTGCCATTCCAAGAATTGTCGTTGCGATCGCCAGAGTTAAAGACCACTTTATCCAGATCTTGAGCATCAATCTCTAGAACGAACACACCGCCACCTAGGTCGGCAAATGCAGTGCCGTCGGTAAGTTCAATGCTTGCACCGTCTGGCACATTCGCGATTTCTACACGAAGTGTTTCTGGATCGTTCTCTTCATAATTCGCACCATCACCAATCGACTCTTGGTTATCAACCACAAGGGCATTGATATTGATTTCGATGTCTTCACCCTCATTACCTGAAACTAAGGTATCTGGGTTTACATCAACATCATCACCAATTGGATCAATGATCACTTTGAAGTTGCCAGTGTGTTCCGTAGGTACTTTAAGCAACTCTTCCTGTGTGAACGCTGTAATGCCAATATCAACTTCACCACTGAAGTTTTTCGGTGGTTGGATTTGAATTGAGCTCAAATCAACAGATGTTTGTGTCAAATCATTCAGTTGAATACTCCACTCACCACCACCATTGTTTTTCACCGTGTAATCAGGAGAGCTAGAAGTCACAATAAAGTCGGTCGGTAATCCAGTAAGCTTCAAGGAAACAAACTGTTCTGAACCATCATCATCATTTAGACTCACCGATACGCCGGAGCCTGACTGCGTCAATGAAATAAGGGTATCTTCATCGCCTGTGACAACGATAGGTTGAGAAGGATCTGTACCACTTATCGTAATGTCATCAACCACTGGTGTGATTTCAAACGACACGTTATCAGTGAAGGTGCGAACATCGGTATCGTCGCCAGGGTTAGCAAGCGTGGTTTGATCGATGATTGCTGTATCCGTGATCTCCCCTTCGATATTAATTTGAACGGTATTTTGACCGCCACCGACTGGGTAATTCTCTTTCGGCTTGAACAACACTTCATCCAATGCGCCCGCAGCAATTTCAGCAGCACTGAACTCGATACTTGTGCCTAATGGGTTGCCGCTCGCGTCAACAAACTCACCTAACGTCGTGTCATCAAGCGTGAGCTTAATGTTGGTGAGCGTCTCTCTGCCCGCTTGCAAGTTATTACGGTTGTCAGCAAAGTCGACATTCAAGTTGAGTTGAATCAAGCCATCTTCGTAGCCAATACCATCGTTGGTTGGGACATCATTGTTAAGGTCGTTCACTGGTTGCTTGTCAGCATCTAAGCCTAACGTACCAGTGATATCGACTGTCACATCTGGTGTCACATTGCTATCAAGAGGTTGATCCCCCGAAGAACCAGGGACATCCGCAACTGGCAAGATCTGAACAGGTAGCGACTCTAGCGTAGTGTTTTCATCACCCGATTGAGTATCGGTGGTAACAAACAGAACTGGGAGCGTGAAGTCACCTGCCCAATCTTCGGCAACACGTAGGGTCAAACCATCGAGACCAGTAATGTTGCCACTCGCATCAATCGAAGCTTGGAACACGTATTTGCCGTCAACGAAGTCAACATCAGTGCCACCAATAACTAGGCCTGGAGGTACACCAGGTGATGAAGGGTCAATAACAAGCGTTAGGACATCTTCTACGCCATCGGCATTAATGGTGGTGACTTTAGATGACAATTGCGTACCCAAATCAACAGTATTGTCTTCGTTGCCATCAATTTGAACCGTGTTATCAAGGTCAATTTCAGCTGCTACGCTGGTTTGAGGCGTGATATCTGTTGGGAACTCAAGTGTGATGTCAGTTTGACGTTGAACTGTTGCATCTTCTTCGACCGTATCTTCACCCAAGTCGTTCACTTGTGCGTAGATGGTCAAGCCAATTGAAGAAATACCGTTGTTATCGCCGTCGTCGGTGTCATCATTAGGTGTAAGATCCAAACCTGCTGGCGCAATAATCGAGAAGTTCTCTTCATCAGTGATCGTCCAGCGACCACCACCTTCATTCGATGCACCAACAATGACTAGCTGATTCAAGATTTCTGGGTCAGTAATACTGAATTGAACCACCAATTGAGTCACGACTTCATCAGAAGAATCATCAAACTCTTGATATTTGATGATATTAGCACCGGCTTGGCCACCAGCACTGGTGTTAATCGTGAAATCGATATGGCCTTGAGCGTCGGCACGAACCACATCTGTCGTTGTACCACCAGACTCTTCAACCAGAAGGCGAGTTTGATCAGCGACATCACCTGTTAAGTTCTCTGGTTCAACAACCGGATTCACTTGAACATTGACTGTACCGTTGATCACGGTAGATGCGATGCCCTCACCCGGATTTCCTGAGTCGACATACTCTGCATCAATTTCTTTCACCGTCACCTGTGTACTCAAGCTAAAGTCAGTACTTGAGTCCTGTTCAAGCTGAACTTGAATATAGCCATCTTGAGTGATTCTGGCAGAGAAGTCTTGCTCTGACTCGTTAGTTCCCGGAGTGAGCGTGATGCTGCCACCTGTCACGGTTTGCGCGACACCGTCAACATAAACAGTACTGCCATTTGGGAAGCCACTGATTGTTAGGCCAGCAAAGAATTCGTCCGCATCCGGGCTTTGCGTTGCTGTCGGCTCCCAATCAATATTAATGCGCGTGTCTTCATTGCCTTCAGAGCTAACGACATAGTTGTCTTGAGCATCAATCACAGGGGCAACTTTAACGCGGATTTCACCTGTTACCTCACGCGTATGACCATCGTTCTCAGTCACGATAGTGGTTGCTGTGATGGTAATATTTTCTGTCGACGACGCTTCAGGTCGAATAACGATGCCCGAGTTGACGTTAGCATCGGTAATGTTTGCTTCGTAAATCGGTTGGCCTGCTCCATCGTATCCAACAAACGTCAAGTCGATAGAGGCACCATCGTTATCAAACAGTTCTACACCATCAGGGATATTTGACAGCAACACTGTGATCGACTCTGAACTATCAGCAGGGTTATCTTTCAGCTCTCCAGATACCACACTAAAGGCCAAGCCAACTTCTCCATTTTCGTCGATTTCCGCTTCGATACCACGAACGGTACCATCGTCAAAAATATTCCAAATGCCGGTTTTATCATTCAGCTCGATGTCTGGGATATCCGCTACACCTTTCACCGCGACAATCACCGATTGCGTACCCAAAGAACGAATATCTTGAGCGGTGCCCGTTGATAGAGAGGCGTTGTCTTTCACAATACCCTCTACGTCAAACGTGAAGTCTTCGTTACTGTGTAACGGAGGAAGCACTTCAACATTAGCAAGGCTTGATTCTGGAATTTCGTAGTAAAGAACATTACCGCCACTGTCTGTAACTGTATTGATTTGGCTTGGATTTGCGGTATCAAGCCAAACTAACGTCACACCATCGATGGAGAAATTGTCTATGCGTACAAACAGCTCTTCTGACCCATCTATATCCGCAGAAGGTGTCATCTTAATCACTTCGCTCAGTTGCAGTGGATCATGATCAGTCACTGGATCTACGGAGTCTTGAGTGCGAGCATTGTCCTCGAAGATATTAATTCGGTGAACCGTGAAGCTACCTTCATCCGCAATAGGATTCACGTCTATAACAATTTCTTCTGTATCAGAACGCGCTGTTTCTTTACCGGTTAACGGATTCGTTCCTTCGGTTGTGATGGCAGTGACATCGAGCTTGATTTGACCCGAGAAGTGCTCTGAAGGATCGACTTCAACCTCATTGATACGGCTTGCGTCAACAAGGTATTTGCCACCCGCTTCTGGAATAGGTGTACCATCTGAGTATACCAACGTCGCATTGTCTCCACCCTCGGTAAAGACAAGTTCGTATACGATGGACTCTGGGTTGCTGATATCTTGCGTGTTCGCCTCAATGTCTAACTCAACATTGTTGCCATCTTCATCAACGGTATAATCGAAGGTGCTGCTCGCGTTCCACGTTGCAATATCTGCAACCGCATCAACTTCAATATCCAAGCGACCATTAATCGTATGGTCTGGCGTACCATTGTTGAGAATTTCCACACGGATACGAGGATCGATACCAGATGCACCGGTTGATGAATGGCGATCTGGCACAAAGTACAAGTTATCTAGCGATACAAGCTCACCGTTGAATGACTGCTCGACATTTGAAGCATCAAGAACAACCGTATTACCGACAGGCGTTAATTCAATGTAGTTACCGCTAGCGTCTCGATAATAGAATGTACCATTGTGCGTGTTCGCATCACGAATGGTGATATCGCCTAAACTTTCCGTACGGTCAATATCGTGCAAGTTAACGACAAGATCGACTTTCGCCGGTGTTACATCCAAGGTCGATAGGTTATCTTGCGTATTCGCCGAATCGACACCAGCAACAACACCGCCACGGCCTTGATCCTCAAAGGCTGTAACGGTAGATGTATCAATTTGCGCGTTACGGTCGGTGATTGAGATATCAACATCTGCATCGCTAGTATCACCGTCGCCATCGGTTGCTACGACATTAATGGTGAAATCAATAGAATCTGTTTCTGTATGGTCAAGATCGTCATTCGGGCGGAAAGACACGCGGCCGTCAGTTCGAACAATCAAACGACCGATTTCGGTATCCACTCCGTCAAGAACTTTGTGAACGAACACAACTTGGTTGCTACCGTTCAAATCAACAGAATCCGAGTCAACACCGTTTTGCTTGAAGTAAATGCCTGAATCATCAGCCGAGAATGAAGTCACTTGCGCGCCGTCAGCACCAAGATCATCATCGCCCTCTACAGGGTCTCGGAATAAGCGAACCGTGCGGTTTCCTTGTCCCTCAACACGTGAAATAGACGCATCGTACAAGGTTGGAACATCATCAGTAATTGTCACTGGTAAGTTAATACCGGCCGTATCACCATCGACATCAGTCGCGAAGACAGGGAGATCGAGTATAAGTGTATCTTCGCCTTGGGTTGAGTGGTCTAGCGCACCCTCAAGCGTAAACTTGTAAGAGCCGTCAGCGTTCAAAACTAACGTGAACACTGAGTTACCATCCGGTGTTTGACCTTGATAAGTAAAGTTGTTGTTGCTTACCGCGGTTTGAACTAACGTTACCGCGAGGCCACCTGAAGTGACTCCTGGGATCGGGTTAGAAGTAAGATCCAACTGATAAGAAACAACGGTATCTGCCCCTTCCACCGTATCGAAATTGCCCGTTGCTTCTAGGCTGTCTTTGTTGGTTGCCTGAGAGCCATTAGCGAGGTTATCCTCGTCAACAGCCAAAGCATCTGCTGATGTGATTTCAGGAATATCATCAACAATGGTGATTGGAAGGTTCAGTGATGATGACGTGTCACCATCAAAATCTGTAACTGTAATTGGAATATCAATGACAAGGTTGTTTTCACCTTGAACAGCGTCATGGTCGATCGGTCCCAACAGTTCAAATTGGTAGCTGTCATTATTCGCATCAAGAGACAGCGTGAAGATCTTGTTTGAGGTGCCCGTAATCACTGCTTCGTAACTGGTTACACCACCAACCGAGCTCACCACATTCAACTCGATACTACTACCGTTCGAAGTTAAGCCAGACACAACGGCATCGAGGTCAGAAACTTGGTAGCTGACAATCTCATCTGCACCATCAACGACTTCAAATCCACCAGTCAATACCGTTGAATCGCTACTTGTCGTGTCTGAGCCACCAGCAAGGTCATCTTCATCAACGGTTTGTTGGCTAGAGTCTGTCACTTTCACAATCGCTGGAACATCGTCCACCACGGTGATCGGCAAGGTGATGTTATTGGACACATCGCCGTCAAAATCGGTCGCGTTGACAGGGAAGTTGATGACTAACGAGTTTTCATCGTTACCCGCAGGATGATCAAGTGCACCCAACAGTTCAAATTCATAACTGTCTGCTGAACCATTTAGCGTCAGTTTAAAGACGGTGTCCGTCGTACCTTGTACATAAGCTCGGTACTCAATCACACCGTTTGAATTTGAAAACTCAACCAACTCAAGCGGTTGACCACCTGAGGTAAGTCCAGAAACAGGCGACGTTAAGCTATCCAACTGGAAGCTAACGATAGAATCGGCACCATCAGTAACGTCAAAGTTGCCACCAATGATATTGGATTCTGGCGTGTCGTCCGAACCTTGGCTTGGAATATCATCCTCATCCACAGACAAGGTACTACCAGAGCTAATAGCATCAATGGTTGGCTTGTCATCTACGATCGTCACTGGCAAGGTCGCAGTGATGGTATCGTTGTCGCCATCTGTAATCTTCACAGGTAGATTCAACAAAATCTCATCAGAGTTAACCGCGTGATCTAACTGACCAGATAACTCAAAGTCGTATTTACCATCTTGATGAAGTGTCAACGTGAAGACCGTCACTCCACCCGGAGTTTGCCCCACGTAAACAAGCGCGTCAGTTGTTGAAGCACTGACGTCTTGAGACAGCGTTACCTCTTCTCCACCCGATTTCAGATTCGGGATAGGATTTGAGCTCAGATCCAATTCGATCGCATCAATACCATCTGCGCTGGTAACTTCAAATTCACCTGATACCGTTAATGGCTCTTTCGTGCCATCAGAACCAAGAGGTAAGTCATCTTCGTCGACACGTAGACTTTCAATATTGGTAACAACTGGAACATCGTCCACAACGGTAATTGGCAATGTGAAGGCTGGTGAAGTATCACCATCATTATCTGTCGCCGTCACAGGGAGGTTAATAACAATCTCGTTTTGCTGATTACCATCTGGGTGATCAAGCGGCTTCTGTAAATCGAACTCGTAGGTGTTGTTCGTTGCATCCAACGTCAGTTCGAACACCACTTCAGCAGGATTGCCAGCGACACCTTGGTATACGTTCACGCCGTTTGCGCTAGAAGACAGGACTAAGGTGATAGCTTCGCCATCTGAAGTCAGTGACGCAACAGGCGTGGTCAGGTCACTCAGCTGAATAGAAGCAACTTGGTCAGCACCTTCGGTGATATCAAAAGTACCTGAAATAACAGTATCTTCTGCACTTGCAGCATCCGTACCTGCTGGAAGGTCATCTTCATCAACGGTTTGTTCGCTGCCTGCTAGTAATCCATCAATGGTCGGAACATCATCCACAATCGTAATTGGTAAGGTGATGTTGTTCGACACGTCTCCATCAAAATCAGTCGCGTTTATCGGCAAATTGATGATTAGTTCATTTTGGCCATCAGCATTTGGATGATCGAGAGGAGCAAGCAAATCGAACGTGTAGCTATCATCAGAGGCATCAAGGGTCACACGGAATACTGGTGTCGTCGTGCCATCAATACGAGCCTCGTAAACTGAAACGCCACCTGCGTTTGATACTTCAACCATAACCAATGATTGACCACCAGAGGTCAGGCCTTGTACTGGCGTTGTTAGGTCAGAAACGCCGTACTCCACAATGCCATCAGAGCCATCAGTCGCAATGAAGTTACCTGCAATGCTGTTCGACTGCGTACCATCAGATCCAACTGTTGGGATATCGTCCTCGTCAGCCGTTTGCACACTTGTTGCTTCGATGCCACCAAGTGTCGGCTTGTCATCAACGATCTTGACAGGAATTGTCTCAGCAGAGGTATCGCCATCAAAGTCTGTTGCGATGATTGGGAAGTTGAGCGTCAACTCGTCGCTATCTACCGCGTGGTCGATTGGACCTTCAAGCGTGAAGTTATAAGAGCCATCGGTATTCACTGTTAGCGTAAAGACCGCTTCAGTACCCGCTGTCGCCTCGTAAGTAAAGCTGCCATCACCATTTGCGGTTTCCGTCAGTGTGACTGCCACGCCTTGTGATGTAAGGCCATCAACTGGTGTTGCAGAAGCGTCAAGCTGATAACTCACTACTCGGTCCGAGCCTTGTGTGGTGGTGAAGTTGCCATCAATTGAAATCGGGTCAGTCTGATCTGAGCCAATCGTACCTAAATCATCTTCATCAACGGTAATCGCATCGACATCGGTAATGGTCGGCTTATCATCCACGATGG
>NZ_JAKFZP010000011.1:0-96734 GCF_021654215.1 Vibrio sp. MMG023 | reverse complement strand
TCCTATTGAGCTTTGCTCAAATCGGACGGCCATTTTAGCGAGTTAGAGTTTAGTGTCAATCACTTTTTTCAAACTTTCTTTCAAGCGTTTCCGCTTGGCTAATTGGCTTGCTAACTTGGCTTTCGTTTCTTTCGAAGCGTTGCCGTGTCAGCGAGGTGGCATTATAGAGATTGCGATCACATTGGCAAGCCCTTTTTCACCTTTTTTTTGATTTTTTTATCGTTTGAATGTTTTTTATTCTAAAAGCCGAGTTTTTGCTACTCTTCTCACCAGATGTCACTGTTATTGGCGCTTTATAAGGAGTAAAGATGAGTTCAATCAGAAGTTATAAAGGCATACGCCCACAGCTAGGTAAACGTGTATACATAGATTCAACCTCTGTTTTAGTCGGTGATATTCGTATTGGCGACGATTCGAGTGTCTGGCCACTAGTTGCAGCTCGTGGTGATGTGAACCATATTCATATTGGTGCTCGAACCAATATTCAAGATGGTAGCGTACTGCATGTAACCCATAAAAATGCTGAGAATCCCAACGGCTATCCGCTAATCATTGGTAATGATGTCACTATTGGTCATAAAGTCATGTTACACGGCTGCGAAATCCACGATCGTGTATTGGTTGGTATGGGAGCAATCGTTTTAGATAACGTTGTTGTCGAATCAGACGTAATGATAGGCGCTGGAAGTTTAGTCCCACCGGGGAAAGTATTAGAAAGTGGTTACTTATATGTGGGCAGTCCGGTAAAACAAGCTCGCCCTCTATCAGAGAAAGAACGAGCTTTCTTGCAAAAGTCTGCCAATAACTATGTGCAGAACAAAAACAACTACATTAACGAAGTGGAAGACATCAATGAGTAGTTAGGAATAGCCCGCTAATCGATGATGATATGGCCTTCTTCACTGAAGGCTTCCTCTTCTATTAACTCTTCGGCGATTTCTTCAAGATCAAAGCGGTAATCAGTAAATACTTTGATTGCCGCTTGCTCAGTTTCAATCAGTGAACCACTGAGTTTTGCTAACTTTTGTTTAGTGACATAACACTCAATCAGCGCACCTGATTGCTGCGCAGCAAAATTTACCGATTGTGATGCTTCATCCCAAGACTGCATGTCAGGGAACAGAATGGATTGATTCATTGATTACTGACCTTCAAGATTCTTTCTTAGCTCTCTAAGAATTTGTTTTGAGCCAGGGCGTAGACCTCGCCATAACATAAAGCTTTCCGCTGCCTGCCCTACCAACATTCCAAGACCGTCATACGCATAGGCAGCACCGTTTTCTTTTGCCCATAAATTAAAGCTCGTCACTCCTTTGCCATAAATCATATCGTAGCTAGTACTATTGCTACCAAAGATAGAAGAAGAAATAGCGGGCAACTCACCACTAAGAGAAGCGGAAGTGGAGTTGATGATGACGTCATATTCTTCATCAATGCTCTCCATCTCTTTGGCTGTGATCGGGCCATGAGAGACAAACAACTCTGCAAGATCCTGAGCTTTGCTAAAGGTACGGTTGGTTATAGTTAAAGAGATAGGGTTTTGCTCAAGGAGTGGTTTAATCACACCACGAGCAGCACCACCAGCACCGATGATCAGGATTCGTGCACCTTCCAACATGACTTGATACTGAAGTAAATCTTGGACTAGACCCGCACCATCGGTGTTATCACCAATGATTTCTCCATCGTCAAGCTTCTTTAGTGTATTGACCGCACCCGCTAGATGAGCGCGCTCTGTGAGGCGACTAGCAAATTGATAAGCATCTTCTTTAAATGGCATGGTGATGTTGCAACCTCTACCACCTTCAGCAAAAAACACCTTCGCCGCTTCGATAAAACCATCAATAGGAGCGCTTTCTGCGGTATACACCAAAGGCTGATTGGTTTGGCGTGCAAACAAGGTGTGTATGAACGGTGACTTACTGTGCCCGATAGGGTTACCAAACACGGCATAGCGATCAATTTGCTGAGTCATTTCCTTACCTTCATTCCTTACTATATAGAAAAAACAGGGCCATCTGATTACAGATGACCCTATCACTATCTATCTATATAGAAAAGGAGATTCAGTGCTTACCAATCACGTGGGTTTAGGTATCGCTCGTAAAGCTCTGCTTCTGGAGAACCTGCTTGTGGCTCGTAGCTGTATTCCCAACGAGCAAGAGGTGGCATCGACATCAATATCGACTCTGTACGCCCGCCACTTTGTAGACCAAACAGAGTACCGCGGTCATACACAAGGTTGAATTCAACGTAGCGACCACGGCGGTATAGTTGGAATTCACGCTCACGCTCACCGTACTCAATGCTTTTACGACGAGATACAATCGGCAGGTAAGCTTGGCAATATCCTTCGCCAACCGCTTTGATGTAGTCAAAACACTTGTCGAATTCCCACTGGTTTAGGTCATCAAAGAACAGACCACCAACACCGCGAGTTTCATTACGATGTGGTAGGAAGAAGTATTTGTCACACCATGCTTTGTGCTCTGCGTAAACGTGGGCACCGAATGGCGCACAAAGCTGTTTTGCTGTGTCGTGCCATGATTGGCAATCTTCTTCAAATGGGTAGAAAGGCGTTAAGTCAAAACCACCACCAAACCACCAAATTGGGTCTTCGCCATCTTTCTCTGCAATAAAGAAGCGGACATTGGCATGTGAAGTCGGTACATAAGGGTTTTTAGGGTGAATAACCAAAGAAACACCCATCGCTTCAAAACGACGACCCGCTAATTCTGGACGATGCGCCGTCGCAGATGCTGGCATTTCATTACCTTCGACATGAGAGAAGTTCACCCCTCCCTGCTCGAAGATATGACCATCACGCAATACGCGAGTGCGGCCACCGCCACCAAGACGCTCTCCTTTTTCACGTTGCCATGCATCTTCGACAAAGACGGCCTTTCCATCTTCTTGCTCTAATTGCTGACAAATGGAATCCTGAAGTGACATCAAGAACTGCTTTACGGCGTGCTTATCGATTGCTGACATACGTGTAGTACCTATTGGTTGCTGACTAGCAGGGTTAGCCCTGTCTTAATATTTGCGAGGTTTTAGCATCACGGATTTCACTCGGCTTGTCACGACCACTGGTTTTACCACGTAAGATCGCCACAAGTCGGTCACCTAACTGTTCTTCGACTTCTTCCGTCGTCATACAAGGAGGCAGACCTGTAAGATTCGCGCTGGTAGAGGTTAGCGGCTTTCCGAACGCATTACACATCTTTTGTACCAAAGGATGATCCGTCACACGTACGGCAATCGAATCAAATTGACCCGATACCCAGTGAGAGACTTTGTCACTCGCTGGCATGATCCAAGTGTATGGCCCTGGCCACGTCGCATGGACTTTATCTAACTGATCTTGAGTCAACTGAGATTCATCAACATAAGGAAAAAGCTGCTCATAACTCGCCGCAATAAGAATCAGCCCCTTCTCTACTGGGCGCTGCTTTAGCTCTAGCAACTTCTGAATCGCTTCTGGGTTATCTGGGTCACAGCCAACACCAAACACGCCCTCTGTTGGATAGGCAATCACTTCGCCTTTTTGTAGTGCTTCAAGCACCTGTTCAAAGTTATCCACCGATTACTTCCTGATAGTCTTATCTGTTGTGTTTGCACTAAGTGTACAAATATTCATCCTCAGAGACTAAATCAATTTGTTTATAAAATGTATCAATACCATTTACAAACGCACGCAAACGTTTGCTTGAGGTAAAAATCCCCGTATAATGCGCACAAATTTATCAGCTCACCTAATTTTGCAGCTTGAAGGAGTTTGAGATGAAAGTCGGTATCATCATGGGTTCTAAATCAGATTGGCCAACCATGAAACTAGCAGCGGACATGCTGGATCAATTTGGCGTGTCTTACGAAACAAAGGTGGTGTCAGCTCACCGTACTCCTCAATTATTGGCTGATTACGCAAGCAGCGCCAAAGAACGCGGTATTAAAGTCATCATCGCGGGTGCAGGCGGTGCCGCTCACCTACCAGGCATGGCAGCAGCGTTTACCAGCGTACCTGTACTTGGCGTTCCAGTTCAGTCTCGTGCACTGAAAGGCATGGATTCACTGCTTTCTATCGTACAAATGCCAAAGGGGATTGCGGTTGGTACATTGGCGATTGGCGAAGCTGGCGCAGCAAACGCTGGCATCCTAGCAGCTCAAATCCTTGGTACACATGATGAAGCGATCATGGCAAAAGTCGAAGCGTTCCGTAACGAACAAACGGAAACCGTATTGGCGAACCCAAACCCTGCTGAGGATTAATCAGATGCATGTACTGGTTCTTGGTGCGGGTCAACTAGCTCGTATGATGTCTCTGGCTGGTGCGCCACTGAATATTCAAATCTCAGCTTACGATGTGGGCAGCGGTAACATCGTTCATCCACTGACTCAGCATGTACTAGGCAACGGCTTAGAGAATGCGATTGAACAAGTCGACGTCATTACTGCTGAGTTCGAGCATATCCCACATGACGCGCTCGATGTTTGCGAAGCGAGCGGTAAGTTCTTACCAAGTATGCAAGCCATCAAAGCAGGCGGTGATCGCCGCATTGAAAAGGCATTACTTGATGATGCTGGCGTGCGTAACGCGAAATACTACGTAATCGAAACTCGTGAAGACTTTGACCGCGCAATTAAACATGTTGGTATGCCAATGGTTCTGAAAAGTGCATTAGGTGGTTACGATGGTAAAGGCCAGTGGCGCTTAAAAGAAACGTCTCAAGTCGAAGACATTTGGACAGAGATGGCAGAGTGCATCTCAGCAACACCAACCCAAGCGATTGTTGCTGAGGAATTTGTCCCTTTTAACCGCGAAGTTTCATTGGTTGGTGCTCGTGGTAAAGATGGCAGCGTTGAAGTGTACCCTCTGGCAGAGAACGTCCACACCAATGGTGTATTGAGTCTATCTACTGCGATTGATGCGCCAGAGTTGCAAGAGCAAGCGAAACAGATGTTCACGGCCGTTGCCAACAACTTGAATTACGTTGGCGTGCTAGCGCTGGAGTTCTTCGACGTTGACGGTACTTTACTGGTTAATGAAATCGCACCACGCGTACACAACTCTGGACACTGGACTCAACAGGGTGCAGAAACCTGTCAGTTTGAGAACCACCTACGCGCCGTGTGTGGCATGCCTTTGGGTAGCACCAAGCTGGTTCGTGAAACCTCGATGATTAATATTCTTGGCGAAGACACACTACCAGAAGCATTGCTAGCGATGGATGGTTGCCACATTCATTGGTACGGCAAAGAAAAACGTGCGGGTCGCAAGATGGGCCACATCAACGTATGTGGTGACTACACTGGCGAACTTAATCGCAAACTTTGTGCATTGGCAGATGTTCTCGATGAAGAAGCCTTCCCTGCAGTGCATGAATTCGCTAAGCAGTGGCAAGCATAGAAAAATTTCTGAATAAATAGCAAAAGGGTCGCATCGTGCGGCCCTTTTTTAATTAGAACTGAAGGCTATTGTGATTGAGTATGCTGGCACTTACGGCTCGCGCATTGCAGTTTAACTCCGCTGGCCAGTTTCTTTTCTACCAACAAGGTAAATCCACATTCCTCGCAGCGGCCTCTAACAGGCGGCAAGTTCACCGCAAACTTGCACTTCGGATAGTTATCACACGCGTAAAATGTTTTACCAAATCGGGTCTTACGCTCAACCAAATGTCCTTTACCACATTCAGGGCAAGCATGTTGCTCTTTCGCTTGCTGCTCTGGCTCAGGTTGGTTAATCGACTCAATATGATGACATTCTGGGTAATGGCTGCAGCCAACAAACATACCATAACGCCCTTGGCGCAATACCAGCTCATTACCGCAATCTGGGCAAGGCACGCCCAACTCTTTTACGATGTGGCCATCATTGCTGTGTAGCGGCTTGATATAATCGCAACTTGGATAATGGCTACAACCTAAAAACGGGCCATGCTTACCGTGTTTAAGAGAGACTTCCCCACCACATTTAGGACAAGGTTCGCGCTCAAGCGCATGCTCATGTGCCGAGAAAAGGTTGTGATCGATTTTACTACTCATACTCACCGCTCAAGCAGAAGATATTAATGAAGAATACCTTGTTCCTTGGTGTATAGCAGCTCTTCCATCAGCGTGTAGGCGTTTTCGTTGCCCGGCACATTAAACAGCACCATAAGAATGATCCATTTCAGGTCTTCAAGCTCAAATTCATGAGTTTCTAGGCCCATCACCCGATCAATAACCATTTCGCGAGTTTCCGTAGTCAGAACATTGATTTGCTCTAGAAACAATAGAAAACCACGACATTCAAGATCCAAACGCTGCATCTCAGACGATGTATAAATACGGGTCGATGCCGCTGCAATGCAAGTCGATATAGCAGAATGTGCGTCACTTTGTTGCAACGCCGCCAGCTCTTCTAACCAGACAAGGGCTTTGTAGATGTCTTTTTGTTGGAAACCTGCACGAAGCAACTCATCTTCCAACTCGTCTTGATCGACCTGTAAATCTGCATCGCTATGGATGTAGGTTTCAAATAGATACATAAGTATATCCATCATCATAGCTAGCCCCTCCCCTTTCGAATATAGCCACCGGATACTGCAACAACATGCCCTGAAAGCTCAAGCTCTAAGAGCTGCATCATGACTTCTTGGACAGGTATATTGGTCCTGTTTGCAAGAATATCAACTGGTGTAGCCTCATTTCCTACGTTAGCTAACAGCTGAGGAAATGGCAATTCTTCTTCATCAATTGGCGCAGAAAATAAATCTAGGCTCTGATTAATAGACCAATCAAGCAGTGACTGTATTTCATTTAACACGTCTTGAGTAGTTTGTACGAGACAAGCACCATTACGAATCAATTGATTACCGCCACTCGCATTGGGCGAATGAATAGAGGCAGGAAGCGCAAATACTTCACGACCTTGTTCCAGAGCATAACGAGCAGTAATCAAGGAGCCACTTTTTTCCGCCGCTTCCACCACCAATACACCCAACGACAAACCACTAATAATTCGATTGCGACGTGGGAAGTTTTCCGCACGAGGTTTCGCGTTTGGACGAAACTCCGAAACTAGGGTGCCATTCTCCATGACACGCTGCGCTAAACCACGATGCCTGGCGGGGTACACTTGCTCCAGCCCAGAACCTAAGACAGCGATAGTTTTACCGCCCGCCATAAGCGCACCATCATGAGCATGACCATCAATACCCAAAGCCAAGCCACTGGTCACTATCAGATCATGTTGTACGAGTTCTGAAGCAAAGCTACGAGCATGTTGCAACCCATCCACACTAGCATTACGACTACCAACCATGGCGATTTGCGGTTGAGACAAACAGCTCGCATCTCCCTTTACAAATAATAAAGGAGGTGGCGCGACCGTTTGTTTAAGAAGTGGAGGATAAAGTGGATTCGCCAAGGTGAGAATAGAATGATGGGAAGAGGATTCTAACCAAGTTAAACAAGCATCGACTTCTTTATCGACCTCAGACCATGCTTGTAACTGTTTCATCGTCAGCCCAAGGCGGAGAAGCTGTTCAGTCGAGTACTGGACAATGTTATTCGGCGTGTCTTTGGTCAGCAGCTTATTCATCTTAACCCCGCCAATGCCTGGTAAGCAGCTGAGCTTTAACCAGGCAGCGAGGTCGGTATCATTGTGTGGTTGCATTGGTAGTCGATTCCTCTACCAGAGGAGAAACCACAGATACCTCTTTGTTGATTGGCTTCGTGCTATTGGTGATCAGAGCAAGACTGAAATACTCATACGGGCGAATCACTAACAACTCCCCAACTTTGCTCTGTGGTAAGGTAATTTTCGTATCGAGCAAACCATTATCTTTGGCAAAGTCATCACCGTCTTTGAATACTGGGTGTGCGTCTTCTTTCAAATCAAACACACTGCCTTGGCGAAGCGCATCCGATGTGCCTTTATCTATCACCACAACTTGGTTGGTCGAGCTATAACGGATACCTTCAATATTCCCCAATAATTTCGCAGAAGAGCCTTGTGGTGATGGCAACGGATAGAATGTTGCAGAGAAATCACCGTTATCAAGAACTTGAACTGGCAAAGCAATGTCGTTACGGACAATCTCTTGCAATTGCGTGGTGATCTTCAGACCAGAAAATTCACTCGACGCCTCGATCAACTCACCTTTAGCAATCAAACGTAATGCCGTGATTTGCTTTGATACATCATCTCGCGAGAAGGTTTCTACAGGTCGATAGATAGCCCATCCTGCCGAAGTTTGCTCACCACTAATATACAGCGTGTCTTCCGCAGTAAGGAATTTGTTGCCTTTACTGCTGCCCATCACTTTGGCTGCATTGTCTAATGTTTCATCATCCACTAAGCGATCGGATTTCAGATAAGGCATCACCAACCCTTCCGCAACCGTCGGTACCGCTTTTCTTTCCGTGATACGCGCTTGAGGGCTAAGCTTTTTAACCGGCTTTAAACTCAATACCGGTTGGCCATTAATCCAAACCAAAGAGAGCTTATCACCGGGATAAATCAGATGTGGGTTGTCTATTTCTGGGTTTACCTGCCACAAACGAGGCCACAACCAAGGGCTATCCAAATACAAAGCAGAAATATCCCACAGCGTATCACCTTTCACCACAACGTAAGTTTTGGGTGCATCGTCTTTAACGGTAAGTGGTTGGGAGTCCGTGTTTGCTACGGCACTGAAAGAGAAAAGTAACGGCAACGTAATGCGAGAAACGTTGCGGAAAATTCGATTCATGACCCTCGTCCTTGGTCTGTTAGGCAGTTACCGGAATGGAAATTGGTATCAGGATGCTGTCATTTAGGTCATAAAATGTCTAGAATTGAGCCAACAAGGTTTGTGCTGTTACGGCACAGTTCAATATTTCGAGTGAATATGTCTGTATTACAAGTATTAACATTCCCAGATGATCGCCTGCGTACCGTTGCAAAACCTGTAGAAGAGGTGACGCCTGAGATTCAAAAAATCGTCGATGACATGATTGAAACCATGTACGACGAAGAAGGTATTGGCCTTGCGGCAACGCAGGTTGATATCCATAAACGTATCGTAGTAATTGATATTTCAGAGACTCGCGATGAGCCAATGGTGCTTATCAACCCTGAGATTCTGGAAAAGCGTGGCGAAGATGGCATTGAAGAAGGCTGTCTGTCGGTACCTGGTGCTCGAGCACTTGTAGCTCGCGCTGCTGAAGTTACCGTTAAAGCCCTAGATCGCGATGGCAAAGAATACACTTTCGACGCTGACGATCTGCTAGCAATCTGTGTTCAGCACGAACTAGACCATCTAATGGGCAAACTGTTCGTTGATTACCTATCGCCACTAAAGCGCAAGCGTATTCAAGACAAGCTAGCGAAAATCAAACGCTTTAACGAGAAACAGCAAAACGCTTGATCTCGATACAATTTAATTAGAAGGAAGTCTACCTTGAGTCAGTCTTTACGTATTGTCTTTGCAGGTACTCCGGATTTCGCCGCCCGTCACTTGGCGGCGTTGTTGTCTTCGGAGCACGAAGTAATTGCGGTTTACACTCAGCCAGACCGCCCTGCTGGTCGCGGTAAAAAGCTTACTGCCAGCCCAGTAAAAACCATCGCGCTAGAGCACGACATTCCGGTTTATCAGCCAGAAAACTTCAAATCAGACGAAGCCAAGCAAGAGCTTGCCGATCTGAACGCCGATATCATGGTAGTAGTAGCTTATGGCCTATTGCTTCCACAAGTTGTGCTAGACACACCTAAACTAGGTTGTATCAACGTACACGGTTCGATTCTTCCTCGCTGGCGCGGCGCTGCTCCTATCCAACGTTCAATTTGGGCTGGTGATGTCGAAACTGGCGTGACTATCATGCAGATGGACATTGGTTTGGATACGGGCGACATGCTTAAAATCGCAACATTGCCGATTGAAGCATGTGACACCAGCGCATCTATGTACGAAAAACTTGCAGGCTTAGGCCCTGATGCTCTGATTGACTGCCTAGCAGACATCGCAACAGGTAATGCTGAACCAGTGAAGCAAGATGACGAGCTTGCAAACTACGCAAAGAAGCTAAGCAAAGAAGAAGCACGCATTAATTGGAATGACGACGCGGCACACATTGAGCGTTGCGTTCGCGCATTCAACCCATGGCCAATGAGCCACTTTGAAGCGGCTGAAAACAGCATCAAAGTATGGCAAAGCCGTGTGACGGAACAAACCAGTGACAAGCCAGCGGGCACTATTGTGCAAGCAGATAAAACTGGTATTTATGTTGCGACAGGCAATGGCACACTGGTACTGGAACAACTGCAAGTTCCGGGTAAAAAAGCCATGTCAGTTCAAGATATTCTGAACTCACGTGCATCTTGGTTTGAAGTTGGCACCCAACTGGTTTAAAAAGCCAGACAATAGTGTCAAAGACCAATAATACGAACTTTTAGAGGGCAGAGATGCCCTCCTTTACTTTAAGGTACTCATCATGAATGTTCGCGCTGCGGCTGCCAACGTCTTGTATCTTGTCGTCGACAAGGGCCACTCACTTTCAAGCGCTCTTCCAGCGGCTCAACAAAACGTACGACCACGTGACCACGCTCTTCTACAAGAGATCTGTTACGGCGCTCTACGTTACCTCCCTCGCCTAGAAATGATTGCAAACCAGTTGATGGATAAGCCGCTAAAAGGCAAACAACGCGTTTTCCATCACCTGATTTTGGTAGGCATTTATCAGCTAAGCTTCATGCGTATTCCTGCGCACGCTGCAGTTGGTGAAACGGTTGAAGGTACCAAAGAGCTGAAAGGTCCTCGTCTACGCGGTCTTATCAACGCGGTATTGCGTAACTACCAGCGCAACCAAGAAGAACTAGACCAAATGGCAGTCAGCAACAATGCGGGCAAGTACGGCCACCCAAGCTGGTTACTTAAACTGCTGCAAGAAGCTTACCCAGAGCAGTGGGAAAGCATTGTTGAAGCCAACAACCAAAAAGCGCCAATGTGGCTGCGTGTAAACCACCAGCACCACACTCGTGATGAATACCTAACGCTACTCAAAAATGAAAACATTGATAGCACGCTACACACACAAGCAATGGACGCCCTAAAATTGGCCGCGCCATGCGATGTGATGAAACTGCCGGGCTTTGAAAAAGGTTGGGTATCGGTGCAAGATGCGGCAGCACAGCTGTCGATTAACTATCTTGAACCAAAAGATGGCGAGCTGATCCTAGACTGCTGTGCAGCACCGGGCGGTAAGACGGCGCACATTCTTGAACGTACGTCTGGCAGCGAAGTGGTTGCCATTGACTGCGACGACACACGTCTTAAACGTGTGCACGAAAACCTGAAGCGTCTCAACCTTCAGGCAAAAGTGGTTTGCGGCGATGCGCGTAATCCTCAAGAATGGTGGCAAGGCGAACAATTTGATCGCATTTTGCTGGACGCACCATGTTCTGCAACGGGCGTAATTCGTCGTCACCCAGACATCAAATGGCTACGTCGTGCTGATGATATTGCCGCACTGGCGGAACTACAGAGCGAAATTTTTGATGCAATGTGGACGCAACTGAAACCGGGCGGCACCATGGTTTACGCGACTTGCTCAATCACACCACAAGAAAACGTGGAGCAAGTAAAAGCGTTCTTAGCACGTACTGCAGATGCGCAACTAGTGGACTCAGATCCCGAACAACCTGGTCGTCAGATTCTACCAGGTGAAGAAGATATGGATGGTTTCTACTACGCAGTGCTAACGAAAAAACACGCGTAACAGCATGCTAAATAGGGCGATTGAAGCGAATTCAATCGCCTTTTTCAGATAACGAGTAAAGAGTATGAAAATCATTATTCTTGGTGCTGGTCAGGTTGGCGGCACATTGGCAGAAAACCTCGTTGGTGAGAATAACGATATCACCATCGTTGATAAAAATGGCGATCGACTGCGAGAGTTACAAGACAAGTACGATCTGCGTGTTGTTAACGGTCATGCTAGTCATCCAGATGTGCTGCACGAAGCTGGTGCACAAGATGCCGACATGCTCGTTGCGGTAACCAATACCGATGAAACCAACATGGCCGCATGTCAGGTCGCCTTCACTCTGTACAACACGCCAAACCGCGTTGCACGTATTCGCTCTCCAGAATATCTGGCAGAAAAAGAAGCCCTATTTAAATCTGGTGCTATTCCTGTCGATCACCTTATCGCACCAGAAGAGCTGGTAACCAGCTACATCGAACGCCTCATCCAATACCCAGGCGCGTTGCAAGTGGTAAGCTTTGCCGAGCAGAAAGTCAGCCTAGTAGCGGTAAAAGCCTACTACGGTGGCCCTTTAGTAGGTAACGCTCTGTCTGCCCTGCGTGAACACATGCCACACATCGATACTCGTGTTGCTGCGATTTTCCGTCAAGGTCGTCCAATTCGTCCGCAAGGCACCACCATCATTGAAGCTGATGATGAAGTGTTCTTCGTTGCGGCAAGTAACCATATCCGCTCAGTAATGAGTGAGCTTCAGCGCCTCGAGAAGCCCTATCGTCGCATCATGATTGTTGGTGGTGGTAACATCGGTGCGAGCTTAGCCAAACGCCTTGAGCAAACCTACAGCGTCAAGCTGATTGAGCGTAACTACCAGCGTGCAGAAAAACTGTCTGAGCAGCTTGAAAACACCATCGTCTTCTGTGGTGATGCGGCAGACCAAGAACTGCTAACAGAAGAAAACATCGACCAAGTAGATGTGTTCATCGCGTTAACCAACGAGGATGAAACCAACATCATGTCTGCGATGTTGGCAAAACGCATGGGCGCAAAGAAAGTGATGGTGCTGATCCAGCGCGGCGCTTATGTTGACCTAGTGCAAGGCGGTGTGATTGACGTGGCGATCTCACCACAGCAAGCGACGATTTCTGCTCTACTCACGCACGTTCGTCGTGCTGACATCGTTAACGTATCTTCTCTGCGTCGTGGCGCGGCAGAAGCCATCGAAGCCGTTGCGCACGGTGACGAAACCACATCGAAAGTGGTCGGTCGCGCGATTGGCGATATCAAACTCCCACCAGGAACCACCATTGGTGCTATCGTTCGTGGCGAAGAAGTTCTTATCGCACACGATCGTACCGTCATCGAACAAGATGACCACGTCGTGATGTTCCTGGTCGACAAAAAGTACGTACCAGACGTCGAAGCGCTGTTCCAGCCGAGTCCATTCTTCCTCTAGGATTTTCCTATGGTCAACTTACGTCCCGTACTGTTTGTTATCGGGCTGGTTTTATCCAAACTGGCCCTTTTTATGTACGTGCCGACTTTGGTCGCGTTTTTCACTGGTACGGGCGGATTCCTCGATTTCGCCCAAGCCGTTGTGATCACCCACCTAGCCGCATTCATCTGTTTGACGATTGGTCGAACCGCCAAGTTCAAACTCAGTGTGCGTGACATGTTCCTCATCACCAGTTTGGTATGGACCATCGCCAGTGCGTTTGCTGCATTGCCGTTTGTGTTTATCAACCACATTAGCTTTACCGACGCCTACTTCGAAACCATGTCTGGCATCACGACAACCGGATCTACAGTGCTCAGTGGCTTAGACAACATGGCTCCGAGCATTTTATTGTGGCGATCTATCTTGCAGTGGCTTGGGGGCATTGGCTTTATCGTAATGGCGGTTGCCATCCTACCAATGCTTAACGTCGGTGGTATGAAACTGTTCCAAACCGAATCGTCTGATTGGTCAGACAAAAGTAGTCCAAGAGCCAAGACCGTCGCGAAGAACATCGTATTAGTGTATTTGATGCTGACAGGCTTGTGCATTGTGGGTTATTTGCTGACTGGCATGAACCTGTTTGAGGCGATCAACCACGCCTTCACCACCCTATCAACGGGCGGTTACTCAACATCAGATGGTTCAATGAACCACTTCTCTAATGGCGCACATTGGGTGGCCACCACCTTTATGTTCCTTGGTGGTCTGCCATTCCTATTGTTTGTTGCCGCGTTACGTAAACGCAGTGTCGAAGTCTTAATACGAGACGCCCAAGTGCGCGGTTTTGCCTACTTGTTTTTGTTCTCAAGTCTCGTGGTTTCTGCTTGGCTCGTGCTTCGTGATGGTTACACCATTTTGGATGCACTGCGTGTATCCATGTTCAACATCGTCTCTGTCGTTACGACCACTGGCTTTGGTCTAGAAGACTTCACCGCATGGGGCGCCCTCCCAACGACACTGTTTGCCTTCTTAATGATGGCAGGTGCATGTTCGGGCTCGACCTCAGGAGGGATTAAAATCTTCCGCTTCCAGATCGCGATGACGCTACTTAACAAGCAAATCATGAAGCTGATTCACCCATCTGGCGTATTCGTTCAACGTTATAACCAACGCCCAGTGAACGACGATATTGTTCGCTCAGTGGTGGCATTTGGCTTGATGTTCTTTATTACCATTATCTTCATCGCTGGCTGTTTAAGTGCGCTTGGCCTAGATCCTGTGACCAGTATTTCTGGTTCGATTACTGCGGTAGCAAACGTAGGTCCTGGCATGGGTAGCGTGATTGGCCCAACAGGTAACTTTGCGCCTTTACCAGACACAGCGAAATGGCTCCTAAGCTTTGGTATGTTAATGGGACGCTTAGAAATTTTGACTATTCTTGTACTGTTCTTCCCGGCGTTTTGGCGTAGATAAGCAGACTTAAAATAAAAGGTATAACAATGAAAACATGGATCACTCTGGCAACCCTACTAGCCACTTCATCTGTTTACGCGGCAGAAGTCGTGAAGCTTGCGGATGGGCGCGAAATAAAACTGAACGACGACTTCACGTGGGAATATGTCGTGAATAAAACCGCACCAAAGGCCGCAGAAACGACACTAGAAAAAGTTGAAGCGGTAGAAGCGGCGGCAGTGGTAGCCTCGACAACAGCCGTAGCAGCAGTAGCTGCACCAGACACAACAGCAGAGATAGCGACGATTCCAGTTGTGAACAAGAAAGTCGGCACTACCGTTGTAGTAAATGCGAAGAAACCAACCATGCAGCTGTCTGATTCAGGTGTGGATGTATTGATTGGCTCAGCAAGCTACGAAGATGGTGAACTGATCTTCCCTACCTCTATCACTAACCAAAGCTCACAATCAGTGATTCAGGTAGAAGTGGAAGTACAGGTATTCGATATGGCTGGCAAACAATTGGCGAAAGAAAACATCACGGTTTGGCAATCTATCAAACGCATGGCAGATACCTACCTTCGCCCACAACAGGCCGAGCAAGGTAAAGCGATTAAATTGGCAGTGCCACAGTCGCAGCAATACCAATTCTCAGCAGAAGTATTAGAAGTGAAAACTCGCTAATATATGGCACATCATTTTGTCGAGTTTATCTTGATGTTAGATAGGCTCGACAAAGTAATAAATCGCATAGAAGTGACAGACACAACCCGCCAACACAAAGCCATGCCAAATCGCGTGATTAAAAGGAATTCGTTTGGCAACGTAGAAAATCACCCCTATTGAATACACCAAACCACCAGCAGCCAGCAACGTTAAACCACCGATATCTAGGTTAATCGCTAACTGATAGATCACAATCAGTGACAACCAACCCATCACTAAGTACGTCATCAAAGACAGCTTTTTAAACCGATACACAAATGCGACTTTCATGATGATACCGATCAGAGCAATGGTCCAAATCACAATCATCAACCCAATTGCTAGTGGCGTACGTAGGCTCACTAATAAAAATGGCGTATAGCTACCTGCAATCAGTAGATAAATAGCGCAGTGGTCAAACGTTTTTAGCCAGCGTTTGGCTTTCGGATATGGGATCGCATGGTAAAGCGTGGATGCCAGAAACAAGACAATCATACTCGAGCCGTAGATCGCCATACTGGTAATGGTCAGCGCATCCGCTTGATGATCGAAAGCCTTGATGAGAAGCAGAACCAAGCCAACAATGCCGAAGATCATTCCAATACCATGAGTAATGGAGTTGGCCAGTTCTTCGCCCTGACTGTATTGTGCTTTCTGAGGTGAGGACATGAACGCGCCTATACTAGAGTTTTGAATATTCACTCTAGTATGGCACATTAGGCTTACACGTGTAAGCTTAAATTAGGACTCGTGCGCTGCGGTAGTTTGATCAAGATAGTTGAGCACTAATGAGCCAACATCATCCAATTTAGTATTGATTGGAATACTCAACTCACGTTTTAATTTCCCACCGCCGAGTAGGCTAGCTAACATGCCACGAGCACCACTACGAGTCCGATCAACTTCAAACCATAACTTCAGGTTTGTCTCGTCGCGGTGAGCAACAAACTCCAACTCTCGCCATACTCCGTGATATGGGCCGTCGGTTGGCACCATTTCAAACTCTTGCACAAATGGGAGGTCAAAGCCTTTCACTTCTTCGCACTCCACTTGTCGAATGCGCAAACCTTGCGATTCAAAAGCAGACAAAATGGCATCCATAAGTGGGTCGGGTCTAACAGTGAGAATGTCTTTGTCGGTTGGATCTAGTGCCATGGCGACGTCTAAGCCAGTTTCAAGCCAGACTTGGGCATCACCAATAGTGACAGGTGTGTTCCATGGTACGTCGAGCTTCACGTCAAAGGTGCGCTCTTCACCAGAGTGAATGGTAAATGCATAAGGGAGGTTCCACTTCGCCAAAACATGAGTCTGCGGCACTCTTCGCATACTCTGTCCTTCACGAGCACCACGATCATCTGGGGCTTCTGCGATATAACGACAGCAAAGTTTGAGATCGATATTGTCGATCGCTTGCTCTGTCGCTCCACCATAGACATGGATAGAAACATCCACGCTCTGGCCGGGATATAGCACATCTTGATTCAGGACCGAGTCGACCTTAGCACTACCGATCCCAAAACTTGCCAGTGTCTTCTTCAAAAATGACATATGCACCTCCTTCGTAGAATTCTCATACTACTACTGCTGATCATGGGATCAAAACAAATTTCACCTTGTTCTAAGCTCAAAAACGATAAAATCCATACAATTCAACTGTTCAACTATCGACCAATTATGGCAGGAGTGCTAACCTATACACGATATGCATGCATATCATTATTCCTGATTCATTATTTGGATTGGCGAAAGCCAGAAGAGCCACCCTTCAAGCAGTTGAAGCTCAACTCATAGTGACTCAGGCCATTACATCGGCAATGGATATGCCTGGCAGTTAGGTATCTAAATGCGCCCAACAACAGTCAGGTTCGCACACACTAATCGTAGTGCAATGCGCCGTCGCAGTGGTTTTACTGCTGCGCCAAAGGCAAAACAAGTTGCGCCAACAATGACTCTGGTTGAGAAGACAGCGATTATGCCAAGTGTTCCAAACAAAGTTATTAAAGCAGCTTAATTAAAAAGCGCGGCAGTCACCGCGCTTTTTTCTTTTCTCTCCGCCCTTTCCTATTTGGTGTTCGCCAAGCAATTTGATACCTTTAGTAGCAAATAACACCTATAAATTCTGTGGAGAAAGAAATGAAGTGTCATCGTATTGAAGAGCTGCTTGAGCTACTAGAGCCAGAGTGGCATAAAGATCAAGAAATGAACCTGCTACAGTTCATCGTTAAACTGGCAAACGAAGCGGGTTATGAAGGCAAATTGGAAGATCTGACTGATGATGTGTTGATCTACCACCTAAAAATGCGCAATAGCAGCAAAGACGAAATGATCCCAGGTCTAAAGAAAGACCAAGAAGATGACTTTAAAACCGCTATCCTTCGCGCTCGCGGCATCATCAAGTAAACGGCTCAACACCCAAGACTGATAAGCGACTCATTTGAGTCGCTTTTTTTATAACTAAATCAACCAGTTCGAAAAGCCATTTATAACTGTTCAGCCATTTATCAGGTTAACTGTACTGACTTTTGTTGTTAAACGTTGACAGTGTTAAAGAAACGGAATTGTTATTGATTGTATAATCGCCGTTCATCAGTATTTACTAAAATAATTATGCCCAGTCATGATTCACCGTCTGGGCAAAACAGCAATGTCATTGAGCGTCATCAATAGAAATGTCGCCGCACATTATAAGAGCCGAAAGAAGGAAGCGTTCATGAGTCAGGATAAGATCGATATCAAAGATGTGACTCCCAAAACCTTTAATCCCAAAACCCACAAAGGGAATGGGGACCGTTTCAACCCAAGTAATCGTATCTATGTGCGAGAGAGCAAAGGCACCTTTCAAAAGCTACGCCGTTATGGTGGTTGGTTTTTGTTGTTGCTATTTGCATTGGTTCCGTGGATTCCTTACGGAGAGCGCCAAGCCATTTTGCTGGATATCGGAAACCAGCAGTTCAACTTTTTCGGTACCACTCTGTACCCTCAAGATCTCACCCTGCTCGCCCTGCTGTTTGTGATTTCCGCTTTTGGGTTATTCTTCATCACCACCTTTTTAGGTCGGGTTTGGTGTGGCTATCTGTGCCCACAAACCGTGTGGACCTTCATGTATATCTGGTTTGAAGAAAAGCTAGAAGGCAGCGCCAATAAACGCCGTAAACAAGATTCCAATAAGTTGACCACCAATTTAGCTATACGCAAAACCCTCAAACATATCGCGTGGTTTGCGATAGCCCTTGCGACAGGTTTCACCTTTGTTGGTTACTTCGTACCGATGAAACAGTTGGTTATCGACTTCTTTACTTTCAATGCTAACTTCTGGCCAGTGTTCTGGGTGATGTTCTTCGCCATTTGTACTTACGGTAATGCAGGTTGGATGCGCTCTATCATGTGTATTCACATGTGTCCTTATGCACGCTTCCAATCCGCCATGTTCGACAAAGACACCTTCATTGTTGGTTACGATACCAAACGCGGAGAAAAGCGAGGCCCTCGCTCACGTAAAGCAGATCATAAACAAATGGGGCTCGGTGACTGTATCGACTGTGATTTGTGTGTTCAGGTCTGTCCAACTGGCATCGATATTCGCGATGGCTTGCAATATGAGTGCATTAACTGTGGTGCATGTATTGACGCCTGTGACAAAACCATGGAACGCATGGGCTATGAAAAGGGTCTGATCAACTACACCACAGAACATCGCCTCTCAGGCAAGAGTACAAAGGTCATGCGTCCCAAACTGCTTGGTTATGGTGCAGTATTATTGGTGATGATTGGCTTGTTCTTCCTACAAGTCGCATCCGTTGACCCAGCAGGTATGAGTGTACTGCGTGATCGTAATCAGTTGTTCCGCGTTAATAGCTCAGGTGAAGTGGAAAACACCTACACCCTCAAAGTGATCAACAAAACCCAACAAGTTCAAAAGTATGACTTAAACGTGGAAGGCTTGAGTGATGTCAGTTGGTATGGCAAACAAACGATTCAAGTTGAACCCGGAGAAGTCTTGAACTTACCAATGAGTCTTGGCGTTGATCCTGACACGCTAAACTCCGCGATTACGACAATTCAGTTTATACTCACCGATAAGAGCAACGAATTCACTATCGAAGTAGAAAGCCGATTCATCAAGAAGCTATAACTTCGAAGACCAATGGAAAAAGGCTCAGTAATGAGCCTTTTTATTTATATGTCCCAAGGTACTTTCAACTTTGATGCCCTGACGCCTGACTTTATGTGGTACGCGCTAGAGAGCATCGGTATTCGAGCAGAGTCAGGATTTCTGCCTCTCAACAGCTATGAAAACCGCGTATACCAATTCACTGATGAAGAACGCCAACGCTACGTAGTAAAATTCTACCGCCCAGAACGTTGGAGCAATGAGCAAATTCAAGAAGAGCATGATTTCACGCTTGAACTGATCGACAACGAAATTCCCGTCGCCCCACCCGTTCGCATTAATGGTCACACCTTGCATCACTATCAAGGTTACGGCTTTGCTTTGTTTGAGAGTGTTGGCGGTCGTCAGTTTGAAGTGGATAACCTCGATCAATTAGAAGGCGTTGGTCGCTTTTTAGGTCGTATTCATAAAGTGGGAAGCAAACAAGCGTTTCAGCACCGTCCAAGCATTGGTCTACAAGAGTATCTCTACCAACCAAGAGAGATTTTGCAAAACGCCAATATGATCCCAATGCATTTGGAAAATAGTTTCTTCAATGATTTAGACATGCTGATCAAATCACTCGAAAACCACTGGCAAGACGGCTTTAAATCCATTCGTCTGCACGGTGATTGCCATCCGGGTAACATCTTATGGCGTGATGGGCCAATGTTCGTCGATTTAGATGACTCACGTAATGGCCCAGCGGTGCAAGACTTGTGGATGCTACTCAATGGTGAACGTCAAGATAAGCTAATGCAATTGGACATTGTTTTAGAAGGTTACCAAGAGTTTTGCGATTTTAACTCGGCAGAATTGAAACTAATCGAGCCACTTCGCGGTCTACGAATGGTGCACTATATGGCATGGCTAGCAAAACGTTGGCATGACCCGGCATTTCCGCTCGCTTTTCCATGGTTCAATGAGCCAAAATACTGGGAAGGTCAGGTCCTTGGATTTAAAGAGCAGATTGCCAACTTAGAAGAAGCACCACTGTCTTTAATGCCTCAATGGTAAGTCGGGCCGAACAATTCAAAATGGAGATTATTTAAATGAAAAAGCTGTTCGCACTGTTTTCTATGCTGATGCTTAGCCTGTCGGCACATGCAGCGCAATTCAAAGAAGGTGAACAATACAAAGTATTGGATCTAGAAGCATCAAAGAAGCCTGTCGTTACTGAGTTCTTCTCTTTCTACTGCCCACATTGCAATACGTTTGAACCTATCATTCAGCAGTTGAAGAAACAGTTACCTGAAGGGGTGAAACTGCAAAAGAACCACGTGTCATTCATGGGGGGCAACATGGGGCCTTCAATGAGCAAAGCCTATGCGACCATGGTTGCGCTTAAAATTGAAGATAAGATGGTACCCGTGATGTTTAACCGCATTCACAACATGCGTAAAGCACCACGTGACGACGCAGAGCTTCGTCAAATCTTCCTAGATGAAGGTGTAGATGCGAAGAAATTCGATGCTGCATTCAAAGGCTTCGCAGTGGATTCAATGGTTCGTCGCATGGACAAGCAATTTGAAAACAGCGGCCTAACTGGTGTACCTGCAGTGATCGTGAACAACAAGTACCTAGTTCAAGCGCAAGGCATCAAATCAACTGAAGAATACTTTGCTCTTGTAGATTACCTACTGACACTTAAGTAATTCGAATTGAAATGAAAAAGGGGAGCAAGATGCTCCCCTTTTCAATTTAACTTTAGCTCAGATTATTTATGAATGTCTTGCAGCAAGATATCTTTCTCTTGCCAAACCTCGCCTAACCATTGCTGGAATTGGCGCTTGTACGGCTTATCATTGAAGTAATCCCCCAATACCTTCTCATCCACAGGCAACACGTTCACACGCACCACAATCTTGGTCATACGGCCCATCAAAATGTCTTTAAATGGTTTATCTGTGTTTTCTGGGTAAGCTAATGTCACATCGATAATGCTCTCAAACTGATCACCCATTGCCGCTAATGTATATGCGATACCACCTGACTTAGGCTGTAATAAGTATTGGTAACCGGCACGGCTCTTACGCTGCTTCTCTTGGGTAAAACGAGTCCCTTCGACATAGTTCACTACTGTGGTCGGAGTATGTTTGAATTTTGAACACGAACGGCGCGTAGTTGCCAAATCTTGACCACGTTTGTGTGGATTACGAATCAAAAACTCCCGCGAATAACGACGCATAAACGGCATATCCAGCGCCCAACAAGCCATTCCGATAAAAGGCACATATAATAGCTGTTGCTTGAGGAAAAATTTTGGCATCGGAATGCGATCTTTAAACACGCAACACAGTACAACAATATCAGTCCAACTAAGATGATTACTGATCAAGAGGTACCAACCATCCTTCTTTAGGTTTTCACCGCCTTCAATATCCCATTCAACGCGATTGAATAAGGCAAGAATACCCATGTTGATGGTGGCCCAAACCCACATCATTTTATTGGCCGCCTCTGTCCCCTTAGCTTTGAGCTTTGCTGTTGGAAGCAAAAGCTTAAAAATAGCAATGATACAAATTGCGATGGAACAAATCGCAGAATTTATAATCACAAAGGAAGCGTTAAAAATGAGTAACAAATATGCCAACATGGTAACCAATCGATAACTTGTGCGCGTGAGCAATAAAACAGCGTGTAATTATACGAATCCATTGCCATATTGGAACATTTGTAAGAATGGTCAGATTTGTTGCAATGTAAAACTGGACCACCGCTCAAACAAATATTCTTCATTCGACAAACAAGGAGAACGCGAATGAATCCAAGGCTAACCTTACTGCCTTTGGCCTTTATCGTCAGCACAGCTCAGGCTCAACTAGCAGAGACCGCAGGTTTTAGCGGCGAAGTTTCATTAAATGCTGGCTTCGTCTCATCTGAATCCCACTTTAATACGGATAACAGCAGCACAATTAACTCTCTCAATGAAAGCGCCGAGAGCGACAGTTCTTTCATTGCTGCCCCTCTAGGCAACGCAGCTTATACATTCGGTCACCGACTTAACCACCAAGTGTATGCAGGTACGACACGCTCCGATATCGCTATAGGTACTTTGGCATTCCAATTGGGCTATAAATACCAATTAGATTCAGGCACTGTGCTCGATTTCTCGTATTTACCGACCATTTTGGAAGGGGAAACCTGGCAAAACCCTTACTTAACCAACCAAAAAAGAAAAACCACAGATGAGGGTGGCAACGCCTTTCGTTTCCAGATCAACCGCTTTTTAGACGATAACTTTAATCTTGATCTGGCTTACGCAGACAAAGACGTAGAAAAAGACACCGTGACCGATCCATCACTGGCCCGTGATGCTAAGATCTACCACATCAAAGGTGACTATCGAATTCCACTCAGCCGCACATCGATGCTACAACCCGCATTTACTTACATTTATCATGATGCAGATGGCGACGCAGAATCCTTTAACTCTTATGGATTAGACTTAAGTTGGTTCCAGTTTATCAATCGACATCGTGTTGCCTTAACTGCCGGCTACACGGTCAAAGACTTTGAATCAGCAAGCGCGACGTTTGGTAAAACTCGCAACGATGATAAGTTAAGTTTGTTTGCTGCATACGAGTACAAAAATGTATTTGATTGGGACAACTGGTCTTTCATCTCACTAGCAGGTTATAGCAGTACGGATTCCAACATTACTTTTTATGATGAAAAAGAGTACTTGTTGTCGGTCGGTTTAAACTACACCTTCTAACCCTTATATTGCAGCGAGTACAAACCAGACTCGCTGCGAAATAGCTTCTATACCGCCTGTGCGGTTAACTGCTTGAGCAATCTATCCATCGCTCTGTACCCTAACGCTTCTGCAAGATGCGTTCGTTCAATCGCTGCTGAGCCCTCCAGATCAGCAATCGTCCGCGCAACTTTGATAATCCGGTGATAGGCACGAATCGATAACCCAAGACGATGCAGCGCATTCTCTAAAAATTCCGCATCGGATTTTTGTAATGGGCAGAAAGCTTCAATTTCTCGGCTCCCCAGCAGGGCATTTACCTTACCACTGCGTTGCAACATACTCTCTCTGGCTAAGTTGACCCTTTGTTTTACGACGGAGGTTGGCTCACCTCTATCACCTCCTTCAGCTAACGTACCTTTCGGCAGTGCAGGAATCTCTAACGACATATCAAATCGGTCAAGCAACGGCCCTGATAATCGACCAAGATAACGCAAAATCGCCTGTGGATTTGTGCGAGATTGGTTACCTTCGTAATAACCCGTAGGGCTCGGGTTGAGCGCTCCGACCAACTGAAATCGAGCCGGAAAACGGGTTTTACCCTGCGCACGTGAAATAATGATCTCCCCCGACTCTAATGGCTCCCTTAAAGAGTCGAGTACTTTGCGATCAAACTCTGGCATCTCATCCAAAAACAACAGTCCATTATGCGCCAATGAAATTTCACCGGGTCTAGGCACTGAGCCTCCCCCGACCAATGCCGCCATTGAACTAGAATGATGCGGGCTGCGCAGCGGGCGTGTTTTCCAATTATGTTCATTGATTTCACTTTGAGTTAGCGACGCTACTGATGCCGTTTCCATCGCCTCTTCATCGGTCATCTCAGGCAATAAATCACACAGTCGTGAAGCCAACATGGTTTTACCCGTTCCGGGAGGGCCAAGAAAAAGTAAGTTGTGATTACCTGCCGCCGCTATCTCTAAGGCACGTTTACCTTGTTGCTGTCCAATGATGTCTTGCAGATCTCGACCATGCTTTTCGACGACATTACGCTTTGGTGCTTGGTGTAATTCCAACTTATGCTGACCACAAAGCTCAGCGCACACTTCCAGTAAAGACTGCGCGGATTTATGTTGTTCTTTCCCCACCAAAGCGGCTTGATCACCGTTGGCATGGGGCACAACTAAATGACGCTGACTTTTATTTGCGGCCAGCGCGGCGGGTAAGACGCCTTTTACGGGCCTTAATCCGCCAGAAAGTGCCAATTCGCCAACAAATTCGTAGTTTTTAAGCTTATCTGTCGCGATTTGCTCTGAAGCGGCTAAAATTCCCAATGCAATCGGTAGATCGAAGCGCCCACCTTCCTTGGGTAAATCTGCTGGGGCCAAATTTACCGTGATTCGCTTGGCAGGAAATTGGAAGTTGGAATTAATGATCGCACTGCGGACACGATCTTTAGATTCTTTTACTGTTGTTTCTGGTAGACCGACGAGTGTAAAGCCCGGCATCCCATTGCTGATGTGGACTTCCACGCTTACCGATGGCGCTTGCACACCCACACTTGCTCGACTATGAATGATTGCCAGCCCCATAATTTCCTCAAATTTTTGTACGCTATATAAGCAGATGTTTTCTATATGGATATGTTATATAGCCTGTCCAGATGGGTACTTAATGTGAAAAAAGAATGACTTTTTGCTTGTCATGCAGCAGATTTGTGTGTTACCACTAGTGACGCAAACATTTTCGTAGAACATTACACAATACTTTTTAACGAAAAAAGAACGACAGACAGATGAACATATTCGCTCACATCAACTCACTGCTAGCCCTGATTATCGTGGTCATTATTGACACCGCGCGGGGGAATGTGGGCGAAAAATAACCACAAATTACAAAAAACCCCCGCACTGAAAAGTCCGGGGGTTTTTTTACAACTACATGTTGTCATCTGTCTAACTCTTAGACAGCTTAACGGGAAGAATGGGAGTGCACATGAAGTGCGAAACACATGGCGATAGCTACGAGCCACAACGTAGCAAAGGAGGTTTACGATGACCGGTGCACAACTTGTCGTAGCCG
This sequence comes from Vibrio sp. MMG023, assembly GCF_021654215.1. Classification (NCBI taxonomy): domain Bacteria; kingdom Pseudomonadati; phylum Pseudomonadota; class Gammaproteobacteria; order Vibrionales; family Vibrionaceae; genus Vibrio; species Vibrio sp. MMG023. Next base: position 71,487 of record NZ_JAKFZP010000011.1, on the reverse strand, counting down.
CTTTAAGACAGCAAGGCATCGAGACGGTGTTTGGGTATCCTGGTGGAGCCATCATGCCAATCTACGATGCGCTATATGATGGTGGTGTAGAACACATCTTATGCCGTCATGAGCAAGGGGCCGCAATGGCCGCTATAGGAATGGCCCGCGCGACACAAGACGTAGCAGTTTGTATGGCTACTTCTGGACCTGGTGCCACCAATCTTGTTACTGGCCTTGCCGACGCCTTCCTAGATTCCGTGCCACTTGTCGCCATTACCGGTCAGGTTGCCAGTTCTCATATCGGTACCGATGCTTTCCAAGAGATGGATGTGATCGGAATGTCCCTCTCTTGTACCAAACACAGTTACCTAGTGACTGACATCGAAGACCTTGCCCCAACGCTTGCCGAAGCGTTCGAAGTAGCGAAAACAGGCCGCCCAGGTCCAGTTATTGTCGATATCGCTAAAGATGTTCAACTTGCTCAAGCACCAACTGAACTTCTGCCTCCCTGTGTTCCACCAGCCATCCCACAAGTCCGCGATGAAGACATCCAACGCGCACAAGAAGTTCTCGCCGCTTCAACTCGCCCTGTTTTGTACGTAGGTGGCGGTGTTCAACTTGCTAAAGCAACAGATGCCGTTCGTGAATTTCTACGCCTAAACCCTATGCCAGCAGTAAGCACTCTGAAAGGGCTGGGTACCATTGAACGCCATGACCCACACTACCTTGGTATGTTGGGTATGCACGGCACTAAAGCGGCCAATCTTGTTGTACAAGAGAGTGACCTTTTGATTGTGGTAGGAGCTCGTTTCGATGACCGAGTAACGGGTAAGCTTGATACATTCGCACCCCATGCCAAGGTCATTCATATCGACATCGATGCGGCAGAGATACACAAACTGCGTCATGCAAATGCGCCATTGCGTGGTGACATCAATACCATTCTTCCTCAGTTAGAGTTAACACAAGATATCTCACCGTGGGTTCACCACAGTGAAAGTCTACGTAGCGGTTTTAAATGGCGTTACGACCACCCAGGCGAGTTAATTTACGCTCCTCTGTTACTTAAACAGCTGTCTGACATGATGCCGGACAGCTCGATCGTGTCGACTGACGTAGGTCAGCATCAGATGTGGGCAGCGCAACATATCCAACCGCGTAACCCACAAAACTTCATTACTTCTGCTGGTCTAGGTACGATGGGCTTTGGCTTACCTGCTGCAATGGGCGCTGCTGTCGCACGTCCTGATGATCAGTCTATCCTTATTACAGGTGACGGTTCATTTATGATGAACGTGCAGGAGTTGGGCACGCTGAAGCGTCGTCAGATTCCAGTAAAGATTGTCCTTCTTAATAACCAACGTCTTGGCATGGTTCGCCAATGGCAGTCGCTGTTCTTTGACGGCCGCCACAGCGAAACCATTCTTGATGACAATCCAGACTTCGTGATGCTGGCAAAAGCGTTCGATATCCCGGGTAAAACCATCACCAAGAAAGAAGAAGTCGAACCGGCTCTCAAAGAGATGCTAGAAAGTAAGACTTCTTACATGCTTCACGTTTTAATCGATGAAGAAGAGAACGTATGGCCATTGGTGCCACCAGGCGCATCCAACAGTGACATGTTGGAAAATACTTAGGAGACAATCACATGGACAGATATTTACTCGACATCAAAGCCGATGACAAACCGGTACTGTTAGAGCGCGTTCTTCGTGTGATTCGTCATCGAGGCTTTGTGATCAAACAAGTTGCGGCGACGCAAAACCACGAAAGCAAAGTCGCCAGCGTAGAGATCATCGTCGACAGTGACCGACCAATCTCGTTCTTGGTTAATCAAATTGAAAAGTTGTGGGATATCCGTACCGTCGAGGTACTGAAAATTCGCAATGACGAACTCCCAAATCACAACCTACAACAACACGTGAGCGCATAAGGAAGGCAATAAATGGCAACGAAAACCGCAGATTTCATTTGGTTTAATGGTGAGATGGTTCCATGGGCAGAGGCAAACGTACACGTTTTGACTCATGCGATGCACTACGGCACCTCTGTTTTTGAAGGCGTACGCTGCTACAACACCCCAAAAGGACCAATTGTCTTCCGCCATCGTGAGCATGCACAGCGTTTAAAAGACTCCGCAAAAATTTACCGCTTCCCTATCCCTTTCTCTGTAGAGGAAATCATGGAAGCAACACGCGAAACACTTCGCCAAAACAAACTCGATAGCGCTTATATCCGTCCACTAGGTTTTGTGGGTAATGTTGGCTTGGGCGTATGCCCGCCAGTAGGCACTGAAATGGAACTCATCATTGCTGCTTTCCCTTGGGGTTCTTACCTAGGTGAAGAAGCGCTAGAAGCTGGTGTTGATGCCATGATCTCTAGTTGGAATCGTGCAGCACCAAACACCATCCCAACTGCGGCTAAGGCAGGCGGTAACTACCTATCTTCACTATTGGTGGGTGGAGAAGCTCGCCGTCACGGTTATGACGAGGGCATCGCACTAAGTGTCGATGGTTATCTATCTGAAGGGGCGGGTGAGAATATCTTTGTTATCAAAGATGGTGTCATCATCACGCCACCAGCAACCAGTGCGATTCTGCCAGGTATTACTCGTGATTCGATCATGACGATTGCACGCGACAAAGGCTATGAAGTACGTGAAGCAAACATTGCTCGTGAAGCTCTTTACCTTGCCGATGAAGTTTTCATGACTGGTACCGCAGCTGAAGTTGTACCAGTGGCAACCATCGACAAAATTGAAGTGGGCACCGGTAAACGCGGCCCAATCACTAAAGAACTGCAAGCGGCCTACTTTGGCCTATTTAACGGCACCACGGAAGACAAGTGGGGCTGGTTAGACTATGTGTACCCAGAACAGAAGTAAGAAGGATTAAGAAATGCCAAAATATAGATCAGCTACCACCACACATGGTCGTAACATGGCGGGTGCACGTGCTCTTTGGCGTGCTACTGGCGTAAAAGATGAAGACTTCGGTAAACCAATCATCGCCGTTGTGAACTCATTTACTCAATTTGTTCCGGGTCACGTACACCTAAAAGACATGGGTCAATTGGTTGCCGGTGAAATAGAAAAAGCCGGCGGCATCGCAAAAGAATTTAACACTATCGCAGTCGATGACGGCATCGCAATGGGCCACGGTGGCATGCTTTACTCACTGCCTTCACGTGAACTGATTGCCGACTCTGTTGAGTACATGGTGAATGCGCACTGTGCCGATGCAATGGTGTGTATCTCTAACTGTGACAAAATCACTCCGGGAATGATGATGGCTGCAATGCGCCTAAACATTCCGGTTATTTTTGTTTCAGGCGGTCCTATGGAAGCAGGCAAAACCAAGCTTTCCGATCAGATCATCAAACTAGATCTTGTTGATGCAATGATCCAAGGTGCCGATCCAACCGTTTCTGATCAACAAAGCGAACAGATCGAACGCAGCGCATGTCCAACATGTGGATCATGCTCAGGCATGTTTACCGCAAACTCGATGAACTGCCTAACAGAGGCATTGGGTCTGTCTCAGCCAGGTAATGGCTCAATGTTGGCGACTCACGCTGACCGCGAGCAACTATTCATTAACGCAGGTAAACGCGTGGTTGAACTAACTCGCCGTTACTACGAACAAGATGATGGGTCAGCCCTACCACGTAATATCGCTAACCGCGCAGCCTTCGAAAATGCAATGGCACTGGACATCGCAATGGGCGGCTCTAGCAATACGGTTCTGCACCTGTTAGCAGCCGCACAGGAAGGTGAAATTGACTTCGACATGAACGACATTGATGAAATGTCTCGTCGCGTTCCACACCTCTGTAAAGTGGCACCGTCAACGCAGAAATACCACATGGAAGACGTGCACCGTGCTGGTGGTGTCATGGCGATCTTGGGTGAACTTGATCGTGCAAACTTGCTAAACGGCAATACACACACAGTGCTTGGCATGACGATGCAGCAACAACTTGCTGAATACGACATCATGCAAACGGAAAACGAAGAAGTCCTTAAGTTCTTCCGTGCTGGTCCTGCGGGCATCCGAACAACTCAAGCCTTCTCTCAAGATTGCCGCTGGGATCGCCTTGATGACGATCGCGTAGACGGTTGTATCCGTTCAAAAGAAAACGCCTTTAGCCAAGAAGGCGGCCTAGCCGTTCTGTCTGGCAACATCGCAGTGGATGGCTGTATTGTGAAAACCGCTGGCGTAGATGAAGAAAACCTTAAGTTCCAAGGTCCTGCAATCGTCTTTGAAAGCCAAGACTCTGCTGTTGATGGTATTTTAGGTGGCAAGGTAAAAGCGGGTGAAGTCGTTGTTATTCGCTACGAAGGTCCGAAAGGTGGTCCGGGCATGCAAGAAATGCTTTACCCAACCACGTACCTAAAATCGATGGGCCTTGGTAAGTCTTGTGCGCTACTGACAGATGGTCGCTTCTCTGGTGGTACATCAGGCCTCTCAATTGGTCACGCCTCTCCAGAAGCAGCCAGTGGAGGTACTATCGGCTTGGTTCAAAATGGCGACATCATCACCATTGATATTCCTAGCCGCTCTATCTCACTGGATGTTTCAGAAGAAGAGCTTACTGCACGTCGAGCAAAACAAGACGAACTAGGCTGGAAGCCAGCGAACCGTCAGCGTGAAGTCTCTTTTGCTTTGAAGGCGTACGCAAGCATGGCAACCAGTGCTGACAAAGGTGCAGTGCGAGATAAATCTAAGCTCGAGGGCTAGCTTTATGAGTCAACCCTTTCCCTTAAAACAGGAAAACCAGTCTGGTGCAGATTATCTGCGCCAGATCTTGCGCGCTCCTGTGTACGAAGTGGCAACCGTCACCCCTTTACAAGAGATGCCGCGCCTTGCTGCACGCATTGGTAACAATGTGCAGATCAAACGTGAAGACCGTCAACCAGTGCACTCGTTCAAGCTACGTGGCGCCTACAATATGGTGGCAAGCTTATCCGAAGCGCAAAAAAACGCGGGCGTGATTGCAGCATCAGCAGGTAACCATGCGCAAGGTATGGCTCTCTCTGGTACTAAACTTGGTATCCGAACGACGATTGTTATGCCAAAGACCACACCAGACATCAAAGTGGATGCGGTACGTGGTTTTGGTGGTAATGTCGTTTTGCATGGCAGTAACTTTGATGAGGCAAAAGCCGAGGCAGAGCGTCTATCCGAGTTAAACGGGTACACCTTTGTCCCTCCCTTCGATCATCCACTGGTGATTGCAGGTCAAGGCACCATCGGCATGGAAATGCTGCAACAAAATGGCCACCTTGATTATATCTTTGTCCCTGTCGGAGGTGGTGGTTTAGCTGCTGGCGTGGCGGTACTCGTCAAGCAACTGATGCCCGAAATCAAAGTCATTGCGGTTGAGCCGGAAGATTCTTCTTGTTTAAAGGCTGCATTAGATGCAGGCGAGCCCGTCGTGCTCGATCAAGTCAGCATGTTTGCCGATGGTGTTGCGGTAAAGCGCATTGGTGAAGAAACTTTCCGTCTATGCCAAAAGTACATTGATGGCCATATTGCGGTCTCTAGTGATGAAATCTGCGCAGCAGTCAAAGACATCTTTGAAGACACGCGCGCGATTGCAGAGCCCTCAGGTGCGCTTGCTCTAGCGGGTTTAAAGAAGTTTGCTGAGCAGAACAAACTAGAAGGCAAAAACCTTGGTACCGTGCTGTCTGGTGCGAATACCAACTTCCATGGTTTGCGCTACGTATCAGAACGTTGCGAATTGGGTGAAAAGCGCGAAGGTTTATTAGCAGTTACGATTCCAGAACGTCAAGGCGCTTTCTTTGAGTTCTGCAACTTGATTGGTGGTCGAGCGGTCACTGAGTTTAATTACCGTTACAACGATGATGCTTTGGCAAATATCTTTGTTGGTGTTCGTTTGCAAGGCGGTCAAGAAGAGTTGGAAAATATCATTCGCGATTTACGTGATGGTGGTTACCCTGTGGTTGACCTGTCCGATGATGAAATGGCGAAGTTACACGTACGCTACATGATTGGCGGTAAGCCGTCTAAACCACTCAAAGAACGTCTGTATAGCTTTGAGTTTCCAGAATACCCAGGTGCGCTACTTAAGTTCTTAAGCACTTTAGGTACTCATTGGAACATCAGCTTGTTCAACTACCGTAATCACGGTGCCGACTACGGACGCGTTTTATGTGGTTTCGAGTTAGATGAAAGCGACTTAGCTCAGTTTTCCGCGCATTTACGCGAACTTGGCTATCAATGTAAAGACGAAACGGACAACCCGTCTTATAAGTTTTTCTTGTCGTAGCCGACATCAAGCTATACAAAAATCCCTCGCCATGACGAGGGATTTTTTATTAACGTTGAACCAATGTGATTTCCGCCGCATCTGGCTCTGGCGTCTTAAACTCGCTGTATTGTTGATAATTAACGACACGGTCTCTGCCTTGGTCTTTCGCAAGATACAGCGCCTTATCAGCCATCTTCACTAACACTTCGATATCAGAAGCAGGCTCAGGATAAGTTGCGACACCAATCGAGACACTTAACTGACCTAGTGACAAACCTTTGTGCTCTAGGTGTAAAGCACGGATCTGATCCACTATGTTCTGTGCATAATCCGTTGCCGAAGCCATATCGCAATGAGGCAGAATCACGGCTAACTCTTCCCCGCCCAAACGACAGGCTGTTTCATCTTCAGAGACGGTGCGTTTTAATAGCGCGCTGATCTCTTTCAATACGTAATCACCGGCATCATGACCAAAGTTGTCGTTAAAGCGCTTGAAATGGTCGAGATCAAGCATCAATAGCGACATGGCTTCTGTGCTGGTCGCTGAGTTGTTTACGTGCTCCGTGAGCTTTTGCTCGAAGAAACGACGGTTGTACAACCCCGTTAACGGATCGCTCAACGCCTGAGAACGTAACTTCTCTTGGAGACTCAAGTTCGCTAATGCTAAGCCTAAATGTTCCGCCACGCTGTACGACAACTGCATGGTCATCTCATCAACTTCAATCTCACCTTGGCCAAAATACAAATGCATGATACCGATGGTATTGCCGTGTGCAGTTAGAGGAATACACAGCGTTTGGTTATTTTCGATCGATGCCATATGTTCACAAGTTAAGTTATGGAATGACTCAATCGATAAGTGACTGCGACCTTTACGCAGTGACCAGCATTCATCAGGAGCAAATGAGCGACTTCCTGGCCAGCTATCCCCCCAATCTAGTTGCGTGACTAACTGGTTTCTTGAAGAGCGCATCAGAGAAATACTGCCATTCACCTTACCCAAAATACGAGGGACGATATCCTCTACGACCATCTGAGCTTCAATCAAATTGTTACATGCTGCCAGCATATTGGCCAAACGATGCATTAACTCAATTTCCAATGTACGCTGACGAATGCGCTCATCTTGTTTTTTCTGCTCTTCGGATACTTTATGGATGATTTGACGATGGCTAAAAATCGAGGTTGCGATAAGAAAGCCAATACTCAGTACCACCATTACACCTAAGATCGCCATCAATTGTGATGTCATGGTTTTCAAATGATGCATCGGTACGGCGAGTACCACGACGAACTCTTGAGAATCGATAACAACCTTGCGTGAGACGTAAAACAGATCAACAGACAACACTTCACTAAAGCGTACGTCGTAGCCAGACCCATTCTCCCAAGCTTGGACAAATTCAGGTCGGTCGCTGTGACTTTCCAGTCCAATTAAAGCGCGGTCTGACAGCGCAGTATCTCCGACAACGGTGCCCTGCTCATCAAGTACTTGAATACGAGCATCTGCATCAGCTTGCGTTAAGTCACCGATATAATCATCGATATCAGAATCGTGAGCGAAGCTCGGAGCATCTTCCTTAATTTCATAGATAACATCGGTAAGCAGAGATTCCGTTGTTCGCTGCACAGAATCATGCACTGAACGCTCAAGCGTTATATAAAACCCGTATAACCCCACCAACATAAACACAGACAATGTGATGATCGGTAAGATTTGCCATTTTCTATCCACTAATTTTGACATAATCGTTCATCCTAAATTTACCGAACTTTGTTTCGATTTTTAATGAATTGACTACATTGTCAACACGTGTTTCGGTCAATTTTCAATTTTATGAATGTTGTAGCCAATCTCGATGAAGTTGACTTGACGAGCCAAGATAATCCACCATCCATTGAATCAACTTATGGTTATCGTCCTTACGCCACACCAAACAACACTGGCTCAGCGGCTTATCATCCGGCAGCACTTTTTCTACCAGTACACCATCATTAATAAGTGGCATAGCGATATGTCGTGGCATGTATCCTACGCCGACCCCATTTTTTAGACACTCAATCGCACTGTACCAATTAGGTAAAAGCAAACGTCGTTGTTTCGGATAATGCCCAGTGTGACGTTTTGGCAAGACGTTTGACGTATCATCTAAGCAAATAGCCGGAAATTTACTGACAAATTCTTCGGTAAGTATCTGCTGACGAACGCAAGGATGAGCCGGAGACATTACGAATGCCCAATCGAGTACGCCCATATCTTTGACTTCAAAATCGCCACCAACAGGAATTGCAGAAGTAGCACCAACCACGATATCAGCTCGTTCCTGAGCGATAGCCTCCCAAGAACCATTAAATACTTCCATGTTGATTTGCAGCTCTGCAAATTCAAACTCTCGATAAAAGTCTTCAACCAAAGGTTTGAGCTTGTCGAGCTTGACCACGTTATCCAACGTGAGCTTCAACGTTGATTGCCAGCCATGAGCTGCACGTCGAGTTTGCGCTTTCACTTCTGCCATCTGTCTCAATAATAAACGCGCTTCAGCAATAAAAAGTTCTCCCGCTGGCGTGAGTTCTACCTTTCTCGGCAAGCGGCGAAACAGCACCACATCCAGTTCTTGTTCCACTTGACGTACGCCATAACTGATCGCCGACGGCACCTTATGCAACACTTCGGCAGCCGCAGTAAAACTGCCCAAGCGAGCAACCGTATCGAGCATCTCCAACGAAGATTTTGAGAACATGAATATCGACCCTTCAAAAAATTTGATTGATAACCAATAATTTTAGCGTTTTATTTTCTTAAAATCGAAAAATAGAATGGCGAGGTAAATAAATCAGGGTTAGCGCTAACTGATACTGAACAATAAATGATTAAATAATTTGATTGGTTGAATCATGAAAATCTCAAAACTACAGCTTGTTTATCTCGCAGCCTTATCAATGCTCGGCTTTATTGCTACCGATATGTACTTACCGGCATTCAAAGCAATGGAAATCGATTTTGCTACAGGCCCTGAACAAATCGCACTTTCTCTGACCGTATTTCTTGTTGGTATGGCTTTTGGTCAGTTGATGTGGGGCTTGGCTTCAGACAAATTTGGACATCGTAATACGTTGGCCGCAGGTTTGGTTCTGTTTACCATAGCCTCATTTGGTCTCGCGTTCAGTGAGCAAGTATGGCAACTACTCGCACTGCGCTTCGTTCAAGCGATTGGTGTTTGTGCTCCTGCGGTGATCTGGCAAGCGATGGTGATTAAACGTCACTCTAGCCAAAGCCAGCAAATTTTTGCCACCATTATGCCTTTGGTTGCGCTATCACCAGCACTCGCACCTCAATTAGGTGTGTTATTGGCAGACAGCTTTGGCTGGCACAGTATTTTTGTTGCATTGACGCTAATGGGTGTACTACTCGTTGTAGCAACTATGGCTCAGAAAGATGAAAAAGTAGAGGCAAAACAAACCAGTATGTCTTCAGACATCAAATCACTACTAGGTTCTAAAGCTTACCTAGGTAACGTGTTTATGTTTGCTACTGCGTCTGCGGCTTTCTTTGCTTACTTAACCGGTATGCCTGAGATCATGTCTCAACTTGGCTATGAAGCAAAAGACATTGGTTTAAGCTTTATTCCACAAACTATCGCCTTCATGGTGGGTGGTTACTTAGGTAAGGTTGGCGTTCGCAAATACGGTGACGAGAAGATTCTGCGTCAGTTGATTGGCCTGTTTAGTGTTGCTGCACTGCTTATCTTCGCTGCGTCACAATGGCAACTGACCTCTATCTGGCCAATCCTAGCGCCATTCTGTTTGATTGCGGTTGCTAACGGTGCACTTTATCCAATCGTAGTAAACCGCGCATTAGCAAGTGCTCAGCAAAGTCCTGCTACGGCTGCTGGCCTACAAAACAGCCTGCAAATTACCGTGAGCAGCCTATCAAGCGCACTTGTTGCAGCAATGGCGAGCCAAGCTCAAATGGTGACCGGTGTTGCGATTGTGATTTGTATGGGTGGTCTGTGGATGGGTTACATTCTATCTAACCGTGAATTGTCTCAGCACTTCACGACACCTGACAATGCTCGTGTGGTGAGTGAAGACGAGCTTTAAAACACCTTCAAACTCAGTCTATAAAGCAATAAACAAGAGCCGCACTATGCGGCTCTTTGTTTTTCTAGGATAGCTAAGAGTAAGAGCTTACATACTCTTCAAGCCCCATTTTTCAGCAGTTTGCTTAAAGAAGCCTTGAGTCTTCTTAAGCTCAACCCAGTGGTTGATGTAATTTATCCATACTTGGTCATCTTGAGGCAAGAGCATCGCAATTGGGGTTGGCTTGCGCGGCTCTTTGACTGGAACAATCGCCAACTGTTTAAACTTCTCCACCAGCGTGGCCGCTTCTACGTTTGATGTTACCGATACGTCGGCACGGCGAGCTAGCAATTCTTGGAAGTCACGTGCTGGCGCTTCAATCACAATATGCTGCGCAGATGGAAAGAAGTCTTTGACCAACTTCTCTTGAACCGTTCCCAGCGTCGCTGCTACTTTCACATCTGGCTTATCGAAGTCTGCCCAATCAGAGAATTTTGCTAGATCTTTTTTTTGCACCACAGGTACAAACGCAAGATAAAAATACGGTTGGCTATAACCTGCTACTTTTGCGCGTGACATATTCAATGACGCGCTACCTGTAATATCGTATTTGTTGGCCGTGATACCGTTAACCAGTGTTTTCCAATCGGTCGCAACGTATTCCACCTTAACGCCCAGATCTTTAGCAAGCTCAGCGGTGACATCGATATCAAAACCACGATAACTATTGGTCGCAGGATCTTTCATCGTCATCGGGTTCCAATCCCCTGTCGTCCCTACACGTAAAACACCTTTGTCCAATATCTCTTGTAGACGACTTTCTGCATGAGCGACTTGAGTTATCGCAAGCAGGCACATTCCTAGCGCAAGCAACGTTTTTTTCATTTTCTATTCCCTTAAAAGAATGAGAGTGGGAGATATTCCCTTTAATTATTAACCATTAGTACGGCTTCATTGATAACATAGCAGCAACAAAGGAAGTTTTTTAGTCAGTTCAGGGAGTAATTGTGAACTATCGACATCTGTGCCTCGTTTCATTGCTTTTTCTCACCGGTTGCTCTGACTACCAATGGGGCTGGTATGTTCTTGATCCATCGACCGAACAAGGGCTGACAAACATCAGATTTTTGGTCGCAGGCTTTAATGACACGATCCAAGTGTCATTGCTCAGTATGTTGTTTGCGATGACGATTGGATTGCTCATCGCCCTACCCGCGCTCTCTGACTCTCCAATACTCAAGTGGATAAACCGTGTTTATGTGGAGGTGATCCGCTCTATTCCTGTTTTGGTACTGCTGCTTTGGGTGTATTACGGCATGCCGACGCTGCTAGACGTATCACTGAATCATTTTTGGGCAGGTGTGATTGCGTTAACCATTGCAGAAAGTGCCTTTATGGCAGAAGTATTTAGAGGAGGAATCCAAGCTATCAGTCGTGGCCAACATGAAGCAGCAGAGTCACTTGGATTAAACTATTGGCAAAAAATGCGTTTGGTGATTCTTCCTCAAGCTTTCCGACAAATTCTCCCTCCACTGGGGAATCAATTCGTTTATATCCTTAAAATGAGTTCGTTGGTCAGCGTAATAGGTTTAAGTGACTTAACGAGACGGGCTAATGAATTGGTCGTGAATGAGTACTTGCCATTAGAGATCTATACGTTTCTCGTCTTAGAGTATTTGGTACTGATTCTTTTGGTCTCTCAAGCGGTGCGCTGGTTAGAGAAGCGCATAGCGATCCCAAGTCACTAAACTCTATCTTTCACAACACCAGATACAACAAAGCCGCTCATCAAGAGCGGCTTTGTTTTTTTGAAGTAAACGAATTAAGCTTACTTTTTCTTAACTGGACGTTGCCAACCGGTAATTTTGCGCTCTTTCGCGCGAGAGATCACAAGCTCACCTTCAGCGACATCTTTGGTTAACGTAGTACCCGCACCAATGGTTGCACCATCCGCAACTGTCACTGGCGCGATAAGTTGGCTGTCTGAACCAACGAAAACGTCGTTGCCAATGACGGTCTTGAACTTGTTCGCACCATCGTAGTTACAAGTGATGGTACCCGCACCGATGTTAGTACGTTGACCGATTTCTGCGTCACCTAGGTAAGTTAGGTGGTTTGCCTTAGAGCCTTCACCGATACGCGCGTTTTTCACTTCTACGAAGTTACCCACGTGAGAGTCGTTACGCATCTCTGCGCCTGGACGTAGGCGTGTGAATGGCCCAACTGTACATTCTTCACCAACGGTTGCACCTTCAATTACGCTGTATGGGCGAACGATGGTGTTATCGTCGATTTCACAATCTTTTAGAACGCAGCCTGTACCAATCACTACGTTATCACCCAGTGATACTTTACCTTCGATGATTACATTCGCGTCGATTTCACAGTCCATACCACATTGCAGTTCACCACGTAGGTCGAAACGCGCTGGGTCGCGCAGCATAACGCCTTGTTCTAGCAGTTTCTGTGCTTGCATTGATTGGAACGCACGCTCTAAACGAGCCAGTTGAGCACGATCGTTAACACCTTCCACTTCAATCGCGTTTACTGGGTGCACTGCCTCTACCGCACGACCTTCATCGTGTGCGGCCGCGATAACGTCAGTTAGGTAGTATTCACCTTGTGCGTTTTCGTTATTTAGACCGGCAAGCCAGCGCTTCAGGTCACCGCCTGTAGCCACCAACACACCAGTATTACATTCTTTGATGAGCTTCTGCTCTTCTGTCGCATCTTTTTGCTCAACGATCGCCACAACAGGGCCATTTTTACGGATGATACGACCGTAACCCATTGGGTTGTCAAGCATGACGGTTAATAGCGCGATGCCGCCCGTAGGTTGTGCATCAAGCAAGTTTTCAATCGTTTCAGCTGAAATCAGTGGAACATCACCATATAGAATCAGTACTTTTTCATCGTCTTCAAACTTTGGAGAAGCTTGATCAACTGCATGACCCGTACCTAACTGCTCAGCTTGCAGTACCCAATTAACCGGTTCTTCAGCAAGCGTCTGATGCATTTGGTCACCACCGTGACCATAAACTAAATGGATGTTTTGTGCGCCTAGGCCAGTACATGTATCGATAACATGTTTTGCCATTGGCTTCCCTGCTAAAGTGTGAAGCACTTTAGGCATGTTCGAATACATACGGGTACCCTTACCCGCAGCTAGGATCACAGCACTGAATTTCATGATTAACCTATTGACGTTTTAGTTTTAATTGGGCGTTATTTTAAACACCTTGAAGGGAATAGTTAATGGCGGGATGTAAATTTCCTACTAAAATTAATCAAAAAGGCGACCAAATGGCCGCCTTTTTCATGCAACGTTGCTAATAGAGCTTAGCGACGCTTTTTGGTCAGCTCGATAACTCGTAGCTGAGCAATGGCTTTAGCCAGTTCACTGGCCGCTTGTGCGAAGTCCATGTCGCCATGCTGATTCTGGATTTGCTCCTCAGCGCGACGCTTGGCTTCTTCTGCCTTCGCTGCGTCTAGATCTTCACCACGAATCGCTGTATCAGCCAGTACTGTAGCAGTACCAGGCTGAACTTCGACCATACCACCAGAGACATAAATGAACTCTTCGTGGCCGTGCTGTTTCACAATACGCACCATACCAGGCTTAATAGCGGACAGGAGCGGAGTGTGGCCGTGGAAAATACCCAGCTCACCTTCGCTACCGGTCACCTGAAACGTTTCAACGCGACCTGAGAAAATGCGTTTCTCAGCGCTTACTACGTCTAGGTGAAAGGTTATTGGTGCCATATCGCCTCCTAGTTAGCCTTATAGCTTCTTCGCATTCTCGATAGCATCGTCAATCGAACCGCAGTACATGAACGCTTGCTCTGGAATGTCATCGTATTCACCAGCTAGTAGACCTTTAAAGCCACGTAGAGTCTCTTTAAGAGGTACGTAAACACCAGGGTCACCTGTAAATACTTCCGCTACGTGGTAAGGCTGAGTTAGGAAACGCTCAATCTTACGTGCACGAGATACAACTTGCTTATCTTCTTCAGATAGCTCGTCCATACCTAGAATCGCGATGATGTCTTTCAGCTCTTTGTAGCGCTGAAGAGTCTGCTGAACACCACGAGCTGTGTCGTAGTGGTCTTGACCAACAACCAATGGATCTAGCATACGAGATGTAGAATCCAGTGGGTCGATCGCAGGGTATAGACCCATTGCTGCGATGTTACGGTTAAGTACAACCGTTGCATCCAAGTGCGCGAACGTTGTTGCTGGAGATGGGTCAGTCAAGTCATCCGCTGGTACGTATACCGCCTGTACAGACGTGATAGAACCTTGCTTAGTTGACGTGATACGCTCCTGTAGTACACCCATTTCTTCTGCAAGCGTAGGCTGGTAACCTACCGCAGATGGCATACGACCTAGAAGTGCTGATACTTCTGTACCTGCAAGCGTGTAACGGTAGATGTTATCGATAAACAATAGAACGTCACGACCTTCATCACGGAAACGCTCAGCCATCGTTAGACCTGTCAGAGCAACACGTAGACGGTTGCCCGGTGGCTCGTTCATCTGACCGTAAACCATTGCTACTTTTGATTCTTCAGGTTTCTCGATGTTTACAACACCCGCTTCCTGCATCTCAAAGTAGAAATCGTTACCTTCACGAGTACGCTCACCAACACCTGCAAACACAGATAGACCTGAGTGTTGAAGTGCGATGTTGTTGATAAGCTCCATCATGTTAACGGTCTTACCTACACCTGCACCACCGAATAGACCGATTTTACCACCCTTAGCGAATGGACAAATCAAGTCGATTACTTTAACACCGGTTTCTAGAAGTGCAGTTTCGTTTGATTGCTCTTCGTAGCTTGGTGCTTCACGGTGGATAGAGTAAAGCTCTTCCGCACCGATCTCACCACACTCATCAATCGCGTCACCTAGAACGTTCATGATACGACCTAGGGTTTTAGTACCTACTGGTACTGAAATTGGAGCGCCAGTGTTAACCACTTCAACTCCGCGACGTAAACCATCAGAGCTACCCATTACGATACAACGAACTACGCCACCGCCTAGCTGTTGCTGAACTTCAAGAACAAGACGCTCTTTTGAGTCCGTAACGTTTAGAGCGTCATATACACTAGGTACATTGCTCTGTGGGAACTCTACGTCGACTACCGCACCAATGATCTGTACGACCTTACCTGTAGCCATCGTTAATCCTCTAAACTATTTCGTTTAACCTAAGCTTAAACCGCTGCAGCACCTGATACGATTTCAGACAGTTCTTGTGTAATCGCAGCCTGACGGGCTTTGTTGTACACAAGTTCTAAGTCTTCAATCAGGTCACTCGCGTTATCCGTTGCAGCTTTCATCGCAATCATTCGAGCCGCTTGCTCACAAGCAAGGTTCTCAACCACACCTTGGTAAACCTGAGACTCTACGTAACGCACTAGAAGTGTGTCCAGTAGAGGTTTTGGTTCAGGCTCATAGATGTAATCCCATGAATGCTCACGCTGCATCTCTTCGCTGTCCGATTTAGGCAAAGGTAGCAATTGATCGATCGTTGGTTGCTGAACCATAGTATTCACAAATTTGTTAAACACTACGTACAGGCGATCCAATTCACCCTCATCGTATTTCTTTAGCATTACGCTTACAGAACCGATTAGGTCTTCAAGGCTTGGGCTATCACCCAGACCTGAAACCTGAGCAGCAACTTTTGCGCCACTGCTTTTGAAAAATGCTGTCGCTTTTGAACCAACAACTGCCAGTTCAACTTCTGCACCTTTCTCTTTCCAAGCCTGCATATCTGTCACAGCTTTTTTGAACACGTTAATGTTCAAGCCGCCACACAGGCCACGGTCTGTAGAAACGATGATGTAACCAACACGCTTGGCTTCACGCTCTTCTAGGTACGGATGACGGTACTCTAGGTTTGCGTTTGCCACATGACCGATCACTTTACGCATTGTTTCAGCGTATGGACGAGAAGCTTCCATTGCATCTTGAGAACGACGCATTTTTGAAGCTGCTACCATTTCCATCGCTTTCGTAATTTTCTGCGTGCTTTTAACACTACCGATTTTATTACGTATCTCTTTTGCGCCGGCCATCGTTACTCTCCGTTAGTTGGTGGCAGAAACTGCCACCGACCTAATTACCAAGTTTGGGTTGCTACGAAGTCGTCAGTCAGCTTCTTCAACTGAGCTTCAACTTCATCGTTGTACGCACCCGACTTGTCGATCTCAGCTGCAAATTCAGCGTATTGACCGCGAGCATACGATAGTAGAGCCGCTTCAAAATCTAGCAGTTTGTTTAGTTCAACATCTGCTAAATAGCCGCGCTCTGCCGCGAAGATAACTAGTGCTTGGTCAAATACAGACATTGGAGCGTACTGCTTCTGCTTCATTAGTTCTGTTACTTTTTGACCGTGGTCTAGCTGTTTCTTCGTTGCTTCATCAAGGTCAGACGAGAACTGTGCGAATGCCGCTAGTTCACGGTACTGAGCTAGTGCAGTACGGATACCGCCAGATAGCTTCTTGATGATTTTCGTCTGAGCTGAACCACCTACACGAGATACTGAGATACCTGGGTCAACGGCTGGGCGAACACCCGCGTTGAATAGCTCAGTTTGTAGGAAGATCTGACCATCGGTAATCGAGATTACGTTAGTCGGTACGAATGCTGAAACGTCACCTGCTTGAGTTTCGATGATAGGAAGAGCAGTTAGAGAACCAGTCTTACCTTTCACTTCACCGTTAGTGAAACGCTCTACGTACTCTTCGTTTACACGAGCTGCACGCTCTAGTAGACGAGAGTGTAAGTAGAATACGTCACCTGGGAATGCCTCACGGCCTGGTGGACGTTTTAGTAGTAGAGAGATCTGACGGTAAGCTACCGCTTGCTTAGATAGATCATCGTAAACAATCAGTGCGTCTTCACCGCGATCGCGGAAGTATTCACCCATCGCACAACCTGCGTATGGCGCTAGGTATTGTAGCGCTGCAGATTCAGAAGCAGATGCAACAACAACGATAGTGTTAGCTAGCGCGCCGTGCTCTTCTAGTTTGCGAACTACGTTAGCGATAGTCGATGCTTTCTGACCGATTGCTACGTAGATTGAGAAAATACCAGAGTCTTTCTGGTTGATAATCGCATCGATCGCCATTGCTGTTTTACCAGTCTGACGGTCACCGATTACAAGTTCACGCTGACCACGACCGATTGGGATCATTGAGTCAACTGATTTGTAGCCAGTTTGTACAGGTTGGTCTACCGATTTACGGTCGATTACACCTGGTGCGATTACTTCTACAGGCGAAGTCAGTTTAGCTTCGATTGGACCTTTACCATCGATAGGTTCACCTAGCGTGTTTACTACGCGACCTAGTAGCTCTGGACCAACTGGCACTTCAAGAATGCGGCCAGTACCTGTAACTTTCATGCCTTCCTTAAGGTCAGCATATGGGCCCATTACTACCGCACCAACCGAGTCACGCTCAAGGTTAAGTGCTAGTGCATAACGGCCACCCGGTAATTCAATCATTTCACCTTGCATCACGTCCGCTAGGCCGTGGATGCGGATGATACCATCGCTTACCGATACGATAGTACCCTCGTTGCGAGCTTCACTAACAACGTCGAAAGATTCGATGCGTTGTTTGATTAGATCGCTAATTTCCGTGGAATTAAGTTGCATGCTCCAATCCCCATTAAGACTGCAATGCATCGCTCAGGCGGTTCAAACGACCTCGCGCTGAGTCATCGATGACTAGGTCTCCGGCTCGAATAATAACCCCACCAAGTAGGGTCTCATCTACGCTGCAATTCAGCTTCACTTTGCGTTCAAGACGCACTTCAAGTTTGCTGCCAATACTTGCTAGCTGTTCATCAGAAAGTTCGCTTGCTGAAATGACTTCAACATCGATTTCTTTCTCATGTTCTTTCTTCAATAAGAAGAATTGCTCACAAACATCGGGAAGGGCCGTTAAACGACCATTCTCAGCCATAACCTTAATCAGGTTTTGACCGTGCGCATCAACTTGTTCACCGCAAACTGCAACAAAAATTTCTGCCATTTTCTCGGCGGAAACAGAACCGGTTAAAAGTTCATTCATTTGTTCGTTTTTGGCAACTTCAGTAGCGAAAGACAACATTTGGCCCCATTGGTCCAACTGGTCTTTGTCTACAGCAAAGTCAAAAGCTGCTTTAGCATAGGGGCGTGCGATTGTAGTCAAATCAGACATATGCGCCCCCAGACTTAAAGTTTTGCAGTAATGTTGTCGAGAATATCTTTCTGAGCGTCTTTATCGATAGTACGCTCAAGGATTTTCTCGGCACCAGCTACAGCCAGAGTAGCAACTTGTTTGCGCAGCTCATCGCGTGCACGATTACGTTCAGCTTCAAGTTCTGCTTCCGCTTGCGCTAGGATTTTCTGGCGTTCTGCCTGAGCTTCCTCGCGAGCTTCATCAATAATTTGAGACTTACGCTTATTCGCTTGGTCGATGATCTCAGTTGCTGTGCGCTTCGCTTCTTTCATCTGATCAGAAGCGTTGGCTTGTGCTAGATCCAAGTCTTTTGCAGCACGTTCTGCTGCTTGAAGACCATCAGCAATTTTCTTCTGACGTTCTTCGATCGCTTGCATCAACGGTGGCCATACATACTTCATGCAGAACCACACAAATAGTGCGAACGAGATTGCTTGACCTAGCAGAGTTGCGTTTATATTCACAACAGCTACTCCCTTTTAAGAATCAACTACAAAAATACAATTAACAGAGTTGTTAATTAGCCTGCTAGTTGACCCACAAATGGGTTTGCGAAAGTGAATAGTAGCGCGATTACGATACCGATCATTGGAACCGCATCAAGTAGACCTGCGATGATGAACATCTTAACTTGTAGCATAGGAGCCATTTCTGGTTGACGTGCAGCACCTTCTAGGAATTTACCACCTAGCAGTGCGAAACCAATCGCTGTACCAAGAGAAGCAAGACCGACGATAATACCTACGGCGATTGCAGAAAAGCTCAGTAAAGTTTCCATTACTATCTCCAATTTATAGTTGTTGGCTTAGTGCCCAAATAAAAAGCTTAAAAAATTAATGATCAGCGTCTTCGTGTGCCATTGACAGGTAAACAATTGTCAACATCATGAATACGAAGGCTTGAATCGTAATAACCAAGATATGGAAGATTGCCCACGGTAGTGAACCCATCCATTGTAAGTACCATGGTAGCATTGCCGCACAAAGAATGAATACAACCTCACCCGCGAACATGTTACCGAATAGACGCATACCAAGAGAAAGAGGCTTCGCTAGTAGCGATACCACTTCGATCAGTAGGTTAAACGGAATCATTAGTGGGTGATTGAATGGATGTAGTGCAAGTTCTTTTGCGAATCCACCTAGACCTTTCACTTTGATGCTGTAGTAAATCATCAATGCGAAAACGCCTAGAGCCATAGCCATGGTGATATTCACATCAGCAGACGGTACAACCTTAAGGTAAGGGATACCTAGCCAATGCTCTGCTGGGTAAGGCAAGAAGTCGATCGGGACTAAGTCCATCACGTTCATCAAGAATACCCAACAAAAGATAGTCAGTGCTAAAGGCGCGATCAGTGGGTTGCGTCCATGGAACGTGTCTTTGACGTTTTCCGCGACAAATTCAACGATCATTTCTACAGCACACTGAAGCTTACCCGGTACACCCGCTGTTGTTCCCTTCGCTACTTTGTAAAAAATTCCGAGGAAAATTAAACCAGTAAACCAAGAAAAAAACAGGCTATCGATATGTACGTTCCAGAAACTTGCTTCATCCGCTACCAAGCCTAACTTAGCTAAAGAAAGGTTTGATAAGTGGTGGGCAATGTATCCGGACGATGTTAGCGCTTCACCTGGCGCAGCCATAACTCATCCTATTTTTTGTTGTTAATGAATAGCACTGGTGCACAGATATTAATACCTAGTACCAGCAAATAGGTTAGTTTGAGGGGAACAAGTTCCACCTGCATATACATGTAGGCAACGTAGAATAGCGCAACCGTGATGAGAATTTTCAGAGCTTCGCCTGTGAAAAATGAAGCTGCAATACGCTTTGCAGCGCGAGCCCCACTAAACATAAAAGCAAAGAGCGCGAATACTGCATTGGCAACGACAAAAATGCCACCACCAACCAACGCTGAAAATCCCCATTCAGGATTCACGGCCACCGCCATTCCTGCCGCCACAAAAATAACCGCGCCAGACTGGATCATTAACAATTGCTTTGCGAGCTCTCGTCCTGGTCTAGCTAACGCAGCTACCATGTATTCGTACCTCTAGTAATATCCACTTCGCACTAAACTCTATGTGCAGGGAAATTGGCGAAAATTATACGGTGAGAACAATTGAATGCAATTATATTGCATCAAAAACTTACAGTTTTGTTTACAATCCGACAACTTTCACACAAAATTCGATTAAATTGATTAATTGACCTAAATCAATTATCTCATCTAGGCCTCTAGCTTGGCAATCAGTTGATCCAATTTGTGAGGCTCATCAAGACTTATCGTCACTTTCGCTTTGCCGTTTGCAGAACGGACCAAAGAAACCTTAGCATCAAGCAGTTGACTCAATTTATGCGACATTTGCTCCGCTTCGGTATCTTCTTGTTGCGCTTTTTGCTCATTTTGTGGCGCTAAGCACTTTTTTACTAACTGTTCGGTTTGGCGAACTGTCATTTGCTTCTTAGCGACTTGCAGGGCTACTTCAATTTGTTGTTCGCCTTCTAAAGCCAACAATGCTCGAGCATGACCCATTTCTAATTTTTTATTGGCGACCAGACCTTTTACGTCAATTTCTAATTGATTCAGACGTAATAAGTTACTGACGGTCGTTCTTGATTTGCCAATTACATCGGCCACTTGCTGATGAGTCAGCGTGAATTCATCTTGCAAACGCTCAAGCGCTTGCGCTTCTTCAATCACATTCAAGTCTTCACGTTGAATGTTCTCAATCAGCGCCATTGCGATGGCTGCTCGGTCTTCAACCTTTTTCACCAAGCAAGGAACACGTTTCAACCCTGCTTGCTTAGCAGCGCGCCAACGGCGCTCACCAGCGATAATTTCAAACTGACCGCCTGCGACTTGACGTACAACGATAGGTTGAATGATGCCTTGTGATTGAATCGAAGCCGCTAGCTCTTCTAGGGCTTCTGGCGCCATATCTTTACGCGGTTGGTAAACACCTGGTTGCAATTGACCGATCGCTAAATCCGTCAGTTCACCATCTGCCGACAATGCTTGGCTGTGCGATGCAATATGCTGTTTTTCACGAGCCAGCGAACTGGTCGACAACAGCGCATCCAGTCCTTTTCCTAGACCACGCTTAGACATGGGATGAATTCCTTAGGTTAGAGTTAAACTGGGATTTCTTCGCGGCGGAGCATTTCGCCCGCTAGAGCAAGATACGCTTTGGCGCCTGCGGAGTACTTGTCATAGTACATTGCCGGTTTACCGTGGCTCGGCGCTTCGGCCAAACGCACATTACGTGGGATCACGGTACGGTAAACTTTACTACCAAAGTGTTTTTTAAGTTGATCGGATACTTCATTAGACAGGCGGTTACGTGGATCGTACATCGTACGCAGTAAACCTTCGATTTTGAGGTTTTCATTGACCACGGCCGCTAACTTGCTGATTGTATCCATAAGAGCAGTTAAACCTTCTAACGCAAAGTATTCACATTGCATCGGCACCAGCACAGAGTCGGCTGCGGCCATGGCATTGATTGTAAGAAGGTTTAGAGAAGGAGGACAATCAATAAAGATGAAATCATAGTTATCGCGAACTGGCGCAAGTGCGTTTTTTAAACGAACTTCGCGAGCGAACACTTCCATCAATTTGATTTCCGCAGCGGTAACGTCTCCGTTCGCAGCGATAAGATCGTATTTACCAGTGGTTTCAGTACAAACCACTTGTTCAAACGGGGTATCTTCAACCAGAAGATCATACGCCGTGGCGTCAACCATGTATTTGTCGACACCACTGGCCATAGTAGCATTACCTTGAGGGTCGAGATCGATCACCAAAACCTTGCGCTTTGTTGCCGCCATCGAAGCTGCTAAGTTAATGCACGTTGTTGTTTTGCCGACCCCACCTTTCTGGTTGGCGATTGCTACTATTTTACCCACGATTACCTCGCTAATTTTCCTTGCGCGATAAGATTACTAGATGACGATCACCTTCCAACTCAGGAACAGCTAAAGATATGATCTCTGTCACACTACACCATTCAGGAAGCTGATCCATTTCATCTTTAGGGTGCTGTCCTTTCAGTGCTAGGAACACCCCGTTATCTTGTTTAGGCAGATGGTGACACCATTCCACCATGTCCGTCATTGAAGCAAAAGCTCGACTCAGAACGCCATCAAATTTTTCTTCTGGTTGGAATTCTTCGACACGACTTTGAATAGGCGTCACATTTTTCAGACCTAGCGTATGAACCACTTGTTTAATAAAACGAATGCGTTTGCCTAGACTATCTAGCAAGAAGAACGTTTTATCAGGACTCATTATGGCCAGAGGAATACCTGGTAAACCAGGGCCAGTACCCACATCGATAAAACGCTCGCCTTGTAAGTGAGCGCTAACCACTATGCTATCAAGAATATGTTTCACTAACATCTCAAGTGGATCACGAACCGATGTGAGGTTATACGCTTTGTTCCACTTGTCGAGCAGTTCGACATAGCCGACCAACTGCTCGCGTTGTTTTTCAGATACCTCTAAATCGGTTTTTTCGATTAGGGCATCCAGTTTTGTGCGTAGTGCGCTCATTTACTCGTCCTCGCCTTTTTTCAGCAAGCCGTGTTTTTTCAAGTGAACCAGCAAAATAGAAATTGCCGCAGGGGTAATACCTGAAATTCGAGAGGCAATCCCGATACTTTCCGGTTTTGCTTCCGTCAACTTAGCTACAACTTCATTAGAAAGACCTTTCACGTCTTTGTAATCCAGATCAGTTGGTAACTTGGTATGCTCATGACGCAATGATTTTTCAATCTCTTCTTGCTGGCGCTTAATGTAACCATCGTATTTCACTTGAATTTCAACTTGCTCTGATGCTTGTTGATCGTCGAGTGCTGGTGCGAACGCATCAAGTTGCGTCAGTTGTGAATACGAGATCTCAGGACGACGAAGAAGATCTTCACCGCTAGCTTCACGTGCCATTGGCGTTTTCAATAGCTTGTTTAGCTCATCGATGCCTGCAGAATTCGGATTCATCCACGTCGATTTCAGACGTTGACGCTCGGTTTCCATGTTGTCGATTTTTTCATTGAAACGTGCCCAACGAACATCATTAATCAAACCAAGTTCTCGCGCTTTGTCCGTCAAACGTAAGTCGGCGTTATCTTCACGCAGCAACAGACGGTATTCAGCACGAGACGTAAACATGCGGTATGGTTCTTTGGTACCCATGGTCGACAAATCGTCAATCAACACGCCCATGTAAGCTTGATCACGGCGTGGGCTCCAACCTTCTTTGTCTTGACTATGCAGACTAGCGTTCAGGCCAGCCATTAAACCTTGCGCTGCAGCTTCTTCGTAACCAGTCGTACCGTTGATTTGCCCAGCAAAGAATAGACCACTGATGAATTTGGTTTCGTACGTTTGCTTCAAATCACGAGGGTCGAAGAAATCGTACTCAATCGCGTAGCCTGGACGAACGATATGTGCGTTTTCAAAACCTTTCATTGAACGAACAATTTGCACTTGTACGTCAAATGGCAGGCTGGTGGATATACCGTTCGGATATAACTCGTGCGTTGTTAGACCTTCTGGCTCGATGAAAATCTGATGGCTGTTTTTATCTGCAAAGCGCATCACCTTGTCTTCGATAGACGGGCAGTAACGTGGACCGATACCTTCGATCACACCCGCATACATTGGGCTACGATCGAGGTTATTACGGATCACCTCATGAGTTTGCTCATTGGTGTGCGTAATAAAACATGGGATTTGACGTGGATGTTGATCACGATTACCCATGAAAGAAAATACAGGCGTTGGATTATCACCATGTTGTGCTTCAAGCACTGAGAAATCAACACTGCGTGCATCAATACGTGGTGGTGTGCCTGTTTTTAGACGATCCACACGGAACGGTAGTTCGCGTAGTCGATCCGCTAATGCGATCGACGGTGGATCCCCAGCACGGCCACCAGATGAGCTTTCCATACCAATGTGGATCTTTCCGCCAAGGAAAGTACCAACGGTGAGTACCACCGCTTTAGCTCGGAATTTAAGACCCATTTGCGTAACCACACCAACCGCTCGATCTTGCTCAACAATTAGATCATCAACCGATTGCTGGAACAAAGTAAGGTTTGGGGCGTTTTCTAATGCATCGCGAACATACGCTTTGTACAGCGCTCTGTCCGCTTGTGCACGTGTTGCACGTACTGCCGGACCTTTAGAGGCGTTCAGTGTTCGAAATTGAATACCTGCATGGTCGATAGCTTGTGCCATCAAACCGCCCATAGCATCCACTTCTTTTACTAAGTGACCTTTACCGATACCACCGATAGCTGGGTTACAAGACATTTGGCCTAATGTATCGATGTTATGGGTAAGGAGAAGCGTTTTTTGTCCTGTGCGTGCAGATGCGAGCGCGGCTTCCGTTCCTGCGTGTCCGCCACCGACAACAATGACGTCAAAGTTTTCGTGATAAAGCATGAACTGACCTCAGGTATTCAAAGGATTTAATGGACAGATAAAAAAGAGCGGTATTTTACCTTTTTTATCTGTGAGAGAGAATCGTTTTCTCGCTTTTCAAATTTTAGTCTCCAAGACTATATATATAAGATCTATATATATGATCTTTTATTGGATCTATTATTAGGATCGACCATTTCTGTGGATAAGTAGAAAATGATCAACAAGATCATGGATCTTCTTTGGATCAAAAGTTGTGATCATGATTTGATCTGATCGAGGATTACCTGAGATCAAAATCGCTACTTATACACAGGGGTAAAAATGGATCAAAGTTATTATTTGGATAACTAAAGGAAAGTCACTGGATCTTAGTATACTTATCCACAGATGTTTTGGGTGTTTTTTGAGCGGTTGAACAAAATTTTTTGAGAGAAGTTATTCACAATGGGGAGAAACAGAGCCGCAATGCGACTCTGTGATAGAGGAATTAAGCAGAAAAGCGAGCCAGATTTTCCTTCAACCACACTTCTGCAGCGTCTTCAGGTACGTCGTAGCTAAGTACATCAATCTTCAAGCAGTCTGTGATTGGTGTTGCGCCAATGTCTTCTAATAGGTCGAAAGCATGTTGGCCAGCAGCACAGAACGTATCGTAACTTGAGTCACCAATTGCTATCACAGCAAACTTTACGTCTGCCATCTTAGGCGGTGTGTTTTGTAATGCAGCAATAAAAGGCTGAATGTTATCTGGATATTCACCCGCGCCGTGAGTTGAAGTTATCACCAACCAAGTGCCTTGATTCTCGATAGCAGACAACTCTGGCTGGTTGTGGATCGTTGTTTCGAAGCCGTTTGCGTTGAGGAGATCACTTAAGTGATCTCCTACGTATTCCGCGCCACCTAAAGTACTGCCTGTAATAATGTGGATCATGTGTCTTCCTTATTGAGTCATACCAACGCCCGTAGGTCTCTGAGCGTCAGTACAAAAAGAAACGCGGTGGTAAGCTCAAGCCTAACACCGCGCATTTTATTATTTGCCGATACAGAATGAAGAGAAAATTCGGCCGAGTAAGTCATCAGAGCTAAACTCACCAGTAATTTCATTGAGGTGCTGCTGAGTAATGCGTAGCTCTTCTGCGAGGATTTCCCCTGCCATGTACCCTTCTAGCTGCTCTTGGCCGATTTGAAGGTGTTGAGCTGCGCGTTCTAGCGCATCTAGGTGTCGACGGCGCGCCATAAAACCACCTTCAGTGTTACCAGAAAAGCCCATGCACTCTTTTAAGTGAGTGCGCAAAGCATCCACACCCGAGCCCGTCTTCGCTGATAGGCGGATTAAGGTTGGATCATTGACGTGGCAGATCCCCATACTTTCACTGGTTTGATCCGCTTTATTACGGATCACTGTCATGCCCATATTGTTCGGCAAGCGATCGACAAAATCAGGCCAGATGTCTTTAGGATCGGTGGCGTCGGTTGTTGTACCGTCCACCATGAAAAGCACACGGTCAGCTTGTGCTATTTCGTCCCAAGCGCGTTCGATACCGATTTTCTCTACTTCATCTGAAGCGTCACGCAAACCAGCAGTATCGATGATGTGCAGTGGCATTCCATCAATATGGATGTGCTCTCGTAGTACGTCACGAGTAGTGCCTGCGATATCGGTTACGATGGCGGACTCTTTACCTGACAGTGCATTCAATAGGCTTGATTTACCCGCATTAGGACGACCTGCAATGACAACTTTCATGCCCTCGCGCATGATCGCACCTTGGTTAGCTTCTTTACGCACGGCATCAAGGTTGTCGATGATAGCTTGCAAGTCTCCAGACACTTTACCATCTGCAAGAAAGTCGATTTCTTCTTCAGGAAAGTCGATAGCTGCTTCTACGTAGATACGCAGATGAATAAGAGATTCCACCAGCGTTTGAATACGCTGTGAGAATTGACCTTGTAGCGACTGAAGTGCCGATTTTGCGGCTTCTTCAGAGCTAGCATCAATCAGGTCAGCGATTGCCTCTGCTTGGGTTAAATCCATCTTATCGTTTAAGAACGCGCGCTCAGAGAACTCACCAGGACGTGCGGCACGAACGCCCTCAATACCCAAGATGCGCTTGATTAGCATGTCCATTACCACGGGGCCACCGTGACCCTGCAGCTCTAACACATCTTCGCCTGTGAACGAGTGTGGGTTAGGGAAGTAAAGGGCAATGCCTTGGTCTAGCACGGTGCCATCTTCCGCTTGAAATGGCAGGTATTCTGCGTAGCGAGGCTTTAGGGTTTTACCGGTTACCTCTAGTGCTACTTGGTTGGCCTTAGGGCCAGAAACACGAATAATGCCGACACCGCCACGACCCGGTGCGGTTGCTTGAGCGACAATCGTATCTGTAGTCATAATCTTGCCTTTTGAGCTGGGCTATAGGATTTGAAGTCCTAGGGAGCCATAACCATTAATTAGCTGAATTGTAATCAGCCAAAAACAAAAAGGCGACCTTTTGGCCGCCTTTCTTATTCTTTTACTAAAAGGTTACTTGGTGTGTAAGCCTTTTTTCTCCAGCGCTTTGTAAATCAAAGTTTGTTGGATCAGCGTAACGATGTTCGACACCAACCAGTATAGAACTAGGCCTGATGGGAAGAACAAGAAGAAGAAGGTGAACATAACCGGCATAAAGGTCATGATCTTCTGCTGCATTGGATCCGTTACTGTCGTTGGGCTCATTTTCTGGATTAGGAACATTGATGCACCCATCAGAAGTGGCAGGATGTAGTACGGGTCCTGCGCTGAAAGGTCATGAATCCAACCGAAGAATGGTGAGTGACGTAGCTCAACCGATTCCATTAGTGCCCAGTATAGCGCGATGAAGATTGGCATCTGTAGGATAAGAGGTAAACAGCCACCCAGTGGGTTTACTTTCTCTTTCTTATACAGTTCCATCATCTCTTGGCTCATACGCTGACGGTCATCACCGATACGTTCACGCATTGCTTGCAGTTTAGGCTGTAGCATGCGCATTTTCGCCATAGATGTGTATTGCGCTTTCGTTAGTGGGTACATTGCACCACGAACGATGAAGGTCAAACAGATGATTGCCACACCCCAGTTACCCACGAAGCTTTGGATGAAAGCAAGCAGTGAGTGAAGTGGTTTAGCGATGAACCATAACCAACCGTAGTCAACTACTAGGTCTAGGTTTGGTGCTACTGCTGCCATTTCATTTTGTAGTTTAGGGCCAACCCATAGCGTCGCTTCGAACTGAGCTTGGTCACCTGTTGCGATAGTTTTGTTCGGCATACGAACACCGATATCGCCAAGGTTACCAATTACGCGAGTGTATAGGTTTGTACCTGGTTCGTTACGTGGGATCCACGCTGCAGCGAAGTAGTGTTGGATCATTGCTGCCCAACCTTGGCCGTCTGCTAGGTTGATAGACAGGTTACGATCCTGCATATCTTCGAAGCTGTATTTCTTGTAACGAACATCTTCAGTTGAGTAAGCACCGCCACGGTAAGTTGGCATCGTGATGCTACCGCCTGCGTCCATTAGGTTTTGACGCAAGTGAGCGTACATACCAAAGGTTGCATTGTTACCTGAGTTGTTCACGACATCGTATTCTACGTTTAGCGCGTAGCTGCCACGTGTGAATACGTAAGTCTTAGTGTATTCGATACCGTTCGCAGTGAAAGTCATTGGAACACGTAGTTCGTCTTGACCGTCAGCCATAGTAAAGCTGTCTGCGCTCACGTTGTAGTGAGGACGGTTAGTGCTGCTTAGGTCAATACCTTGAGGACCCACTAGACCGCTTTGTGCGATGAACTGGTGGCCTTTAGTATCTTTAAGCAGAACGAAAGGATCTGATGAATCAAGTTCAGCAGCGTATTTGTTTAGGTCGGCATGTACCACATCGCCACCAACGGTGTCGATCGACAGAGTTAAAACATCAGTCGTTACTGTGATAGTTTTTGCAGAAGCTTGCTGTTGACCAGGAACTGGGTCTAGATCGTCAGCAAAAGATGGTGCAGGTAGAGTACTGCTTGATTGAGCCTGTTCAACCGCTTGAGGTGCTGGGTTCTTTGCTACTTGCCATTGTTGAAATAGCAAGAAAGAAACCAGTGCCAGAGCGATGAGCAGGATATTACGTTGAGAATCCATCGTTAGTTATCTCTGTCTTGTTTTTGGACTGGTGGAACGGGGTCATACCCCCCTTCATTCAAAGGGTGGCATTTTAATAGACGTTTGCCTGATAACCAACATCCTTTTACAAAACCGTGAGCTCTCAAAGCTTCTAGTGCGTAAGTAGAACAAGTTGGTGTGAACCGGCAACGAGGACCAATCAAAGGGCTGATAAACCAGCGATACAGATTAACGAGCCCAATGGCTATCCACGTGAAGGGCGAGACAGGCGATGCCATAGCTTATCAAACAACTTAAATAGTTCCTCATTGCTTAAATCTTGCGCGCTTTTCTTGGCAATCACAACAAAATCTTTATTTGGAAGTTGATGTTGATTGTTACGAAAGCTTTCACGAGCCAAACGCTTAAAGCGGTTTCGACCGACAGCAGTTTTGATTTGCTTTTTCGGAACAGCTAAACCTAATCGTGGGTGAGAAAGTTTGTTATTGCGAGCAATGATGGTGAAATGAGGCGAGCCAGCTCGATGAGCTTGCTGGAAGACGTTTTGATAATGCTCGGGAGTTAACAAGCGTAACTCCCGATTAAACGCGTACGTGTTCAAAATAAACTAGCGATTATTTTGATAGGCGCGCACGGCCTTTTGCACGACGTGCGTTGATAACTTTACGACCGTTCTTAGTTGCCATGCGAGCACGGAAGCCGTGAGTACGCTTGCGCTTTAGAACTGTAGGTTGAAAAGTGCGTTTCATGATAATTACCTTTACTGATCAGTAGTTTTAGGTTCTTGTTAAACCCGGCGTGGGCAATATGCTTTCTTATATAAAGAAACTCTTTATATAGAGAGAAGCAACCGACGCCTCTCAACAAAGAGGCGGAATTGTAATCACACTCACATAATGTGTCAATGACTCATGAGTACGAAATTCCGGCCGAGCGATTATACGTAGTGTGAGTAAAATCTCAAGGATCGATTGATCTTGATGCTTGATCTTTACTCTATCCCCACTTGGTTAAGGAATTTTTGCAGTTGAGGATCTTGTGGATTATCGAAGATATCTTGTGGAGAACCTTGCTCGACAATGTTGCCTTCGGCCATAAAGATCACTCGGTCAGCGACTTCTTTCGCAAATTGCATTTCATGTGTGACCACCAACATGGTCTGATGTTGGTTAGCTAACTTCTTCATTAATGAGAGAACTTCTCCAACCCATTCAGGATCCAACGCAGAAGTTGGTTCATCAAACAGCAGCAGTTCAGGTTGAAGTGCCATCGCTCGACCGATGCCCACACGTTGTTGTTGGCCACCAGACAATGCCGCTGGATAACTTTCGCCTTTATCACCAAGACCGATGTCATCCAGAATCTCTTGAGCACGCTGAAGTGCGTCGTCTTTCTTCCAACCGCGTACCGTGATCAAGCCCTCTGCGATGTTCTGACGTGCATTCATATGGGCAAACAAGGCATAGTTTTGGAAAACAAACCCAGTGCGGCGTCGCAGGGCTAATACTTCGGCTTTGGTATGCTTTTGTGTGTCGACGGAAATGTCATCAATGGTGATGCGACCTTCATCCGCTTGCTCAAGAAAGTTCACCGTGCGCAGTAGTGTCGATTTACCCGTACCGCTGGACCCTATAATGACGATGATCTCACCTTGTTGGATATCGAGATCAATGCCTTTTAACACTTCAGTGTCACCAAAGCGTTTGTGGATGTTTTCTAATTTGATCATCGTACGTACGCCTTATTCAATTTCGCTTCTGCCCAAATTTGTACTCGCGTCAGAATTACAACCACCCCCCAGTAAATTAGGGCGACAGCAAGAAACGCTTCAAAGAAGCGGAAACTCGATGACGCTTCCATTTGTGCTTTGGCCATGATTTCTGCCACACCAAGAGTGAAGGCGAGGGAAGTCGACTTAATCATATCGATGAAATAGTTCATCAAAGATGGCAATGCAACTCGGGTTGCTTGCGGCAAAATAACACGGCGCATGGCCTGTGGGGTTGTCATTCCAACCGATAAGCTCGCTTCCATTTGGCTACGATCAATGCCGATGATTGCGGCTCGGATGCTTTCCGCCATATACGCGGCAAAATGCAGTGTTAAACCAATCACTGCCGCTGAGAAGGCATCAAGACCGACCATGATCGGGAAGATTTGTGGTAAGCCGTAGTAAAGTAAAAACAGTTGAACTAAAAGTGGGGTCCCACGGAAGAAGCTGATGTAAAGTTGGCTCAATTGATCGAGAACTGGCAGCTTAAATACGCGAATATTAGCTAAAATGATGGCTAAAATCAGTGAAAAGACCAATCCCCATGTGGCCATTTCCATGGTTGTGCCAAGATACTTGAGCAGTATTGGCAGCAGTTCCAACATGTAATTAAAATCAAATCCCATACGACTTACCTTGAGAAAAGAAAAGGTGGAATACGAAGTTCCACCTTGTCATTGAGTTAAAAAAGGACGCGAGATAAAGCTCTGCGTCCTAAAAGAAGAAAAGTTTTACTTAGTGATGTCGGCACCAAACCATTTCACTGAAATCTTCTCTACTGTTCCGTCGGCGCGCATTTCTGCAAGTGCTTTATTCACTTCCGCCTGTAGCTTACGACCTTTTTCGTTATCAACGAATGGCCAAGCGTTTTCAATGGTTTCAAATGGTTCACCCGCCAGTTGCAGCGGTAGACCTGTTTTCTTAATCAGTTCTAGTGCAGACAAACGGTCCATGATGAAGGCATCAGCACGGCCCAGCGCTACATCATGTTCAATACCCGTATCGTAAGTCTTGATGTTAATCTTGCCGTCTTTGTCGTAACTGCGAAGCAACTGTTCAAAGTTAGAGCCTAGGTTAACTGCAACCGTTTTGCCTGCTAGGTCTTCCACGCCTTGGATGCTGTCATTGCCTTTACGTACCGTGATTTGAGCGCCATCTACCACGTATGGATCTGCAAATAGGTATTTCGCTTTACGTGCGTCTGTCATGGTGATTTGGTTCGAGATGGTATCAATACGACCTGTTTCTAGCAGGCCAAACAAACCAGAAAAGTTCGCTGTGACGTATTCGATCTTGTAGTCGTTACGTTTACCGATTTCATCCCACATATCCACTTCGAAACCTTGCAGCTTATCTTGCTTCACAAAGGTGAATGGGAAGTAGCGGCCAGACATGCCTACTTTTACTTCAGTAGCGGCAGTGTCGACAGCTGCTTGAACAGTCGCAGCAGACAAAGCGATGGCTGCAACGGCAACCTTAATCCAGTTTTTCATAATACATCTCCATACTTTTATGGTTGGAAATACTACTGTCAGTTAGCTCAATTAAATAAATAACCAAGTGCAATAACCTAGTCCTGAGAGTAATAAGATCGTATTTGGTATAGAGAGTAGGCAAAAATTAGCAATAAATGATGAAAAAACGATCGAAAAGAGCAGGAGTGGCGATCAAAAAACAACGGTGACGGAAAATTCATACACAGAGTTATCACCAATTACTGGATCTGACGGATTTTGCCCAAATGTGGATCGTTGTGTGGGCAATCTTGGGGCAAGATGTGTTGATCTCTCTATGTTCAGCTAAATAATTGTGAATAACTTAGATCTTATTCACTGGATCGTCGATCAATTGCTGGCGATCTTGGTTATCAACAGGTAAAATTGCCAGTCTTTTCCGATAATTCAAATACTCAGTGGGGGCACCGTGTCATCTTCGCTTTGGTTGCAATGTTTGCAGCAGCTTCAAGAAGAGCTACCAGCTACAGAATTCAGCATGTGGGTTCGTCCGTTACAAGCGGAGCTCAATGACAATACTCTCACTCTGTTCGCCCCAAACCGCTTTGTTTTGGACTGGGTTCGTGACAAGTACCTGAACAGCATCAACCGTTTACTGCAAGAATACTGTGGTAACGACGTCCCTAGCTTGCGCTTTGAAGTGGGCAGCCGCCCAGTTGCAGCGCCTAAGCCGGTACCGACACGTACGCCGGCCGATGTGGCCGCTGAGTCTTCAGCGCCTGCACAATTGCAAGCTCGTAAACCTGTACATAAAACGTGGGATGACGACGCTCAAGCAATCGCGAACATCAACCACCGCTCAAACGTGAACCCGAAACACAAGTTCAACAACTTCGTTGAAGGTAAGTCGAACCAACTTGGTTTAGCGGCAGCACGTCAGGTTTCAGATAACCCAGGCGCAGCCTACAACCCACTTTTCCTATATGGTGGTACGGGTTTAGGTAAAACGCACTTGCTTCACGCTGTAGGCAACGCGATTGTGGATAACAATCCAAACGCAAAAGTGGTGTACATGCACTCTGAGCGTTTTGTGCAAGATATGGTAAAGGCACTGCAAAACAACGCGATTGAAGAATTCAAACGTTACTACCGTAGTGTTGATGCACTTCTTATCGATGACATCCAATTCTTTGCTAATAAAGAGCGTTCACAGGAAGAATTTTTCCATACCTTCAACGCGTTATTGGAAGGCAACCAACAGATCATTCTAACGTCTGACCGTTATCCAAAAGAGATCAGCGGTGTAGAAGATCGTCTGAAATCTCGCTTTGGTTGGGGTCTGACGGTTGCGATCGAGCCACCAGAACTTGAAACGCGCGTGGCGATCTTGATGAAGAAAGCGGAAGACCATCAAATCCACCTAGCGGATGAAGTGGCCTTCTTTATTGCTAAGCGTCTACGCTCAAATGTTCGTGAGCTCGAAGGTGCACTGAACCGCGTTATCGCAAACGCAAACTTTACGGGTCGTCCAATTACGATTGATTTCGTTCGTGAAGCGCTACGTGACTTGTTGGCACTGCAAGAAAAGCTCGTGACCATCGACAACATTCAAAAGACGGTGGCGGAATACTACAAAATTAAAGTGGCGGACCTGCTGTCTAAACGTCGCTCTCGCTCGGTTGCTCGTCCTCGCCAGTTGGCAATGGCATTAGCAAAAGAGCTGACCAACCACAGCTTGCCGGAAATCGGCGATGCATTTGGTGGTCGTGACCACACCACGGTACTGCATGCTTGTCGCAAGATTGAGCAGCTGCGTGAAGAGAGCCACGATATTAAAGAAGATTACTCTAACTTGATTCGCACCCTGTCTTCTTAATCGGTTAGAATGACAGTATTCCAAGCAAATCATTAATTGAGCTGACAGCGTAAAGAGCCAAGCATGAAATTTACTATTGAACGTAGTCATTTAATCAAACCGCTACAACAGGTTTCAGGCGCATTAGGTGGCCGACCGACCCTACCAATTCTGGGTAACCTACTGCTTAAAGTAGAAGATAATGTGTTATCCATGACCGCGACCGACTTGGAAGTGGAATTGGTGAGCAAAGTGACTCTAGAAGGGGATTTTGAAGCAGGCAGCATTACCGTTCCTTCTCGTAAGTTTCTCGATATCTGCCGCGGTCTTCCAGATGACTCTATCATCACCTTCGTGCTGGAAGGCGATCGTGTACAAGTTCGTTCTGGTCGTAGCCGTTTCTCATTGGCCACACTTCCTGCGAACGATTTTCCGAACATCGAAGATTGGCAGAGTGAAGTTGAAGTGTCACTGACTCAGTCTGATCTACGTACACTGATCGAAAAAACACAGTTCTCAATGGCGAACCAAGACGTTCGTTATTACCTAAACGGCATGCTGTTTGAAATCGACGGTACGACGCTACGCAGTGTAGCGACTGATGGTCACCGTATGGCAGTTTCTCAAACACAACTGGGTGCTGATTTTGCGCAAAAGCAAATCATCGTGCCACGTAAAGGCGTACAAGAGCTGGTTAAGCTAATGGATGCACCAGAGCAACCTGTTGTACTACAAATCGGTAGTTCAAATGTGCGTGCAGAAGTGAACAACTTCATTTTTACTTCTAAGCTCGTTGATGGCCGTTTCCCAGATTATCGCCGCGTAATGCCGCAAAGTACCAACAAAACATTAGAAGCAAGCTGTGATGAATTACGCCAAGCGTTTTCTCGCGCTGCCATTCTTTCTAATGAAAAATTCCGTGGTGTTCGCGTGAATCTTGCGGGCAGTGAAATGCGCATTACGGCGAACAACCCAGAGCAAGAAGAAGCAGAAGAGATGCTGGACGTAACCTTTGAAGGTGACGCGATCGAAATCGGCTTCAACGTAAGCTATGTGCTGGATGTGCTTAATACATTGCGCTGTGAAAAAGTGCGAGTGTCGATGTCGGATGCCAACGCCAGTGCGTTGATTGAAAACGCAGACGACGACAGTGCCATGTATGTGGTAATGCCAATTCGTCTATAAGCCATCTGAATGCCACTTTCTCGCCTTATCATTCAGCAATTTCGAAACATTAAAGCCTGTGATATTCATTTATCGACAGGCTTTAACTTTCTTATTGGACCGAACGGCAGCGGTAAAACCAGTGTCTTAGAAGCGATTTACTTGCTCGGACACGGACGCTCTTTCAAGAGCTCGTTGACCGGACGAATCATCCAAAATGAGTGTGATGAACTGTTTGTTCATGGTCGTTTTTTGAACTCGGATCAATTTGAGCTACCTATCGGCATTAATAAGCAGCGTGATGGTTCAACAGAGGTTAAAATAGGCGGTCAATCTGGGCAAAAACTGGCGCAGCTTGCACAAGTTCTGCCGTTGCAGTTGATACATCCAGAAGGGTTTGATCTCCTTACGGATGGACCTAAACATCGCCGTGCATTCATCGATTGGGGGGTGTTTCATACGGAACCCGCTTTTTATGATGCATGGGGGCGATTTAAACGTCTCAACAAGCAACGTAATGCACTGTTAAAAACCGCTAACAGTTATCGAGAGCTCAGTTATTGGGATCAAGAGATGGCTAGGTTGGCTGAAAATATCAGCCAATGGCGTGCGCATTACATCGAACAGATGAAAACTGTAGCGGAAACCATCTGCCAGACATTTTTGCCAGAATTTGAGATCCAATTAAAGTATTATCGTGGATGGGATAAAGACACACCCTATCATGAGATACTAGAAAAGAATTTCGAGCGTGATCAGTCATTGGGGTACACCTTTAGTGGCCCGAATAAGGCTGATTTGCGAATTAAAGTGAATGGAACACCAGTAGAAGATGTTCTTTCACGCGGTCAGTTAAAACTCATGGTGTGTGCATTGCGTGTAGCGCAGGGACAACATCTTACCGAGATGACCGGAAAACAATGTATTTACCTAATTGACGACTTTGCGTCGGAATTAGACAGCCAACGTCGCAAGCGTCTTGCTGACTGCTTAAAAGAGACGGGCGCACAAGTATTTGTAAGCTCTATCACTGATAGCCAAATCGCCGATATGTTGGACGATACGGGCAAATTGTTTCATGTGGAACATGGCAGGATAGAGTCAAACTAGAAGAGAGAAACTCATGTCTGAAAATTACGATTCATCGAGTATTAAGGTACTAAAGGGTCTGGATGCGGTTCGTAAGCGTCCAGGTATGTACATTGGCGACACGGACGATGGCACCGGTCTTCACCACATGGTCTTTGAGGTGGTGGATAACTCAATTGATGAAGCGTTGGCAGGTCACTGTAAAGACATCGTTGTGACAATTCATGAGGATAACTCGGTTTCAGTTACGGATGATGGTCGTGGCATTCCAACAGAATTGCACCCAGAAGAAAAAGTATCAGCAGCAGAAGTTATCATGACGGTACTTCACGCTGGTGGTAAGTTCGACGATAACTCATACAAAGTATCGGGCGGTCTTCACGGCGTAGGTGTTTCAGTAGTAAACGCACTGTCTGAAAAAGTAGTACTGACTATCCATCGTGGCGGTCATATCCATACGCAAACTTACCACCATGGTGAACCTCAGGCGCCACTAGCGGTTGTGGGCGATACAGACCAAACGGGTACACAAATCCGTTTTTGGCCAAGTGCTGAAACCTTCACAAATATCGAATTCCATTACGATATCCTAGCAAAACGTCTACGTGAGCTTTCTTTCCTAAACTCTGGTGTTTCTATCAAGTTGGTTGATGAGCGTGAAGCAGACAAGAGTGACCACTTCATGTTTGAAGGTGGTATTCAAGCATTCGTTGATCACCTAAACACCAACAAAACACCAATCATCGAGAAAATCTTCCACTTCGATTTTGAACGTGAAGATGGCATTGCAGTAGAAGTGGCAATGCAATGGAACGATGGCTTCCAAGAGAACATCTACTGTTTCACTAACAACATCCCGCAACGCGATGGTGGTACTCACCTTGCTGGTTTCCGCGCGGCGTTAACGCGTACGCTGAATACCTTTATGGATAAAGAAGGTTTCTCTAAGAAAGCGAAAACAGCAACGTCGGGTGATGATGCTCGTGAAGGTCTAACTGCAGTTGTTTCGGTTAAAGTGCCAGATCCTAAGTTCTCTAGCCAAACTAAAGACAAACTGGTTTCTTCAGAAGTTAAATCAGCGGTTGAATCAGCAATGGGTGAGAAACTGTCTGAGTTCCTAATTGAGAACCCGACAGAAGCTAAGATGGTTTGTTCTAAAATCATCGATGCTGCTCGTGCTCGTGAAGCAGCGCGTAAAGCTCGTGAAATGACTCGTCGTAAAGGCGCGCTAGACCTAGCTGGTCTGCCAGGCAAGCTTGCAGACTGTCAGGAAAAAGATCCAGCACTCTCTGAACTATACATAGTGGAGGGTGATTCGGCAGGCGGCTCCGCAAAACAAGGCCGTAACCGTAAGAACCAAGCAATCCTACCGCTAAAAGGTAAGATTCTTAACGTAGAAAAAGCACGTTTCGACAAGATGCTATCTTCTCAAGAAGTAGCGACGCTGATCACGGCACTAGGTTGTGGTATCGGTCGTGACGAGTACAACCCGGACAAACTGCGTTACCACAACATCATCATCATGACCGATGCTGACGTCGATGGTTCGCACATCCGTACGCTACTGTTGACCTTCTTCTACCGTCAAATGCCAGAGCTTATCGAGCGTGGCTACGTGTACATCGCTCAGCCACCGCTTTATAAAGTGAAGAAAGGTAAGCAAGAGCAGTACATCAAAGATGAAGACGCGATGAACCAATACCAAGTGGCTTTGGCACTTGATAACGCATCGCTACACGTAAACGCAGAAGCGCCAGCATTGGCAGGCGAAGCGCTAGAGAAGCTAGTTCAGCAATACAACGCAGGTATCAAGCTGGCGGATCGCATGAGCCGTCGTTACCCAAGCGCGCTAGTTCATGAGCTAATCTACACGCCGCGCCTAACGGCAGAGCAATGCCACGACGCTGCAGCAGTAGAAGCGTGGACAAAACAGCTAGTTGAACAGCTAAACGCGAAAGAAGTGGGCGCAAGCCAATACAGCTTCGAAGTTGAGCAACACGAAGAGCTAGGTCTAAACCTACCTAAGATTATCGTACGTACTCACGGTGTGACGCATGACTACGCACTAAGCATCGACCTATTGAACTCGAAAGAGTACAACAAGCTAGCTGAGCTTTCGGAAGCATTAGATGGCCTGATTGAGGAAGGCGCTTACATCAAACGTGGCGAGCGTACTCAGCCTGTAACAAGCTTTGCATCTGCACTTGAGTGGCTAATCAAAGAGTCGCGTCGTGGTCTAAGCCTACAGCGCTACAAAGGTCTAGGTGAGATGAACCCAGATCAGCTTTGGGAAACCACAATGGACCCTGAGACACGTCGCATGATGCAAGTAACAATTGAAGATGCGGTAGGCGCAGACCAATTGTTCACAACGCTAATGGGTGACCAAGTTGAGCCGCGTCGTAACTTCATCGAAGAGAACGCACTTAAAGTAGCAAACCTAGACGTGTAGTCGGACAGACTCAGTCAAATCATACTAAAAACGCCATCTCGCAAGAGGTGGCGTTTTTTATGGGGGTAGAAACGAGATAAAAGAGTCGAGATACGAGAATGGCTGTGCCCTATGAATATGGGAACGCTTCGAGAGGGAGGAATGACCGAGTCGGGGATCTAAAAATATTTTCATCGGAGCCCTTGAAAGCCCATTTTTCGACCTTATATCTAGTTATGAAGAGGGATGGCTAACTTGCTCAACAAGAGAAGAACAGCGCCTCTGGAATCGCTAAACGAGATTGCTCAGGAGAGGATACTCAGTATTAGCACACAACTTGACCCTAGATTCGACATCATGTCCCCGCACCTAAAGAGTAGGTCAGAGGAATGAATCATCGGATCCCTTAGCTCGGCGTTTTCTTGCATAAATGCGCCACGTGGATGACCTTCATCTGGGCTAAGACTATTGCTTAAAAGAGGATAGATTATGCGTAATGTAGATTTCTCACCACTATACCGTAATGCAATTGGCTTCGACCGTCTGTTCAACCTAATGGAAGCAAGCTCTGCGAAGAATACTTCTGGCGGTTACCCTCCATACAACATCGAGCAAAAAGACGAGCACAACTACCGTATTACTATGGCAGTTGCTGGTTTTGCTGAAGATCAGCTCGATTTGACTCAAAACGAAAACATGTTGATCGTGAAGGGCGAGCGTAAAGCCGAAGAAGGTAAAAACTACGTTTACCAAGGCATTGCAGAGCGCGACTTTGAACGTAAATTCCAACTTGCGGATTACGTAAAAGTTGTCGGTGCATCAATGGAAAACGGTCTGCTTCATGTGGATTTAGTTCGTGAAATTCCAGAAGCAATGCAACCACGTAAGATTGCTATTGGTGGCAATAACCTGATTGAAAACAGCTAATCAGCTAAAGATATTTCAGCTAACCACACGGTTATAGAATGAGAAAGAGCGCCTTCCATTATGGAAAAGGGCGCTCTTTTTAGTTTGGGGCTTTCAAAGCCACTATTGCAAGGCCGCAATTTCAAAGAGAAGCGGCTGAGTTCAATCGGTCTATTTACCTTCGCGGTAAGCCTTTTCCACTTCTTCTGCGATAATCGCAATGCCTTTTTGCATCATCTCATCGTCTTGAACGTAGTTCATACGCAAGCATTGGTGTGCATGATCCCATTCGTCCTTCTGACCAATAAAGAAGTATTCTCCCGGAACAATCAAAACCCCACGCGCTTTCAAGCGTTGGTACAGTTCCATTGTCGTAATTGGCAGTTCATCGAACCATAGCCACAAGAAGATAGCACCTTCCGGTTTGTGAATGCGGAATCGCTCATCGGTAATCGCTTCTTGGAGCAGCTCAACCGCACGTTGCGACTTCTGCTTGTAAAACGGCTTAATCACCTCTGAGCTCAGTTTAAGCAGATCGCCTTTACCAATGATGTGGTTTGCCAGCGCTGGACCAACACTGCCCGGTGCTAGGCTGATGATGCCGTTCATATTAGTTAATGCTTGAGTGATTTCTTCACTCGCAATCACAATCCCACAACGCACGCCCGGCAAGCCAAGTTTAGATAGGCTCATGCACAGGATGGTGTTTTCATTCCAGAACGGTTCGACATCTTCAAAAATGATGTTCGGGAAAGGCAGACCGTAGGCGTTATCAATGATTAACGGAATGTTGTTCTCACGTGCTAGCTTGTCCAGCTTACGAACTTCCTCGTCTGTCAGTACGTTACCTGTTGGATTAGTTGGGCGAGACGCACAGATTGCCGCAACAGAGTCATCGACCGTGAGCTGCTCAAAATCGACGTGGTATTTAAACAGACCGTTATCCAACAGCTCGATCTCTGGGTGGTAAGAGACAAAGATATCTTCATCAATACCTGCGTCACCATAACCGATGTACTCAGGCGCGATAGGCAGTAGCACTTTCTTGTGCGAACCGTCTGGCTGTTTACCTGCTAACAAGTTGAATAAGTAGAAAAAGCCACTTTGGCTGCCGTTAGTTAGGCTGATGTTTTTCTCGGAAATATCCCAGCCGTAAGTTTCACGGAATAACTGAGCCAGCGCTTTAACGAACGCATCTTTGCCCTGCGGGCCATCATAGTTGGCGAGGGCGGCGACGAGCTCTCCACTGGCGAGCATTTCCTCACTGGCTTGGCGAAAGTAATCGAGCATGGCAGGAATGGCGGCTGGGTTACCTCCACCGAGCATGATGGCACCTGGTGTGCGCAGACCATCATTTAAATCGTCCATTAACTGCGTGATACCGGAGTACTGATTAAATTTTTCACCAAACTTAGAGAACTGCATGTGTCGTTATACCTAATTCATTGTGATTGCTTTATGTGTCTTAACGCCAGTCTTTGACTGGTCAATAGGATAATCCTTGACCTTACCTTAATGTCTATACGACGCAAAGTGTGAATTAAGCCGAAAAAGAAAAAATCGGACCACAATGATTTTTGTTGTGATTAAGTAAACGTTTTCTTATTCGGAAACTGAATCCAACCTGAATGAAACCTCACTATCTGTCAGAGCAGTGTCAGGCACCATCGTCTAGGTTTGCTCAAAATCCCCTCAATTCTTACTATCTCCTCCGTCATCTTTTTGACGTGTTAGAAAAATTGAGGAGTCAAAATGTTTACTAACCTATTTGTAAAAACACAACTGTTCATCGAATCATTCAAAAACGACGAGCGCGGCGTAACAGCAATTGAATACGCAATCCTAGGCGTGTGTATGTCTGCAATCGTACTAGCAGTATTTAACGATGCACTACGTGAATCTCTACAAGGTGCTATCGATACTATTTCAAGCAACATCACGGCTGCGAACTCTGCTCCCGCTGCTGGCTAATAGCTTGTTGGGAAAACTATGGTGGCTGCTTCCCCTTGCCACCATGGCTTTTATAGCCAGTTATCAAGACATCAAATACCGAAAAATACCCAATGGAGTGGCGTTAAGTGTTGCTTTGCTGGGTGTTTTTTTTGTCTTGAGTAAAGGGGAGTACAGTCACGCACTGTCTTCAATGGTGATATTGGTGATAGGTGCTGTGCTGTTTCAACTACGAATCCTCGCAGCGGGGGACAGCAAATTACTGGCTGCATTTGCACTGATGATTGCACCGCAGTTTTTGCCGTTGACGATTTGGTTGATTGTCACTTTGGGCGGAGTGCTTGCTCTGACGCAGTGGCTCGTTAGCCAAGTCGGTAATCATCCTGCTGGGATGGAAAGAGGCGTGCCTTATGGTGTGCCCATTTGTCTCGGAAGCCTGTTTGGCATCGCTGCATCTTTATAGGTGAACCATGAATTCAAAAGTCATTCTTGTTTTGGCGGCGATTGCCATTTCGGTCGGGCTTTATGGCGTGACTCAATCACAGCCAACTGCTCCGGTTGTACAAACACAACAGCCGAAGAAAGAAGAGAAAAAATTTAAAGTCTGGACGTTAAAGCGCGACCTAAAACGAGGTGAACCACTACAACGTCGAGATTTGGTGATTGAATACTTAACCGAGTCACAAGCGGCGCAACAAGGGATTGATCGCGATATTAAGCTCGATTGGAGCAAGCGCCTAATTGCGGTTGAAGCCCTGAAGCGAGGTGAATGGGTGACGCAAGAGAGGCTGACTTCGCCGGGAGAAAGCGATTACCTCTCTACTATGGCTAAGCCTGGTTACGCGCCGTTCAATATCACGGTGCCGGGTGATGATGTGGTAGGAGGGACGATTGCCGTTGGTGACTTGGTCGATATCTCGGTGATTTCTACCATGGATCAAAATCTCTCGGCAGACAACACCGTGTCGGATATTAAACACCTGACCATGACACCACTAATTGCTCAAGTGCCCGTATTGTACATGACCTCAAAGCAGCGTTCAGTTAGCACCTTGACCGACCAGAAAGCCACTGATGTCACTTTAGTGTTGCAAGTAACTAACCGTCAGTTGGCTAAGTTGTCGGTAGCAAAACGCATTGCAGAAATTACGGTACATAAATCGATTGGTGAGCAGTTTGTGGATGAACTGCATGCGAACTCAAGCGATGTGATTCGTTTTGCTGATGAAAGGCAAACCACGAAAACCCAATCGATCAAAGAATATCGATTCAACTAGGAGGCAAGATGAAAACCATAACTCGATTTAGCATCTATTGCTTAATGCTTGTTTCCACGGCTTTACAGGCTCAGGGCATAACGACGCTTTCGGCTGGTGGCGCAAGAACCCTATCGTTTAAAGCTGAAGTTGATTCGGTGTTTGTTTCTAACCAAAAAGTGGCGGACTACCAAGTTATCGATGCTCACAAGGTGGTGTTACTGGGTAAATCAGAAGGTGAAGCATCGTTCATCGTGTTTGACCGTGATGGTTTTGAGCTTATCAACCAAACCCTGATTGTCAGCAAAAGCTACCGCAATATTGAGCAGCAAATTCAAGTGCAGTATCCATACTCTGATGTTCAAGTTAACGGTATTGGTAGCAATGTTGTATTGAGTGGTAGTGCCGTTTCAGACAATGAACGCGACAACATCTACACCTTGGTGGGTGAGTTGTTGGGTAAGTCTTCCAGTAACCATGATTTTGAAATGCCAGAACTCGATAGTTCGACTGACGACCTTCAAGTGGATTTTATGTCTCGCCCTACCTATCAAGGTGTGGTGAACAACATTGAAGTCACCGCGACGAAGCAAGTTAACGTCAAGTTGACCATTGCAGAAGTCTCCCACAGCTTTATTCAAGATTTTGGTATCAAGATGGGCTCTGGCGGTGATGTTGGCATCTTTGTCGATCAGTTAACCAGCTTTAGTGCCGATGACATTGTTTCTGTTATCTCAGCTGTCGGTTCTGACAAGGTAGGCCAAGTGCTGGCAGAGCCAAATCTGTCGGTTATTTCTGGCGAGCAAGCAAGCTTCTTAGTTGGTGGTGAAATGCCTGTAGTAACGGTGGTCGACGGTGCCAGTGATGTCGATTACAAGGAGTTCGGCGTGCGATTAGACCTGATGGCTAAAGTGCTGCGTGACGACAAAATCAAATTGGCACTGTCACCAGAAGTAAGTTCTTTGGATAGCACCTACACCAGCGAAGTGTTTGATTTACCGGCTTTCAAAACTCGTCG
Organism: Vibrio sp. MMG023; assembly: GCF_021654215.1. NCBI lineage: Bacteria > Pseudomonadati > Pseudomonadota > Gammaproteobacteria > Vibrionales > Vibrionaceae > Vibrio > Vibrio sp. MMG023. The sequence continues at coordinate 27,456 of NZ_JAKFZP010000011.1, read as the reverse complement.
TGCACAAACCACCGTTGAATTAGGTGATGGTCAAAGCTTTGTTCTGGGTGGTTTGCTTAATAGTGAGGAGCGTGAATCGCTGACACGAATTCCTTTTATTGGTGACATTCCTGTTTTAGGAGCGCTGTTTCGTCACACAGGAACAGAACGCAACAAAACCGAGCTGATTATTGTGGCAACCGTCAACTTGGTGAAACCAGTGAAAGCCAATCAAATCCAGCTACCAACCATGGAAAAAACCAGCTCGTTACGACGCTTTTTTGCACTTGATGGTAGTTATGACAAAGCTCAAGACCAATGGGCTGGTGAGGTTCTTAACGCGGGAGGTTTCCGTCAATGAAAAACTGGATGTTAGCGCTATTTGCGATTACAGCACTATCCGGCTGCGCCGACCATATTGTTGAACCTCGCGGGACCAGCATTGCACTTAAACCGACAGAATTTAACTTTGCGGTACAAAGTCAGGACCAAGTTTATGCCATGAATAAGCTCACTCAGTTTGTTCGTAAGTATCCGAATCAAGCGGGCAGTAAATGGCAAATCACGAGCTACAACGCCCAAGGTAAAAAGTTGGCGCAGCATTACCGCATCGTACTGTTGCAGCAAGGCGTGGCGGCTGAACAGTTAGTGCTCGAACATCGCCCGGAGTCTCATCGCTTTGATGTGCAAGTATCGGTGATTCAGCTTCAAGCTCAGCTTGAGGTATGCCACCAAGAGGTTATCGGTGGTTACGGTTTGGGTCACCTAGGTTGTTATACCGATGGCAGCCGTTGGCAGTCGATGGTTAATCCGCAGAATGCGCTTTGATATTGAGGGACACTCATCATGTTTGATTTAGTGGATAAGTTGAGTAAGAGCACGCCAAATCACACTCAACAAAAAGAAAATAAGTGTGCGTTCTTGTATCAAACCGCTGCGTGCAAAGACTTAGTTCATAAGGCGTTTCGCTTTGAAGGCTTAGTCGAGCCAATTACGGTGAACAACCAAGAAAAAAACTACCCAGAATTGCATACGCACTCAAGTGTGGAAGTGGTGATTGTTGAGCTGAATAAAAGCCAAAGCGTGGTTGAAGATGCAAAAAACATTGCCCATCAACTGCCTACACATGTGTCGGTTGTGGTCGTTGGCAGCGAAGATGCGATCTCAACGATTCGTGCATTAAAACAGCTTGGTTTCTATTACCTATTTTGGCCTGCGACCGACAAAGAAATCATGGAGTTTTACCATGGTGTACGTCGTAACCGTCAGCAGCAAAGTGGTGTGGCTTCGAATCGAAAAGCAAAACAAGTGGCGTTTCTTGGTGTGAAAGGCGGTGTTGGAACGTCTTTGATCGCCAGTGAAGTAGCACGTTCATTGGGGCGTCATCATAAAACGCCTACCTTGTTGGTTGATCACACCTACACCGGCAGTAATATCGATGTGCTTTTAGGTTTGCAGAAATTCAGTAAACGCAGTGTACGAAAAGGTACTTTGGTATCGAGCATTGATGGTGATTTCGCCACTAGCTTAGTACAACGTTTGGAACGAAACCTTGCGATTTTAGGTTTGGAGTCGGATGCGTTTACGCGTGCTGAGCTGCATGAATATACCCAAGCGCTCAAAGAGCAAGTGGTTAAGAACCATTCATTTGTGATTGAAGACTATTCACATACCGTCACCACAAATGAAGAGTTCGATCGTGCAGTGGCTGAGATTGATACGTTAGTGGTGGTGTTTGATGCCACGGTGTCGTCGCTACGAGAATTAAACCGCGTAGTGTCTGAGCTAGAAACGCGCTATCCAGAGCTGCCGCTTCTTACCGTGATGAATCAATCGCGTCCAGACAATGCGGCCTCAATCAGTATGTCTGATGTCAGCAAGTATTTCGGTCGCAAAGCCGATTGCAAAATAGAGTTTGACCACAAAGCGAACCATTACCTACTTCAAGGTCATCAACTGATTGATACCAAATCAGAAATGCAGCAAGGCTTGAGTGATTTAGTCGCATTGCTGGTGGGTGATAAGCCACAACAAAAACGTTCTTGGGTACAAGAACTGTTTAGTCGCTAAAAAGGAGTAGGGAATGCAACATTCTAAACAAACCTACATCCACCTGCGTGACCAAATTTTTAATGCTTTGGATGCATCAGTACTAGAAAGCTTATCGAAAAGTGACCTAGAACGTCAGTTAAGTAATGCGGTCGATATGTTGGTCAGTCGCGACCAGCTATCAGTTTCTTCTCTGGCGAGAAGCGAATATGTCGTGAGCATGATTCACGAGTTAGTAGGCTTGGGACCGCTTCAGGTCCTGATGGATGACGACACCATTACCGACATCATGATCAATGGCCACCAGCAAGTGTATGTCGAGCGCTTTGGTTTAGTACAACAAGCGGATGTGCATTTTCTCGATGAAAAGCAACTCGCAGATATCGCGAAACGTATTGCCAGTCGTGTCGGTCGTCGTGTTGATGAATCGTCACCTACGTGTGATGCGCGCTTAGAAGATGGCAGCCGCGTAAATATCGTCCTGCCGCCAATTGCCATTGATGGCACTGCAATATCGATTCGTAAGTTTCGGCAGGAAAGCATTGGCTTTGCTGACTTAGTTGAATTTGGCGCATTGAGTCCTGAAATGGCTAAGTTGCTGCAATTGGCTGCGCGTTGTCGCCTGAACATTCTTGTCGCCGGTGGTACAGGATCGGGCAAAACAACGTTGTTGAATGCATTGTCTCAATACATCTCGCAAGGTGAACGAGTAGTGACGATTGAGGACACTGCGGAGCTGAGACTGCTTCAGCCTCATGTGGTTCGTATGGAAACTCGAACAGCAGGTATAGAAGGCTCTGGTGAAGTGAACTCACGCGATCTGATGATTAACTCGCTGCGTATGCGTCCAGATCGCATCATTGTTGGTGAGTGCCGTGGTGCTGAAGCGTTTGAAATGTTGCAAGCGATGAACACAGGCCACGATGGTTCGATGTCGACGCTGCATGCTAACAGCCCACGTGACGCCCTTGCCCGAGTGGAATCCATGGTCATGATGGCAACCAATAACCTGCCACTAGAGGCGATACGCCGCTCTTTGGTAAGTGCAGTGGACCTCATTATACAGGTCAATCGCCTTCATGATGGTTCTCGCAAAGTGATGAGTATTACGGAAGTGATTGGTATGGAAGGGCAAAACGTTGTGCTTGAAGAACTGTTTTGCTTCCAATCTGATCCGCATCATTACGAAGGCAAAATTACCGGCCGTTATGAAACGACGGGTGTTATGAGCCGCTCAGTTTTGTTTGAAAAAGCACGTTTCTACGGAGTGGACAAAGATCTCGCTGACACCATCAGTGCGATTGAAGCAGTGGGGTAAGGCATGTATTGGTTCATTTTAATCGGTGGCATTGCTTTAGTCGCTGTCGCCTTGTTGAGTGAAAAGAACAAGCATCTTGATAGTTATCTCATCCAGTATCAAAAACGTGATCGTGTTGAGACAAGGCTTACTCGCCAAGCGGTGAACGTTGCCAGTTTGTCAGACAGAAGCTTACGCCAAGGTTTGAAAACACGCTGGGATAACCTAAAGCGCCAATTGGGCCGTTTAGCTCTGCTTAAAATAGCGCTCTACACCATGTTGGTTATTGTGCTGGCTTTGGTTGTGAATAGCACATTTACACGATTTGCTGCTTATGAGCTATTGCCCTTTGCGGTGCTATTTGGCTGGTGGTTTGGTTATCAATGGCTACAGAAGCGTGAGCAAAAGCAGTTTGATGAAACCTTTCCGGATGCATTGAATATGCTGGCAAGCGCCATCAGTGCAGGAGAGAGCATTGGCCGCGGCATCATGTACGTGAGTGACAATCTCGAGGGTGAAGTCGGACGTGAATTCAAGTTGATGGGGGAGCGGTTAAAAATGGGTGAGTCAATCGATGAAGTGTTCCGCAAGTCTTGTCTGCGTTTTCCAAACCCGAACTTCCATTTCTTCGTGATTACGCTACGAGCCAATATGCAGCGCGGTGGTCAGTTGAAAGAAATCATGACGCGTTTGAATCGCCAGATGTTTGAAGCTCGAGCCGTCGAGCGAAAGAAATTTGCTCTGACGTCAGAAGCGCGAATTTCAGCAAAAATCGTTTCGGCGACGCCATTTTTCTTTCTGTTTATCTTGCAGTTTTTAAGTCCAGAGAACTTTGAGTTCGTGATGTTTAACCCAGAAGGCCGTCCGCTGCTTTATTACTTGGTGAGCAGTGAAGCGATTGGTATGGCGATCATTTGGGCACTAATGAAGAGTGTGAAGTAATGATGACTCAAACGATGTTTTGGCTGTTTTTCTCTCTCGTTGGTGTCAGTTTCGGCGTACTCCTGCTTATTTACTGGATGCTTAACCATTTCGGCTATCAACGACGTGTGGCAAGAATCGTGCGCCAACACAAAGGTGATCAGCAAGAAGCATCAAGACTAGAGTCGATCCTATCCCCGTTATCGAACTTAGTAGAGAAGCGAGATGCGAGTTTGTCACAGCGTTTACACCTCGCTGGGATTGATAACCCCAATGCTGCCACTTGGTTTGCGCCATTAAAGTATGCGGCTTTGCTGCTTGGGGAGTTGTTGATTACCGTGTTGGTCTTCACGTTAGATATCGTAACCAACTATTGGGTTGCTGTTGCTGCTGCTTGGGCGATGGCAGTGATTCTATTGCCTGATATGTGGCTTGAAGTTCGTAAGACCAATCGCCAACGACGTATCAGCCGCAGCTTGCCTTATTTAATCGATCTCATGGCGATATGTGTTCAGACCGGCATGTCGATTGAAGCGTCGTTGAAATACTTGGCGATAGAGATTCAAAGTTTTAACCCTGAGTTGGGCAAGTTATTGGATAACACCAACCAGCGTGCCCGCATTGTGGGTATGGAGCGTGCGTTACAAGAGTTGTATCAGCAAGTGCCATCGTCTGAGATGCGCAGTTTTATGCTGACGTTAACTCAAAGCATGCAGCACGGCTCATCTATCTACACCATGTTGACGACATTGTCCGGCGATATTCGTGAAGTACAGATGTTGGAGCTTGAAGAGCAAATAGGGAAGTTGGCGGCCAAGATGTCGATTCCGTTGATTGTTTTCATCTTGATTCCACTTGTTTTTGTAATCACCGCTCCTGGGGTGATGAGGATGATGTCCCATGTTTAAAAAAATTCTGATTTGTTTGTTACCAGCCATGCTCGCAGCGTGCAGTTCTACCCAGCAAGCGTGGCAACAACAAGATTCGAAAGAAGCGATTTACCAGAAAACCAACAATCACACTCAATTAGTGACCTTGTACAAACAGCAGCTTCAACAAAGCGATGATGCGCAGGTGCGTGAGAAGCTGGCGCAAAGCTATCTCGCACTTGGTGATGCCGAATCAGCGTTGTTTTATATCAAGCCATTAACCAATAAATCAGCAACGAGTGTCGATACCTTGCTAATCCAGGCACAAGCCTATGGTGAATTGGCGCAATACCCTGCTGCGATTGGCAGTGCAAAAGCGGCACTCGCGCTTGAAGAGACCAATGCGGAAGCAGAAAACTTGCTTGGTACTTACTACGGCTATAACTACCAATATGACTTGGCTCGCCGTTATTTCGAACGTTCACGCGAACACTTCTTTGATGGAGTAACGGTCAACAATAATCTTGCGGTCCTTGATATTGCAGAGGGGCAATACAAACAGGCGATTCAGCGTCTGCTACCTCTTTACAAAAACGGTCAAGCGGATGAGCAAGTGATGGCCAACCTGACGTTGAGTATGGCCAAAGAAGGTCAGTATGAGTTCGTTAAACAAGTATTGAGTGAGAAGTACAGTAACCACCAGATCGACAATATTTATCGTGCTTTGCGCGGTTATGACCCGTTGAAAGCGAAACAGAAAAAGCGAGCTCTAACAGAGGTTACCCGTGAAAGCTAAGCAACGTGGTGTTGCCAGTATTGAGTTTGCCATTGGGTTCTTCGCTTTCTGGCTGATGTGCATGGCGTGGGTTGAAATGAGCTATATGTCTTACATTTCAGCCATCAACGATCTGACCATTTCAGAGATCTCACGCACCGCTAAAAAACGTAATGACGACTACATGCAAACAGTGCAAGCCGTGCTGAATCGAGAGGGCAGTATTTGGAATACCGCGGTGGATGTGGAGCGCTTTCGCGTTTCTATCCAATACCTCGATAACATCGAATCTCTCACGGCTTATACCGAGCAATGCGAGTTAGCACCGGAGCAAGCCAGCAGAGAATGCGGTGATGCAGAGAATGCAGCCTTGGCTGTTTATCACATCGATTACAACTTTCAACCAATCTTTAGTTACTTCCTGGGCTTACAAAGCACGATGAGCCGAGAAATGGTGGTGGTACAAGAATATGAACGCTCCCAATTTGCAATTTAATTACTGTCGAGGGCAGAGCAAGCAACGTGGCACTTTCAGTATTGAGTTTGCCATTGTTGGTATCTTCTTCAGCCTACTGTTGGCGTTTAGTGGTGATGTAATTATTAAGCTGTCGGTAAAAGGGAAGTTGGACCGATTGACTTATTCGCTAGTGAATGTGGTGAAAGAGCGTACCCAGCTTTATGGTGCGGATTATGAGCTTTCAAAAGAAGAAGCTGACGATGTCGATACCATCATTCGCCATTCATTGGAGCGTACGTTCGGGAACTTTCAAACCAGTCAGTATGGCTTACAAGTTGAAGAGTTAAGCTTCGCCGCTGTGGATAAACCCAACCCAGTGATTATTGAAAAACGTGGCGCGATAGATTGCCAAGTTGGGGAAGACATCAGTTCATTGAGTTCATTGTCTGTGGTGAGTAACCGAGGTCGTCAAATGCCGCTGTATCGTGTTTCTGTTTGCTATGAAACCGACAATTGGATTGGCAGTTTGTTGGGTGTTGAGTTCACTCGAGTTGAATCTGATGCTGTCGTGATCGGGAGGTAACATGCCACATAGTATTCAAAGACACTCTAGTTTGAAAAAACAAAGCGGTCATGTCGGCATGTTATTCGCCATGATCATTCCCATCCTTTTTGGTGTCTTCATGCTGGGCTCAGACGGAGCGAGGGCATTACAAACTAAAGCCCGTTTAGAAGAGGCGGCAGAAGCTGCGGTGCTAGCGGTTTCTGCAGAAGATTCAGAAAATCACACATTGGCGCAAAACTACATTGAGCACTATGTGTATGACGTTGAGGGTATTGAGAACCTAAATGTGCAGCGTTTGTCGTGTGAAGACATGCCGGATTGCCAAGCTGGGTTATCAAAAGGGCAAGCGCGTTATTTTGAATATCGTGTTGCGGGGCAAACTCGCCATGAATCTTGGTTTCCTGGACAGGGTGTGATTGTTGGTTTTGGTGAAACGTTCGATGTTACTGGAAGCTCGAAAGCACGACGTTATCAAGGTCAGCCTGTTGACATTACCTTTATCGTTGATTTCTCTGGCTCGATGAATGAAAACTGGAGTGGTGGTAAGAAAACTAAAATCGAAGATCTGAAAGACATCATCGAAAAAGTGACCGATGAATTAGAGCAATACAATGCGTTAAACCCAGAACAAACACACAGAGTTGCAATCACAGGGTACAACCGTCGAACGATCAATACTGGCAATAACAACAAACTGATTATTCGAGATCAGCGTATCACTACCAAAATGGGTGAATACGATAAGGATGACGTGGTTAACTTTAACAAAACGATAGAACAACAATTTAAAGTCAAGGGAGCAGCTAAACGAGTACCAAATGGGGACGACGAGGCTGAATTTTATGACATTTTCTATACAGATAAGTTTGATGGATTTGTAAAGGACGTTAGAGGCTTTAAGGCCAACGGCGGTACTGCTTCGCTACAGGGAATCATCAGAGCTGGGCAGATTGTTACTCAGCTAGCAAAAAGGCCAAAGCAACTAATTATTATTCTATCCGATGGTGAAGATTGGAATCATTATGCTGAACAAACACCAAAGCTTGTTGAAAAAGGTATGTGTACCAACATCCTCAATATGATTAATGGCGGCAAAGTGACGGCAGATAATACTAGTGACTCCATCAATGTTGTGAATGGCGTTAGTCAAGGAATGAAGACGCCAGATGGCGAGCAAATGACGGCCAGTATGTCGGTTATTGGTTTTGATTATGAGCTGGATGCCAATGTTGGCTTACGTAATTGTGTCGGGGTGGATAACGTCTACAAAGCAGAAAATACCGACGACATATTGAATCAAATCTTATCGCTGATCACCGAAGAAGTCGGTCACCTAACCTTGTAGAGATCAATACAATGAACAAGTTAATTCTGGCATTAGTCGTGAGCTTACCTATGCCATCATTCGCACAAGATAACACTAATCAAGCGCTGTATTACTATTGCCAGCAAGGGCAGGATCAGTATCAAGAATCGGTGTCTTTTGGGCATCAAACGGAAGTGAAATACCATCAAGGTCCGTTTATGCAGATTACCGTTAATGATGAACAGAGTGCTCTTGAACCCATGTTATTGTCTCAATTGGAGCAGGCTGGTATTGATAAATCCTGCGCGACCTACCTATTGAGCCGTGCACAACTAACAGAGAATAAGCAGGGCGAGTTTGCTGCCCGAGTGCTGTTTGAGTTTGATAAAGCGAGTTTAAATGCTCAATCGAAGTTCATTCTCACTGAGTTGAATCAGCAACTGAAACAACGACCTCAATCTTCATTGTTGGTGGTTGGCAATACGGATGCGAAGGGGAGTAATGGGTATAACCTAACGCTTGGCTTAAAGCGTGCGAACGCTGTGGGTCAATATCTTGAAGGGTATGATGAAGTGGTGTCCACTTCACGCTCTGATGGCGAAACGCACCCAGTGAGCAGTAATGCAAATACTCACGGGCGCGAGTTAAATCGCCGTGTTGATATTAGCTTGCCAACGCAAGGCTAACGGTAAGGTAATAGTATCTTTAAGCTTGCACCCATGGATGGGTCAGTTGGTGTTTCAAACCAAATAGCACCTTTGTAGCTGTGTACAATCTCATCACACAACGCCAAACCTAATCCTGTTCCTGGGTTTTGCTCATCAGCACGCACACCGCGTTTAAATAAAGTGTCGCTTATCGACTCATCCACGGCGGGACCATCGTTGTTAAAGGTAATGATAATGCCTTCTTCGGTATTGTTGATGAACACATCGATACGCTTATTGGCATAGCGGTACGCGTTCTCCAAGATGTTGCCAAACACTTCCATCACATCCGCTTTACTCATCGGCAGAGTCTGATCATTATTGATAAACTGTTCGACGCGAATACCCTTATCCATGTGGACTTTATCAAACATCAGCAGGAGGCTGTTGAGGATAGGTTTGATTGGAGTAGTATTCTCTACAATCCCTTTCACACCCAATGATGCTCGCTTAAGTTGGCCTTGAATCACATCATCCATTTCTAATAACTGTTGGTTGATATCGTGAATTTTGCCTTCTTCAATATCATCTAACAGTGCTTGGGATACTGCGACTCGTGTTTTCAAGCTATGTGCGAGGTCGTTTAATGCACGGCGATAGCGCTGCTCGTTTTCTTTTTGCTGGAACATCAGCTCATTGAGGGCTCCTGTGATTGGCATTAAATCTTCTGGATATGAGTATGCTAGCTTCTCTTTTCTGTTCGCTTTTACGTCAATTAATTCCTTTTCGAGAATTTTGAATGGTTTAAAACTCCAACGATAAATAAGAAAAATTAGCCACATAATAATGAGTGAGGCAATAATGGAAAATATCGCTACATTTACTTTGAGTTGATTCAATGAAGCGACCTTGTCTTCCATACGTCTTAGCAATACGATCCTTCCTTGAGGGTTATAAGGTGTTTTGTCTAAGGGCAGAACATGAGCTATGAAAGCAGAACCTTGCTTTGTTTGAACTAACTCAAATTGATTAATTTTGGTTGGTAATAATGGGTCTAGGCAGAAGTTTTCTATTTTTGGCGTTTTTATTCCTCTCTTGATGAGCCGTTGTCGAGATTCTTCATTCATGGAGCGCCAAAGTTCATTATTGTTCTCATCGCAGATGAACATAGAGAAATGGGAGGAGTGTAAAGGAAACTCTTCATTCCATTTTTCTAAGGGAGTTACTTGCCCTGACGCTATTATTTCATTCGTAATAGCAGGTACATGGCTAGCGACATCTAACGCATACTCTTCGAATAATTTATCTTTTTCGAGGTGGTAGACAAATGCACTTATCGTTAATAAGTAGCTTATTCCTACAACAGAGGTGATGAATAAAACGCGTCGACGAAATGTACTGGATATCAAACGTTTCATTGACTACTTTGCCTCTAGCTCAAAGCGATAACCCTGGCCCCGAATGGTACTAATGATTTTTTCTTCGGTGTGTGCAGCAAGTTTTTTACGCAGACGCGAGATGATCACTTCAATATTGTTCAGTTGTACACTTTCTCCGGCATCGTAGAGTGAGTCAGCAATCTGCTCTTTGGATATGACTTTTTGGCGGTGACGGATTAGATACTCAAAGATTTGATATTCCAACGCGGTGAGATCCAGTACGTTGTCTGCATAGCTTATGCTTTTCGCCTGAGTATCTAACGTTACCTCACCTGCATTTATGGTGTTGGTGGAGAAGCCTTGATAACGACGGACAAGTGCTTCTAAGCGAGCCATTAATTCTTCAAACTGAAATGGTTTGGTGAGGTAGTCATCAGCACCAGAGTTCAGCCCCTCCACTTTATCTTGCCAATCGCCACGAGCGGTCAATATTAAGATCGGTACATTAATCTCTTTGCGGCGGATCTGTTTTATTAACGTAATCCCATCAAAGTCTGGCAAGCCAAGGTCAATGATCATGGCATCTGCATTGGGGTGTTTTTGAATGGTTTGCAAGCAAGCGGATGCGGTTTTATCGGCATATACCGTATTGCCACGATCTTTGAGCTGCGAAGCTAAATGGTGATTGAGAATTTCGTTGTCTTCGACCAGTACGACTAACATGAACAACCTAATCAATGGATTTCATAATTGGATTAACCTTAGCATTCAACAAAAAAAAGGGAAGCGATGCCTCCCTTTAAACCTTGTTAATTCACCACATTCTTGTTGCTGAGCAAGTTACTCACCGGTGTAAACAATCAGTACCTTGTCGTCTTGGTATTGGCGTTCGAACGCGTAGTAACCTTCTTGGTTACGAGTGATGTGCTTACCTTGAGCAACCGCTGGGTGGCGTTTACGGAATTCGCCCAACTTTTGCCAATGTTGCAGTAGATCTTCACGCTCGCCATGAATCTTATCCCATGGCATATCTGAGCGTGTGCCTTGGTGGGCGTCTGAACCAGTAATGCCAAAATCACGAGCGATCTCATCACCGTAATAGATCTGTACTGCACCGGGAGCCAGCATCAGAGCATTTGCTGCACGTGCTTGGTCATCAAAGCTGCGGCTGCGAGCTGACCAGAACAGCTGTGTATCGTGTGAAGACAGGTAGCTCAACACGTTGAACTCAGGGTCGGTATTGATGCGCTCTGCATAGCGGCGGTAATCATTATCAAGTTGAGCGAAACACTTCAGTGCTTTTGGTGCCACATCAGATTGGAACTCGAAGTTGATGATGGAATCGAAGCCGTTATCGAAATACGGGCTCTTCACCACGCTGTGTGCCCACACTTCACCGGTCATCCAGAAAGGTAGGTCATCCAAGGCTTTGTCCGGATTGTTTTGCTTCCATTGAGCAAGCGCTTGGGTGGTGCTGGCTTTCAACTCTGCCCACGCTTCCATTTCAACGTGTTTAGCGGTGTCGACACGGAAGCCGTCAATGCCGTAGTCACGTACCCAATCGGATAACCAAGTAATCAGGTGTTCACGTGGTGTTTGTAACTCATCTTGCGCATTGGTGTCTTTATTGCGGAAGAAGTTTGGTAATCCGGTTTTCTGAGTCGATTCGGTTTTTAGATCCGGTAGGTAGTTCAAAGACATGGTGATGTCGTTGTAGCCCGGAGCATCGTAGTCGCCAATGTCGGTGCGGATCCAATCTTTGCCCCACCATTTATCCCACGCTTCGCTATCACCGTATTTGATGTAGTCGTTGAAGCTGTGCCAGCTTTGTCCTGATTTTGGCTGCCAGTCGGTCCATTTTTCACCAAGGACTTCTTTGGCTTCTTGGTCATCAAGGTAAAGCTGACCAAATCCGAATTCCTGCATGTCTGCTAATGTCGCATAACCTGTGTGGTTCATGACTACATCCCAAATCACGCGGATGCCTTTCTTGTGGGCGGTATCGACGAAGGTTCTGAGTTCATCTTCGGTACCCATGTTGGCATCAAGCTTGGTCCAATCTTGATGGTAGTAGCCGTGGTAGCCGTAGTGCTTAAAGTCGCCTTTATCGCCACCGCCAACCCAGCCGTGGATTTGTTCCAGTGGTGAGGTTATCCAGATAGCATTCACACCAAGTGATTCGATGTAATCGAGTTTCTTCGTTAGACCCGCTAAGTCACCACCGTGGAAGGTACCAATCTCATATTTTCCGTCTTTGCTGCGACCGTAGCTGTTGTCGTTGTCTGGGTTGCCATTGTAGAAGCGGTCGGTCATGACGAAGTACACCGTCGCGTTATCCCAGCTGAACGGTTTATTGGCTTGTTGCTCAACCTCTTCTAGTAACAACAGACCTTGGCTCATAGGACCCGGCTGCATGGTGACGCTGCCATTGGTGACAGTGGCTTCTTGTCCGGTTAAGGCATCACGAACGACAGTGCCATCATTAAAGGTTTGAGCAACATTGATGGTTTTTGGCGCGTCAGTTGCGACAGGGCAAGAGTAGGTGATGTCCTGAGTCTGTTTTGGTTTGATTTTGACCGTCAGCTCATTGGTGGTTGGGTTGAGCGTAAATTGATAGGTATTGGCTTTGAAGATGCGCAGCGGCATTTGTGCGTCAGTGGCGCAGTTATCCATTTTTAGTGGACGATTGAACTTGATGCGATCTTCTTCTGCTAGGGCAAAGCTACTGCCACAGCTTTGCTTGCTGTCAGCAATGGTAAAGCTATAACTGCCTTTTTCGAGTTTTTGCTCGGCGACAAGTAAGCCTTGTGAGTTTTCCTCAAAAACAGCGGTGTCATCACCAACGCTTAATACGATGGCATTTTCTGGAATCTGGCTGCAGGCGCTCAGTAGACCGATAGAGAGTGCGAGAATTGTTTTTTTCATTGTGTCCTTCCCCCGAATAAACAGTCCAGTTATAGCAAAACTGTGCCTCTACAATCCGAGCTCTACACCAACAAGTTAAACGCGTCTCACCCTACAAATTTTAGTCTTGTTCACAAAATGAATAATAAGCGTCACCTTCATCGGTTTGAAAGCAACAAAAAAGGGAAGCATCTGCTTCCCTTTTACTTATTTCTTAATCACTTCTGAGAGTAATGAATTACTTTTGAAGCAAAGAAATGTCTGCGATCTGTAGGAACAGGTTACGCAGGTTGTTCAGTAGTGTCAGACGGTTCTTCTTAAGTGCTTCGTCGTCTGCCATTACCATTACGTTATCAAAGAACGCATCAACTGGTTCACGTAGGTCAGCTAGCTTGCTTAGGGCTTCTTGGTAGTTACCTGTAGCAAATGCTGGCTCTAGCGCTTCCGTCATTACTTCAACGCTTTCTGCTAGTGCTTTCTCTGCGTCTTCTTGTAGAAGTGCTAGGTCGATGTCTGCTGCTAGTTCGCCGTCGAATTTCGCTAGGATGTTACCTACACGTTTGTTCGCTGCTGCTAGAGACTCTGCCGCTTCTAGTTCACGGAAGTGAGAAACCGCTTTAACACGTTGGTCGAAGTCTGCTGGTTTCGTCGGGCGACGCGCTAGAACTGCTTGAATGATGTCTACGCTGAAGCCTTCGTCTTGGTACCAAGCACGGAAACGACCAAGCATGAATTCGATAACGTCTTGTTCAACTTTGTCGTTGGTTAGACGGTCGCCAAACAGTGACTTCGCTTTCGCAACTAGGTCAACAAGATCTAGGTTGTAGCCGTATTCAACGATGATACGGAGTACACCTAAAGATGCGCGGCGTAGTGCGAATGGATCAGAACCTTTAGGTGCTTGACCAATACCGAAGATACCTACGATAGTGTCTAGCTTGTCTGCCATTGCAACTGCAGTTGAAACACCGTTTGATGGCAGTTCATCACCTGCGAAACGAGGCATGTATTGCTCGTTCAGTGCTACTGCAACTTCTTCTGCTTCACCGTCGTGGCGAGCATAGTGCATACCCATAACACCTTGAGTATCCGTGAATTCGAATACCATTGAGGTCATTAGGTCACATTTTGCTAGTAGACCAGCACGCTTTGATTTCTCAACGTCAGCACCGATTTGCTCAGCAATGTAGCCAGCAAGTTCAGTGATGCGGTCTGTTTTGTCTTTGATCGTACCCAGTTGCTTTTGGAAGATCGCTTGCTCTAGTTCAGGCAGACGGTCGATAAGCGGACGCTTACGGTCTGTGTTGAAGAAGAACTCAGCGTCAGCAAGACGAGGGCGAACCACTTTCTCGTTACCTTCGATTACGTAACGAGGCTCTTTTGATTCGATGTTCGATACGAAAATGAAGTTAGGTAGTAGCTTCTTGTTTTCATCGTAAACAGGGAAGTATTTTTGATCACCTTTCATGGTGTAAACCAACGCTTCAGAAGGCACTTTTAGGAACTCTTCTTCAAACTTCGCTGTTAGTACCACTGGCCATTCAACCAGAGACGTTACTTCTTCTACTAGGTCATCTTCTAGGTCAGCGATACCGCCAACCGCTGCTGCCGCTTTTTGTGCGTCAGCTAGGATGATTGCTTTACGCGCTTCGTAATCTGCCATTACTTTACCGCGCTCTTCTAGGATCGCAGGGTATTGTTCAGCAGAATCGATAGTGAACTCTTGCTCACCCATGAAGCGGTGACCACGGATAGTGCGGTCTGAAGCGACACCAAGGATCTCGCCTTCGATTAGATCGCTGCCCATTAGCATGGTTAGCGTCTTAACTGGACGGATAAATTGAGTCGTTTTGTTACCCCAGCGCATTGGTTTTGCGATAGGTAGGTTTGCTAGTGCTTTCGCTGCAAGTTCAACTACGATCTCAGACGTTGGCTGACCTTTCACTTCTTGTTTGAACAGTAGCCATTCACCTTTGTCTGTAACCATGCGATCCGCTTGGTCAACCGTGATGCCACAACCGCGTGCCCAGCCTTGAGCCGCTTTTGTTGGGTTGCCTTCCGCGTCAAACGCTGCAGAAACCGCAGGACCACGCTTTTCAACAACTTTGTCAGACTGACTGTCTGCTAGTGCTGCGATTTTAAGTGCAAGACGACGAGGCGCCGCGAACCATTTAACGCCTTCGTGAGCAAGCTCAGCGCCTTTTAGTTCTGCTTCGAAGTTTGCTGCGAATGCTTCAGCTAGAGTGCGAAGTTGCGTTGGTGGTAGCTCTTCTGTACCTAGCTCGATTAGAAATTCTTTTGCCATGTTACTCTACCCCTTACGCTTGTTCTTTCTTACACATTGGGAAGCCAAGAGCTTCACGCGATGCGTAGTATGCTTCTGCAACTGCTTTCGTCAGGTTGCGGATGCGTAGGATGTAACGTTGGCGTTCAGTTACTGAGATCGCTTTACGCGCGTCTAGTAGGTTGAATGCGTGACCAGCTTTTAGAATGCGCTCGTAAGCAGGCAGTGGCAGTGGCTTTTCAAGCTCAAGCAGCTCTTTACACTCTTTCTCACACTGTTCGAAGAAGCCAAATAGGAATTCAACGTCTGCGTGCTCGAAGTTGTAAGTCGATTGCTCTACTTCGTTTTGGTGGAAGATGTCACCGTAAGTCACTTTGCTGCCGTCTGGTGCGATGTTCCAAACTAGGTCGTAAACAGAGTCTACTTCTTGGATGTACATTGCTAGACGTTCGATACCGTAAGTGATCTCACCGGTTACTGGCTTACACTCAAGACCACCAACTTGCTGGAAGTAAGTAAACTGAGTCACTTCCATGCCGTTTAGCCAAACTTCCCAGCCTAGACCCCATGCGCCTAGTGTTGGGTTTTCCCAGTTGTCTTCTACGAAACGGATGTCGTGAACAAGTGGGTCGACACCAAGAACCTCTAGAGAACCTAGGTACAACTCTTGGATATTGTCTGGCGATGGTTTTAGCGCTACTTGGAATTGGTAGTAGTGCTGAAGACGGTTAGGGTTTTCACCGTAACGGCCATCAGTAGGACGACGTGAAGGTTGTACGTAAGCTGTAGACATTGGCTCTGGGCCAAGTGCTCGTAGACAGGTCATTGGGTGAGAGGTACCCGCACCAACTTCCATATCTAGTGGTTGAACAATGGTACAACCATTTTGAGCCCAATAATCCTGCAGCGCGAGGATCATTCCCTGGAAGGTTTTGATATCGTATTTTTGCATAAGTCAGGTTCGCGCGATTCTCTTATTACTTGTGAATTCGTCTCTTTTTTGTTGGGTTTTCTTGCCTCAACAATAGCGATTCAAAGTAATTACGGTTGAATAAATTAACAATCAAGTATACCCAGATATTGAGCATGGGAGTAGAGCTAATCTTGATTAATTCGTGGGCAATTTTCTCCTTTAATGGATTTTTACCGCTTTATCTGCTGAATTTTTCCTAAAAGGGAGTTTTCACTGACTTTCACTCTTGAGGTGATGAGGAAACATGGCTAGAATTGCGCCTGTCTTTGGGGAGTAGCTTACTCGATGAAATGTCTGTTTCATCCAGTTCGTTCGTCAACATAATTGGTGCAAAATCACCATGGCGTCCGAGACTCATCAGCCTGATGAGTTTAGCAAGACCTTAGACAAATCATCATGAACCGGGGTGGGGCGTGAGATTTGTCTTAGGTTAAAAATAATTATCCCGCCCCAATGAGCATGTCGTGAGCGTTTTAGCTATTTCAATTACTACTGTAGCGTTAGCAGAAATTGGCGATAAGACCCAATTGCTATCTCTATTACTTGCCAGTCGTTACCGCAAGCCAATCCCTATTATTGCAGCAATCTTTTTGGCAACCATTGCCAACCACGCTTTGGCTGCATGGTTAGGTGTGGTGGTGGCCGATTATCTTTCGCCTGAAGTTCTCAAATGGGTGCTGGTGGTCAGTTTTGTCGCCATGGCGGCGTGGGTGTTGATCCCAGATAAATTGGATGATGATGAGCAGATATCCAATCGCGGCCCATTTATTGCCAGCTTTATTGCTTTCTTTGTTGCTGAGATTGGCGATAAAACTCAGATTGCCACTTCTATTTTAGGCGCGCAGTACGCCGATGCATTGAGCTGGGTAATTCTGGGTACGACGATCGGTATGTTATTGGCCAATGTGCCTGTTGTTTTGATTGGTAAATTATCCGCCGACAAGATGCCTCTTAGAGCCATTCGTAAAGTAACTGCATTCCTATTTGTTGCTTTGGCTATTGGTGCCGCGTTATTCTGATTTCTTGTCTGTAAATGGTGTGAATTATCAATAACTAGTCGAGTAATGCACAAGTTCAAACTCTGGCTCAAAATCATTCAGGACCGTGACGGATGACATATTAGTGTCATACTTGTCATGGTAATTTAATGGTGTGAATGATAGCGAGAGGGCAAGTTTATGCTTACACGTTACATGGGTATGACCCCAAAGAGTCAGAGTTATTTATTCACCTTTGGTTTAGCGCTGTGCTTGTTAGCTATGGTGCTGACTGATATGTGGTTGCCAATTGTGGCAGGGTCCTTCATTCTCACTGGTTTGACGGTGGAAGCGTGGATTCGGGTAGCTCACATTATTCCTATGCATGAAGAAATGCGTGCGATGAAGCAACAATTGAATAAGCTACAATCAGAAGTTCGCACTTTAGAATACGATGAATAAAACAAACGGCAGCCTTTTGGCTGCCGTTTTTGATCTTGCTGAGATTATTCCAAACCTTTCTTAATCAGGTACTGGTATGGAAGCTGTTCCGTTTGTGCCGCTATCAACTGGTGATCCATGAATCGGCAGAAGCTCGGGATATCTCGAGTTGTTGATGGGTCGTCTGCTTTCACTAGCAATACTTCACCATCTTGCATGTTTCGAATTGTCTTCCTGACCATCATCACTGGCTCTGGGCAGCGTAATCCTTCCGCCTCTAAGGTTTTTGTCGCCAGTTCAGGATTAAAACTCATAATGTGATTCTCGTAACTAACTGAGCGGTGAATTTTACTTTCGTTGAAAAAATATTCAATAACCACTTGGCAAACCGAATTTTTTGATTTACTTTAAATTAACAATTCGGTAACAACTGGCAAGGAGAGACGATGTTAACAGCGTTAGACAGACTGACTATCTATTCGGTTTTATGCTTCATCTCGTTTTGTGCATTAGTGCTTAGAACGCCAGCTGAAACCTCATTGATGCCTCTTGTAGGCATGAGTGCAACGATTATCGGGATTTGGATTGAGATGCACAAATGGTCAGGTGCATCAGAGCAAGAAAATTAGCACTTCTTGCTGTAATCGAAACCTATTGATATATACGCTCACCAAGTTTAACGACACTTCATTCCGACACTATCCCCATTTTTCTTGGGCTTCCCCGCTGAAAGGCGGGATTTTTTTTGCCTGAAGAGTACAATTTACCTAAATCCCCTACATGTTAAGTGGCAAATCGTGGAATTAGAAGACATCTATCGTCGAGATCTGAATTTATTGGTCGCATTACGTGTGTTGATCGAAGAAAGCAGTGTTAGCAAGGCAGCAACGCGTCTCAATTTAAGCCAATCAGCTATGAGCCGCGTACTCGGTCGATTGCGTGATTTGCTTGACGATCCGTTATTTACACGGCAAGGCCAGCACTTAATACCGACGCAAAAGGCGTTGGAAATCGATCGCTCTTTGGGAGAGCCTTTGGAATCACTGCGCCAATTACTGTCTCCACGAGAATTTGACCCGCGTAGCTGTGATCAAACTTTTAATATTGCCACGACGGATTATGCGATGCAGACCATTCTGCCTTTTGCTCTGCCACGTATCTATCAAGAAGCGCCGAATGTTTCATTTAACTTTTTGCCGATGCAGCACGACCGTTTGTCTGATCAGTTAACTTATGAAGGCGCGGACTTAGCGATTTGTCGTCCAACTGGCCCAGTAGAGCCTTTGCGAAGTGAAGTACTTGGTCGAGTGGGTGTGTTATGTATGCTTTCTAAGCAACACCCTTTGGCGAATGAAGAGATGAGCTTAGACGATTACTTAAGTTACCCGCATGCAATGATTGCTATCAGTGATGGGGTAAAGGCGCTGATTGAACAAGCCTTGATGGAAAAGCCAAAACGTAAAATGGTGCTTCGTGCCTACCATTTAGAGGCTGCACTGGCGATCATTGATACTTTACCCATTATTATTACGGTTCCTGCCGATTTAGCGTACTTGGTTGCTGATCGCTATGACTTAGTAGTGAAGCCATTACCATTCCAATTCACGCCGTTTGAATATTCGATGATTTGGCACGCACGTTGCGAACACTCTCCCGCTCAAGAATGGTTGCGTGCAGTGGTTCGTGAAGAATGTAGTCGTCTTATTGCTAAGCGAATTGAAGATATGGGATTAGACTAATTTTTCCGATAATCGAAATAGCAAAAAGCCGGGCAATGACCCGGCTTCATTTATTCTATCGAAGGGTTAACGCTTATAGCTTGATAACCACGCGACCAGTTACTTGACCGTTTGTGATGTCTTCAGCGTATTTTGGTGCTTCAGCTAGTTCTACCTCAGTACAAGCTTGCTCGAAGTAGCTGTCTGGTAGTAGCTCAACCAATTTTTCCCATGCTGCAGTACGTTTTTCAAATGGGCATGAAACAGAATCCACACCTTGTAGACGAACGTTACGCAGGATGAACGGCATTACTGTAGTAGGTAGATCGAAGCCACCTGCAAGACCACAAGCTGCAACTGCACTGTTGTAATCCATTTGCGCCAATACTTTTGCTAGTACTTTGCTGCCTACGGTATCAACCGCACCTGCCCATACTTGTTTTTCAAGCGGACGTGCTGGCTCTTCAAATTCAACGCGGTCGATGATGCGGCTAGCACCAAGTTTTTCTAGTAGTGGGCCGTTTTTCTCTACGCGACCTGTCACTGCAGCAACTTTGTAGCCAAGCTGTGCTAGAAGCGTTACTGCTACTGAGCCTACACCGCCACTTGCGCCAGTTACTAGGATTTCGCCGTTTTCAGGTTTGATGCCTGCATCAAGCAGTGCTTGAACACATAGCATGCCAGTGAAACCAGCAGTACCAACCATCATTGCTTTCTTGCTGTCTAGACCTTTTGGTAGTGGTACTAGCCAATCCGCTTTTAGGCGAGCACGTTGAGACATACCGCCCCAATGGTTTTCACCCACGCCCCAACCCGTAAGAACAACTTTGTCGCCTGCTTGGTAGCGGTCGTCTTCTGAGCTTACTACCGTACCTGCTAGGTCAATACCCGGCACCATCGGGAAGTTACGGATGATTTTACCTTTACCTGTAATTGCAAGGCCGTCTTTGTAGTTCAACGATGAGTAATCAACGTCAATCAGAACGTCGCCTTCAGGCAGTTGTGTTTCATCGATTTGCTCGATGCTAGCGATAGTACGTTTGTCTTCTTGATTTAGAACTAGAGCATTAAACATAAGGTTCTCCGATTGTGCGGTAGCGTGACTCTGGGTCACATGCAGCAAGATATCAACTGCTGCTAAGTGTATGTCTTCTTTGTCTATGAATAAAATGAAACTTGAGCATTTAATGTATGCTTTTTGTGCATGTAAGCAATATTTGGCGTAAAACAAAGGGCGACATCAGATGCCGCCCTTAAGTGTAATACTAAAAATTTTCAGTATTGGTTCATTTGCTCGTGATTGTTGGATTGATCACTACAACCTAGTTTCTCTTAGACAAACTATGGTCGTTCAAATACCGTTGCAATACCCTGACCTAAACCGATACACATGGTTGCTAGGCCGTATTTTGCGTCTTTCGCTTCCATTAAGTTGATCAACGTCGTCGAGATACGTGAGCCAGAACAACCAAGTGGGTGACCCAATGCAATCGCACCACCGTTAAGGTTGACCTTCTCATCCATAACATCAAGCAGACCCAAGTCTTTAGCACATGGCAGAGATTGAGCGGCAAATGCTTCGTTTAGCTCAACCACATCCATGTCTTCAATTGAAAGACCAGCACGCTTGAGCGCTTTTTGTGTCGCTGGTACAGGACCATACCCCATGATTGAAGGATCGCAGCCCGCAATGGCCATGCCTTTGATGCGTGCACGAATCTTCAAACCAAGCTCATTGGCTTTCTCTTCGCTCATGATCAACATCGCTGATGCACCATCAGACAGAGCCGATGATGTACCGGCTGTTACTGTGCCGTTAGCAGGGTCGAATACTGGACGAAGTTGAGATAGGCCTTCAACGGATGTTTCAGGACGAATCACTTCATCGTGATCTAGAGTGAATAGCGTGCCGTCTGCTGCGTGGCCTTCAATCGGTAGGATTTCGTTTTTAAAACGACCCTCTACGGTTGCTGCATGTGCACGAGCATGAGAACGCGCGGCAAACTCGTCTTGTTGTTCACGGCTAATGCCATGTAGCTTACCAAGCATTTCAGCGGTTAATCCCATCATGCCTGCAGCTTTTGCTACCGTCTTTGACATACCTGGGTGGAAGTCCACGCCGTGATTCATTGGTACGTGTCCCATGTGTTCGACGCCACCAATTAGACAGATTTCAGCATCGCCAGTCATGATGGCACGTGTTCCATCGTGTAGCGCTTGCATTGATGAACCACACAGGCGGTTAACCGTCACGGCGCCAATCTCAATTGGTAGACCAGCAAGTAGCGCCGCATTACGAGCAACGTTAAAGCCTTGCTCTAGTGTTTGTTGTACACAGCCCCAGTAGATATCTTCAATCTCGCTTGGGTTTACCTGTGGGTTACGCGCAAGAATACCTTTCATTAGGCGCGCAGACAGATCTTCTGCTCGTGTATGACGGAAAGCACCACCTTTAGAGCGACCCATTGGAGTACGTAGACAATCGACTACGACAACATTTCTTGTTTGATTAGTCATTTTAGAATCCCTCCTTAGATAGAACCTTGCTGTTGTGCACCGTAAAAGCTTTCACCTTTCGCCGCCATATCAATCAGCATCTGTGGTACTTGGTACATAGCACCAAGCTCTGAGTATTGTTTTGCCATTGCAACAAACTCAGCAATACCTACGCTATCTAGGTAGCGGAATACGCCGCCGCGGAATGGAGGGAAACCAAGACCGTAAACCAGTGCCATGTCCGCTTCTTGTGGAGTGGCAATGATGCCTTCTTGTAGACACAATACCACTTCGTTGATCATTGGAATCATCATACGTTGAATGATGGTCTGATCGTCAAAGTCTTGCTTATCGGCACAAACGTCAGCGAGTACTGGCAAGATCTCTTCAGAGAAGGTTTTCTTAGGCTTACCTTTTCTATCTATGGTGTAGCTGTAGAAGCCACTGCCATTCTTCTGACCGTATTTGCTTGCTTCGAATAGTGCATCGATCGCATCACGACCTTGTTTACCCATACGCTCAGGGAAACCTTGCGCCATAACAGCTTGTGCGTGGTGAGCAGTATCAATACCAACAACATCGAGCAAGTATGCCGGTCCCATCGGCCAGCCAAACTTACGTTCCATGATTTTGTCGATTTTCGTAAAGTCTGCACCATCGCGAAGTAGCATGCTGAAACCACCAAAGTATGGGAACAAGACGCGGTTTACAAAGAACCCAGGGCAGTCATTAACGACAATTGGTGATTTGCCCATTTTCGCTGCGTACGCAACAACACGATTGATGGTTTCATCAGAGGTGTGCTCACCACGGATGATCTCAACAAGAGGCATACGGTGCACTGGGTTGAAGAAGTGCATGCCACAGAAATTTTCTGGGCGTTTCAGCGATTTTGCCAACAGGTTGATAGGAATTGTCGAGGTGTTTGAGGTGATAACCGTGTCTTCACCGACATGCGATTCGACTTCACTCAGCACTGCTGCTTTTACTTTCGGGTTTTCTACTACGGCTTCAACAATCACGTCTGATTCTTCGATGCCTGCGTAATGAAGGCTTGGTGTGATAGACGCTAAAATACCAGCCATCTTAAAGCCATCAATGCGACCACGAGATAAGCGTTTATTTAGCAGCTTAGATGCTTCAGTCATGCCTAAATCGAGTGAAGGTTGCGCGATGTCTTTCATTAACACCGGCACGCCTTTGAGTGCAGATTGGTAAGCGATGCCGCCGCCCATGATACCCGCACCAAGCACAGCTGCACGTTGCGTGTCTTTACTCGCTGATTTAGCCGATTTTTTAGCAAGCCCTTTGATGTATTGGTCGTTAAGGAACAAACCAACCAGTGATTTTGCTTCTTCAGACTTAGCCAGTTTTACGAAGTGCTTGCGTTCAATGTCGAGTGCTTCGTTACGAGCAAAGCGAGCGCCTTCTTCAATAGTAATAACGGCTGTCATTGGAGCTGGGTAATGAGGACCCGCTTTTTGTGCCACCAGACCCTTCGCCATAGTGAAGCTCATCATTGATTCGAGATTACTTAGCGTTAGAGGTGATGTCTTTTGCTTGCGACGAGCTTGCCAGTCCAACTTCTCGTTGATTGCCGAGGTCAGTGTCTTGAGTGCTGACTCGTAAAGTGCGTCACTATCAACAACCGCATCAAGAAGACCAATCTTTAACGCTTCATCCGCACGACACGCTTTACCTTGAGTGATCACTTCCATCGCACTATCGGCACCAATAACTCGTGGCAGACGTACACAACCACCAAAGCCCGGCATGATACCTAATTTTGTTTCTGGTAGACCGATGCTGGTGGTCTTGTCACCAATTCGCATGTCAGTTGCAAGTACGCACTCACAACCGCCACCTAACGTGTGACCTTTTAGTACCGAGATAGTCGGGACCGGTAAGTCTTCTAGCTTGTTAAAGATGCTGTTAGCAAATTGCAGCCACTGATCGAGTTCAGCGTCTGTCTTAGCGAAAAGACCTAAGAATTCGGTGATATCAGCGCCAACAATGAACGCGTCTTTATCTGAGGTGAGCATCAAGCCCTTCAGTCCTTGGTGCGCTTTTAGTGCATCAAGGGCTTTGTCGAGTGACTCTAGTGTCGCTAGGTCGAGCTTGTTAACGGATTTTGGAGAGCAGAAGCTAAGCTCTGCAATGCCATCTTGTACTTCCTTTACCTGTAGGGTTTCGGCTTGGTAAATCATTGTCTATCTCCATGACATACAATCTTGGATTGTCTGTATACCGATTTGATGCGGGCTGAGCGCCGTATAGGGCAGCAAATTGATATAGAGGAAAGTCGTTATATTTGTTGTTCTGGTTTGACCAGTGAGGTTAGTTTGGACCTCGCATTGGTTAATTTCAATACATTTTTTAAACAAGTGTTTAACATTGTGCGCTGGTGCAGATCTTATGCGACTCACAATTCCGTCTCGTGATAGACTTTGGACAAAGAGAAAAGTGACCTAATCCTATGAATGACCAGCCTTATCTTATCCCTGCCGCTCCTGCTCAATTTGAAGAAGAAATCAAAAAGAGCGTCTTTATTACCTATTTGGCTCATACGCCGAACATAGAGGCTGCAAAGGCGTTCGTAGAGCAGATCAAAAGCAAGAACTCTGATGCAAGGCATAACTGCTGGGGATTTGTTGCGGGTCGACCAGAAGATTCGATGAAGTGGGGGTTTAGCGATGACGGAGAACCATCGGGGACAGCCGGAAAACCGATCCTAGCTCAATTGTCTGGTTCTGGTGTAGGAGAACTCACAGCTGTTGTTACTCGATATTCTGGTGGCATTAAGTTAGGCACGGGTGGTTTGGTGAAAGCTTATGGTGGCGGTGTGCAACAAGCGCTCAAGCTGCTTCAAACAATTGAGAAAAAAATAACCACAAAACTCCGTCTAGAGTTAGACTATGGTTTTATGCCTATCGCACAGTCGATCATGCCCCAGTTTGGTGCGGTTGAAGTTGAAGCTGAGTACAGCGATCAGGTGGTATTAGTGTTGGAAATTGAGCTACGTGAAGTGAGCGCCTTTACCCAAACTATCATCAACAAAAGCGGTGCAAAGGCAATTGTCACCCCTATAGACGGACAATAATGAAATATAGGAAGCCACAGGGACAGCTTCGCTAGTCAATTAATCCATGCAATTTCGTTCAATTATTCGAATCGTCGGGCTATTGCTCGCGCTTTTTAGTGTCACAATGCTCGCGCCAGCATTGGTCGCACTCATCTATCGAGATGGTGCGGGTGTACCTTTTGTCACGACTTTCTTCGTACTTCTATTGTGTGGTGGGATATGTTGGTTCCCAAACCGCAGGTATAAACACGAGTTAAAAGCACGTGATGGCTTTCTTATTGTTGTTCTTTTCTGGACAGTACTAGGCAGCGCAGGCTCGATCCCTTTTCTTATCTCAGATAACCCAAATATATCTGTGACTGACGCCTTTTTTGAATCCTTCTCCGCTTTAACGACCACTGGCGCGACAGTTATCGTTGGACTTGATGAATTACCCAAAGCAATCTTGTTTTACCGCCAGCTCCTACAGTGGTTTGGAGGAATGGGGATCATCGTATTAGCCGTTGCAATCCTACCAGTGCTTGGTATCGGTGGTATGCAGCTTTATCGTGCAGAAATCCCAGGGCCAGTCAAAGATACTAAGATGACGCCGCGTATTGCCGAAACGGCTAAAGCGCTATGGTATATCTATTTAAGTCTGACGATCGCATGTGCCGTGGCATTTTGGTTGGCCGGTATGACGCCATTTGATGCTATTAGCCATAGCTTCTCAACTATTGCCATCGGTGGTTTCTCTACGCACGATGCCAGCATGGGCTATTTCGATAGCTATGCGATTAACATGATTACTGTTGTCTTCTTGTTAATCTCAGCATGTAACTATTCTTTGCACTTCGCTGCGTTTGCGTCTGGCGGCGTGCATCCTAAATACTATTGGAAAGATCCAGAGTTCCGCGCGTTCATCTTTATACAAGCTGTTTTGTTCTTGGTGTGCTTCTTATTATTGTTGAATCACCATTCTTACGACTCAACCTATGATGCATTCGATCAAGCGCTTTTTCAGACCGTGTCCATCTCAACTACGGCAGGCTTTACCACAACCGGCTTTGCTGATTGGCCATTATTCTTACCAGTGCTGTTGTTGTTCTCTTCTTTTATAGGTGGTTGTGCTGGTTCGACTGGCGGCGGCATGAAAGTGATCCGTATTCTGCTACTGACCTTACAAGGTGCGCGTGAGCTGAAGCGTTTGGTGCATCCTCGTGCCGTATACACCATCAAAGTGGGTGGCAGTGCGCTACCGCAAAGAGTCGTTGATGCGGTTTGGGGATTCTTCTCTGCTTACGCTTTGGTATTCGTGGTTTGTATGTTGGGCTTGATTGCTACAGGGATGGATGAGCTAAGCGCGTTTTCTGCGGTTGCAGCAACGCTCAACAACTTAGGTCCAGGCTTGGGTGAAGTTGCGCTTCACTTTGGCGATGTGAACGACAAAGCAAAATGGGTATTGATTGTTTCTATGCTGTTTGGACGTTTGGAAATCTTTACCTTACTTATTCTACTTACGCCGACGTTTTGGCGTAGCTAAGGGGAAATCGTGGCAAAAGCATTATTTCTATATTCCTCCCGTGAAGGGCAGACAAAAAAAATTCTCCACTATATAGATGAGAAGCTAACAGACTTCGAATGCGAGCTGGTGGATTTACATAATGTTGAGACGATTGATTTTAGCCAATACGACAGGGTATTGATTGGAGCGTCTATTCGTTATGGTCATCTTAATAAGAAGCTGTACCAGTTTATTGACCGAAACCTCAATCAGCTTGAACAAAGTAAAGTGGCATTTTTCTGCGTAAACCTAACCGCTCGTAAAGAAGACCAAGGAAAGGATACGCCAGAAGGCAGCGCTTACATTCGCAAGTTCCTAATGAAGTCGCCTTGGAAACCAACCTTAATTGGTGTTTTTGCTGGCGCTCTTTATTACCCACGTTACGGATGGTTCGACAAAACGATGATTAAGTTCATTATGTCGATGACAGGTGGTGAAACCGATACGACCAAAGAAGTGGAATACACCAATTGGGAAAAAGTGGCTCTTTTCGCAGATAAATTCAAAGAACTGTAGAAATAACGTGCTCTTTTGACCGCTTTTGACGCAAATTTATCCGAACGATAAAAAAATCAAAAAAAACGAGAAAAAGGGCTTGCCAATGTGATCGCAATCTCTATAATGCCACCTCGCTGACACGGCAACGCTTCGAAGCTTAGGTTTCGAAAGTAAGAAGCCAAGTTAGCAAGCCAATTAGCCAAGCGGAAACGCTTGAAAAAAGTTTGAAAAAAGTGATTGACACTAAACTTTAACTCGCTAAAATGGCCGTCCGATTTGAGCAAAGCTCAATAGGA
>NZ_JAKFZP010000010.1:0-97989 GCF_021654215.1 Vibrio sp. MMG023 | reverse complement strand
CCAGACCTCAGCAGAAATGCTGAGGTCTTTTCACATTTACGATGTTATTTTTTGGTCTACGACCAACGAGCCCCGCTTGTGTGCAAGCCCAGCCGCTCCGCCACTTATTTAGAAACCCAGTCTTCGGACTGGGTTTTGTCGTTTAAAAGCAAAGAGGTTTTCCCTTGTCAGGGAATGAGGCCCAACTGCCAGCAACTCCGGGCTAGGCGTCCTAGCCGATTCGCCACTTATTCAGACAAAAAGCCCCAGCAGAAATGCTGGGGCTTTTTCGTATTTGCGATATTACTTTAGTCTACAACCAACGAGTCCAATTGAGTGCAAGCCCAGTCGCTCCGTCACTTATTTGAAAGGCTTGCTAGAAATAACAATTCTTGTATCCACAAATTTCTTCGTTGCTTGTTGTGGGCTGCTAGTGCCATACCAATCTGTCAGATTACTGGTCAGGTTAATTCATTATCTTTTGCACATATTTGTCACTCCATCATCACTTTCCAAGAGTTAACTCCATGCATATCACACCTCGTCTGCAATATTGGTGTAGTTCGTAATGCTCTGGTTTGCTACATGATATTTTCATAGCCTTACTCTATCGGGTTCAATGTTGTGCCATATTCCGCCTGTAAACGAGCTGTTGTATTTTGTGCCCAAATCTTACTTAGTCTTGAAACTAAGCATCGACCGATTCAACCTTAGTGTAGCTAGGAATCTTGAGGATTGTTTTAATTTGAGTTTTTAGTATTGACTGGAGTTTGTTGATATTGGAAGGATATCAGAGCGTGGCGATGTTTGAGGGAAATCAGCCAGTCTATTCTATTAATAGCTGCTTGGTTCAGGCATAAAAAAGGCAGCCAATCGGCTGCCTAATTTTTCAATTATAAGAGAGTTTATTCTTGAGAGACTTTAGTTTCATGCTTAGCAACAGATGCTTCGGCTTCCATTTCTTTCTCTGCTTGCTTCGCTTTCTCAATCATTGGCGTTATCGTTGATCCTTGAATAAGGATCGAGAAAACTACAACAGAGTAGGTCATCACCATGATGATCTCTTTCACATCAATCAGTTTTTCTGGGATGACTAAAATACCTGATGGAATTGATAGTGCCATTGCTAAAGCTAGACCTCCACGTAATCCACCCCAAGTTAGAATCTTCACGGACCATGGGTTGTACTTTCTGTAGCGTTTAAAGCCAATATAAGGAATAAAGACACTTAGGTAGCGAGCACCAAGTACTAGTGGCACAGATATCGCCATCATAATCCAGTCTTCTTTATGGAATTCGAATAGCAACATCGACATACCGATTAGAAGGAATAGTACACCATTCAAGAATTCGTCGACCAACTCCCAGAAATGGTCTAGGTGGTCTTCACTTTCTTTTGAGAAGCCGATAAAGCGAGTCCAGTTACCAATCATGATGCCAGAGACTACCATTGCAAGTGGTCCTGAAACATGGAGATATTCAGCTAGAGCATAACCTGCTGTAGGAACGCCAATCGTTAATAATAGTTCCATGGAGTGGTCATCGGTCGCACTAATCAAGTAGTGGAAAATTAACCCTAATACGAAGCCGTAAACAATACCGCCAATTGCTTCTTGGATGAATAGAAGGGTTACGCTACCAACCGTCGGGGCTTCTGTACCAAATGCGATCGTGAATAGAGTGACGAAGATAACTAGACCGAAACCATCGTTAAACAGAGACTCGCCTTCAATTTGTGTTGAAATGCGTCTTGGAGCGTCCAATTTCTTCACAATAGCGAGAACTGCAATCGGGTCGGTTGGAGAGATAAGTGCGCCAAACAGTAAGCAGTAAACAAGGTCAAACTGAATACCAATAACTTGGCAAAAACCGTAAAGAACAAAACCAATGAAGAATGTGGAGAAGAGTGTTGCACCTAAAGCGAGTACCGTAATTTCCCACTTTTGATCTTTAAGGTTGGGAAGTTTGATACCTAAACCACCGGCAAAAAGCAGGAAGCCTAGTATGCCTTTCAGAAGAAAATCTTCGAAATTTATGCTGGTGACGGTTTCTGTGGCAATCTCAGTAAGATGAAACCAATCGTTTTGACCTGCGATTAGAATGAGAAGTGAAAGGATCATCGAACCAGCGGTAATGGCGATGGTCGTTTGCATCTTTCCTATCTTGCTGTTTACAAAGGCGATAACCATTGCTGCCGCGGATAGAAAACATAAAGTATGATAGACCGACATAGAGCTCTCTATTTGTAACATTTTATGAATGGAATTCTCGGCCGATGTTGTCTAAATAGCAAACATTTTTTCGTGATTATTTTGTAACTCGAGACAATACAAAATAATTACAATTCCTATTTTAGACGTCTAGACTCCTGTTGCTTGTGTGATAGGATGGAGAAATAACAAAAGGAATGAGGCTGTACTGTGGGAAGTAATGTAAGACAACAGATTGAAGCTCAGTTAAAGCAACGTATTCTTCTGATCGATGGTGGTATGGGCACCATGATTCAGGGTTACAAACTTGAAGAGCAAGATTATCGAGGAGAGCGCTTTGCCGATTGGCATTGCGATCTAAAAGGCAACAACGATTTGTTGGTGCTTAGTCAGCCTCAATTGATAAAAGAGATACACACTGCTTATTTAGAAGCAGGTGCTGATATTTTAGAGACCAATACCTTCAACGCCACGACCATCGCGATGGCGGATTATGATATGGAAGGTCTCAGTGAAGAGATTAACTTCGCGGCTGCTAAGCTGGCCCGTGAAGCCGCTGATGAATGGACGGCAAAGACTCCTGACCGTCCGCGTTATGTTGCCGGTGTACTTGGCCCAACCAACCGTACTTGTTCTATCTCTCCTGACGTAAATGACCCAGGTTATCGTAATGTTTCGTTTGATGAGCTAGTTGAAGCTTATTCCGAGTCAACTCACGCCTTAATTAAAGGTGGTTCTGACCTTATTCTGATCGAGACGATCTTTGATACGTTGAATGCCAAAGCTTGTGCTTTTGCAGTTGATTCCGTCTTTGAAGAGCTAGGATTTAAACTTCCAGTTATGATTTCAGGCACGATTACGGACGCGTCTGGACGAACACTATCTGGGCAAACAACCGAAGCTTTCTATAATTCGTTACGCCATGTGAATCCTCTTTCGTTCGGTTTGAACTGTGCACTTGGGCCTGACGAATTGCGACCGTATGTAGAAGAGTTATCACGTATATCTGAATCCTTTCTCTCTACTCATCCAAATGCGGGTTTGCCGAACGCATTTGGTGAATATGACCTTTCACCTGAAGATATGGCTGAACATGTTAAAGAGTGGGCAGAGAGTGGTTTCTTAAATTTAATTGGTGGTTGTTGTGGTACGACACCAGAACACATCCGTCACATGGCAATGGCAGTTGAGGGGGTGAAGCCTCGAGAGTTACCTGATCTTACCGTTGCTTGCCGCTTGTCAGGTCTTGAGCCACTAACTATTGAAAAAGAAACCTTGTTTATCAACGTGGGTGAGCGCACGAACGTAACTGGCTCTGCTCGTTTTAAACGCCTGATCAAAGAAGAGCTCTACGATGAAGCTCTTGAAGTAGCTCGTCAACAAGTAGAGAACGGGGCTCAGATTATCGATATCAACATGGATGAAGGTATGTTGGATGCTGAAGCCTGTATGGTTCGCTTCCTTAATCTATGTGCATCTGAGCCAGAGATATCAAAAGTACCAATCATGGTTGACTCTTCTAAGTGGGAGGTTATCGAAGCTGGCTTGAAGTGTATTCAAGGCAAAGGCATTGTTAACTCTATCTCTTTGAAAGAAGGGAAGGAGAAGTTTGTTGAACAAGCGAAGTTGATCCGTCGTTATGGTGCGGCCGTTATTGTGATGGCATTTGATGAACTTGGTCAGGCGGAAACACGAGAACGTAAACTTGAAATTTGTACCAATGCGTATCGAATCCTTGTTGACGAAGTTGGCTTCCCGCCAGAAGACATTATCTTTGATCCAAACATTTTTGCTGTCGCGACGGGTATTGAAGAACACAACAATTACGCAGTGGACTTCATCGAAGCGGTGGCTGATATCAAACGCGACTTACCTCATGCGATGATCTCTGGTGGTGTCTCTAACGTTTCCTTCTCATTCCGCGGTAATAACTATGTTCGTGAAGCGATTCATGCGGTATTCCTGTACCACTGTTTTAAAAATGGCATGGACATGGGTATCGTTAACGCGGGTCAGCTAGAAATCTACGATAACGTTCCTGACAAGTTGCGTGAAGCGGTAGAAGATGTGGTTCTCAACCGTCGTGATGATTCAACTGAGCGACTACTTGATATCGCCGCCGAATACGCAGGAAAGGGTGTTGGCAAAGAAGAAGATGCTTCTGCTTTAGAGTGGCGTACTTGGCCAGTAGAAAAACGTTTAGAACATGCGCTGGTAAAAGGCATTACTGAGTTTATTGTCGAAGACACAGAAGAGGCTCGTTTAAATGCCTCCAAGCCATTAGAAGTGATTGAAGGCCCTCTCATGGATGGCATGAACGTGGTTGGTGACTTGTTTGGGGAAGGTAAGATGTTCCTTCCGCAAGTTGTTAAGTCTGCTCGTGTAATGAAACAAGCGGTTGCCCACCTTGAGCCTTTCATTAACAAAGAAAAGCAAGCGGGCTCATCGAATGGCAAAATCTTGCTCGCGACGGTGAAAGGTGACGTTCACGATATCGGCAAGAATATCGTTGGTGTAGTTTTGCAGTGTAACAACTACGAAATCATTGACCTTGGTGTCATGGTACCGTGCGAAAAGATCCTCAAAGTAGCGAAAGAAGAGAATGTCGACATTATTGGTTTATCAGGCCTTATCACCCCTTCTCTTGATGAAATGGTTCACGTAGCAAAAGAGATGGAGCGTCTTGATTTTGATTTGCCACTCTTGATTGGCGGTGCAACGACGTCAAAAGCGCATACTGCGGTTAAGATTGAACAAAACTACAAGAACCCAGTGGTGTATGTGAATAATGCTTCGCGGGCGGTTGGAGTATGTACATCATTGTTGTCTGATGAACT
Source organism: Vibrio sp. MMG023 (assembly GCF_021654215.1). Lineage (NCBI taxonomy): Bacteria > Pseudomonadati > Pseudomonadota > Gammaproteobacteria > Vibrionales > Vibrionaceae > Vibrio > Vibrio sp. MMG023. The sequence goes on along the minus strand of NZ_JAKFZP010000010.1, from coordinate 92,963 downwards.
TCGTCCTGCGTTTGTGGAGAAGCTGGATGAGGATTATGTTCGTGTCCGTGATCAACACAACCGCAAAAAGCCAAGAACCAAGCCGGTCACTTTAGAAGAAGCTCGTGCCAATAAGGTTGCTATTGATTGGGACGTTTACACACCGCCAGCACCCGTTAAGCCAGGTATCCATGTTTTTGACGACTTCGATATTGCGACATTGCGTCAGTATATCGATTGGACGCCTTTCTTTATGACGTGGTCTCTCGTTGGTAAGTACCCGACCATTTTTAAACACTCAGAGGTTGGCGAAGAGGCGAAGCGTTTGTTTAAAGATGCAAATGATTTGCTGGATCGAGTTGAACGTGAAGGATTGCTTAAGGCTCGTGGTATGTGTGGTTTGTTCCCCGCGGCGAGTGTTGGCGATGATATCGAAGTCTACACAGATGAATCACGTACCGAAGTAGCGAAAGTTTTGCTCAATTTACGTCAGCAGACCGAGAAACCAAAAGGGTTCAACTATTGCCTTTCTGATTATGTTGCTCCGAAAGAGTCGGGTAAAAAAGATTGGATTGGCGCATTTGCAGTGACTGGTGGAATCGGTGAGCGTGAACTCGCAGATGAATACAAAGCACAAGGTGATGATTACAACGCTATTATGATTCAAGCGGTTGCGGATCGTCTGGCAGAAGCATTTGCTGAGTGTCTGCATGAACGAGTACGTAAAGAAATTTGGGGCTACGCGGTAGAAGAAGCACTCTCTAATGAAGACCTGATTCGTGAAAAGTACCAAGGTATTCGACCTGCTCCAGGTTATCCAGCATGCCCTGAACATACCGAGAAAGGACCTCTTTGGGAATTGATGAATGTTGAAGAGAATATTGGTATGTCTTTGACCTCGAGCTATGCGATGTATCCAGGAGCCTCTGTTTCTGGGTGGTACTTCTCCCATCCAGACTCACGTTATTTTGCGATCGCTCAGATCCAAGAGGATCAGATGCTAAGTTACGCTGATCGCAAGGGCTGGGATAGGATCGAGGCTGAAAAGTGGCTCGGTCCAAATATTAACGGTTAAATCGATCCACACGCAAAAGAAAAGGGCTGCTACGTGCAGCCCTTTGTTTTATTTGTCCATAGTATTTAGTAGCGATTATTGCTCGAATAGCTCTGTGTGCAGTTTCTGAATAGCTTGTCGTGATACAGACTCATGAACAAGGAAACATAAGTTATGTGGGCTTGCACCGTAACAAATCATACGTAAGTTGAAGTCCTCTAGTGTTCCGAAGACTTGCTTAGCATAGCCTTTGCTCTCGCTCATGTTGTTACCAATCAGAGCGACTAAACAGAGGTCGTGCTCAACTTCTACTGTACACAATTCTTCGAGCTCTTCGCGTACTGCCTGTGGTAGCTGCGGAGCACCACCTGATGTGTCTGTTTGATCGAGAGTGAGTGACACACTGATTTCAGATGTGGTGATCAAGTCTACTGAGATCTTGTGTTTAGCCAGGATCTCGAACACTTTCGCTAAGAATCCGTAAGCATGGAACATGTTCACGCTGCGCAGAGTGACCATAGTTTGATTGCAACGAAGAGCAAGGGCTCGGAATAGCGGTGAGCTCTCTACTTGGTGTCGAATCCACGTACCACCTTTTTCTGGCTCTTTAGAAGAGCCAACGAAGACCGGAATATCGTGACGGAGTGCTGGTACCAGAGTAGAAGGGTGAAGGATCTTCGCACCGAAGTTTGCCATCTCTGATGCTTCGCTAAAGCTGATCTCAGGAATTGGTGACGCTTTGGGGGCTATTCGTGGGTCGGTAGTGTAAATGCCCGGAACGTCAGTCCAGATCTCTAAGCCCGCGGCTTTAACACCTTCAGCAATCAAAGCTGCGCTGTAGTCACTACCACCGCGACCCAATGTCGTGGTGTTGCCTTCTTCATCTGAGCCAATAAAGCCCTGTGTAATGACGACATGTTTTTGGCAAAGAGGAACCAGCTGTTCTTGCGCTAGCATTGAAATACTTGCTAGTTGTGGTTCTGCGCGGCCAAAGTTGCCATCTGTTTTTAAAATATCTCGAATATCAAAACGAGCGGCGTTGATGCCTCTTTCACGCATTAACTGAGCAAGAATATGAGTCGACATCAGCTCGCCACATGCCACTAAATGGTCGGTCAGTTTGGTGCTTGCTTGAATAGAGGCCGCTTCTGCAAGGCTTGTGACTGTATCTAGAATCTCATAAACCTCGGCAGCCGCTTTAGTCGCATCTTCTAATCGAGATAAAATTGATTCATGAATATAGGCTAATTTTTGCAGCACTTTAGCGCGATGCTCTTGGTCCTGAACACCGTTTGCTAGTTCGACCAAAAGGTTGGTCACGCCAGAACAAGCACTACTCACGACAAGGCGGGTATTTGGATTGTTTTCTATAATGGTGGCACAACGGCTCATTGCCTCAAAGTTGGCAACACTGGTTCCACCGAATTTCGCTACGTTAAATGCGCTCACTGCGTTCTCCCACGACTTCCTAAAAAATAACAACATCAATTGGTTGCCAATACATCCAATGTTTTGGTGAGGAAAGGAACAGAGCAAATAGAGAGGTATTTAGAATGTAATTTGAAAATTTACCCTCAGAAGCCCTTCATCAGACTGAGCTGATGACAGTTGATGGGACTCAACCCAAGTCAACCGATAAGCCAAATCCTGCAACTTTGACTTACCTCGGCACTACTCCCCCTGAGTGATTGGTATTGGAATTGCGGCTCCACAAATCACCTGCCTGGGCAGTGCTCCTCTTCTGCATAAAGCTCAAACATTGAACGGTTTTGTTGTCACAATGTCAACCAATATCTCCAACCAGAATGAAAGTTTTTATTAACGAATTTGTGACAGTGGTTTGACCTCTATACTTAGGGCTAATTGCCGATAGAGAAAAAATCTATTAGGGTGAAAAGTTCGATACCTGAGCCAACCTTTTAAATAGAATTTTTATAACGCTCAGGATGAATGACTGCAATCAAGGAGCTGACATGCCGATCCAAAGCTTTATTCCCCCACATCGTATTCTGATGGGACCTGGTCCATCTGATATTTCACCTCAAGTTTTGCAAGCCTTGAGCCGCCCAACGGTTGGCCATCTAGACCCGCTTTTTATTGCGATGATGGATGAGCTAAAACAACTGCTCAAATACGCCTTCCAAACTGAGAACGAATTCACCATCGCCGTTTCTGCTCCGGGCAGTGCGGGTATGGAAACGTGTTTCGTCAACCTGATTGAAAAGGGTGACAAAGTTATCGTCTGTCGCAATGGTGTTTTCGGTGAGCGCATGCGTGAAAACGTAGTCCGTGCTGGTGGTGAAGCAGTTGTTGTGGATGATGAGTGGGGCACGCCAGTATCGGTTAATAAAGTTGCAGAAGCGTTAAAGCAGAACCCTGATGCGAAGATCCTTGCTTTTGTTCATGCAGAAACATCGACAGGGGCAGTAAGTGATGCTCAAACGCTGAGTAAGCTAGCCAAACAATACGGTTTATTATCGATTGTGGATGCGGTGACATCACTCGGTGGTGTGCCTCTTAAGGTTGATGAGTGGCAGTTGGATGCTGTGTACTCAGGAAGTCAGAAGTGTTTGTCGTGTGTACCGGGGTTATCACCTGTGACGCTTTCTCCTGCTGCCATAGAGAAGATTCAAGCCAGAAAGACACCGGTTCAAAGCTGGTTCTTGGATCAAAGCTTAGTATTAGGTTACTGGAGTGGAGAGGGCAAACGCAGCTATCACCATACAGCACCAGTGAACAGCTTATATGCACTTCATGAGGCACTACTTATCCTGAAGAACGAAGGCTTAGAAAATGCGTGGGCACGCCATCAATTGATGCATGAGAAGCTAAAAGCAGGATTACAGAAGTTGGGTTTTGACTTTGTGGTAGAAGAAGAGTACCGCTTACCACAACTCAACGCGATTTATGTTCCAGAGGGCATTGATGAAGCTAAAGTGCGTCATCATCTGCTTGAAACCTACAACCTTGAGATTGGTGCGGGCTTGGGAGCGCTTGCTGGCAAAGCATGGCGAATTGGTTTGATGGGCTATGGTGCTCGACCTGAAAATGTTGCTTTGTGTTTGCGTGCTTTAGAAGAATCGCTGACTGAGTAAAATGATTCGACAACGAGATAAAGAAAAGCGAAGGTCATCCCTTCGCTTTTTTATGTTTATTGATCAGCACCAGAAGTTGGCGTTGGTGAAGCTGATACGGCTTGAGAAGGCGGTTGATAATTGACGCCACTGAAATCAACCTTAGGAAACAAGAATTGTGCCTCTGCACGGATTTGTTCTGCCTTGCTCGTATCATCCAGTCCTTGATATGCAAGGATTAGGTTGTTGTAGAACGCTGGACGGGGCTTATCTTTAATTATCTCCAAAGACCAATCAATGTAAGGCTGAATCAAGGTTGGATCTTGCTTGTACAATCCAATATTCAAGAAAGTACTGTATACATCCCAGTCGAAACGATCTTTCCAAACTACAGGGTTTGTCACCTGATTCAGGATGTCCGGATTGGTTGGGCGCGTGGTCTCAAACTTAGTTAATACGTAGTTGGTATGCAGAGCACTCACCATATAAAAGCTGAATACGACTGGAATTACTAAGCTGCAAACACGAAGTAAACTCTTAGTCACTCGGCTAAAAGGTGCCTGACGGTAGCGAGAGACTCGCTGGTCAACCCAGTACAGTAGGATTATGAAGATGATCCAATGCACCAGCGAGTGGTAAAACGGATACTCTAGCTGTGAATGGAGGATGATAGGGATGAAGAGGGCGAGTAAGGCTAGACGTGTCCCTCGTTTGGCCTGATAGATTCGGTGTAGCACTAACGCCATCGCGAGGAAAATCCCCAAGATTGGTAACAATCCGCCTTCTACAGACCAATATAAGAGTTCATTATGTGGGTGATCCATCGATGGTAAACCCGCAGGGTAACTCTCATTTAGAGCGTGTTGGCGAGCCGTATAGAGCATGTATTCCGATTCAAATTTACCATAACCGTAACCAGTAAATGGTTTTTCAATCACCATATCGAGCGTTTGTGGGAAGGTGTAAGCTCTCGGAGATTCCATGTTCACTTTTTCACTGGCTAATCCGCTACCATCAGGAAAAGCGATCTGCATGATCACAATAGATAAAGCCAAACCTGTTGCCATTGCAACTACCCAACGTACGAACCTAGCTTTAGTTGCGAAGCGGTACATGTACGGAATGACTAATAGGATCGCGATGATAGAAGCAAGCCACCCTGTTCGAGATGCCAATGCGACAATCAGCGGCAGGGTAAGTACTGGCACAGCATAAAGCAGATAGATATCGCTAAGCTTACGCGAGTATTTATAAGGTTGACGGACAAGCAGATAACTTGCTATCACTAAGCCTGTCGCAAGAAAACTCGCCATGACATTGGGCTGTTGGAATATACCATAAGGACGATTAGCAACAGTGTCGTACCCAAATACGTTACCTGGCTTGAGGTAAAGGTATTGAGTGAGGCCAAATAGAGCCTCTATCACAGCCGCAAGAACGATAAACCACAGTAAACGTTGGCGATGTTTGTTACTGAAATGGAATTGCTGCAACACAATAAAAAACAGCATGCCGCACCACAGGCCAATTAATTTATTCGCTGCCAGTGCGCTATCCGCATTTGGATAAAAGATAGGCAATGTCATGATGATGCAGCTAATCAACAGACCAATCGTTAATTTGGAATAGCGTAATACACGGTTGGTCGCAAGTTGGTAGCAGCCGATCCCGAGCGCAAAGCTGAACGCCATCCACGTGGTTGCGTTAAAAGACAATGCGAGCCCTGAGCCGCCCGGATTTGGCATAAAAAAGTGCATCGCCAGCAAAAAGAGTGCTGCTAGCGCGATGAGGAACTTGCGATTAAGAGGAACTTGCACTTTACTTGGAGAAAGCTTGGTTCCACTGACGTGTATAGTAGCCATAGTTATTGTGTTGTTTTGAATGAAAAAAGACCAGCAATGGCTGGTCTTTGTACTTTACCTGTTTTTTCTACTTCAACATAGGCTTAAGGAAGCGAGCTGTGTGTGAACCTTCGATCTGAGACACATCTTCTGGTGTTCCTTGTGCAATTATCTCACCACCACCTTGGCCGCCTTCTGGTCCTAAGTCGATAATCCAGTCTGCTGTCTTAATGACATCAAGGTTATGTTCAATAACTACGACTGTATTTCCGTGGTCACGCAGGCGGTGTAAAACGGTCAGCAATTGTTGAATGTCGTGGAAGTGCAGGCCCGTTGTTGGCTCATCCAGAATGTACAAGGTCTTACCCGTGTCACGCTTAGAGAGTTCTCGTGCTAGTTTCACACGTTGTGCTTCACCACCAGAGAGCGTGGTTGCTGCCTGACCTAAGCGAATGTAAGACAAACCTACATCCATTAGCGTTTGCAGTTTACGAGCAATGGCTGGGACAGGATCGAAGAAGGTACGTGCATCTTCTACCGTCATTTCCAGTACTTCATCAATGGTCTTGCCTTTGTAACGCACTTCAAGTGTTTCACGGTTGTAGCGCTTACCCTTACATACGTCACAAGGAACGTAGACGTCAGGTAGGAAGTGCATTTCTACTTTGATTACACCATCACCCTGACATGCTTCACAGCGACCGCCACGCACGTTAAAGCTAAAACGGCCCGGCTTGTAGCCACGAGAGCGCGATTCTTGTGTGCCTGCAAACAACTCACGAATCGGGGTAAAGATACCCGTGTAAGTCGCTGGGTTTGAACGTGGCGTTCGACCTATTGGGCTCTGGTCGATATCGATAACTTTATCGAAATGCTCCAAACCTTTGACCGATTTATAAGGTGAAGGGTGCGCCGTTGTTGCACCGTTCAATTGAGTATGAGCAATCTTAAAGAAGGTATCGTTGATCAGAGTCGACTTACCTGAGCCTGATACGCCCGTAATACAGCTAAACAAACCAACTGGAATCGAAAGGTCGACATTCTTAAGGTTATTACCAGTAGCGCCCAGTAACTCAACCGTTTTCTTTGGATCTCGTGGTGTGCGCTTTGTTGGGATCGCAATCTCTTTTGCGCCACTTAAGTACTGACCCGTTAGTGAGTTCGGGTTAGCGATGATGTCTTCCATCGTACCTTCCGCGACCACGTTACCGCCGTGCACTCCTGCGCCGGGACCAATATCTATTACGTGGTCAGCACAACGAATAGCATCTTCATCGTGTTCAACAACTAATACCGTATTGCCTAAATCTCGTAGATGGGTCAAGGTCTTCAATAGGCGTTCATTATCGCGCTGGTGGAGGCCTATTGATGGCTCATCCAGAACGTACATTACCCCCACTAAACCAGCACCAATTTGGCTCGCTAGACGAATACGTTGCGCCTCACCACCTGAGAGGGTTTCTGCACTGCGTGACAAGTTTAGATAGTTCAAACCAACGTTAACCAAGAACTGCAGACGGTCATTGATTTCTTTCATCACTTTTTCAGCGATTTGAGCGCGTTGACCTTCTAGCTTCAGTGTATGGAAGAAATCCAATGCATCCGCAATGCTGAGTTCAACGATCTCTGGCAATGTTGTATCGGCAATAAAAACATTGCGAGCTTCAAGGCGTAAACGAGTGCCACCACAGCTTGAGCAAGATTTGGTTGAGATGTATTTTGCAAGCTCTTCGCGTACTGAGTTTGATTCGGTATCGCGATAACGACGCTCAAGGGTGTTTAGGATTCCTTCGAATGGATGGCGTTTAACGCGAATATCACCACGATCGTTAATGTACTTGAACTCAACCTCGGTACGCCCAGAACCTTTAAGAATAATGTCTTGGGTCTTCTTCGGTAAGGAGTTAAACGGAACGTGAAGGTCAAAGCCATAATGATCCGCCAAGGCTGTTAGCATTTGGAAGTAGTAGTAATTTTTCTGATCCCAACCTCGAATTGCCCCTTGCGCTAAGCTGAGTGAGTCATCTTGAATCACTCGACTAGGATCGAAATATTGCTGTACACCTAAACCATCACAAGTGCCACAAGCACCAGCTGGGTTGTTGAATGAGAACAAACGAGGCTCAAGCTCTTGCATACTGTAACCACAAAGTGGGCAGGCAAAGTTTGCTGAGAAAATTACTTCCTCACCGTCGCCATCCATTGGCGCAACAACTGCGATACCACCAGAAAGCTCTAATGTGGTTTCGAATGATTCTGCCAAACGTTGCTGCAAATCTGGACGCACTTTAAAGCGATCTACAACCACCTCAATCGTGTGTTTTTTATGTAGCTCTAGTGGCGGTGGATCGGAAAGATCACAAGTTTCACCGTCGATGCGTGCACGAATAAACCCCTGTGCTGCGAGGTTCTCTAACGTTTTAACATGCTCACCCTTTCGCTCTTTTACGATAGGAGCAAGGAGCATCATTTTACTGCCCTCTGGCAGCTCTAAAACCTTGTCGACCATTTGGCTGACGGTTTGAGCGGCAAGCGGCGTATGATGAGTCGGGCAGCGAGGTTCACCAACACGAGCGTAAAGCAGGCGCAGATAGTCGTAGACTTCCGTAATGGTACCGACGGTTGAGCGAGGGTTGTGTGACGTCGATTTTTGCTCGATGGAGATAGCTGGAGACAAGCCTTCGATATGATCGACATCTGGCTTTTCCATAAGAGATAAAAACTGACGGGCGTAAGCAGATAATGACTCAACGTAACGTCTCTGGCCTTCCGCATACAAGGTATCGAAAGCGAGAGAAGATTTACCAGAACCACTTAAACCAGTGATAACAGTCAGTTTATCGCGGGGGATCGTAAGGTTGATGTCTTTGAGGTTATGGGTGCGGGCACCGCGAACTTCTATTTTATCCATCGTTTTTGCTCTATGTATAACCAAGTCACGCAAGTATTACATAGTGTGAGAAATGTGCAAAGGGAATACTGGACAAAAAAACAGTAAGAAAAAAGCCCGACGGTTAGTCAGGCTTTATAATCAATAGTTTGGGGATGATTACGCTTCTTTCTTAGTTGCGTGCTTACCTAGCTCTGATTTTTTCTCATCCTTTAGATAAAGGTTTTCGAAGCAGTAGTTAGTGGCTTCGATGTAGCCTTCTACGCTACCACAGTCAAAACGTTGACCTTTGAATTTATACGCCAATACACAGCCTGCTTTTGCTTGTTTAAGCAGAGCGTCAGTAATTTGGATTTCACCACCTTTACCTGGTTCTGTGTTCTCGATTAGCTCGAAGATATCTGGCGTCAGGATGTAACGACCGATGATCGCTAGGTTACTTGGTGCTGTGCCTTGCTCTGGTTTCTCAACCATGTCGTCTACGCGGTAGATATCATCTTTGATCATCTCACCTGAGATAACGCCGTATTTGTGTGTTTCTTCTTCTGGAACTTCTTGAACCGCAACGATTGAGCAGCGGAACTGTTTGAACAACGCCACCATCTGAGCCAGTACGCCTTCTTGCTCATTCACACAAAGATCGTCCGCAAGTACAACGGCAAATGGTTCGTCACCAATCAGTTCACGACCCGTTAGGATCGCATGGCCAAGGCCTTTCATTTCACGTTGACGAATGTAAGTAAAGTTAGCTGAGTCAATGATTTCACGAATGTCGACTAACAGTTCTTCTTTGTTAGTGCCGCTGATTTGGTGCTCAAGCTCATAGTTTTTATCGAAGTGATCCATGATCGAGTGTTTGCCACGACCTGTTACGATACACATGCCATTCATACCAGCTTGAATCGCTTCTTCAACGCCGTATTCAATTAGCGGCTTGTTCACTACAGGCATCATCTCTTTTGGCATGGACTTTGTCGCCGGAAGGAAGCGCGTACCATAGCCCGCCGCAGGGAACAGACATTTTTTAATCATTGGGGGAATATCCTTTCTCAATTTTTTAATAAAGAATCTGAGCGACACTTTAACATGAGAGCGGCATATGAATCATGAATTAAGTAGGAAAAAATGTGAGACAGGAAGTGCAAAGAAGCATGAGCAACACACCTTTAATTATTTTTGTGCTGCTCTGCTGGTTAAGACATCAAGTTTTGATCAGCCCAAGCGATGGCTTGCACGCGATTTTTAACCGACAGTTTTTTGAAAATCTGATACAAGTGAGACTTGATGGTGAATTCGCTAACAAACAACTCCTCAGCCATTTGATTATTTGATGCACCTGCTTGAAGGCAGCGTAATACTTGCAGTTCACGAATAGTCAAATCGACAGTAGCGGGCGCAGTATGTGTGTTTATGACGTTGCGATAGTAATGTAAAAGTTGGCTGGTTACGTTTCGTGGCAACCAATTTTGGCCGTTTACGATGCCTTTTAGCCCTTCTCCGATTTGCTCAAGTGAGCTCTCTTGGTAGAAGACTCCCTTTAATTGACCAAACGCTAATAGTTCATCTGTGGTTAAACGCTTAGGGACGTTAAATACGACGGTCTCAAAGTTTTTCCATATTAACGGAAGGTTCTTAATCGACTGAACCAAGGATTTGTGCTCACTGAAATCGATCATTAAGATCTTATTACGATGTTTGGGATTGGCTTCCATAAGCGCTTCGGTGGAGATCACTGGAATATCAATGTCAGTGTATTTGACCAAGTCTTCAACTTTTTTCTCTGCATGGTCTTCCATGCTGATCAGAAACAGTTTTCTCGCATAAGCCGATTTTTTCACGCGGTCTTTTCTCCTTGAATTCATAACGCTGAATACGTTGGCATCAAACATAAATCAGAGCCATAGGGTTCAATAAGAAATGCGTTGAGATTCAAAGGTTCACGAAACGATGTCTGCAAAACGAATCAAAAATGCTACGCCTTGGAGTTGAAGTGAGATTTCGATTCCACAACTTTCAATGACAACCCACAATGGGATTAGGCTTTAATCAAAACATCAAAGCGTGTATTCTTATGCGCTAAAATTTTACATATATATCCAGAGTGAAACGGAGCACATCATGGCCAGCCGTGGAATTAACAAAGTTATTTTGGTGGGGAATCTAGGTAACGACCCTGAAATTCGTTACATGCCTAATGGCGGTGCAGTTGCAAACATTACGATTGCGACTTCTGAGTCATGGCGTGATAAAGCGACTGGCGAACAGCGCGAAAAAACAGAGTGGCACCGTGTTGCACTATTCGGCAAGTTGGCGGAAGTAGCAGGTGAGTACCTACGTAAAGGTTCTCAAGTTTACGTTGAAGGCCAACTTCAAACTCGTAAATGGCAAGATCAAAGTGGTCAAGACCGTTACACTACTGAAGTGGTTGTTCAGGGCTTCAACGGTGTAATGCAAATGCTAGGCGGTCGTGCTCAAGGTGGCGCTCCTATGGGTGGTCAACAGCAGCAACAGCAAGGCGGTTGGGGTCAGCCTCAACAACCAGCTCAGCAGCAGTACAACGCTCCACAGCAACAGCAGCAACCTCAACAACAGGCTCCGCAGCAACCACAGCAGCAATACAACGAGCCACCAATGGACTTCGACGACGACATTCCGTTCTAAGTAGAGTCTTCAAGATTGCATTTAAAAGGCCGCGAATTTCGCGGCTTTTTTATTTTCATGGTTTGTCTGAAAGGACTGTAATCATTTCGAATTGTAATTCGAAGACCTTCACTCTCAAATATCGAATGATGGTTTGTTTCTTTCCGCCTCAGTCTCTCACATTCACACGAATACGATTGTTTACTGAACGCTTATCAAGTATAAATATTTCAATAAGGTATATGATGAATAGAAAAGGAATTTGGTATTCATGAGGTATACCCCAACTCTTAAGCTAAGCACGCGGCTGGTGGCTTTTGTCACTATGATCGTTATATGCGCAATGTTTATCTTGTTTGTCGGCGGCACCCTCTCTTTTAAACGACTAGGGCAAGAGTATCTCACCCATTATTTGGAAGGGATCGTTGAGGTTGTTGATAAAGAGATGGAAGATCCTGATGCCGCATACTCGATGCAGCGCTGGATGCCGAAAATGCTTCAAGCCAGCAATATTGTCGAGATGACCCTCTCGGCGAATGATGCCGTGGTTTACCGCTTTAAAGACACCACCCATAAAATAGACAGCTCAGTGTTGTTTGAGCAAGAGTACCCACTTACTCACAACCAAGATTATGTTATCTATTTTAAGGTTATTCCTCCCTATCTAGGTTACAGCTACTCAATGCAAGCGCTTTGGTCTATCACGCTTGCTGTGGTTCTGATCATCTTCTGTTTAATGCGCGGTGTTGCTTGGCTAAAAGAGCAACTGGCAGGCTCCGAAATGCTTGAAGAGCGCGGCAGAATGATTTTGGCTGGCCGCGTTGAACAATATGCAAAGGGAGATGAGCGAGAATGGCCTTACACGGCGAGTGAAGCGCTCGATGTGTTGATTGAAGAGTTGCAGGATGCGCGTCAAGAACGTAGCCGATTCGATACCTTTATTCGTACTCAAACTTTCCTCGATAAACTTACTGGAACGGCGAACCGAGTGTTGTTTGACAGTAAGTTGGAATCAGCCTTGTTGGAAAGTGGTGCACGCGGTGCAGTACTACTGATTCGAATCCAAGACTGGAAACTTGTAGAAGAAGAGCAGGACAAGCAAACCTGTGATGAGTTTATTGTGGAAGTGGGTAGCTTACTTTCCAATTTAGTTCAGCGTTACCCTGACGTGGTGTTTTCTCGCTACTACAATGCCGATTTTGCACTTTTCTTGCCTCATCAATCCGCAAAAGATGTGGCTAACTTAGCTTCTCAATGCATTCGCCAATTGGAAAAGCTTCACCCGCCATATCCGTTAGAGTTGGATAACTGGTGCCACATTGGTATCACGACTTATAAAGAGGGTGAGCGTCACAGCCAAATCATTGATGAGGCTGAGACGGCGTTACGTAGTGCCCAGTTACAGAACAATAACAACTGGAGCCGCTTTAAAAAGTGGAATCATGATGAAGATGCTCGAGGAAGTGTGAGATGGCGTACGTTATTTGATTCAGCACTCACATCTAAAAATGTGATACTCTACGCACAATCTGCCTATCTAATAAGTGATGTGGCGCATAAAAAACCTTTGCACGACGAGTTAACATGTCGGATTCGCGACCCAGAAAATGGAATTGTGAAAGCGTCTCGTTTTATTTCAGCGGTGCGACAAGTCGGTTATGAAGCGCAAATGGACCGCGCAGTTGTTAATAAATTCTTAAAAGACTTTAAACACAACTTCGATAGTAGTCAGACGTATGTTCTTAACCTCAATGTGATTCCTTTTGGGCATCGAGAATATTTCAAATGGTTCCGTGATGAACTCTTACAGTTGTCACGAGAGCAAAGAAAGTGTCTCATTTTTGAGTTTGTAGAAGCACAATTTGTAAGACACTTAGACTTTATGCGACCAGTCGCTAAAATGCTGGCCGGTTTAGAATGCCACCTTATGATTGGGCAAGCGGGGCGTACTATCGTCAGCACGCATTACTTAAAAGAAGTGGACATTCGTTATCTCAAGCTACATCGCAGCTTAGTAACAAAAATCGACCAGAGACATGAGAACCAGTTGTTTGTTCGCAGTATGTTGGGTGCGGCCGCAAACAGTAAAACAAAAATAATAGCAGTGGGAATTGAGAATAAGCACGAGCTGAACACCCTAATTGAATTGGGGGTTCACGGTGGGCAAGGACGTTATTTCTCTTCAGAAGAGCAATACCTTCCTCGCTCTGAATCAATGCAACTTTCTCAATCTGAATCTCAAGTGAAATTGGGAAGAAGAAATCGCTGGCGAAAAAAATAAAGATAATAATCATGGATTTTAAAGCAGTACTCGACAAGCTCAAGCGATCATCGGTCGGTGGTCGCACTTGCTTTTTGGTTATTCAGCCAGACGCAGTTTATTTATCATCACCCCTTAAAAGCAGTCGACCATCCAAGTTTGAGATCTCAGAATCGAATTGGGAGCGCGCATGTGAGCAAGCGTTAAGCGTTGCTGCAAGCTCTTACGATTCTTTAGCGGTTGTGCTTTCTCACAACTACTATCAGATGTATCAAATTGATAAGCCAGCGATGCCGCGTAATGAATGGCCTGCTGCACTACCATTTTTGCTAAAAGAGCTGATCTCTGAACGTGCGATCGACATCATTGCCGATGCGGTTGAGTTACCCAACTCAAACAAAGTTCAAGCTTACGTCTTATCACGAAAGATCCTCGATAAGTTGGTATTGTTGGCAAGTCGAGTTCAATTGCCTTTGGAAGCGATCATTCCTGAAGATGACGTTTGGGGGGATACTTCTGGTGAACTTGGCAACTTTTTATTGCTTCAACGCAGTGCTCGAGGACACTTCCGCATCAGTGCGTTTGTCGAGCATACCATCGCATTCCACCGCTCTATTCGCAGTGTCACCCCACCACTAACAGGTGTGCCGTCTAGCGAGTTGCAGATGGACAGTCTATCTCTTGAGTTGCAACGCTCAATTGATTACCTCTCTTCTCAACTTCGCCACGTGCAATTGCATCAGTTGAAAGTATGTTGTGATGATGAAGATGAAAATGAACTGGTTGAGTCGCTTAACTATCGTTTAAGCACGAAGGTTTCTGCATTATTGGCTGAAGATCATGAACCTTCTGGCCATGTCTTAGCCGATACGGCAGCAACGTCTAATACTCGACGCGTTAATCTGTATCCAGATTTCTTAAAACCGAAAAAGAACCTGCTAACGCTAAAAAACGTGGCGATTTCTTGGGGTGTGGCTGCCGCGGTTATTTTCCTTTCTTACGGTTATGTGACTTGGCAAAGTGATGGCGTAGAAGATGAAATCGCCATTGTAAAAAGCAAAGGCAACATCATGAAATCTGAGTTAGATCGTTACCAGGCTCAGTTACGCAAGCATCAACCAGACACCAATAAACTCGCTGCCAAAGCGCGTCTGGAGCGTGAAGTAAAAGCCAAGCGTGATTCACTGAAAGCCGTTGGTAAATATGATGATTCCCAACGCACAGGTTATTCGGGCGTGATGCAATCGCTCGCTAAGCTTGGCAGCAATAATATTTCTTTGTCTGAAATTCGTATCGACCACAACACATTAGATTTAAAAGGTCTGGCAAGAACGCCAAGTTCTGTTCCCAATTGGGTCAGCCAGTTCAAGAATGAGATCAGTTTAATTGGTCGTACCTTTGATGATGTGAAGATTGGTCGTAATGACGACAATATCGTGACTTTTGAATTGAAGACGCGCGGAGGCAAAGAAGAAAAATGAACGAATTCTGGCTTTCTTTAGAAGAGCGCTTTGATGAAATGAGCGCACGCGAAAAAGTTCTGATCGCACTATGTGGATTGGTCACTGTCGTGATGCTGCTGTTTACTTTGGTACTGGAACCAAAGCTCAATGAAGTGGTGAGTAACGACAAACTCTTGAGTAACTTGAAGCAGACTAATCAAAAAACCGAAATTGACATTTTGCGTATTCAGGCTCAATTGAAAAAGGATCCTAACGCAGAGATTGATCAAGCAATTTCCCAATTGCTGACTGAGAGTCAACATCTGTCGATGCAGCTTTCAGAGATCATTGAACATCTTATTACACCTTCACAGATGGCAGCTTTGCTCGAAAGTGTATTAGAGCAGCAAAGCGGAATTCATTTATTGTCGCTTCAGACATTGCCTGCGGAGCCGATAACGGAAGATAAAGAAGCGTCTCAATACTCCGGATACTACGTGCACCCAGTGCGTATGGAGTTAACAGGTGACTACTTTGCTATCGCTAACTACTTGACCAAATTAGAAAGCTTGCCAGCAAGTTACTACTGGCGCAGCTTCAGTTATAAAGTTGAAGCGTATCCAAAAGCGAAGTTGGTGTTGGAAGTGTACACATTAGGTTCTAGAGAGGAGTTTATTGGTGGTTAAGAAACTCATTACCTCACTTGTTCTTGTGGTTGCTGCCGGTTCTAGTTGGGCCAACCAAGATCCAACAGCGCCTCTTGGCTGGCAAAAAACAGCGACAGAATCGCAAGCCAAACCGAAAGCAAAACAGTACCGCTTACCAACGCTCAACAGCATCGTATGTAAGCCGAACACTGAATGTGTCGCTATTTTGAATAACCGTATTGTCGAGCCTGGCGTGAAACTTAACGGATATCGAGTAGCCAGTATCAATAGTGAATTTGTAACTTTAAAGCGTGGTGACCGTCAGTGGAAACTAGAGCTTTTTGGTTTGAACGTAAAAAAATAATAACCAGAGCCTTATCAGATATGCGCAAATTAGTTGTAGGAATAGTGATTGCTTCCTTAATGGGTTGTTCTATGGGTCACCGTGACCCAGTAGAAGTGAAGCAAGCACTGAACGAATCTATCAATGAAGCAAACAGTCGTGCACTTGAAGATATCCCTTCTTCTGTGCAAGCCGATCTTATGCCAAACCTAGACAGCAGTGTTTCTTCTCAGCAAGGCACTCTGAAGCGTTTCCGTATCCAAGCTAATGCAGTTGAAGCGCGCAGCTTCTTTGCTTCCTTAGTGAAAGGAACGGAATACAGTGTCGCAATCCACCCTGCTGTACAAGGCAATATTACGGTTAACCTATCAGACGTGACACTGGACGAAGTGCTTAATGTCGTACAAAACATGTATGGTTATGACGTTGTGAAGTCAGGCAAAGTGATTCAAATTTACCCAGCAGGTATGCGCACAGTTACGATTCCTGTCGATTACCTACAGTTCAAGCGTTCTGGTCGTTCATTAACGAGCATTGTGACTGGGTCGGTGACGTCTGCGGGTACATCAAATTCAGGTAGTAGTTCTGATGACTCTGACTCGTCAGATTCAAACAGCGATAACGGCGACAGCTCGACAACATCGACAGGTGGTACTCGCATTGAAACTATCACAGAAAGTGATTTTTGGCCGATGCTGCAACAAGCGGTCGCGAATCTTATTGGATCTGGCAAAGGCCAGAGTGTTGTCGTTACCCCACAAGCTGGTGTGATAACCGTTCGTGCCTTCCCTGATGAGATTCGCGAAGTTCGTGAGTTCTTGGGTGTCTCTCAAGAACGTATGCAACGTCAGGTTATTCTGGAAGCAAAAATTCTAGAAGTAACATTAAGTGACGGTTACCAACAGGGTATCAATTGGTCAAATATGTCAGCCTCCATTGGTAACTCGGGTAGTATTGTCGTTGACCGAAACCCTGCGACTCTACCTTTAGATGCAATTGGTTCGCTACTCGGTGGACAAACTAACGTTACTTTCTCTGATGGTAACTTTAAAGCGGTAATGAACTTCATGGCCACTCAAGGTGATTTGAACGTGCTTTCTAGCCCGCGCATCACCGCAGCAAACAATCAAAAGTCCGTCATTAAAGTGGGTACTGACGAGTACTTCGTTACCGAGCTGTCAAGTAATGCAGGTAATGGCGAGAACTCCAACGCGGTGCCTGAAGTTGAGCTTACACCTTTCTTCTCTGGTATCTCTCTAGATGTGACTCCGCAAATCGATAATAAAGGCAATGTGTTCCTGCACGTTCATCCTGCAGTTATTGAAGTGGAAGAAGAGATTAAGAACCTCAACCTTGGTGGCGACTTCCAAAACATCCAACTTCCATTAGCGAAAAGCTCGATTCGTGAATCTGATTCTGTAATTCGCGCAAAAGATGGTGATGTGGTTGTTATTGGTGGTTTGATGAAGCAGCAAAACCTAGAGCAAGTATCGAAAGTACCGTTCTTAGGTGATGTACCCGCGCTTGGTAATTTATTCCGCAACATCAACAATGTGACGCAAAAAACAGAGTTGGTTATTTTGCTAAAGCCAACGGTTGTTGGGGTGAACACGTGGCAGAAAGAGCTAGAGCGTTCACGTGATTTATTGCAAGAGTGGTTCCCTGACGCTGAGTAATCAGCGTTAGGAAGTGTCGTTTAAACGTGGTTTTGTGATTCGACTATGTACTTGTCGCATTTTGGATTTCGAGTTCAGCCTTTTTCTCTAACCCCAAACACAGAAATGTTTCTGGGGTTAGTCCCTCATTATGAGGCCATTCAAACTATTATGGCTGCGGTCAAAATGGGAGAAGGGGTTATCAAGGTGACTGGGGAAGTCGGCACAGGTAAAACGATGGTTTGCCGTAAGCTGATTGAGCAAATCGAATCACAAGTGGAATTGGTTTATTTGCCTAATCCAGTATTGAGCGGTGAGCAGCTTCAGTTTGCAGTCGCAAGAGAGCTTGGCATCGAAGATACCGACCCATTAAAAATCGTTTCACTGATTCAAGAGCATCTGATTGAAGTACACGCTTCAGGTAAGAACACTGTTCTTATTGTCGATGAGGCACAAGCGCTTTCAACAGAAGCACTCGAGACTCTACGTTTATTCGGCAACTTAGAAACCGAACAAGATAAGCTGATCCAATTGGTTTTATTTGGTCAGCCTGAATTGGATGAGCGTTTAGAAATGCATGAACTCAGACAGTTTCGTCAACGCATTACGTTCAGTTGCCAACTTCGCCCTCTCTCTATTGAAGAAGGGGTGGCGTACATCAATAACCGTTTAGACAAGGCCGGTAATGGTGCGCATATCTTTTCAATAGAGCAGAAGAAAGCCATTTGGCGTTCGGCGATGGGAATTCCTCGTTTGATTAACCAAATTAGCCATAAAGCCCTGCTTTCGGCGTTTAATGACCGTTGTACGCTTTTGAAAAATCAACACGTTTACGTTGCGATGCACGATACCTTCGATGCACGTAAACCTAAGTTTAAAACTCCAAGATTTTGGGGATGGAGCTAACCTTGAGTGCCATCAATAAAGCATTATCAGAACTTGCTGAAAAAGAATCGCCTTCGGATTTAACCAAGGCCGATATTCCGAGTATCTCACGTAGCAAACCGTGGCTTTGGCTCGTTGGTGGCTTTTCATTGAGCTTAGCCGTCGGCGGATGGGCTGTGTCTCAAGGTCCAGCGCCCGTTGAAAACATGGCGACGACTACCGTGATGTCCGTTAGTCAGGCTAATCGTCCTTCCGCTCAAGTGGTTGAAGTGAGCCACTCACCAACAAGTAAGGTCACGCCTGAGTTAGACAATGTGGTGTATGCGCAAAGAATTGAAAGACCCAAAGTAACGGTACAAGTTCCTGTGGTGAAAGCGGTTCCACAAGTCGACGATTTCGAGCCTCGTAAGCAAGTCGTCAGCGCACAAGAGCAGCCTATTTTATTAGCGAGTTTGAGTGGCAATACGCAACAAACATCAACGGCAGCACAAGACAGTTCAATGCGTATTGAACAAGTGGAATTGACGCATCAACAGTTGGCGGAGAAAGCGCTAGGTCGTGCAGACAAAGCCATGGATGCCAATGACATGAAGACAGCACTGGCTGCTTTCACCGAAGCATTGCGTTATCAACCAAGTAACGTCGAAGCTCGCCAGAAGCTATCGGCGCTTTACTTTGGTAAAGGGGATACACGCAAAGCTTATGAAATTCTACAAGCTGGCATTCAGCTCGATACAGATAACCAAGGTTTGCGTTTAGCGTTATCCAAGCTTTTAGTCAAAGCAGATCAACCAGAAGCGGCACTCAGCCCATTAGCCTACCTGCCGGATTCACCGACTCGTGATTATCTTGCGATGCGTGCTGCATTGGCTCAAAAGCAGAAGCAAAATGACATTGCGCTCGAAAGCTACCAGTTACTGACGCAGCGTGAACCAGAAAATGCACGCTGGTGGCTAGGCCTCGCGATTCAACAGGAGCGCACTTTAAGCTTTACATCGGCGATTGCTTCTTATCAGCAGGCGCTGGGTAAAGTGGGTATCTCAAATCAATCTCAGGCATTTATTCGTGATCGTCTGAACATCTTAAAACAACTGGAGAATGCGCAATGAGAATTCAGTTGAGAAAACGCCTTGGCGATCTGTTGGTTGAAGAAGGTATTGTTTCTGAAGACCAAGTGCAACAAGCGTTAGCAGCGCAGCATAGTACAGGGCAGAAGCTTGGTGATGCATTGATTGACCTTGGTTTTATCAGTGAAAAGCAGATGCTCGAGTTTTTATCGCAGCAACTGGGTTTACCGCTGATTGATTTAAGTCGTGCGCCTGTCGATGCAGAGGCGGTGCCGATTCTTCCTGAAGTTCATGCTCGACGCTTACGTGCCATGGTCGTCGCTCAAAATGGTGATACGTTGCGTGTTGCAATGAGTGATCCTGCGGATTTGTTTACTCAAGAGTCATTAATGAACTTGTTGGGCGAATACAATCTGGAATTCATCATTGCCCCTGAGCGTCAACTGGTTGAAAGCTTTGACCGTTACTACCGCCGAACCAAAGAAATCGCATCGTTTGCCGAGCAGTTGCAAGCTGAGCACCAGGATGTCGAGGCATTTGATTACGGTATTGACGGAGCAGACAGTGAAGAAGTTACGGTTGTTAAGCTGGTTAATTCGATGTTTGAAGATGCGGTTCAAGTGGGCGCTTCGGATATCCATATTGAACCAGACGACAAAGTCCTACGCTTGCGTCAGCGCGTCGATGGTGTGTTGCATGAAACGTTACTGAACGAAGTCAACATTGCTTCAGCTTTGGTACTTCGTCTTAAATTGATGGCGCATTTAGATATCTCCGAGAAGCGCTTGCCACAAGACGGTCGCTTTAATATCAAAGTACGTGGTCAGTCGATCGACATTCGTATGTCGACATTACCGACTCAGTACGGCGAATCGGTGGTAATGCGTCTACTCAACCAATCCTCTGGTTTGCGTAAGCTTGAGGACTCCGGTTTACCGGCAGAGTTGCTTTCGCGTCTTCGTCGCCAACTGTCTC
This sequence comes from Vibrio sp. MMG023, assembly GCF_021654215.1. NCBI lineage: Bacteria > Pseudomonadati > Pseudomonadota > Gammaproteobacteria > Vibrionales > Vibrionaceae > Vibrio > Vibrio sp. MMG023. Next base: position 72,211 of record NZ_JAKFZP010000010.1, on the reverse strand, counting down.
GCCCTCACGGCATGATCTTGGTTACCGGCCCGACGGGTTCTGGTAAAACCACCACGCTTTACGGCGCATTGAGTGAATTGAACGAGCCGGGTAAAAAGATCATCACCGCAGAAGACCCGGTGGAATACCGATTACCTCGTATTACTCAGGTTCAAATCAACAGCAAAATTGACCTGACTTTCTCTCGTGTGCTGCGAACTTTCCTTCGTCAGGACCCGGATATCATTCTTATTGGTGAGATGCGTGACCAAGAGACGGTCGAAATCGGTTTGCGTGCCGCACTGACAGGTCACTTGGTATTAAGTACCTTGCACACTAACGATGCTGTTGATAGCGCTCTTCGTATGATCGACATGGGGGCGCCTGGTTACTTGGTGGCAAGTGCCGTGCGCGCGGTGGTTGCTCAGCGTCTAGTGCGCCGCGTTTGTCCGGATTGTAAAACGACAGAACAGCTTGATGGTGCTCGTCAACAATGGCTAGCGGGTCGATTCCCGAACCAAGTTGGTGCGACTTTCCATAAAGGTGTCGGTTGCCAAAACTGTAACTTAACGGGCTACCGAGGCCGAATTGGTGTGTTTGAAATGCTCGAGCTTGAACATGAAATGATGGATAAGTTACGTGCAAACGACGCAGTGGGTTTTGCTCAAGTGGCTCGGCGTTCAGGCAACTACAAGCCGCTGCTTGCTTCTGCAATGGAACTCGCATTGCAAGGCTCAGTCAGCTTGGATGAAGTGATGGCTCTGGGTGAAGGCGATGCTTCCGGTAAAATCGATCCAATTCTAATGTAGGTAAGTGAATGCCAACTTTTCGTTATCAAGGCCGCACTTTAGACGGCTCATCAACCAGTGGTAAAGTCGAGGCTGTAAATTCAGAATCGGCGGCGGAAGCGTTGATGAACAAGGGTATTATTCCCTTAAACCTGCGTTTAGAGAAAGAAGGGGTAAAGAGCAAAGTCAGTTTATCCAAACTGTTTGTGCCTGCTATTCCGCTTGAAGTCATTATCTTATTTTCTCGTCAGCTCTTTAGTCTGACCAAAGCGGGTGTACCGCTGCTGCGTTCTATGCGTGGTTTGCTACAAAACTGCGAAAATAAGCAACTGAAAGAAGCGCTTGAAGATGTGGTTGCCGAGTTAAGCAACGGTCGTGGTTTGTCTTCAGCAATGCAACCTCACACCAAAGTGTTCAGTCCGCTGTTTGTGTCGATGATCAACGTAGGTGAAAACACTGGTCGTCTTGATGAGGCGTTACTGCAACTAGCCAATTACTACGAGCAAGAGCTCGAGACGCGTAAGCGCATCAAAGCTGCAATGCGCTATCCAACCTTTGTGATTGTTTTTATTACCATTGCGATGTTTATTTTGAACATTCTGGTTATCCCTGAATTTGCCTCGATGTTCACTCGTTTCGGTGTGGAACTACCATTGCCTACACGAGTCTTGATTGCGACATCTAACTTTTTTGTTAATTACTGGGGCTTGTTGATTGCTGCCATCGTTGGTGCGTTCTTAATCTTCCGCTCTTGGGTTGCAACTGCTGATGGGCGAGAGAAGTTCGATAAACTGCGCTTGAGATTACCCATTGTTGGCGACATTGTGAACCGTGCCCAGCTTTCTCGATTTTCAAGAACCTTCTCGTTGATGCTGAAATCCGGTGTGCCTCTCAACCAATCACTTGCATTGGCTGGTGAAGCGCTTGGCAACAAGTTCTTAGAAAACCGAATTCTTGAAATGAAATCGGCGATTGAAGCGGGTAGTACCATTTCTGTCACGGCAATCAACAGTAAGATTTTTACGCCTCTGGTCATCCAGATGATTGCCGTGGGTGAGGAAACGGGTCGAATTGATGAACTGCTATTGGAAGTTTCGGACTTTTATGACCGTGAGGTAGATTACGACTTAAAAACCCTGACTGCCCGAATAGAACCGTTACTTTTGGTCATTGTTGCGGGCATGGTGATGGTACTGGCATTGGGCATCTTCTTGCCGATGTGGGGGATGCTGGACATCATCAAAGGCGGCTAACGGGGTGGTTGAAAATCAAAGTCGAGCGACACTGATTCTTGCTGCTGTCGTTGGAATTATTGTGCTTGCCGCATTTACGCAAAAGTTAAAACTGATAGAGCAAGAAGCGCAAGAAACAGGAGCGAAACTTGCCAAGGTTTGGATGCAAGATAGTGTGCAACGATACCACCAAGCTTGGCTCGTTCATGGAGAACCTAAGTTGCTGTTAATGGACGGTTTTGAGCTTAATATGACAGAAGGGGGCTTAGTGTCACCTTTCAAATCAAGCGGTGCGCTCGATTGTGACTATTGGTTGGCGGTCCATTACCCGCAACGTAAAATTATGGCGAGCGAGTTGTTAGAAATTCGTGGAGCAATTAAAAGTAATAGTTATACATGTGACTATACTTATGAAAATGGACAGAGAGTTGTTGTTATATCGACCGCTAATCGTCTGAAAATAGACGTCGAAATGTCGGCGGAGTGATTTTTTTGACACTTTAGTACTATAAATAGGAATGAAAGTCGGTATAATGCAAACATTACCATAAGCAAAAGGTTGTAATAAAAAGTAAACCGCAAGGTGATTCACTTTTTATCTCGGCTTTAACTTAACAATGGCGAATCGTCATTCTGCTCAAGCGGTAGAAAAAGGGCTCAATGGATAAACATTGGTTTATCGTTGAGATGCCACACCGTTTTGACATTATCCAAAATGGTCGCATGACCGATAAAACTTTGCAGTCACTCTGCATGCTTACATAGAGAGAGTAAACAATGAAAAGACAAGGTGGTTTCACCCTTATCGAATTGGTAGTGGTAATTGTAATCCTAGGTATTCTAGCGGTAACTGCAGCACCACGTTTCCTTAACCTGCAAGATGATGCTCGTAACGCAACATTAGATGGCCTATCTGGTGCAATCCAAGGTGCTGTTGGTATTGTGTATGGCAAAGCAGCTATTCAAGGTATTGAGTCGGCAGATGCAGATGCTGGTACAAATGTAGATCTTGGCAATGGTGAAAACGTTCTAACCATTTATGGGTACCCACTAGCAACAGCTGATGAAATTGAAAAAGTTGTTGATGGTGTTGGTGCTGATGAAGATTTCCAAGTTATTACTACAGGTGGTGATGTAGCAGCAGATACTGCATGGGTAACATTTGGTATTCCAAATTACTCAAAACAGTGTGTTAAGTACACAATGGCAGCTGATGCAAATACTCCTGCTTCTGTTGAAATCAGCGAAGCAGCTGCAGAATGTGTAGTAGCTCCATAGTAATTCTCAAAGGCCAGCTAGTCTGGCCTTTATCTCTTTATTTTGATTAATCTCGGAATAGTACATATGCGTAAATCATCGGGTCTTAGTGCAATAGAGTTTGTGGTTGTACTGATCATCTTGGGTGTTATCGGTTATGTGGTATTACCAAGATTTATCAGCTTCGAGCCAGAAACTTACGAAGCCAAGTGGGAGCAAACTAAGCAAACCGCTGAGCATGTTTCTGAGACGCTAAGCAACAAAGAAACTTACGATCGAATTGAAGAAGAATTGGAGCGATAAAAAGGGGAGAAATAACCTTTATTGGTTATTTGAACACCAGCTCACAGTTCGAATTTAAAACTTATAAACCTATCATTATTCTCATAATTTCATCGTATACTTACTTCGCTTGTCCTAAGCCTAAGGTTGGGTTATGAAAATTCGCAGCTCTACATTAGGGTTTACATTAATGGAGCTGATCCTAGTGATCGTCCTCCTTTCCATTCTTTCTCTCTACGCTGCTAGCCGCTTTATGGGCAAAGGTAGCGTCTCCGCGTTTGCGCTTCAAGAGCAGGCTATTTCAGTGATTCGCCAAGTACAGGTGAATCGCATGCAATCAAACACCTCAACCACAGATACCAATTTCCAATTGCAAGTTTCCTCTAATTGTATCGGCTCGGTTGCGGCTTGTTCGCTGAGTGGCAATGCGAAAGAGGCTCGTAGTGATCTCGTTGAGGATGACTCTGCAACGTTCAGTCTAACTGGCGCGACAAGCCCGATTAACTTCGATTTACTGGGGAATCCGTTGAGTGTCGCTTCTGGTGGCGTGTCTATTCTTATCCGTGATGTAAACGGTCAAAGCCAATGTCGAGTGCTGATTAACTCTCAAGGTTATGTCTCTGAAGGATCGTGCTCATGAGAAAGCAACTCGGTATGACCTTAGCTGAAATGATCATTGCTATTGTCCTGATGGGCATTGCGATGGTTGCGTTTACCTCCTTCCTTGTTCCGCAAATTCGTGACTCCGCGATGCCACACTATCAAACCCGAGCAACTGCGCTTGGACAAAGCTTCATGTCACAAATTTTGGCGCGCGGTTTTGATGAGAACAGCGACTTTGATGGCGGCCTATTACGTTGTGGGGAAAGCTCGCTCGGAGCGCCAAATTGTTCGAGCAACCTCGGCCCTGACTCTGATGAGTCTATTCCCGAAAACTTCAACGATGTCGATGATTACATCGGTTGTTGGAGTACACCAACGACGGCGAGTCAATGCCAAGGGACAAACCGTGGCAATATCTCAGATATTTTGGGGGCAAGCAGCGAGAATAAATACCGAAACTTCCGAGTTGAAGTTGGTGTGGCATATGACGATCTGAGTGCGACACCACCGACAGAAATCACTAACTATAAAAAAGTCACAGTTACGATTTTCGCTAGTAATGCTCAACCTCTGACACTAACAGCAATAAGAGGTAACTACTGATGAAAGTTCGTGGTTTTACCTTAATAGAGATGATCGTCACCATTGTGATCGGTAGCTTTATCATGCTCGGTATTGCGGGTTATGTGCAGTTAGGCATGAAGGGATACGCAGACACGATTGATCGACAGCGTATGCAAACTCAAGCGCAGTTTGTGTTGGAAAAAATGTCGCGTGAAATTCGTCACGCAGTCCCAAACAGCTTTCATGTACCTACCGGAACTACCAATTGCTTAGAGTTTGTTCCAATTGAGTATTCTGGCTTTTACACGCTGACAAATAACAACTTAGAGTTTCTACTTGGGAACGACTCAACGTTAAATCCTATCCCTCCTAACCGTTGGATGGTGATTAACCCCAGCCGTTATGAGGACTTGCAATCCACCTCTTCACAGAGTCTAGCTGTAGGTGGTTTAGCTAAAACAGACGGTGTGTTTGTTGTTAGTGGGGCGGCAAGTACGATTGGTGGCACTTCTATCTCTAGCCGTCATTACATTTACCAAAATAAATCAGAAGTTCGTTACTGTTTTGATAATGATGAAGTTATTCGCAATGGCATTACGGTTGCAGATAGCGTGGATACCTCTGTTAGTGATATGCACTATCTAGAACCAACCCTGCAAAGGGGCGGTATTGTGCATATCAACTTAGAGTTCACTCAAAACGGGGAGCGTAGTGTTTACCAACAAGACGTACAGGTGTTGAATGTTCCGTAAAAATACTCAACAGGGTAATGTCCTGATCGTCGTTTTGTTCGTCATCATTGTAATGGGCTATCTAGCCGCATCATTGATGAAGGTGAGTTGGTCAAACCAAAGTACGTTAACGAGAGAATTCTTAGGAACGAAAGCTTGGTTTATTGCTCAATCTGCCAATGAGTGGGCACTGACTCAGCTGTATCCGTTAAATAATGACGAGCCTGATGTAGCTAGTTTTTGTGCGAACACCGTAAGTGGTGCGACACCAAATGTAACGGTAGGCACTGGTTGTCAGCTTAGAGCGATGACATGTTCAAATATTGGTACCTTTAATGCGGGTGCCTCTGAAGCTGAATCTCTATTTCGTGTGCAAGCCACAGCAGTTTGTGGCACCGGGGTTGCACAAGTACAGCGACAACAAGAGATTTGGGTTAGGGAGTAAATAATAATGAGAAAAATAATAACGCTAATACTTGCTAAAGTACTTTTACTTTCTTCATTTGCAAGTTTTGCTGCTGTCAATAACAACCCTCAGTTTGAGTTCGGCACTATCCCTGCCGAAGACTGTCAGGTTCTGAATAATGAGCGAGGTGTCACTTGTGATATCAAGTTCCAAAATACCTACGATGAAGAACCGTTGGTCTTCGTTATGTCGACGATTGATGCATCAATGTCTAACTTTTCTCAAAAGAAAACGGAATACCCGTCAGATCTGCGAGTATGGTCAAAGTCTAAAACTCAAGCGACAATCAAGCAGTTGTTCCCTCCTCATAGCGCCGCATGTAAGCGCTTGAGGTACAACTCAAGCAAGAAAAAGTGGCAATGTACAAACAATAACAACCAAGGTGAAAGAGTTACTTTTGTTGACGCGCCAATGGAAGATATTGATTATCTAGTTATTGAACCTGGTGTTATTAAGTTTGACGGTGATGCCATGATTGTAGCTGGTGAGGTTAGCTCGAATCTCACGTACTCGAATATTGGTGGTTCAACGTATCGCAGCAAAGAGGTTAAGTTTCGAGACTTTGGCCTAAATACATCATTTGCATCTGCCCCTGGTGTCTTGGTGCAATTGCAAACACGAAAGAATTACTCAGGCAATGAACCGTTATGGTTGAGCTCGATTGCTTTGAATCCTACCACCAAAGGTTTCTCACTAATTATTGACCGTTCTGAAGTGACTAGAAACTCAGTTTTGTCTAGGTCAGAAGATGTGGCGTTTGTAGCCGGTCTAGGGCAAGGCTTTGTTAACGGCCGTAAGTTTTGGCTTGGGGATGGTTCTACTCGAAATACACTCGGTGATCTTGATGATAACGTTATAAAGCCAGTCACTGAAGGTTGTTTGCAAGTCAGTGACTTTCCTGTTTCGGGCTTTAAATCTGCACCAGTATTACTTGCTTCTAAACGAACTCGTAATGGTAACAATGGTGGTTGGTTGCGTCGTTGTTCAGTAACGAAGAATGGCGTTGCTCTTATCAACGAAGAAGATATGCAAAGAGACTCCGAGCGTGGTCACGTGGTCGAACCTTTCTCCTACTTCCTTTTCGACAAGCCTCCTGTAGATGACGTATGTCAGCTTTTCCCATCTCCAGCTCAAACATGGGATACCAATACGAATGGTGAACTAGTGATGAGTAATAATACTCTTATCTCTGGCGCTAACTTAAGTAATGGGAAACGGTATGTAGGTTTTAAGCCGGGGAAAATCACCATGCACAATAATGCGAGTTGTGACAACCAGAGTTGCCTCGGTGATTCTGGTTTGATGGTGAAGAAACAAACATTGGAAAGTTTTAGAAGCCCGCAAGATCCTAATTTGCAAAATGTGATTGTCAGTGGAAGGCATGGTGTGGGGGAAAGAACGTTTCGCAACAACGAAATTATTGGCAATCTGTCTGTTGAAGAAACAGGAACTGTTTACTTTGAGGCGGGAACTTACTGGGTTGGTTCTATCAATATAAACAATGCTGGCAAGATCATAATTCCTGATGGTGAAAAAGTTACGATTCATGCAAAGTCGGTTTCTATCAGTAATAACAACAGTTTCTTTGGTGAATTGGAAGGTGGTGAATTAATTGTACTTGTGCATGACTCTCAGTCTAGTTATGTAAATTTTGGCAACAACACCGCATTTTCTGGACTGCTATACAGCGAAGTAGACGTGCCTTTAAGTAACAACGTGATTGTGAATGGTGCAATCACAGCTAGAAATATTCGGATGTCAAATAATGCTGAAATTCATGCAACGGATAACCACTGTTTTACGCCTTCTGACAACTATGAAGTAACGCTATCACCAGCAACACAATATGCGCTGATGTGCGGAACAGACCAACCTAGCTTTGAAATAGAAACCAAGAATGATGGTTATGCGGAAAGTACAGGGGTTACTGTGCAGGTTTATCCTGATGCCGATAAGTTCTCTGTAGAGGTTGCTGATAGCACAGGTACTGGTACTTACCCAAGCTTTACAACAAGCAATGTGTCTTCGAAGCTTGGTAAGTTGAAGCTGCAAGTTACCGTTACAGATCAAAATGGTATTGAGCTTGATGACGAATATACGTTAAAGGTTACGGTGGACAATGACCCATCAAAAACGCAGACGTCTACCTTTAAATTTGTACCATTCAAGTTTGATGTAGATGACCAAACGGTCGTAGCTGGTAAAAATTATCAAATAGAAACAAGAGTATTAGCTTGTAACGATGGCCAGCAAACTGTAGTGAAAAGTTACACGGGCTCGCCAAGTGTTCAGTTAGAAATTGAAACACCAGCTGACGGGCGCAGTGACGAGAGCTTATTAACATATGAGCCTAAATTTATTAGCTCAGAGCAAGGTAAGACATCAGATACCTTTAAGCTAATGGATTCGGGCTTGTACACAATCAAACTCGAAGATGCGAATTTCACGTGTGACCCTCAGTACTCCGATGAGTGTCCAATCGCTCCGGATGAAGAGAAAGGTGAGCAAGAATCAGTGACTCTCAATGGCTCATTCAGCGTTAAGTCTCGACCATGGAAAATTGCCGCATGTAATATTGTGGCGAAAAATGGTGGAAAAACTAACCCTGCGACACAAGCTACTGGTGATGGCTTTATTGCCTCTGCTGAAAGCTTTAATGTGACCTACAAACCAGTCGTTCATAGCGACTCACGTGGTAATGCTACCAATGTTTGTGAATACCCACTGACACAAAATTATTTCTCTGATTCAAATACGGCTGCACCGCTTGATGCTGAGTTTTCTGTCTTGTATCCATCGGGTGGTGATATCGCCAACTTAGATCCAAGTAAAGGTTCAAGCTTAGACTTTAGTTCGGAAGAAGCTAAAACGGGTAAAACAGTTGAATACGTTTGGGATGAAGTTGGCGCTTTAAACCTTAAAACTAGAGCAACGTATTTGGGAGAAAAATTAGATGAATATGACGTCACCGTTGGTCGTTTCTATCCTAAATATTTTAAGGTTGTGGACAGTTCTTGGGCTTACACTGATGAGCTAAGTTTTGTTTACATGAACCAGCCTTTTGATGGGGTCGAGTTCAGCGTGGAAGCTTTGAATGCTAACAAAGCTGCGATTAAGAACTATGCAGACTTTGCTACAACAGCTGAATTCAACCTAGATGATATTGACGATTACTCAGCTCGCTTTGATGCGCCCGATTTTGGCGCTGGTGACTGGAGTAACGAATCTGATAAAAGTATCGGAGACTTCTCAATTGGTAATAGTGGTCAGTGTATCGGCAGTGCATGCTGGAGCAAAGATATTGGCGGCAATTACCCTGATGGACCGTTTAACTCAAAAATTGGTACTGCAATCTCAGAGATTGGCTTGGTGTACACCAACAATGCAGACCCCGTTGGGTACATTATTGATACTGAAAAAGGCACTAATTCACGCTTAGTCGATCAACCAGATATCCGTTTTGGTCGTGTCGACCTAGATGATGTAGGCGGTAACCAAGGCACGACATTGCGAGTACCACTTCGAGTTGAATACTGGAATGGCAGCCGTTTTATCGCTAACTCTGATGACAGTCAAACTAGAGTTCTTGGGGAAACTGAAGATGGCTCTCAGGTACATATTTGGCCTACAGATAATACTGCTAAAGTTGTTTCTCTAGGGGCTGGTGGGCTAGTTAGTTCAGGTTATTCTCGTTCAGTTACTGCAACAGAGGCGGAGTCTTATCGTCAACAAACTCGTGTGTGGCTTGAGCTTGATGGTGTTCTAAATGCAATTCCATGGCTCAAATACGATTGGGACAACGATAACGCCGAAGAAAACCCATCATCGGTCGTCACGTTTGGTATTCACCGTGGTAATGATCGCGTGATTTACCGTGGAGAACCGGGCTTAACCGGACAGTAACAAGTTAGGTTTCTTGCGTTAAGTAAGGAAACTGCAAGAAATTGAGGCTTTCTGCTCATGTTTGTGTACCAATGCCTTGCTGTGACAGCGAGGCATTGGTACATTTAGGACAATTTTTGTCTTCTAAAATTTTTGCAGGATGAGCGAAGAATATGTTTAAAAAACTTCGTGGCATGTTTTCTAACGACCTATCTATCGATTTAGGTACTGCCAACACTCTAATTTACGTAAAAGGACAGGGCATCGTTCTAGATGAACCTTCTGTAGTTGCTATTCGTCAAGATCGTGTAGGTTCTGCAAAAAGCGTTGCTGCTGTAGGCCATGCGGCAAAACAGATGCTTGGTCGTACACCGGGTAACATCTCAGCTATTCGTCCAATGAAAGATGGCGTTATCGCTGACTTCTACGTAACAGAAAAAATGCTTCAGCACTTCATCAAGCAAGTGCATGACAACAGCATTCTAAAACCAAGCCCACGTGTACTCGTATGTGTGCCTTGTGGTTCGACTCAAGTTGAGCGCCGTGCGATTCGTGAATCTGCACTCGGTGCTGGCGCGCGTGAAGTTTACCTAATTGACGAGCCAATGGCGGCGGCAATTGGTGCTGGCCTACGTGTTTCTGAGCCAACAGGCTCAATGGTGGTCGATATTGGTGGTGGTACAACAGAAGTTGCCGTTATCTCACTAAACGGTGTGGTTTACTCTTCTTCTGTACGTATCGGTGGTGACCGCTTTGATGAAGCTGTGATCAACTATGTGCGTCGTAACTACGGTAGTTTGATCGGTGAAGCAACGGCTGAAAAGATCAAGCACGAAATCGGTTCGGCTTACCCAGGTGATGAAGTTCAAGAGATCGAAGTTCGTGGTCGCAACCTTGCAGAAGGTGTGCCACGCAGCTTTAGCCTGAACTCAAACGAGATCCTAGAAGCGCTTCAAGAACCGCTATCAGGCATCGTATCAGCAGTGATGGTTGCACTAGAACAGTGCCCACCTGAACTGGCGTCTGATATCTCTGAGAACGGTATGGTTCTGACAGGTGGTGGTGCACTACTGAAAGATCTAGATCGTCTACTAATGGAAGAAACTGGTATTCCAGTTGTTATCGCTGAAGACCCACTAACGTGTGTGGCTCGTGGCGGTGGTAAAGCACTAGAAATGATCGACATGCATGGTGGCGATCTCTTCTCTGAAGAATAAAGTGTGTGGTGAAGCTCAACATGAGCTTCACCTTCATTTCTGCTCTCTGTAATTTCAATCTGCTCCATACCTAGAATCGTCTCAAGTCGAATTCTCAGGTTGCCAAGTAAGGCTCTATATTCATGGTAGCAATCAGGTTAAAAACAAGATGAAACCGATTTTTGGCAGAGGACCATCTCTGCAATTGCGTCTGTTTTTTGCTGTCATCGTGTCGGCGAGCTTAATGCTGGCTGATAACCGTCTAGATACGTTTTCCAACGTCCGATACCTATTGAACAGTATGGTTGCGCCTATTCAGTACGCGGCCAATATGCCTCGTAGCATGTTTGATGGAATGTTCGAGCGTTTTAATACCCGTCAGGCATTGATTGAAGGCAATCGCAATTTGAAGCGAGAAGTGCTTCGCCTGAAGAGCGAGCTTATCTTGCTCGATCAATACAAAGAAGAAAACCAACGCTTACGTAAACTGCTTGGCTCTTCATTCGTCCGTGACGAGAAGAAAGTTGTAACAGAGGTCATGGCTGTTGATACATCGCCATACCGCCACCAAGTGGTGATCGATAAAGGTCGTATTGATGGTGTTTACGTCGGTCAGCCTGTTATCAATGAGAAAGGCATTGTTGGTCAGGTGACGTTTGTTGCAGCGCACAACGCACGTGTTCTTCTCCTCACTGATGCGAAAAACGCAATTCCAGTCCAAGTGATTCGTAACGATATTCGAGTCATTGCATCAGGTAATGGTGAGGTTGATGAGATCCAATTGGAGCACATCCCAACCAGTACCGATATTCAAGTGGGTGATCTGCTGGTGACATCGGGTCTTGGCGGTATTTATCCAGAAGGCTACCCTGTCGCAACTGTTACGAATGTCGATCATGATACTCGCCAAGAGTTCGCATCAATCAAAGCGGAACCTGTGGTTGAGTTTGATCGTCTGCGCTACTTGCTATTGATTTGGCCGAATGAAGACCGCCAACACAAAGTACTGCAGTCGAATGTAGAAGAAGGTTCAGAACAAGAGGTAACCGATGGCCAATAGTGTATTTAGAAGCCGAATGGTCATCGGCGTTAGCTTCTTCGTCGCGCTAGTCCTGCAAACCATTCCGTGGCCAGGTGTTTTGGATCTACTGCGTCCATCATGGCTGTTCCTCGTTACCTGTTACTGGGTGCTGGCATTGCCACACCGTGTCAATGTTGGTACCGCTCTGGTTTTAGGTTTGCTTTGGGATATTTTGATTGGTTCGACGCTTGGGATCCGAGGGATGATGATGTCGATCATTATCTACCTAGTGGCGCTCAATTTCTTGGTAATCCGTAACATGGCATTGTGGCAACAATCTATTTTGATTGCCTTTTTTACCGTGCTACTGGAACTTCTCATCTTCTGTGGGGAATATTTGAACCAGGACGTAGTATTTAATCCATTATCTCTGTGGACTGCGGCAATAAACTGTATACTTTGGCCATGGATGTTTTTACTGATGCGACGCGTCCGTCGCGCATGGCACGTAAGGTAACGTTGTGAAAAAGGGCTTATCCCTCGTTCTCGCATCGGGTTCTCCGAGAAGAAAAGAGCTGCTTGCTCAGTTAGGTTATGATTTTGATATTGTGCTTCCTGATATAGAGGAAGCCAAACAAGATCACGAGCAAGCACAAGACTACGTTTTGCGACTCTCTCTGGAAAAAGCTCAAGCAGGCTTAGCGATGGCTAAGCCTGATTCCGTTATATTAGGCTCTGATACCGTAGTGGTATGCGATAACCAAGTACTAGAAAAACCAAAAAGTTTTGAAGATTCAAAACGTATGCTCAGTAATTTATCGGGTCGTCAGCATCAAGTGATGACCGCTGTGAGCGTCGTATCATCAGAACAACAACACTCAGTGGTCGTTATCACTGACGTGTGGTTCAAACCACTGACTCATGAAGAAATAGAACGATACTGGCAGTCAGGTGAACCATGCGATAAAGCTGGAAGTTATGGTATTCAAGGACTCGGAGGGCGTTTCGTCACCCGAATCGAAGGCAGTTATCACGCCGTAGTAGGCTTACCTTTGTTCGAAACCGATCAGCTAATTCAAGAATTTTTATAATTGTTTTGAGGTGTGCACATGAGTGCAGAATTGCTGCTAAACGTGACCCCGAGTGAAACTCGCGTGGCCATGATTGAAGGTGGAGTACTACAAGAAGTTCATATAGAACGAGAATCACGCCGTGGCATTGTTGGCAATATTTACAAAGGCAAAGTAAGCCGTGTATTGCCAGGCATGCAAGCGGCGTTTGTCGATATTGGTCTGGATAAAGCGGCATTTTTGCACGCGTCAGACATCGTTCCTCACACGGAATGTGTCGCAGAGAACGAAAAACAACAATTCCAAGTGCGTGATATTTCTGAGTTGGTTCGCCAAGGCCAGGATATTGTTGTGCAAGTGGTGAAAGATCCACTTGGTACCAAAGGCGCACGTCTGACAACAGACATCACTCTTCCTTCTCGTTACCTTGTCTTTATGCCGGGAGCGAGCCACGTTGGTGTGTCTCAGCGTATTGAAAGTGAAACAGAGCGTGAGCGTTTGAAGAAAGTGGTTAATCACTACTGTGATGAACACGGCGGTTTCATTATACGTACCGCAGCAGAAGGCGCAGACGAAAAAGAACTTTCTCAAGACGCGGCATTTTTGAAGCGTTTATGGCAGAAAGTCATGGAGCGTCGCTCTAAGTACAAAACCCGTTCTACCTTGTACGGTGAGCTAGGTTTAGCACAGCGTATCTTGCGTGATTTTGTTGGCACTGAGCTTGACAAAATCATGGTCGACTCTCGCCTTGAATACGAGAACCTGAAAGAGTTTACGTCTGAATATGTGCCAGAGTTGACTGATAAGCTTGAGCTGTATGAAGGTGATAAGCCAATCTTCGATATGTACGACACAGAGAACGAAATCCAACGCTCTCTGGAACGCAAAGTTGAGCTTAAATCTGGCGGCTACCTGATCATCGATCAAACCGAAGCTATGACTACTGTCGACATCAATACTGGCGCGTTTGTTGGTCGTCGCAATCTAGAAGAAACCATCTTCAATACGAACGTTGAAGCGACACAAGCAATCGCACGTCAACTTCGTCTGCGCAACCTTGGTGGTATCATCATTATCGACTTTATCGATATGGCATCGGATGAACACCGTAAGCGTGTACTTACCTCTTTAGAAGGTGCTCTTTCAAAAGACCGTGTGAAAACTAACATCAATGGCTTTACTCAGCTAGGGTTAGTAGAGATGACACGTAAGCGTACGCGTGAAAGTATTGAACATATCTTGTGTTCTAGCTGTCCTACTTGTGAAGGTCGTGGCAGCGTGAAGACTGTCGAAACCGTGTGTTACGAGATTCTGCGTGAAATCACCCGAGTGAACCGCGCTTATGATGCAGACAACTTTGTTGTGTACGCATCGCCATTTGTCGCGGAAACGCTGTTGGGCGATGAGTCCCATGCGCTCGCTGAACTCGAAGTATTTATTGGTAAGCAAGTTCGTATTCAAGCTGAACACCTGTACATTCAGGAGCAGTTTGACGTCGTGATGATGTAATTGGAAAATTTGTGAATTCTGGTTTTAACCGTTTCGGGCGCTTCTGCGCGTGGAGCTTGGTTACTCTGTTGGTTCTTTTAGCCATACTAGTAACTACCCTGCGCGTAGCATTGCCACAACTTAACCACTTCCAAGATGAGATCAAAACCTGGGTCAAGCAAGGCACAGGTTTTGACTTTTCTATCACCAGCGTTGCTGGTTCTTGGCGTAATAGCCACCCCTCGATTTCGTTGCAAGGTTTAGAGGCGAATTTGCCGAATAACCAAGACGCACGTTTTGCCGTTGATGAAATTCATATCGAATTTGATTTGATCCAATCGATTTTCAAGTTTCGACCTGTGGTCGCAGATTTGACAATCGACGACTTGGCTTTAGATATTCGTACCGTCGATCTTCTGTCCAAATCAGAAGGCAAAGAACCGCAAGCGAATGCCAGTAAAAATGAAAGCAAATTAATCGACCAACTCGATTCATTGCTGTTACGTCAATTTGAAGATTTTACCATTACGGACTCGCGCATTTGGTACAAATCTGTCTCTGGCGAAACGCGCCGCTTAGACATAGAGCAGCTTCGTTGGAGTAACGATGGCAAACACCATTTAGCAGAAGGAACCGTAAGCATTGCGGATGCGAGTTTGAATGCTTTGTTAGTGCGTGCCAACTTCAAAGATCATGGTTCACTACGCGATGTTTCAGGTGAATTCTATGTGAGTGCACAAGACCTTTCTGTCACACCTTGGTTAACCACTTACATGCGTGATGAATCAGGTGTGGAATCGGGCAAGGTGAGCCTGAATACATGGCTCACTCTAAAACACAGCCAGCCGAATTATGCCTATGTTGAATTGCAGCCATCTGAGCTGGTTTGGAATGAAAATGGTCGTCATGACTTATTGCTTGAATCAGGCATTTTTAAGCTTTCCCCAGACAAAGATGGTTGGAAAGTAAATGGTCACTCACTGCAAATCCGCACTGATGACCGACCTTGGCCAGAGTTAGACGTCGCGTTTGATTGGCAGCCGGATGGTTGGTTACTTAATCTGTCTCAACTTGATATTGAAGCATTGACGCCATTAATCAAGTTAGCGCCAGAGTCGGAATCCACGAGTGAATTGCTTAACAAACTCGCACCCAAAGGACGAGTGGAAGACATTCGTCTTTCAATGAGCGGTGGGCTTGATACCCTGCGCTACTCTGCCGAGCTAGACCAATTAGGCTTAACCCAATGGGAGTTATTGCCGGGCTTTAACCACGTGCAAGGTACTGTAGCTGGTGACTTAAATCAGGCGAAAGCCAAAGTTACCGTGATTGATGATGTTTTTCCATACGGTGATGTTTTCCAAGCGCCACTGAATATCAAACAAGGTCAGGTGGACATTATTTGGCAGCAAGACGAGAGCGGTTGGCGTTTGTGGTCAGATAAAGTGACTGCAGCGACACCTGACTTACAGGTACTTGGCGCGTTCCGTCTTGATTTCCCGAAAGATCAAAGCCCATTCCTATCGTTTTATGCCGAAGCTGACCTCTACAACGCGGGTGAAACTTGGCGTTATCTGCCAACTCTTGCGCTTGGGCAAGACCTGACCGACTACCTATCTACCGCAATTCAAGGTGGTAAGGTCAATACTGCAAAACTGCTTTGGTATGGTGAGCTTGGTGATTTCCCATACAAAGAACACAACGGTATGTTCCAAGCTTGGGTTGGATTGAAGAATGCGAAATTCAGTTTTGACACGGCGTGGCCAACCATCACCAATCTACAGTTAGATTTGCTGTTCGAAAACGATGCCATGTATTTGGACTCGAAGTCTGCGACGTTAAATGGTGTCAAAGCTAAGCGAATTACAGGACGTATTCCTGAGCTTGCTGAAGGTGGTCACATCGAAATCGAAGCCAAGGCTAGTGCGCCGGGCAATGAAGTTCGTGATTACATGATGGCAACCCCTCTCGTCGATTCAGTTGGTGCGGCTTTGACGGCATTGCAAGTGAGTGGTCCTGTTTATTCAGAGTTCCAACTCAATATCCCATTTGACTCCGAGAAAGACGCGCGTGCTTGGGGTTACGCCGATCTTAAAAACAACCGTGTTGATATTGATGCGCCGCCGATGACGTTAGAAAACGCGACGGGCCGTATCAAGTTTGATAACGACGTTGTGACCACTTCTGGCTTGTCGGCCGAACTGTTGAAACAGCCTATTTCACTTGATTTTCGTGGTGAGAATGCCGAACAAGGCTACAACGTGACTATCAACACCTTAGGTGATTGGGAAGTCGGCCCACTTAAGCCTTATCTTGGTGAGCGCTGGTTGAGCCTCGTTTCTGGTCATGCGCCTTGGCAAATGGACATCGACTTGCAACTCAATGACGTAGGCTTTACGTATCAGGTAGACGTTTTGGCGCAGCTTAGTCAGCTTGTGAGTGATTATCCTTACCCGTTAGCGAAAAAGCGCGGCGAAAAAGGACAAGCTAAACTACAAGCATCGGGCAACCAAGAGAGTATCTCTGCTCGTTTAGAAATACCAAATGCGAAATACCAAACTGAAATTGATATTTCAGGAGATGTGCCGGAATTGACGGCAACGCACCTGGTTTTAGGTAATGGTGGTTTTAAAATTAGCCCAGTCGTTGGACACAATGCCTCGATTCGTTTGGATGACCTGAGCTTAGATCGTTGGGCTGATCTTATGCATGTGCCGCAAAGCAAAACTCAATCTGTACTATCGAGCATGAAGACGCCAACCATTCCACTGCCGACGCGCATTAACATGGATGTGCAGAACTTAGAGCTTGGTGGAATTGAGTTCCATGATGTGGATTTGAATGCACGTAAAAAGAACTCGAGTTGGCAATTAGAAGTAGACAGCCAAGAGGTGAAGGGCAAAGCAAATTACCTCAAACCTTCTGACTTATCTGTCTCTTTAGATCATTTGCATTTGTATATTCCTGGCTTTGATGAGATGACCAAAGAACGCAGTTCTCTGTTTGCCAGTGAAGACCAAGCCGCGCCGCTCATCTCAAACTTTGACCGCAAGTTCCATACAGAGATGCCAAACTTAACCTTGAGCATTGATGATTTTTGGTTGCAAGGTTACAAGGTCGGTAAGGTAAATGTGGACGTCGAGCGTGCTAACAACCGCCTCGAATGGAAAAATGTTAACTTCAGTAGTGGTCAAAACCGTGTTGACATGAGCGGATGGTGGGAACTGACGAAAGAGCGAAGTCATTCAAACCTGACCATGAAAGTGAAGGGTGAAAACAACAGTGACTTGATGGAGCGATTTGGGATTACTTCCGGTATCCAACAAGCGCCGTTTGAAATTAATGCCAACCTAGATTGGGATGGCGCACCTTGGTCGATGAAGACACAAAGCTTGCAAGGTGATGTGTCTACTGAGTTTGGTAAAGGTGTGATCACTGAAGTCAGTGGTGCAGCGCGATTGCTGGGGCTTTTTAGTCTCGATTCTATCATTCGTAAGATGCAGCTCGACTTTACTGACGTATTCGATAAAGGGATGGCATTCAACTCAATCTCGGGGACAGGCAAGATCCAAGATGGCGTGTTTATCACCAACGATATTGTGATGGATGCATTAGCTGGAGAGATGAAGATTCGCGGTATTGCTGACATGAACACACGCTTGGTAGATGCGGAAGTGAACTTCACACCAGACATCACTTCGGGTATTCCAATGCTGACCGCCTTTGCAGTAGCACCTCAAACCGCGCTGTACGTACTGGCGATTTCGACCGTTATCTCTCCTGTGGTGGAAGTCTTCACGCAGGTAAATTACGAAGTGAAAGGTCCTCTGGATTCACCTACCGTAAAAGAGATTTCACGAAGCAAAGGTGAATACAAGTTGCCAGAAAAACTGCGTGAGCAAGCGAAGTAATTGCGCGGTCAGTCTTCTGACGAACAAGGAATTGAATACATGGAACGTGTTGGCATCATTCAAATGACATCGGGTCCAGATATCGAGGAGAATCTGGACTTCATTGCCAAGCAATGTGCATTGGCAGCTGAGCAAGGTGTGAAGCTGGTTGTGACACCAGAAAACGCTACGCAGTTTGCCAACCGAGAGGCTTATCACCAGAACGCAGAAACTTTGGGTGACGGTCCTATTCAGCGGTGTTTATCTGAGATCGCACAACGCAATCAATTAACTCTAATAGTCGGCAGCATGCCGATTCGCACTGAACAAGGTGTGACTACCACGACATTGGTTTTCTCACCGCAAGGCGAGTGCATTGCTCATTACGATAAGCTGCATATGTTTGACGTGGATGTCGCCGATGGGCATGGTAGCTATCGTGAGTCGGATACCTTTAGTGCAGGTAATCGTATCGTGACGGCAGAGACCAATATTGGTACGGTAGGCTTAAGTATTTGCTACGACGTACGCTTTCCTGAATTGTTTAAAGCGTTACGCTTAGCAGGAGCACAAGTTATTGTTGTGCCCGCTGCGTTTACCGCGGTGACGGGGCAAGCGCATTGGGAAGTACTACTTCGAGCGCGTGCGATTGAAACCCAATGTTGGATTCTAGCCTGCGGACAAACGGGGACACATCCATGTGGTCGCCAAACTTGGGGGCATTCTATGGTGATTGACCCTTGGGGGCGCGTTCACCAACAATTGAATGACCAAGTAGGATTGCTGGTGGCGGAGATAGATTTGTCACACAACCAGCAAGTAAGGCAGAATATGCCGCTGACTCAACACAGTCGCTTTCAAAATGAATTGAAACGGAAATAAAAGAGCTAACTATGAGCATAAACCAAATAGAACAGGCACTCCTTGCCCCAAACGGTCTGACAGAGCAAGACATCGCTGACACACTAGCGAGCATTGCGACGCGCCAGATCGATTATGCGGACATTTACTTTCAGTCCAGCTGGCACGAGTCTCTGGTTCTAGAAGACAGCATCATTAAAGATGGCTCTTTCAATATTGATTGTGGTGTCGGTGTACGAGCAGTCACAGGCGAGAAAACCGGTTTCGCCTATTCAGACCAAATTCAACTAGACGGTTTGAAGCAAAGTGCGATTGCCGCGCGTGGTATTGCGCAGCAAGGCCAAAATGGCAAAGTGCACGCATTCAAACGTTCTGATAACCAAGCTTACTACGATGCGGTAAATCCACTAGCAAGCTGGGAAAAGCAACAAAAGACCGAACTGCTATTGTCTTTAGATGCGTACATTCGTACCAAAGAGCCAATGATCAAAGAAGTATCGATCAGCATCAGTGGTGTGCATGAGCAAATGTTGGTTGCTGCAACCGACGGTACTTACGCTGGTGACATTCGCCCGCTTGTTCGTCTTTCAATCAGTGTTCTTGCTGAAAAAGGCGATCGCCGCGAACGCGGTAGCGCTGGTGGCGGTGGTCGTTTCGGTTACGACTTCTTCCTATCTGAAACGAATGGCGTGAAACAAGCATTCCAATTCGCTGATGAAGCGATTCGTATGGCGCTAGTGAATTTAGAAGCAGAAGCAGCACCTGCAGGCATGATGCCTGTGGTACTTGGTTCTGGCTGGCCGGGCGTATTGCTGCACGAAGCGGTAGGCCACGGTTTAGAAGGCGACTTCAACCGTAAAGAATCGTCAGTGTTCTCTGGCAAGATGGGTGAGCAAGTGACGTCTCCACTTTGTACTATCGTGGATGATGGCACGCTAAAAGACCTACGCGGCTCATTGAACGTCGATGATGAAGGTGTGAACGGTCAATACAACACGCTTATCGAAAATGGCGTTCTAAAAGGCTACATGCAAGACAAGCTAAACGCACGTCTAATGGGTGTAAACCCAACAGGTAACGGTCGCCGTGAGTCTTATGCGCATCTACCAATGCCACGTATGACTAACACTTACATGCTACCGGGTGAGCACACACCAGAAGAGATCATCTCCACGGTGAAGAAAGGTCTGTACGCACCAAACTTCGGTGGCGGTCAGGTGGACATCACTTCTGGTAAGTTCGTATTCTCAGCATCAGAAGCGTACTTGATTGAAGATGGCAAAATCACTCGTCCAGTGAAAGGCGCAACGCTGATTGGCTCTGGCATTGAAGCGATGCAGCAAGTTTCTATGGTTGGTAACGACCTAAGCATCGACAGAGGTGTTGGCGTGTGTGGCAAGGCGGGTCAAAGCGTACCGGTTGGCGTTGGTCAGCCTACATTGAAGCTCGATTCCATCACCGTTGGTGGTACTGAATAAACTTCATCTGAAGCAGAATTAAAAAGAGCGCTCATTGAGCGCTCTTTTGGTTTTAGGGGGAGATGATTCGCTATAGGTTCTCTTCCGCAAACTCTGCTAAGCGACTTCGCACCACACCATTTAGGTGAATATTGGCGCTGCCTTCAAAGTTCTTGAAACGTTCAACCATATACGTCAGACCTGACGTCACTGGGGTTAGGTAGTGAGAGTCAATCTGTGCCAAGTTACCCGAACACACAATCTTAGTGCCTTCACCACAACGGGTGATGATGGTTTTGATTTGTGAAGCGGTTAAGTTTTGACACTCATCGAGCAGGACAAAGGCGTTCTGGATAGAGCGGCCACGCATAAAGTTAATCGACTTAAACTGAATGTTGGCTTTATCACAGATGTACTTCATCGAGCCTTCGGTGCAATGGTCGTTCTTGTGCAGCGCTTCCAAGGTATCGGTCACCGCTGCTAACCAAGGCATCATTTTCTCTTCTTCCGATCCCGGTAAGAAACCAATCGACTCCCCAATGTCTGGCGTGTTCCGTGTTACGATGATCTTATCGAACATGCCTTTTTCAATGGTTTGTTCCAATGCCGCTGCCATTGCGAGCAGTGTCTTACCACTACCGGCGGCACCGGTCAGAATCACCAAGTCAATATCTGGATCGAGCAGGGCATCCATCGCCATGCCTTGATAGATATTTTTCGGTGTAATGTCCCAAGCGCGGCGATGCATCATGCGCTCACGGCTGAGGTCGAGTAAGGTGAGCTTATCCTCATTGATGGTTTCTACTCGACCTACAAAATCACTCTCTTCATCAATCACGTATTGATTAATAAAGGTCGGGTCGAACGGTTCGCGGCTGAGTTTATGGAACGTTTTTCCACCCAGCGCGTAGCTTTCCACCTCATCCACACCACTCCAAAATTCGCCTTCACGTTGCTGAAAGCCTTTGGTGAGGTATTGGATATCATCAATCAGCTGATCCGTACGATAGTCTTCAACGAAACGTACGCCAGCACCTTTGGCTCGCAAACGCATGTTGATGTCTTTGGTTACGAGCACAACTTCGCGTGGTGCGCGTTTGTTTTGCAGATAAAGCACCGCATTGAGTATGCGGTTATCACCGGCTTTGTCGGCGAAGGCTTTGACGGTTTCCTGCAATTCGAAGTCCGCCAAAATAGAGATGGTGCCTTGGCTTGGGTTGTCTTTAGAAACGGGAATGCCTTCTGAGATTTCATCTGGCGTGGCTTCTCTAAATAAATCCTCCAAAGCGCGAATCGCAACGCGTGCATCTCGTGCAACATCACGCTTGCTGTCTTTGATTCGATCGAGTTCTTCCAACACAGTCATAGGGATGACGACATCGTGTTCTTGGAAAGAGAAGATGGCGAAGGGTTCATGAAGAAGAATGTTGGTATCGAGTACAAACAGTTTCCGATCGGTATCGCCCATAGCGTCTCCTTGCCGCAGCGCGGCTTTGCTGGCTAGTAGTTAAGAAGGAACAGACTTCCTAACTCTGATTGCTTGCAATAGAGGTTGTCGGGCAATGTCGGTTAGTGCGCAACCGAGTAGCAAGACAACTTACTGCAAACCCGTGTTGATCCTAATCGTGTACTTAATGCGCTCAAATCATGCACGATGACTCTAAGCGCCCTCAATAGAAGTATACGTAAAATTTACTTCTTACAACCTAATAATTGTCATGAGTTTTTTACAATTTGATTGCATTCCTAATTCAGGAAAAAAAGTTTGCCCTCTGGGCGGTTTCGACGTGACCTAAATCACAGCTTCAAGTAAGATTAGCGACCTTTTTCTGCGTATAGGCTACGTCCGATTTATCATGTTCAGCTGGCTTAAAAATGCACAGCACAAAGTGGCATGACAAGCACGATTGGCATAGCAGAAGCCAGAATCAGATCTAAACTAATATCCATGCCCATCGGGATGGGTAGAGACCAACAAGAAACAACAACGAGGTAGTCAATTCATGACATTTGCTTTGGGGCAGCGCTGGATTAGCGATACGGAAAGCGATTTAGGTTTAGGTACCGTAGTGGCAATGGATGCTCGTACTGTGACATTGATGTTTGCAGCATCAGAGGAAAACCGAGTTTACGCACGTAACGATGCACCAGTTACCCGAGTAACGTTCAACGTCGGTGATGTCATCGATTGCCAAGAAGGTTGGTCATTAAAAGTTGAAGAAGTACTGGAAGATGAAGGTTTATACACCTATTTCGGTACTCGTGAAGACACGCAAGAAACGGCGATCGTGTTGCGTGAAATCTTCCTAAGCAACCACATTCGTTTTAACAAACCGCAAGACAAGTTGTACGCAGGTCAAATCGACCGCATGGACAACTTTGTACTTCGCTACCGTGCGCTACAAAACCAATTTGAACAACACAAGAGCCCAATGCGTGGTCTGTGTGGCATGCGTGCAGGTTTGATCCCTCACCAGCTGTACATTGCACACGAAGTCGGTCGCCGTCACGCGCCTCGCGTATTGCTAGCGGATGAAGTGGGTCTTGGTAAAACCATCGAAGCGGGCATGATCATCCACCAGCAAGTACTGGCGGGTCGTGCCGAGCGTATTCTTATCGTGGTACCAGAGACACTGCAACACCAGTGGCTCGTTGAGATGATGCGTCGTTTCAACCTGCACTTCTCTATCTTCGATGAAGAGCGCTGTATTGAAGCTTTTGCAGAAGCAGAAAACCCATTTGATACGCAGCAATACGTACTGTGTTCACTGGATTTCCTACGTAAGAGCCGTAAGCGTTTTGAACAAGCGCTTGAAGGTGAGTGGGATCTATTGGTTGTCGATGAGGCGCACCATCTAGAGTGGAGCCAAGACAAACCAAGCCGCGAATACCAAGTGGTAGAAGGCTTGGCAGAACGCACAGCGGGTGTGTTACTGCTTACCGCAACGCCAGAGCAGCTAGGTCGTGAGAGCCATTTCGCTCGTCTACGTCTTCTAGATCCAGATCGTTTCTACGATTATGAAGCGTTTGTTGAAGAAGAAGAGCAATACGCACCTGTTGCGGATGCTATCACGTCGCTATTCTCTGGTGAGAAACTGCCAGACGAAGCGAAAAACCAAATTACAGAACTGCTTTCTGAGCAGGACGTTGAGCCGCTATTCCGTATTATCGAAAGCGACAGTGATGAAGAAGCGAAAGCGTCAGCACGCCAAGAACTGATCGACAACCTGATGGACCGTCACGGTACAGGTCGAGTGCTGTTCCGTAACACACGTGCTGCAATCAAAGGTTTCCCGAAGCGTAACGTGCATCTTATGCCAATGGATATTCCGCAGCAGTATACCACATCAATGCGTGTATCAGGCATGATCGGTGGCAAGATGACACCAGAAGCGCGCGCGGTGAAGAACCTTTACCCAGAAGAAATCTTCCAAGAATTTGAAGGCGAAGATTCAAGCTGGTGGCAGTTCGACTCACGTGTGAACTGGTTACTTGAAAAAGTAAAAGAGAAGCGCAGCGATAAAGTATTGGTTATTGCTTCTCGTGCAAGCACTGCGTTGCAACTTGAGCAAGCATTGCGTGAGCGTGAAGGTATTCGTGCAACCGTATTCCACGAAGGTATGTCGATTCTTGAGCGTGATAAAGCAGCGGCTTACTTCGCACAAGAAGAGGGTGGCGCGCAGGTTCTTATCTGTAGCGAAATCGGCTCAGAAGGTCGTAACTTCCAGTTTGCTAACCAGCTTGTGATGTTCGATTTGCCATTCAACCCTGACTTGTTAGAGCAACGTATTGGCCGTCTGGACCGTATCGGTCAGAAGCGTGACATCGACATCCACGTACCTTACTTAAAAGGTACTTCACAAGCGATCCTTGCGCGTTGGTTCGATGAAGGTCTGAACGCGTTTGCTGAAACGTGTCCAACAGGTCGCGCGGTTTACGATAAGTACTCTGATGCACTGATTGAAATGCTGGCATCTGGTGATGTTTCAAGCCTTGATGAAGTGATTGAAGAATCAGCGAAGATGAACAAAGAGCTGAAATCACAACTTGAGCAAGGTCGTGACCGCCTGCTAGAAATGCACTCAAACGGCGGCGACAAAGCGCAGCAGATCGTTGAGAAAATCGCATCGACGGATGGCGATACAAACCTAGTGACATTCGCGTTGTCTCTGTTCGATACCATCGGTCTGAACCAAGACGACAAGGGTGAAAACGCACTGATTGTAACTCCATCTGAGCACATGATGGTGCCAAGCTACCCAGGTTTGCCATACGAAGGCGCGACAATCACGTTTGACCGCGATACCGCGCTGTCTCGCGAAGACATGCACTTCATCAGTTGGGAACACCCAATGATTCAAGGCGGTATCGATCTGCTGATGAGCGAAGGTGTGGGTACGTCAGCGGTTTCTTTGCTGAAGAACAAAGCGCTACCAGTGGGCACTATCTTGCTTGAGTTGGTTTACGCGGTGGATGCGCAAGCACCAAAACGCAGCGGTATTACGCGTTTCCTACCGAAGACGCCAATCCGCATGATGATGGACGGTCGTGGTAATGATCTGTCTTCTCAGGTTGAGTTTGAAGGTTTCAACCGTCAGCTTAGCCCAGTAAACCGTCACCTAGGCAGCAAGCTAGTGACATCAGTACAGAAAGACATCCACAGCCTCATCGAAGCGGGTGACGCATTGGTTGAGCAGAAAGTGGAAGAGATTCGCAAGCAAGCACAGCAAGACATGCAACAAAGCTTGAATGCAGAGCTTGAGCGCCTACAAGCACTGAAAGCGGTTAACCCGAACATCCGTGACGAAGAAATTGAAGCGATTGAAGAACAAATCAAAGAGCTAACAGGTTATATCAACCAAGCTCAGGTTCAGCTAGATTCGCTACGTTTAATTGTCGTCAGCCACAACTAATCAGCGTCCATACAAACGAAAAAAGGTCTTCAATTGAAGACCTTTTTCTTTATCTGAGCTTTTATCTCATAAGCTCAGTTGATTGCTCACAGCTGATTACATCAACCACTTCCACCAAATGAATAGCGCTAAGAAGCCGAATAAGTAAATCAAACCAGCAATCGACAACCACTTCAATTTACGACCCAGCGCCAATGGCTTAGGCAAGTCGGTTTTACTCACTAGAATATAGTTTAAAAGCGCGAAGAATGGCGTCGTCATAAACGCCAATACCATGGCAAAGTTCAACATCGGTAATAGTGCTGAAGCCCAGAAAACAACGATACCTAAAGCACATAGAGAAACAATAAGCATGATGGCCGACGTCGCTGTTGGATCGGTTTCTGGTTGTGAACGCAGCAACCGTTGAGAGTCTGAAATCACACGCGAGTAGCCGTCAATTACCGTAATGGTGCTGCCGAAGATACAAAAGAACGCAATCACAGCAATCAGGTAACGTGACCATTCACCAATGGTTGAGGCGTACAAGCCAACAAGCTGATGGGAGAAGCCTACGCCGGAGCTCTTAAGCTCAATACCTGAACCGTGCAGCATCAACGCACCTAGTGATACAAACACCAAAGCCAATACCGCAGTACCAATGTAGCCGACGTTGAAATCAAACAGGGCAGATTTTGCCGTAACTTCTTGTTGGCTAGTTTGGCGCTTTAGCCACGCAGACGTTAAACAAGAGATCTCGATTGGAGCAGGCATCCAGCCCATGGTCACAACGATAAAGCCGATGGCAGCAATTGACCACGGAGAAGGGGATTCAAAGTTCGCAACAGGCTCTACAGGGTTTCCAAACGCTATCGCAACCGCAAGTAGCGTCGCTATCGTTAAGACCGTCATAATGACTTTTGAAAGTGTATCCAGTGCTTTGTAGTGGCCGGCGAATAAAATCACTAAACATGTTACCAAAACAATGACACTGAGTGATGCCATCGACAAAGAAAATGGAATGAAATAGCCCAACAAGCTCGCACTGAACATCAACAGTGCTGCTGTGTTGATGACCGCAGAAACGGAACTGAGGAATAAGAACAACCACAAGTATGGGCGACCAAGTTTGGCATAGCCTTCAACCAACGTTTTACCAGTGCCCATGGTGTACTGCACGCCTGCTCGGAAGAATGGGTATTTAAAAAGGTTTACCAGCAGGATGAGCGCCGCAAGTTGCCAGCCGTAGATAGCCCCAGCTTTGGTGGATGCAACAAGGTGAGAACCACCGACGGCGGCAGAGGCCATGAGAATACCAGGGCCAAGAGAGCGGAAGAATTGCGAGACTTTGGATTGGGGTTGATCGGATACTGCGGATTCCATTTATTATTGTCCTTTTTGTGTCAACTAGTGCTTATAAATAACATTACCGCTCAGCTTGTCAATTTATATTTACGAAGTGATTTTTTTTGATTTTTCTCTTCGTTATTGACTTGGTTGTTTTTGTTATTTCTAAAAGTTATATCGATGGTAAAAAGAGGCAGGATTTAAGCGATTTTTCTGCATGCATCTTTGCATCTCTTGGGTATAATCAGCGCGTTTTTATTCTGTAGAGATCCTGCCCATGGCAATGCTTGAGTACAATCCACCAACCGACCCTTGGTTTGATGTCGTTTTTGAAGATGAGCAAATTTTGGCGGTAAACAAGCCATCTGGTTTGCTTTCTGTGCCGGGGCGTCTTGCTGAGCACTATGACAGCATGTGGAGTCGCTTAACCGAGCAATATCCAGACATTCAAGTCGTGCATCGTTTAGATATGTGCACTTCTGGCTTAATGGTTCTTGCTAAAAACAAGCGTGCAGAAAGTGCGTTAAAAAAACAGTTTCAATACCGATTGACGCATAAAATCTACTACGCACGTGTTTGGGGCCATATTGAACAAGAAGAGGGCGAGATCGATCTGCCTTTGATTTGTGATTGGCCGAATCGTCCTCTGCAGAAAGTATGCTTTGAAGATGGCAAACCCTCTAGGACGATCTTCCAAGTAGCGAAGCGAGAAGAACACCCTGATGGTTCAAAGACGACGATTGTGCGTTTATTGCCGATTACAGGCCGCTCACACCAATTGCGTGTTCATATGCAAGCGTCAGGTCACCCAATTGTGGGTGATGAGTTCTACGCAACAGAAGAAGCAAAAGCCTTCTCTGAACGTCTAGAGTTGCACGCCGCAGAGCTGAGCTTTTACCACCCGAAAACCGATTGGTTGCGCAGTATTTTTGTTCCTTGTGATTTTTACCTGGAAGCGGAAGAGATGATCTTTGACTATTTCAACCCAGCGCGTAAATTACCAGATTACAAAACACTGCCACGTCCATAAATTCATCTTTAGGCAGTGAACAAGGAGTTGTTATGTCACTGCCTAAAGTGGTCTTCCTCGACCGAGCGACCATCCCAGCCCAAATTCAAATACCTCGTCCAAGCTTTGCCCATGATTGGGTGGAATACGATCTGACTTCTTCTGAGCAAGTTGTTGAGCGTCTTGCTGATGCGGATATCGTGATCAGCAACAAGGTGGTGCTCGACCAATCTGTTCTCATTCAACTTCCTCACCTCAAGATGATTGCCGTCGCGGCAACGGGCTTTAATAACGTCGATGTAAACTATTGCGCCGAGCACAACATCGCGGTTACCAACGTGCGTGGCTATGCGACCCGCTCTGTGCCAGAACACGTTATCGCGATGCTGTTTGCTTTGCGTCGTAACTTGTTTGGTTATCACCAAGATATCGCTGCTGGCGAATGGCAGCGCAACAAGCAGTTCTGTTTCTTTACGCATCCGATTGGAGATGTTGCAGGCAGCACCTTAGGTGTGCTTGGCAGCGGCGCATTAGGTCAAGCAACGGCACAATTGGCAAAAGCATTGGGTATGAATGTGTTGTTTGCAGAACGTAAAGGTGTAACGGAGTGCCGAGAAGGCTATGTTTCTTTTTCCGAGATGTTGGATCAAGCGGACGCCATCACGCTACATTGTCCATTGAATGATGAGACACATAATTTGATTGGTGAAGCGGAACTTAAGCAGATGAAGCCAACGTCTATTTTGATTAATACCGGACGTGGCGGCTTGGTGGATGAGCAAGCTTTGGTCGATGGGTTAAAGCAAGGTGAGATTGCTGGGGCTGGGTTTGATGTCTTTACCCAAGAACCCGCTGATGAAAGCAACCCGTTGATTGCGAATATGCATTTGCCTAACTTGCTACTAACGCCGCATGTTGCGTGGGGAAGTGATTCTTCGATACAGCGTTTAGCTGAGATTTTAATTGAGAATATTAACGCGTTTGATCGTGGTGATAACCTCAATCGTCTAGCGTAATACTAGAAAATAGGCATAAAAAAAGCAGACACAAAGGTCTGCTTTTTGCGTTCTTAAGCGTTGAATTAGATTTCTTCTTCGTTCAAGGCTTTTAGAATTTGGAAAATTTCACGGTAAGATTTTGCTGGTTTACCGGCCTTCTTCTCTTTCGCTGCTTGGCGAGCAAGTTGGCGTAGACGTTGACGGTCTGCTTCTGGATAAAGCTCCATAACGTCATCAATTGCTTTGTCGCCCTCTTCGACTACACGATCACGCAGCGCTTCAAGCTTGTGTAGTGCCGCTGTTGCTTGCGAGTGTTTGTTGCGAACTTTGTCTAGTGCCGCTTGGATTGGCTCTGGATCTTCGTAACGCATTAACTTACCGATACGTTGCAGTTGACGACGGCGTGCTTCGTTTTTAAAGCGCTGCGCATCAGCAATTGCTTCGCGTAGGTCTTCGCTCAATGGAAACTTTTCGAGAGCTGCTGGCTTAAGGCCGACAAGCTCTTCGCCAAGCTTTTGCAGCTCTTCCATGTCGCGCTTCATCTCGGATTTACTTACCCAGATGATCTCTTCTTCTGGTTCCCATGGCGCTTTTTGATTCTTACGTGCCATTTCAGTTGCCTGTGTTTTGATTAATATTATGACTATTTTAACAAGAATCGTGGGGAGAAAGCGAAATTCTTGTTATTCTATTGTACATCGAATACATGATGTGAAAGACAATGGATATTAAACAGCAGGTTGCTGAGCAACGTACCGAGCTAGAACAAGCCGTTTCACGTGCACTAGAAATCGCTGCGGCGAAGTCTGATGCCGCTGAAGTCGCAATTACCAAGAGCACGGGTTTGAGTGTTTCCACTCGCATGGGTGACGTGGAAAACGTTGAATTCAACAGCGACGGCGCACTGGGTATTACCGTTTACCGTGGCCAACGTAAAGGCAGTGCTTCCACATCCGATTTGAGCGAAGCGGCTATCGAGCAAACGGTGTTAGCAGCATTAGACATCGCTCAATACACATCAGAAGATCCATTCGCGGGCCCAGCTCCGAAAGAATATATGGTGAAAGAGGTGCCTGATTTAGACCTTTTCCACCCAGACGCACCCGATCCAGATTACGCAGCACAAGTTGCGATTGCCGCTGAAAAAGAAGCACTTAACTACAGCGATGCGATTAAGCAAAGCGATGGTGCGAGCTATGACAGTCATTACGGCGTCAAAGTGTACGGTAATAGCCATGGCTTGTTGGCAAGCTACGCGTCAAGTCGCCACAGTACCAGCTGTTGTGTGATTGGTGTAGGCAAAAATGGTGAGATGGAGCGTGACTACAGCTACACCGTTGCTCGCCATCGTGACGATCTTTGGGCTCCTGAAGTGGTTGGCCGCAGTGCTGCAGAAAAAACCATCAGTCGCTTAGACGCTCAAAAGCTGAAAACGGGTAAGTACCCTGTCATGTTTGCTGCGGACGTAGCGACAGGTTTGATTGGCCACCTAGTGATGGCAATCAGCGGTGGTAACCTGTACCGTAAATCCTCTTTCTTACTTGATCACCTCGGCAAGCAAGTACTTCCAGAGTGGTTCAATATTTCAGAGCGTCCACATGTCCTACGTGGCCTAGCTTCTAGTCCATTTGATAGTGAAGGTGTGTACACGCAAGATCGAGAAATCATCACCGATGGTGTACTCGCGACTTACCTGCTAACGAGTTATGCGGCTCGTAAAATGAAAATGGACCCAACTGGCCATGCTGGTGGTATCCACAACTGGTACGTGAAGTCGACGGGACAAAGTTTCGAGCAAATGCTGAAAGAACTTGGCACAGGTTTACTGGTAACTGAAACCATGGGCCAAGGCGTGAACGTCGTGACAGGTGATTACTCTCGTGGTGCTGCTGGCTTCTGGGTAGAAAATGGTGAAATCCAATACCCAGTATCAGAAATTACCATTGCGGGTAACCTAAAAGACATGTTCAACCAAATTGTTGCCGTGGGTAGCGATGTGGAAACGCGTTCTCAAATCCAAACCGGCTCTATCTTGCTTGATACCATGAAGGTTGCGGGCGAATAATATCACCCCGCTAACCGCTAGATGCAAAAAAGCCTGATGTACTCATCAGGCTTTTTTATTGCTTGTTCATGGCAGTTTATGACATGAGATTAAATCAGCAGGGTCGCGAGGCCTAAGAAGACTGACAAACCAATCACGTCAGTGACCGTGGTCAGTGCCATACCGCCAGCCAAGGCTGGGTCGATATTCATTTTCTTGAGTAGAATAGGGATGGTTACGCCGGCAACACCTGCTACAAAAAGGTTGGTCAACATGGCCGCAGAGATGATACCGCCAAGCATCCAGTTTCCTTTCCAGGCAACCACGATACCGCCGATGATCAGTGCCCACATGATGCCGTTAAGTAAGCCGATAGCGGCTTCTTTCAGCAATAGTTCTCGTTTGTTTGAATCACCAATATGACCAAGCGCTAAACCGCGGATCACCAGAGCGACCGTTTGGTTACCCGCAACGCCACCCATCGATGGAACAATGGTCATCAAGACGGCGATAGCCGCCATTTGCTCTAGTGTTGCTTCAAACATGTTGGATACTGAGGCCGCCGCTAGCGCTGCAAGTACATTGGCACCGAGCCAAATACTGCGCTTACGAGCGGATTTTACGACAGGTGCGAAGGTATCTTCATCGTCATCCATACCCGCCATACTCATCATTGAGTGTTCGGCATCTTCACGGATAACATCGACCACGTCATCGATGGTGATACGACCAACCAGATGTTGGTTTTCATCAACCACAGGTGCAGATACCCAGTTACGACGTTCAAATAGACTAGCAACATCAGAGTCACTGGTATCTACGGTAATTGCATCGTCGGCATCTTCCATCACAGCACTGACTTTGACATCAGGTTGAGTGGTAATCAGTGTGGTAATCGGCAGTTCACCAATCAGCTTACTATCATCATCAATGACGTATAACGCATCGGTTGCTTCTGGCAGTTCGCCTTTCATGCGTAAGTAGCGCAGGACAACGTCCACATCCACATCACCACGAATGGTGATTACGTCGGTGTTCATCAATCCGCCAGCGGTATCCTCAGGGTAGGATAGCGCCGTTTCGACTCGTTGACGGTCAGCGGTGTCCATCTGGGATAGAACTTCACGTGAGACGTCGTCAGGCAAGCTACGCAGTACGTAAGCCACATCATCAGTGTCCATGCCTTCCGTCGCTTCTGCAAGCGCTTCTGGGGCCATTTTGGACACGAGACTGTCTTTGACGTCTTCGTTTAGCTCGTCAAGAATCTCACCGTAGTCTTCTGGGTCAGTCAGTTGCCAGAGTACTTCACGACTTTTACGTGGAGAGGCTTCTAAAAGGTGGGCGATATCCTCAGGTTCCATGTCCTGCAATTGGCGACGAACATGGACAAAGCGGCCGTTTTCCAGCGCTTCTGTGACTTCTTGGAGGGCTTGGTGAGCTTGGTCGAATTCTATTTGCTCTGCCATTCATTCCCCCTAATTCCTGATATTTACAATGCTTTGAATAATAACTTAATTCTAGGCACCTTTTAATAACAACTTATGAAAGTCGACAAAATTATTTATCGGAATTTAAGTAGGAAGGGGAAGCGATGTGGAATATTTGGGTGTTAAAAATAAAAAAGCGAGTGAATCACTCGCCTTCATCAAACTTATCTTCAATCAAATGACAAACCGCATCAAGGGCTTGCTCTGATTGATCGCCAGTGGCGTGGATCGTCACGTATTGCCCTTGGGCGGACTCAAGCATTAATAGCCCCATAACGCTATCAGCGGTGGCTGTTTTATCTTCTTCGTTGTCGATCGTAATGATCGCATCGTAGCTTTGTGCCAGTTCGACCAGTTTTACCGCAGCGCGAGCGTGAAGCCCTAAGCGGTTTTGGATCAATACCTTACGACTTAATTCCACCGTTATTCCTTAACATTTTTTTCCAATGAAGTGTGGCGAATTTGTACCTGATGGCCTTTGTCAGCGAAGAACTCACCAATTTTTTGCGTGAGATACACTGAGCGATGTTTACCACCAGTACAACCAATCGCGACAGTTAAGTAACTGCGATTGTTTTTTTCTAGCAGAGGCAACCAAGTCTCGATAAAACTTTCAATTTGATACTTAAGATCGAGTACAGATTGATGTTGCTCTAGGAAGGCTCCAATCGGGGCATCTAGACCTGTAAGAGGGCGCAATGCTGGTTCCCAATGCGGGTTTGGCAAGAAGCGCACATCAAACACGTAATCGGCATCAGAGGGTAGTCCATATTTGAAACCGAAGGATTCGAATACCATCACCAGATCTTTTCGATCTCGCCCTTCAACGCGCATACGTACGGTTTCGCTCAAGTCATGCAGGGATTGACCACTGCTGTTGAGCACTAAGTCCGCGTGTGCTTTTAAGGGCATCAGTATCTCGTGTTCTAACTCAATGGCTTGATCAAGAGATAAGGATTGAGCGCCAAGCGACAGCGGATGGATCCGTCTGGTTTCGCTGTAGCGTTTGAGTAAGGTCTCTTTGTTCGCATCTAAGAACAGCACCGTTACGTCTAACTCAGTTTTGAGTTTTTCGAGAGTGGTGTTCAGCTCTTTGAGTTTCTTTGGGATATTTCGAATATCGATACTTACGGCAACGTTCTGTTTACTGTCGGATACCGACTTTACAAACGCATCAAGTAAGTTAACTGGTAGGTTGTCTACGCAGTAATACCCTAAGTCCTCAAGTACGCGCAGGGCAACACTCTTCCCGGCACCGGAGTGCCCGCTAACAACAATTAATCGCATGGTGATCGCCTCGATTACTGATGAATCATAATGTCGTAGAGTTCTTCATCGCTCTGAGCTTTGCGCAGCATTTTTAACACTTGCTTGTCGCTCAAGCGTTCAGCCATAGAGGATAGTGTTTTGAGGTGTTCTTTGCACTGTTCTTCTGGAACCAGAAGCGCAAAGAGAAGGTCTACAGGTCGGTTGTCGATCGCATCAAACTCAATCGCTTCATCACATTGAAGTAATACGGCAATAGCTTTATCGCTGGATGACATTCTTGCGTGAGGGATAGCAATACCGTTGCCGATACCCGTACTACCCATCTTTTCTCTGCTGAGCATACACTCAAACAGTTCGGTTGAATCTTGGCCCGTGTTTTCAGCAACAATTTGGCTGATCATCTCTAGGGCTCGTTTCTTACTTGTACAATGGACTGCACTTTTGGTGCAGTCCAGTGACAGTATCTCGCTCAATTGCATGATTAATGACTGTTTAGTTTTTCTTTGTGCTTGTTAAGTTGACGAACTAATTTATCCACCAGCGAATCAATTGCTGCATACATACTTTCGTCATTCGATGACGCGTGGATTTCGCCCTGATTTACGTGAAGCGTAGCTTCCGCGATTTGGTTAAGTTTTTCAACTTTTAGTACAACTTGTATTTGGTTTATATGGTCGAAGAATCTATCGAGCTTCTGAAACTTTGATTGAACATAGTCTTGCATTGAATCGGTAAGATCAACGTGATGGCCTTGAATATTGATTTGCATAGACTTTCCTTTTCAGTTGGTGCCTTAAAGTAGGCGTTTACGCTGACTTGAAGGGGCGATACCCAAGGATTCACGATACTTCGCGATCGTACGTCTTGCGACTTGAATCCCTTGGTCAGCCAGAAGAGCAGCAATCTTGCTGTCACTCAATGGTTTAGCGGTATTTTCCGCTGCGACCAACTTTTTGATGAGCGCGCGAATTGCTGTGGACGAACATTCTCCGCCATTGTCTGTACTGACATGACTAGAGAAGAAGTACTTCAATTCAAAAATGCCACGTGGTGTGTGCATGAACTTCTGTGTAGTCACACGAGAAATCGTGGATTCATGCATGTCCACTGCCAATGCTACATCGTTAAGTACCATTGGTTTCATGGCTTCTTCACCATACTCGAAGAAATCTTGTTGATGTTCAACAATACATCTTGCAACTTTGAGAAGCGTCTCGTTTCTGCTTTCTAGGCTCTTAATCAGCCATTTTGCCTCTTGCAAATTGCTGCGAATATACTGGCTATCGGCACTGTTGCCTTTACCCAGTTGCGCATATTGTTGATTTACTTTCAGTTTTGGGATGCTGTCAGGATTAATGGAAACCGTCCATTTGCCATGATCTTTAAAAACGGAAACGTCAGGAATAACGTATTCGGTATCATCTGGAGTAATACGGCTGCCAGGTCGAGGGTCCAATTGCTGAATCAGCTTTAACACTTCACGTAGGTCTGCTTCTTTCAGTTTGGTCTCTTTGATGACGAGCTTGTAATCGCGATTACCAAGATGATCGATATGATCGCTCAGCACCATTTTCGCTTCAGCGAGCCACGGTGTATCTTCTGGGAAGGTCGCTAATTGCAGTAATAGACATTCTTGAAGGTTGCGAGAGGCAACGCCAAGGGGGTCAAATTGCTGAATGCGTTTGCGAACGGCTTCGATTTCATCAAGTTCAACATCTTCGTTGTCGAAGCTTTCATGAATTTCTTCTGGAGAGAGCGTGAGGTAACCGTAGTCGTCAACCGCATCAATGATGGCTAACGCGATGGTGCGGTCGGTTTCGCTAAATGGCGTTAAGTCTAACTGCCACATTAGGTAATCGTGCAGCGATTCAGTGGTTTCACCTTGATAGACCGGCATATCGTCATCAAGCGCTAAGCCTGTACTGCCAGTGTTCGCGCTGTACACATCGTCCCAAGTGGTGTCGATTTCTAGCTCAGAGCTGATTTCAGATTTTTCAATCACGTCTGAGCTATCAGGAACATCAATCTCGGCAGTTTCATTGGCACTGTTGTCTGCAGCATCGAGTGCTGATTTGTCTTCACCATTTGCTTGAGGTTCTTCTTGGCCTTCTTCAACTTCCAATAAAGGGTTGGAGTCCAAGGCTTCTTGGATTTCCTGTTGAAGGTCGAGCGTCGACAATTGCAACAAACGAATCGCTTGTTGTAGCTGCGGCGTCATGGCTAACTGTTGACCTAGCTTGAGTTGTAATGAAGGTTTCATTCAGTGTTACTTACCTTGTAATGCTCAGAATCTTACCGTTCCTAATGTAATCATAGACGGAATTGTTCACCGAGATAAACTTGTTTCACCTGCTCGTTATTGAGAACTTCATCCGGAGTTCCTGAAGCAATAAGGTGTCCTTGACTTACGATATAGGCTTTTTCACAAACGTCCAAGGTTTCACGAACGTTATGGTCAGTGATTAACACACCAAGACCACGATCGCGCAAGTGTTCAATGATTTTTTTGATGTCGTTAACCGAAATTGGGTCAACACCCGCGAACGGTTCATCCAACAAAATGAACTGAGGGTTTGCTGCCAATGCACGAGCGATTTCTACACGGCGGCGTTCACCACCTGATAGTGCCATACCCGCACTGGTGCGTATGTGCTGTATGTGGAATTCTTCCAATAAATCTTCCAGCTTATCTTGGCGCTCTTCTCGAGTTAACTCTTGGCGAGTTTCTAGGACGGCCATGATGTTGTCTTCAACCGATAACTTACGGAATATGGAAGCTTCTTGTGGCAAGTAGCCGATACCTAGGCGCGAGCGACTGTGCATCGGTAGGATACTGATGTCTTGATCGTCGATAGTGATGATGCCTTCATCACGAGGTACCAAGCCGACAATCATGTAAAACGATGTGGTTTTACCTGCGCCGTTTGGACCCAACAGTCCCACAATTTGACCAGACTCGACTTCGAGGCTCACGTCCGTAACGACCTTGCGTTTCTTGTAGCTTTTAGCAAGATTCTTTGCGCTCAGTACTGCCATATTAGTTCTCGATTTGGTTCGGTTGCAGGATGGTGGTAACGCGCTCATTCTTCGAGCTGTCAGCAACAAGCTTCTGTTGACCAATTTGGTAGCGAATTGATGAGCCCTTGATGGTGTTACTGTCTTGGGCTAGCTGTGCTTGGCCTTTCATGGTCAATTCGTCAGTAGAGATACGGTAATCCAATTCAGTAGCTTGACCACTGAGTGTTTTACCATCGTCCATCAATTGAGAGAAAGTGGCAGGTTTACCAAATGCTTGAATTTGTTTGATCGCTTCCGTTTTCGGGTCACGAGTTACAACAATTCTGTCAGCATCGATATTGATGCTACCTTGCTTAAGAGATACATCACCTTTAAAGGTCACCTGGTTACTCTTCATGTCCACCTGCTGGGTGTCTGAATTAATGTAAACCGGCTGTTGCGTATCCGACTTTAGTGCCAACGCTTGTGGCGCTGCTAATACCAATGCCAATAGGCTAAGGTGTAACGGTTTCATATCGACCTTGAACTTCATCTGTCAGAGTCGCAGTGTGGGCTTTTAAGTTGCCTTGCATTGCGCCTCCGGTAGTTTCAAATTGTGGTCCAACCAACATTACTTGTTGGTCGGCTTTAAAATCACGATTGCTTAAGTTGATGACCAACTTGTCTGTTGCCATGGTGTCAAAGCTTGCGTCAGGCAATAAGTTTTGCATGAGAACTTTGTCGTATAACGTCAGGATCTGGTCTTCATCAAGTACTGCTCTTGTTGCAGTGACCTTCCACTCAACAACGCTACCTTCACGGTAAACCATCAGTGTTGGGCTATTAAAAATCGTATCTCCACTCTTGGCGTAATGATCCAAGCTGTTGGAGCGAATGATGTAACTGCGGACACCATTTTCACCATAAGTGATATTTTCTAGTCCAGTACCACTGAACATAGGCAGTTCTAAATTAGGTGCAACCTGTATATCTTCATCGCCTTTTGGTGTCAGCAAATAATAACCACACCATGCGACAACGAAGATCAGGAGCAAATAAATAAGGCGAGTAAAACTCATAAAATAAAGGCCTTTATCTTAGCTCAGTACTTCCCTGACCATTGCCTTAATCTGTTAATCAAATTGTGTAAACATTTGTTGATGGATGGATTACATCACACCCGCTTTCAACAAATCGTGCATATTCAGCGCACCAACAATCTTGTTGTTGTCGCACAAGATCAGAGCATTGATGTTTTTATCTTGCATAAGATTCAAACCCTCGACAGCTAACATTTCTGGATGAGCCGTTGTTGGGTTTTGAGTCATCACTTCACCGATTGCTGTGGTGTGAATATCAATACGTTTATCCAAAGTACGACGCAAGTCACCATCAGTGAATATACCAAGCATAGCATCGTGCTCATCGACAATCGCGGTCATCCCTAAGCCTTTCTCTGAAATCTCAAGAAGTGCGTCGCGAATCAATGCATCTGGCGCAACTTTTGGTAGTGCATTACCAAAGTGCATAATATCAGACAGCTTGAGCAGCAATTTTCTTCCCAACGCACCACCAGGGTGTGATAGAGCGAAGTCTTCTGCAGAAAAACCACGAGCTTGAAGCAGGGCAACGGCAAGAGCATCGCCCATGACCAAAGTTGCTGTTGTGCTGCTCGTTGGTGCAAGACCAAGTGGGCAGGCTTCTTGCGGAACGGTGATTTGCAAATGCATATCCGACAATTTGGCCATGTTCGACTCAGGCTTGCCTGTCATGCTGATAATTTTGATGTTCAGACGTTTCAATACTGGGAATAGAGATAAAATCTCGTGAGACTCACCAGAGTTAGAAATCGCAATGACGATATCGCCTTCACTGATCATTCCTAGGTCACCATGCGCAGCTTCACCAGGGTGAACAAAAAACGCGGAGGTGCCTGTACTTGCAAGGGTCGCAGCAATCTTGTTGCCAATGTGACCTGATTTGCCCATCCCCATAACAACGACTTTGCCATTATTGGAAAGAATCAATTCGCAAGCTTGTTCAAACTGCGCATCAAAATACTGGTCCAGTTGTTGAAGTGCGGTCACTTCAATATCAAGAACTTGTTTAGCAGCAGCACGAAAATCAAATTGAGTGGACATATCAGAGCTCCAATTTGTCTTTACTTATTATGTTATTAAGCGGCCATGTTTGCGAATAGGTACACTTGGTAGCCTAAGAAACACACAAACAGGATTGAACCTTCTAAACGGTTGATACTGCGAGATTTACCAAGACACATTGCCACAAGCAGTAGCGATACGCCGAGCATAACCCAAAAGTCACGACCCATCGCAAATTCACTTAGCATTGAAGGATTGATGATGCCCGGTAGGCCCATTACCGCCAAAATGTTGAAAACGTTTGAACCGATGATGTTACCCACTGCCATATCGTCTTCGCCCTTTAGAACGCCCGCTAGAGATGCAGCAAGCTCCGGTAGGCTAGTGCCGATAGCAATGATAGTAAGGCCGATAACGAGATCACTCATACCAAAGTGTTTTGCAATGATGACGGCGTTGTCGACTAACATGCTTGCTGCCAAAGGTAGAAGTATCAGACCTATCACAACCCACATAACGGCTTTTGGATTACTTACACCTTCAGGGACTTCTGATTCTTGTTCATCGACAAAAGCATCACCTGCTTTTTGTTCTTTGCGGCTGATTTGCAACATGGCAAATAGGAACGCAGCAAAGAGTACAAACAGCAATACGCCTTCGTAGAAACCTAGGTGGTTATCCCAAAGTAAAATACCAGCCAGCACGGTTACTGCTATCATCAATGGCAATTCTCGACGAACCACAGCAGAGCTGATGGAAAGTGGTTTGATGATGGCGGTGATACCAAGAATTAAAGCGATGTTGGCGATGTTCGAGCCAAGAACGTTACCGACAGCTGTGTCGGTTTTACCGTCCCATGCTGCGGTTGCAGAAACCATCATTTCTGGCGCAGAAGAACCCATCGCCAAAATGGTCATGCCGATCACTAAAGGTGAAATACCGACGTTGCGGGCCAGAGCTGCAGAGCCAAAAACAAGTTTATCTGCACTCCATACAAGTATAACAAGACCGACGATAAGCAACGCTACGGCTTCGAGCATGATGATTCCTAAGTAATAAAAATAAGTGAAATGAGTAACCGCTAATTTTGACCTTTCACAGCCAAAAATGGAAGATAAACAACAAATAAATTAAAGGTTAGTAACGAAATTGTGTTTAATTGTTGCTCGATCGCGTGTTGTATTTGATACCGCTTATCTGGAGTTGAATTTAAACACCTTCCTTTGATTTCGTCATATTTTATGAAGAATTGCTTGAATTTGGTCGGCTTTATTTAATTGAACAGTGCTTTTAATTCAAGTTCAATGTGCTTATGATTGCAGCCTAATAAGTGTACCGAAGTCACTTTAGGATATTCTCGACGTAATATCTTGAAAACAATCGGGGTTGAGTTGGCTGATGACTCTGTGAGTCAAACTCACAAACAGTAGAAGAGATAGTATGTCGAACAACGATTTAGTTACCGTTAACAATCTCACTTTTTCACGAGGCGAACGTAAGATCTTTGATGGCGTTGATTTACACGTGCCAGAAGGGAAAGTGACGGCCATTATGGGGCCATCGGGGATCGGTAAAACGACACTGTTACGCTTAATTGGCGGTCAGTTGTACCCCGAACAAGGTGAGATCTGGTTTGATGGCGATAACATTCCAGCACTCTCACGTAAGAAGCTTTACCATGCTCGAAAGAAGATGAGCATGTTGTTCCAATCAGGCGCTCTGTTCACGGATTTGAACGTTTTCGATAATGTTGCCTTTCCTTTACGTGAACATACAGAACTCTCTGAAGAATTTATCCGTACTATGGTGCTGCTTAAGCTTGAAGCCGTAGGTCTACGTGGTGCCGCAAAGTTGATGCCAAGTGAACTTTCTGGCGGTATGGCTAGGCGAGCTGCTTTAGCACGCGCGATTGCGCTCGATCCCAACCTTATCATGTATGATGAACCGTTTGTTGGTCAGGATCCGATCACCATGGGCGTATTAGTTGAGTTGATCAGTAATTTGAATCGAGCGCTAGGTCTGACTTCGATTGTCGTTTCACACGATGTACCAGAAGTGATGAGTATTGCGGATTGGGTTTATTTGATGGCCGATGGCAAAATCATTGCTTTTGGCACGCCACAAGATCTGAGAGCCAATCCAGATCCACGCGTGCAGCAATTCTTGTTGGGTGATGCGGATGGTCCGGTACCGTTCCGATTTCCCGCTCAAAGTATCGAAAAGGATTTATTTGATGGTCGATAGTTTTATTCAATTTGTCGCTTCATTAGGAAGACGCACGTTGGCCATCTGTGAAGCCTTTGGCCGTGCGACACTAATGTTGGTTGGTGCTTTGGTAACCCGACCACAACCGGTCAAAAACTTCCCGTTATTAGTGAAGCAGCTTTACTCCGTTGGTGTGCAGTCTCTGGCTATCATTGTCGTATCGGGTTTGTTTATCGGCATGGTGTTGAGTTTACAAGGCTATGTCGTGCTGGTGGACTACGGTGCGGAAGGCAGTCTCGGGCAAATGGTCTCTCTATCGCTATTGCGTGAGCTAGGGCCTGTGGTAACCGCCTTGTTATTCGCTGGGCGAGCTGGGTCTGCATTAACCGCAGAAATCGGCTTGATGAAAGCCACTGAGCAGCTTTCGAGTATGGAAATGATGGCGGTAGACCCGCTTAAACGCGTTATCGCTCCTCGTTTTTGGGCAGGTGTGATTTCCATGCCACTGTTGGCGATGATCTTCATGGCTATTGGTATCTGGGGCGCTCAAATTGTTGGCGTTGATTGGAAAGGCGTTGACCACGGTAGTTTTTGGGCGGCAATGCAGTCGTCAGTAGAATTAGGCCAAGATATTGGTAACAGCATGATCAAATGTATCGTGTTTGCGATTACCGTTACTTGGATCGCTCTTTTTAATGGCTATGACGCGATTCCGACTTCGGAAGGGATCAGCCGAGCAACGACGCGCACGGTAGTGCATTCTTCTTTAGCAGTACTGGGACTAGACTTTGTACTGACCGCATTGATGTTTGGGAATTAATCATGCAACAAACACGTAAAACTGAATTATGGGTTGGCAGCTTTGTATTGGCAGGAATTTGCGCGATTCTTGTGATGATTTTTCAGGTTGCTGACGTAAAAAGCATTGGCTCTGGCAATACTTATACCCTGAAAGCTGAGTTCGATAATATTGGTAGTTTAAAAGTTCGTTCACCAGTGAAAGTTGGCGGCGTTGTGGTTGGTCGTGTGAGTGATATTACACTTAACCCTGAAAGCCTACTTCCAATTGTGAGCTTGTCGATTAACAGTCAATACAATCAATTCCCAGAAACTTCTAGTTTACAAATTTTGACTTCTGGATTGATTGGCGAGCAGTACATTGGCTTAGTTCCGGGTTTCATCTTTGATGATGAAGAAATGTTAGTTGATGGTGATACCATCGAAGACACCAAGTCTGCCTTAGTTTTAGAAGACTTAATTGGACAGGTGCTATACAGCATCGGTGGCTCCGGCGATTCTGGCAACACGAGTAAGGAATAACCCATGTTCTCTAGATTATTACTTTCTTTCGTAGCGGCATTTACTGCTTTCGGTGCAGTGGCTGCAGAAGTAGATAAAACTCAGCCTTATCAAATGATGAGACAAGTTGCGGAAGTGACATTTGATCGTTTGAAAGCTGAACAGCCACAAATTAAGCAAGATCCGAATTTGCTTAAGACTATCGTTGAAGAAGAGCTGATGCCTTACGTCAACGATCGCTATGCGGCATTAAAACTGCTTGGTCCGAACTTAAAAGGCGCGAAGCGTGAAGACGTTGGTGAGTTTATTAAGGCATTTCGTTCTTACTTGGTGACGTCTTACGCACAAGTCTTAACGCAATACACAGACCAGCAAATCGAGTTTGGCCCTGAACCTAAGTTAGACCCATCTAAGCGCATTACAAGCATTAAAGTGGATATCATCGACGCGCCGCGTCCGAACATCAAACTTGAGTTTAAATTGCGTAAAGATAAGAAAACTGGTGAATGGTTAGCATTCGATATGGTTGCAGAAGGTATTAGCTTACTTTCAAGCAAGCAATCGGAGTGGAATACAAAGATTCGTCAAGACGGTATCCTAGCGGTAGCAAAAGATCTTGAAAAATTGGCGGCACAGCCAATTCGTTTCGAGGCAGCAAAGTAATGGCGCAGTCTCATTCTCAGTGGCATTTACAATCAGATATTCTTAAGCTTACAGGGGCGTTGGATCGAGATACCGTGCCTTCTTTGTGGGCCGTTGCGCAGCGATGGCAGCCATCTCAAACCGAGTTAGAATGCTCGTTAGAAGAGATTGAGCGCGTCGACTCTGCGGGAATGGTGATGTTAATCCACTTATTAGAGCATGCAAAAAAACAAAACTGTCATATAATGCTCAGTTTCGTGCCGGCGCAATTGCGCACTTTGTTTCAGCTGAGCAACGTTGAATCTTTAGTGGCCAAACATATACAGAATTATCAGGGGTAAATTGTGGATAGCGCAAAAGTACAACAGTTACTAGAAGAAGCACTAAACCTTCAAGAAGTGCATGTAAAAGGTGAAGGTAGCCACTATGAGGTGGTTGCTGTTGATGCTTGTTTCGATGGAATGAGCCGCGTTAAGAAGCAGCAGTTAATTTACGGTCCTCTGATGGATTACATCCAGCGTAACGACATTCACGCGCTATCGATTAAAGCGTTCACTCCAGAAGAGTGGGCTCGTGATAAAAAGCTAATGTCGCTTTAAGGTTTATTGATGGAAAAGTTTCGAGTTATTGGGTCAGATAAACCACTGGTTGGTGAAGTGACCATTTCAGGTGCAAAAAACGCAGCACTGCCGATTTTGTTTGCGTCTATCTTGGCTGAAGAGCCAGTAGAGGTGGCGAATGTGCCACACCTTCGTGATATCGATACTACTATGGAACTGCTTAAGCGTTTGGGCGCAAAAGTAAGCCGTAATGGTTCTGTTCATGTCGATCCAAGCAGCATCAACGAATACTGCGCACCTTACGACTTGGTGAAAACCATGCGTGCATCAATCTGGGCACTTGGTCCGCTGGTGGCTCGTTTTGGTAAAGGTCAAGTTTCTCTACCTGGTGGCTGTGCGATTGGCGCTCGTCCTGTTGATTTACATATCACAGGTCTAGAGCAGCTTGGCGCAACGATTACACTAGAAGATGGTTACGTAAAAGCAGAAGTGGACGGCCGTCTAAAAGGCGCTCACATTGTGATGGACAAAGTGAGTGTTGGTGCAACGATTACTATCATGTGTGCGGCAGCGTTAGCGGAAGGTACCACAACGCTAGATAATGCAGCGCGTGAACCTGAAATCGTTGATACAGCAGACTTCCTAAACAAGCTTGGCGCAAAAATTTCAGGCGCGGGCACAGACACCATCACTATTGAAGGTGTTGAGCGTTTAGGTGGCGGTAAGCACAACGTTGTGGCTGACCGTATCGAAACGGGTACGTTCCTTGTTGCTGCGGCTGTTTCTGGCGGCAAAGTTGTGTGTCGTAACACCAACGGTCACTTGTTAGAAG
The DNA here is from genome assembly GCF_021654215.1 of Vibrio sp. MMG023. Lineage (NCBI taxonomy): Bacteria > Pseudomonadati > Pseudomonadota > Gammaproteobacteria > Vibrionales > Vibrionaceae > Vibrio > Vibrio sp. MMG023. Next base: position 27,761 of record NZ_JAKFZP010000010.1, on the reverse strand, counting down.
CGGTACTTGCGAAGCTAGAAGAAGCGGGCGCATTAGTAGAGACTGGTGAAGACTGGATTTCTGTAGATATGACGGACCGTGAACTGAAAGCGGTAAGCATTCGTACTGCCCCACACCCAGGTTTCCCGACTGACATGCAAGCACAATTCACGCTATTAAACATGATGGCGAAAGGCGGCGGCGTAATTACTGAAACGATCTTTGAAAACCGTTTCATGCACGTACCTGAACTGATGCGCATGGGCGCAAAAGCGGAAATCGAAGGTAACACAGTCATCTGTGGTGACGTAGATTCTCTAAGTGGTGCGCAAGTAATGGCCACTGACCTACGAGCTTCGGCAAGTTTGGTGATTGCAGGTTGTATCGCGAAAGGCGAAACCATCGTTGATCGTATTTACCACATCGATCGTGGTTACGACAAAATCGAAAATAAACTGTCTGCTCTTGGCGCAAATATTGAGCGCGTGAGTGAGGCGGGTTAAACTGCATCGCAGTTGACTTCGATATAAAGAGAGCCGAAACTCAGGTTTCGGCTTTTTTATGTCGCGCTCTCTTTCATAGCTGATGACTATGTCCAAAGAACCAACAATAGCTGTATCTGGCGTAAAGCCGGTTCCTGGAGAACAACAATGATTGCACTATTACGTGTATTTGCTGTCGCAATTTTCGCAATTGTGATGTTTATTGGTGGTTGTGGTTACTGCCTATTAAGTCCTCGAAATCCTAAGCACGTTTTCACTTTTGGCCGCTTGTTCGGCAAGATGTCTCGTGTGTTCGGAATCAAATTAGAATTACGAATTCCTGAAGATGCTTACTCTCGTGGTCAGCATGTTTACATCGCGAACCACCAAAACAACTGGGATTTGTTTACTGTATCTTCAGCAGTGACACCAAAAGTCGTGACGGTAGGTAAAAAAAGCTTAGCGTGGATGCCACTATTTGGTCAGCTTTACTGGCTAACGGGTAACATTTTAATTGACCGTGGTAACCGTTCTAAAGCTAAGGGCACTATTGATCAAGTAGTTGATAGCATTAAGCAGAGTGACGTTTCAGTATGGATGTTCCCAGAAGGGACGCGCTCACGTGGCCGTGGCTTACTGCCATTTAAAACCGGCGCATTCCATGCTGCTATCGGCGCAGAGGTGCCAATCATTCCGATCGTGTGTAGTTCAACTGATCACATTAAATTGAACCGTTGGAATAACGGTCATGTCATCATTGAAATGCTGCCACCAATCAGCTCTGAAGGCTATGGCAAAGAAGGCGTTCGTGAACTTGCAAACACCTGTCGCGATCAAATGAAAGCGAAGCTAGAAGCGCTGGATGAAGAAGTAAAACAGCGTAATGCCGCTTAAATTGAAATAGAACACTGCAACAAAAAGACAATAAAAAACGGGTAGCCTAAGCTACCCGTTTTTTTATGTTTCTTAGCAAGCGCAATTATTTACGAACGGCGATTGCTTCAATCTCGATGCCAACATCTTTTGGTAGGCGAGCTACTTCGACACAAGAACGTGCTGGGTAGTTTGCTACTTCGTGCTCATCGAAGAACTTGCCGTAAACTTCGTTCACAGTACCGAAGTCGTTTAGGTCTTTAACGAATACCGTCATTTTTACGATGTCAGTGACTTTGAGGCCTGAAGCTTCAACCACTGCTTTCACGTTTTCTAGAGATTGACGTGCTTGCTCTGCGATGTCCGCAGACACTTCACCTGTTGCTGGGTTTACTGGGATTTGGCCAGAAGTTAGAACCATGTTACCTAGATCTACGCCTTGAACGTAAGGACCGATTGCTGCTGGTGCAGACTCAGTGTGAAGTACTTTCGTCATTTGAATTGTTCCATCTGTTTAGGGGAATAAAGAGTGTACTCAAACAATTTGAGCGTTCTTAAGAAGAATCAGTGTGCCTTTAAACATGAAGCACGTAAAGAGCAAAATACCCCGCACGGGCGGGGTATCAGTCAATTTATCGTTAGCAAGAATTGAAGCGGGAAATTAACGTTCAGTGACGATCTCACGAGCGAAGACTTTCTCACAGTATTTACACTTCAGACGGATTTCTTCCTTCTTCTCGAATACTTGGAAGCTGCTCGCAACTGGTTCGTTATGCGTAATGCAGTTCGTGTTTGGGCACTCAAATACGTTATTGATACGTTCAGGAAGCTCTAGTGCCAGCTTTTTTACCACTTCGTAATTTTCGATTTGGTTAACCGTAGCGTGTGGTGCGTATAGTGCCAATTTGCTTGCTTGCTCTTCGTTGATGAACACGTTCTCGATCTTCAACAAGTCTTTATGACCTAATGCGGATGATGGCAGATTAAGGCCAATCGTTACGCGTTGAGAAGAGTTGTGCATATCGAACAATTTCAACACTTTGATACCAATTTGGGCTGGAATATGGTCGATTACTGTGCCATTTTTGATTGCTTCTACCTGCAATTGAGTTTCTTTAGTCATGTCTTTTTCTCCCTCGATTACAGTGTTTCGTTTAGAACCAATGCCAACAATGCTTGGCGCGCGTACACGCCATTTTCTGCTTGTTGGAAGTAGTAAGCGTGCGGTGTTACGTCGACGTCTGTGGTGATTTCATCCACGCGTGGCAGTGGGTGTAGCACTTTCAAGTTCTCACGTGCACCTTCTAGTAGTGCCGCTGTTAGGATGTAAGCTGACTTGATGTGCGCGTATTCAGATTCATCGAAACGCTCTTTCTGTACACGTGTCATGTACAGAATGTCTAGTTCAGGAATCACGCTTTCCATGTCTGTATGCAGGCTGTATTGAATACCTGCTTCATCGAGTTCTTCACATAGGTAATCAGGCATCGCGAGCGCTTCAGGTGCCACAAAGAAGAAGCGAATGTTATTGAACTTCGCCAATGCTTGAGTCAAAGAATGCACGGTGCGACCGTATTTTAGGTCACCAACGAACGCAACGTTCAGGTTGTCTAGACGGCCTTGTGTTTCTGCAATCGTGTATAGGTCGAGTAGCGTTTGTGTTGGGTGTTGGTTGGCACCGTCACCAGCGTTAATCACAGGAACGCCGTTAGAGAACTCGGATGCCAAGCGCGCTGCACCTTCTTGAGGGTGGCGCATAACGAAGGCATCGACGTAAGAAGAGATCACTTGAACTGAGTCAGACAGTGTCTCGCCTTTTTTCGCCAGAGAGGTGTTACCACCGTTATCAAAACCAATAACATCGCCACCAATACGTTGAATCGCTGTTTCGAATGACAGACGAGTACGTGTGGATGGCTCAAAGAAACAGCTCGCTACAACCTTGTTTTTAATCAGTTCTGGACGAGGTTCTTTTTTTAGCTGACCTGCAGTTTCTACAATCAGTTCCAGTTCTTCACGTGAAAGCTCTGGAATAGAGATGATGTGCTTCTGGTAAAGCGAGTTCGCCATGATCTTCTTCCCTATAACAGTGGTGACTATCCCCAAAATTACCCTGGTGGAATTTCGGACATAAAAAAACCTCCCCAAATGGGGAGGTTTTAAAATTCAATAGAATTAACGAAAATAACAGCGCGTAAGCGTAGTCGCTTAGCTAGAGCAAATCGCGTTTTTACGTCAGCAATCGGCTTGGTCATTTCATAATCCTCAGACAAATTGCCGAGCATTATACGCTTAACTTTAGTGAGCGCAAGCGATTACCTCATGCTTTTTGTAACCAATATTGGCTAACTTCCTAACGTTGCTACCATCACGGCTTTGATTGTGTGCATGCGGTTTTCGGCTTCGTCGAATACGATGGAGTACTCTGATTCAAACACGTCTTCCGTTACCTCTAGTCCTTTCATGCCGTATTTCTCTGCCACCTCTTTACCTACAGTCGTTTCATCGTTGTGGAAGGCTGGCAGGCAGTGCATGAACTTCACATGAGGGTTACTCGTTTGCTTAATCACATCCATATTGATTTGGTAAGGTGTCATCAGTGCAACACGCTCATCCCAAGCTTCAGCAGATTCGCCCATGGAGACCCAAACGTCGGTGTATAAGAAGTCACAGCCTTTAACGCCTTCTTCAACGTTTTCAGTCAGCGTGATCTTCGCGCCAGTTTGTTGGGCTATCTCTTGGCAAGTTGCGACTAATGCTTCTTCTGGCCAGAAGGCTTTTGGCGCTACAAGGCGAATGTCCATGCCCATTTTTGCTGCGCCAACCATGAGTGAGTTACCCATGTTATTACGAGCATCACCAAGGTAGGCAAACGTCATCTCATGTAGTTGTTTACCGCGCCCGTGCTCTTGCATGGTCAGGAAGTCAGCAAGAATTTGGGTAGGGTGGAACTCATCAGTCAAACCATTCCAAACAGGGACGCTTGCGTAAGTACCGAGCTCTTCAACAATAGATTGACCAAAGCCACGATACTCGATGCCGTCGTACATACGACCAAGAACGCGTGCGGTGTCTTTCATGGATTCCTTATGACCAATCTGCGAACCAGAAGGGCCGATGTAAGAGACCTGAGCGCCTTGGTCAAAGGCAGCAACTTCAAACGCACATCGGGTACGAGTAGAAGATTTCTCAAAGATTAGCGCGATGTTTTTACCTTGAAGTTTCTTCTGCTCTGTTCCTGCATATTTAGCTTTTTTCAGCTCTGCGGACAGTTCGAGCAAGAACTGGATCTCTTTAGTTGAGAAATCCAATAGCTTCAAAAAGTTGCGATTACGTAAATTGAAAGCCATAGCTCGTCCCTTAGGTCGTTTGGTTGATAAAGAATAAAAGCATTAAAACATATAAATGCTTTTATTGTGAATAATTATTTTAATTAAAAGCAAAAAAAGGTTGATGCATTCACATCAACCTTAGTCTCAATTGGTTTTATTTGGTGGGAGAGGTTTCTCAAATATCATCACGTTCGATTGGGCAGCTCATACAGCGTGCACCACCACGACCGCGACCAAGCTCGTTACCCGGAATAGTCAGGACTTCAATGCCAGCTTTGTCGTACTTCTCGTTAGTGTAGACGTTGCGTTCGTAACCAATCACAACACCAGGTTTCACCGTCAGTACGTTGTTGGCATCGTTCCATTGCTCTCGTTCAGCTTCATAGCTGTCACCACCCGTTGTGATGATCTTCAATTGATCTAAGCTAAGTGCCGATTCGATGGCATGCAGATAGTTGTGTGATGCTTCGACATGCATTTCACCGTTGCCTTTAGGTGTTAGGCGCCAGGTGTCTAAATCTTTACGCATGATTTCTGGGTATACCGAGAAAGTGTCCACATCCATGTGCGTCATGACCGTATCAAGATGCATGCACGAGCGGTGTTTTGGTAGGTCGATAGCAATCACTTCTTTCGCCTGACCAGATTTAAATAAACTCGCCGCTAAGTTTTCTACACCTTGTGGGGTTGTACGCTCAGACATACCAATCAAAACGGCACCTTTACCGATAACCAGTACATCACCGCCTTCTACGTTTGCGTTGTCATAGTGAAGGTCTTCATCACCGAAGTAATTAATGAAATCTTGACCTGCGAAAGTTGGGTGCCAACGGTAAATCGCGCGCAGATGGTTGGTCTCACGTTGTCGCGCTGGCATCATCATTGGATTAAGAGAAACGCCGCCGTATACCCAACATGATGTGTCGCGGGTAAAGAGGTGGTTCGGAAGAGGTTCGATAACGAAATCCAATGGACGCTTCATTTTCGGTAGCATCGAAGAGGATTTGATTGGTAGTTCAGAGTAGGCCAAACCACCAAGAAAGATAGTCGCAAGATGCTCGTCATCCATTTCTGCAAAGTATTGACGCAAATCACGAGCAAATGTTGGACCGTAGCGGAAATCGGAGATTTGAGTATTCAACAACCATTGTTTTGCTTCAGGAACGGCAAGTGTCTCTACGAGCAAATCGTGTAGCAGTAGCACCTCGACATCTTGCTCTCGTAGTGTACGGGCAAATGCATCGTGCTCTTCCCCTGCAGCTTCTACCGCGAGCACATCGTCAAATAACAGTTCGTGACAGTTTGATGGGGTGAGGTGGGTGAGGGCACGCTCTGGGCGATTCAATAACACTCGTCTAAGTTGACCAACTTCTGATCCAACGTACAGCTTGCTCATTTTGTATCCTTACAAATTTTCCAGCCATTAGTTATGACAAGCTTGCCGCAAAGATGCAAGTCCTAGAACTTACTCTATATGTCGATATTTTGGGTTTTATTAGCGATATATTTTGTAAATTAATGCTTTGCATTTTTAAATTCTATATTTAGAGCTTTGTTCATAGTATTTAAAAAGTGCGTTTTTATTCTTTTTACTCGCTTTCAATAGACTCACATTGTTAGTGCATAAAACGCGCATAACTATTCTCAAATATGCATTTTTAAAGCTTTCTTTATTCGCTTGCATTTTTAATTGCCTTGTTGGTGTATTCACTTCATAGCCATAAACACGCAATGCACTCTCCTATCTCGACGAATTTACTTGATTAGGATCTTCTGAATATTAAAGATTTCTTGTTTTTGTTAATTTTTTGTTTCTGTGAGCGAGGTTTCGATTTTTGAGAAAGAATATTCGTTAAGAATCCAAGCCGTTTGGTGTTTGTTTGTGGCTTTTCATCGCAATCCGTGCCATATTTCACCGCATTAACATACTCAGTCTTGAGTATAGTGTTTTCATCAAGTAACTAATCTGGAGCCAAAACATGTCTCACGAAGATGAATATCTATCAGTAGAAGAATTAATTGAGATTCAAAAGGAAGAGACTCGCGATATCATTGCAGCATTGCTAGAAGACGGCAGCGATCCAGATTCACTATACGAAATCGAGCACCACCTATTTGCAGAAGACTTCGACACGCTAGAGAAAGCGGTTGTGGAAGCATTCAAAATGGGCTTTGAAGTGCTTGAAGCTGAAGAAACAGAAGATGAAGACGGTAACAAACTGCTTTGCTGTGATGCAACAATGGAATCTGCACTAAACGCAGAAGCGATTGATGCACAGGTTGAGAAGTTGATTCACCTTGCAGAAAAATACGACATCATTTACGACGGTTGGGGTACTTACTACGAAGGCGAAGATGCGCTTTACCCTGAAGAAGATGATGAAGACGAAGAGTAATCCTCTTATTCAATCTAAAAAGCCAGCGTTTATCGCTGGCTTTTTTGTGCCTTGAAAATGATAACCGAAGATAACGATAAATAATTCTCATTGAGTTTGTCTGCTTATAGCCTGTAACCCTAAGTTACTTGTGTATATAATGCGTGAAAATTGATCTAGCTCAAGGTGTATATGCAACTCTCACTCGCCGGTTTATGGCAAGTCTCTCCACTGACGGACCTTTCTATCCCACAGGATGACATTACTTTCCCTGCTCCTTTGAGTCAGGTATTGCCTGCTGAACTGACTGAAGAAGCGATTCGTCAGCAAGAGTGGCACCTGATGCACGACATTGAAGTGGATGAATCCATGATGGCATTTCCAGCGGTAGAAATGGTGTTGGGTGGTGTGGATTACCATGCAGAAGTGCGTTTGAACGGAGTCGCATTGTTCGACTGTGACGGTTCGCAAAGCATATACAAAAAAGACATTCGTCCATTTATGCAGATGGGGCGCAACCGTTTTGAGATCCTTTTCCTCGAGGAAGAAGAAGATCTTCTGCTGGATGAGGATAAACCGGAGTTGTGCTCACTTGCGGATCATGAATACCAAAAGAGTGATGAGCGCTTAGGGGTATGGCAAGAACCGTACCTGCAGTTTATTCGCAATGTGCGTTTAGACCGCGTGGCTACCGAGCAGATTTGGCACCACGGTGGTGGTTGTGAGTTTAAAGTAGACTTGTACTATCAAACTTTTGCACCGGGTCTAGTATCGGCATCGGTTAAGTTTAATGGCATGACTTACCATATTCCTATTGATGTCCGAGCGGATCATGCGAGTGCTTTATTCCAGATTGAAGCGCCAAAGTATGCCGATCTTAACGATCCCGATCCAAAAGATCTCTACGAACTCGTAGTGGAGTTGGATGGGCAGCGCCAAGCATTTACAGTGGCACTTAGCCAAGAGCTCTGTGTTACCCATCTTGTACTTTAAGTTTGGGGATAAAACGCTATAGCGTCTTAAGCATCACGACTTCACATGCATCATGCCCTGTTTGTCCTAGCGGGGCATCGAGATGCTCAAAGCCTAGCTTTTCATACAAGCCTACCGCTTCTCTTAGACATTCTGTCGTTTCTAAATAGCACTGCTGATACCCAAACTGTTTCGCTAGCTGTAAGCTCAATGCGACGATGCGTTTGGCTAAGCCGTGCCCTCGTGTTTGAGGTAAGAAGTACATCTTTTGCAGCTCACACACATTTGGCTCACCAGCTAAAGGTGCAAAGCCGCCGCCACCCACAATCTCGCCTTGGTACTCTACTACCCAGTAAGCTGCGCCTTGTTGGTCGTAAACCGAGTACATGTCATCAAGCGTTGGATCGGCCACACCATAACCTTTGTCTGCGGTTAAACCGTATTCTGCGGAGACTGCGCGAATCACGTTTGCAACTTGCGAGTTATCTGCTTTGGTAAGAGGTCGAAGAACGTATTCCTCTGCCTGACACACTTTTGTTAGCCCTTTTAGGTAAGTCTCTAAACCAAGTTTGAGTTGCTCTTGCTCGCTGTCATCCAGTTGGGTAAGCAGTTGTTCAAAGAAGCTGTTTTGCTGTTGGTCTAGTTGCGATAACGCCTGTTGACCTTGCTCTGTAAGCGCCACAAGTTGACTGCGTTTGTCTTTCGGGTTTTCGATACTCTCAACTAAACCTAATTTGATCAGCCCAGTTACGGTGCGGCTTGCATTGGACTTGTCGACATTGAGCTGTTGTGCTAGTCGATTGATGGTCAACGGCTGCAGTTGGATCTCACCTAACGCGTGCGCTTGCACTGGAGTGAGAGCGACGTCGCCACATTGCTTATCGAGCATACCAAGCAATCGGACGGCTTGACGGGAATAGTGTCGGAGTTGACGAGCATTCATTATCACTTACCTCTAAAAATAAAGTTGCGCACCGCAATTAAATTAATTGCGGTGCGCAACTTTGTCAATGGTAAATGTCATTTTGCTCGTTAGGAGGCGTATTGAGCCTCCATGTTTAAGCGTGTTGGTGCAGACAGAACTGTGGTGCTTGGTTATCTGATCTACGCATCCATACTTTCTCGTGGAAGTAGTACGCTACTGTATTCAAGCTTGGCTCTAGCATTGCCATGATACCGCCGACAAACGCATCACCTGTTAGTAAGTAAACTACGGTAAAGGCAACACTGAAGTGGATAGTGGCAAAGCTTGCGGTTTTTATTTTGGTCATCCACTGACGAGCTTTAAGCGCAGGGACTTTTGCCCATGCTTTTTCATGAAAGTAGAAAGCGACGGTGTTCACTGAAGGCTCAATCATGGCAATTAAACTACCAATTAGAATGTCGCCAGTAAGCACGTAAGCGACACTAAACGCGATAGTAAAATGGAGTGCTGCAAAGGTTAGTGTCTTTTTCATGATAATTACTCAATTGTTGTGTTGTTTCGATAGGTCTATTATTGAGAATTATTATCATTAAATCTAATGGGCAGTTAAGATTAGTTTGATAGGTAAAAACTATTAAATATGAGGCAGAGTAGGAGAGAGTAGTGAATATCTTTGAAAGCTTTCCGAGCAATAAAATGCAAAAAGGGTTGATGCTTTCACACCAACCCTTTGATTCTTTTATTCTAGCTTTTAGCGATTAAAGTGCAGCGATCGTTGTCTTCTGCTCTTCCAGCTTAGCTAGTGTCTCTTTGTAACCTTCAAGCTTCTCACGCTCTTTAGCAACAACCGCTTCAGGAGCTTTCGCTACGAAGCCTTCGTTACCTAGTTTGCCTTCGATACGCTTGATTTCGCCGTGAGTTTTCTTGATTTCGCCATCTAGACGAGCAAGCTCAGCGTCTTTGTCGATCAGACCCGCCATTGGGATCATAAGCTCAGACTTAGCAACCAGTGCTGTTGCACACGCTGGCGTTTCTTCGTCAGCAGCAAGTACGCGTACAGATTCTAGTTTCGCTAGAGACATCAGAACTTGTTTGTTTGCTTCTAGACGCGCTGCGTCTTCTGCGTTTGCTGCTTTCAACATAACGTCAAGCGGCTTACCTGGGTTGATGTCGTATTCAGCACGTAGGTTACGGATGCTGGTAATGAACGCTTTCACCCATTCAATATCGTCTAGCGCTTCTTGGTTGAAGTTTGCTTCGTCGAATTGAGGCAGTGCTTGCAGCATGATTGTCTCACCTTCTACACCTTCAACTAGTGGCTTGATGCTTTGCCAGATAGTTTCAGTGATGTAAGGAATCACTGGGTGAGCTAGACGTAGAGTCTTCTCAAGAACCGTGATTAGTGTACGGCGAGTACCACGCTGTTGCGCTTCAGTACCTTTCCATAGAACTGGCTTAGTAAGCTCAAGGTACCAGTCACAGAATTGGTTCCAGATGAATTCGTAAAGCGTGTTAGACGCCATATCTAGACGGAAGTTGTCGATATGGTTGTTGAACGCTTTCGCTGCAAGTTCAAACTGAGACTCGATCCACTTGTCCGCTAGTGAGTATTCAATCTCACCACCGTTGAAGCCACAATCTTGCTCTTCTGTGTTCATCATTACGTAACGGCTTGCGTTCCATAGTTTGTTACAGAAGTTACGGTAACCCTCAAGACGCTTCATATCCCAGTTGATATCGCGACCTGTTGATGCCATTGCTGCAAGAGTGAAACGTAGTGCGTCTGTACCGTATGCTTCGATACCGTTTTCAAACGTCTTACGAGTGTTCTTCTCGATTTTCTTCGCTAGCTGAGGCTGCATCATGTTGCCACAACGCTTCTCTACTAGAGACTCTAGGTCGATACCATCGATCATGTCGATTGGGTCAAGTACGTTACCTTTCGACTTAGACATCTTGTCGCCGTTTTCGTCACGGATTAGACCAGTAACGTAAACTGTCTTAAATGGTACTTGTGGTTTGCCGTTTTCGTCTTTCACGAAGTGCATGGTCATCATGATCATGCGCGCAACCCAGAAGAAGATGATGTCGAAACCAGTTACTAGTACGTCTGAAGGGTGGAATACTTTCAGATCGTCAGTTTGCTCTGGCCAACCTTGAGTACCGAACGTCCATAGTGCAGAAGAGAACCATGTATCCAGTACGTCTTCGTCTTGGTGTAGTTCAATTACTGACTCTAGGTTGTTGTTCTTACGAACTTCTTCTTCGTCACGACCTACGTAAACATTACCTTGGTTGTCGTACCAAGCTGGGATGCGGTGACCCCACCATAGTTGACGAGAGATACACCAGTCTTGAACGTCACGCATCCAAGAGAAGTACATGTTTTCGTATTGCTTAGGAACGAATTGGATGTCGCCGTTTTCTACTGCTTCAACCGCTGTTTTCGCTAGAGGTGCAGTACGTACGTACCATTGGTCAGTTAGCATTGGTTCGATAACCACTCCACCACGGTCGCCGTAAGGAACTTGTAGATCGTGATCTTTCACTTCTTCAAGTAGACCTAGCTCGTCGAATTCAGCAACGATAGCTTTACGAGCGGCAAAACGCTCCATACCGTGGTACTTAGCTGGTAGCTCAGTACTGTAGGCGTCGCTTGCTTCACCGTTAGTGTTGAAGACTTCAGATGCAGCACGGATATTTGCGTCGAAAGTCAGAATGTTGATCATTGGTAGCTGGTGGCGCTTACCAACTTCGTAGTCGTTGAAGTCGTGCGCAGGTGTGATTTTCACACAGCCAGTACCTTTTTCCATATCTGCGTGCTCATCGCCCACGATTGGAATGCGACGTTCAACGATAGGAAGGATGATGTCTTTACCGATAAGATCTTTGTAACGTGGATCTTCTGGGTTAACCGCAACACCAGTATCGCCTAGCATGGTCTCTGGACGAGTCGTAGCCACAACGATGTAGTCTTTGCCATCCGCTGTTTTAACGCCATCTGCTAGTGGGTAGCGGAAGTGCCACATGTTGCCTTTAGTGTCTTTGTTCTCTACTTCTAGATCTGAAATCGCTGTGTGTAGCTTTGGATCCCAGTTAACTAGACGCTTACCGCGGTAGATTAGATCGTCTTCGTATAGACGTACGAACACTTCTTGAACGGCGTTAGATAGACCATCGTCCATCGTAAAGCGCTCACGGTCCCAGTCTACAGATGCGCCAAGGCGACGAAGCTGCTTAGTGATAGTACCGCCAGATTCGCCTTTCCATTCCCAGATTTTGTCGATGAAAGCTTCACGGCCGTAATCGTGTTTTGTTTTGCCTTCTTCTGCAGCGATCTTACGCTCAACAACCATCTGAGTTGCGATACCTGCGTGGTCCGTACCTACTTGCCAAAGAGTGTTTTTACCCTTCATGCGCTCACAACGGATAAGCGTATCCATGATCGTATCTTGGAACGCGTGGCCCATGTGTAGGCTACCAGTGACGTTCGGTGGCGGGATCATGATGCTGTATGATTCTTTAGTAGTGTCACCGTGTGGCTTAAAGTAGCCTTGCTCTTCCCAAGTCTGATACAGAGCTTGTTCAATTGAAGTTGGGTTGTATGTCTTTTCCATAGCGCTCTTTTAATGGATACGTTGATGGTTGAATCTAAGTCAATCTTTATAAGTGAGGGATCTTAACAAGATCGCCTTAACTATAAGGATTGACCGTTAAGGATATTGAATTTCGATCGTTTGCAGTTGATAACCTGCTTGACGGTAAATTTTATACCTTTCTCTTGCGACCTGTTTAGCTTTTTCTTCGCAAGGCACGAAGTCTACCACTTGAGCAAACTTGTTCGCAAAGGTTGTCTCATTTTCCGCCAAATTAATTACCAATTGACGATTCCAATTAGGTTTTACGCCTTCATGGCCGATCTCAATATTGGTGGCGTATTTCGGTCCTTCACCTACGAGATTATGAGCCATGAACTTATCTGCATCAATTTGCCAAAAAGCCTCGGCCAGTTGTTCGGCGTGCGACTTATCTTGGCAGTTCAAATACACTTTAGCTCCTTGGCGAGCAAAGTGCTGAGCCAAGAATACGATGTATTGTTCAAAGCCCGTCTTTGTTGCTTGAGGGCTCTCTTCTTTAATGATGTAGAAGGTTGCAGTTTGCATCATTCTCTCACTTGCCATTGGTCTCATCCTTAGACCATTTTACATTCCTATTCTCTCTCAAGAAAATCGGGGTAATAAAAAAGGGCCTTGCGGCCCTTTTAGATAGTGTTCAGAAATTACTCTTCAGTCTCTTGGCCGCTGCGGTTCAAAAGGAATTGGACAAGCATTGAGACAGGACGGCCCGTTGAGCCTTTCGCTGCGCCTGACTTCCAAGCTGTACCCGCGATATCGACGTGTGCCCAGTTGTACTTCTTAGCAAACTTAGACAGGAAGCAACCTGCGGTGATAGTGCCTGCAGGACGACCACCAATGTTTGCCATATCAGCAAATGGACTCTTCAGCTGCTCATGGTACTCGTCTGCCATTGGTAGACGCCATGCACGGTCACTTGCTTGCTCAGAAGCGTTTACTAGCTCATGAGAAAGTGGGTTGTGGTTAGATATTACGCCGCTGATGTGGTGGCCTAGTGCGATAACACAAGCTCCCGTTAGCGTTGCAACGTCAACTACGCAGTCTGGTTCGAAACGCTCTACGTAAGTCAGTGCGTCACAAAGAACAAGACGACCTTCCGCATCCGTGTTCAGAACTTCTACAGTTTGACCAGACATGGTTGTTAGGATGTCACCTGGACGGTAAGCGTTGCTGCCTGGCATGTTTTCACAGCCTGCTAGAACACCAATAACGTTGATTGGTAGGTTTAGCTTCGCTAGCGCTTTCATTGTACCGAATACAGACGCAGCACCACACATGTCGTACTTCATCTCATCCATACCTTCACCAGGTTTTAGAGAGATACCGCCTGAATCGAACGTCAGACCTTTACCGACGAGAACGATAGGTTTTGCTTCTGACTCTGGGTTACCCTTGTATTCGATAATCGACATCATAGATTCGTTCTTCGAACCACGACCTACTGCTAGGTAAGATGTCATGCCCAGTTTTTCCATCTCTTGCTCACCAATGATCTTGGTGGTTACGGTTTCGTAATCGTCAGCAAGGCGACGAGCTTGAGAGGCTAAGTAAGCTGGGTTTGCTACGTTTGGTGGCATGTTGCCAAGATCTTTTGATGCTTTCACACCAGAAGAAATAGCTAGACCATGGGTGATTGCTTTTTCACCTAGGTTCAGTTCACGACGCGTTGGTACGTTGAACACTAGCTTACGCAGTGGACGACGAGTTTCTGGCTTAACGCTCTTGAACTGGTTAAATGTGTAAAGACCATCTTTAGTCGCTTCAACTGCTTGACGTACTTTCCAGTACGTATCGCGACCTTTAACGTGCAGTTCAGTTAGGAAACATACTGCTTCCATTGAACCGGTTTCGTTAAGTGTGCTGATCGTCTTTTGAATGATTTCCTTGTACTGGCGCTCGCCGAGTTCACGTTCTTTACCACAACCTACAAGTAGAACGCGCTCTGACAAAACACCTGGTACTTGATGCAGTAGTAGCATCTGACCAGGTTTACCCTCTAGATCACCACGGCGAAGTAGTGAACTGATGTAACCGTCACTGATTTTATCAAGTTGTTCGGCTACTGGAGAAAGGCGACGTGGTTCAAACACACCAACAACGATACATGCGCTACGTTGTTTCTCTGGACTGCCACTTTTAACACTGAACTCCATGCGTACTCCTACATCCTGAAGACAAATTGCTCTAAATGTTAGATAATGATCGCTTACTTGTTGAATTTAAGCTCAGGTCTTACCAACAGAGCTGATTTAAGCGCTAACATCTAGTTTATAATTTTTAAAAAAATAAATGGTTCAACGGGAAACTATAGTGATTCGACCAAAAAAACAAGTTTTGTATAGGTAATTTCAGCGTGATTATTGTTAGATATTTGATCCGCGAAACACTCAAGAGCCAATTTGCGATTTTCTTCGTACTTTTTTTGGTGTTTGTGAGCCAGAAGTTTATCAGTGTTCTTGCTGATGCTTCGGACGGGGATATTCCTGCTGGATTAATTTTCTCAGTGGTTGGTTTAAACATGCCAGCCATGGGTTTATTGATGCTGCCATTAAGTTTGTACATCGGCATATTGATCACCTTTGGTCGCTTGTATGCGGAAAGTGAGATCGTGGTAATGAATGCCACCGGTATCGGGAATAAATTCTTGGTACAGGCGGCATTGTACTTAGCTCTGATTACATCAGGTGTTGCTGCGTTTAATGCGTTGTGGTTATCGCCTTGGTCTCAGGACCGTGTCGAGCAACTGTACGAGCAAGTCGCGGCAGAAAACAGCGTTGACCTGCTAAAGAAAGGCCAATTCCAAGGAACGCCAGATGGTTCGTCAGTCGTGTTTATTGACGACATCAAAAACAGCACGTTAAGCAACGTGTTTGTTGCACAGATGCGCCCTCGCGATTCCATTCTACCAAGCGTGATGTTCTCTTCTTCAGGCGATGTAAAAGAACTGTCGGATGGTCGTCAGATCATTACGATGCATGAGGGCACGCGCTATGAAGGTGTGCCGACTCGCGTGGAATACATGATCACCAAGTTTGACGAATATGAAGGCTTGATTGGCCAGCGCGAAGTGAAGCAAAAAGGTCGTGATTGGGAAGCTTACCCAACCGCAGATTTGATCGGTCATCCCGATCCAGAAGCGCAAGCAGAACTGCAATGGCGAATTTCATTGTTTGTGTGTATTCCGCTGTTGACGATGTTGGTTATTCCGCTTTCCGCGGTCAACCCACGTCAGGGACGTTTCGCTAAAATGGGCCCTGCCATCTTGATTTACTTGGCGTACTTCCTTGCAATTAGTGCAACGAAATCTGCGTTAGAGGATGGTGCTATACCTGCTGCTATTGGCATGTGGCCTATTAATGCGATGCTGCTTTTGGTCGCTATCCTGGCGAACATGATGGACAGTGTTCCTGCTCGTCGAATGAAAGAAAAATTCCGTAAGAAGAGGCTCGCGTAAGCTGTGTTCAAACTCTTAGACCTTTACATCGGTAGAACGATAATCTCTACCACGGCTTTGGTGTTAGCGACCTTTGTTGGTTTGTCTGGCATCATCAAATACGTAGAGCAGCTGCGTAAAGTCGGCCGTGGTGCATACGACTTAATGCATGCCCTCTACTTTGTGTTACTAAGTATCCCTCGCGATGTAGAAATGTTTTTCCCGATGGCTGCGTTGTTGGGGGCATTAATTGGCCTTGGTATGTTGGCTTCCAGCTCCGAGCTCGTAGTAATGCAAGCAGCCGGCTTTTCTAAGTTGGATATCGGTTTATCAGTGCTTAAAACCGCGGTTCCATTAATGCTAATCGTCATGACGCTTGGCCAATGGGGCGCACCTGAAGCACAAAAAATGGCACGTGATCTACGAGCGTTTGCTTTGTCTGGCGGTAGTATCGTTTCTGTTCGGGCTGGTGTTTGGGCTCGTGATGCCAATGATTTTATCTTTATCGGCAAAGTTGAAGACGACAAACTCTATGGTTTGAACATGTGGCGTTTTGATGATGATAAAAACCTACAGAAAGTCATTTTTGCTGAAGAGGTTGATTACCAACAAGACAACAATTGGCTGATGCGCTACGTGCAAGTTACTGACATGGAGAATGAAAACGTCATTACCAAGCGTGATTTGGAACAAATGGAGTGGCACACCTCATTAGCACCAGACAAACTGGCAGTCGTGACGGTAAAACCAGAAGAGCTGTCACTAAGTGGCTTGTATGACTATGTGACATACCTGAAAGCATCAGAGCAAGATGCTTCACGTTATGAACTGGCATTTTGGCGCAAGCTATCTCAACCGCTTTCTATCGCGGTAATGATGTTGATGGCACTGTCATTTGTATTCGGTCCATTACGTAGTGTGACCATGGGGGCAAGGGTGCTTTCGGGGGTGGTTGCTGGCTTTACTTTTTACATATCCAGTGAATTCTTTGGTCCTCTAACCTTGGTATATGGCATCCCGCCAGTATTCGGTGCACTGGCTCCAAGTCTCGTATTCTTAGCTATTGCGGTATCTCTGCTCAGAAGAAAGCTATAGATTCCCAAAGACAGTAAACATAAAAAAGGAAGGCGGCATGCCTTCCTTTTTCTATTTTGCTTCTGCCATTTAACTATTTAGCTTTCGGTAATACCACGACTTCAGTTTTTGCCCAGATATCATGGAAACCACGTTTCTGTGGGTCAATGGGTACAGTGAGGTTAGCTAAGCCGAAACCAGAGGTTGCTAGGCGAATCAGTGCCTGAGTTACAGAAATAGCTGAGCCATCTTTGCTGTTTCGGATCTGCATCTTCCAAGCTCGCATGCCTAGTGTTTGACCTGCTCGTGTCCAGAAGAAGACAAAGAAATATACCCAGACTGTCGCCAAGTAAAGGGTAAATAGCGGGCTTAATACAGGGTGCTTTCCTAGCATATCCGCTGCATCTGCATATTCTCCATAGCTCAATAATCCTGCTGCATTTAACGCAAAGACGATTGCCATCACTACGCCGGCGGCCATCATTTCAATTGCTAAGATAATCAGCATATCGTAGAACAACGCCGCTAATCGGCGAAATAAGCCCGCTGGTGGAAGAGTTGTAGAAGTCGTCATAGTTCCATCACTTACCTTTAAAATTGTGCGTCAGGATATAGATTCCGCTTGTCGGTGAAAAGAGAGCTAACGCACAGAGTCTCTAATTACGAAGAAATCACCATAGCAGAAGACACTTTATATCCATCGTCTAACTTAACAAAGCTATCCAGTTCAAACTTCGCGTCACCTAACCTGTGAAATCGTCAAACATACGGTACCTTGCTTAGAACATGAGATTACGAATGACGTGATAGAGGTACAAGATGATCGTGATTACCGGCGCGAGCAGTGGACTAGGTGCGCAACTAGCTAAGTTGTATGATGCTCAAGGCGAAGAAACACTGTTAACTGGACGCAGTGAAGAGAAGTTGGCGACTCTTGCTCAACACCTATCTAATAAAGCTCAAGTGCGTAGTTGTGATTTGGTGGATACATCCCAAGTCGAGAATTTGTTTAATGAGCTGCCTAAAGCGCCTTCTACTCTGATTCACTGTGCTGGAAGTGGGTATTTTGGTTTATTAGCTGAGCAAGACCCGCAAGAGATTCAAAAGCTGATTGAAAATAACCTCACTTCGGCGATTAATATTCTTCGAGAGTTGGTCAAACGTTATCAAGAGCAGCCAGTAAATGTTGTGATGGTGATGTCGACAGCAGCACAGCAAGCTAAGGCACAAGAATCGACCTATTGTGCGGTGAAGTGGGCTGTCAAAGGTTTGATTGAATCCGTTCGTATGGAGTTAAAAGGCAAACCAATGAAAATTATCGCTGTGTATCCCGGAGGTATGGCGACGGAATTTTGGGAGACGAGCGGTAAGTCTTTAGACACCAGTAGCTTTATGAGTGCATGTGATGCAGCGCGGATGATTCATGGTGCGCTTTCTAATATTGGTAATGGTTACGTTTCGGATATTACAGTTAACCGTTTATAGGGCTGAGAGGGAGGTCTTGTTATCAGGTGATATGGCAGACTGAACTGTGATGAGATCTTCTTTGTCACACTTTGTGGCGAAATTATCAGCAAACGATAGTTATTTAAGGTTTTTCTGCTTGCGCAGGTCAAAAGCTTACGTATAATGCCAACCATCAAAGGGCAATAGCCCCGAGATGCCGGTGTGGTGAAATTGGTATACACGACGGATTCAAAATCCGTTGCCTTCGGGCGTGGCGGTTCAAGTCCGCCCACCGGTACCATATTCCAAGACAGAGCCTCGACGAAAGTCGGGGCTTTGTTGTATCTGGGGTTTGTAAATTCAAATCCAGCGTGGCATCAGGAGTGCCTGCCCAATCAAGCCACCCACCAGTACCATACATAGAAAGGTCGCTTGTATAGCCGCCTTTCGTCGTTTTGGGTGTTTGAAAATGGTGGAAGAAAGTTAGCGTTGCCTTCGCGGTGGCGGCAGGAATGCTTGTCCAATCAACTCTGCCCACCGGTACCATATTTTAAGACAAAGCCTCGACGAAAGTCGGGGCTTTGTTGTTTCTGGTTATCCAAAATAAAAAAAGCGCGAGGGGTATGCCTCGCGCAAACTACTACATGGTGATAGTAGGAACAGCCTATAGAGCTGTGAACAAGGTGTTCTGTGTATTAGGAGTCCAATCCGACTGTGATACATGCGGAATGTTTACGAGGTAGCGAAGACCTTGGTAAGTCACGACATCATCTGCTTCATAAGCAACGTTTAGTGTCCAGTTAGTTGCAGGATCGGCATTTGTCCAAAGGCTAGACGTTGAAGACGGTGCCCAATCCTGTTGTGCGACGTGCGTTGTAACCGCTTTATAAACAGTACCTGAATGTGTTACGTAATCACCAGCAACGTATGCCTGACCAACTTGCCAAACAGGTGTGTAGTTATCCATGGTATCGAAAACGTATCCTGCTTCTTTTGCGATTTGGATAAACTTAGCCAGCTTAGGTAAGTTTTTGGTTGCTCCCATGCCACGTTTGCCATCTTCGAATAAGAACTCATGTGTTAACACGATAACTTTGTCTGCGTGTAGCGGAGTACCACAAGGGAATTCTTGTGTTTTGGAGTTGATAGGGTTGATCGTCGTTGGCGCACAACTGTTTAGGGCCGCATCAACATAACCTAGAAACGGTTCTGCTTCCGTCAAACTATTTGCTGGCATTGCAATGCCCCAGTTCTCCGGTGCCCAGTCGAGATCCCAACCATGGGTTTGATATCCCTTATTCGCTAAGATATTTTGAACTTCAATCGAGGCCTTAACGCTGTTTGACGGGTTGTTAGTGTCACAGACGTAGCCAGGTTCCCAAGGTTTTAAGTCATCAGAGGTTGCACATAAGCCATCTGCTTTAAAGTTTTTTGTTACACGCCAGCCGTTGGTATATGGCAATCGAGCAAACTCTTCACCGCGATAGTTTGGGTAACTGGAAATATTTGGTAGGTATCGCTCGAGTACTGCTAAGTTTTCGTCAAATGTTAGAGCGTCGTAGACAGGATCTTGGTAAGAGTTAATTTGATGATCGCCCGTCGCATTACATTCTGCACCACTGTTAGGGCCAAATTCTTCCACGCAGTTATGGATCATATGGGCATAACTGTGGTTCGCTACGATATGCCCTGTATCGAGAGCCAGTTTCAAAGCTTCTAAAGCGCGGTCCTCATTTTCATCACCAATCCCATCTAGGTGCCAAGCATTAAAGTAAAAAGTGCCTTTAACCCCTTGTTCATTAAGCACATTAATCACATCGATTGACGCGTTAATAGGGCCGTCATCAAAAGTTAAATATATCGTGCCTTTTGGGTCTGCTTGGGCAAACGAATATTGAGATAGAGCAGTGCCTAAGAGTGTAACCATAGCCAGTTTATTTAATTTCATTCTTTATTCCTTTTAAGAAATTAATTATGACGTTGTCAGTAGTAATATATTGATAGTTATAAATATAAATTTTGTGTTTTATTATTCTGTTGGCTTTTATCCTAGACCTAAATAATTAATAAAAAATAGAGCGTATTTTCTAAAGTGAGATTTAGTTCACGAACAATGCAACCGGTTGCGCTTTTTTGCGTTGGTTATTTTTGCTACAGTTTTTGTAGATTGAAAATTACACAACGGGAGTAAGGCTATGAAAAAGATCCTTTTATGCTGTAGCGCTGGGATGTCGACCAGTATGTTGGTTAGAAAGATGGAGCAAGCTGCTGAAAAGCAAGGTATTGTATGTAAGATTGATGCGTTGTCTGTGAACGCGTTTGATGAAGCAATCAAAGAGTACGATGTTTGCTTGCTTGGACCTCAAGTTCGATTCCAATTAGAAGAGTTGCGAAAAACAGCTCAAGAGCACGGTAAAAATATAGAAGCAATTTCCCCACAGGCTTATGGAATGATGAAAGGGGAAGAAGTATTAAAGCAAGCATTAGAACTTATTAACTAATTCAATAGTTTAAAATAAAAAGAACAATCATCAAATATTGATATTTGATGTGGGGTTCTTTTGTCTAAAAATAAGGATGGACTCTATGAAGCTTTATGATGTGATTATAGGAATAGTCGAAAAGCATATAGCCCCAATTGCAGCAAAAGTGGGTAATCAACCTCATGTTAGAGCAATGAGAGACGGATTTATCGTGGCAATGCCGTTTATTATTGTAGGTAGCTTTATCTTAATATTTGCTTTTCCACCATTTGAAGAAGGGACTTCGTTTACTCTAGGTCAAATATGGTTGGACTTTGCGACGACGCATTTCGATACCATTATGATGCCGTTCAATATGTCGATGGGAATCATGACGATATTCGTCTCGCTAGGGGTCGCCTATAGCTTGGCGAAAGCGTACAAAATGGATGGGATAACCAGTGCTGTTTTGTCGCTTATGAGTTTCTTATTAATTGCAGCTCCTGCTAAAGACGGCGCTTTGGCAATGAATCATATGGGAGGAACGGGGATTTTTACTGCGGTAATGAGTGCTTTCTTTTCTGTCGAGCTGTACCGCTTTATGAAAAAGCATAACATTACGATTCGCATGCCAGAGCAGGTGCCTCCGGCTATTGCACGATCCTTTGAGGTATTGCTACCCGTCTTAGCGATTTTCGTTACGCTTTACCCTCTGAGTATTTTTGTTCAAATGCAATACGATATGTTGATTCCTGATGCGGTGATGGCAATGTTCAAACCATTGATCAGTGCTTCAAATACGTTACCAGCGATCATTGGCGCATTGCTTGTTTGTCAGTTATTGTGGTTTGCGGGCATCCATGGAGCGGCGATTGTCGTTGGTCTTCTGTCTCCCATCTTCCTTACTAATATCAGTGCTAACATCGACGCGTTTGTTGCTGGCCAACCTATTCCAAATGTATTCACTCAGCCATTCTGGGACTTCTACATCTTTATTGGTGGTTCGGGTGCAACATTAGCGCTGGTAATGCTTATGTCCTTCAGTCGTTCAGCTCACCTCAAAAGTATTGGACGTATGAGTGCAGTGCCTGGTTTCTTCCAAATTAACGAACCGGTTATTTTTGGTAGCCCTGTGGTGATGAACCCTATTCTATTTATTCCATTCGTATTCGCACCTATCTTGAATGCCACCATTGCGTATTTTGCTGTGCATCTTGGTTTTGTTGGAATGGGTGTGGCAACAACACCTTGGACTACACCAGCTATTATCGGTGCATCGTGGGGTAGCGGCTGGACATTCTCACCTGTGTTGCTCGTGATAGGGCTACTGATTCTTGACCTGTTTATCTACTTGCCGTTCTTCAAGATGTTTGAAAAGCAAGTATTAGAGCAAGAGCTTCCAACAAGCAAAGAAACAAAAGACGCGGAACAACCATCCGGTGAAGGCGTAACAGCATAAAGATGATTGGGCTGTCATTCGATAGCCCTCCCTTTCGGAGAGAATACATGGAACAAGAATTAGTCGTGATGGAAATTATCTGCAACGCGGGTGAAGCCAGAAGTTTGAGTTATGAGGCATTGCGCCTATCGAGAGAGAGAAACTTTGCAGCAGCGGAAGAAAAGCTTTTTCAAGCGAAAGAGTGCATTAACAAAGCGCACCTGATTCAAACGCAATTGATTGAAGAGGATCAAGGAGAGGGCAAAGTGCCAATGACCTTGGTTATGGTGCATGCTCAAGATCATTTAATGACGACCATCTTAGCGCAGGAAATGGCGGTAGAAATCGTCGCATTGAACAAGCAAATTTCTGAAAGGTAAGGAAGCCACGATGCCGAGAAATGCAATCAAGCTCGCCATTATAGGTGGCGGCAGTAGTTACACTCCGGAACTTGTTGAGGGTGTTATTAAACGTTTGGAGTTCTTACCTGTTAAACAGATGCACTTTGTTGATATTGAGTCTGGGGCGGAGAAGTTAGAGATCATCACAGGTTTAGCGCAACGAATGGTCGATAAAGCTGGTGCTGACATTGAAATTAAAGCGGGTTTTGATCGTCGTGAAGCAATCAAAGGTGCGGACTTTGTTATGACGCAATTCCGTGTTGGTGGTTTAGCTGCGCGAGCGAACGACGAGCGTATTCCTATTAAATATGATGTTATCGGTCAGGAAACTACAGGACCGGGTGGTTTCGCCAAAGCATTGAGAACCATTCCTGTAATCCTCGATATTTGCAAAGATATTGAAGAATTAGCCCCAAATGCTTGGATGTTGAATTTTACTAACCCAGCAGGTTTAGTCTCTGAAGCGGTGAGTAAATATACCAAAGTGAAGAGTATTGGACTTTGTAATGTGCCTGTTTCGATGGAAATGATGATTGCCGAGATGATGGATTGTGAACCAAAAGAGCTGCAACTTGAGTTCGCTGGTTTGAATCACTTGGTGTGGGTACATAAAGCATGGCTTAGAGGAGAGGATATTACTCAAACGGTACTAGAGAAGGTTGGAGATGGTGCCAACTTCAGTATGAAGAATATTTGGGAGGAACCGTGGGATCCTGCATTTCTTAAAGCGTTAGGGGCGATCCCTTGTCCTTATCATCGTTATTTCTATCAAACAGATGCCATGCTAGCGGAAGAAAAACAGAGCGCGGGTGAACAAGGCACGCGTGCTGAACAAGTTATGGAGACCGAATCGGCATTATTTAAGCTGTATCAAGATCCTAACTTGGCTCATAAACCAAAAGAGTTAGAAGAGCGGGGAGGAGCTTACTATTCCGATGCATCATTGAACCTAGTGGACTCGATTTATAACAATCGCAATAGTATTCATGTGGTGAACGTACTAAACAATGGCGCAATTAACGGTTTACCTGACAATGCTGTGATTGAATGTAGTGCAGTTATTGGTAGTTGGGGGGCAAAACCGCTCGCAGTAGGGGAGCTCTCGACCAACATAAAAGGACTACTTTACCAAGTTAAGGCTTACGAGCAATTAGCGATTGAAGCTGCGGTTGAAGGGAGTTATGACAAAGCACTTATGGCGTTGACCAATAATCCGTTAGTGCCTGATATTGGGCGAGCGAAATCCATTTTGGACGACATATTGAAAGTGAATGCACCTTACCTTCCTCAATTTAAACTGACAATGCTGTAAAAAGGGATATCACCAATGAAAGTGATTTTTAACGCTGATGACTTTGGCTTAACGCCCGGAGTGAATAACGGAATCATCAAAGCACACCAGCAAGGTGTGGTTCGGTCGACCACCATGATGGTAGGGATGGGGGCCGAGAAGCATGCCGTCGAATTAGCGAAACAAAATTCTAACTTGAAAATTGGTATACACCTTCGTTTTACCGCTGGTGCTCCAATTACGGGGCACCCTAATCTTACCAATGGTAAGGAGCACTTTGTTAGTTATGCCGAGTTATGGAAAAAACAAGATTTCGATTTAAAGGCTGTGTATGAAGAAGCGCAAAGCCAAATAGAGCACTTTCTTGCTTTAGGCTTATCATTGAGTCATCTAGATAGCCATCACCATGCGCACACTCACCCTCAATTGCTCCCTGTTATAAGAGAACTTGCTACAAAATATCGTGTACCTTTACGCGGAAGTGGGTTATGCCATGTCAGGAATCCTGTTCGATATTTCTTCACTGATGAATTTTATGATCAAGGTGTAAGTCTCGATGGGTTGCTAAGGGGCTTGCTCAGATTAAAGTCTCAGTACGATATTGTCGAAGTGATGTGTCATCCCGCAGAGGCCGATCAACCTCTAATACTTAGCAGCGGTTACGCGCTGCAACGAGAATTAGAGCTGCAGGTTCTGACCTCCCCGATACTTAAGCAAGAACTTGTTCAACATGGTATCGCAGTCACGGATTACTCTGAGCTTATTTCTTCTCACAAAGTTGCCAGTGTATGATTTAGGCCGCCGGCGTCGAACCCTATTATCACCTTACGACTTGCTGGTGGCCGCTTTATCTAGGTTATCTCTTCGAATAAAACATGCAGTTGGATTAAATAGCAATATGGCAAGGATAAAAGATGTCGCAGAACTCGCTGGAGTAAACCGTTCCACCGTTTCTCGCATTATTAATGGCGAAGGCAAGTTCCGTGAAGAGACAAGAAAAAAAGTCGAAGCGGCCATGGCGCAATTAAATTATCGCCCAAGTGCGATTGCCCGCTCCCTAGCGACTTCATCAAGTAACATGGTTGGTTTATTGGTGACGTACTACACCGGTGGATTTTTCGGGGAGATGATGGAGCAAGTTCAAACGGAACTAGACATCCATAAGAAGTTTTTGATTACCGCACAAGGTCACCATTCCGCAGAAGGAGAGCGAGAGGCTATTGAGCGTTTTAATGATCTTCGCTGCGATGGTTATGTGCTTCACAGCCGTTATTTGTCTGATGATGAGTTGCGTGAACTAGCAAAGTTACCAACGCCGTTTGTATTACTTGATCGTTATGTAGAAGGTATTGAAGAGCGGTGTGTCACGTTCAATCATCATGATGCGAGTCGAATAGCGGTAGAGCACCTTATCTCGGGGGGGCACAGGCACATTGCTTGTATTACCGGCCCTTCACAGCGTCATAATAGCTTACTTAGAAAGTTAGGTTATGTAGATGCAATGAAGAGTGCGGGCATCGAAATTGATGAAAGCTGGTGTGAAGAAGGTAACTACGGCCGTCAAAGTGGTTATGATGCAATGGCTTCTATATATAGACGGCATCCTGAAATAACCGCGC
Organism: Vibrio sp. MMG023; assembly: GCF_021654215.1. NCBI lineage: Bacteria > Pseudomonadati > Pseudomonadota > Gammaproteobacteria > Vibrionales > Vibrionaceae > Vibrio > Vibrio sp. MMG023. Next base: position 2,024 of record NZ_JAKFZP010000010.1, on the reverse strand, counting down.
TTTTTTCTTGTAGTGAGGAGATGACGGTTGGGGCAATGCAATTTCTGCATGAACATAAGATATCTGTCCCAGAACAAATTTCGTTAGTAAGCTTTGATAGTGTCGACCTATGTGAAAGTCTCTACCCTACGGTATCTGCGGTTCATTTCCCAATTAGTGACATGGCGAGAGTGGCAGTGCAAACTCTTATAGGGCTAGTCAAAGATCAACAAATAGAAAGCAAGCCTATCTTTGAAGCTCAACTGAAAATACGTAAGGCCGATAGGTCTTTATGGTAAGTGCTAAAGGTTGAGTGGCCTATAACCTACTCGTTATTGTCTATTGATGGTGAGCACATCGACGCTTTATACATCGGCCTTATTGATGAATTCATTTACAAAATCCACTACTATTAAAGGCTTATCAAGAAGAACTAAATCAGTAGTGGAAAAGTGGCAATAATTAAACTTACAGTGGATCGTATTCAGCCCGGCTTACATATCCGTCTCCCACTCAAGTGGAACGAGCACCCCTTCCTATTAAATAGCTTCAAAATCAAAGACCAAGAACAAGTTGAGATGATCCGACACCTTGGAGTTAAGTTTGTTTATTTTAACTCAGAACAGAGCGAAGTATCGCCTCTACCAGCGAATCAGCCGCAAGTAGAAGTAAAGAAGGACGACACTTTAGAGCTGGAAGCTCAGAAGCTATGGCAAGAGAAGCAAAAGCGCATCGAAAAGCTTAGCGCTTATCGCCGTCGAGTCATTCAATGTGAGAAAGAGTTCGAGCGTTCCCTCGCCCGTATGCGCTCTGTGATGACGAAAATACGTAATCGTCCCGCCGCTGCTGTTGATGAAGCCAAACAATTGATTGACGATATCGTTGAGAAGTTGATGTGCGATGATAATGTCACATTACATTTAATGAATGGCAAAAATGAATTTGAAGATATCTACTTCCATTCGTTGAACGTTGCTGTCATTGCTATGATGATTGGACGTGCAAAAGGATACTCCGCAGAGCAGCTTAAAGCGCTCTCTTTTGCAGCGCTCTTTCATGATATGGGCAAAATTAAAATCCCAACGGCTATTTTACGTAAACAGGTGCCGCTCACTGAACCAGAAAGTAACTATCTTAAGTTGCACACCAAGTACGGCTTGGATATGGCGAATCAAATTGATGACTTTCCTGAAAGCGCGAAAAGAGTCATAGCCCAACATCATGAGATGAGAGATGGCTCGGGTTATCCTAAAGGGTTAAAAGGGGATGATATCGATGAGCTGGCTCAAGTGATCATTGTGGCGAATGCTTTTGATAATTTGTGCCATACGCCAGTCCCTTCCGAACAAAAGATACCTTATACCGCGCTCTCTCATTTATATAAGAATTGCAAACATCTATATAAAGAAGAAAACCTTAATATCTTGATCAAGTTTATGGGCGTTTTTCCACCGGGAACGGTAGTACAACTTTCCAATAATATGGTGGGGTTGGTGATCTCGGTAAATGCGTCACACTTGTTGTTTCCTAATGTCTTAGTTTATGACCCTTCAGTTCCGCGTACACAAGCGCCGATTATTGACCTTGCATCAAAAGACTTAAAAATCGTAAACGCGATTCATCCATCCAAACTGCCTGAAAAAATTAGGGAGTACCTAAATCCAAGATCTCGGATTTCCTATTTCTTTGACAGTGATGAGTAGTTATCCACAGGGTTTTGTGGGTAATCTGTAGAAAACTTGGGTGTTATTTATGGGTATTTTTCTGGTTGGATGGAAAGTATCCATTTGGCATGTTTTTTTAGAAAAAATGCATTTTTAGTCTTGCCAAAGAAAATCTTCTCCCTATAATGCGCATCCATCGACACGGCAGACGCCACAAGGCTTCAGCAGAGTCGAAGGGGTAAAAAACTTCTGAGAAAATAAATTGAAAAAAGTGTTTGACACTCTCAATTATCTCGCTAGAATTCACCTCCGCTTTGAGAGAAAATTTCTCGCAAAGCAAGCTCTTTAACAATATAGACCTATCAATCTGTGTGGGCACTT